>CAWKEE010000009.1:0-295152 GCA_963848555.1 uncultured Alphaproteobacteria bacterium | reverse complement strand
GTGTCGATCGGCGACGTCGTGGACCAGGTCGTCGCCGACGGCCGTGTCGACGTGCTGTCGATCAGCTACGGCCTCACGGACACGACCGACCACTGTGGGGAGTCGTGGCTGCGACCCGACGATCGACCTTCGCGGCGAGCGAGCCCTCGAGGCCGCGGCGGCGGCCTGGATTCGCCGTCTTCGTTTCGAGCGGCGACCAAGGTGCCTACGCATCGCAGCACTTCGACCAGGGCTGTGTCCGTCAGACCGTCACGTGGCCCGGCTCGAGCCCGTGGGTGACGTCGGTCGGCGGCACGCTCTTGTCCGTCGCAGCCGACGGCTCCTACCTCGATGAGGCGGGGTGGGAGTGACTGGCTCTGGCATTGGGGCACGGGTGGAGGGAACAGCCCGTCCGAGCCCCGACCCGACTGGCAGGCAGCGCCGGGCGTTCAGAACGAGTTCAGCAACGGCATGCGACAGGTGCCCGACGTGGCGGCGAACGCCGACCCCGATAGCGGACCCATCACGGTGTTCGGCGGCACCATCCTGCGATCGGGTGGAACGAGCGCCTCGGCGCCGTTCTGGGCGGGCTCGATGCTCCTGACCAACCAGTACCTCAAGGCGCAGGGGGCGGCGCCGGCCGGGTTCGCGAATCCGCTCCTGTACCGCCTCGCGTCGACCCCACAGCCGCATCCGCCGTACCACGACGTCGTGCGCGGCGGGAACCGGCTGCGCAACTGCACGCCGGGATGGACTACGCGACCGGTCTCGGCTCGCCGAACGTCTGGAACATCGCGCAGATCTCCTCGCGATGCCGCCCGGGCTGACGCGAGCATCGGGGCTGCGCCGAGCGGAACCGGCGCTGCGTGCGTCTCTTCCTCAGGCGAAGGTGTACTCCAGCGCTCCTGAGAACCCGGGGACCTCCGCATCGTTGTAGTAGATGACCATCCGGAACGTGGACCCGGCGGTCCACGTCTGGCCGGTTTCCAGCACCGAGGGGTTCGTGTAGAGGATCCACGACTCCGAGGTCCAGTGACCTCGGCCGGGGCGGATCGACCTCGATCGTCCCGGCGTTCTCGTCCGTCTCGGTGTCGAAGTACTCGATCCGCACGAGTCTCCCGGTTCGAGCCCTCTCATGGTCACGATCGTGAGGAAGGTGGGCGCATCGACGGGGATCGTCCAGCCGTCGTCGTAAGGGAATCCATCGATGCAGTTCAACTGATCGTCGACGTCGCCGCACATCTCGAGGGAGAAGGTCGGCACGTCGGTGGTTCCGGTGCTCCCCGTCGCTCCGCTGGTTCCGGTCGTCCCGGTGGCGCCGGTCGTTCCCGTCGTCCCCGTCGGGGAGCCGCGACCGTCGGCGACGCCGAGACGGCGTTGGGACCGACGGTCGAATCCGGCGAGGGCGCCGCCGAGACCGTCTTCGCTTCGCCGTCGCGGAACACGAGCGCCCACACCAGCACGCCGACGAGGACGACCGCCACTCCCACCACGGCCGCCAGAGCGGTGGTCGAGATCTTCATCGGGCCCCGCCCGCCGGGCGGCGGGGGCGGGGCTCCCGTGGGCGGTGGCGGGGGGCCGGGCGGGGGCGGCGGCGCTCCGGGCATGAGCGGCTGCGTGGGCTCCTGCGATGCCGGAGGCACCGGTTGGGTTGGCTCGTGCGACGCAGGGCTGGTGGGCTCGGTGGGCTCGGCGGCGGCGGCGAGCGCCCGTCCGCAGTTGCGACAGAAGTGCGCGCTCGGGTCGTTCTCGGTCCCGCAGTTCGGGCATCTCATCGGGTTCCCTCCCGGCAAAGAGGCGGCGAGTGTATGCCAACGCGGTGGTCGAGGAACCGAACGGGAGTCACCGCTCGGCCCGACGTTCCCGGATGGCCTGGGAGCATCGAGATGGTGGCTGCGCTCCTCGCGCTCACGAACCTCGAGGCCGGCCGGATCCAGATGGCCGTATCGCTGGGGTTCCACATCGTGTTCGCCGCGCTCGGCATCGGGATGCCGGTGATGATGCTCTTCGCGAAGTACCGGGCGATCCGGACCGGCGATCCCGAATGGCGCGCTCGCCCGGCGGTGGGCGAAGTCGGTGGGCGTCCTGGTCGCCGTCGGGGCCGTCAGCGGCACCGTGCTGTCGTTCTCGCTCGGCCTGTTCTGGCCCGGGCTGATGGGCCGATGGGGCTCGCGTGATCGGCCTGCCGTTCGCGCTCGAGGCCTTCGCCTTCTTCATCGAGGCGATCTTCCTGGGATCTACCTGTACGGATGGGACCGGCTCTCGCCGTGGGCGCATTGGTGGTCGGGTGGCCCGTCGCGATCTGCGGGGCGGCGAGCGCGATCTTCGTGGTGGCCGCGAACGCGTGGATCCAGACCCCGGTCGGGTTCGACTGGCGCGGACGGCCGCTCGTCGACGTGCGCCCGATCCGCGCGATGCTCAACCCCTCGACCCCGGTCATGGCGACGCACATGCTGCTGGCCGCGTACATGGCGACCGGCCTCGGCGTCGCGGCCGTGTACGCGGCGGGATGCTGCGGGGCCGGCGAGACGCTACCACCGGCGCGCGCTCGTCGTGGGGCTGGTCGCTCGGCTTGTCGCTCGCGCCGGTCCAAGTCGTTCGTCGGCGATCTCGCGGCGCGCATCGTCGCCGAGCGTCAGCCGGTGAAGCTCGCTGCGATGGAGGGTCAATGGGAGACGCACGCGCACGCGCCGCTGCGATCGGCGGCATCCCGCTGGACGGCAGCGAGGAGACCGTGTTCGCGATCCGAATCCCCGGGCGTTCTCTCGTGGCTCGCGTACGGCGACACCGACGCGGTGGTCCGAGGGCCTGCACGAAGTCCCTCCCGCGGACCGGCCGAACACGCTGCTCGTGCACCTCGCCTTCCAGTTGATGGTCGCGTCGGGCTTCGGGCTGCTCGGGCTCGGGGCGTGGGCCCTGCTCGGCCCGCTGGCGGCGTCGCGGTGGCCGGAGGGCCGGTGGTTCCTCCGCGCAGCTGTCGCTCGCCGGCCCCGCCGCGTTCCTTGCGGTCGAGGCGGGTTGGATCGTGACGGAGGTCGGCCGGCAGCCGTGGATCGTGTACGGGGCTGATGCGGACCGCGGACGCGGTGACGACGCGCCACGGCATCGCGTGGCATGCTCGCGGCCACCGTCGTCGATCTACCTGCCGCTCGGCGCCGCGAGCGCCTGGCTGCTGCTCCGGCTCGCGAGACGTCGCGCGCGATCCGAGCTGCCTGACCGAGCACCCATGACGATCCAGGTCTCGTGCTCGGGCATGATGGGGGCCGGGCTCTCGCTCTACGTGCTGCTCGGCGGCGCCGACTTCGGGGGCGGTGTGTGGGACCTGCTCGCCACCGGGCCGCGCGCGCCCGCCATCGGGCGCTCGATCGCCGATGCGATCGCCCCCGTCTGGGAGGCGAACCACGTCTGGCTGATCTTCGTCCTCACGGGGCTGTTCGCGGCGTTCCCTCAGGTGTTCGCCGACCTGTCGGTCGCGCTGTACCTCCCGTTCAGCCTGGTGCTGCTGGGCATCGTGCTCCGAGGCGCGGCCTTCGCGTTCCGCGCGCACGGCGACGACGCTCGCGTGGGTCGGCGCGTGGACGCGCGTGTTCGGCATCGCCTCCCTCGTGTCGCCGTTCCTGCTCGGGGCGTCGGCGGCGTCGATCGCGAGCGGCCGCATCCGGGTCGTCGACGGCGAGGTGCAGGCCGACTCGTGTCGGCGTGGACGGCCCCGTTGTCGATCTTCGCGGGCGCTGTTCGCCCTCGCGATCTGCGGGTACCTGGCGGCGACCTACCTCGTGGTCGAGGCGGTCGATCGCGGCGACGCCGAGCTCGAGCGCGACTTCCGCGCCCGAGCGATCGGCAGCGGTATCGTGGCCGGGTGCTCGCCGCGGTGGGGCTGTTCGTGGTGCGAGGCGACGCCCCGGTCCTGTGGACGGGCATGCTCGAGCGCGCGTGGCCGTTCGTCGCGGCGTCCGCGCTCGCCGGCTCGGTCTCGCTCGCCGCGATGGTCCGCCGCGCATACCGTCCGGCTCGTGTCGCTTCGGCCGTGGCCGTCGCCGCGGTGCTCTGGGGGTGGGGCGCGGCGCAATGGCCCTACCTCATCGTGCCCGACGTGACCGCCGGCGACGCGGCCGCTCCGCCCGGCACGATGCGGGTGGTAGCGATCGGATTCACGGTGGGTGGGCTCCTGCTGGCTCCCTCGCTCTTCCTCCTCTTCCGCGTGTTCAAGACCGCCGAGCCGGCCCCGCACGCCTGATCCCTCGCTTGCCGCCCGGCGGGTCAGCCGTCACACTTGCTGACCCATGAGCACCCACCGGCGGCCCTCCGCGACCAGGACCCGCTTCCTGGTCGGCGTGGTCGCCGCGGCTTGCTGATGGCGCTCGGACTGTCGTTCTTGTTCTCCGAGCAGCGCGAAGAGCGCGGCGGAGGACGACGCCGGGGCCGCGCCGCCCGGTACGTCACCACCGTCCTCGCGCCGGAACTCACGGCCGACCAGGTCTCGGAGGACATCATCGGTCCCGCTTACCTGGACCCGCTCAATCCGGGTTCAAGCCGGGGATCATGTCCGATGACCGCGTCCGCCCAGAGTCCGGATCTGGATGCCCGACGGCGACCTCATCTTCTCGACCGCGCAACGCGACAGGATCGACTACCTCGTGGCGCAGGACGACGCGGAGATCGCCGCCGCCGCCGAGGGCGAGACAATCAGTATCGTCACGGATTCGGACGTCGCGCCGAGGTCCGGGGCTCGAGACCACAACGAGACCGTCCTGCAGACCTCGTCCCGCTGCGCCTGTCGAGCGAGGTCACGCCCTCGGCCGTCGCCGAGATCGACACGCGCTACTCGGCGATCGAGGACGAGGCCAACCGGGTCTGGCGGCCGGTCCAGATCGCGCTCTGATCGTCGCGCTCGGGATCGTGGCCGTGCTGCTCGGCCTCTCGCTCCGCGCGGCTCCGAGCTCGAGCCGACGACCGCCGGGCATCCGTCCCGCCGCGAGGACGACCTGAACGCGACCCGTGCGTGCGCCGGCGAGCGACGACCGCCGGATCCGCGACGCCGAGACCCGCGCCACCGCGGCCGAGCGCGCCGCCCGTGACGCGGAGAGCCGGCTCGCCGACGCCGAGCGGCGGCTCGCCGGCAGCCTCCTCGGTCGAGATCCCCCGAACGTGCTGCAGCGGATCGACGACCTCGAGCTCAAGCTCCGCGCCGAGGCCGCCGAGCGCGAGCAGCTGGCGGGCGAGGCCGAGCGTACTGCGGATGGGCCAATCCCAGAAGGAGCCAGGAGCTCGCCGCCCTGCGCGAGGGCCGCACCGAGAACGAGGCGATGCTCCGCGAGCTCGAGGACGTTCGCCGGCGGGCGGCGGAGGCCGACGTGCTCCAGGAGCGGGTGGACGAGGCCGAAGCCGCGCTCGCGGCGGCAAGCTCGCGGCTGGCGGAGCGCGAGGGCGCCGCTTCCGATCTCAGAGCAAACACGTGGCGTCGACCCAGGAATCGAGGACACTCCGGGCCCACCTCGCGGCCGTCGAAGCCGAGCGGGATCTTGGCGCGCGGCGACCGGGAGACGGTCGCGCGGGACCGCGACGCGATCCGGGTCGAGCGTGAAGAGCTCGCGGGCGAGCGAGACTCCCTGCGGGGAGAGCGCGACATCGATGACCGGGGAGCGTGACTCGTTGCGGGTCGAACTCGACGCCCTCACCGAGGAGCGAGACGTTGCCCGCGCCGATGCCGAGCGGCTGCGCGGTCGAGCTCGAGACCGCGCGATCGGAGGCCGAGGTGGCCTCCGCCAGGGCGCTGGCGGACACGGAGAGCCTGCGTTCGGAGCTGGAGGCGGTCCGCGCCGAGGCCGCCGGGGACAAGCGCGACTCGAGTCGGCGAGGGCGACGGCCGCAACGACGGCGAAGGAGCTCGAGGCGGTCCGGGCGCAGGCCGCCGCGAGCGCGAAGGAGCTCGAGACGACCACGGCGACGGCCGCGACGACGGCGAAGGAGCTGGAGACGGCGCGGGACGAGGCGGCCGCTCGGGCGAAGCTACTGAGAGGATCCGGCGCGGACGCCGCCGCGAGCGCGAAGGACTCTCGAGGAGGTCCGCGCCGAGGTGGCGACCGGGACGGGACGAGCTCGGAAGGTCAAGGCAGAGGTGACGTCCGGCCGAGCCGAGCTCGGTTACTGGGCCGCCGCCGCCACGAAGGCCGCCGAGCTCGAGAAGGTGAAGGCCGGGGCGTCGTCGGCCACGGCCGAGCTCGAGCGCGAGCGGTCCGTGGGGAGGGCCCGCACGGCGGAGCTCGGAGCAGACGAGGGCCGCCGCCGCGACGACCAAGGCCGAGCTCGACCGCTCGCGCGCGGACTTCGAGCGGCTCCGCAGCGAGCTCGACGAGATGGCGGCGGAGGTGCAGCGGATCACCGCGGAGGTCCCCGCTCCCGCGCCGACAGCCGCCTCGGAGGAACGACTCGGCGAGCTGGAGGAGCGCGTGCGCGAGCTCGAGGAGCGTCGTCGCACCGACGTCGAGGAGCTCCAGCGCGCGCAGGAGTCGCTCGCGAACACGCAGGTGGAGCTCGTTGACGCGACGCGGAAGCTCAAGGAAGCGCAGGCGAAGATCCGCGGATTGGAGCGGGAGGTGGCGGAGGCGTCGCTCGCCGCCGAGCGGGCCGCCGAGCGGGCCGCCGAACCGGTCGTCCTCGAACCGGAGCCCGCTCGCGAGCCTGCCTACGCGGCGTCGACGTTCCAGGACCCCGGCGAGGGGGACTCGGGACCGATGGAGACGTCGATGTCCTCGTTCGCCGCGCGGATACGAGCCTGCGCCAGGAGATCACCTCGCACGTCGAGGAGGTCGCGGGCGTGACCCCGGGCAACGGCGAGGATGGTGAGGAGCCGTGCTCTCGCTCCGCGAGCGGCTCGCCAGGGCCGCCGCCGCCCGTCACCGCCCGAGCGGCCCCGAGTAGTCGGAGGCTCAGGCGGCGCGGAGCACGTCGACCGCGTACGCGTCGAGCAACGACCGCTCGACGGTTGCGGCATCCAAGACGGCTCGCGCGCGGGTAGTGGTAGCGCCTGCCATCTCGAGATGCTCGCTCGCACATCGGGACCATCGCGCCGCCGCGGTGTCGCACGACGACGGCCGGGGCATCCTCGTGCGCGAGCCCCCGCTGCCAGAAGCACAGCCGGCAGATCGACGACGAGCCGTTGTGGGTAGCCCCACTCGGCGCGGAAGCCGAGCTCGTGCTCGACGACGCGGCCCCAGAGCGCGACGGTGCCCGCCGACAGCCGGGTCGCGCGTCCGCCGGAGCGGCTCGGCGTCCCGCGCATCGCGTGGAGGCCGCATCGGCAGTCGACGTCGGGACGCGTTCTGGCGCCGCCGGCACTCCGCGCGGGTGGGCTCGGTCGTCGTCCACGGGCGCGCGGAGCCCGCGACCGGCAGCAGCCGCACCTCGCCGCCGTCCTTCGACCCCGGTCAGGCCCCACGCCCGCCATGCCGAGACGGCCTCGGCCAGGACGCGGGGTCTCGACCGAGGCGTCGCGAGCACGGGCCGGTCCAGCGGCCGGCGCTCGCGCAGCCGACCCGTTCCGTGCGCGCGTCGGCCGGCTCCCGCGCCGGCGTCGCTCGGAGCGTGGTCGGTTCGAGATCGGGGAGCGTCTCCGGGCACCGGGAGCGAGGTCGGTTCGACCTCGATGACGCGCTCAGCGGTGCCGATGTCCATGCGTCTCCTGGCGAGTGTTCCGGCGGCGCTACCCGTGTTCACGCGCAGCGTAGCGCCGACGCCGCCGCGGCGCTAGCGGATCGGGGGACTCAGACGGGTCAGGACGTAGATCGCCGTCGAAGTCGCTGAAGTACATGCCGGCCCCCGGGCCGACCTCGACGGACAGCGTCGGCTCCGCGTGGTCGTACACCACCGAGCGCCGCGGACGTCCGTCGCGGTCGGCGTTCAGGACCAGCCGCGTGATCCGCCCGTCGTTCGCCGCCGCGTGGAAGGCCGCTCCCTCGCTCCGCGAGCCCGAGCCGCACCCGTCGCAGAACGCGATCCCGGTGATCAGCGATCGGGTTCTCGTACACCACCTCGGGCAGCACCGGGCCGGGGACCGTCCTGGTTCGTGTTGCCGGGCGACGCGCCCGTCGCACGTCTGGTCCGGGCCCCAGTCCGTAGTTGCCGGCCCTTCTGGATCAGGTTGACCTCGTCGTTGCACGCCGGGCCGTTCTCGGTCTCCCAGAGGCGTCCGGTCTGCCGGGTCGAACGCCGAACCCGAAGGAGTTCCGGATGCCGGTGGCCCACACGGCGGTCGTCGAACGGGTTCGTCGAGGGCACGCCCCGTTGGGCTTCAGCCGCAGGACCTTCCCGCGGATGTCGCTCCGATCCTGCGCGAGCGAAGGCGTGATGGCCGTCCCCGACGATCACGTAGAGCTTGCCGTCGGGGCCGAAGGCGATGTGCCGCCGTTGTGGTACGGGCTGTCGCTCGCGCGGCTCGAGATGACCACGTCCTGGTCGACGCCGCTCCCGCCGCGATCGCGGAAGCGCAGGACCTGGTTGCGCAGCGCGCCGTCGCTCGAGCGCGTGGCGTACACGTAGACGAACGGCTTCGCCGGATACCGCGGATGCAGCGCGATCCCGAGCATGCCGCGCTCGCCCTCGCCGTTCGACGCCCGAGACCGTGACGAACAGCGTGTCGTCGTCGGTGGCGGGGTCGAAGACGCGGACCGTCGCCGCTGTCCTTCTCGACGTACCAGATCCGTCCGTCCTCGCCGACGGTGAACGCGATCGGGCGAGTTCGAGGCCTCCGACCACGCGCCGCGCGTCGATCGCGTGCGCGGGCCGCCGCGACCGCGAGCCACGGACGGACGCGACGAGGGTGATCCGAGCGTGACGCGGGCGAGTCCACGCCTCCGCGGTTCGGCTCCTTCTATCGTGAGGCTGCATGACGACCTCGATCTTCGGAAGCGTCGTTCATCGGGTCGAGGACCCGCGCTTCCTCCGGGGCGAGGCTCGATACACCGAGACGATGGCTCCCGGCGGCGCCCTGCGGGCCGTCTTCGTCCGGTCCATCATCGCGCACGGTGCGCCTCCGTGCCATCGCCCTCGACGAGGCTCGCGCGATGCCCGGTGTCGTCGCCGTCGTGACCGCGGACGACTCGCGATCGCGCCGCGGCCTGCCGGCCGGCAACGTCGAGGGAGTTCGACGCGACCCGTCCTCGCGTCCGACGTGGTGCGGTACGTCGGCGAGCCGGTCGCGCTCGTGCTGGCCGAGACCCTCGCGCAGGCGCTGGACGCCGCCGAGACGGTGCTCGCCGACGTCGACCCGCTCGAGCCGGTGATCGGCGTGGAGGCGGCGGTCGCGCCGGCGCGCCGCTCGTGTTCCCCGAGGCCGGGACGAACGTCGCCCACGCGTTCGAGGAGCGTGGGACGACGACGTGCTCGCCGGGGCGGACGTCGTCGTCCGGGCGCGCGTCGTCCACCAGCGGCTGGCCGCCGCTGCCGATGGAGACTGACGCGACCTCGTCGCGGTCCCCGAGGACGACGGCGGGATGACGGATCTGGGCGTCGACGCAGGTGCCGTTCGACGTGCGGGACGACGTGGCGGACGCGCTCGGGCTCGAGCGCGACCGCGTGCGCGTGGTCGCGCCCGACGTCGGCGGCGGGTTCGGCGCGAAGCTGCTCGTGTATCCCGAGTTCCTCGCCGTGGCGCGGGCGGCCGGGCCGCTCGGGCGAGCCGGTCGCGTGGCAGGAGATCGCGGGGCGAGAGCATGCGTCGGCCTCACGCACGGGCGCGCGCAGGTCCACCACGTCGAGCTCGGCGCGACGCGCGACGGCGACCTCGTCGGGCTGCGCGTCGACGCTCCTCGGCGACATGGGCGCGTACCCGGGCGGCGCGCTATTGCCGCCGACGACGAAGACGATGCTGCCGGGGTGCTACCGCATGCCCCACGTGGCCTCCGCGGGCCGCGCGATCGTCACGAACACCGTGCCCGTCGACTCGTACCGCGGCGCCGGGCGTCCCGAGGCGGCCGCTCTCGATCGAGCGCGCGATGGACCTGCTCGCCGTCGAGCTCGGCATGGACCCGTCGACGCTCCGCCGCCGGAACCTGATCCGACGAGCTTCCCGCACACCACCGCCGTCGGGTCGACGTACGACGTCGGCGACTACGACGAGGCGCTCGACCGCGCGCTCGAGCTCGCCGACGTCGAGCCGCTCCGCGCCGAGCAGGCGACGCGCCGCGAGCGCGGGGACGTCCGGCTCGCGCTCGGCATCGGGGTGGCGCGTCTACGTCGAGGTCACGGGGTTCGCGCGCAAGGAGTTCGCCTCGGTCGAGGTGGACGCGGACGGGACGCGTGACCGTCCGCGCCGGGACGCTCGTCGCACGGGCAGGGGCACGAGACCGCGTTCGCGCAGATCGCGTCGGGCGTGCTCGGCGTGCCGTTCGAGCGCGTCCGCGTCGTGCACTCGGACACGGCCGAGGTCCGTCGCGGGCGAGGGCACCTTCGGCTCCCGGTCGCTGCAGATCGGTGGGTCGTCGGTGTTCGAGGCGGCGGAGGCGGTGCTCGAGCAGGCGCGAGCGCGTCGCGGCGCACCTGCTCGAGTGTCGGTCGACGACGTCGTGGTCAGCCGGGATGGCCGTCGGGGTCGCCGGGGCGCCGAGCGGTCGCGATCTCGTGGGCGGAGCTGGCGCGATCGCGGCGACCCGTCGAGCGAGCCCGAGGGCTGGCGCCGGGGCTCGCCGCGGAGGCCGACGTTCCAGCGCGACTACACGTACCCGTTCGGCGCGCACGTCGCGGTCGTCGAGGTCGACACCGAGACCGGGGACGTCCGGCTGCTGCGGCACGTCGCCGTCGACGACTGCGGCACGGATCCTCAACCCGATGCTCGTCGAGGGCCAGGTGCACGGCGGCCTCGGCGCAGGGCATCGCGCAGGCGCTGTACGAGGAGGTCGTCTACGACGAGCTCGGGACGCCGCTCACCGCGAACCTCGCGACCTACGCGATGCCCGCCGCGAGCCGAGCTGCCCGTCGTTCGAGCGCGGCGTGATGGAGACGCCGACGCCGTTGAACCCGCTGGGCGCCAAGGGATCGGCGAGTCGGCGACGGTCGGCTCGACGCCGGCGGTGTGAACGCGGCGGTCGACGCGCTGTCGCACCTGGGGTGCGCCACCTCGACCCGCCGCTCACCCCCGAGAAGGTCTGGCGTGCGATCCGCGAGGCCTCGCGATGAAGCGATCGGCCGTCGTCCTCGGCGCTGGCGTCTCGGGTTGGCCGCGTGCTCCGGCGCCGAACGAGCGGCCGAGGTGCTGAGCCCGCAGCCGACCGCGTCCGGCTCGCCCAGCCCCACCGCCGCCACCGGCGGAACCGGGGGGACCGGTCTTCCGGGCCGACGGACGCCGAACGGCAAGCCCCCGATCGTGGTCCAGACCCCCCGAGCCGGTGACGAGGTCGTGAGCCCCGTCACCGTGTCCGGGTCGGCGAACGTGTTCGAGGCGACGGTCGCGATCGCGATCTTCGACGACGACGGCCAGCAGCTCGCGGCGACGTTCGCGACGGCGTCGTGCGGTTCGGGATGCCGGGGGACCTATACCGCCGAGGTGGCCTTCTTCGTGGAGGAGCGGCAGGACGCGACGATCGAGGTGTTCGAGGAGAGCGCCGAGGACGGCACCGCGATCAACGTCGTTCGCGTGCCGGTCGTGCTCGTTCCCGGAACGTGACCCGGGGACGCCATCGACGATCCTTCCGCGACCGACCCGATGCTAGGCTCCGGCTCCATGGCTGGCCCCGCCGACGACGCGCCGCTGTGGGAACGGCGGTTCCGCGCCCCCACGAAGCGGTTCCCCGTCTGGTCGGCACCGCGCCCGTCGCGCGGCGTACCTCTCCGACGAGGAAGGTGCGTTCGAGGTCTACGCCTGGGACATCGCGAGCGATTCGTATCGGCGCGTGTCGGACGAGACGGATCGGCGTCGACCTGGCGACGATGTCGGGCGACGGGTCGGAGGTGATCTGGTTCTCCGATCCGACCGGTGACGAGTCAGGTCGATGGATCGCGACGCCGTTCGAGGGTGGCGAGTGGCGCGACCTGCTGCCTGGCGCGCCGGTGGGCTGGCCCGACGGCCTCGCGATCGGGCGGCACATCGTGGCGGCGGTGATCGCCGACCGCGATGGGTTCGCGGTGTACGTCTCCGAGGAGCGGCGGCCCCGCGAAGGAGATCCATCGCGACGTCGACTCGATCCGATCTCGAGCACCGACTTCCACGTCGAGGGATTCGATCACGCCGGGTCTCTCGGCCGACGAGACGCTGGTCTGCGTGGAGGTCGCCCAGGACGGCGACAACATCCATCGCGCGCTCCGGGTGCTCGACCCGCGAACCGGTGCCGTGGTGGCCGAGCTCGCCGACGGTCCCGGAGTTCGGCCTCGGCGCGTTCGCCTGGTCCCCGGTAGAGGGAGATCAGCGTCTGCTCGCGATGAACGAGCGGAACGATCTGGCCGTCCCACGATCTGGAACCCGGTCACGGGCGAACGGACGATCTCGAGGTCGACCTGCCCGGTGAGGTGGTCCCGGCGGACTGGTACCCGGACGCGGACGCGATCTTGGTCATCCACTCGTTCCGCGGACGCGAGCGCCTCTACCGCCTCGACCTCCCGAGCGGGACCCTCACCGAGGTCCTGCACCCCCGCGGTGAGACGCACGGTGCGCGCGTCCGCCCCGACGGCCGGGTCTGGGTCCGGGTCTCCAGCGGCGAGATCGCCTCTCGCGTGCTCGACGACACCGGTGCCGAGGTGCTCTCGACGCCCCCGGGCGGCGTTCGCGAGGGACGCCCCTATCGCGAGTGGCTGTTCGAGAACCCCGCGGGCGACACGGTGCACGGCTGGCTCGTGCTCCCCGAGGGCGAGGGTCCCTTCCCGACCTACCTGAAGGTGCACGGCGGGCCGAACTGGCTCTACTTCGACACCTGGTGGCCGGACGTGCAGATGTTCGTCGACGCCGGCTTCGCGGTCGCGATGGTCAACTATCGCGGGTCGATCGGCTACGGCGCCCGGTTCCGAGACCACATCATCGGCAACATCGGTTTCCCCGAGGTCGAGGACACCGTCGCCGGCCTCGACGACCTCGTCGCCCGCGGCATCGCCGACCCCGCTCGCGCCGTCATCGGCGGCTGGTCTTGGGGCGGCTACACCACCCTCCTCGCCCTCGGCACCTATCCCGACCGCTTCGTCGCCGGCGTCGCCGGCGTCCCCGTCGGCGACTACATCGCGTCCTACGACGACAGCGCCCCCTCCCTCCAGGCGTACGACCGTTCGCTCGTCGGCGGGGTCGTTCACGACCTCCCGGACTTCGTCACCGAGCGTTCCCGCATCACCTACGTCGACCGCGTGGCCGCACCCGTCCTCGTCTTGGTCGGCGAGAACGACACGAGATGCGTGCCCGCCCAGGTCTACTCCTACGTCGACGCCCTGAAGGCGGCGGGCGGCGACGTCGAGCTCTATTCGTACGGCGAAGGCCACAGCTCGTTCATCGTCGACGAAGAAGTTCGCCAATGGCGGACGGTCCTCGACTTCCTCCAGCGTCGGGTGCTGGATCGCTGAGGCAGTGGCGGTGGGGCTCGCGAGATCTCCGCCGCTTGTCGCCCGGGGCGAAGCTGCGCTGCGGAACGCTCGCGAGCCAGCCCGACCTGATCGGCTCGGGCGGGTCGGGTACCGATGTGGCGCGCCATGATGGCTGAATGACATCACTCGTTACCGGGGCTTCGGGGACCGTTGGGTCGGCGCTGGTGCACCGCCTCCTGGATGACGGGGAGAGCCCGGTGGTGGCGGGGAGGCGGCCGGACGAGCTTCGGTCGCGGTGGCCTTCGCTCGAGGCTCGGGGGTTCGACGCCTTGGATGATTCGTCGCTCGCCGGGTTGGTCGAAGGGATCGACGTCCTCTATTACCTGGTGCATTCGATGGAGGAGGGAGCGCGGGGGTTCGGGGAGACGGGATCGGCGGGCGGCGGAGAACGTGGCTCGGGCGGCCAAGGACGCTGGAGTGGGGCGGATCGTGTACCTCGGGGGGTTGGGTGAGGACGACGAAGTCTGTCGGAGCACCTGTCGAGCCGGCATGAGACGGGGAAGGTCCTCTCGGCGTTCGGGCCTCCGGTCTTGGAACTGCGGGCAGCGATGGTCGTCGGGAGCGACAGCGCGTCCTTCCGGATGCTCTCCGATCTCGTGGAGCGTTTGCCGGCCATGGTGCTGCCGAGGTGGGTGGACACCCCGTCACAGCCGATCGCGATCGACGACGTCACGGCGTACCTCGCGGCCGCCCGTCACGTGCCGATCGGCTCCGGTCACACCATCGTCGGGATCGGTGGCGCCGACGTCGTCAGCTACCGCCAGATGCTCCAGACCTACGCGACCCTCCGCGGCAAGCGACGCTTCCTCCTCGGCATCCCCCTCCTGACCCCCCGCCTCTCCTCCCTGTGGTGCGGCTTGGTCACGTCGGTGGACAACAACGTCGCCCGACCGCTGGTCGACGGCATGGTCAACCCCACGATCGTTCGCGACGACGAAGCCTCGCGCCTCTTCCCCCAGATCGAACCCGTCGGCTTCGCCGAAGCCATCCGCCGAGCCCTCCGCCCCAGCCGATAGCCCAGCGCGACCGATCGCTCGCTTCAGCCGATGGTCGATTCTCCGGAGTTCGCTTGCAGGGGCAACGGAGCCGCCGCGGTGCCGCAGCGCAGGCTTCGCCCCGGGCGACAAGCGGCGGGACCGCGGCGGCTCCTCGACGCGAGCTCGACGAATACACCCTGGTCGAGCATCGCGTCCGCGACCTTCAGGAAGCCCGCGATGTTCGCGCCCTTCACGTAGTTTCCGGACTCCCGTAGTCCTCGGCCGTCTCGCGGCACTGGCGGTGGATCGCCTGCATGATCGGGCGCAGGCGCTGGTCCACCTCGTCGCGCGTCCACGTCAGGCGCATGCGTTCTGCGCCATCTCGAGGCCGCGACGTCGCGACGCCGCCCGCGTTGGCGGCCTTGCCGGGGCCGAAGAGGATCGCGCCTCGAGGAACTCGCTGCACGCCCTCGGGCGTCGTCGGCATGTTCGCGCCCTCGCTGACCACGTAGACGCCGTTCTTCAGCAGGTTCGCGGCGTCCCGGCCGTTGATCTCGTTCTGCGTCGCGCTGGGGAACGCGCAGTCGGCCGCGATGTCCACAGCGGGTTGTGGTCGGCCGCGTCGCGGCGGTGAACGTCGCGCCCGGGAACTGCTCGGCGTACTCCTGGATGCGGCCGCGCCGCACGTTCTTCAGCTCCATCACGAAGGCGAGCTTCTCGCGTCGATGCCGTCGTTGTCGTAGATGTACGCCGGCCGAGTCCGACAGCGTGACGGCCTTCGCGCCGAGCTCGATGAGCTTCTCGACGGTGTACTGCGCGACGTTGCCGCAGCCGGAGACCAGGCAGGTCTTGCCGTCCAGCGTCTCGCCGCGCGTGCGCGAGCATCTCGCGCCGCGAAGTAGACCGCGCCGTAGCCGGTCGCCTCGGGCCGGATCAGCGAGCCGCCCCAGTTCAGGCCCTTGCCGGTCAGGACGCCGGTGAACTCGTTGCGCGAGCCGCTTGTACTGCCCGAACAGGAAGCCGATCTCCCGGCCGCCGACGCCGATGTCGCCGGCGGGCACGTCGGTGTTCGGGCCGATGTGCCGGAACAGCTCGCTCATGAACGCCTGGCAGAAGCGCATGACCTCGTTGTCGCTCTTGCCCTTGGGATCGAAGTCGCGAGCCGCCCTTGCCGCCGCCCATCGGCAGCGTCGTGAGCGCGTTCTTGAAGACCTGCTCGAAGGCGAGGAACTTGAGGATGCCGAGGTTGACCGTCGGGTGGAAGCGCAGCCCGCCCTTGTACGGGCCGATCGCGCTGTTCATCTCGATGCGGAAGCCGCGGTTCACCTGGACCTCGCCGTGGTCGTCCATCCACGGCACGCGGAACATGATCACGCGCTCGGGCTCGACATGCGCTCCAGGATCTTCGCCTTCGCGGTACTCGGGATGGCGCTCGAGCACCGGCGCGAGCGACTCGGCCACCTCCTGCACCGCCTGGTGGAACTCGGGCTCGCCGGGGTTCTTGGCCTCCACCGCCGCGAACTGGTCCTCGATGTACGTGCTCATCGCCGAGGTGCCTCCTGCCGCCTCCCTGGTGGCGTGCTCGGGAACCGTACTCCCAGGCACGCGTGTTGTCCCGGCGCCGAAGGGTGCAGCCGTAGACTCGATACCCGACCGAGGGGACGAAGGGTGAGCTTCTGGATCGTCGCGACCGCGGTCGCGATGGCTGGCGCGATCGCGTGGCTGGGCATCACCGCGCTCCGTGCGGCGTCCGGGGCCGGGCTGAACCACGAGCGCCAGGACGTGGAGGACGTCGAGGAGCTCGAGGTGTCGCTCGTCTGTCGGGAGTGCGGGACCGAGTTCCGGGTCACACGACTCGGCGAGCTCCAGCTCCCGAGGCACTGTGGCGAGCCGATGGACGTCGTGCAACGCCCCGCGCCGGCCTGAGCGGGGCGCGCGGGTGGCGCTTTTCCCCGCGTTTCCCCCAGATCCTGCCCAGGGGCGGTCCGGTTCTCCACGGTTCAGGGACGGTAGGTCCGATCGCGGAGCACGGCGCGTGAACGCTACGGCGGGGGGAGGACTTCCCCCATCTGGGCAAAGGCTGGGGGAAATGACAGGCGTGTGATTCAGCGGACCCCTGGAGCGTGCGGTCGGCTCAGCGCCACTGCGTCGCGGCCGCGAACCCCGCCGCGATCACGGCGAGCCCGTAATCCACAGCCAATGCTGCTGGGTCCCGCCGGGGATGACGTCCATGTAGTTGAGGACGATCATCGCGATCCCCACGCCGATGAGCCCGAGCACCACGAAGCCGTACCACGGCGGACTCTTCCGCGGCTTCCTCCGCGGCGGCGGCGGTGCGTACGGCCGGCCGGTCCGCTTCTGGCGCTGTCGTGACTTGGGCATGCGCGGCAGATGTTACTCGGGGGACAGGAGGAGGACCCGGTCGGTCGCGGCCTCGACGGCCGGGCGGGAGACCGGCGCATCGCGCAGGTCCCCGGCGATCCAGAGCGGTCCCTGGTCGTTCCAGTGGGCGGAGGTCGGGTGGCCGGACTGGCCGGTCGGCAGGACCGCTCGCGAGGCGTCGAGGTCGGCGAGGTCCACTACGGCGCGGTACGAGGGGATCACGATGGGCTCGAAGCCGTCTCGTGCGTCGAACCCGGCTTGGAGGACCGTCTGCTCGTCGCCGCCGAGATCGTGCTCGCCCGCGACGAAGACCGCCTCGAGCCCCGGCATCTGCGCAAGAACGTGCGCGAAGCGCACCCGGTGCATCGCGCCCCACCGCCACCCAGTGCGGTCGCTCCCTAGATGCTCTTCGAGCCACGACATCGCGGACGCGAGCGAGGAACGAAGCAGCTCGTGGACGTCTCGCATCGGAGCCCACGCCGGAAGCCCGTCGTCGAGGATCCGAGGCAGCGCGGCGCACACGAACGACTCGCGCCACGCGAAGTACCGGTCGCGGATGTCCTCGTGCCCCGCGAACAGGCCGGCCCCGATCGCGGCGACCCAGGCGTCGTAGACCGCCGCCTCGAGGGAGTCCGCCGAGAGGTCGCCGTCCCATCCGCGGAGGAGCTCGATCGTCCACGCCTCGTCCTCGGTCGTGGGCTCGAGGCGTATGAGCCGCGGGGCGAGCTCTCGGGCGGCGTGATCGAGACCGTGTCGATCTGCAACCTGGCGGTTTCCTCGATCGTGATCCGGTCCGAGCGTTCGAGGCGCTCCGCGATGCGCTGCGCGCGGAAGGGGGCGTGGCGTCGTGACCTATCAGGTGAGGGTACGCGTCGTCGTGCACGCGATGGTTCGCCGTGACCAGGAAGCCACGCTCGGGTCTCGCGACCAGGGGAGGTCCTCGAAGGCGAGCCAGCCATCCCACTCGTGCTCCGCGGTCCAGCCCGGGACGGGTATCGTGCCGTCGCCCGCGAGGCGCCGCGGATAGCGGCCAGTCAGTTGGTAGCCGATCGTGCCCTCGACGTCGGCGTACATCACGTTCTTCCCGGGCACGAGACGCGGCGCAGCGCTTGGCGGAACCCGTCGAAGTCCTTCGCTGCCGCGATGTCGACGAGCGCGGCGGGTTCGATCAGACCGTCGGTGCCCGTCCAGCGGAGCGCGTAGTGCGCCTCGAGCGGGACGAACCGGATCGGTGACACCCCGACCGTCTCGAACGTGAGCAAAGGCCCGTGCCGCGTCTCGCGCACCTCGACGACCTCGGAGTCGCCGCCGCGCATCGCGATCCCTCCCGATGCACCGTCAGCGGCTCCCACTCGCCGTCGAATTCGGCCGCCGTGCCCTCGTCGTTCAGGCGTTCCTCGTACAGGTCCTGCACGTCGCCCGTGACGTTCGTGAGTCCCCACGCGTGATGGGGGGTCATGCCGACGAGGATCCCCGGCGCCGTGGGAAAGGCCGTGCCTCGGGCCTCGTACCCCGGTCCCCGCAGGTGGAGTTCGAACCAGGCGCCGGGCTGCTGGGCCAGGAGATGCGGGTCGTTCGCGAGGATCGGCTTGCCGCTCGCCGTCCGCGAGCCGGCGACCACCCAGCCGTTCGAGCCCTGGCCCCTGGTGCGCGGCAGCACGTCGAGGAGCCCGCCCGCGAGGGCGCCGGCGAGGGTCGAAGCCGGGGCGGACGGCATGGGCGGGGAGCAACGTGGCGACCGCCTCGGGGCCGAGGCGATCGGCGATGCACCCGCAACAGCTCGGCGTCCCAGTTCCCCGAGAGCCCCCAGGCCGCGTACGCGAGGACCGCGGCCCACGCCCCCAGATCCTTCGGGATGGCTGGCTCGAGCCCGATGAGCGCGTACTCGACGGGCGGCGCCGGCATCGCGTCGATCCAGGCGTGCACGCCCTCCACGTATCGCTGCAGCATCGAGCGCGAGGGCTCCGACCACCGCGCGACCTCGGCAGCGCCGATCCGGTGGAACCCGACGACGCGCGAGAAGCGGTCCTGCGGGAACGTGGGCGTGGAGAAGAGCTCGGAGAGCCGTCCGCCCGCGGCCCGCAGGGCGAGGTCGATCTGGAACAGCCGCTCGGACGCGGCGACGAACCCCTGCGCGAACCACAGGTCCTCGAGCGAGGACGCGCTGACGTACAGGACGCCCCACCGATCGCGCCGAACCTCTACGGCATCCGCTAGGCCCGGCACCGTGAGCTCGCCCTCGAGCGGTGGGAGCGCGGCGCTGGCGGCCGCGCGGATCCTCCTCGAGCATGTCGGCCATGGCCGGCGGAGCCTATCGGGTCGATCTTCGCGGTCGGCCCCGGAGGGCCTCGGGCAGCCCGTTCGACGCGCCGGGCCTCCGTCGGGGATGATGCGGCGCATGACCGATCATCGACCCTGGTTCCGCAGCTATCCGCCCGACGTCCCGCACACGCTCGAGCCGTACCCGAACATCTCCGTGTTCGGGATGCTCGAGGCCTCGGCCCGCACATACCCGAACGCCGCGGCGATCGCCTGGTTCGGCCGGAAGATGACCTACGCCGAGCTGCTCGCGGAGGTCGGGCGGTGGCCTGGTATGAAGTCGCCGGCGAGACCGCGCTTGAGATGCTGGTCAATTACGGCGAAGAGGCTTACCAATTCGCGCTCGTCCGGATCGCCGAAGCTACTGAAGCCCTGCGCGCGCTCGGGCTGTCCATCATTTCCCCCTTCTTCGAAATTGTCGACTGGATCTTCGACCATCTGGACTCGGTGTTTGACCAAGCGGGCAACGAGGCGTCTCCGCTTGTCTTCGATCTCGATGGCGACGGAGTGGAGGTTAGTGCGCTCGGCCAGTCCGGAACCATCTATCGGGACATCGACCTGGACAACTTCCGCGAAGCCACAGCCTGGGTGTTGCCGGATGACGGCCTGCTCGTCTTGGATCGCAACGGCAACGGCGCGGTTGACGATCATTCCGAGCTCTTCGGCGATCATGCGATTGACGGATTTTCAGCGCTCGCGCCGAGCGACGACAATGGTGACGGGCTCATCGACAAGGCCGACGCCATCTATTCCGAGCTGCGCATCTGGCAGGATCGCGACAGCAACGGATGTCACAACCGGAGGAGTTATTCCGGCTGGCGGACCTCGGCATCGTCAGCATTTCGCTCGACGCCGAAGCGAGCAACGCTTCCATCGCGGGCAACCGGGTCACCCACGTCTCCACTTTCACCTGGAGCGACGGGTCGACGAATGAGATCGCCGACGTCTGGTTCGAATATGACGACATCCACACCGTCGCCGGCGGAACTTGGCCGGCCTTGACCGTTGAGATTCGCTCGCTGCCGAGCCTGCGCGGCTACGGCGTCGTGGCCGACCTTCATCTGGTCATGTCGCGAAATCCCGGCCTGCTTGGCGAGGTGGAAGCCTTGGCGACCGCGCCGATCGCGACCCTGCTCGACCCGGGCTTCAACCTCGAGACCAGGTTCCGGTCACTGCTCTGGCAATGGGCGCAGGTGGACGATGAGGCCGCGGACGGCCGCGGGCGCTATATTGACGGCCGCGACCTCGCCTTCCTCGAAATCCTCACCGACCGGCGGTTCGACCAGCGCGGCTCGCCCGATCCTTATGTCGAAGCCGCCGCCACGCTCCGCAACGCGATGGAGAAGGCGCATGACGCGATGCTGTTCCGCTTCTTCGCGCAGACCCATCCGGACAGCTTCATCACCGGCATCCAGCATTATCAGCCGCTGCTCGACGAGGTCGTCGGCACTTTCGCGATCGATTTCACCAGGCTCGACGCGCTGGTCGACGGCTGGAACGCGACCGGCGCCGAGCTGGCGGAGGGGTGGGGGACGATCCTTCGCATCATCGACGGCGCGATCGGCATCGAGAATCTGACCCCCGGCGTGCGCGCTTCGCTGGACGCGAGGATCGCCGCCAGCGATCCGAACCATGAGCTCGGCCTGGACGAGGTCCTCGGGCGAATCTTCCCGGCGGAAGGGCTCGGCCTCAACGGCACCACCGGTCCGGACACGATCAATGGCGGCACCGGCAACGATTCGCTCGACGGCGGCAACGGCAACGACCAGCTGAACGGACGGGCGGGCCACGATTTCGGTGTTCGGCGGCGGCAATGACGACACCCTCGCCGGCGAAAGCGGCGACGACACGCTCCAGGGAGGTTCCGGCAACGACATCTATGTCTATTCGAGCGGCCTCGACACCATCCGCGAAACTTCGGGCGCCGATACGCTGCGCTTCGGCGCGGGCGTCACTTTGGCCAACCTCAGGGTGGCCATCAGCCCGACCAACGAGCAGGACGCCCATATCTACGTCAACGGCGTCCTGTCGCTGATCGTCGAGGACATGTTCACCGGCTCCGGCGCGATCGAGACCTTCCGATCCGCCAATGGCAGCCAGTTCAATTCGGGCTCGCTGATTGCGGTCCGGAACGGCACCACCGGCAACGACGTCATGACCGGCTCGGACGCGGCGATCTTCCCCCACGACTTTCTCGACGGCGGCAACGGCAATGATCGCCTGACCGGCGGCCTCGGCAACGATCGCCTGTTCGGCGGAGTGGGCAGCGACACCTACGTCGTTACCGCCGGCCACGACCGGATCGCGGATCAGGCGGAGCGCTCGACCGGATCCAGTTCGGCGCCGGCTTCACCCTGAGCGCGGCGCGGTTGGTCCGATCGGGCGACGATTTGGTCATATCGTTTGGGGGCGTCGCCGCGGTCACCGTCGCCGATCAGTTCGATGGCTTCGGCACGATCGAGCAGCTGCTTTTCCAAGGCGGTGCCACGCTTGATCTTCTTGCGCACCGTTACCGTTTGGACGGCACCGCAGGGCAGGACACGCTGCGCGGAATCGACACCGGCGCCGGCGGCGACATCATCGCAGGTCTCGGCGGCGACGATCGCCTCTATGGCTATGGCGGCAACGACCAGCTCGATGGCGGCCAGGGCAACGATTATCTCGAAGGCGGATCCGGCAACGACCGCTATGTCGTCTCATCCGGCCAGGATGTGGTGCGCGACGGCGGCGGAGCCGACAGCATCGCCTTCGGCTCGATCGCGCCGGCGCGGATCGGCTACATCCAGTCCGGCCTCGACCTGGTGCTCACCATCGACGGCATCCCGGCCCTGCGGATCGACGACCAGTTCACCGAACGCGGGCAGATCGAAACCCTGACCTTCGCTGGCGGGCAGACGGTCAACCTGCTCGCGCGCAGCTACGTCGTCAACGGCGACAGCTCGTCGGAGGAGCTTGATGGCCTGCGCTTCGGCGCCAGCCCCTACGACGAAATCTACGGATTCGACGGCGCCGACCGGATCCACGGCTATGGCGGGAACGACCTGCTCGATGGAGGGGCGGGCAATGACGAGCTGTTCGGCGATGGCGGCAACGATCGCTATCACGTCGGCACCGGCGACAATTATGTCAGCGACCAGGGGCTGGCATCCGAACGGGACGACCGGCTCTATCTCCCGGCCGGCGTGCTGCCGGCCGGCGTGACGCTGACGCGGCGCGACGACGGCGATTTGGTCGTTCACTGGGCAACGGGCAGCGTGGTCGTCGACCGAGCGTACGATCCGGATCATGCGATTGAAAAACTCGTCTTTGCCGATGGCGTCGTCTGGGATCTGCCGAACCGTCCGGCCGAGACGATCGGCAGCAATGCCGACGATGCGCTGGAGGGCAATCCCGACGAGCTCGGATCTGCCGACGACACCATCCGCGGCCTGCTCGGCAACGACCGCCTGAACGGCCTCGACGGCGCGGATACGCTTGACGGAGGCGGCGGCGACGATCTCCTGATCGGCGGCAGCGGCGCCGACACGTATCGCGTCGGCGAGGGCGCCGATTTCATCGACGAGTTCGGGCTGACAACCGACGGCCCCGACCGGATCTTCCTTCCCTCGACGCTGACCCCCGCCGCCGTCACGCAGTCGCGCCGGGCTGACGGCGATCTCGTCCTCTCCTGGACCGGCGGCAGCGTCCGTATCGACAATGGCCTGGACGCGCGCAGCGCCGTCGAAGAGCTGCACTTCGCCAACGGCGTGGTCTGGAAGTTGACCTCACGCAGCGTGGTGACGGTCGGCAGCGGCGAATCCGAGTGGATCGACGGCAACCTCGAGGAGCTCGGGTTGCGCGACGACCATTTGCAGGGTCTGGCCGGGGACGACGTTCTGAGCGGCTTTGGCGGCGCCGACCGGCTCGACGGCGGCCGCGGCGATGACGAGCTTTACGGCGCGGCGGGCGGGGACGTCTACGTCGTCGGTTACGGCTGGGACTATGTCGCCGACGCCGGCATCGCCGGCGACGCGGCGGACGTCCTGCGTATCGGCCGCAGCGACATCGTGCGCTCCGACCTCAGCTTCGCCAGGCTTTCCGACGGCAACGTGCGGATCAGCTGGGACAATGGTCTCGAGGGCGTCATCCTGTTCCGCGGCCTTACCGGGAACAATGCGATCGAATATGTCGAGCTGGCCAATGGCACTCGTTTCCTGCTTTCCGCCCAGAGCTTCCAGACCGTCACGCTTCCGACGGGCGTCACCCGCCATGGCGACGCCGCGGCGAACAGCCTGGTCGGCGGCGCCGGCGATGACTGGCTGAACGGCGATGACGGCAACGATACCCTGAACGGCGGCCTCGGTAACGACGAGCTTTATGGGGAGCGCGGCGCCGACGTCTACCGGGTCGGATCGGGCCACGACTTCCTGTCCGATGCCGGCTCCGCGGCCGACGCGGCGGACCGGGTGGAACTCCTCGCCAATATCGCCCGGTCCGCCCTCTCCTTCATCCGGCTCGACGACGGCGACCTGATCGTCCGCTGGGCGACCGGCAGCTTCCGCATCGACAATGCCTTCGATTCGAGCCGGGGAATCGAGACCCTGCAGCTGAAGGACGGAACCAGCATCGATCTCAGGAACGTGGCCTTCGTCACCGAGGGCACCACCGGCGCCGAATTGCTGCAGGGCAATCGCGAGGAGCGGGGCTCGCGCAATGACACGATCCGCGCCTTCGACGGCGACGATGAGCTGTACGGCTATGACGGCAGCGACGTGCTCGACGGCGGGCTCGGCAACGACGTGATGTACGGCGAGCGCGGCGGCGATCGTTATATCGTCGGCGGCCACGACTGGATCGCCGATTTCGGCGCGGCCGGGGACGCGGCGGATACCATCCTGTTCCCCGCCGGAGTCGCCCTCGCAGACCTCACCTTGATCAGGACTCCCGACGGCGCGTTGCGGGTCAGCTGGGCGGGAGGGTCGGTCGGGATCGACAACGCCTTTTCGGCTCTTGGCCACATCGAGACGTTTCAGTTCAGCGGTGGCGCGAAAGCGACCGTCAGCGGACAGGCCTTCACCACCAGGGGAACGCACGAATCGGAGACGATCTGGGGCAATGACGAGGCGTTCGGCTCGAGGAAGGACACGATCCATGGCCTCGACGGTGACGACCGCCTCTTTGGTCTCGACGGGGCCGACCGCCTGATCGGCGGCGGCGGCAACGATTTCATGATCGGCGGGCCGGGCGCGGACAGCTACGTCGTCGGCGACGGGGCGGACTATATCGATGATGCCGGAGCCGCCGGCGACGGCGCCGACGCCGTCATCCTGCCGGCCGCCGTCCTGCCTCAGAACGTGCAGGTTTTCCGGCTCGGGAACGGCGACCTGTGGCTGAGCTGGCCGACCGGAAGTGTCCAGGTCGAAGACGCGTTCGAACCCGAAAACGCGGTCGAGCAAATCCGTTTCGGCAATGGCACGATCTGGCAGGTCGCCCAGCTCGCCCTCGAGACCCGCGGCTCCGGCGAGCACGAAATCCTCTACGGGAACCGCAGCGCGCTGGGTTCGCGCGACGACACGCTCCGCGGCCTTGACGGCAACGATCGCTTGTTCGGCTTCGACGGCGCCGACGTTCTGGACGGCGGCGCCGGTGACGACGAGCTCGAGGGCGGCGCCGGCAACGACATCTATTTGGCGTTCGGCGGCCAGGACCTTTTCGACGAAGGCTGGAGCGGTGCTGGGCTCGATCGCGTCCGCTTCCCGTCGAACGTGCCGATCGACGAGATCGAGTTCCTGCGGCATCCCGACCAGAGCCTCGAGCTGGCCTGGTCGGGCGGCACCATCCTGCTGGTCGATCATTTTCGCGGCGGCGGCTTCGCCTTCGAAACGGTGCAGGTGGGCGCGCTCCCGCCGATCGCCATATCCGGCCTGCTCGATTTGACCCTTCCTGCCGGCTCGATCGTCAGAAACGGGAGCGACGTCGCCAATACGCTGCTCGGCAAGGGCGGCGCCGACACGCTTCGGGGGCTTGGCGCGAACGACATGCTGCTCGGCGGCGATGGCGCCGATCGCCTCGAAGGCGGGCTCGGCGACGACCTTCTCTATGGCGGCAAGGGTAACGATCGGCTCGATGGCGGGGCAGGCATCGACACGATGCGCGGCGGTGGCGGCAATGACAGCTACATCGTCGACAATATCGGGGATAAGGCGATCGAAACGGCGGCCGGCGGCGGCATCGACCTGGTGCAGAGCTCGGTCAGCTTCACGCTCGGCGATCGTGTCGAGAATCTGACCCTGACCGGCGCCGCGGCGGTCAGCGCCACCGGCAACACGCTTGCCAACATCCTCACCGGCAACGGCGCGGCGAACCTGCTTCGCGGCGGCGCCGGCGCCGATACCCTGCGCGGCAACGCCGGCGCCGACCGGTTCCAGTTCGACACCAAACCGGGTGCCGCCAATGTGGATCACATCCTCGACTTCGCCCCCGGCCTGGACAGGATCCTGCTCGAAAATGCCCAATTCAGCGGCTTGGGGGCGGGCGCCCTTTCTGCCTCGGCCTTTGTGCGGGGGAACGCAGCCAGCAGCGCGAGCCACCGCATCGTCTACAACAGCGCCACCGGCGCTCTGCTGTTCGATCCGGACGGCACCGGCCCTGCCGCCGCAATGCAGTTCGCTGTCCTCGATACCCGGCCCGCCAATCTGTCTGCTGCGGACTTTCTGGTCATCTAGAACGGCCGACGGCCGAGCGTCGGATGTGAAGGTGCCGCAACTTTTTCCGCCAGCGGCCATTGGGCGAGCGGGGCCGAAAAAAAAGGGATTCCCGCCATGAGCCGGCACAAGATCGCCATCGTCGTCGGCAGCCTTCGCAAAGACAGCATCAACCGCAAGGTGGCGCGCTCGATCTGCGCCTTCGCCTCGGACCGGCTCGACTGCGAGATCGTCGGGATCGGCGAGCTGCCGCTCTACAGCCAGGATCACGATTCCGATCCGCCGCCCGAATATGTCGCCTTCCGCGAGCGGATCGCCGCCGCCGACGGCATCTTGTTCTGCACGCCCGAATATAATCGCGGCGTCCCGGGCGTGCTGAAGAACGCGATCGACGTCGGCTCGCGGCCTTATGGCAGGAGCGTCTGGGACAGGAAGCCGGCGGCGATCGTCAGCGCCTCGCCCGGCGCGATCGGCGGGTTCGGCGCCAACCACCAGCTGCGCCAGGCCTGCGTCTTCCTGAACATGCCGGTGATGCAGCAGCCCGAAGCCTATCTGGGCCATGTCGGCGACGACAGGTTCGACGCGGACGGCTGCCTCGTCGAGGGGCCGCTCAAGGACCTGATCCTCAAGCTGGCGACCGCCTTCGCCGACTGGGTCGACCTCATCGTCCGGTCGCGCCGGCTGCTCGCCGAGGACGCGGCCCATGCCGAGAAGGCGGCCGAGCAGGGAAAGGAAGCGGCGCTCAGCTCGTGAGGCGCAGACAATGATCGCCGACGCCGGTTTCAGGTTCATCCGACGCTCGCAGCCGGGCTAATCGGCAATGATCGTTTTCAGCACCTTCGGGCCGAGCTCAGGACTCGGCAGAGTCAGGTCAAGGGTAACGAATCGGATCCGGTGGCCGTGGAGGATGACCGCCTCGTCCAGCACGGGGCCGAGCGAGGGGTAAAGGAGCAGGCCCTCGGCACAATCGGCTTGAGAGCAGAAGCCTTCCTGCGACCTCAGATAGGAATAGAGCTGGTAGATGTGCGTGCTTTTGAACCGGACGACGTCATGATGGGGCCGCCCGAGGATGCTGGTGAATTTGGTGTCGACGACAATGCGTCGGTCGCCTTGTTCGAGAACGATATCGGCACGCATGCCCGGCATCAACGTTGAGTGGCTCAGGCTTGGCTGTTCTTTGGTCCAATGGAAATGCCGGTTTCGGCGAACCGACCAGCCGTCGTGCCGGTCCAGATGGTAGTGCAGATAGCCGGCTATGCCGGCCTCGAAGATTTTCCGCAGCAGCTGCTCGTCCCGGTCGAGGCGGGTCAGCGCCACGCCGCCCTCGGCTTCCGCGGGCAGCACGAGATCGAGCGCCAGCCTCGCCGCCTCGACGACCAGCCGATCATCGGCTTCGCGCGGCCCCGGCATGTTGTGAAGGAGGGCAGCGGGCGACGGGCGCGTTCCGCCCACGCCCCATGATGCGAGCGTCCGGTCAAGATCTATCAGGCGGCTTCTGAGAGGCTTGCCCCCGACGCGAGTAGCGAGGGCGCGTAGGGCCGCGCGCGCGAAGCGGTTGCGCGGCGTGTCGTGAGTTCAGCTCGTCAAAACGGCAGCCGACGCGACCGCGGAGCAGCTGTTGATCACTCTCAGTAGCCAACCAGTCGATCCGGCCTCGAACTCGCGGGATCGCGGCCCGCGTTTCGATGTAAGAGCGGCTCAGGCCGCGCCGAAGGCGGCGCTCCATCGCCGTTGCGAGAAGGATCGCAAGGAGGTCGGGAAGCTCTGCTTTGCCCTCGGTGCCGCCTTCCACATTTTCGAGCAAGCGTGCGAGGCCCGAAGCGTGAACAAGCAAGAACCACAGGTTGCGGACGGGAATTCCCATCTCGCTCGTCCAGGTCGCAAGCGGGGCGAGTGCCATTTCAAGTGGCGCGCCGGAGCCGACTCAGCCGTTCCTCGGCAGTGGCGTCGTCGTCGTACCAATATTCGCGCAGCAGCGGACCGATCTCGCGCTCGATCACCTCGTCGAACCACTCTTGCCAATCCTCGGCGGCTTCGCCTGGGCTGGCGACCGGGGTCACGAAGCTGTGGCCCACGCGATATTGGGGACCGAGCGAACGATGGTCCGCGATAGCGTCGTTCAGCTCGCCAATCCGCGAGGTGATACGGTCGAGGATCGCCTCCGGGGCGCCGAGGCGGCGACACCAGTCGCGCCAGGTATCGCCGAGCTCGGGACCGAGGTCGAAGAATGCGAACCGTCGCCGGAGCGCGAGGTCGACCAGCGCCAGCGAGCGATCTGCGAGATTCATCGTGCCGATGATGTAGAGGTTGGGCGGAACATACACACGTTCATCGACTTGCCGTGCATAAGCGAGGCGAAGCGCCTCGCTCTGAGACCGCTTCGAATCCTCGATCAATGTGAGCAGCTCACCGAGGATTTGCGCGGGGTTGCCGCGGTTGATCTCCTCGATCACGACCACGAAGGGCCGGTGCGGCTCTTCACCAGCTGTGGCTATGGCTTCCAGAAACACACCATCGGCAAGCCGCAGGCCCCCTTGACCATCCGGTCGCCACCCCCGGACGAAATCCTCGTAGGTCAGTGTCGGCTGGAACTGCACCGAAACCAACCGGTCCGGATTGCGCTCGCCGATCAGCGCATAGCCCAAACGCTTGGCTAGCCAGGTTTTGCCGGTGCCCGGCGGGCCCTGGAGAACGAGGTTCTTTCGGCGCCGCAGCAGCTGGAGCGCAGCTCCGATCGCATCGGGGGGGAGGAAGCATCCTTCGTCGATGATGTCGGCGAGGCCATAAGGACCGCCTTGCTCGCGCGGTGCCGGCTGCACGGCCGCTTCCTCGACAATCGGAAGCAACTCGGCTGCTGCCTCGGCGGCCTGCTCGATGCGCCAGCGCTCCTCGAATCTTTCGGGTAGCGCGTCTGCATAATCTTCGCCCTCGTCAGTCAGACTCAACGAGCCGGTGCGCGAATCCGACTGGACCAGGCCCGCGAGCCTTGCCCAGGCCACGATGTAGGAGCCGGGTTGCGTCGTCGTCCAGCTTGGCACGAGATCCTGGAGCCGCCGTGATGCTTCGATTGCGCTGATACTGCCGCGCTCCCGTCGAATCATGAGCAAAAGCTGCCCCATGCCGAACACCCGGCCGACCAGGGGCCCGCGTAACGCCTGGGCAGGTTCGTCTGCGGTCAGCAATTCCTGGCCGCGGTCGGTCGGGCGGTACGCTCCGTCCTCTATTCGTAGAAGGCCAAGCCCACCCATCGCCTGCGAGATTATGTTGGCGGCGGAGCTGGCATTGAGCTGGGTCGCTTCCGCCAGAATCACCGAAACCAGATCCTCGCGGCTGATGCCCTGTTCTGCCTCGCGCACGATGGCTTGGAGCAGGGATACGTTATCCCTGACGCAAGTGAGGCTGCGACGCTGCGCTGCCGCCGGCAGCAGCGAGAAAGGTGGAACGGCGCTGGCTTTGCGCTGCGGAGTCACGAGAGTGACTGCGCCCTCGTCGGGTTTGTCGATCTGAGTTTCCCAGAGGAACCAGCTAAAAATCGACTGGTCGATCATGTCATCGATCGACGTTGCGGGCTTTACCGCTTCTCTGATGGTCGCGCGGATACCGGGGTGCTGGGCAACGAATTCCCCCCGGAGGCGCCTGGCACCGATCGCGCGCTGGACAGCCCAGATACGCTTCGCGTCCATCAGGCAGGTCATGTCCTCGGGGAACAGCGCGGCCAGCAGCCGCACCAGCCGCGCGCTGGGCCGGCGCCGCGTGTAGACCGGCCAGACCGATTTCAACACGTCGGCGAAAAGTTGCTGCAGCCTCGCGCCACGCTCCTGAAGCGACAGCCCGTTGAGGGTACGTCGTGCATGAAACAGCTTGCGAGCGATATCGCGGTCCGCATAAGCGGGCGTGACCGTTACGGACTGCCCAGAGCCGATCGTCGATATCGCGTCGGATTCCCAAAGCCGCTGCTGGAAACGAGGTTCGGTCCACGCTGCGAGGTCGGCGTCACGAATGAGTTCGACATGCTCGACGTAGCGGCGCCGCCAGTCCGCTATCGCTTCCTGCTCCCGATATTTCGCGAACTCGCCTGAGTAGAGGTTTCGGAGATCTTCCACCGAGAGATGCTGCACTCTGCTTTCCTCCTCAAACGGTCGGACGGTCACACAGGCGACAGGGATGGTTTTTCCGGCCCGCATTTCCACCGGGGACGCGCGTTGGACTGTCGCTCTGCAGCCGAGCGGCTAAGATAAGGCGTTGGCAAGAAGTCGAATGCCGCCGCAGTCCACTTTCGACCAAGTCCCGTTTGCCGCGCGATCCCTATTCCTATAGCATCAATTTTTGAGCTTGGGGGGAGCGGACGATGGCCGGCACGGGTGGTTCGACAGGCGGCGCGGCTCCCCAGGACAGCGCCGCCGCGCAGGCGGCATTGGCCTCGACCGATGTGCTGCGGCCGAATTCGGGCGGCTTCGTCAAGAATCTGGTGATGCGGCTGATGCCGACCGGCTTCAAGCTGATGCGCAAATACTGGCCGATCCCCAAGCTCGGCACCAAGGTGTTCGCCACCCGCTACGACGACGTCATCGAAGTGTTCAACAACGACCGCGACTTCGCCGCCCCCTACAAGGCGCCGCTCGACGTGATCATGGGCAACGAGCCCTTCTTCCTCAGCATGGGCGACACTCCGGCCTATCATGCCGGCCGCAACGCCTGGCTGAGGGTGGTGCGTCCGGAAGACCTGCCGACCCGGCTGGCGCCGCAGGCCGAGGCGATGGCCGAAGCGGCCGTCGAGCGCGCCGGCGGCAAGCTCGAAGTGGTCGACCAGCTCGCCCGGCAGGTGACTTTCGATCTGCTCGGCGACTATTTCGGCGTGCCCAAGCCGCCCAATGGCGACCTGCGCGTCTGGGCGACGCGACTGTTCGAATATCAGTTCGTCGATCAGTCTAGCCCGGACATCGTCACCGCCGTCAACGCGATCGCGCCCGCTTTGCGCGGCCATATCGACAATGAGATCGCCCGGCGCAAAGCCTCGCCCGACAAGAAGGACGATGTGCTCGGCCGCTGCCTCGTGCTGCAGGCGCAGGGCGCGCCCGGCTATTCCGACGTCCAGATCCGCACCGGCCTGATGGGGTTCATCGTCGGCGGTCCGCCGCAGCCGCCGATGGTGGTGCCGCAGGCGATGGAGCAGCTGCTGCGGCGGCCCGACGCGCTCGCCGGCGCCCAGGCGGCGGCGCGCGCGGGCAATGACGCCACGCTCTACAATTATGTCCGCGAGGCGATGCGCTTCGACCCGATCGGGCCCGGCATGTTCCGCACCGCGGTCACTGACGCCGTCATCGCGGCCGGCACCGAAAGGAAGCGCGATGTGCCCAAAGGCGCCAAGGTGCTCGCCGCTTTCTCCTCGGCGATGATGGACGAGCGCGTGGTCACCGACCCCGAGCGTTTCGACCCGAACCGGCCGGACAACCATTACATCCATTTCGGCCATGCGCTGCATCAATGCTTCGGCATCCACATCAACAAGGTCACCTTGCACCTGATGCTGAAGCCGCTGCTCAAGAGGCAGAATCTGCGCCGGGCGAGCGGCTCCGCCGGCCATCTCAAGAAGATCGGCCCGTTCGCCGCCGAGCTCCACGTCCTTTACGATTGACCGCGCAGGGTGACAGGCGGGAATCGCCGCCCTAGAGAAACGGCATGGCTGGGCCCGCTTCCGGGAGGATCTACGTCGGCGTCGGCGGCTGGGATTACGCGCCGTGGGCGGAAAGCTTCTATCCGGCCGGCCTCCCCCGCGCGAAGCAGCTCGAACATGCCGCGGCCCGGCTGACCGCGATCGAGATCAACGCCACCTTCTACAAGCTGCAGACCCCCGAGCTGTTCGAGCGCTGGGCGGCGGCGGTGCCCGAAGGTTTCAAATTCGCGATCAAGGCGTCGCGATTCTGCACCAACCGCAAAGAGCTCGGCGACGCCGCCGAGGCGATCGGCCGTTTCTGCGCGCAGGGCTTCACCGCGCTCGGCGACAGATTGGGTCCGATATTGTGGCAGCTGGCGCCGACCAAGCGCTTCGATCCGGACGAGATGCGCGCCTTCATGATGCTGCTGCCGACGAGCCGCGACGGCCTCGCGCTGCGGCACGCGCTCGAGGTGCGCCATGAAAGCTTCCGCAGCCGCGAGTTCGTGGCGATGGCGCGCGCGGCCAATATCGCCATCGCTTATGTCGACCATGACGAATGTCCCGAAATCGCCGACCTCACCGCCGATTTCGCTTACGCCCGGCTGAAGCGGACGCGCGAGGAGGAAGCGCAAGGCTATCCATCGCGCGCGCTCGACCGCTGGTCGAAGGTGACACGGGCGTGGGCGCGGGGCGAAAGCCCGCCGGGCCTTCATTATGTCAGCGACGCGCCGGCGGCGGTGACGCCGCGCGACGTCTATGCCTTCGTCATCGGCGGCGCCAAGGTCCGCAATCCGGCGGCGGCGCAGGCCTTGATCGAGCGCCTCGAATGAGCTTCCGCTCCGACGAGGAGGCGCGGCGGCTGTTCGACCGGCTCGGCCTTCCGAACCCTGGCGGCGCTCTCCTCTCCCACTCGCCGATCGACGGCCGGGCCATCGGCGGCGTTGCGGCGCTCGACCGCGAGGGAGTCGAGGCGGCGATCGGCCGCGCCCATTCGGCTTTCCTCGCCTGGCGGCTTGTGCCGCCGCCGCGGCGCGGCGAGCTGGTGCGGCTGTTCGGCGATGTGCTGCGCGAGCAGAAGGAGGCGCTCGGCCGGCTGGTCAGCCTCGAAAGCGGCAAGATTCTCGCCGAAGGGCAGGGCGAGGTCCAGGAGATGATCGACATTTGCGACTTCGCGGTCGGCCTGTCGCGGCAGCTTTACGGCCTCACCATCGCCACCGAGCGGCCCGGCCACCGGATGATGGAGACCTGGCACCCGCTCGGGGTGGTCGGGGTGATCTCGGCGTTCAACTTTCCGGTCGCGGTCTGGGCGTGGAACGCCTGTCTCGCCTTCGTCTGCGGCGACAGCGTCGTCTGGAAGCCGTCCGAGAAGACGCCGCTGACCGCGGCCGCGGTCGCTTCCTTGTTCCGCCGTGCGCTCGACCGGTTCGGCGACGCGCCGTCCGGACTGCTCGAGCTGGCGCAGGGCGAGCGCGAAGCCGGCGAGGCGCTGGTCGACGATCCGCGCGTGCCTCTGATCTCGGCGACCGGCTCGACGCGGATGGGACGGCAGGTGGCGCCGCGCGTCGCCGCCCGTCTCGGCCGGACCTTGCTCGAGCTCGGGGGCAATAACGGCATGGTGGTCGCGCCGTCGGCCGATCTCGACCTCGCCGAACGGGCGATCGCCTTCGCGGCGGCGGGGACGGCGGGACAGCGCTGCACCTCGCTGCGCCGGCTGATCGTCCACGAATCCGTCTATGACGATCTGATCGGCCGGCTGCGCCGGCTGTGGACCGGGCTGCCGGTCGGCAATCCGCTCGAGCCCGGGATCCTGGTCGGCCCGCTGATCGACCGCGCCGCTTTCGAGGCAATGGCGGCGGCGCTCGCCGACGCGCGCGCCGAGGGCGGCGAGGTCGCCGGCGGCGAGAGGCTGCACGAGAATGACTGGCCCGACGCTTATTATGTGCGGCCGGCGCTGGCCGAGATGCCGGCGCAAGGTGCGGTGATGCGGCGCGAGACGTTCGCGCCGATCCTCTACGCGGTCCGCTACCGCGAGCTCGACGAGGCGATCGCGCTGCACAATGACGTGCCGCAGGGCCTGGCTTCGTCGATCTTCACCACCGACCTGCGCGAGGCCGAATTGTTCCTGTCCGCCGCCGGCTCCGACTGCGGCATCGCCAACGTCAATATCGGCCCGTCCGGCGCCGAGATCGGCGGCGCGTTCGGCGGCGAGAAGGAGACGGGCGGCGGCCGCGAAAGCGGCTCCGACGCCTGGCGCGCCTACATGCGGCGGGCGACCAACACGATCAATTACGGCCGCGACCTGCCGCTCGCCCAGGGAATAGAGTTTGCCGCGACGGGGCCGCCCGGGATCGACGAGGCTGCCGATTAGGCTGCTGACGGCCTTGTCCTTCCTTGTTCATGGCGCCGCCCTTCGGGCCGAGCCGCTGAGTTTCCATTGCGAGGCACCCCTGGGTGGATCCTCTGGAATCTGGCAGGAACAGCCGGCGGCCGGCTTCCGGCTGACTGGACGCATCGAGATCGAGGAGCTGGTCCCGCCGCCTGCCGGCGCGGCGACGGTGAATGACCGCCGCGGTGGCGAAGTCACCCTGATGAACTCTCGACGGGCAATCATGTGACGCTGGCGGTCGGCGCCGATCCGGACGGGCGCGGGCTGGAGGTCATCCTGGGATATTCCATCGACGACCACATGATTCCGGTGCCGGTCGGCATCCATGAGCTGCCCGATTTTGCCGAGGTGCTGGCCGTCAAATTCGATTTGCGGATCGCCCCGGAGAAGATTGTGATTCTGGTCGGGAGCCAATCGTTCGATCTCCCGATCGCGCTGGGCGCGCAAGTCGAATGGAGAGCCTCTTGCGCCGGCGCCGGCGTTCATTTTGCCGATCTCGAACTAACCCGTTCATCGGCCGGGGAATCCGGCCGGCCCTAGTCCGGCGACTGATGGCTTGCGCGACGGCCGTACCGCCGGCGGCGCCGTGTCGGCGCGCAGGTTCGCGGCAAATGCGCCCCTACTGAGGAATTTGTTAACCGGGTGCCTGATATTTACCGCGTTCTCCTGGGGAGAATGAGGTGGGCTACTCACGCAAGGTCGGGCCACCGATTGTATCGGCAGCCGTCGCGACGCTCGTTCTGACGAACTTCGCGACCGTCAGCATCGTGCGCGAGGACACGAGCTCGCGGCTCGAGCTGTTCGGCACGATCTGGCCGATCGCCCTGACCTCCGCCGTCGCCGTCGTGCTCGTCATGTCCTTCCTCTACCGATCCTTGGTCGAGCTGGTGAAGGAGCTGGAGGAGCGCGAATCCGCCGCCCAGCATCTGGCGCTGCACGACCAGCTGACCAGCCTCGCCAACCGCGCCTTGCTCGAGGACCGGCTCTCCCAGGCGCTGACCCGCTATCGCCGCACCGGCGAGCAGGTGGCGCTGCTGATGCTCGACCTCGACCGCTTCAAGCAGGTCAACGACACGCTCGGCCACAATGCCGGCGACAAGCTCGTCCAGGAGGTCGGCGAGCGGCTGCGCTCGCTGGTGCGCGAGACCGACACCGTCGCCCGCATCGGCGGCGACGAGTTCGCGATCGTCCAGATCAGCCCGAAGGGCGAGGCCGACGTGCGGCGCCTGTGCGAACGCATCATCAACATCATCCGCAAGCCGTTCATCATCGGCGAGCGCGAGGCGCGGGTCGGCGTCAGCATCGGCGCGGTCTTCGCCACCAAGGAAGTGTCGGAGGCGTCGGAGCTGCTGCGCAAGGCGGACATCACCATGTACCGCGCCAAGGCGGCGGGACGGGACTGCTACCGCATCTTCACCGAGGCGATGGACGCCGATGTCCAGCGCCGCGACCAGATCGAGAGCAGCCTGCGCGCCGAGCTGCGCGACGGCTCGCGGCTGCAGCTCCATTTCCAGCCGGTGATCGGCTGCCGCGGCAAGGTGATCGGCCTCGAGGGCCTGCTGCGCTGGAACCATCCCGCGCTCGGCCAGGTGCCGCCGGCGGAGATCATCCCCGTCGCCGAGGAATGCGGGGTGATCGACGAGGTCGGGCTGATCGTGTTCCGCGACGCCTGCCGGATGGCGCGGCGCTGGCCGGACCTCGCCGTCGCCGTCAATCTGTCGCCGTTCCAGTTCCGGCCGGCCTCCTTCCCCGCGACGCTGCGGCGCATCTGCACCGAGGAGGGCGTCCCGCCGGAGCAGATCGAGCTCGAGATCACCGAGAGCCTGTTCATCGAGCATGGCTCCTTGTGCACCGAGGCGATGCAGGAACTGCGGCGCGACGGTTTCCGCATCGCGCTCGACGATTTCGGCACCGGCTATTCGTCTTTGTCCTGCCTGCGCCGCTTCCCGGTCGACAAGATCAAGCTCGACCGCTCGTTCATCGACATCGCCGCGCGCGACCAGAGCGTCGCGATCATCCGCGCGGCGGTGACTTTGGGCCATGCGATGGAGCTGGAGGTGGTGGCCGAGGGCATCTCCTGCCGCGAGGAGGAGCAGATCGCGCTCGAGGCGGGCTGCGACGCGCTGCAGGGCCATCTCTACGCCCCCGCCATGTCGCCCGATCAGATCGAGGCCTGGCTCGGCGACCAGCGCTCGTCCGACATCTCCAACGCGGCCTGACGGTCGCCCCCCAAATAGGGACAGTCCGGACAGTCCCTATTTAGCCGCCGCTCCGGCTGAGCAGGCCGCCGAGCGGCGACGCCGAGGGCGCGTGCCAGGAGGTCGCCAGCGCCCACAAGGCCAGACCGCCCAGCAGCGCGAACCATCCCGGATTGGCCGCCCGCCAGCCGATCCGGCCTCGAAGCAAGGCCGCGAACGGGATGAACGACGTGCGCGCCTCCCAGTCACGCCAGATTTGGCCGAGCAGCCGCCTCTTCTTCCGGTCCTGGGCGAGCGTCCCGAACAAGGCGAGGAACAGCACGCCGCCGGCGACGATCAAGTTGCGCGGGCTGGTCGACACCGAGAGATGGGCGAGCGCCCACAGCATGAAGCTCCAATTGGCCGGATGGCGGGTGATCGCGAACACGCCGGTCGCCTCGCGCGCGATCGGTCTCGGCGCCGCGCCGGGCCGCGGGAAAGCCGGATTGCCGGACAGCGACCCGATGAGCAGGATGCCGGCGAGCAGGGTGACCGCCGAAGCGACCGGCCACCACCAGGCCGGTGCCACCCAGCCGGCGCCGGCATCCGCCTCGCCCCAGGCCCGGGCGATCCAGACCAGAGACGCGGCGGCGACCGCCATGAACAGATAGATGAAGCCGCGCTCGCCGATCGCCCGCACCAGCGGCGCGCGCAGCGGGTGCGACAAAGCGAAGTGGGTCCCGATCAGGAACAAGGTCGCCAGCGCGAGGCTGACGGTCGCGCTCACCGCGGATCGTAGGCGTGGGGAAGCGCGCCCTCCTGCGCCTGCCGGTAGCGTTCGCGCAGCAGCGTCTGGCGGTTCTCGAGGCTCTGGCGCACGCCGTCGATCCACACCGCCTCGACCGCGGTGGCGAGCTCGAGCGGATCGCCGTCCCAGATCACGACGTCGGCCCGGCGCCCGGGCCGCAGCGAGCCGATCTCGCCGCCCAGGCCGAGCGCTTCGGCCGGGCGCGAGCTGATCGCCGCGAACGCTTCGTCCCAGCTCAGCCCGCTATGGCCCGGGACGCGGCCGATGCCGACCAGATTGCCCGCATATTGGGTCGAGACCCTGATCTGCCGCGCTTCGTCGTCGTTGATCATGCCGATCCCGACCTCGACGCCGGCGGCGCGCATCCGGCCGACATTCGACTGGGTCGCGGCGAGCTGCTCGAAGCTCTCGGGAAGGTCCTCGAGCGCGTTGGCGATCACCGGCACTTGCGCCGCGGCGATGCGGTCCGCCACCCGCCAGCCTTCCGACGCGCCGACCAGCACCAGCCGCAGCCGCGGGAATTCGCGCTTCAGCGCCAGCGTCTGCAGGATGTCGCTGGCCCGCTCGACATGGACGAGCAGCAGCTGCCGCCCCTGCAGCACCGGCACCAGAGCCGCGGCGTCGAACCGGGTCAGCAGCACGTCCTCGGATCGGCGCGCGTCGGGAAGGACGTAGGGATTTTCGGAAATGTCCTCGATCGGCGCGTCCGACGCCGGCTGGCGCGCGCCGCCGCCGCCGACCGGCAGCCGGAGGTCGCGCGCTTCCCGGAGCGCGTTGCGCAGCAGCACATGGGCGGCGGCGCGGCTGCCGCCCGCGTCGCCGGCGCCTTCCTCGCCGAGCTCGATGAACTGGAAGGCGCGGGCGCGGGTGATCGGCTCCATGTCGCCGCCGAGGTCGATGACCGCGCCCTGGCCGGCGAAGATGCTGCGCGCCGTCGCCGGCGACACCACCGCCCGCGTCACCCCGGCGGCGCGGTTGATGGCGATCGAGGCCGATTGCGGGTTGATCGCCGGGGCGACGTCGATCGCGGCGCTGAACGGCGAGCTCTACGCCTGGATGTCGTTGGTGGCGTCGACCGCGTCGACCTCGACCAGCCCGATCCGCGAGAAGCCGGCGACGATGCCCGGCGTCACCCAGCGGCCCGAGGCGTCGAAATGGGTGGCGCCGGGCGGGACCGGGACATTGGCGCCGGCGGCGACGACCCGCCCGTCGCGGATCACGACGGTGCCGCCGTCGATCGGCGGCGACCCGTCGCCGATGACGACGCGGCCGCCGGTGATCGCTACGGTCTGCGCGGCGGCGGGGGCGGCGAGGAAGAGGACGAGCAGGGCACATAGGATTTGAGAAAGCCGCCTCACTTCACGTCTCCCTCGCCGGGCTGGCCGAGCTCGAAGTCGGACACCGGCCGCAGCCGCGGATCGTTCATGTCGTAGAGCAGGGCGCCGTCGATCCAGACCTGCTGCGGCCGCGTGTAGACGCTCAGCGGATTGCCGTTCCACAACACCACGTCGGCGCGCTTGCCCACGCGCAGCGAGCCCGTTTCTTCCTCGATGCCGAGCGCGCGCGCCGGATTGATGCCGAGCCAGCGCCACGCCGTCTCGTCGGAGATGTTCAGCCCCATCCGCCGGCCGTCGGCGAGCGCCTTGGCCGCTTCCTGGTTCAGGCGCTGGATGCCGTTCGCATCGTCGGAATGGACGATCGCGCAGGCGCCGGCATTGTGGACCAGAGGAATGTTCTCGTTGACCGCGTCATAGGCCTCCATCTTGAAGCCCCACCAGTCCGCCCACATCGACGCGCAGGTGTCATGATCGCGCAGCAGGTCGGCGATCTTGTAGGCCTCGACCGCATGGTGGAAGCTGGAGATGCGGAAGCCGAACTCGCGCGCCATGTCGAGCATGATCGCCATCTCGTCGGCGCGGTAGCAATGGTTGTGGACCAGCATCCGCCCCTCCAGCACCTCGACCAGAGTGTCGAGGCCGAGGTCGCGGGCGGTGTTGCGGTCGCGCGCGCGCCGCTCGCGATATTCCTGCGCCCGCTGCCAGGTCTGGCGCATCAGGGCGACATTGCCCATCCGCGTCTGCGGCATCTGGTTGCGGCCGCCATAGACGCGCTTGGGATTTTCGCCGCAGGCCATCTTGAGGCCGCGCGGGGCGCCGGGAAAGCGCATCTGCTGCATCGTCCGGGCCGGCACGTTGCGCAGGGTGACGCCGCGGCCGCCGAACAGATTGGCCGAGCCGGGCAGCACCTGCAAAGTGGTGACGCCGCCATTGGCGAGCGCGCGCGAGAAGCCGGGATCCTGCGGCCAGACGCTGTGCTCGGCCCACACTTCGGGCCGGACCGGGCTGGTCACCTCATTGCCGTCCGAATGCGCCTCGACGCCGGGGCTGGGATAGTCGCCGAGATGGCTGTGGACGTCGATGATGCCGGGAGTCACCCAGCGGCCGCTGCCGTCGATCCGGGTCGCGCCGTCGGGGATCGGCGTGTCGGGCCCGCCGATCGCCTGGATGCGTCCGTCGACCATGACGATGGTGCCGTTGTCGATGCGGCCGCCTTCGCCGTCATAGACGGTCGCGCCGGTGATCGCGGTCGGCACGCCGCCATAGGGCCGGTAGGTCGAGGGATAAGGGTCCTCGGGCGGCTGATAGCGGGCCGGCGCCGAAGCGGCGGAGGAAGCGGCGGCAGGCTCCGCTCCCGCGTCCCGATTGGCGCAACCCAGCAGCAGGGCCGCGACCGCCGCCGCGACGAGGCCGGAGCGCACTTAGGCGGGCTCCACGCCGGGCTTGATCTCCCGTTCCGGATGCATGCCCGGAGCCTGCGGTTCTGCGAGCTCGCCCCGGCCGGCCAGCTCCACATCCTTGAGCGTATCGAGGTGCATCCACCGTTTGACGAACGGCGACAGAGCCAGCACGACGGCGCCGATGCCGATCGCCCACCAGCCGATCGTGTTATACACTTCCAGCGTCGTCTCCTTGGTCATCTCGCCGCTATGGCCGCCGGTCGCCTCGCCGATCTTGCCGGCGACGAAATTGCCGACCGCGGTCATGTAGAACCAGGCGCCCATGATCAGGCTCGCCATGAAGGCCGGCGCCAGCCGGTTCATCGCGCTCAATCCGACCGGCGACAGGCACAGCTCGCCGGTGGTGTGAAGCAGATAGAGGAGGAAGACGAACAGCACCGCGGTCTTCGCTTCCTCGCCGACCGGGAAGGTGTTGGCGCCCCACACGAACAGCAGGAAGCCGGCGCCGACCTGGAACAGGGCAAGCGCGAACTTGGCCGGCGCCGAGGGCTCGGCGCCGCGCTTGCCCAGCACGGTCCAGATGATCGTGAACAAGGGCGCCAGCAGCAGGATGTAGATCGGATTGATCGACTGGAAGATCGGCGCCGGCACGCCGCCGATCTCGACGAACCGGTCGGTGTACAGGTTGATGCTTCCGCCCGCCTGCTCGAACAGGCCCCAGAAGACCGGGTTCAAGGCGATCAGGAACAGGATCGCATAGATACGGTCGCGCGGATGGTGCTCGATCGCCAGTTTCTCGGCGACCACCACGTAGAGCGCCAAGAGGGCGCCGATCGTGGCGAGCGCGGCGGCGATCGAGATGGTGCCGAAATAAGGTACGCCCAAAGCCGGCTCCGAAGTCGGCAGGCCGAGCCAGCTCGAGACGAAGTAGAGGACGATCAGGCCGAGGCCGCCGATCATCGTCCAGTATCGCCCGGAGGGTGCCTGGCGCGCGCCGCCATAAGGCATGACGAACACGGCCTCGACCAGCACGTAGCCGAGCAGAAGCACGCCGGAAATGCCGAGCAGATTCTGGATCGCGTCCTGATACTGGATCAGCATCCAGATCACGGCGACGGCGGCGAGGCCGACGCCGTACAAGGTCCATTCGCGATTCTTGGGCAGCGGCGCGGGCGCTTCGCCGGCGCCGCGCAGCGTCTTTCGCCCGAGCACGAACACGATGAGGCCGGCGAGCATGCCGATGCCGGCAAGGCCGAAGCCGTAAGCCCAGCCGACCGTCACGCCGAGATAGCCGACCAGGATGGTGCCGACCGCGGCGCCGAGGTTAATCCCCATATAGAAGATGGTGTAGGCCGGATCGCGCCGCACGTCGGTGAGCGGATAGAGTTGCCCGACCATCACCGAGATGTTGGCCTTGAGGAAGCCGGAGCCGACGATGATGAAGGCGAGCGCGGCCCAGAAGACGTTGATGGTCGGATCGTTCTGGCCGCCGGTGCCCTCCACCGCCATCAGGAAGTGGCCGCACATCAGCAGGATGCCGCCGAACAGCACCGCGCGGCGCTGGCCGAGATAGCGGTCGGCGAGATAGCCGCCGAGCACCGGCGTGATGTAGACCAGGCTGGTATAGGCGCCGTAGATCAGGTTCGACCGGGCGTCGCTGAACAGCCAATGCTGGGTCAGATAGAAGATCAGCAGCGCCCGCATGCCGTAATAGGAGAAGCGCTCCCACATCTCGGCGAAGAACAGCATGTAGAGGCCCTTGGGGTGGCCGATCGCCTCGGGTTCGCGCTTGGCGGCGATCATCGCGCCGCCGATCAGGAAAAGGACGAAAATCCCGAGCGTGGCGACGACCGTCCAGTCGCCTTCGTTCCACAAGGAAATCGGTTTGAACCCCACGGGCGCGCCCTCCTCGTCGTTTCGGCCACGGTTCGACCGGCCGTTCGGGCCGAGAACCTAGCGCGTCAAACGCGGTTGTGAAGCACATTGTTGCAGCGCCGCCGCCTTGCTAGGCGACGGCGATGTTCAACGACCTTTCCTCCCCGCTCGATCTCATGAAGACTCGCCGCTCCGGCCGGCCGCGCGACCTGTTCGAGCCCGGGCCGAATGCGGACGAGCTCAGGCAGATGCTCGAGATCGCGCTGCGCAGCCCCGACCACGGCAAGCTCCATCCGTGGCGTTTCGTCCATGTGCCCCCGGCGAGGCGCGACGCTTTGGCCGAGCTGCTGCTGCGCGCCTACCGGATCGACCATCCCGAGCCGGGCCGGCTCGAGATCGAGGCGGTCGACCGCTTCGCCCGCCAGGCGCCGGAGCTGATCGTCGCTTTGTCGAGCCCGAAGGAGAGCCTCAAGATCCCGCTCTGGGAGCAGCAATTGTCGTGCGGCGCGGCCTGCATGAACCTGCTCATCGCCGCCCATGCGATGGGCTATGTCGCCGGGCTGGTGACCGGCTGGGCGGCTTATTCCGACGCGGTGCTCGCCGCTTTCGGCGCCCCGCCCGAGCGGATCGCCGGCTTCATCTTCATCGGCACCCCGGCCGCCGAGCTCGAGGAAAGGCTGCGGCCGGAATATGACGAGGTGGTGAGCGAGTGGTGACGCAGCCTGCGGGCGGTTCCGGAAAATGGGCCGATCGGCGGGGATGCAGCGACTCTGGGGCGGATCGACATTCAGCCCCCCTCTCCCCGGCGGGGAGAGGGTTGGGGTGAGGGGGCTCGGCCTCTGAGGAGTTTTTCCGACGCTCGACACCCGCTTACCCCCTCCCTCCAAGGAGAGGGGGATTCCAGACCAGAATGGAGATACGCCCTAGCGCGCGTTCGGCGCATACCAGTCGTGCGGGTTCACGGACTCGCGCGTCTCGCCAGGGCCGATCGCCACGACGATCGGCTCGTGCGACGTGCATTCGGCATGAAGGCCGCAGGGGACGGCTTCCGAATAATAGGCGCGATAGTCAGGCATGGCGCCGGTTCTTGCATAGACCCGATAGCGGCCGGGTGGCACCGAGAGCCGGTAATATCGTTTGCCGCTCTCTTCCCAGGTTTGGGAGCCGCAATGCGGATCGCCGGAGGCGATCTCTTCCGCGCAGACGTCCATGTCCGGGGGGATATGGTCACTGGGGTAGGAGAGCTCGCCGGTGATGATGGCGGACGGCTGTTCCCGGGCGGCGTTCGTTTCCTTCGGCAATGGAGAATTGGCGGGTTCTGTCGCTGAAGGCGCGTCGCTCGAAGCCTGCTCGGTTTCGCCGCAGCCGGCTGGCGAAAGACACATCAGCAAGAGCAAGCCCCGAACCACCTTGGTCATCGACCGACTTTGCCTCATCGCGCGCCCTTCCCGCTATAGCAGAGACCGGCCTTCGGGGTCTCCTCTGCCGGCGCTGACTGCTCGCCTTTTCGCTTGACCCTGCTGCTGTATTAGTACAGCATGACGCAATGAACGAAGAGCGCCCGGTCTATCTCCGCCTGCGCGACCGCATCGCCGCGATGATCCTCGATGGACGCGTCCGCGACGGCGACGCGCTGCCGTCGGTCCGCAGCCTCGCGGCCGATTTCGGCGCCAATCCGCTGACCGTCGCCAAGGCCTACCAGACCTTCCAGGAGGAAGGGCTGGTGGTGGTCCGGCGCGGCGTCGGCATGTTCGTCGCCGCCGGCGCCGCCGACCGGCTGCGCAGCACCGAGCGCAAGGAATTCCTCGAGCAGCGCTGGCCCGGCATCGTCTCGCACATGCGCCGGCTCGGGCTCGACGTCGAGGACCTGGTCGACCGCGCGCTCGCCTGAGGGGCTTCGCGCCCCGCTTCCATCGTCATTGCGAGCCGCGCAGCGGCGCGGCAATCCAGGGTCGTCGGCGCATGGATCGCCATGCGCGGGTCGTCACGGGCCGTCACGGGAGTGAATCCCGTGACGTCGGTCGGGCTCGGCTGCGCCGCCCCGCCGTCCGGGCCTTCGCGCTCTCTTCGCGCAGCGCGACGATTGCTTTCGCAATCGCTGCGCTGCGCTCGGGCGCTTCGGCGATTGAAACAATTGACACACAATTTTGGGTTAAAAGGCATGGGACGGACACAAGGAAGGATCATATCAGCGCCAACCGCCGGTGCGGGGCCTTCTCCCGCCCCCCCGAATGCCCCCGCCGGCGGCCGCCTACGCAATCAAGCGAGGCACTGAGCGAAAGGACCCGAAGATGCGCCCTGTCCGTGCTTTCATGCTGTCCTTCACCGCCGGCCTCGCCATCCTGTTCAGCGGCCACGGCCTGGTGACGGTCGCGCTCGCCGATCCGCCCTCGGGCAGCATCACCGTCTGACCGCGGTTGATTGTCGCGGCCCGGTGCCGCATTCTCGCTTCCGCCCCTGCGCGGAGGTCCGGATGAAACCGCTACCCATCAGCCTCGTCGCGGCCCTGCTCGCCTTCCCCGCCGCTCTGTCCGCCTCGGGCACGCCCGCGCCCGGCAAGGCCGAGCCGGCGGTCGTGCCCTATCTGTGCGACGGCGGCCGCACCGCGGGCGTCGTCTATCGCGGCGGCAGCGACTATCTCCATGCCAGCGCTCTGGTCGCCTTCGACGGCCGCCGCTTCGAGATGCGCTCGGCGCCGACCTTGTCCGGTATCCGCTATCGCGGCGACGCCGGCGGCGACGGCGCCGCCGCGCTCGCCTGGTCGCTGCGCGGCGAGGAGGCGCGGCTGACCGAGTCGCCCGCCGAGGACAGCTATGTCGAAGGCGAGCGCGAGATCGCGCGCTGCGTGCGGCTGCGCGGCGCGCTTCCGGCCGATGGGGAAGGGCGCGCCGGCCATTGAGCGCCGGCAGCGCGCGCGAGGCGGGGCCGTCACGGGAGTCAATCCCGTGACGTCAGTCGGCTCTGCGAGCCGCTGGCCGACCTGCGCTCTCTCTTCGCGCTGCGCGACGATTGCTGCGCAATCGCTGCGCTGCGCTCGGGGGCTGCGGACTGTTGCCGATTCGCCGCACCGGCGCCGCCGTTCAGCGCCAGGACATTGACTCGCCGCTGGAATCTTGCGCGATGGCGCTTATGTGAGCCGACGGGGTGATCGGCTTGAAGCGGGTTCGGGCAGTTTCTTGATGGTGAACGGCAAGCGCAGCCTGTTGGTCGGCGGCCTCGGCTTGATCCTGCTGTGCGCCGGGCTCGGCGCCCGCGCCCAGCAGCCCGCCAACAGCAGCGAGGCGATCGGCCCGGCCCAGCTCAAGGACTTTTCGCTGACCCCCCGCGAGCGGCTGGTGACGCAGCCGCCGCCGCCTCCCGCCGAGGTCGCGCCGCCGCCGGGGTCCCCGCAAAGTAGTACTTTGCGGGGTGCCCCGCCGCCGCCGGTTCGCACCGAGCCGCGCGCCGGCGAATCCCCCGCGACGGCGCCGACCGCGACGGCACCGGAAAGGCGCCCGGGTGCGACGCGTCCTGTCCAGAGCGCCGCGGAAGCGCCGGTGCCGGTCATACCGATCGATTCCGGCGACGCCGCGGAGCCGATGCCCGCGCCGGTCGTCGACCTCGCCGAGCCGTCGGCCGCCGTCCCCGCCGCCGAACCGGGCTCCGGGCTTCCCGTCTGGTATTATGCGCTTCCCGCCGCCGCGCTCGCCTTGCTCGGCCTGGCGCTGTTCCGCCGCCGCCTTGCGCCGGCCGGGGGGCGGCCGGCCGAGGCTCCGGCGCCCGTCGCCGCGCCGCCGCCGCCGCGGCCGCCCAGGGCCGATCCGGTGCCGCGGCCCTGGCTCGAGCTGTCGCTGAAGGCGGAACGCTGCGCCTTCACCGCCACCGAGGCCGAGGTGCTGTTCGAGCTGGAGATCGCCAACAAGGGCGGCAGCGAGGCGAGGAACCTGCGCCTCGACGTCAAGATGTTCAACGCCGGCGCCGAGCAGGACAAGGAGATCGGCGCCTTCTTCCGCACCGCCGGACGCGAGACCACCAAGCTGAACCTGCCCGGGGTCGAAGCGGGCGTGGTCGGCGTGATCCACGGCAGCGTCCGGCTGCCGGTCGACCAGATGAAGGCGATGAAGCTGGACGAGCGGCTGCTGTTCATCCCGGTGGTGGCGGTCAACGCGCTGTACGACTGGGGCGAGGGGCGGACCGGCCAGACCTCCAAATCCTATGTGATCGGCCGCGAGCTCGAGCAGCCCAGCGACAAGATGGGCGCGTTCCGGGTCGATCAGGGTCCGCGCGTCTGGCGAACCGTCGGCCAGCGCGCCCACAAGCTCGCCAAGAGGGTGTGAGAACGGGCGCCGCTGCCAGCCGTCATTGCGAGCGTAGCGAAGCAATCCAGATTTGCGCGGGACGAGGAAGATTGGGTCCGCGCAACCACCCTGGATTGCCGCGCCGCTTCGCGGCTCGCAATGACGCGTGTCGGCGAGCCAGCCCCCCGGCGCGCCGCCGGTCGGCGGCGAACCTTCAATCGGGTCCGATCGAAGCGCAGATCTTTGCCCATTCGGCGTCGAGATAGCGCCGATGAATGCGCTTCAACAGCCGGCGCCCGAGCGGCGGCCGGCGGCGCGCCTGCAGCGACCGGAGCATGATCGCGCGCACTTCCTCCTCGTCCCAGGGCACCCATTCCCCGGCGACGGCGAGCAGGTTGAACGCGAAGGCCGGCATGACCTCCTCGTCGAGGATCGTCCGCAGCTCCACGATCGAATAGCCGGAACGGCGAAGCGCGCCCGCGATCCGTTCATGGTCCGGCGGCTGGAGCTCGGTGTCGAGGAACAGGTCCGACAGGGCATGCCAGACTGGTACCCTGCGCTCGATCTGGGACGATGTCAGCATGTGGCCAGCCCTGAAAGGCGTCCGGTTCCTCCTCCGGGCACAGGGTCCGCCTAGGCGGCGAAGGCCTCCTCGCCGAGAGAATAAAGCAGCGCCGACCCGCCCGTCGCCGCCGGCGCCAGGCCGAGCGCTTCCGGGACGACCCGGTCGAGATAGAAACGCGCGGCGGCGCGCTTGAGGTCGCGGAAAGCGGGATCGCCGTCATGCCCGTCGAGGGCCGCCAGCTGCCGGGCCATCAGCCAGCCCGAGACGGCGACCGACATCATGGTGAGGAAGGGATAGGATCCGGCAAGCCGGTCGTCCGCTTCGGCACTCAGCAAATGCTGTGCGACGCCGCCGCAGCATGCGGCGAGCTCGGAAAGTGGACTGCCGCCGGGTGCCTCGGCGCCGATCTCGCCGATCAGCTCCCGCAGCGCGCCGCCCCCCTCGAGGCCGAGCTTGCGTCCGACCAGGTCGGCGGCCTGGATGCCGTTCGTGCCTTCGTAGATGGGCGAGATGCGAGCGTCGCGCAGATGCTGGGCGGCGCCGGTCTCCTCGACATAGCCCATGCCGCCATGGACCTGGACGACGAGGTTGGTCACCTCGACTCCGACGTCGGTGCCATAGGCCTTGACCAGAGGAGTCAGCAGGTCGGCGCGGGCGCGCGCCGCCTCGTCGCCGAGGGTCGCCCGGTCGGTCTGGCCGGCGGTGTAATAAGCCAGCGCGCGCGCCGCCTGGGTCAGCGCCTTCATCCGCAGCAGCATCCGCCGCACGTCGGGATGCTCGATGATCCGCGCCGGGCGCCCCTCGCGCACGCCCTGCACCCGCTCGCACGCGAAGGCGACCGCCTGCTGCATCGCCCGCTCGGCGATCGACACGCCCTGCAGGCCGACGTTGAGGCGGGCGTTGTTCATCATCGTGAACATCGCCCGCATGCCTTCATTCTCGCCGCCGATCAGCCAGCCGGTGGCGCCGCCTTCGTCGCCATAGGACATCACGCAGGTCGGCGAGGCGTGGATGCCGAGCTTGTGCTCGATCGACACGCATTTGAGGTCGTTGCGCGTCCCGTCGGGCAGGATCTTGGGCACGAGGAACAGCGAGATGCCCCTGGTCCCGCGCGGCGCGTCGGGCAGCCGGGCGAGGACGAGGTGGACGATATTGTCGGCAAGATCGTGCTCGCCGAAAGTGATGAAGATCTTCTGGCCGGTGACGCGGAAGCTGCCGTCGCCGTTCGGCTCGGCGCGGGTCTTGAGGGCGCCGACGTCCGAGCCGGCCTGCGGCTCGGTCAGGTTCATCGTGCCGGTCCATTCGCCGCTGACCAGCCTGGGCAGCCAGGCGCGCTTCAATTCCTCCGAGCCGTGGTGGCGCAGCGCCTCGACCGCGCCGGGGGTGAGCATCATCACCAGCGAGAAGCCCATATTGGCCGAGCCCAGATCCTCCATCACCACCGTGGCGAGGCTCAGCGGAAGCCCCTGGCCGCCATGCTCGCCCGGTCCGGCGATCGTTCCCCAGCCGCCGTCGACATAGGCGCGATAGGCCTGCCGGAATCCGGGCGGCAGCGTGACGCCCTCGGGCGACCATATCGCGCCGATCTGGTCGCCGATCCGGTTCAGGGGCGCGAACTCGCCGGCGGCGAATTCGCCGGCGCCGGCGACGATCGCGTCGACCACGTCGGGAGTCGCTTCGGCGAACTGGTTGTGACCGGCCAGCTCGTCGATGCCGACGACGTGGCGGAGCAGGAATTTCTGTTCCTCGACCGGCGGCGAGTAGCTCATGCGGGCGGTCCAAAAGTTGCGCGGCTGGAACGGGCGCTATAGCCCGCCGCGATGATGGTGCAAACGAAGGTCCTTGAATATGGTCCGGCCGCGATCGCCGAGGCGGCGCGGCTGATCGCCGAGGGGCTGCCGGTCGCGGTGCCGACCGAGACGGTCTACGGCCTCGCCGCCGACGCCACCGACGGCGAGGCGGTCGCCCGCATCTACGAGGCCAAGGGCCGGCCGCGCTTCAATCCGCTGATCGTCCATGTGCGCGATCTTGCGCAGGCCGAGACCATCGCCCGGTTCGGCGGCGTCGCCCGCGAACTGGCCGGGCGCTTCTGGCCCGGCCCGCTCACTTTGGTGCTGCCGCTGCGGGAGGATGCCGGGATCGCCTCGCTGGTCACCGCCGGCCTGACCAGCGTCGCGGTCAGGGCGCCGGCGCATCCGGCGATGCGCGACCTGCTCGCCGCCTGCGGGCGGCCGCTGGCCGCGCCGTCGGCCAATGCCAGCGGCCGGATCAGCCCGACCCGCGCGGAGCACGTCCTCGCCAGCCTCGGCGGACGCATAACGCTGATCGTCGACGCCGGCCCGACCGCGCACGGACTGGAGAGCACGATCGTCGCGGTCGGCGAAGGCGGCCTGCGCCTGCTGCGGCGGGGTCCGGTCGATCTCGGCCTCGACATGGCGAGCGGCGGGGGGGTCGAAGCGCCCGGCCAGCTCGAAAGCCATTATGCCCCGTCCAAGCCGCTGCGGCTCGACGCGACCGAAGCCGCGCCCGGCGAATGGCTGATCGGCTTCGGCGCGGTGGCGGGGGACGCCAGCCTCAGCCCCGGCGGCGATCTCGTCGAGGCCGCCGCCCGCCTGTTCGACCGGCTGCACGAGGCCGAGGCCGGCGAGCGGCCGCTTGTCGCGGTGGCGCCGATTCCGGACGAAGGCATCGGCGCCGCGATCAACGACCGCCTGCGCCGCGCCGCGGCGCCGCGGCCGAGCCGATGATCCCGATCGCCGCCCAGGCGGGCCTGTGGGGCCTGTTGAGCGGCTCGGCTTTGCTGCTCGGCGCCGCCGTCGGCTGGTTCGCTTCGCCGTCGCGGCGGACCAGCGCCGCGGTCATGGCTTTCGGCGCCGGCGTGCTCATCTCGGCGCTGTCCTTCGACCTGATGGACGAGGCGTGGCGGCGCTCCGACGCGGCCGGCAGCGGTCTGTTTCCGGTCGCGGCCGGCTTTCTGGGCGGCGCGGCGGTGTTCAGCCTGTGCAATTACGGGCTGGCCCGATGGGGCGCGCGCCATCGCAAGCGATCCACCGCCGAGCACCGCCGGCGCGACCGCAGCTTATGTGCGGAAAATGGCAGCGCCCTGGCGCTGGGGGCGCTGCTCGACGGCGTTCCGGAGTCGATCGTGATCGGAGTCAGTCTGCTCGAAGGGGGCTCGGTTGCCCTGGTCGCGGTGATCGCCGTCTTCCTGTCCAATCTGCCCGAGGGATTGTCGAGCGCGGCGGGGATGAAGGCGGAAGGGCGAAAAGGCGGTTTCGTGTTCCTGCTGTGGACCGCTGTGGCGCTGATCACCGGCCTGTCCGCCTTGATCGGCTACGTCGCTTTTTCCGGGGTTGCTCCCGGCATAGTGGCGGCCGTGCAGGCGGTCGCGGCCGGCGCCATCCTGGCGATGATCGTCGATACGATGGTCCCGGAAGCGTTCGAGGAGACGCACGATTTCGCCGGCGTGATCGCCGTGGCCGGCTTCCTCGTCGCCTTCGCGCTCACCAAGCTGGCGGGATGACGCCCTCGATGAAACGGCCAACAGCCTGCTTGGTCGCGTCAAGGGGGACTGCGCCTTGTGGTGATGGGGGCGGCCGGGACAGTCTAGGGACAGGTACATAACCGTTCCTAGACTGTCCCCAAGGAGCGGCGTGGAACGAAGGCGGGGCCCTGACCATCGATCAGGTCGCCTGAGTCTTCAGCCCGCCGGCTGGGCGTTCTTCAGCCGCGCGGCGAAGCTCTTGCGCAGCTTGTTGAGCTTGGGCGGGATCACCGCCAGGCAATAGGGGCTGCTCTGGCCTTCGTTTTGCCAGTAATCCTGATGATAGTCCTCGGCCGGATACCAGTCGGCGAGCGGCTCGATGCGGGTGACGACCGGCTGATCGCGCTCGGCCTGGGCACGCTGGATGCCGCGCCGCGCCGCCTCCTCCTGCTCGGGCGAATGGGGGAAGATGGCGGAGCGATACTGGGTGCCGACATCGTTGCCCTGGCGGTTCAGCTGGGTCGGATCGTGGGTGGCGAAGAAGATGTCGATGAGGTCGTCATAGCTGAGCGCCTCGTCGTCATAGGTGATCCGGATCGCCTCGGCATGGCCGGTGTCGCCGCCGCACACCTCGCGGTAGCTCGGGTCGGGCACATGGCCGCCGGTATAGCCGCTTTCCACCGCCTCGACGCCGATCAGGTCCTTGAACACCGCCTCGGTGCACCAGAAGCATCCGCCGGCAAAAGTCGCCTGCTGCATTGCCATTGCTGTCTCCTTTGCACGATGTCCGTATCTGGCGAATGGCGAATGGCGAATGGCAAATGGCCAATCGCGAATGGCCAATTGCCAATTGCCAACTAGCAATAGCTCAGCCGAGGGCCGCTTTTCGGCTTTTCGATGCCGGCCTCGAGCGCCAGCGCCAGCGCCTCGGCGAGGCTGCTTACTCCGAGCCGGTCCATCATGTTGCCGCGATGCATTTCGACGGTGCGCAGCGAGATGCCGATCCGCGCCGCCAGCTGCTTGTTCGATTCGCCGCCGAGCAGGCCTTCGAGGATCTCGCGCTCGCGGCTCGTCAGCTGGGCGACCCGCTCGCGCGCTTCGCGCCGCCGCCGCCCGGCCGACTCCCGCTCGCTGAGCAGCGAGGTGGCGTTGGCGAAGCAGGACAGCAGGGCTTCCTCGGAAAAGGGCTTCTCGATGAAGTCGACCGCGCCCAGTTTCATCGCGCGCACCGCCACCGGCACTTCGCCATGGCCGGTCATGACGATCACCGGCCAGTCGATGTCGCGTCGCGCGAGCTCGCTCATCACATGAAATCCGTCCATCTGCGGCATGCGCAGGTCGAGCAGGATGCAGCCCGGTGAAAGGTCCGAGACGGCGTCGAGAAAATCTTCGCCGGAGCCGAACGGATAAGAGAGTATGTTGGAAGCGCCGAGCATGAAGCTCAGCGAACGGCGGACGTCACGATCATCGTCGATGACGTAGACTTGGGCGGTGTTCACTAATTCCTCGGTCATTCGTTGCGCCCCTGCGCGCTCCAATTGGGGACTTTGGCCGCAAAGCGCAACAGGCTTGGTCGCGCTCCCGAAGCGTTTCACCCCTCCCGCCGGAACCTCTCGCTTCTCCGAAAAGTTGAGCGGCGCGAAAGGGAAGGGCCATGGACAGCCTCAATGCGCATGGCGACCCCAGCGAGGTGGCGGCCGAACAAGGCGGCGTGATCGTCGAGGGCCCGAACGGCGTCGCCGTCACGCTCACGCCCGACGCGGCCGAGGAGACCGGGCGCCGGATGCTGCGCGCGGCTTCGGAGGCGCGGCGCCAGCTGGAAAAGGGCAGGGAAGACTAGGGCAGGCGCTGCTCGACGCTCCCGAGCCCGGCCCAGGGATCGGCCGCCTGGCGGGCGATTTCCCCGGCGACCGTCCTCACCGAGAAAGCGGCGGGATCGAGCCCGGGTCCGAGCGCGTCCCACGGCAGCGGCATCGCCACCGGCGCGCCGGGACGCGCGCGGGTCGAATAGGGCCCGACCGCGGTCGAGGTGGGGTCGTTGCGCAGATAATCGATGAAGATGCGTCCGGTCCGCTCCGCCTTGGCGATGCGGGTCAGATAAAGGTCCGGCGAGTCCGCCGCCATCTCCTCCGAAAGCGCCTTCGCCCAGCTCTTGACCTCCGGCCAGCCATGGGTCGGAGCGATCGGCAGCACGACGTGCAGCCCCTTGCCGCCGGTGGTCTTGACGAAGCTGGTCAGGCCGAGCCGGTCGAGCCGCTCGCGCACCTCGAGCGCCGCGGCGACGACCGCGTCGAAGCCGAGCCCCTCGTCCGGATCGAGGTCGAAGATGATCCGGTCCGGGCGGTCCGGCCGCTCGACGCTGACTCCCCAGGGATGGATTTCGAGCACACCCATCTGGACCAGGGCGATCAGGCCGGGCAGGTCGCGGATGAACAGATAGGGATTGTCGAATCCCGGCACCCGCACCCGCTCGATCTGCCTGGGGATGCCGGCGCCGGCATGGCGCTGGTAGAAGCATTTCTGCTGCCGGCCGGTCGGGCAGCGGACCATCGTGATCGGCCGCATCGCGACGTGCGGCAGCATCCGTCCGGCGACCGCCGCATAATGATCGGCGAGGTCGCTTTTGGTGATGCCCTGCTCGGGAAACAGGATCTTGTCCGGATTGCTGAGCCGGACGCCGGCGACGAACCGCTCGCTCATGACAGTTCCAGCTCGGCCGGCTTCGCTGCGGAGCGCAATTGCTCCATCCGGCATTGATGCGGGGCCTTGTCCGGCCGCCAGCGCAGGAATTTGGTGCCGTGGCGGAACCGGTCGCCGGTGACATGGTCGTAGCGCACCTCCGCCACCAGCTCCGGCCGCACCGGTTCCCATTCGCCCGAGCGCCCGGTGCTCCAGCGGCTCGGCCCGCCGGGCGCCCGGCCGCTGAAGCCGGGCGGCTCGACCATCGCCTCCAGCCGCGCGGTCAGCGCGGCGCGCTCGTCGGCGGGGATGGCGGAGGTGAAGCCGACATGGTCGAGCCGGCCCTCGTCATCGTAGAGGCCGAGCAGCAGCGAGCCGACCGCGCGGCCGCTGGCCGCATAGCGAAAGCCGCCGACGACGCAGTCGGCGGTGCGCATCAGCTTGACCTTGACCATCGCCCGTTCGCCCGGCTGGTAGCTTGCGTCGCGGCGCTTGGCGACGACGCCGTCGAGGGCGCCGCCGGCGCTGTCGAGCCAGCCGGCGGCGGTGTCGCGATCGAGGGTGCAGGCCGACAGCAGGATGTCGTCGCGGCCGACGCGGGCGTGAAGCGATTCGAGCGCTTCGCGGCGTCGCGACAGCGGCGATCCGGTCAGCGCCCCCGCGTCGAGCTCGAGGCAGTCGAACAGCATCAGCCGCGCCGGCGTCGATGCGGCGAGCTTGCGGATCCGGCTCTCGGCCGGGTGCAGCCGCAGCTGCAGCGCGTCGAACGAGAGGATGCCGCCGACCGGGATGATCAGCTCGCCGTCGAGCACGAAACGGCTCGCGGGCATAGCGCGGACCGCCTCGACCATCTCCGGAAAGTAGCGGCCGAGCGGGCGTTCCGCTTTCGACTGGAGCTCGATCGAATCGCCGTCGCGGAAAACGAGGCAGCGAAAGCCGTCCCATTTGGGCTCATACTGCCAGCCCTCGCCGTCGGGGAGCCGATCGACCAGCTTCGCCTCCATCGGCGGCAGCGGCGGGCGCAGCTCAAGCCTGTCGAATCCGGCCATTTCGCATCCCCTGGCGCCCCCGCGACAGACGCCCGGCAACCGGCGCGGTTCCGGCACGGTTCGTCGACGAAGCAAAAAGCTTGTTAACCTTTGTTCCCGGATGATGCGGCGAAACGCGGCGAAGGCGCGGCGAGTCGAATCGGAACGCACCGCCTTCTCATTGAGAGCACAAGGGAAAAAACCTAGGTTCTGAAACGAGGGCGGGGAGGATTTTCATGACATTGTCGCGTCGGCAGATGATCGAGGCCGGAGCCGCGTCCGGCGCGCTCGCCTTGATCGCCAGCTCGCCGCTGCTCGCCCAGGTCGCGAACCCGGCTCGCGCCCGGACGCCGGCCCCGTTGCCGGCCCGTCCGCGGGTGATGGTCGATCCGGTCGTCGATCCGCGCATCGTCACCCGCGCCCGCGCCGCCTTCGACCGCCACCGCGCCCAGCTGCGTCATACCGACATCGTCGGCATCGCCGACTTCACCAAGGCGTCGCGCGATCCGCGTTTCTACCTGCTCGACACCAATAGCGGCCGGGTCACCCGCCATCTGGTGTCGCACGGCCGCGGCTCCGATCCCGGCCATACCGGCTTCCTGCAGCATTTCTCGAACCGGTTCGGCTCGGAGGCGAGCTCGGACGGCTCCTACGTCACCAGCGAATATTATTACGGCAAATATGGCCGCTCGATGCGGGTGCGCGGCCTCGATCCGTCGAACAGCAATGCCGAGGCCCGGGCGATCGTCGTCCATACCGCCTGGTATGCCGAACCCCATGTCGCCGCCGAGACCGGCCGGCTCGGGCGCAGCGAGGGCTGCTTCGCGCTGCCCCATTCGAGCCTGCAGGAAGTGCTCGCCCGGCTCGGCCCCGGCCGCTTCCTCTACGCCGACCGCGTAATGGGGACAGTGTAGCGTAACTGTCCCTTCCCCTAAGAAACCGCCTCTTCTCCCTTCGCCGCCGCCGGCACCTGCGCTTTCGGCAGCGCCTTGACCGCCGGGCCGTGGATCACCTCGCCGTCGAGGGCGAAGCGCGACCCGTGGCACGGACAGTCCCAGCTGCGGTCGGTTTCGTTCCAGCCGACGATGCAGCCCATATGGGTGCACACCGCCGAGACGGCGTGCAGCGCGCCCTCATCGTCGCGATAGCCGGCGACATTGTGGCCCCCTATCTTGAGGATAGCCGCGTCGCCGGGCTTCAGCTCGTCGAAGCTGTGCGGCTTTTGCGCGAGATAGCCGCCCATCAGATGCGCGGCGACCTCGGCATTGCCTTTGACGAACTCGCCGGCGCTGGCGAACGGCTTGATCCGGGTCGCGTCGAACAGATCGAGCCACGGATTGTCGCGCTCGGTGATCATGTCGGCGAGCAGGATGGCGGCGGCGGTTCCGGTCGAGATGCCCCAGGCGTTGAAGCCGGTCGCCACCAGCAGGGCGCCGGGCGAGGAGGACGACCAGCCGATGAACGGCGCATGGTCCATCGGCGTATAGTCCTCGTTGGTCCAGCGATAGCCGGGGGACACGCCGAAATGGTCGGCGGCGAAACGCTCGATCTCGGCGAAAGCCTCGCGCTCCTCGTCGACATGGCCGTGCCTGAACGAGGGGCCGGTGAAGATCATCCAGGCGGCGCCGTCGCCCTCGCGATGGCCGCGGTTCGAATGGCGCGGACTCTCGACGCTGATATACATGCCCTCGGGCAGGCGCGAAGCCTCGGCCCGGCCCATGATCACCGGATGCATGTGCGGATAATTCTCGGCGTAGAACAGGCCGGTCTGGCCGAGCGGCAGGTGGGTGGCCATGATCACGAACCGGGCGCGCACGCTTCCGGTCGCGGTCGCGATCCGGTCCGACTGCCAGTCGATCACCCGCGACCGCTCGAAAATCCGGCAGCCGTCGCCGGCGATCGTGCCGGCGAGGCCCTTCACATATCGGACCGGGTGGAACTGGGCCTGGTCGTCCCAGCGCATCGCGGCCTCGACCGTGAACGGCAGGCCGGCGTCGCGGGTCATCGACGCCGGCAGGCCGAGCACGCGGGCGAGCTCGACCTCTTTCTCGAGCTCGGCGACATGCTTTTCCTGCAATGTGTAGGTGAAGGCCGGCTTGCGCTCGAGGTTGCAGTCTATGTCGTGGGTCCGGGCGAGCTCGACGATCGTGCGCAGGCCGGCCTCATTGGCCTGGGCGTAGCAATGGGCGCCTTCCTCGCCGAACTTCCGCTCGATCCTGGTGTAGGCGATATTGTGCTGCGAGGTGATTTTGGCGGTCGACTTGCCGGTCACTTCCTCGCCGATCCGCCGCGCCTCGACCAGCGCGCATGTGAGTCCGCGGTCCTTCAGCAGCCGGGCGGCGGTGACGCCGACGATGCCGCCGCCGATGATCGCGACGTCGGCTTCGATGTCGCCGGCCAGCGCCGGATAGTCGCTCGCCGGCGCGGTGGCGTTCCAATAGGAGATGTGGCGCACGTCGCTGCTCATCGTTCGGTCTCCGGGGTGTCGTTCCGGAGAACCCAGATCGCCCGGCGCTGTTCCGGGGGACACTTTGGGGACACTTTGGGGACAGTTCATAAACTGTCCCCAAAGTGTCCCTGACGGCTCTCCCGGCGCCGCGACCAATATGTCGGCGACGATCCGCCAGCCTTCGGCGCGCTTCTGCCAGATGCGGGCATAATGGCCCCAGCGCGCCTGCCCGTCGCGGCTCCAGCGGCTTTCGCCCCAGGCGAAGGCCATGTCGCCGGCCGCCGAGGCGATCGCGCCGAGCGGGCGCATCGCCGCCTCGCCCGGCTGGCGGGCGAGCTCGGCCAAATGGTGGGCGCGGCCGGGCGGGGCGTCGACCGGCGATCCGGCGACCAGCGCGTCTTCGCTGAGGAAAGCGAGCCGCGCCGCGGCGGCGTCGGTCGCGGCCAGCCGCGCGACTTCCAACTCGAGCGGCGCGATTTCGGCCAGCGCCGCTTCGGCCGAGCCGGCGGCGGCGGTCGCGGCCGGGAGCCGCAGCACCGGGTCGCCCTCGCCGCCCGGAAGCGGCGCGGCCAGCCGCGGTCCGCCGTCATAGATCCATTTCCAGCCGCCGTCGCTCTGGCGCTGCCAGACGGTGAAATAGCGCACCGGGATAGTGGCGCCGCCGCTGGTGAAGCCGAGGTCGCCCGAGCGGGCGACGCCGGCGAATTGCGGCCACCAGAAGAGCGGCGGCCCGGGCTCGGGGCCTTCGGGAAGCGCCTCCAGCCCCGGCCGCGCCGGCACCGGCCCGGGCTGGAAGACGAAGCCGTCGGGGGCGACGAAGCCGAGAAACCCGTTGCGGAAGCCGCGCTCGCGCGTCTGCGCGGCAAAAGCGCGCTCGGCGGCGATCACCTCGTCCAGCGCCCTGTCCTGCGCCGCCGCCGGCACCGGCGCGAGCAGCAGCGAGGCCGCCACAAAGAGACGCGATATCAAGGCCACCGATCACACTCCCGATGTTGCCGGGAGCCTGGTGGCACGGCGTGGACGCACCGCGACGGCCCATTCTGCAAAGGCCGGCCCGCATTCGACCAATAGGGCCTTTGCTTCGACGGCCGTCTCTCGCGCCGACGCCGTTCGGTTCGCGCAAAGGCGCGAAGGCGCGAAGGCGCCCGGGCGGACGGCCTGGACCGCACCTCTCCGGCGAAGCCGGAACCAGGATTTTTCCGGCTTTCGCCGGAAAGAATGCCCTTTTCTTACTTTTCCTCTTCGCGCCTTCGCGCCTTTGCGCGAACAAATCCGGAGCCTGTCGACCGCGGGGCGTTCGGCGGGCGGCGCGGCATAAGCCGAATCGTCTAGTTCCGGCTCGCGACCTCGGTGTCGCCGGCGCCCTGGTTGAGCGCCTGGCGGACGGGCGCGTCGCGGCCGTAAATGTCGGCGTAGGTGACGATATTGCCGTCGGTGGTCGCGGCGGCGGTGAAATAGGCGATATAGACCGGAATCGGCTCGGCGAGCGCGGCCTGCTGGGTGTCGCCGTCGGCGATGGCGCGGTCGATCGCCGTCCGGTCCCACTGGCCGGTCGGCGCCAGCAGCTCGGCGGCGAAGGCGCGGACATTATGGGTGCGGATACAGCCGTGGCTGAACGCCCGCACCGGCCGCGTGAACAGATTCTGCGCCGGCGTGTCGTGCAGATAGATGGCATGCTCGTTGGGCATCTCGATCTTGACGCGGCCGAGCGCGTTACCGGGCCCCGGCGGCTGGCGCACGCTCATGCCGCCGCCCGCGCTGCGCCGCACCTCATAGCCGCGGCCGAACCGCCCGCCCATCTCGCGGATGATGCTCTGCGGCACGTACCAGGACGGATTCATCGTCACTGCGGTCACTCGCGCGGTCAGCTGCGGGGTCGGCGTGCGGCGGGCGCCGACGATGACGCGATGGCGCAAGGTCACCCGGCCGTCGTCGACGATCGCGGCGGTGAAGGCGGGCACGTTGACGATGACGTGGCGGGCGCCGAGGCTGCGCGGCATCCAGCGCCAGCGCTCCATGTTCGACCGGATGAGCTCGCGCCGCGCGGTGTCGGTGTCGGGCGTGTTGGCGAGCGCCGTCTTGAGGCCGACATATTGCGGATGGGTCGGCAGCAGGCCCTCGAGCAGCGGCGCGACGACGCCGCCGCGGGCCTGGGCGAGCAGCTGCTGCTGGAGGCCGGCGTCGATGCCGACCTCGGGCATGTGCCAGTCGACCCGGCTGTCGCCGCGGACGAAGCCGCCGCTCAGATCGGCGGTCAGCCGCAGGAAGATGTCGTCGGCGACTTGGCTCAGCGCCGCCGGATCGCCGCCGCCGAGCGCCGCGCTCAGCCGCTCGGGCGCATAGGCCGCCGGCTCGAGCCCTTCCGCGCCGATGCCCTCGACGTAACGCAGCAGCTCCTCGGCCGCGGCGACCTGCCACAGGGCCGGCTCCGGCTCGGCCGGCGCCACCGGCGCCTGATAATCGAGCCGCGGGTCGGACTGGGCGAAGGCGGCGGTCTGGATCGCTCCGGGCATGGTCGGCGAAGCGAGCAGGAGCGCCAGCGCGCTCGACCGGAAGATCCTGATCATGGGTCCCTTTTACGAGACCCCGCGGCCGCGCGCTAGTGTGCTGGATGGGAAGTTCGCCTGATTATCGGGGCACCTCGGAGCGAACGTCAAATCCAGGAAGCACACCAGCTTCATAAGGTTGCCGGTGTGGCTGGAGATTCGGAAAATTCGCTCCGGCGCGCCTCCAGGATCAGGCCAATTTCCGAATCGCCACACGAGCGGCTTTGCAGCCGTTTGCGACGAGGGGATGCGGCGCGCGGGACGGCCGCCGCGGCGTCCGGTTCCCCTCCCTGCGTGCAGGGAGGGGAGGGGAGTCCGGCTCAGACGGCGGCGGGGTTGCGGTGCACCCAGCCGAAATAGGCGGCGACCAGCGCCAGCGCCGCGTGCAGCCAGACGTCGTTCTGGTAGAGCGGCACCATCCCGCCCAGCGTGTTGAGGCTGGGAACCAGGCCGAGGACGGTCAGCACCGCATAGATGATGGCGACGCCGCGGGCATAGCCGACCGAGCCGCCGAGCGAGCGCGATGCGGCGAGCCCCCACAGGCCGAAGATGATGTGGACGATGTTGTGATAGAGGTTGATCGGGAACAGGCCGAGCAGCAGCCCGCCTTCCGGATCGACGGTCGGATGGCCGGGATGAAGCGGTTCGACCATGCTCGGCACGAAGCCGAGCGCGCCGACGGCGAGGAAGACGATTCCGAAAATCAGCGCAAAGGTGCGAGTGCTCATTCTGCTCTCCCCTGTTTCATGTCTGTCTGAACGCAGCACTTTCCGGCAGAGCGGCAACTTAAGCGATGCGCCGCCGCAGAGGAAGTCATTTCGTCCACGCAAGAAACCGGGAGAAGTATCCCGGCCGCTAGTGTGGCGATTCGGAAATTCGCCTGATCTCATGGCTGCGCCGGAGCGAATTTCCGAATCTTCAGCCACACTAGCAACCCTATGAATCTAGTGTGCTTTTTTGGATTTGAAGTTCGCTCCGGGCGTGATCCGATAAGCAGGCGAACTTCAAATCCAGCACACTAGAGCCGGACCATCCGCATCCCCATTTCGCCGTAGCGCGGGCCCTGCACGGCGCGGGCGGCGTCGAGCTCGGCCAGATCGTCGCCGGTGAGCGCGAGATCGGCCGCGGCGGCGCTGTCCTCGAGCGTCAAGCGGCGCTTGCTGCCGGGAATCGGGACGATGTCTCCGCCCTGCGCCAGAAGCCAGGCCAGCGCCACCTGCGCCGGCGAGGCGCGATGGCGGTCGGCGACGGCGCGCACCACCTCGACGAGGCGCAGATTGGCGTCGAAATTCTCCTCCGAATAGCGCGGGTCGTTGCGCCGCCAGTCATTGGCGGGAAGGTCGTCGCGGCTTTTGATCTGGCCGGTCAGGAAGCCGCGCCCGAGCGGGCTGTAGGGGACGAAGCCGATGCCCAGCTCGCGGCAGACCGGCAATATGTCCTGCTCGACGTCGCGCTCCCACAGCGAATATTCGGACTGCAGCGCGCTGATCGGGTGGACGGCGTGGGCGCGCCGGATCGTCTCCGGGCCGGCCTCGGACAGGCCGATATGGCGGACCTTGCCCTCGCGCACCAGCTCGGCCATGCCGCCGACCGTCTCCTCGATCGGCACGGCGGGATCGACCCGGTGCTGATAATAAAGGTCGATGATTTCGATGCCGAGCCGCTGCAGCGATCCCTCGCAGGCGCGGCGGGCATTTTCCGGGCTGCCGTCGAGGCCGGTGATCTGGCTGCCGTCGAAGCGGAAGCCGAACTTGGTGGCGATCACCAGGCCGTCGCGGCGGCCCCTGATCGCGCGCCCGACCAGCTCCTCGTTCTGGAACGGGCCGTAAATCTGGGCGGTGTCGAAGAAAGTGATGCCGAGCTCGATCGCGCGGAGGAGGGTGGCGATCGACTCGTCCTCCTCGGCTTCGGCGCCGTAAGTGATGTTGCCGCCCCGGACCATCGGCATGCAGCCGATCCCGATCGCCGAGACTTCCAGCCCCTGGCCCAAAATGCGCTGCTTCATAGGCCCTCCTCCAGGATGCGGTCCTGCTCGCTGACCGCTTCCTCGTCGGTGAATCCGGTCCGCCTCGCGACGGTGGCGGTGGCGGCGACGTCCATGCTGACATTGCCCAAGGTGCGGACGATATCGGGCAGCACCTCGACCGCGATCAGCAGCGCCAGCGGCTCGATCGGCAGCCCCATCGCCAGGCAGATCGGCGCGATCGAGGTGATGAAGCTGGCCTGGCCGGGTATGCCGACCGCGCCCATCGTCGTCGTCGCCGCGGCGGCGATGCCGATCGCCATCTGCGCCGGGGTCAGCTCGTGGCCGAACCAGTAGGCGATGTAGATCGCGACCGCCAGGTTCATCGCCGGCCCGGTGGCGCGGAAGATCGCCACCGCCATCGGCAGCACCACGCCCGACGCCGCCACCGGTATGTCGAGCCGGGCGGCGCCGCGCAGCATCGCCGGCAGCGAGGCCAGCGACGATTGGGTGCTGAACGCCACCGCCTGGCTCGGCGCGACCGCGCGGGTGAAGGCGCCGAGCCCGATCCTCGCCCCGAACAGGGCGAGCGGCCAGGCGGCCAGCCACACCACCACGCCGACCGCGGTGACGACCAGCACATAATGGAGCAAGGCGCCGAACGCCGAGCCGCCGGCGCGGGCGCCGACCACATAAGCGAGCGCGTACACCCCGATCGGCGCGATCCACAGCACCCAGCCGATCACCACCAGCATCGTGTCGGCGACCGCCTGGAAGAAGCCGACCAGCCGCTCCCTCGGCTCGGCCGGCAGCCGGGTCAGCGCGAAGGCGAACACCAAAGTGAACAGGATCAGCGGCAGGATCGCGTCCTCGGCCGCCGCCGCGACCGGGTTGGTCGGCACGATGGAGCGCAGGAAATCGGCGAAGCCCGGCACCTCGCCGACCGGCTCGCTCGCGGTCAGCGCCTCGCGCAGCGCCGCGGTCGATTCGGCCGGCAGCGGAAACAGGCCGAGGAACAAAGGGGTGAGCAAGGCCGCGGCGATCGACGAGGTCCACAGCAGCAGCACGACCAGGATCATCGCCCGGGTGGCGAGCCGGCCGGCGCGCGCCGCCTCGGCGGAGGCGGCGATGCCGGTGATCAGCAGCGACACGACCAGCGGCACGATCGTCATGCGCAGCGCATTGAGCCACATGCCGCCGATCGGCTCGGCGACGAGAATCGCCCGCTCGACCCAGGCGCCGCCGATCGCGACGCTGGCGATGCCGGCCAGGAGGCCGAACACGAGCGCCAGCAGGATCCGGGTCGGGGCCGACATGGGGGCGGTCCTTACCGGCGGTGGAGACAAGGGGACAGTCACTTTTCCACGCCGTCGTTCGAAACGTCTGGGAAGTGACTGTCCCCGCGTCGCGGAAAAGTGACTGTCCCCATTCTCGCCATTGCTCGCTCACCGCGCTATCAGTCCCTCACCATGACAGGGGCCCAAGACTTCAGATGACGCGCAAATTCTTCGGGACGGACGGTATCCGGGGCCGGACCAACAGGATGCCGATGACCGCCGGCATGGCCTTGAGGATCGGCCAGGCGGCGGGCGCGCATTTCCTGCGCGGCGACCACCGCCACCGGGTGGTGATCGGCAAGGACACGCGGCTGTCCGGCTACATGATGGAGACCGCCCTGATCGCCGGCTTCACCAGCGTCGGCATGGACGTGGTGATGGTCGGGCCGGTGCCGACCCCGGCGGTCGCCTTGCTGACCCATAGCATGCGCGCGGACCTGGGGGTGATGATCTCCGCCAGCCACAACAAGTTCGTCGACAACGGCATCAAATTGTTCGGCCCGGACGGCTACAAGCTGTCCGACGCGGACGAGACGGCGATCGAGGCCTTGCTCGAGAAGGAGCCGCGGCTGGTCGCCTCCGAGGCGATCGGCCGGTCGCGCAAGATCGAGGATGCGCGCGGCCGCTACATCCATGCCGCCAAGGCGACCTTCCCGCCGCAGCTCACTCTGGCCGGATTGAGGGTGGTGATCGACTGCGCCCACGGCGCCGCCTATCAGGTCGCGCCGTCCGCCTTGTGGGAGCTCGGCGCCGAGGTCGAGGCGATCGGCGTCAGCCCGAACGGCCTCAACATCAATGACGAATGCGGATCGACCGATACCGCCTTGCTGCGCCGGCGGGTGGTCGAGACCGGCGCCGATATCGGCCTCGCCCTCGACGGCGACGCCGACCGGCTGATCGTCGTCGACGAAACCGGCGAGGAGGTGGACGGCGACCAGATGATGGCGCTGATCGCCTCGTCCTGGCACCGCCGCGGCACGCTCAGGGGCGGCGGCGTCGTCGCCACGGTGATGTCCAATCTCGGCCTCGAGCGCTTCCTGGAGGGGCAGGGGCTCGGCCTCCACCGGACCAAAGTCGGCGACCGCTACGTGCTCGAGGCGATGCGCGCCGGCGGCTACAATGTCGGCGGCGAGCAATCGGGCCACATCATCCTCACCGATTATGCCACCACCGGCGACGGCCTGGTCGCGGCGCTGCAGGTGCTGGCCTGCCTGGTCGACAGCGGCCGCAGGGCGAGCGAGCTTCTGAACCTGTTCGAGCCGCTGCCGCAGCTCCTGAAGAACGTGCGCTTCGAAGGCGGCGCGCCGCTGCGCAGCGAAAGCGTCAAGGCGGCGATCGCCGACGGCGAGGCGCGGCTCGCCGGCAGCGGCCGCCTCGTCATCCGCAAGTCGGGCACCGAGCCGGTGATCCGGGTGATGGCCGAGGGCGAGGACGAAGGCGTCGTCGCCCAGGTGGTCGACGCGATCTGCGAGGCGGTCAAAGCGGCATAATCCCTCTCCCCCGCGCGGGGGAGAGGGACAGCGCCGCGAAGCGGCGCAGGGTGAGGGAATGATGTACGAGCCGATCGGAAGTCGGACATGCTCGAGCTGAGACCCGATTGCGGGCGCTGCGGCCGCGACCTTCCGCCGGACAGCGGCGAGGCGCGCATCTGCACTTTCGAATGCACTTTCTGCGCGGCCTGCGTCGACGGGCCGCTGGCGGGGGTCTGCCCCAATTGCGGGGGCAATTTCGAGCCCCGCCCGATCCGCCCGGCGCACCTGCTGGACAAATATCCGGCCTCGACGGTGAGGAAGGGCCCGGCGTGACCCCCTCTATTCGCCGGGGTGACGGTGAGGCGGTTGTGACCACGCCGCGCATCCTGATCGTCGCCGGCTCCGATTCCGGAGGCGGCGCCGGCATCCAGGCCGACATCAAGACGGTGACGATGCTCGGCGGCCACGCGATGACCGCGATCACCGCGATCACCGCCCAGAACACGCTCGGCGTCCAGGCGGTGATGGCGGTGCCGGCCGACATGGTGGTCGCCCAGATCGATTCGGTGGTGAGCGACATCGGCGTCGACGCGGTCAAGATCGGCATGATCGGCTCGGCCGAGACTGCCCATAAAGTGGCGGATCGGCTGGAAAATCTCGCGGTTCCGATCGTGTTCGATCCGGTGATGGTCGCGACCAGCGGCTCGGTGCTGGCCGACGCGCCGACCATCGCCGCCTTCGACCGGCTGATGCGGCTGGCCTCGGTGGTCACGCCCAACCTTCCCGAGCTCGAGGCGCTGGGCGGCGAGGCGGCGATCCTCGATCATGGCTGCCACCTGCTGCTCAAAGGCGGCCATGCCGAGGGAGATGAGATCGTCGATCGGCTGCTGTCGCCGAGCGGCCCCCTGTGCGAGCTGCGCGGCAAAAGATTCGACACCGACGACACGCACGGCACCGGCTGCACGCTGGCGAGCGCGCTGGCCTGCGGCCTGGGCGCCGGCCTGCCGATCCGCAAGGCGTTCGAGCAGGCGATCCGCTTCGTGCGGCTGGCGATCATCGAGGCCCCCGGCCTCGGGCAGGGGCGCGGGCCGCTGGGACATCAGTTCGTCACCGACTTCCAGTGGGAGGACCCGGATTGAGCGGACATATCCACAGGAAAGCGCCATGAGATTCCCGCTTTCGCTGGAATGACGGGAACGGGAATCCTACGCTGCTTTGCCATGGCGCGGCCCTGCTTCAGGCTCGAGAAGGTGCATCCCGATCCGGTGGCGGGGGTCGACGAGGCGGGGTGCGCGCCGCTCGCCGGGCCGGTGGTGGCGGCGGCGGTGATCCTCGACCGCCACCGCTTCCCGCGCGGCATCGACGATTCCAAGGCGTTGCCGGCGCCCGCCCGCGAGGCGATCTACGCCCGGTTGAGCAAGGTGGCGGCGATCGGCGTCGGCATCGCTTCGGTCGAGGAGATCGACCGCCTCAACATCTTCTGGGCGCGGATGCTGGCCATGTGCCGCGCGGTCGAGGCGCTCGGCGTCGAGCCCGCGATGGTGCTGGTCGACGGCAAACGCTGCCCGGACTGGGGGCGGCCGTCGGTGGCGATCGTCGCGGGCGACGCCAAATGCCGCTCGATCGCCGCCGCCTCGATCGTCGCCAAGGTCACCCGCGACCGCATCATGTTCGACCATGCGAAGGACTATCCCGGCTATGGCTGGGAGACCAACAAGGGCTATCCGACGCCCGAGCATCAGCGCGCGCTGGCGGCTTTGGGCCCGACCCCGCTCCACCGCCGCAGCTTCGCCCCGGTCCGCCAGCTGACTTTGGGCCTCTAGCTCCTGCCCGGAACGGGGAGGGGGACCGCCAGCCGGAGCCGAAGGCGGAGGCTGGTGGTGGAGGGGGCCCACGCTGGCACCGGCAAGGCTTCCGACGGATCAGTCCGGCATCACCGCGGGCCCCCTCCACCATGCTTCGCATGGTCCCCCTCCCCGTTCCGGGGAGGATTTCTGACGGCTGAGTCTTTCGCGCCACACCTACTTCAAATTGAGTCTGAACTCGGCGCGCGGCCACAACATCTAGCGGGGACCATTTCGTTCCCCACCAGATTTAACCTTTCTTAACCCTGTTTCGTAACTGTCACGACTTGACCGCGCGCTGCGGCTGACTCAGCATGGCCTTTCGTGCCTGGGGGGTGGTGAATGACGGTGTTGGGGCGGATCGGGGCGGTCCTGCGGCCGGCCAGGAGGGGGGCGGCGGCGCCCGATCTGCCGCTCGACCGGATCATCCCGGGCGACTGCGTCGCGGCGATGGCCGATCTGCCCGACCGCTCGATCGACATGATCTTCGCCGACCCGCCCTACAATCTCCAACTGGGCGGCGACCTGTTCCGGCCCGAGGGCGGCCGGGTCGACGCGGTCGACGACGATTGGGACAAGTTCGCCGACTTCGCCGATTACGACCGCTTCACCCGCGCCTGGCTCGGCGAGGCGCGGCGGCTATTGAAGCCGGACGGGACCTTGTGGGTGATCGGCAGCTACCACAATATCTACCGGGTCGGGGCGGCGCTGCAGGATCTCGGCTACTGGATCCTCAACGACATCATCTGGCGCAAGTCGAACCCGATGCCGAATTTCCGCGGCACCCGCTTCACCAATGCCCATGAGACCCTGATCTGGGCGTCGCGCGGCGAGGACAGCCGCTACACCTTCAACTATCGCGCGATGAAGGCGCTGAACGACGAGCTGCAGATGCGCTCCGACTGGGTGATCCCGATCTGCGCCGGCGGCGAGCGGGTGAAGGAGGGCGGCGTCAAGGCCCATCCGACCCAGAAGCCCGAAGCCTTGCTCTACCGGGTGCTGCTCGCCTGCACCAATCCCGGCGACGTCGTGCTCGATCCCTTCTTCGGCACCGGCACCACCGGCGCGGTCGCGCGACGGCTCGGCCGGCACTGGATCGGCATCGAGCGCGAGAAACGCTATATCGAGGTCGCGCGCGACCGGATCGACGCCACATTGGCGCTGGACGAGAGCGCGATGCGGACGATGGCGTCGCGCCGCACCCTGCCCAAAGTGCCGTTCGGGGTTCTGGTCGAGACCGGCATGGTCCCGCCCGGCACCCGGCTCACCGACGCGAAGCGGCGCTGGAGCGCCACCGTGCTCGCCGACGGCTCGGTCGCGTGGGGCGTCGAACAGGGGTCGATCCACAAGATCGGCGCCGCCGCGCAGGGCGCGCCGTCGTGCAACGGCTGGATGTTCTGGCACGTCGAGGAGGCCGGCGCCCTGCTGCCCCTGGACGCGCTGCGCCAGCGCTATCTGGCGGCTTTGGGCTAGAATTCCTCCCCGGAACGGGGAGGGGGACCGCCAGCCGCAGGCTGGTGGTGGAGGGGGCCCATAGTCGAGATTAGGCGCCGGATGCTGTGAGGGTACCGACGTGGGCCCCTCCACCATGCTGCGCATGGTCCCCCTCCCCGTTCCGGGGAGGAGTTATGACCGCAATCCCCTCTCGTCGGTCAGGGCGAGAGGGTCATTTCTCAGTACCCGACGAAGTCGGCGTTGGTCAGCGCGAGGCCGGTATCGAGCGTGGCGAACAATATCTGGTCGTGCGCCGAGCCGTTGCCGTCCTCGTCATAATAAAGCCTGCCGGTCGCCGAATTGTAGATGATCCGGTGCGCGGCCGTCGTCGCCGTCGCGCCGGTGTGGAACGCCGTCGCGCTGAGCGTGCCCAGGCCGATCGCATCGAACACGTCGGTGTTGAGCCGGATGGTGTCGTCCGCCACCGAATAATCGAGGATGTCGTCGACATTGGTCGCCGGATTGAGCTCGGTGCTGAAATAGAAGGTGTCCGCGCCCGCATCGCCCTGCAGCACGTCGTTGCCGAGGCCGCCGACCAATTTGTCGTCGCCATTGCCGCCGGTCAGCCGGTCGTTGCCCTCGAGCCCCTTGAGCAGATTGTTGAGGCCGTTGCCGGTGATGTGGTTGCCGCCATTATTGCCGGTGCCGATGAGCGCGGTACCGGCCAGCTCGAGATGATTGACGCCGTAGCCGATCGTGTAATCGACCGTGGCGCGGGCGGTGTCGTTGCCGCCGCCGTTCAGCTCGACGATCACGTCGCCGGCATTGTCGACATGATAAAGGTCGTCGCCGGCGCCGCCGCGCATCTCGTCGGCGCCGACCTTGCCGTCGAGAACGTTGCCGCGGGCATTGCCGATGATCAGATTGTCGAGGCCGTTGCCGTCGCCCCTGACGGCGTTGCCGACCAGGATCAGATTCTCGACGAAGGCGCCCAGCGTGAACTGATTGGCTGAGCTCACCACCGTGTCGGTGCCGTTGGCGAGGCTGGTCTCGATCGCCTGGTCGCTGGGGCTCTGGACGAAATAGAGGTCGTCGCCGCCGCCGCCGCGCATCGTGTCGGCGCCGCCGAGGCCGTCGAGCACGTTGTTGTTGGCGTTGCCGACGATGGTGTTGGCGAGCTGGTTGCCGGTGCCGTCGGTGGCCGCGCCGAGCAGGGTCAGATCGTCGAGATGCTTGTGCAGCGTCCAGTTGATCGTGCTCCGGACTTCGTCGGTGCCCGCGCCGAACACCTCGATCGTCTGGTCGCCGGTCTGGTCGACCTCATAGACGTCGTCGCCATAATCTCCGGTCATCGTGTCGGCGCCGGTGCCGGGGCTGAAGATGTCGTCGAAGAAGGTGCCGGTGATATTGTCGTCGCCGGCGGTGCCGAGCATCAGATGCGGATCCGAATAATCGCCCTGGATGGTGAGGTTCACCGTCGCGGTGCCGCCGGTGGTCAGCGTGTAGGTGAAGCTGTCGGAATCGAGCGTGTTGGACGCGCCCGAGCCGAACTCGGCGAGATCGTCGAAGGCGTCGTTCGGCTTGTAGTGGAAGGTGCCGTTCGCATTGACCGTCAGCTTGGCGCCGGAGGCCAAAGTGATCTCGCTGCCGACGACGTTCATGCCGTTGACCTGGCTGATGGTCGGCGCCGCGCCGCCGTCCGGATCCGCTTCGTTGGCGAGCAGATTCTGGGCGGTGATGTCGGTCGCCTCGTTGGTGATGAAATTATCGTCGGTCGCCGTCGGATCGTCGTCGACCGGATCGACGGTGATGCTGATCGTGTCGCTGTCGCTGGTGCCGGTGCCCGAGCCGGTGGCGACGGTGCCGAGCACGTCGTCGGTGACGTCGATCTGCACCGAGGCGGCGCCGTTGAAATTGGACGAGCCCTTGAAGCTGGCGGTGCCGAGCGCGGTGTTGATGTCGTCCAATGTGCCGCGGAACGTCATCACCGCGTCGTCGTCGCCGTTGCCGGCCGAGAAGGTGAGGCCGGTCGTCGTCGTCAGCGTGGTGGTGCCGTTGGTGGCGGTCAGGGTGACCTGGTAGATGCCGTTCGGGCTCAGCGTCGTGTCGATGTCGGAGATGGACAGGGTCAGCGCGCCGGCCGTGTCCTCGTTGACGTTGATCGGGCTGGTCACCGTCGAGCTGACCTGATCGTTGACCGCCGAGATGCTGATCTGGCGGGTGTCGAGGTCCTGCTCGTTGTTCGGATCGCCGGTCAGGCCCGGATCGTCGCCATTCTGGCCGTTGTCGTTGGTCGCGATCTCGAGCGTGTCGTTGCCGTGATAATGGGCGTCCGGCGTGTAGGTCAGGCCGGCCGCGTCGGCCAGGGTCGTATTGATCTCGGCCCGGGTGGCGACGACGACGATCGTGTTCGCGTCCTGGAACTGGATGTCGCCGGCCGTGATGCCGCCGACCACGCCGGTGTTGATGGCGAGCGTGCCGTGCTCGACGTCGAAGCCGACGATGATGTCGTCGCCGCCCGAATCCGGGTCGGCGATCGACATTCCGGAAAGCGTGGTCGCGCCGCTGTCCTCGGCGATGTTGACGATTCCGCCCGGCGTGTTGACCGGCCCGTCGTTGATCGCGTTGACGTTGACCGCGGCATTGGCGGTCGCCGTCGAGGTGCCGCCGTCGCCGTCGTCGACCAGATAGTTGACGGTGCGTGACAGCTCCGAGGGGTCGTCGCTGTTGTTCGAATAGCTGATCGCGTGGATCAGCGCCTCGACCGCCGTCTCGCTGGCGTCGGTGTCGAAGGTGATGACCAGATTGGTGCCGTTGGCGCCGCCCGAGAAGTCGCCGATGTCGACCAGGTTGAACAGCACGTCGGTGCCGCTGGTGGTGATGCCGTCGGCGGCGAGGATGCCGAGCTGGTCGGCGGTCGTGCCGTTGGCGGCGAACGAGACGGTCAGCGAGCCGCCGCCGAAGTTGAGCGAGTCGACGTCGTCGAGGATCGCGGTCGGCGCCATCGCCGAGGCGAGATCGCCCTCGTCATAGTCGAGCGTCGCGCTCGGGCCGACATTGCTCAGCTGCAGAGTCGGCGCGTCGTTGACCGCGGTGACGTCGACGATGAGCGTGTTCTCGGCCACCGAAGTGTCGTTCAATGCGCCGCTGTCGTCGACCACGTTGAAGGTGATCTCGCCGAGGCCGGCGCCGTTGGCATTGGGCGCCGCCTTGAACGCGACCTGGTTGGAACCGAGCTGGGCCGCCGTCACCGTCGCCGGGAAGGACGAGACCGCGTCGCCCGGATCGTCGAAGCCGTCGGCGCCGGTGTCGATATAGAGCGTGCCGCCGGTGACGCCGTTGATGATCACCTCGCTCAGCACGTCGCCGGTGTCGACGTCGTCGAAGCCGAAGTCGATGGCGTTGAGGACGCGGAACGTGTCCTCGACCGCGGTGATCGTGTCGTCGGTGCCGGTCGGCGCGTCGTTGACCGCGCTGAGGTTGACGTTGATCGTCGCCTGCTCGGTCACCCCGCCGGAAGTCACCGTATAGGTGAAGCTGTCGGCGCCTTCATAATCGGCGTCGGGCGTGTAGACGATGAAGTCGTCGCTCGCGTCGAGCCCGGTGCCGTTGTCGTTGATGATGGCGGTGCCGTGGGTCGGATCGCTGACCGCGGTGATCGCCCGTCCGCTATTCTCGAAATTGTCGTTGGCGAGCGGGTCGTTGACGCCGGTGAGATTGGTGGCGCCGGCATCCTCGGTCAGGTTGACGGTGTCGTTGGCGATGTCGACGACCGCGTTGACGGTGATCGCGACGGTGGCGGTGTCTTCCTCGCTGTCGCCGTCGCCGGTCAGCCCCGGATCGGGGCCGGTATTGCCCTGGTCGTTGGCGGTGATGCCGAGGTTGACCGGGCTGCCGTTGAAATCCGCGGTCGGATTGAAGGACAGGGTCGCCAGAGCGTTGTTGAGGTTGGTGAGCGTGCCTTCGAGCGTGACCAGCCCCGTATTCTCGCCGATCACGGTGAGGCCGGTGGTGGTGCCGAGGTCGAGCGTGCCGTTGGCGACCGAAAGGGTGACCAAGAGGTCGCCGGTGCCGGCGTCGACGTCGGCGACCGACAGGCCGGTGATCGCGATCGAATTGTCCTCATTGCCGCTGGCGGTGGCCGGCGAGGTGATGACCGGCGCCTGGTTGGGCAGCAGGAAGCCGAAATCGAGCGTGTTGTTGGTGTCGTTGCCGAGGGCGGCGGTCGGCTCGGTATTGTAGGCGAGCGTGATCGCCTTGCTGGCGACGCTGCCGCCGAGCGCGTCGATGCCGTTATCGTCATGGTCGGTGTCGGGATCGCCGTCGTCGGGATCGGCGGTGCCCGGCGCGGTGATCCGGTTCTCGAGCGCCCCGCCGGACGTGAAATTGCCGGAATCGACGCGGACGATGTAGGTGCCCGGCGCGAGGTTGTCGAAGCTGTACAGGCCGCCGCCGGCGGTCTCGTCGGTGGCGATCTGGGTGTCGCCGGAGTCGAGCACGCCGAGCGTGGTGCCGTTGTCGACGAACAGGGTCAGGTCGACGCCGTCGACCGCGGTGTCGGTGCCGCTGTCATAGTCGCCGTCATTGTTGACGTCGATATAGACCTGGTTGCCCAGGCTCAGCGAGTCGACCAGCAGCGCCTCGGGGGTGCTGACGGCGGTGGTGAAATTGTCGCCGCTGACGGTCGAGGTGTTGCTGAACGGATTGCCGGTGATGACCTGGTTGTTGAACGGGTCGACCGTCGATTTGTAGATGACCTTGACCGCCTTGCCGTCGGGCAGCAGCGGGATCACCATCGGCGATTCGACGAAGCTCTCGTGGCCGGCATGCTCCATGTCGGCGCCGATCAGGTCGTCGGCGGCGGGCAGCCGCCGCTCGCTGCGATTGGCATAGCCGTACATCAGCTCGTCGGCCTGGTTGACGTTATAGTCGTCGTCGAGGCCGACCTGGTGGCCGAGCTCGTGCATCAGCACGGTCAGCAGGTCCATCCGGCCGGCGGCGTCGCCGCCCGCGTCGGCGGCGAGGCGGGTGCCGCTGCCGTGATATTCGCTGTCCTCGCCCGGCGTGGTGTCGAGGAACCAGCCATGGCCGGCGCCGTCGCTGTCGACGGTGACGTTGCCGGCCGAGCTCGAGCCGAGATAGAGGCCGCTCATTTCGGCGATCGAGAAGGAGGTGGCCCGCATCGCGGCCAGCTGCGCGTCGCTGGCGCCGGCGTCGGCCCAGCGCTGGATCGCCGCCTCGACCAGCCAGTCGAGCTCGGCCTGGGTCAGGACGTTGTCGTTGACGATGACGGGGTGGCCGGGCTCGGGCTCGGGTTGCGGCTCCGGATCGGGCGCGGGATCGCCGCCGCCGCTGTCGCCGCCGCCGGTGTCGCCGTCATCGCCGCCGTCGCCGGGATCGCCGGCATCGTCGGTCGGCGGGGTCGGATCGGAAGGCGCCGGCTCCTCGACTGCGGGCTCTTCGGCCGGCGGGTCGGCCGCCTGCATCGCGCCGGTCGGCAGCTGGGTGTTCGATCCGGTCTGCGCCGCCGCCAGCACGCCGTTGTCGATCGTCGCGTCGGGGGAGAAGACGAACGAGCCCGGGTCCAGCTGGCCGGGGTCGAAGACGGCATTGTTGGCCTTGGTGACGTCGAAATAATTGTCGGTGGCGGCGGAGTCGCCGTTGGTGCCGGGATGGCCGGGGAACTCGTATTTCGACGCAGTTCCCAGGATCTGGTCGAGGAAGATCGGCGCGTAGGCGTTGGTCGTGCCGTTGATATCGAACAGATTGCCGGAGACGTCGGCGCGGACGATGCCGAAATCGGTGGCGGCGCCGCCGGCGGTCATGTGCAGCCCGGCGATCGCGCTGACGCCGCCCATCTCCTCGACGATGTTGTTGGTGATGTAGATTTCGGTGATGACGTTGTCGACGGCGCTGCCGCCGTTGCGCGCGCCGACGAGGATGCCGCTCTGCTTGGTGTCGCGGATCTGGTTGTCGGACACCGTCACAAAATGGGTGAACAGGCCGGTGCCGCCGGTGATGCGCTCGGAGTCGATGAAGATACCGGTCGCCTCCTCCGAGCCGTTGAGCTGGCCGAGGCCGTTGTCGGTGCCGATGATATTGTCGTCGACGAAGCCGCGGGCGGTGCCGCCGGCGGTGGTGAAGAAGCTGGCGGCGAGCGCGGGGCCCTTCGAGCCGGTGAACTGATTGTCCTGGATGGTGTAGTCCACGCCCCAGCTGCCGCCGCCGGCGGTGCCGGTGATCACCACGCCGATGCCGCCGGCCGCGGCGATGTTGCTGTGGGCGTTGAAGAAGGTGTTGTTCTGCACCGTGATTTCGAGGTTGGCGGTGTTGGTGGCGGTGGCCTGAAGGCCGTCGCCGCGCCAGGCGGTGAACTGGACGCCGTCGACCAGGGCCAGGATCGTGTTGTCGCTGGAGACCTGGATGTTCAGCGCGTCGCTGGCGTCGTTGGTGGTGCCGTTGCTGCCGAAGATCGCCGCGTCGCTGGCGCTGTCGCGGACGAACAGGTTCAGCGTGTTCGCCCCCGCCACATTGTTGTGGATCCGCATGTTGTCGATGTAGCCGCCCGAGATGCTGTTGCCCTCGAACAGGCCGACGCCGTGCAGATTGTTGAAGAAGACGGCGGATTCGAGCAGGCCGCCGGCGGTGTCGCCGGACAGGCCGTTGACCACCGAATCGCGCAAGGTGAAGTTGGTGACGTTGAGACCGCGTATGCCGAAATTCTCGATCGTCGTGCCGTTGCCGATCAGCATGTTGTTGAGCGTGATGCCGGTCGTATTCTCGACATAGACGCCGTGGCCCACCGCGTTCGAGGCGTTGTTGCCGCCGTCGCCGATATTCTGGAGGATGCCGCCCGAATTGGCGGTCGATCCGGTGCCGGTGATCGTGAAGCCGTCGGTGCCGGCATCCTTGATGAAGATGGCGGTGGCGGTGCCGCCATTCTTGTTGATCTGCTGGAAGGTGAGGCCGTCGCTGTCGGTGCCGTGCAGCACGAACGCGCTTCCGGTCGTCGAGGTGATGGTGTTGCCCGAGCCGCTGACGGTGAGGTCGCCGCCGGTGCTGGTCGACGGTGGTGCCGGCCGAGATTCCGGTGCCGCCGGTGGTGTTGATCACCAGGGTGCCGCCGGTGAAGTCGACCGCGGCGCCGTTGTTGCTGATGGTGACGGCGTTGCTGGCGCCGGTGGTCAGCGTCTTGGTGGCGTTGGTGAAGGCGATCGTGCCGCCGCCGCTATTGTTGATGAGGATGCCGTTGTCGACGCTGCCGGTCGCCGAGATGGCGCCGGAGAAGGTGACGGTTCCGCTGTCGTGATTCTCGACCTCGACGACGTTGCCGGCGGTGGTCTTGGTGACGCTCGCCGCCACTGTCACGTTGCCGGTCCCGCCGGTGATCAGCACGGCTTCGGCAGTCGGGTCGTTGGTGTTGCCGATGCCGCCGGCGTCGATGTTGACGCTGTTGGTAGGCGCTGTTGATCTCGAGGCCCTGGCCGGTCGTGTTCTGGATGCTGATATTGTCGATGTCGACGGCGCCGTTGACGCCATTGAGTTCGATGCCGTCGTCGCCGGTGCCGGCTGACGCTGACCGTGCCGAGGTTGAAGGCGGTCGACGAGCCGCCCTGGATGACGATGCCGTCGCTGCCGGCGCCGCTGGTGCCGGTGACGGTGATGGTGGTGGTGGTCCAGGTGCCGCCGTCGAGATTGTTCACGCTGATCGCGTCGTCTGCGATGGTGCCGCTGGTCTGCACCATCGAATTGAAGGTGATCGCCGAAGTGCCGGTATTGGCGATGTCGACCAGCTGGCCGCCGGCGGTGGTGTTGAGCGTGTTGCCCGATCCGGTGATGGTCAGGCTGGAGCCGGTCGCGGCGTTGTTGGAATGGAGCGCGTCGCCGGTGGTGGTGGTGATGGTGAGGCTGCCGCCGGTGAAGTTGGTGGCGCCGCCGGTCGAGCCGGTGATGCTGAGGCCGCGCCCGGTCGTGGTGTCGACGTCGGCGGCGACCGAGACGTTGACCTGGCCGCCGGTCTGGCTGATCGCGAAGCCGTGGCCGCTGTCGGTGTCGATGTTGAACGCGCCGCCGCTGAAATTGACCACCGCGCCGCTGTTGGCGGTCACCGAGACGGCGTTGTCGCCGGAGCCGATCATGTCGATCGTCTTGGTGCCGGTGAAGAGGATGTTGCCGTCGGCGACGTTGGTGACGACGATGCCGTCGCTGGTGGTGCTGGCGCCGCTGTCCTGGAAGATGTTGCCGTCGAAGCGGATGTCGCCGGAGCCGGCGAGGTGCGGCCGGCGATATGGACCGCCGAGCCGCTGATCGAAGTGTTGAGCGCGCCGTCATAGTCGACCGCGATGGTGCCGCCGGTATTGGCGCCGCCGCCGGTGCCGATCTGGAAATTATGGTCCGAGGCGGTCTGGATGGTGCCCGCGGTGGCGCTGAACGTGCCGGTGATGCAGGCCGGTGCCCGAGGCTGGCGGTGCCGGCGAGCTGGACGCCCTGGGTGGTCGAGTTTTGCGAGCTCAAGGTGTCGAGGGTGACGGCCAGGTTGCCGCCCTGGTCGATGTCGACCGCCTTGCCCGAGCCCATGATCGACGTGTTGTCGATGGTCAGCGTCCCGCCGCTGGTGGTGACGCTGCCGCCGCCGTCCTCGATGCCGATCGCGCCGTTGGCGGTGCCGGTCAGGTTGAGGCCGTTGATCGTGTTGTCGGTCGAGAGGGTGACGCCGACGCCGCTATACTGGATCGACGTGTTGTTGGTCGACGCGCCGATCGTCATGCCGTTGGGCATCGGATCGAAGCTGTCGCCATAGAGCTTCTGGCCCGCCTCGAGCACGATGCTGGTCGTGTAGGTGCCGCCGCGGTCATAGAGGAAGATGGTGTCGCCGGCATCGTCGCCCATGACGCCGGTGTCGAACGTGCCGCCGGTCGAGATCGGCGCCATCGTCGCGAACGGATTGTCGAACGTGCCGTCGCCGGTGACGTTGCTGCCGTTGAGGCTGTCGATATACCAGATCGGGTCGGTGACGGTGATCGAGACGTTGCCCGGCGTCGCGTCGACGCTGGTCACGCCCTGGTCGTCGGTGACCTCGTAGGTGAAGGAAGCCGCGCCCTCGAATCCGGCGGTCGGGTCGAACGTGAAATTGCCGGGGCTGGTCATGGTGACGGTGCCGCCGGTGACCGCGATCGGCACGTCCTCGACGATCACCGTGTTGTTGATCTTGGTGATGGTGAAGGTGGGGGTGCCGTCGTCGGGGTCGAGGTCGTTGCCGGTCAGCTGGCCGGCGGTGAAGGTGAGGGGGGTGTTGCCGACGCAATTGCCGAGCGAATCGTCATTGGCGATCGGGCCGATCTTGAACGAGCCGGCATCGATGGTGAGGCCGTTCTCGGATTCGGTCAGGAGGACGTTGGTCGCATCATCGGGGCCGGTGTTGGTGATGATGATGGTGTGGATGAAGGTATCGCCTGGATCCGCAACAGTGTCGCCGTCGGCGTCGTTGAGGAAAGTGCGCGAACGCGCCACCGAGACGGAAGCAACCATGATCTCAAAACTCCCCCAGAATGCCGGATAGCCGGACGCCCCCCTACAGGCGCTGAGTTGGCCCAATTCGGATCAATAGCGAAGTAGCGGCGGATAACCTAGGAAAATCGCCGGTTTACAATTTGATGACCATGGCGACTCGCGCGTGCGCGCGACTTTGACCATGCTGACACGCTTGTAAACAGGCGCGAAGTCGTCCTGTCCAGGCAGCTCCCTCTCCCCGGCGGGGATCGGGGCTGCAGGTTCGTCCCCCGGACGAACCCAAGAGCGGCCCCGATGGTTGGGGTGAAGGGGGCTCGGACGGCGGGTATTATTTCCAGACCGCCGGCTCGAGGCAGGAAAAAGGCCCCGGGAAAGGGTCCGGGGCCTGGAAAGTTGCTGCCTGCTACTCTCTTGGGAGTGGCCCGCAATTAGTCCGAATCCGACGCGCTGTACAGCGGTTTTTCCGGCCGGCTGTGCTTTTCGAGGACAAAGCGCAAGCGGTGTCGGCGGGCGCCGCGAAAGGTGAGGAAATCGACGGGTTCACTTGCGAATTGCGCTGTGTTCACATCACTGTCCCGATCCTTCCCACCTCCCGTCATTCCCTGCCAAGTCATCCCGGCGAAAGCCGGGACCCACGAACACCGCGTCAAGAGGAAATGCGCGGACGCATGAGTTCATGGATCCCGGCTTCCGCCGGATGACTCTCAACGAGTCCGGCCCGGACGCCTCTTCCAGGCCGCCGGCCAATCGACACCATCCGGAGCGCCGCTTATGGTCGGCCGGATGGCGGAGACGATCTTCAGCGCGCGGCCCGATCTTGCCGACCCGGCCGGCTTCGCGGCGCGGGCCCGGCGCGACCTTCGGCGCGCGCTGCCGGTCGGCTGGCGGCTGTTCCGGGCCAATTTGCGCTCCCGTCACCGCCGCTCGCTGCTCGGCTATGTCTGGCTGCTTCTGCCGGCCGCCGCAGCGACCCTGATCTGCGTCTATCTGCAGTCGCGCCGCATCTTCAGCGTCGGGCCGACCGAGCTGCCTTATGCGGTCCATGTCCTTGCCGGACTGGTGCTGTGGCAAGTGTTCGTCGATGCCCTCAATTCGCCGCTTCAGCAGCTCTGGGCGGGCCGGACGATCATCACCCGCAGCCGCGTGCCGCACGAGGCGGTGCTGGTCGGCGGCCTGCTCGACGTCCTTTTGAGCGCGCTGGTGCGGCTGCTCGTGCTCGGCGCGGTGCTCGCCGCTTTCGGCGTGATGCCGGCGGCGAGCGCGCTGCTGCTGCCATTGGGCATGCTGGCGCTGGCGCTGCTCGGCTTCGCCTTCGGCCTCGCTGCCGCCCCGCTCGGCCTGCTTTACGACGACGTCCGCCACGGCCTCGCTTTGCTCGCCGGCTTCTGGTTCTTCCTGACGCCGATCCTCTATCCCGCGCCGGCGGCCGGCCTGCTCCGATTGAATCCGGTGACGCCCTTGCTCGACACCAGCCGCGGCTGGATCCTGTCGGGCGCGGCCGGCGCCGGCTTCTTCCTCGTCACCGCCGCCGCGGCCGTGCTGCTGGTCGTCGCCTGGCTCGGCTACCGCCTCGCTACCCCGCATGTCGTCGCCCGGCTGGGCTGACGGATCGCGCCAAGCCACAAACAAGACACTCCGATTTGGAGCTGATTGCCGGCGCCATCCCCTCGCCGCACGGTCGGCGATAGTGTAGATTCAGGTCGTCGCTGTTGCGACCCAAGTGCACCAAAGGAGTAGCGTCATGTTCCATGCCCGCAATTATTCCGGACAATTTTTCCTCGGACGCGGCCGTTCCTTCAGCTCGGTCGGCGCCACCCCGGATGCCGACACGCTTTACGCCGTGCCGTTCGACCAGATCATGGTCATCGACGCCATTCTCGTCGACAATAGCGGCGGTGGCGATAACGGCCCGGCCGCCCGGCTCGGGCTCTACGACGGCGAAGGGGCCGGAGGGCTTCCCGGCGGACTGATCGAGGGATCCGGCGAGATCAGCATGGCCGACGGCTTCAACGGCCATCGCATCTTCGAGCTGGCGCAGGAATATACGCTCACCGGCAAGGAGTGGGTCGCCGCCGTCTTCTCCGGCGATCCCTGCGCGCTGATGGCCGCCTCGAGCATTTCGTTCACCGCTCTGGCGAGCCAGGAGGCGTTCGGCAACGACAGCACCGACAGCGCCTTCTCGCCGCGCAACGCCGTCTCGGCCAGCTACTCGTTCGCGGCTTTGCCCTCGACCTTCCCGAGCGCCTCTGCGGCCAACGTCGCGCTCGGTCTGTTCGTGCGCGGCGCCTGATCGACCCTGGCGATAAGGCCGTCGCCTTTCGACGCCTCGCCACCAGCGAAGGGTGCGGCAGGACCGCCGGTCGTGGTCCTGCTGCTGGTCGTCGCCTGGCGCGGCTGCCGCCTCGCCACCCCGCACGTCGTGGCCAGGCTGGGCCAGGGTCTCCCTCTCCCCGGCGGGGAGAGGGATGAGCAGGTATGAATGTCCCCCGGACATTCATAGCCATGCCGGGGGCATGGAGCCGGCTCATGGTGAGGGGGCTCGGCCTCCGAATATGGGAAACCGGGGGGGGAAGGGCCGTCGCGGCCGCGTTCGCTGCCCGAAAGCCGCCGGGCGGCTATCGGCCATTGCGGTCACTGTCCCTCGCATTGCATGATCGGCCGGTTCGCAAATCCATGTGAGGAACAAGCTGATGTCTGCTCCATTGCATGGAAAGGTTGCGTTGATCATGGGCGGCAGCCGCGGCATCGGCGCCGCCATCAGCCGGAGGATGGCGGCGGACGGAGCCTCGGTTGCGATCATCCACCTCAGCCGGTCCGCGGAAGCTGACGAACTCGCTCGAAGAGCTTCAGCGGACGGGGACGGAGGTGCTCGTCCTTCAGGCGGACCTGGCGGACCCGGATAGCCTTTCAGATGCGGTGGACCGGGCCATCGACCGGTTCGGCCGGATCGACATCCTCGTCAACAATGCCGGTCTGGCGGTGACCGGGCCTCTCGATGACTATCCGCCCGATGCCTTCGACCGGGTCTTCGCGGTCAACGTCCGCGCGCCGTTCCTCGCCGCGCAAAAACTTGCCCGACAGATGACTGAAGGCGGTCGCATCATCACGATCGGCAGCATCGTGGCGGATCGGATGCCGGGCGGCGGCGGCACGCTTTATGCGGCCAGCAAATCCGCGCTGGGGGGGCTCACCCGGGGGTTGGCGCGGGACCTGGGCAGCCGCGGCATCACCGTGAACCTTGTCCAGCCGGGCCCGATCGACACGGAGCGCAACCCGGCCGACGGGCCCAACGCCGCCGGCAACAGGACGCCGCTCGCGATCCAGCGGCACGGAAGGCCCGACGAGGTTGCGGGCCTGGTCGCCTGGCTTGCCTCGGATGAGGCAGCCTTCGTGACCGGCGCGGTTTACAACATCGACGGGGGCTGGAGCGCCTGATCAAGGCTCGCCCTTCGCGGCTTGAGGATCGGCGAAGGGCCAGATTGCAACGGAGCGATTCATGGCGGCTTTGCGCCCATTTCGGTCACTCCGGGTCGCCTCGTCGGCACCCTGAGCGGACGTCCGTTCAGGGGGGTGTGCTTATGTCTGCGTTCGACCCATGGGCAACTCACTGCGCCGGGACGGACTGGCCGCTGCCTGGCGCGGCGCCCTTCCAGGCTGTCCGAGCAGTGGCTGCGACGAACAGCATGAAGCCGATCTGACTGAGGAGGACAGGATTGGTGGCGACGCGGATAAGGAATTCGCCTTCAGGAACGTATCGTGCCGTCACGGCGAGGTTATGGATGACGTTCGTGAAGATGAGGAGGATCGTGCCTGGTATCCCAATTCTTGGGCGGATGAACAGAAAAGCTGCGACAAGCGGGTCGAGGATCGTCAGGCTGGACCAATAGGCGGCGCTCACCCAGGCAACTCCGCCATAATCCCACGAGAGCCCGTGCAGGAGCAAGACACGGGCGTGGTTGATCCCACCGATCAGGAGGCAAGCAGCCCAGATACTTCTCACGATCATGCTGCCACGCTTCACAAGTCGATCCTGCGCGGCCGATGGCCATCGTTCAAGTTGCGTCCGACCTCCCCTCCCACCGATCACCCCATCCAGGAAAATCTCCACCTGCTCCACCGTGCCGCACCGCGCTTCTCACCGGGCGGCCGCTACGCGACGCACATCAGACCGATGGCGGCTTTGCGCCCTTGTCGGTCATTCAGCGTAGCTGGCCGATCTGCAAAGTGTCATTCGCTTGTGTCTCAAACCCGATCGAACTGCGCTTCCACCCGCGCGTGGGTTTTGAGATCGATCCTGAGCTTCGGCTCCTCCACCGTCCGCGGCTGGCCGCCCTGGCGGATGTTCCATCGGCGGAACTTCACGCCGTTCGCCGGCGCGGGGTCCACGCTTAGCTCGACGGTCGTGCCGCTGCGGTCGACGACCCGGTAGATCTCGACATAGGGATTGCCGTCCATCGCGATCGGCGAGCTGCCGTCGGAGCTACGCGCTTCAAGCACGATCTGCTGCCGCGGCGCGACCAGCGAGCTCACCTTCATGCTGAAGGCGATCCGCTTGATCTTCGGCGCGCTCACCGCGCCGATGCGGTTGAAGTTCGCGCGCAGCGTCAGGTTGCTCCAGGCCGAGGGCATGGCGAGCTTCTGGCGGATCGAAGCGCCCTCCTTGCCGAGGATCAGGTCCATCAGATCCTTCCAATATTCGCTCTGCTCGGCCTGCTCGAGCTTCTTCGATTCGAAATGGTAGCGGAAGGTCTTCACCACCGGCGCGGCGAGGCGCAGGCCGAACAGCTTGCCGCCATGGCGCACGACGCCCAATTCGCTGATCTCGACGATGATTTCGGCATCGCCCACGACGGGTATCTGGGCGCCGTCCTCGAACTCGATCCCTCGCAGCGTGAGGTCGGCCATCATCTGATGCTGCCAGTCGGCCTCGATCACCTCCAGCTGCGCCGAGTCTATCTCGGCGCTCAGGCCCTGGTTGAGCGCGTCGAGCACCGCACCCGGTTTGATATCGAAATCGACCCAGCGATCCTTCATGTCGAACGCGGTGAGATCGCTGATCAGCTCCCGGCGGATCACGATCAGATTATCCATGAACGCCGTGCGCAGAGTGCCGACGCGGTCCTTCAGCTCGGCGTCGGTCCATTTGTGCATCGGCTTGTCGCTGATCAGCGTGTTGATCTTCTCGGCCAGCACGTCGAGCGACCAGTTGATGTTGACCGGCTTGAACAGGGCGGATTCGAACGCCCGGACGACATTGTAGAGCGACTGCGTCAGCGACAGCCGCGCGCGGCTGCTCATGCCCTCGATGATCCGGAACGTGTTGCCGCTCAGCGCCCGGGCGCGGGCCGACGCCTCCTCGCCGTTGAGCGCGGCGAGCGCATCGTAATTGGAGGCGAGATCCGCATAGCCCTGCCCGACTTCCTGATTGACCTCGAGCAAGGCGGCATGGATCGCGCCGCGCTGCTCGATCAGCTCCTTGATCTGCTTGACCAGCGCATTCCACTTCTCGTCCTTGCTCGCCAGCCTGGCGAGCCGGACCTCGATCTCGGCCTGCGAGACCTGCGCGGCCTTATAGGCCTTGCCGACCAGCGCGCCGGCCTCGGCAACGCCCTTGCCAGCGGTCGACCAGGCCGAGGGCTTGGTCTTCGCGAGCTTCTTGATCTCGTCGACGCTCAGCTTCTTGCCCGCCGCGGTCTTCAGCTCCTTGGCCTCGGACTTGGCTTTCTTGACCAGCGCCTCGGTCTCCTTGGTGCTTTCCTTATACGCCGTCGCGGTGTCGGTGAGCCGGGTCTTGACCTTCTTGAGAACCGCATCCGGTTCCTCGTCGAGCAGGTCGAACGCGTCCGCGCCGGCAGCGGCGATGCCGCCGAGGATCGGCTGGCCATAGGGAAAGACCTGCAGCAGCGCGGCGCCGAGATTCACCGCCAGCTTGATCTGCCCGATCCGGGCGATGTCGCCCGATGCCTCATTGTAGAGCCGCGTCTTCTCCTCCGCGAGTTTGGCATGGGCCTTGTCCTGCGCCGTCTCCAGCGCCGCCGCGTCGCTGCTCAGCTTCTCCGCGCGCGACTCGGCCGCCTCGATGCGGGCGGCGATCGCGGCGCTTTCCTTGATGATCAGTTGCGACGCGGCGCGCGAAGCCTCCGCGATTTCGCTCTGCTCGTTCTGTTTCGCGGCGACCCAGGACGTGAACATCAGCACTTCCAGCGCCAGGTCGACTTCCATCCGGTAGAGCTGGAAGCTGCTCGACAGCGACAGCATCGGCGAATAGCCGGCCGGCTTGCCGAAATAGTCGAGATGGTTGGCCAGCCGCTGCTGCAGCGTGGCGAACTCGGTCTGCAGCCCGCGCCAATAGGGGGTGTCGCGCTGCTGCCAGATGCCGCGCTTGAGCGGGATCTCGCCCAGGAAAACCGGCGCATAGAGATCCACCAGCCGCTGCGCCTCGGCCTCGTCGCCGCGCAGATAGCAGGCGCGCACATAATCCTGCAGCAGCGGCACCAGCGACGCGTGCAGCCACACATTGGCCTCGGTCTCGCTCAGGTCGATCGAGACCGGGCCGGCGTCATTACCCGGCTGGCCTTCATAGGTCGCGCCGTTGCGGGTGGAGTAATCCCAGTGCTTGACCTTGGCTTCGTCCGAATTGTCGTAAGGGTCCGGGAAAACGTGGACCTTGAAGCGATATTCGCATTCGTAGAATACCGACTGCTGCGGCCAGCCGGCCGCGCCGCCCTTGGCGGTCGGCGCCTGGGCACCCGCCTTGCCCGGCTTGGCCTGCCACAGGGCGATGAGCCCCGCGAGATTGGTGGCGAGCACGCCCGGCGCTCCGCCGCTCCCCGCGTCGCCCGGCTTGACCGCGTCGGTCCCGTTGCCCGGCGGCTCGGTGGTGCCCTGGACCAGATTGCTGCGCTCGATCTCCAGCGTGCGCCAGATGCGGCGGATGCCCAGGATGGTCTTGCCCTTGTGGTCGTTGAGCTTGACCTTGACCGTCGTCGTCCGGAAGGAATCCTTCCACGATTTCTCGTCGGTATAGTCGTCGCCGATCCAGGTCAGCGCGCCCGACGCGCTCTTGCCGTCTCTGCCGTCGAGACCCTTGCCCGCGCTTTGGCCGTTGCCGCCGTCGGTGATGATGCGCTTCGCCCGGCTCCCCGCCGGGGCATCGACGTCGCGGGCGTTGATGGTCACCTTCCCGCCCGAACGGCCATTGGCGCCGTTCGCGCCCGGCGTCGTCCCGTACGCGTCTCTCGCCCGCGGCAACTCCCACGGTGCGGGGCTGGTGTCGATGCAGCCCTCGCCCTCGAACAGGATCCGCCGAGCGAAGACGATCACGTCGCATTCGGGCATCCACCAGCGGCAGCGGACGGTGAGCGTGTCGCAGATCACGGTCAGCTTGGTGACCTTCTGGGCGGGCAGCAGGCCGGTCGCGCTCGATCTCTTGGTCTCGGCGGGAAGGGCGGTGACTCCGTACAGGATCTGTTCGTCGTCGCGATCGTCGACGATGATGTGCAGTCCGGTCGCGGTGCGGTCCCGCTCGTTCTGCGTGTTGGAGGTCACCTTCACGTCGGTTGGAATCAGCGGATTATCGCCTGCGGGCATCGAGTGATAGAAAGTCAGTCGATCCCGGATCGTCGCCGGCACGCGCGATGGCATGGCTTCTCCCCCCTAGGTCGAAACGCGAATACCCCGTCGCATGACTATGCGCCGTTTGCGTCCAGGCGCAAGGGCCGGAAATGATTGACGCGCGATGCAAATCGCTGCCCCCTCCAGCGAGACAAAGACCGGCGACGGTGGGTCTGTACGGCCTCGGACCGGGCCGCCGGTTGCGGGGTATACCGGGGAGCGATAGAGGCAGGGCCATGAACCGGATATTCCTCGACGAGGCCCGCCAGCGCGCGTTCGAGCGCGACGGCTATGTCGTCGTCCGGCTGATTTCGCCCGACGAGGCCGCCGTCTGCCGCGCGCAGCTCGACGAGGTCCGCGCCGGCGGCGGGTTCGAGCCCAATTCGGAAGGCGACCGCGCTTATCATATCAGCCTGATGGATCCCGACCTCGGCTATCGCCGGCGGGCGCGGCTATTTGCCGAGCGGCTGCTGGCCGAGCGGGTCGGCGCGCTGCTCGACGATTATCGCTTCCTTACCGGCGGCCTGCTGATCAAGCCGCCCGGCGCGAGCGAGATCGCGATCCACCGCGACTGGACGATGACCCCGACGCCCGACGAGGTCGCGCTCAATTGCTGGTGTGCGCTGGTCGACACCGACGCGCGCAATGGCGGGCTGGCGCTGCTGCCGGGCAGCCATCGGCTGGTCCCCAATATCGAGGCGCCGGGGCTGCTGCCTTTCTTCTTCGCTTATGGCGACCGGCTCAAGGCCCGTTCGGTGAGCGTCGAGCTCGGCGCCGGCGAAGCGGTGATCTTCGATTATCGCCTGCTCCACTGGTCGAGCGCCAATTCGAGCGGCGCGCTGCGCGCCGCCGTCTCGGCCGCCTTCATCCCGCGCCGGTCGCGCGCCGTCCTGTTCCTTTCGGAAGCCGACGGCGGCGAGCGGCGGTTCCGGATCGTCGAGCCCGCGGACCAGGAGTGGATCGATCCGATCGCCGCGGGCCTCGAAGGGATTCCCGCGGGCGCCCGCACGATCGGCTTCATCGCCGACGACAACCGGCCGGTCTCGCTCGCCGAGTTCGAGCGGCTGCTGGCAACGCGCGGGCGCGCCGATCCGCCGGCGGGCCTGGTCGACCGGCTCAGATCATGGTTGCGGCCGAAGGCGGCGGCGTGACCGGGATCTTCGTCGACGATCTGGCGGAGCGGGACTTCGCGCGCGACGGCTACGCCATCGTCCGGCTGATCCCGGCGGACGAGGCGGCGGCTCTGCTGGAAAGCGTGGCGGCGCTGCGCCCGGCCCGCGCCGCGCCGGGCGGCAGGGGCTCCGGCCTCTATGTCAGCTTCATGGACAGCGACCGCGACCAGCGCCGGGCGATCTACCGCCATCTGCGCGACGCGCTGTCGCCGCATGTCGACCGGATCCTCCCGGGCTACAAGGTGCTGACCGCGACCCTGCTCGACAAGCCGGCGGGCGAGGGGGACATGGACCTCCATCGCGACTGGTGGATGTCGGCCGACGTCGAGGACCGCAATCTGATAATCTGGTGCCCGCTGGTCGACGCCGACGAGATCAACGGCACGATCCGGCTGGTGACCGGCAGCCAGCGGCTGATCCACGATTTGTCGGCGCCGCGCGGCGGCGTCTATTACGCCCACTATCATGAGGCGCTGAAGCGGCGCGCCCGCTCCATCCCGCTGCGCGCCGGCGAGGCTTTGGTGTTCGACGCGACGATGCTGCACTGGTCGCCGGCCAACGATTCCGGCCAAGCGCGGCCGGCGGTCAACCTCTATTGCCTGCCGAAGGACGCGCAGCCGGTCTTCTACAAGGCTTTGTCCTCGCCCGACGGCCCCGTCTTCGAGCTGTTCGACATGAGCGGCGAGGCCTATTACGACCATGACGCGGCGGAGCTCGTCGCCGGCACGATCCGCCGCCCGAGCCTCGGCTTCGTTCCCAACCGCAACCGGCCGATGGCGCAGGAGGAATGCGAGCGCCGGCTCGACGCGGCGCAGGCGCGGGGCGCCGGCGCGCCCGCCGCGGCCGGGGGCGGATCGCCCTGGCGCCGGCGGATCGCCTTCATGCTCGGCCGGCCGGGTCCGGCCCCCAAGCGCGCCGGATGAATCTCTTGTCCCGCTTCCGGCGGCAGAGGCCGGCCGTGCCGATCGATCTCGGCGATCCCGCGGTCGCGCGCGACCCGTTTCCCGTCTACGAACGGCTCCGGCGCGAAGGACCGGTCCATTATCTCCCCGGCCACGATTTCTGGATCGTGCTCGGCTATGACGCGGTCAAGGCGGCGTTCGACCGGCCGGACCTGTTCTCGAACGCCGATTATGATGACGTCGACGCGGTCCTGCTCGCCGCCGATCCGCCCGACCACACCCCGATCCGGCGGGCGGTGTCGCGGCTCTTCTCCGGCGACGCCCTTGCCCGCCTGACCGCTTTCGCCGGGGCCGAGGCGGAACGCCTTGCCGCGGGCGAGATGGACGTCGTCGGCGATTATGCGAAGCCGTTCACCGAGAATGTGGCGGCTGAGCTGATCGGTTTCGACGCCCTCGCCCTCGCCGCATTGCGCGCCGCGTCCACGCCGGACACGCCGTTCGTCGAGCAGGTCGCCGAGCTCGACCGGCTCGCCGAGCGGGCCCGCACCTACGACAAGTTCCGGCAGCCCGAATATGGCGGTTTTTCCGACCGGGAAGCGCGAAGCCTGATCCGGCTGCTGTGGCTCGCCGCCACCACCACCACCGAGCGGACGATCGTCCACGGCACGCTGCGGCTGCTCCAGGATGGCGGGCTGCGCGCGCGCGTCGCGGCCGATCCGGCGCTGCTGCCGCTTTTCGTCGAGGAGGTGCTGCGCCTCAATCCCGCGGAAAGCCTGATCCGGCGGGTGACGAATGCGGCCGCGGAGCTGGGCGGCGTCGCGATTCCGGCGGGCGCGTCGGTGATGCTCTGCTTGCCGGCGGCGAACCGGGACCCGGCCCGTTTCCCGGAGCCGTCGGCGATCCGCTTCGACCGGCCGCAAAAGCAGCATCTGGCGTTCGGCTTCGGTCTCCATTTCTGCCCGGGTGCCGGCCTGGCGCGGCGGCTGGTGCCGGTGGCGCTGGCCAGGCTGCTCGGCCGTCCGGGCCTGCGTCCGCTCGAGCCGCTCGATCGGCTCGACTGGGTCGCCACCGCCTCGACGCTGGTGCCGCGGCGGCTGCTGGTCGGTCTGTGAGCGCGCCTGTCCTCCGCGTCGCCGGCCTCTCCAAGCGGTTCTGCCGCGATCTGAGGCGTTCGCTGCTCTACGGCGTCAGCGACATTGCCGGCGAGCTGCTGCCGGTCCCACGCGGCGCCCCGCGCCTGCGTGTGGGCGAGTTCTGGGCGCTCGACGACATTTCGTTCGAGGTGCAGCCGGGCGAGGCGGTGGCGGTGGTCGGCCATAACGGCGCCGGCAAGAGCACCCTGCTCCGGCTGCTGTGCGGCCTGCTCAAGCCGGACCGCGGCGAGATCAGGGTGGCGGGCACGGTCGAGGCGCTGATCGAGCTCGGCACCGGCCTCAACCCGCTGCTGAGCGGCCGCGAGAATATCGTGCTCGGTGCGGCGCTGCGCGGCCTGGCCGATCGCGACGTCAGGCGGCTGATCGACGAGGTGGTCGATTTCGCCGAGCTGGGCGACTTCGTCGATGCGCCGCTCCAGTCCTACAGCACCGGCATGAAGGCCCGGCTCGCTTACGCGCTGTCGGCCTTTCTCCAGCCCGATCTGTTCCTGGTCGACGAGGTGCTGGCGGTCGGCGACCTGTTCTTCCAGCGCAAGTGCATCAGCCACATGCGCGCTTTTATCGAGCGCGGCGGGTCGCTCGTCCTGATCTCGCACAACCCCTATCAGATCCAGGCGACCTGCCGGCGCGGCCTGCTGCTCGATCATGGCCGCCTGACGTTCGAGGGGACGCCGGCCGAGGCGCTCGACCGGATGTTCGAATCGCGTCCGGCCAAAGCGGGCGGCGGCGGCGCTCCGGCGCCGGACCTGCCGGTCGCCATCACCGGGCTGGCCGCCGAAAATCCCGAGGACGGGCATTTGCGCACCGGCCGGCCGATGCGGCTCACTTTGCGCTACCGGTGCGATGTGCCGCAGCCGGCGCGGTGGAGCTTCACCATCTGGACCAGCGACCAGTGGGTGTGCATCACCGGCGGCTCCGACGAACGCGCGCAAAGGCTCGAGCCGGGGACCGGCGAACTGAGCTGCCTGCTGCCGCAGCTGGACCTGCTGCCCGGCCGCTACGTCGTCCGCGCCTCGCTCATCGACCCGGAATCGACGCTGCCGATGGCCGTGTTCGGCTGGGACAATGCCGGCCTCGACATCGAGGTGCGGCCCGCCGCGAGCGGGCCCGACAGCTTCCGGCGGCCGTTGAATCAGCTGGTGCGCACCGATGTCGACTGGACCTGAGACACGGGGCGGCGGGTCGTCCGTGCCGGCGGGGGAAGGCGCGGCAGCCGGGCACCTCATTCATATCGGCTATCCGAAGACCGGCTCGACCTTCCTGCAGCACTGGTTCAGCGCCAATCCGCAGCTCGGTTTCGCGGCAGGCGGCCTCGCCGGATTCCGCTCGGTCGGCCATATCGTCAAGGACGGGGCGACCGGGCCGCGCCGCGTCAGGCACTGGGTCACCAGCGAAGAGGGCCTGTCGATGCCGCGGGCGCATGTGTGGCAGTCGCCGTCGCTCGATCTCGCCGACGCCCAGGCCGAGGTGTGCAGGATGCTGGCGGAGCTGTTTCCCAATGCCCGGATCCTGCTGGTGACCCGCGGCTTCCGGGCGATGATACGCTCGGTCTACGCCGAATGGGGGCGCCGCGGGCTCGGCCTCGACCTGGCCGAATTCTGCGCGCGGATGGCCGAGACGACCGGCGGCGACCTGCTCGACTACGACCATGTCGTCTCGCTCTACCAGCAGGCGTTCGGCGCCGACCGGCTGCTGATCCTCCCTTACGAGCTGCTGCGCGACGATCCGGGCGCGTTCGTCGGCGAGCTCGAGACGTGGCTGGGCCTCGATCATTTCCCGCCCGACCGGCATCGGGTCAATGCCGCGCTCTCGCCCCACGAGCTCTACTGGTTCCCCCGCATCGCCCGCGCCGGGCGGTCGCTGCCGCTTCCCGCGCGGCTCAAACGGCGGCTCCGCGACGATTTCCTGATCCTCGCCGAGAAGCTGCGCCTGCGCCGGGTCCTGCGCCTGGCCGGACGGCTGCGGCCCGATCTCAAGGTCACCGAGGAGACGGTCCCCGACGCCTTTGTCGAGAGCTGCCGGGGGAAGGCCTCGCGCCTGCGCGGACTGGAGCGGTTCGCGCCTTATGCCGACGACTATCTGCTCTGATCCGCCGCGCCCTGCTCCCTCTCCCCGGCGGGGAGAGGGATTCTTGGGGCTGATACGACTTGGGACCCGCTCACAGCAGCATTCCGCCGTCCGCCAGGATCGTCTGGCCGACGATGTAGCCGGCGAGCGGCGAGGCGAGGAAGAGCGCGATCCCCGCAATCTCCTGGGCGGTGCCGAAGCGGCCGAGCGGAATGCGGGCGAGCGCCGCCTCGCGCCGCCCTTCATGGGTCGTCATGCCCCGGTTCAATTTGGTCGGCACATAGCCCGGCGCGATCCCGTTCACCCGGATGCCGTCGCCCGCATATTGCCGGGCAAGGGTCCGGGTGAGGCCGAGCCCGCCGGCCTTCGACGCATTGTAGCCCGGAACGCCCGGCGTGGCATGGAAGGCGGCGGCCGAGCCGAGGATGATCAGCGAGCCGCCAGCCGCCTTGAGAGTCGCGTGGAACTTGATCGCGCACGCCATCAGGCTCACCAGATTGACCTCGACGACGCGGCGGAAGCCGGCTTCGGTCATTTCCTCCTCGCCGAGCGTGATGCCCTGGGAGAGCACCAGCACGTCGAGCCGGTCGAACGGCGGCGCCCAGGCTTCGACCGCGCCGGCGACGCCGACGTCGACCCGATGATAGTCGAGTCCCTCGAGGTCGCTGCCTTCCTCCTCGGCATAGTCCGCCGCCGACCCCCGCGTGCCCCAGACATGGACGCGCGCACCCGTCTGCCTGAACGCCTGGGCGATGGCGTTGCCGATGCCGCTGGAGCCGCCGACGACCAGGATATCGCAGCCGGCAAAGTCCAGATGATCCACCCGTCGTCCTTTCGATTCCGCCCTCGGCCGCCGCCGGTCCCGCATCCGGTGCACGGCGTGCGACTTTGCCGTCAAGTGCCCTCGAGCCGGCCAGGCGCGCGCATCCGCGCGGGACGCGGTGCGTTGCAGGCCGCGAGATCGAAGCGTAGACGGAAATCGAATGAAGAACATCTTCGCCGATGCTTGCCGGCAACAGGAATTCGTCCGGAGCGGCTACACGATCTTGCCGCTGATGTCCGAGCAGGAAGCGCAGGCGCTGGACGCCGAGATCGCGGCGCTGGAGCTCGGCGACGGCTTCGCCCGCAATTCGGACCGCTTTTCCGAAGCGTATCACGCCACCTATTTCGACGAGGATAGGGCCTATCGACGGCGCGCCTACGCGTTCGCGCGGCGCGTCATGGTCGAGCGGGCGGGACGGCTGCTGCGCGGCTACCGGATGATCGCCGGCGGTTTCGTCGTCAAGCGGCCGGGCGACGGCGCGGTGCCGCTTCATCGCGACTGGACGCTGACCCAGGACCCGCGCGACGTCACGCTCAATTTCTGGTGCCCGCTGGTCGACACCGACGATTCGAACGGTACGCTGCGGCTGGTGATCGGCAGCCACAAGCTGGTGCCGAACATCGAGACCGCCCATGTCACGCCCTATTTCGCGCCCTACGGACCGGCCCTCAAGGAGATGTCGAAGGCGGTGACGGTCAAGGCGGGCGAGGCTTTGGTGTTCGACAGCGGCTCGCTCCACTGGTCGGCCGCCAACCGGTCGGAGCGGGCCCGCACCGCGATCCTCTCCACCTGGATCCCGGCGCCCAGCCGGACCGTCTTCTACGCGCTCGACCGCAGCACCGGCGGCAACCGCTTCGAGCTGTTCGACATGGAAGACGATGCGCTGATCGACCATACGCCGACCCAGCTCGCCGAGCGCGATTTCCGCCGGCCCAGCCTCGGCTTCGTGCCGAACCGCAACCGTCCCGTCTCGCATGAGGAGTTCGTCCGGCTGCTGGCCGGGCGCGAAATCCTCCGCCCCGAAGTGTTTCCCGCGCGGCCGCGGCGCGGCCCCCTCGCTCGCCTCCGGGAGCTCGTCCTCGGCTAGGGGACACTTTGGGGACAGTTACTAAACTGTCCCCAAAGTGTCCCTGTCTCGCTTTCCACCGGCCTTGGGCATAAAGCCGCCGGGAAGGGGGCGAATTCGAGAGTGGACCAGTCGCAACGCGCAGCGGGCGCGACGCCGAAGGCGGGCACCGACCTGTTCAAGGGCATAGAGGGCGCGCGCGGCTGGCTGGCCTGCGCGGTCGTCGCCACCCACTTCGTCGTGCTGACGCCTTTGGTCTATCTGCCCGTCTTCGCCGCACTCATTCCCATCGCCCGCTGGGCGGTGGAGGTGTTCATCATCATCAGCGGCTTCGTCATCACCCATTTGCTGGTCAGCACCGAGGAATCCTACCCCCTCTACATCCTCCGCCGCGCGCTCCGAATCTATCCGGCCTATCTGGTCGCGCTGGCGCTCGGCGTGCTGACCGCGCCGCTGCTGGCCGAGCTGCTGGCCGCCTTTCCGATGCAGCCGCCGCACGAAATCCATCAGGGCGTGGTCGCCTCGCGACAGATCGGCGATCCGATCGCCCAGCTGCTGCTCCATGTGTCGCTGATGCAGGGCCTGCGCCCGGAGACGATCCACGGCTATTTGCCGCCGGCCTGGAGCCTGTCGCTGGAATGGCAATTCTACCTGCTGGCGCCGTTGTTCGTCGCCGCGGCGCGACGGCGTCCGGCGATCGTCGCCGCCGTGGCCGCCTTGTGCTGGCTCGGCTACTCCATGTGGATGTTCGGGCGGTTCAGCAATCCGAGCCTGATCCTGGGCGGCGGCTGGCTGTTCCTGGCCGGCATCCTTTCCCGCCTCCACCTGGACCGGCTGCCGAGCCTGCGCGGCTACCCGGCCGCGCTGCCGATCGCGCTGGCGCCGCTCGCCGTCTTCGCCGTCGAAGCCGCCGCGATCGTCGCCTGGATCGCCTTGCTCGCTTATGTCCGGTCGGACCGCAGCTGGTGGCTGCTCGACGGCCGGCTGGCCCGCTATGTCGGGGCGCGCTCCTATACGATCTACATCCTCCATTATCCGATCGTCCTCGCCGCCGGATGGGCGGCCTGGCGGCTGTTCGGACTTGCCACGAAGCCGGCGATCCTGGCGGCCTTCGCCGCGACCCTCCTGCTGCTGGCGGCGGCGGTCGAGCTGGTCTATCGCCTTGTCGAACGGCCGGCGATCAGGCTCGGCAAGCACCTCAGCCGCGAGCCGGTCCCCGGCGCCCAGGGCTGGTGAGCGCCGGATCGGCGGGCCTCCACGCCGGCGTCATTGAATCGCGACGGCGGAAAGGGCAAGCGACGCGGCGATGAGCCACGACCCTGCGTCAGCCTCAGCGCACCTTCCCGTCGACCCGCCGGATCGCTGGCGGCCGCCCGGCCATCTCATCCATATCGGCTATCCCAAATCGGCGTCCAACGCGCTCAGGCGCTGGTTCGCCGGTCATCCCCAGCTCGACTTCGCGGAAGGCGCGATCGCCGGCTTTCGCGACGTCTACCAGATCGCCCGCGACAGCGCGGCCGCCCGGCCGGGCCTGCTGTACCGGGTGACCAGCTCCGAGGGCCTTGCCATTCCGCATCCCGATTTCGGCCGGCCGACCGCCGATTATTCCGGAGTCGACGAGAGCGATCTGGCGCGCGACCAGGCGGCCGCCTGCGCGATCCTGCGCGACCTTTTTCCCGGCGCCTTCATCCTGATCGTCACCCGCGGCTTTATCGGCGCGATCCGCTCGGGCTTCTCGCAGTTCATCCGCTCCGGCGGCGATCCCGCCGATTTCAGCCAGGCGCAGGCGCATCGCCGCCCGATCGACACCGCCGGCCATCCGCGCAATTACGATCGCGTCGTCGGCCTTTATCGGGACGCTTTCGGCGACCGGGTGATCGTGCTTCCCTACGAATTGTACCGGGACGATGCCGACGCTTTCGTGGGCGAGATCGAGCGGCGGCTCGGCCTGGCCCATTTCCCGGCGCCGGCGGAGCGCCTCAATCCTTCGCTCGACGAAGCCGAGCTGGCCGGGCATTTGCGGCTGACGCGTCTGATCCGCCGGCTGCCGGTCGGCCGCAGGGCGCGACGTCGGCTGACGCGGCTTTATGCCCGCGCGGCGGAGCAGGGCCGGCTCGGCCCGCTGATCCGGCTGCTCGAGCGGCTGCGGCCGGCGCCGCCGCCCGAGCGGCTCGGCGACGCGCTGGCCGAGCGGTTTCGCGGCCGCGCCGAGACGCTGCGCGGTGAGCCCGGCTTTGCGCTTCATGCCCGCGACTATCTGCTGGACGGGCCCGATGGCGGCTGAGCGGGACGCGATCGCGCGCGGGCTGGCCTTCCTCGAGCGCCGGCAGCTGCCCAGCGGCGCCTTTCCGGTCGTGTGCACGACCGATCCGACGATGGAGCGCGGCTGCGTCGAGGATCCCAGCCTGTTCCCGACCGCGCTCATCGCTTACGCTCTGTCGTTCAGCCCGGACGCGGCGGCGATGCGCGCGCGCGCCGAGGATTTCCTGCTCGGCGAGATGGACCCGAACGGGCTGTGGAAGCACTGGACGAGCGAGCATCCGCAGCATCGGCTGCTGCCGCCGGACCTCGACGATACGAGCTGCGCCTCGGCGGTGCTGGCGCGCGCCGGCCGCGCCCTGCCGGACAACCGGCCGATCCTGCTCGCCAACCGCAGCCGCCACGGCCTGTTCTATACCTGGATCGTGCCGCGTTTGGGCTGGCGGGGGCTGGCTCATGCCCGCGTCACGCTGCCGCAATGGCTGCGCATCCCGGCGCTGTGGATGTTCTTCCGCCAGACCTCGGCCGCGCCGGGCGACATCGACGCGGCGGTCAACGCCAATGCGCTCTTCTATCTCGGCCGGATCCCGAAGCGGGCGGCGGTCGAGCGCCATCTGATCGGCGTGCTGCGGGACGGGCGCGAAAGTCAGTGCGACAAATGGTACGAAAGTCCGTTCGCCATCTGGTACTTCTTCTCCCGCGCCCTCGCCGGCTCGGCGCCGGAGGCGGGCGCGCTGATCCGGGCGCGGATCGCGGCGGCCGCGCCCGCCTCCGCGCTCGAAGCGGCGCTGGCGGTCGCAAGCCTCAATCACTGGCGGCTGGAAGCCCCGCAGGAGCTGCGCGACCGGCTGCTTGCCGGCCAGCTCCCGTCCGGCGGCTGGCCGCGCGCCGCTTTCTACCATGGCGGCCGCAAGCGGCGGCACGACGGCTCGTTCGAACCGCCGCATCCGGACACGCCGCGCTGGGGCTCGGAGGAGCTGACCACCGCGCTGGCGATCGAAGCGCTGGCCAACCGGCCGGAGACCCGCTGATGGCCTCCCATCTCATCCATATCGGCTATCCCAAGACGGGCTCCAAATTCCTTCAGAGCTGGTTCGCCGGACATCCCGCCATCGCCTTCGACGCCGCCGGGATCGGCGGCTGCCGCGACGTTTACGAGCTGGTCAGGCAGGCCGCCGCGCCCGCCCCGCAGCTTCGCTGCCGGGTGACCAGCTTCGAAGGGCTGGCGACGCCCGACGAGCGTGCCGGCCTGCTCCGCCCCGATGACCGCTGGGAAGGGCGCCAACCGGGCCCTGCGCCCGCGAAGCGGGCCTGCGCGATGCTGGCCGCCTTGTTTCCCAACGCCCTGATCCTGCTCGTCACCCGCGGATTCCGGTCGATCATGCTGTCGGGCTATTCGCAATATGTGCGCGGCGGCGGCCGCCGCGATTTCCACGTCTTTCGGCCGCCCGACCCGGCCGAGAGCGGGGAGGCGCGGCAGACGTGGAATTACGATGCGCTGATCGAAACCTATGAGGCGGCCTTCGGCGACCGCCTGATCGTGCTGCCCTGGGAGCTGCTGCGGGACGATCCTGCGGCGTTCACCGCCGAGATCGAGCGGCGGCTCGGCCTTCCCCGCTTCCCGCCCGCGCCGCGGCCGCTCAATCCGTCGCTGTCGCCGGAGGGGCTGCGCTGGTACCCGCGGCTGACGCGGCTGATCGATCGGCTGCCGGTCGGCGCGCCGCTGCGCAGGGCGCTGCTGCGACTCTACGTGCCCCGGATCGGCGGCAGGCGCCTCGAGGCGCTGGTCGGGCTGCTCCAGCGGACCCGTCCGGCGATCCCGGTCACGCCCGATCTGATCACCGACGAGATGCTGGGTTTCTGGCGCGGAAAGGCGGAGCGGCTGCGCGGCAATCCCCATTTTGCGCCTTATCGTCAGGAATATTTCCTCTAGCGACAGAACCACATAGATCAGCCCGGCCGGCCGCTGCCCGCCTTGTGAACGGCCGGGGCGCCGCTTAAGACGGGCGCGTGAAATCGAAGGCCGTCTTCGTCGATCCGGAACGGGACCGCGAGTTTCGCGCGCGCGGTTTCACTGTCGTTCCCCTGCTCACGCCCGAAGAAGTTGCGGAGGCGTGGGCGGCACTGTCGGCGATCATCCAGACCAACGCCGCCGGTTCCGCGCGCGACGACTTGCGCCGGTATCACGAGCCGGACCGAAAGCGCGACGGCGACCCTGATGGATTCCATGTCAGCTATTACAGCCCGGACTCATCCTACCAGCGTGAAGTGATGGCGCTGGTGCAAGGGATTTTCGCCGAACGGATCGACCGCATCGTCAGCGGCTACCGGGTCAGCTCGGGCGGAGCGTTCGTCAAGGAACCGGGTGGAGGCGAGATGGCCGTCCACCGCGACTATGTCGTCACTCCCGATCCGGACGAGGTGACCTTCACCGTCTGGTGCGCCCTCGCCGATGCGGACGAATCCAATGGCGCCCTGCACATGCTCGCCGGCAGCCACCGGGTCCGCGACCAGATCAACGGCCCCGGCGTCGAGCCTTTCTTCTCAACCTATCCCGACCGGATCAAGCGGCGCTCGGTGGGCGTTCCGGCAAAAGCGGGCGAGGCGGTCGTCTTCCGCACCGGCGTGATCCACTGGTCGCCGCCCAACCGGAGCGAGCGCGCGCGTCCGGCGCTTCACTTCGTCGGAGTCCCGGAAGGCGCGCGCAACGTCATCTACACCCCCGCGCCGGGAGGCTTCGACATTCGCGATCTCACCGGCGGCGAGATATTCGATCCCGCCCATCCGCCTCCGGCGATCGGCTTCCTGGAGCACGAGAACCGGCCGCTGCCGTGGAAGGAGCTGGAGCGGCTGCTCGATTCCCGCGAGCAAGGGTGGCTGGCGCGCGCCTGGCGCCGCCTCGGCGGGTCGTGACCGCCGGCGCAGCGACCGAGGCAAAGGACGGGGACGTCGCGCAGCGCCGCCCGCAGGTCGTTTCGATTCAGTATCTGCGGGGGATCGCCGCGCTCGGCGTGGTGCTCTACCATGCCTCGCTTCACGCGGGCAGTCCGATCGCGACCGGCGCCTTCGGGGTCAATCTGTTCTTCGTGATCAGCGGCTTCCTGATGGTGGCGATCACCGACGAGACGTCGCGCCCGTGGCCGTTTCTCAAGGACCGTTTCCTGCGGATCGTGCCGCTCTACTGGCTGGCCACTTTTGCCCAGCTCGCTTTCTGGTTCGTCAGCGGCGTGGGCCTTGCCGATCCGGGCTGGTGGGCGGCCTCTTTGCTGTTCTTCCCGATGCGCTACCCGGCCGCGCCGGAACATGTCGTGCCGGTCATCTATCAGGGATGGACGCTGAACTACGAAGTGATGTTCTATCTGGCCTTCGGGCTGGTGCTGTTCCTTCCGCGCCGGCTCCAGCTCCCCGTCCTCAGCGCCGCTTTCATCGCGCTGGTGATCGTGGGCTACGCCTCGGCGGGGCTGCCGACGGCGATCGACTTCTGGACGCGGCCGATCATCATCGAGTTCCTCGTCGGCGCCTGGCTCGGCTGGCTCTGGACACGGCGCGACGGGAGCGGGATCCTGGGCTGGATCCTGATCGCCGGCGGGGCGGTCCAGATCCTCCTGCCGCAGCCGCCGGTGCTGGGATACGCGCTGATTCTCGCCGGCGCGCTCATGCTCGATCAGCGCGGCCTGGTGGCGAGCTGGCCGGTTCCGAAGCTGATCGGCGACGCCAGCTATTCTATCTACCTTTGGCACTATTTCGGCATCTGGATCGCGGCGGCCGCGATCGGCGGGCTGGCGCTCCCCACCTTTCTGCTCATTCCGCTCCAGTTCGCGGCGGGCCTTGCCGCGGGGCTGCTCGCTTATGTCGCGGTCGAGGCGCCGATCCTGGCTTTCTTCCGGCGGCAAAAATACCGGAGGGGTTTCCCCGTCCCGGCGGGCGTCTGATCGTCAGTGATATTTCCGATAGCGCCACAGCGTGCGAATGTCCTCGACCGTCTCGCGCGGCCGGCGGTGGAAGGCGAAAAGGTGCGCCGCCACCACCAGCCAGTCGATCGGGAACAGGGCCGCCGAATTGAGCAGGATCGCCAGCGGCAGGAAGACGTCGTAATATTCGTGCAGCAGGATCAGATATTTGGGCCGGGGCTGGACCAGCACCGCTGCCATCGACCAGCGCTGCACCCGCAGCCTGGCGAGATGCAGGTACAAAGCGAGGAGCAGCAGCGGCAACGGGCTGCCGAGCTTCCAGATCAGCACGCTTAGGCCGAGCAGCTCGAGCGGGAAGGCGATCCACGCGCCGGCCCGCGCCGCGACCCGGCGCGGATGGCGCTGGGCGAAGGTGCGCACGCCGGCGGTGCGATCATTTTCGCGGTCGCTGAGCTGGTGCCAGAGGATGCCGCGCAGCCCATAGCCCAACGCCCAGGCGGCGCCGGCGCCGAGCCAGACCGGATCGACCGGCGCCGCCGCCGCCCGGAAGGCGACCAGCATCGCGACCAAAGTCGGAAAGAGATGGGCGCCGGCCGCGTCGGCGAGCAGCCCGGCGAGGCCGCGCGCCTTCAGCCGAAACGGCGGCACCGAATAAAAAGTGAAAGCGATCCACGCCGCGAGATAGGCGGCCATCAGCCACGGGTCGTCGCGCCACAGCAGCAGGAAGACGAGGCCGGCGGCGACCGGCAGCAGGATGGCGGCGATCCGGAACGGGCGCGAGCGGCCGGCCATGCGGTTGCGCTTGCCGGCCCGCTCGTCCTCCTCGAGGTCGGTCAGGTCGTTGAGCAGGCTGACGAAGGCCGCCCCCGGCACCAGAGCGAGCAGCAGCGTCAGCGCCGCCGGCCAGACCGACGCGATCGGCCGGTCGAGCAGCGCGACGGTCGCGTAGAAAGCGGTGAGCAGCGGGACGAGCTTGTAATCCCACCATTCCCCCGCCCGCACGGCGGCGATCAGACTGACGCCCTTCACCGACCTAGGGTCCAAACTCAAACATGGAGCCGCCCAGGTGGATCGGCCGGGCGCGGCGGCGATAATCTGCTTGGTTCCAATTCTCCACTCCCCTAAATCGCGGTTAGCGCTTCAGGGGAGAGTTGGACAATGGCGGCGTTGAGGCCATCGTGAAGGACAAGCCGCGGCACTTCGTTTTCATCAGCAGCAATGTCACCTGGGGCGGCAGCGAGGATTTGTGGAGCGAGGCGGCGATCCGGCTCGCCAAAGCCGGCCACCGGGTGACCGCCTACAAGAACGCCTTCCAGCGGGTCGAAGGCAGCACGGCGCGGCTCAATGCGGCGGGCTGCCGGCTGATCGCGCTCGCCAAGATCCCGCTGCTGCCGTGGCGCGCTTATTATTTCATCGTCGCCTTGAACTATCTGGTCAATTTCGGCTTCCAGACGCTCCACCTCTATCTCAGCCTGAAGCTGCGGCACCGGCCCGACCTCGTCATCGTCTCGCAGGGCGGCAACCATGACGGCTGGCTGTTCGCCAGCGTCTGCATCCGTTTGAAGCTTCCGTTCGTGCTGATCAGCCAGAAGGCGACCGACCTTTACTGGCCGCTCGACACGCGGCGCGACTATATGCGCGAGGCGCTCGCGGCGGCGCGCCACTGCTTCTTCGTCAGCGGGCATAATCTGAAGCTGACCGAGGAGCAGTTCGGGCAGCGCCTCGATCATGCGTCGGTGGTGCGCAACCCGTTCAAGGTGTCGTGGCAGCAGCGCTCCGACTGGCCGGGGACCGATCTCGGCTTCCGCTTCGCCTGCATCGGCCGGCTCTATCCGATGGAGAAGGGCCAGGATCTGCTGATCCGCGTGCTGGCGCGCGACAAGTGGCGCAGCCGGCCGGTCAGCCTGACCTTCTTCGGCGTCGGCGAGCAGTCGGTCGGCCTCGCCGAGATGGCGGCGCTGCATGGCCTCGCCAATGTGCGCTTCGCCGGCTTCGCCAACGACGTCGACCAGATCTGGACCGGCCATCACGCTTTGCTGCTGTCGTCGCGCGCGGAAGGGCTGCCGCTGGTGCTGGTCGAGGCGATGCTGTGCGGCCGGGTGCCGATCGTCACCGACGTCGCCGGCAACAGCGAGGTGGTCGAGGACGATGTCACCGGCTTCCTCGCCGCGGCGCCGACCGAGGACGCGCTCGACGAGGCGATGGAGCGCGCCTGGCAGCGGCGCGGCGAATGGCGGGCGATCGGCGGGGCGGCGGCCCGCCGCATCCGCGAGCTGGTGCCGCCCGATCCGGCCGGCGAGCTGTCCGAACGGCTGCTGCGGCTGGCGGACGGGCTGCCGCCCGAAACGCCGCTTCAGGCGGCCGGGCTCGGCGCCGAAAACGGAAGCGCCGCCCCCCTGGCCAGGGAGGCGGCGCCCCAAAGAACGCGGACGACCGCTTAGTTTCCGACCTCAGCCGTAGATCAGGAAGTCGGCGTGAGTCAGCGCCGTGCCGGGATCGACGGTGGCGAACAAGGTGGCCGCCGCGCCGCCCATGCCGTCCGGATCGTAGAAGATGCTGCCGGTCGCCGAGTCATAGATGATCCGGTCGGTCGCGTCACCCGCCGCCGTGCCCAGGCGGAACGCGAAAGGCTGGAGCGTTCCGTTGGGACCGGCATTGGTGAAGATATAGTTGGCGAGGCTGATCGAATTGTCGGCGACCGAGTAATCGAGAATGTCGTCGACATTGACGCCGTTGACCACGGTCTGAAAGGCGAAGCGGTCGTTGCCGGCCCCGCCGGTCAGCGTGTCGTGTCCCTCGGCGCCGTAGATCACATCGTCGCCGGCGCCGCCGTCGACGACGTCGTTGCCGGCAAGGCCGTTCAGCAGATTGTCGCCGGCATTGCCGGTGACGTTGTTGGCGAGATTGTTGCCGCGGCCGGTCGTGTTCGACGGACCGATCAGGACCAGATCCTCGATATTGGCGATCAGGTTATAGCTGATCTGGCTGCGGATGGTGTCGGTGCCCTGGTTAGGGGCTTCGATCACCTGGTCGCCGGTGGCGCTGACATAATAAATGTCATGCCCGGTGCCGCCGGTCATCTTGTCGTTGCCGCCGCCGCCGTTGAGCGTGTCGCTCCCGGCGGCGCCCGTCAGCACGTCGTTGCCGGCGCCGCTGTACAGGTGATTGTGGGCGTTGTTGCCGGTGAGCGTGTCGTTGCCGGAGCCGGAGCTTGCATTTTCGATGGTGACGCCGTTGGCGATGGTGAAGCCGCCGTAGATGCCGAAGGCATACGAAACCCAGCCGCCGCCGCCATAATCATAGATCAGACTGGCCGGCCGCAGGTCGATGTTGGTGTTCCTGCCGCCGATATAGACGATCTCGTCAGTCCCGCCGCCGTCCCAGATGGCGTAATAGAAGGTGCCGGGAGCGTTGACGTCCTTGAGCCGATAAGTGTTGTTGCCGGTCGCCCAGTCCTCGTTGACGCCGTATTTGTCCTGGATGGCGACGATGTCGAACGGACTCAGCCCGCCGAGATAGCCGTAGCCGACGTCGGTATCGGCATTGCCGTAGGGCGAGGACTGCCAGCCGTCCTCGTAGGACATCATCGTGAAGACGCCCTGATTCAACTCGTAATCGCCGGTCGTGTAGTTGAACGGGCTTTCTTCCTCGACACCGCGCATGATGCCGGAATGGCCGCCATTGTCGTGCGGATGGGCGAGGCCGTGACCGTGGCCGAATTCGTGAATCAGCGTGACGAAGGAGAAGCCGCCCTGTGCGAGGTCCCTCTCGTTCCAGCGTTCGTCGCCGGAGTTGAACTGGGCGAGGCCTTCGTCGCTCTCATCCGGCGGGCTCATCGAGCCGAGCAGGGAGACGCCCGGCCCCGGGGTGCCTTGATAGCTGGTATAGATAAAGTCCGCGTGGTCCTGGTCCTGGACCTCGAGGTAGACGACGTCGGCGACCTTTTCGAACTCTCTCAACGAGGTCCACACGGCTGTATATTCGAAATCCTGGATGGCGACGGCCGTAATTGTCGCGGGGGGCAAGCCGGGCTTGGTCGGGTCGTTCGACGCGAACACGTCGCCTTCCTGGGCGAAGTAGATGGTGATGACGTTCTTGCCGGTGATGTCCTTGCCCTGATCGTCGGCGAGGGCCGGTATGTCGATCAGGCTGGTATAAGTGGGGGTGCCTTGCGCGTTGCCGGTATCGCGGGTGCCTTCGTCGCCGTCCGGGTTGCGGACCGACTGGTTGATCTTGTTGACCTGTGTGCCCCAATCGATCGCGTAGAGCGGCTCGTCGACGTCATAATAAGGGTGATAGATGTTGGGGTCGTTGGGGTCTTGGACGCGGACGAACAGCTCGTAGTCGCCGACCGAATCGCCATTGTCCGTCGCCGGCGAGTTGGAGAAGGCGCGGGCGTTGACATAATAAGTGCCGCTGACGTCGGGCGTGTAGGTCAGGAGCACGTCGAAGCCCGAATTGATGTCGTTATAAGGCGTGTTGGCGCCGCCGTCGGCGCTGACGATCAGGGTCGTGCCATCGGCCCGGTACAGCTCGATATAGGGATCGGTGAGGCCGGCGCCGTTGGGGCCGGCATTGTAGGAATATTGGCCGATCTCGTAGGTCGTGCCGGCGGTGAGGGTAACCTGGAAGAAGTCCTCGTCGCCGATCGAGTTGATGGTGGCGATGGTGTGGGGCGCACCCACGGTGAGGACCGGATTGCCGGGGGGCACATTCTTGCCGCCGCCCGCCTCGTCGGGGGTCACGATCAGCGCGGTGGGACCGGGCGGCGACTCCAGGTCGCCGACGCCGTCGGCCTGGAGCGCATGCGTGTATTTCAGCGAGGACGCGGCCAAAGTGCCGTCAGCAAGCAGCGCCGCGGCGGCATCGGAAGGCGCCTGGAAATGCAGCGAGGCCCGCCCCTGATCGGTCGCCTGGGCCAGGAAGCTCGACCTGGCGTCCTTCTCGCGCATGTAACTCATTTTCAGTGACCTCCCGATAAGTGTGTAGAAGAGTGAAAGAAAAACCGCTTCGTTTATTTGGAACCTCCTTAAGTGTAAATGCGTTGTTTAATAAATAAATGCTGGATTTACGTTCTCGGGGAACCGAAGAACTACGCGCGTTAACTCCAAACACTCGCCTTGGTTCCGTGCGCGTCTCGAAATCGACCGATATCGGGACGGCCGGGACAGTGGGCCAGGCCGTCATTGCTAGCGCAGCGAAGCAATCCAGCTTGCGGTCGCAGCGCTGGATTGCTTCGTCGCTTCGCTCCTCGCAATGACGAGGAGGAGGCGGAGACACCCTTACCCGTAGATCAGGAAGTCCGCGTGGGTCAGCGCGGTGCCGGCATCGACGGTGGCGAACATAGTCGCCGCCGCGGCGCCATTGCCGTCCGGATCGTAGAAGATGCTGCCGGTCGCCGCATCGTAGATGATGCGGTCGGTGGCATCGCCGGCCGCCGTGCCGAGGCGGAATGCCGTGGATTCGAGCGTGCCGTTGGGACCGGCCTGGGTGAAGATGTAATTGGCCAGGCTGATCGAATCGTCGGCGACCGAGAAATCGAGTATGTCGTCGACATTGGCGCCGTTGAGCACGGTGTGGAAGGCGAAGCGGTCGTCGCCGGCGCCGCCGGTCAGCGCATCGCGGCCCTCGGCGCCGTAGATCAGGTCGTCGCCGGCGCCGCCGTCGACGACGTCGTTGCCGGCGAGGCCGTTGAGCAGATTGTCGCCGGCATTGCCGGTGACGTTGTTGGCGAGGTTGTTGCCGCGGCCGGTCGTGTTCGACGGACCGATCAGGGTGAGATGCTCGAGATTGGCGCCGAGATTGTAGCTGATCTGGCTGCGGACGGTGTCGGTGCCCTGGTTGCCCGCTTCGATCACCTGGTCGCCGCTGGCGCTGACATAATAAATGTCGTGGCCCGTGCCGCCGGTCATCCTGTCGACGCCCGAGCCGCCGTTGAGCGTGTCGTTGCCGGCGCCGCCGGTCAGCTCGTCATTGCCGTTATTGGCGTTGAGGCTGTTATGGGCGCCGTTGCCGGTGAGCGTGTCGTCGCCGGAGCCGGAGACGGCATTCTCGATCGTCACGGCGTTGGCGATGGTGAAGCCGCCGTAAATGCCGAAAGCGTAGGAGACCCAGCCGCCTCCGCCGGGCTCATATTTGAGCGACGCGGCCCTGAGGTCGATATTGGCGTCGCGCGACCCCGAATAGGTGATCTGGTCGATCCCGGCCGTGTCCCAGATGCAGGAATAGAAGGTGCCCGCGGCGTTGACGTCCTTGAGCTTGTAGGTGGTGTCGCCGCTCGCCCAGTCCTCGTTGACGCCATATTTGTCCTGGATGGCGGCGACGTCGAACGGCGACAGACCGCCGAGATAGCCGTAGCCGGCGTCGGTCGGGGCGTTGCCGTAAGGCGAGGCCGGCCAGCCGTCCTGGTAGGACATCATCGTGAACACCTGCTGGTTCAGCTGATGGTCGCCCATCGTGTAATTGGGCCAGGCGCCGGTCGGATCGGGGACCTGACCGGCCGGCGTGTTGATGGTGCCTTCGACGCCGCGCATCTCGCCCGAATGACCGCCATTGTCGTGGGGATGGGCGAGGCCGTGGCCGTGGCCGAATTCGTGGATCAGGGTGACGTAGGAAAAGCCGCCCTGCTGGAGATTCTGCTCGGTCCAGCGATAGTCGCCCGAATTGAACTGGGCGAGGCCCTCGTCATAATAATCGGGCGGGCTCATCGAGCCCAGCAGGCTGACGCCCGGCCCCGGCGTCCCGGAATAGGTGGTGAAGAGGAAGTCCGCATCCTCGCGATTGTCGACCTCGACATAGACCAGGTCGGCGACCTTGGAGAATTGGGCGAGCGCGGTGAACACGGTCGCTTTCTCCCAATCCTGGGTGCCGACCGAGACGAGCACCGGGGGCAGGCCCGGATTGGCCGGATCCTCCGACGTGAACACGTCGCCCTCCCGGGCGAAATAGATGGTGATGACGTTCTTGCCCGCGACCTGGTTCGGGTTGCTGTCGGGGATGTCTCCCTGCGGGTTGCCGGTGCTGCGCGGTCCTTCGTCGCCGTCCGGGTTGCGGACCGACTGGTTGACCTTGTTGACCTGGGTGCCCCAGTCGATCGCGTAAAGCGGCTCTTCCGGACTGTAATAGGGCCGGTAGATGCTGGTGTCGTTGGTCATGTCGTTGACGAAGATCTCATAGTCGCCGACCTCGTCGCCATTGGGCCCGCCGGCATTCCCGAACGCGCGGGCGTTGATATAATAGGTGCCGGTCTCGGTGCATTCGTAGGTCAGCAGCACGTCGAGGCCGGAATTCACGTTGTTCTGGGGCGAGGAGGCGCCGCCGTCGGCGCTGACCACCTCATGGCCTTCGGTGGTGCCGTCGTCGGTCAGCACCTCGATATAGGGGTCGGAGAGCGGCACGCCGCTCGGGCCGCCGGCCTTGGCGTACATGCCGATCTGGTAGGTTTTGCCCGCCTCGAGCGTGACCTGGTAATAATCCTGGTCGCCCGGCAGATCGAGCGTGCTGACCGTGTGCGCGACCGGTGCGTCGGGCGTGCCGACGTCGAGCACCGGATTGCCCGGAGCGACGCCGATGCCGTCGCCGGCGGTGTCGGCGGTGACGACCAGCAGGGCCGGCGAGAGCGTGTCCGCCTTGACGTCGCCGACGCCGTCGGCCTGGAGCGCGATCGTGTATTTGAGCGCGGAGGCGGCGAACGCGTCGTCAGCGATCAGTGCCGCGGCGCCGTTCGACGCGGCCTGGAAATGGAGCGCGGTGCGCCCCTGCTCGATCGACTGGGTGAAGGAGCTCGACTTGGCATCCTGATCGCACATGTAACACATCGACTTCTCTCCTATTTTGGCCCTCTAGGATGGAAATGCGCCGCCGGCCGGGGCTCGGCGTCGGCGCTGCGGTTGGCGGGAAGACCTGTTCGATGCGCGCGGCCGGGAGCGGCCGTGCGGCCGCGGCGCCTTGCTGCCCGGAAGCGGACCTTGTCGGCCGCGATCGCAATCTTCAAATTTGGCCTGTGATTGCAAAGAGAAGAAACCGGTAAGCTCGTGAAACCCGTCGACAGGTTGATCAGTTCCGCATCGCCGCTCCGCGGCCGCGGGCGCTGTTCGCCGCTCGCTGAGCAAAGGGGCCGCATCAGCCGTAGATCATGAAGTCGGCATGGGTCAGCGCCGTGCCGGGATCGACGGTGGCGAACAGCAAGCCGGCGGCGCCGCCGGCACCGTCCTTGTCGTAGAAGATCTTTCCGGTCGCCTGGTCGTAGACGATGCGGTCGTCGGCGTCCGCCGCCGCGGTGCCGGAACGGAAGGCGTCCGGGCCCAGCGCGCCGGCGGCGAGCTTGGTGAAGACCCGGCGGTCGAGGAAGAGCGTGTCGTCGGGTGCCGAGAAAGCGAGGATGGTGTCGGCATTGGCCGAGCCGGCGCTCGCATCGAAGAAGAAGGTGTCGCGGCCGGCGCCGCCGTCGAGCACATCCTTGCCGGTGCCGCCGCCGATCCGGTCGTTGCCGGCGTCGCCGGCGATCCGGTCGTTGCCGGCGCCGCCGACGAGCAGGTTGGCGGCCGCATTGCCGGTCAGGCTGTTGGCGTCTTTATTGCCCCAGCCCTCGACCGCGGTGCCGGTCAGCACCAGATTTTCGACCGTGTCGCCGAGCCGGTAGTCGATCGCGCTCCGCACCGTGTCGACGCCGCCGCCGGCGGCCTCGATCACCTTGTCGCCGGAGCTGCTCACCGAATAGATGTCGTTGCCGGCGCCGCCGGTCATCCGGTCGGCGCCGCCATTGCCGATCAGGCTGTCATTGCCGCCATTGCCGGTCAGGCTGTCATTGCCGTTGCCGCCGGTGAGGACATTGTCGGCCTCGTTGCCGGTCAGGCTGTCATGGCCGTCGCCGCCGCGGGCATTTTCGATGGTGACGCCGTTGGCGATGGTGAAGCCGCCGTGGATGCCGAGCGCGTAGGAGACGCGGCCGCCGCCGCCGGTCTCATATTCAAGGGTGGCGGCGCGCAGGTCGATGGTCGCGTCGCGTGCCCCGGAATAGACGATCGCGTCGGTGCCGGCGGCGTCCCAGATCGCCGAATAGAAGGTGCCGTCGCTATTGACGTCCTTCAGCTCATAGACGTCGTCGCCGGTCGCCCATTCCTCGTTGACGCCATATTTGTCCTGGATGACGGCGATGTCGAACGGCGACAGACTGCCGACCCAGCCGTAGGAGGAGGTGGTCGGCGGCGCGCCGTGCGCAGCCGGCCTCGTCTGCCAGCCGTCCTCGTAGGACATGATGGTGAAGACGCCCTGATTGAGGTCGAAGTCGCCGGTCGTATAGTCGAACGCGGTGCCTTCCGGCTCGACGCCGCGCATCACGCCCGACCGCCCGCCATTGTCGTGCGGGTGGGCCATGCCGTGGCCGTGGCCGAGCTCGTGCATCAGCGTCTGGAAGCTGAAGCCGCCCGGCTTGAGGCTTTGCTCGTTCCAGCCCGGGCCGTTGCGGTTGAACTCGGTCTGGCCCTCATTCTGGGTGTCCGGCGGGCTCATCCGTCCCAGCACGCCGACCTGCGGCGTGCCGTCATAGGTGATGAAGATGAAGTCCGCTTCCTCGCGCTTCTGAACCTCGACATAGACGATGTCGGCGACCTTCTCATACTGGTCGAGCGCCATCTCGTAGGCCTTGATCTCCCAGTCGCGGAAACCGGCGGCGACCATGTTCTCGAGACCCGGATTGGCCGGGTCCTCGCTGATGAACACCTCGCCCTGCTTGGCGAAATAATAATAGATGACGTTCTTGCCGCCGGCGCGATATTCGGGCTCGTTGCCGGTCGGGCGCGGGCCTTCCTGGCCGTCGGGATTGCGCAGCGAGCCGTCGACCTCGGTGCCCCAGTCGATCGCGTAGAGCGGGCTGTCCGGCGAATAATAAGGCTTCCAGGCCTCGACGCCGAGCTTGTAGTCGCCGACGCCCTCGCCCGACATGCTGCCGTCGGCATTGGTGTAATTGGCGTAGCGGGCGTTGATGTAATAGGTCCCGCTCGCCGTCGGCGCGAAGTCGAACTGGGCGTTGACGGTGGTGGTCACCAGCCCGCTCGGCATCGGCCCGCCGGCGGTGGCGGTGGCGATCAGCGTGCCGGCGGCGTCGTAAATCTCGAAATAGGCGTCGCCGACCGGAATGCCGCTCGGCCCGCCGATCTGGGCCGACTGGTTGATCCGGTAGATCATCCCGGCCTGCATCTCGATCCTGTAGAAATCCTGGTCGCGCGGCGCGTCGATCGTCGAGATCACCGGCGCGCCGTTGGCGGCGATGGTCGCCGTCGTGCCGAGGTCGTTGCCGGCGGTGTCGACGGTGGTCGGGAAGAGGCTGTCGGACGGCGGCTCCGGCGGCACGCCCGATGCGGCCGGCTCGCGCACGAACAGCTCGTAATCGCCGACATAATTGCCGGTATCGTCGCCGGTGACGCCGTCGTCATAGGCGCGGGCGTTGATATAATAGACGCCGGTTTCCGGGGCGGTGAAGCTGACCAGCGCGTCGAAGCCGGTGAAGAAGCTGTTGTGCACGGTCTCGCCGTCGCCGTCGCCGGTCTCGATCAGATTACCGGCGGCGTCGCGTATCTCGAAGAAGGAATCGAGCAGAGGCACGCCGTTCGGACCGTCATATTTGGCGTACATGCCGATCTCGTATGTCTCGCCGGCGACCAGCTCGATCTTGTAATAATCCTGGTCGCCGATCGTCTCCAGCGTGCCGATCGTCGAGGGCGCGCCGACCGTCAGCGTCTGCGTCGTGCTGGTGTCGTCCGGTACCGAATCCTCGCCGATCAGGATCATCGCCGTCGTCGTCGGCTCGCCGGCAAGCTCGCCGCCCGACAGCGAGGCGTCGGCCAGCGAACGCGCCGCGGCAAAGTGCATCGAGGTCGATATCGACCGGCCGCCGGCAAAGCCGTTCGCCAGGGTCGAGTTCATGTCACGATCGCAGCTCCAGCACATCGCGGTGTCTCCATCGAAACGGGTTTTCGGTTGCGCGGCTGCCGCCCCAGCTCAGGCGGCAGCCGCGCCTCGGTGCGGCGTCAGCCGTAGATGACGAAGTCGGTGTTGGTGAGGACGGTACCGGCGTCGACGGTGGCGAACAGCACCGCCGCCGCGCCCCCGGCGCCGTCGGCGTCGAAGAAGATCTTTCCCGACGCCTGGTCGTAGACGATCCGGTCGCTTGCATCCGCGGCGGCGGTGCCGGCGCGGAAGGCGGCGGCGCTGAGCGTGCCTGCGGCGCCGGCTTTGGCGAAAACCGCGCGCGAGAGGAAGATGGTGTCGTCGGCCCTCGAGAAATCGAGGATGTCGTCGACATTGCCGCTGCCCAATGCGGTGTGGAAGACGAAGCCGTCCTTGCCGGCGCCGCCGGTCAGAACGTCCTTGCCTTCGGCGCCGTAGAGGCGGTCGTTGCCGGCGCCGCCGTTTATCGCGTCGTTGCCGGCGAGGCCGTTCAGCAGATTGTCGCCGCTGTTGCCGGCCAGGCTGTTGGCGGCATTGGTGCCGCGGCCGGCGACGTCGGCGCTGCCGGTCAGCACCAGATTCTCGGTGTGGGCGACGAGGTCGAAGCCGATCGCGCTGCGCACCGTGTCGGTGCCCTGGTTGGCAAGCTCGATGACCTTGTCGCCGCCGCTGCTCACCGAGTAGGTGTCGTTGCCGGTGCCGCCGGTCATCCGGTCGTTGCCGCCATTGCCGATCAAGGTGTCGGCGCCGGCGCCCCCGGTCAGCTTGTCGTCGCCGTCGCCGCCCGTGAGGACGTTGGCGACGTCGTTGCCGATCAGAGTGTCGTCGCCCGAGCCGGCGCTGGCATTCTCGATCGTCACCTTGTTGGCGATCGTGTAGCCGCCGTAGACGCCCCAGGCGTAGGAGATCCAGCCGCCGCCGCCGACCTCATATTCGAGGGTGGCGGGGCGCAGGTCGATATTGACGTCCTTGCTTCCGTTATAGACGATCTGGTCGGTGCCGCCGGCGTCCCAGATCGACTTCCACGACGTGCCCTCCTTCGTCATCTTGCCGTTCGCGTCGAACTGGGCGGCGGCGTTCTGGTCGGGCAGGACATAGCTGTTGTTGCCGGTGGCGAACTCCTCGTTGACGCCATATTTGTCCTGGATGACGGCGATGTCGAACGCCATCAGGCTGCCGATGAAGCCGTAGCCGAGATCGTTGCGCGGCTGGCCGTAAGGCGACTGCTCCCAGCCGTCCTGGTAGGACATCATCGTGAAGACGCCTTGGTTCAGGTCGAAATCGCCATTGGTGTAGACGAACGTCTCGATCTCCTCGACGCCGCGGAAAATGCTCGAACGGCCGCCATTGTCGTGCGGGTGGGCCATGCCGTGGCCGTGACCGAGCTCGTGGATCAAGGTCCCGAAGAAGACGCCGCCCGGCGCCAGTCCTTCGGGCGTCCAGCGATAGTCGCCGGCATTATATTCGGTCTGGCCCTCGCTCGGCGTGTCGGGCGGGCTCATCCGCCCGGCGAGGCTCGGCGTGGCGATGCCCGGCGTGCCGTTATAGGTGACGAAGACGAGGTCCGCGGCGGCGCGGTCGTCGGTCTCGATGTAGATCAGATCGGCGACATTCTCGTAGCGGTCAAGGCCGAGCTCGATCGCGTTCTTCTCCCATTGCGAGAAGCCCTTGGCGACCATCGTCGTGGTGAGGTTGAGCGGGTTGGCGGCATTGTCGACGAACAGCTCGCCCTCGCGCGCGAAATAATAAAAGAGGACGTTCTTGCCGCCTGGCTCGAGGTCGACCGCATTGCCGGTCGAGCGCGGCCCTTCCTTGCCGTCGGGGTTGCGCGACGAGCCGTCGAAAACCGTGCCCCAGTCGAGCGCGTGCAGCGGCGAGGAACTCGAGGGTCGGCAGGCCGCGCTCGTCGCGCTCGGTGCCGGGGTTGTCGCGGGATTCGTAGCTGACGTCGTAATAAGGCGTGTAGCTGGAGACCTTGGCGAACACCTCGTAATCGCCGACCAGGTCGCCGTCGTCGCCATTGGTCCCGTCCTCGTCGAAGCCGCGGGCGTTGACATAATAAGTGCCGCTCTCCGGCGCGGTGAAGGTGAGCCGGGCGTCGAGGCCGAGCGAGTTGTTCGGGCTGCCGCCGTCGGTGCCCGCGATCAGATTGCCGGCCGCGTCGTAGATCTCGACATAGGCGTCGGGCAAGGCGATGCCGCTGAAGCCCTGCTTGGTGCCGTAGACGGCGAGCTCGTAAGTGACACCGGCCTGCAGCTGGATCGCGTAAAAGTCCTGGTCGCCGGGCGTGTTGATCGTCGAAATGGCGCGATCGCCGCCGACCGTGATCCGCTCTTCGGTGCTGGTGTCGTCCGCGACATTGTCGAGGATCGGCACCGGCAGCTCGGCCAGGCCGTAAGTGACGTCGAGCTTGTCGCCGATGCCGTCGCCGCCGCCGAGGAAGCCGTCGGTGCGGGCTTTCTGGTAATGGGCGGAGACAAGCGCCAGATCGTCTCCTGCAAAGTTAGTGGCGAGAGTTGGGCTCCAGCTTTCACGCGCCACTGACTTGTCAAGATCGCACATCCAGCACATCTTAAACTCTCCCTTTGATTAGAAAGTAAAACGAAGATAAGGTCGAAGAATAACTTCGAGACTATTCTGCTGAGACTGCAAACGTTAACTCACCGTTAAATATGTAAACCCCGCATTTACATTTTCTTGCGATTTTAATGAGTTAGCCGCGTAAACACGAATAGCGAGTTTTAGTTCCACATCCGTTTTTGACTGCGTCGCGACCGGCGCCGGCCTGTGCGGGGATGGCACGTTTGCGGGAGCGGCGGACCGTCCGCCGCGCTTCTCATCGGTCCGGCTAGGAGCTAGGGTAGGCAGGCAATGAGCGCGCGCATCCTGCTCGTCGAGGACGATCCCGCCTTGCTGACCATCCTGCAGGCGGCGATGTCCTATGGCGGCTTCAAGGGCGAGGCGGCGCGCAGCGGCGCCGAGGCGATCGAGGCGTTCAGCAACCGGCGCTTCGATGCGGTGCTGGTCGACCTCGGCCTGCCCGACCTCGACGGCACCGACCTGCTGCACCGGCTGCGCGAGGTTTCCGACGTGCCGATCCTGGTCGTGTCGGGCCGCGACAGCGAGCGCGACAAGATCGACGCGCTCGACCGCGGCGCCGACGACTTCATCCCCAAGCCGTTCCTGCCCGGCGAGCTGCTCGCCCGGATCCGCTCGGCGCTGCGCCGCTACCAGTCGCTGCAGGAGCGGGCCGCTTCCGACGAAGCGAGGATGCCGGAGGCCGAGCTGCGCGATCCGATCGAGATCGGGCCGCTGGTCCTCGATCCCTTCCACCGCACCGTCGAGCTGGCCGGCCGCAAGACGCAATTGAGCGAAGCCGAGTTCAAGGTGCTGGCGACGCTGGCGACCAACGAGCCGGACGTGGTCAGCAAGCAGGCCCTCCTGAAGCGCCTCTACGATTCCGACGCGCTGGCGGAGACGCGGATCGTCGAGGTCTACATCTCGAACATAAGGCGCAAGCTCAGAAGCATTTACGACAATGACTGCATCCTCAACTTCCGTGGCCGCGGCTGGAAGTTCGTGATCCCCGAAGACTGAGATCGTGTCGCGCGTCTATCTTCGGCCGACGGCGTTCGTCGACGCGCCGTTCGGTCTCGACGGCCGCGTCGCCCGGCTGGCGGGCGGGCTCGTCTGGTTTTCGGCGGTCGAGCTGATCGGTGACGGCCGGTCCGAGCTGGTCTCGGTCGAGGCGCTGGACGACCGCCTCGCCGGCCTCGGCGAAGCGGCGCGCGCGGCCTGGGCGAACCTGACCGCGCCGCGCCCGCCGCTGACGCTTGGCGAGCGGGTGGTCCCGCTCGACCAGCCCCACGCGGTCGGCATCGTCAACGTCACGCCCGACAGCTTCTCGGACGGCGGCCGCTTCGCCGACGCCGACGCCGCGGTCGGCGCCGGCCAGGCGATGGCGGCGGCCGGCGCGGCGATCGTCGACGTCGGCGGAGAATCGACCCGGCCGGGCGCGAAGCCGGTCTGGGAAGGGGACGAAGCGGCGCGGGTGGTGCCGGTGGTGAAGCGGCTGGCCGCCTCCGGCACGGCGGTGTCGGTCGACAGCCGCAAGGCGTCGGTGATGGAGGCGGCGCTGGCCGCCGGAGCGCGGCTGGTCAACGACGTCTCGGCGCTGACCTGGGATCCGCGCGCGGCCGAAACCGTGGCCGCCGCCGGCTGCCCGGTGGTGCTGATGCATCATCAGGGCACGCCCGAGACGATGCAGCAATATCCGCGCTACGACCGGCCGGTGCTGCTCGAAGTCTATGACTGGCTGGAGGCGCGGATCGCGGCGGCGGTGGCGGCCGGGATCGACCGTCGGCTGATCATCGTCGATCCCGGCTTCGGCTTCGGCAAGAACGTCCAGCACAATTTGCAGCTGATCAACGGCCTTGCCCTGCTCCACGGTCTGGGCTGTCCGCTGATGGTCGGCGCCAGCCGCAAGCGCACGATCGGCGCGCTGGCCAGTGAAGCGCCTCCCGACCAGCGGCTCGGCGGCTCGCTGGCGCTGGCGCTCAAGGCCGCCGAGCAGGGGGCGCAGCTGCTGCGCGTCCACGACGTGGCCGAGACGGTGCAGGCGCTGCGGCTGTGGCGCGGGCTGCGCGACGTCGCGCTGACCCCGCCTGGCCGTTAATAGGGACAGTCCCTATTTACCCGCGGCGGGCGCCGGACCGCCGCGCGCGCCGCGCCGGCGCCGCCCGGTCGCGGCCGTAGGCGTCGGGCTGGAAGACGATGCCGTCGCGGGTCGGCAGCGCGGTGAAATAGGCGATATAGACCGGCACCGGCTCGGGCAGGTCGACCCTTTGCTCGGGCGTGCCCGCCGGACGGGTTGTGCGGCCGTCGAACAGCCAGCGCTCCAGCCGGCCCGCATCCTCGAGCCGGACGCAGCCCGAGCTCAGATGGCGGTCGGCGCGGCCGAGCAGGTCGCGGAGCGGGGTGTCGTGGAGATAGACGCCGAGATCGTTGGGCATCATGAACTTGATCCGGCCCATCATGTTGTGCGGTCCCGGCGTCTGCCGCAGGTTGACGAAGCGGCGGCCGGCGGCGACCGCCCGCCAGTCGACCCGGCGCGGATCGAGCGCGCGCGCCCGCGGCGTCCAGTCCGACAGCACCTGCAGCCGCTCGGCGCGGACCGCGCGCGCGCCCTTGCGGGCCCGCTCCCGGATCAGATCGGGCGGCAGGTGCCAATAGGGGTTCAGCACCGCATAGCGGATCAGCCCGGCCATCATCGGCGTCGGCATCGTCCGCTTGCCGACGACGACCCGCATCGTGCCTTCTATCCGGCCGTCCTCGATCATCCACAGCCGCGCCGACGCCGCGTCGACCAGGACGTAGCGGCCGCCGGGCCGCGCCGGGATCGCCCGCGCCCGCTCGATATTGGCGAGGATCAGCCGCTCGTAATGGGCAGCGCCGAGGTTCAGGGCGGCGAGGGTGGCGGCGTCGGCCCGGCCGGATTGCGCGAGGGCGTGCACCGACTGGAACTCGCGCAGCCGCGCCGCCAGCGCGGGGGGAGCGGCGCCGGCCGGCAGGCCGAGCCGGCGGCGCAGCGCTTCCGGCGCCGGCACCGGCGGCAAGGCCGCCTGCGGCAGCCGCGACCAGCGGGCGCGGTAGGCAGCGAGGCCGCGGCTGAGGCCGTCGAAAGCGGGATTCACCCGTAGCGCCGAGCGCAGCTGCGCCGCCAGCGCCGGGGCCCGCTCGAGCTCGGCCAGCACCGAAGCGGTCGAGCGTTCGGCCGGCGCAAGACCGGCATCGATGTAGCGCATCGCGTTGCGCCCGGGCGGGCGCCGAAGGTCGCGGACATGTCCCGCATAAGCGCGGGTCAGCAGCAGGTCGGCGCGGGTCAGGAGGTGCGGATCGCCGCCGCCGGCGGCGGCGACGGCGCCGCGCAGCTCGGCGCTGTGCCGGCCGGTCCCCTCGATCATCCGCAGCAGCTGATGGGCTTCCGGGCGCAGCGACGAGCCGGACACCCAGACCGGACGGAAACCGCGCGCGCGGTAGAAGGCGGCGATCTCCTCGCCGAGATCGATCGGCGCCGCGGCGGGCGGCGCGGCCGCGGGCGCGCCGGGACCGGGCAGCGAGCCGAAGCCGGAGACGATGGCGAAGCCGCCGCCGAGGAGGATCGCTCGAAAAAGGCGCGCCAGGTTCGGCATAAATTGGTCAGCACCGTCTCTTACGTCAGCCGGCCCCGCCGGTCCAACCGGCTCGGCCGGCTGTCTCAAAGCCAGACACTGTGCCGACCATTTCCTGTCCCGGAACGGTTTCCGGGGCGCGTCGCGCCCGGGTTCAGAGCGAGTAGCCGCCGTCGCTGACCAGGCAGGCGCCGGTCACCGTTGCCGCCTGGTCGGACAGCAGGAAGGCGACCTGGTCGGCTATCTCCTCGGGCCGGGCGTAGCGGCGCAGCGGCGTGGCGATCTCGCCCATCGCCTTGAACGCGGCCTCTTCGCTGCCGCTCGACTTCACCAGCTCCTGGAAGAAGGGCAAAGCGGTCCAGATCGGCGTTTCGACGCCGCCCGGAGCGATCGTGTTGATGCGGATGCCGTCGCCGGCGGCTTCCCTGGCGGCGATGCGGGCGAGATGGATGAGCGCGGCCTTGGACGCGCCATAAGCGGCGATGCCCGGCTCCGCCTTGATCCCGGCGGCCGATGCGGTCAGCACGATCGCGCCGCCCGTGCCGCCCGAGCGGATCGCCCTCAGCGCCGCCTGGAGGGTGAGGAAGGCGCCGTCGAGATTGACCGCCATCACCCGGCGCCAGTCGGCGAACTCCATGTCGGCGATCGGTCCGCCGGCGGCGATGCCGGCATTGACGACGGCATGGGTGAGCCCGGTGAGATCGGCCGCGCCCCACAGCGCCGGGTCGGAAACGTCGCCGATCATCATCTGGCGCTCGCACGGCAGCGAGAAGGCGAAATCGCGCAGCCGGTCTTCGTCGACGTCGGCGAGGATCAGCTTCCTGGCGCCGCCGGCGGCGAGGCGGCTGGCGACCGCCGCGCCGATGCCGGAGGCGGCGCCGGTGATCAGGATCACGCCATTGTCGAAATCGGGCATCGGGGGGCTGTAGCCGCTTCGTCACCCCGGCGGAAGGGAACCCCGCAAAGTCCTACTTTGCGGGGACCCCGAAAGCCGGGATCTCGGCACGGTTCGTCGCCCCGGCGAAAGCCGGGGCCTCAGGACAAGAAGTCCCAGCGGGTCCCGCTGAGGTCCCGGCTTGCGCCGGGACGACGTCAGGCGGCGATATCCCCGATGCCGAGCTCGCCGAGCTTGCGGTAGAGCGTGGAGCGGCCGATGCCGAGCCGGCGCGCGACCTCGGTCATCCGGCCGCGATAATGGCCGATGGCGAGGCGGATGACGTCGGCCTCGATCTCCTCCAGCGGCCGCAGATTGCCGTCGGACTGGTAGAGGGTGATGCCCGGCCCGTGGGCCAGCGCGGCGGTGGCCGACTGGCCGTTCAGCGCCTTGGCGTGATAATCATCCGCGCGTCGTCCGTGCGTCGATTCCGCGGCGATGTGCGGGAAATCGGCGGCGGTCAGCGCGTCGCCTTCGCACAGCACGGCGGCGCGGAACAACGCGTTCTGAAGCTGGCGGACATTGCCCGGCCAGCCATAGGACATCAGCACGGCTAGCGCGTCGTCGGTGATCGAGACGTAGCGCATGCCGGGCTGCTCGGCGATGCGGGAGAGCAGATGGCGGGCGAGCGCGGGCAGATCGCTGATCCGGTCGCGCAACGGCGGGATCGGCACGTGGACGACGTTCAGGCGGTAGTAGAGATCCTCGCGGAAGCGCCCGGCGGCGACCTCGTCGGCGAGGCGGCGGTTGGTGGCGGCGATGATCCGGACGTCGACGGTCTGGGTGATGCGGCTGCCGACCCGCTGGATCTCGCCGGTCTCGAGCGCGCGCAGCAGCTTGACCTGGGTGTCCAGCGGCAGCTCGCCGACCTCGTCGAGGAACAGGGTCGAGCCGTCGGCATCCTCGAAGCGGCCGATATGGCGGTCGAAGGCGCCGGTGAAGGCGCCTTTCTCGTGGCCGAACAGCACCGATTCGACGAGATTGGCGGGGATCGCGCCGCAATTGACGGTGTGGAGCAGCTTCTTGCCGCGCGGCGAAGCGGCATGGATCGCCTGGGCGAGGATTTCCTTGCCCGATCCGCTCTCGCCCTCGATCAGCACCGAGACGCGGGCGCGGGCCGCCTTGGCCGCGATGGCGAGCGCCGAACGGAAGCTCGGCGCCGAGCCGACAATCTCCTCGAAGCCCAGCGCCTTGGCGATCTTCTCCGAAAGCGGGCGCAGCTCGCCGGCCTTGCGGCGACGGTCGGTGGCGGCGTCGAGAGCGCCGAGCAGCCGGTCGGGCGCGATCGGCTTGACCAGGAAGTCGCTGGCGCCGGCGCGCATCGCGTCGACCGCGCAGGAGACGCTCGACTGGGCGGTGAGGACGAGCAGCGGCAGTTCGGGCTTCCACGCGCGGATCTGGCGGATCAGCTCGGCGCCTTCCTCGCCGGGCAGCCAGTGATCGAGCAGGATGGCGTCGAACTTGGGCTCCTGCGGATCGGCGAGCATCTTCTGCGCCGCCTCGAGATCGTTGGCGCCCCGCACCCACCAGCCGGCGCGGGCGCCGATCGCGGTGATCAGGCGGCGCTGGGCGGGTTCGTCATCGATCAGCAGCAGGCAGCGGGTGGGGTCGGGCCGCATCTCGTCTCCCTCGTCCTGAAGAGGGACGGGCAATACAGCCAAGGAGTAAAAGCGGGCTTAAGGGCGCCCCCGACACGAAAACTTGAACTGGAGCGCCCGAGCCGGTATCTGACCAGCTAGTCAGGAGGGATTGGCCGAGTGAGGCGAGCAGGAAAGCCGGTCGGACGCTGGAAGCTCGAGGACGCGAAGGCGCGATTTAGCGAGCTGGTGCGTCGTGCCGGTATCGAAGGTCCGCAGCTCGTGACCGTGCGCGGCAAGGAAACGGCAGTGGTGCTCAGCGCGGACCAGTATCGCAAGCTGCTTCCCGCTGTCGAACAGCCGCCCTTCGTCGCCTTCCTGGAGGGCCTTGACCTGGACGGCCTGGATCTCGCCCGCGAGCCCGATCATGGGCGGGATGTCGAATTCTGACGGGCGCGGCGGCTTGATCGGCTGGCTCCTTGACACCCATGTCATCGGCGCGCTCGCATCGCCCGGCGGGGCGCCAAGCGTGAAGGCCTGGGCGGCAGGACAGGACGAGGAACAATTCTTTCTCAGCGTCCTCACCCTCGCTGAGATCGAGAAAGGCATTCATAACCTTGTCGACGACGACCCTGCCCGATTCCGCTATCAGGCGGACCGTGCGGCGCTCGAGACGCGCTTCGCGGGCCGCCTGCTTTCACTGTCCGATCCGATCGTCATGCGCTGGGGTGCCATTTCCGGCCGGGTGAAGCGCGTTGCCGGTCGGCCCCCGCCGGTGATCGACACCTTGCTCGCGGCCACCGCGATCGAGCATGATCTCTATCTGGTCACCCGCAATCGCAAGGACGTCGCGGCCTCCGGCGCGGCGATCTTCAACCCCTGGGAGGATGACCCGGCAGCTTTCCCATTGGCCATCTAGGAGAAAACTGGGGAAACTGGGGACAGTATAGGGTTTCAGCCGCAAGGCCCGTCTTGGAAGCGGTCGGAGCCAAACTCTATACTGACCCCACTTTTGGAGCCCGTCATTCGGATTGCCGGCAGGCGGGATCCGTGCCCGAGGCGGACCATAGAAGCTGTTCCGCACGGGCATCCGAACGGATGCCGGCGTCCGCTATGTCCAGTCGCGAAAGCCGTCCATTGTCGATGCGCCCCGCGGCCACCAACGTGCCGTCCCGCGCCAGCACGAACATGAACAGGCGCGGTTCGGAACCGGTCGGGACCAGGCGCACCAGCAACGCCTTGGTCCAGCGATCGGAGTCGACCGCGAAATAATGGACGTTGCCGTCGGCCGTGCGGAACTCGACCTGCTTCGACAGATAAGGCGCGGCGTCGGGGTCGCTCGACGGCACCAGCCCCAACGGACCGGCGAAGTTGGCCGCGATCGAATTGGTCCGCGGATTGCCCAGCGCATTCCGGGCGATACGCTCGAGGCAGGCCTCGCCGATGGCGGACGCCTCGGCGGATTCCGGAGGGGCTTGGCAGGCGAGGGTGAAGGCGGCCAGGCTCGCGCAAATCGCGCTGCGCAGACGACCGAACAGGCTGGTCATTGCCGCCATCCTCCCTGGGCTTGCAGCCGCTAGCGGTCGGCCGTGCTCCGAGCTCCGACCACCGGCAGCTCGATGAAGCTCTCCCGCCCGGGCGCGAACCAGATGCGCTGGGTGGCGGCGCGATAGTCGCCGGGCCGGGCCTGCGCGATATTGGCGACGAAGGTCTGCGGGTTGCGGTCGTAGAGCGGGAACCAGCTCGACTGGATCTGGACCATGATCCGGTGGCCGCGGCGGAAACTGTGGTTGGCGTGGGGCAGGCGCACCCGGTAGCGCTCGGGCCGGTCGGGGACGATCGCCCGGGCGCGGGCGAGATCCTCGCGATAGCGGCCGCGCATGATGTCGCCGGACACCATCAGCTGATAGCCGCCGAGCGCCGGATTGTCCCGGACCTCGGGCGGATAGACGTCGATCAGCTTGACCACCCAGTCGGCGTCGCTGCCGCTGGTCGAGGCGACGAGGTCGGCGAAGATTCCGCCGGCGATCGTCACCGGCTCGGTCAGCGGCTCGCTGATGAAGGTGAGGACGTCGGTACGGTCGGAGAAGGGTCGCTGGTCGTCGACCAGCCAGCGGCTCCAGCTCGATTCCGAATCGTACATGGCGAGCACCGGCCGCACCCGATAGGGCACCGGCCGCGCCGGATCGGAGACATATTCGGAATATCGCTCGCGGCCGGCGGCGGGCGCCGAGAAAGCGAGGCGTCCCTGCGGCGCCAGATAGAGGCGGGCGGCCGACGCGCCCGGCGCGGGCCAGGACGGGTAGCTGCGCCAGCGATTGGCGCCGGTCTCGAACGCGAGCACCGGCGCGAGCGGTTCGGACGGCCGCTCGTCCTTCAGCCAGTGGTTCCAGAAAGCGAGCAGCGGCCCTTCGCGGAACCAGCGGCCGGTGTCGCTGTGCCAGGCGATCGCCCCAAGCGAAGCGGCGTCGCGCTGCGACTGGCCGTGGCTCCACGGGCCGAGCGCGAGGAACACGCGGTCGTTGGCGGTGTCGCGCGCCTCCATCGCCTGATAGGCCGCGATGCCGCCGAAATTGTCCTCCTGGTCGAACAGGCCGTGGACGATCAGGGTGGGAACGGTGAGCGGGGTTTCGCGCAGCATGTCCTGCACCGCCTGGCCGCTCCAGAAATCGGAATAAGCCGGATTGTCGACGATCTTGCGCCAGGTCGGCAGCCGTTCGGCATTGTAGCGCCGGGCGACCGCGTCGGCCGAGCCGGCGTCGAGATAGGCCTCGTACATGTCGTGCCAGCCGAACGGCGTCTGATGCTCGCCGTCGCGGCTGGTCGCCATATTGTAGATCCATTCGAGCATCGTCTGCCTGAGCGCGCCATTGTGGTAGAAATCGTCGCCGACCCAGCCGTCGACCATCGGGTACATCGGCACCGCCGCGCGCAGCGCCGGATGCGGCTCGAGCAGGCCCATCAGCGTCAGCCAGCCGGGATAGGAGACGCCGGTCAGGCCGACCCGGCCATTGTCCTCGGCGAGGTTGTCGACCAGCCATTGGATCGTGTCCCAGGTGTCGGTGCCCTCGTCGACCGCGCCGGGGTTGAGCGGGCCGCGCGGCGGCAGCGTCATCACCCAGGCGCCCTCCGATCCGTAGCGGCCGCGTATGTCCTGATAGACGCGGATATAGCCGGCCTCGAGCAGCGGCTCGTCGGCGAGCGGCAGCGCCATCGCCGCGCGCGGGCTGGTCCCCTGGCCGGTCGCCCTGTCGGCGCCATAAGGGGTGCGGGTCAGGATGATCGGCGCCGGACCGGACAGATTTCTCGGGACGATGATGACGGTGTGCAGCCTGACGCCGTCGCGCATCGGGATCATCGCCTCGCGCCGCTCATGGTCGAACGCCGCCGTCACCGGCGAGAAATCGGTCACGACCTCGTCGGTCTGGGCGGGCAGCGGCCCGGAGGAGAACAGGAAGAGGAGGGCAAGAAGCGCCAGGATCGGGCGGGCCGGGAGCTTCATCAGACTCTCCTCGAAACGGGGTGGCGCGACGCTAGGCTTGGGCCTCAGGGCGTGCAAGTGCGGCCCGTTCTGCCGGCTTGCCCTCGCCGATGCGGAGTTGATAAGGAGGCGCGGCGCGCCGCCGGGGCCGCGAACAGGGAAGAGGATGCCATGGCAGCGGACGAGGCCGAACGGGCGGTCAGGTCGCATCGCAACAGCTACGGGCTGTTCACCGGCCTGATGAAGTGGGGCGCGATCATCAGCTTGCTGACGGCTTTGCTCGTCATCTTCATCATCCGCAACTGACGGGTGAAGATCGCGGTCCTCAGGGAAAGCGAGCCCGGCGAGCGCCGGGTCGCGGCCACCCCGGAGACGGTGAAGAAGCTTGCCGCTCTCGGCGCCGCGGTCGCGATCGAGGCCGGCGCCGGCGAGGCGGCGGCGATCGCCGATGCCGACTATGAGGCGGCCGGCGGCGAGGTCGGACCGCGGGCCAGGGTGCTCGCCGACGCCGATGCCGTGCTGGTCGTGCAGGGGCCCGACGCGGACGGCCTGGCCGGCGTGCGGCCGGGCGCGCTGCTGGTCGGCGCGCTCAATCCTTTCGCGCGGCGCGAGCGGGTCCAGGGCTATGCGGCGGCCGGGCTCGAGGCGCTGGCGATGGAGTTCCTGCCGCGCATCACCCGCGCCCAGACGATGGACATATTGTCGAGCCAGGCCAACCTCGCCGGCTACAAGGCGGTGCTCGACGCCGCGGCCGAATATGGCCGGGCGATGCCGATGATGATGACCGCCGCCGGCACGATCGCGGCGGCGCGTTTGTTCGTGATGGGGGTCGGCGTCGCCGGACTGCAGGCGATCGCGACCGGGCGGCGACTGGGTGCGGTGGTGTCGGCGACCGACGTGCGGGCGGCGACCCGGGAGCAGATTCAGAGCCTCGGCGCCAAGCCGATCTTCGTCGAGAGCGTCGCCGGCATCGAAGGCGAAGGCGCGGGCGGCTATGCCACCGAAATGTCCGAGGAATATCAGCGGGCGCAGGCCGATTTGGTCTCCGGCCATATCGCCAAACAGGACATCGTCATCACCACCGCCTTGATCCCCGGGCGGCCGGCGCCGCGGCTGATCTCCGACGCCCAGGTCGCGACCATGCGCGCCGGCAGCGTCATCGTCGACCTTGCCGTCGAGCAGGGCGGCAATGTCGAGGGAGCGGTCGCCGGCGAGGTGGTGGAGCGGCACGGGGTCAGGATCGTCGGTCACCGCAACATGCCGAGCCGGCTCGCCGCCGACGCCTCGGCGCTCTACGCCCGCAACCTCTACAATTTCCTCAGCGCCTTCTGGGACGATGAGACCAAGCGGCCGGTGCTGCCCGACGATGACGAGATCGTGCGCGGCGTCCGGCTCACCCGCGGCGGCGCGGTGGTCAGCGAAAGGCTGCTGGGATGAGGGTCGCGGGCGCCGCCGGAATGTTGTCCGCGGCGGTGTTGCTCGCGCCCGGCTGCGGCGCGCCGACGCGCGACGAGAGCCAAAGCGATCCGCTGCGGCGGGCGAGCTTCCGCAGCCTCGCCGCGCGCGACTTCCTCGCCGCCTGTCCCGGCGCCGTCGGCCGGCCGGAGACGCGGCGGCAGGCCGACCGGCTCGAGGAATTGAAGCAGCTCGCCGTCCGCAAGGGCGCCGGCCAGGCGATCTGGCTCGGCGAGAACGACTGGGCGGCGGTCGCCCGCTACCGCGACCGTGAGCCGTGCGAGCCCGGCGAGGAGGCCTATGGGCAGGCGCTGGCGGCGTTCAGCGCGACGCTGGACGAGCTGGCGGGCCGTATCGCGGACCATCGGCCGTGAAGCGCGGCCGCCTGCTCGCGCTGGTGCTGCTCCTCGCCGGCTGCGCCGCCGACAGCCGGATCCGGCCGGGAACCGGGTGGAGCCGGGCGCCGGACCTGTCGGTCTATGCGGCGATGACCACGTTCGGCGGCATCGCCCGCGAGCAGTCGGTGCTGTGCGGCGGCTTCGGCACCGCCAGCGTCGAGCGCCACTGGGCGCAGGATTTCGGCGCGCGCGAGGCGGCGGTGACGGAATTGCTGGCGGCACGCCACGGCGCCGAGGCGGTCGGCGAGGCGGCGGCGTCGGCGGCACCGACCCGGCGGATCGGCTGCCCGGACGTGCCGGGCCTGCGCTGGCGCCGCCATTATGCGCGCCTGCTCCGCCTGCTCGAAACGCGGCTGGGCCTGGCATGAGACCGACAAAGTGGGCCTTGCCGGCCGTGACTTTGCTCGCCGCTGTTGCGGCGATCGCCGCCCAGCCGATCCCGAACGACCCGTTCCCGCCGATCGAAGAGCCGCCGGGGACGCGGCTGGATCGCCTGCTCGACCGGGCGCAGCGGCACCTCACCCGGGTGAGCCTCTACAGCTGCGCCAACCGTCGGACGCGCTCACGCTTTCTCGGCCTGAGCGATCAATTCATCCGGGTGGAGGCCAGGGCCTCCGCCCTGCTCGGCCACAACAGCCTGGCGGGATCGAGCACGTCGAGCTGTACGACCCTGTACGACCACCGCAGATACAGCTTCCACGCTGCGCGGGCGGACTATTTGCTGAGGCGCGCGGAACGGATGATTCGGCGCGGGGAGACGAACTGACCATGGACTTCATCGCCATCCTGTCGATCTTCGTGCTGGCCTGCTTCGTCGGCTATTATGTCGTCTGGTCGGTGACGCCGGCGCTGCACACGCCGCTCATGTCGGTGACCAATGCCATCTCCTCGGTGATCGTCGTCGGCGCCCTGATCGCGGCGCTGGCGGCGGGGGCTCCGGGCGCGAAATGGCTCGGCCTCGTCGCGGTGGCGCTGGCGAGCGTCAACATCTTCGGCGGCTTCGCCGTCACCGAAAGGATGCTCGCCATGTACAAGAAGAAGGAGCGCAAGGGGTGAGGGGAGTGCTCGTCGCCCCGGCGCAAGCCGGGGCCTCAGGACAAGAAGTCACGGCGGGTCCCCCTGAGGTCCCGGCTTTCGCCGGGATGACGGAGCGCGGCCATGCATGAGGCCCCCGCCGCGCCCGCCTGGGTGATGCTCGCTTATCTGGTCGCCGGCATCTGCTTCATCCTCGCCTTGCGGGGACTGTCCAGTCCGGTGACATCGCGCACCGGCAACCGGGTCGGCATGCTCGGCATGGCGATCGCCGTCGCCACCACGCTCGTCATCCACGAGGTCGCCGCTTTGTGGGAGGTCGGAGCGGCGATGCTCGTCGGCGGCGCGACCGGCTTCGTCATCGCCCGGCGGATCGCGATGACGGCGATGCCGCAGCTGGTCGCCGCCTTCCACAGCCTGGTCGGCATGGCGGCGGTGCTGGTCGCCGCCGCCGCCTTTCTCAATCCGGGGGCGTTCGGCATCGCCGACGCCGCCGGGCGCATCTTCGAGGTGAGCCGGGTCGAGATGGGCCTCGGATCGGCGATCGGCGCGATCACCTTCTCCGGCTCGGTGATCGCCTTCCTCAAATTGAACGGCAACATGTCGGGCAAGCCGATCATCCTGCCGCTGCGCCATGTCATCAACCTCGGCACGCTGGCGGCGATCATCGGCCTGATCGGCTGGTTCACCCAGGACCAGTCGCCCTGGGTGTTCTGGACGCTGACCGGGCTCGCCTTCGCGATCGGTTTCCTGCTGATCATCCCGATCGGCGGCGCCGACATGCCGGTCGTCATCTCGATGCTCAATTCCTATTCGGGCTGGGCGGCGGCGGCGATGGGGTTCACGCTGCAGAACAGCGCGATGATCATCACCGGCGCGCTGGTCGGCAGCTCGGGCGCGATCCTGTCCTACATCATGTGCCGGGCGATGAACCGCAACTTCATCTCGGTGATCGCCGGCGGCTTCGGCGGCGGCGACGCCGCGGCCGGCGCCGACGCGGCGATCGACCGGCCGTGGAAGCGCGGCAGCGCCGAGGACGCCGCCTTCCTGATGCGCCAGGCCGAGCTGGTCATCGTCATCCCCGGCTACGGCATGGCGGTGGCGCAGGCGCAGCATGCGGTGCGCGAGCTGGCCGACCTGCTCAAGGAGGACGGGGTCACCGTCAAATATGCCATCCATCCGGTGGCCGGGCGAATGCCGGGCCATATGAACGTGCTGCTCGCCGAAGCGAACGTCCCCTATGACGAGGTGTTCGAGCTCGAGGACGTCAATTCGGAATTTGCCCGTGCCGACGTCGCCTTCGTGATCGGCGCCAACGACGTCACCAATCCCGCCGCCAAGACCGACAAGAGCTCGCCCATTTACGGCATGCCGGTGCTCGACGTCGAAAAGGCGAAGACGGTCCTGTTCGTGAAGCGCTCGATGGGCGGGGTCGGCTATGCCGGCATCGACAACGAGCTGTTCTATCGCGACAATACGATGATGCTGCTCGGCGACGGCAAGAAGATGGCCGAGGAGATCGTGAAGTCGTTCGGCTGAGCGCGCGAACCCGGGCGCTGCGACCCGCGGTCCGATACGGAGGAAACCGGCCAGCTCGAAGGCGGAGGCAAGGTGCGCCGGAAAAGTCTTGCAAGAGAAGCCTTTTAGGGGGTTAAATCAATTCCGTGTCGGCGGCGGCGGCGGTTGATCCGTTCAGCCGCGGCGGGAATGGCTCCATAACGGAGTGACGCGAGGGGAATTCGGCCATGGCGCAGGACGCGCTGGAAGCCATAGAATATCGCGACCAGCCGGCGATCATGCTGGTCGGCGACAGCGAGGCGTCGCTGCTGCGGGCGCGCCGGATCGCGCGGCTCGCCGGCTGCCGGGTGGCGTCGGCCGACCTGGTCGACGATGCGCGGCCGCGGCTGGAGCGGCAGGCGGCGAGCTATCCGTTGCTGCTCGAGCTCGAACGCCCTGAGCCCTCGGCCGGGTTGTTCGGCTTGCTCGACCGGGTCGGCGCCGACGCGCGGTATCGCGGCCGGCGCGGCGTCGTCGCCGCGCCGCACGCCTTGACCGACCTCGTCGTCGCCCGCGCCTGGCACCCCGATCTCGTCCATCTCGTCGATGCCGACGAGGCCGAGCATGTCACCGCGGTGACGATGATCAGCCGGCCGCGGCCGGCGCTGCTGCGCGATATCGGCCGCGAGGGCAATGCCCTGCTCCAGCAGCTGTCGGAGGAGGTCGGCCGCATCGCCAGCATCCTGGCGTCGCTTTCCGACGAGGAAGCGGCGGAGCTGAGCGGAGCCAAGGCGCTCACCGCGCCCGCCGCGGACGAGCCGCCGCTCGAAGCGGGCTATGTCCGCGCGCTGATCCGGGCACGGCGGCTGCGCGACCAGTATTTTCGCGGCGAGCTGTTCGCCGATCCGGCCTGGGACATGCTGCTCGATCTGATGGCGGCCCGGCTGGAGGACAATCGGGTGGCGGTATCGAGCCTGTGCATTGCCGCCGCGGTGCCGGCGACGACCGCGCTGCGGTGGATCAAGGCGCTGACCGACCGCGGCCTGTTCGTCCGTTCCGCCGATCCCGAAGACGGCCGCCGGGTCTATATCGAGCTGTCGGACGATGCCGCGCGGGCGCTGGCCGCCTATCTGCGCGCGGTGCGGCGGATCTCGCCCTACGTCGTCTAGGGCCGGGCCCCTCGCGTGGAGCCTGCGCGTCGCTTGCCCGCCGCCGCCGGCGGTGGCAGGGGCGAGGCAGGGCGGTTAGCTCAGTTGGTAGAGCATCTCGTTTACACCGAGAGGGTCGGCGGTTCGAGCCCGTCACCGCCCACCACGCTTCGCCGCTGCGCGGCGTCGCCGTCCCGGCGCTAAAGGCTTCGGATCAGCTTCACGGCCACCGCCGCCCAGGGCGGATCGGCGACCACGATCTGGCGCTGGCCGCTGCCGAGCGGCAGCATGTGGAGCCGGCCCGCCTCGCGGCCGATCAGGCGGCCGAACAGGAAGCGGCCGGCCGGCCGCGGCACCAGCAGATCGCGGTTGAGCGCGCCCGAATATTCGTCGGGGCCGATCCGGCTCAGCCAGATTTCGTCGCGGCTGCGATAGTCGCCGAGCCCGGCATTGACCAGCAGCGCGACCAGGCCGGGCGCCGGCTGCGGCGGGATCGCGACCCCTTCGCGCCGCGGCGCGTGGGCGCCGTCGGCCTCGAGCGTCGCCGCCACCGGCACCTCCTCGCGCTCGGGGAGGGTGACGAGCTCGGCCGCGTCGACGCCGAGCGCGCCGGCGATCCGGTTGAGCCAGTCGACCGAGACGGTGCGGGCGCCGGTCTCGAGCCGTCCGATCGTCTGCGGAGTGGTCGGGGGATCGCAGCGCCCGGCGACTTCCTGCAAGGTCAGCCTTCTCGCGCGGCGGACGTCGCGAATGCGCGTGATCATGATGACCCGTTAACCATTGTGGTTCGTCTATCTGCATTGAATATGCCGGAATGGCAAGGCCAGCCGGACCGGCCCTGGCGGTTCGGCGCCGTCGAGCCCGCGATCCGGCTCTTGGCGGGTCGGCGATGCGCCGCCAACAAGCCTCTGGCGCGGCAGCTTATTGGCCGTAAAAAGCGCTCATGATCGTCGGCATCGATCTCGGCACGACCAACAGCGCTGCCGCCATCTGGCAGGACGGCGAGCCGGTGCTCGTGCCCAATGCGCTCGGCGACCTGCTGACGCCGAGCGCGGTGGCGATCAGCGGCGACGGCAGCATCCTGACCGGCCTTGCCGCGCGGGAGCGGATGGTCACCCATCCGCATCTCGCCCGGACGGTGTTCAAACGGGCGATGGGGACGAACGCCCGCTTCAGCCTCGGCCGCAACGAATTCAGCCCCGAGGAGCTTTCTGCCTTCGTGCTCCGCAGCCTCAAGGCGGATGTCGAGGCCTTTACCGGCGAGAAAGCGGAAAAAGCGGTGATCACCGTTCCCGCTTATTTCAACGACAAGCAGCGCAAGGCGACCCGCCGCGCGGGCGAGCTGGCCGGCTTCAGCGTGGAACGGCTGATCAACGAGCCGACCGCCGCCGCTTTGGCCTATGGCATTCACGAGCTGGACGAGGAATTGCCTTTCCTGGTGTTCGACCTGGGCGGCGGGACATTCGACGTCTCGATCGTCGAGATTTTCGACGGGATCATCGAAGTCCGCTCGTCCGCCGGGGACAATCGGCTCGGTGGCGAGGACTTCAACGCACTGATCGTCGCGATGGCGCTCGAAAAGCTGGACTCGCGGGACTGGAAGGCGATTTCGGATCCGCGGCTCCCCGCGGCGCTTGGCGCGGCCGCGGAGCGGACCCGACGCCGATTGACCGAGAAGGGCACCGCCGGCTTCAGCTTCGTCTGGATGGACGAACGGCACGAAACCGAAATCGGCGAGGCCGAATTCGAGGAGAAAGCGGGGGCGCTGCTCGCCCGGCTGCGCGAGCCGGTGGTCCGTGCGCTGCGCGACGGCGCGACACGCGCCGAGCAGCTGAGCGAGATCATCATGGTCGGCGGTGCGACCCGGATGCCGATCGTGCGCAAGGCCGCCACAAGGATGTTCGGCCGCTTTCCCGCGACGCGCATCCATCCCGATTATGCGGTCGCGCTCGGGGCGGCGATCCAGGGCGCGCTCCAGGCCAGCAACGCCGCGCTCAGGGAAGTGCGGCTGACCGACGTGTGCCCGTTCACGCTTGGCGTCGAAACCAGCGAGCGGCTTCCCAACGGCAGCCTGCGCGACGGCCTGTTCGCTCCGATCATCGAGCGGAACACGGTGGTGCCGGCGAGCCGCGAAAATGTGTTTTCGACGATGTTCGACGGTCAGCGCCAGGTCGCGTTCAAGATCTACCAGGGGGAGTCCCGCCGCGTTTCGGAGAATGTCTATCTCGGCAAGGTCGGGATCGACGTTCCCCCCAAGCGCGCCGGAATGGTCGTGCTCACCTGCCGCTTCAGCTATGATTCCAGCGGCCTGCTCGAAGTCGACGTGACCGTGCCCGAGACCGGCCGGCGCGAGCAGCTGGTCATCGTCGACGAGGAAGCGCCGGACCAGGATCAGCTTGCCGCCCGCCGCGACGCGCTCGCCCGATTGAAGGTGCACCCGCGCGACGACAGCATGAACCAGGCGGTGCTGGCCCGCGCGTCGCGCTGCTTCGAGAATTTGCTCGGCGACGAACGGCTCTATGTCGGCCAGCTGATCTCGACGCTCGAGCAGGCCATCGATGGCCAGGATCCGCGCACCATCGCCAAGGTGCGCGACGACGTGTCGAAAGCGCTCGACCATGTCGAGGGCGAACAGTTCCTGTGAACGTGACCGAGGCCTGGGCGGTGCTCGGCCTGGCCCCGACCGACGAGGCGCGCGAGGTGAAGCGCGCCTATGGCCGGCTGCTCAAGCAGATCGATGTCGATGGCGACCCTTCGGCCTTCATCCGCCTGCGCGAGGCCTATGAGCTGGCTTTGGCCTGGGGCTCCGCCATTCCCGAATGGGAGCGGGAAGAGCCGGCAGGGGAGGGCGAAGATGCGCTGCCGGCCGCCGAAGCGGAGGCGGCGGAATTGTGGCCGCAGACGGGGGCGGACGACGGCGGGGGGCCGGAAGTCACGTTCGGTCCGGATGAGAGCTGGCGGCCGGAGCCGCCGGCCGGCGCGGAGCGTCTCCCGTCGGTCTGCCGCGAGTTGGACGGCCTGCTGTTCGGAACCGGGCCGGTCGATGAGCGCCGGCTTGCCGAGCTCGGCGAACAGCTGTTCGCCTTATGCGACGCGGCGCCGGTCGACGAGGCCGCGGGCACCGAACATTGGCTGATGTCGGCGCTGGCCGCTTCGATCCCGCGGTCCGACCCGCTGATCGAGCCGGCGATGCACCATTTCGGCTGGGATAGGGCGGTGCCGCCGCGCGATTACGGCCTCGCTTTCGATCTCGACGCGTTGCAGCAGCGGCGAGCCGACCGTGCCTTGCTCGATCGGCTGAGGCGCTTTGCCGACGTCGGCGAGCGACGCGCGCTGGAAGAGCTGGAATTGGGCGGCCGGACCCGGCTCGGCCTGTTCGAGCTGGGGCTCGCCCGCGACGTTCGTCGCTTCCTCGACAATATGCTCGCCGCCCATCCGACGATCGCGCACGATCTGGACCAGGCCGCGTTGACCTGGTGGCGAGGCTATTTCAGCCGCTGGCACCTGCCCGACACCTTCTGGTTCCAGCTGCTGGGCATCCCCGCGGTGCTGACGGTCGGTGGCGCGGTCGCATTGGCGGCGGCGGAGATCGTGCCGCCGGTGTCGATCCTCCCCGGTTTCCTGCTCGCGACCCTGGCGACCCTGCTCGGCATCCTGGCCTGGTCCGGGCTGCAGGCCTGGGCGGCCGCGCGCAATCGCGCCGACAGCTTCTCTTTCGATCAGGGCTCCCGGGCCGTTCCCTGGCTGCTGGCGAGCCTGGCGCTGCCGCCGGCGGCGATCGGGCTGGCGTTCGAACCCTGGACTGCGCCCGTCTGCGCCGGGGCGGCGCTGGTCGTCGCCGCCGGCGTCTTCCTCACGACGCGAGCTCCGATCGACGACACGGATTCGGGCTCGATGCTCGGGCCGCCGAGCGTCCCGGCAATCGCGATCGTCGCCTCGCTGATCGTCCTGTTCGTGATCCCGGACCTGGCCTTGCACCTCGTCGGGCCGTTCGCGGCATTATGCTATGTCGGCTATCGCGGCCATGAGGCCGCGGCAATCCGGCTGGAAGCGATGAGCCGCGCCGGGAACCGTGCGATCCTCGCCGTCGCCGGCTCGCTCGCCGCGGCCATGATCGTCCTCATTCTCCGCTCCATGCCGGCCCTGCCGCCGCCGCCGGTGCTGGCGCTTGTCCCGGCCGCCGCCGCGGCCCAGCATCTGGCGACCTCATCGGCCTTCCTGATCACCGCCCGGCTCGAATGGGCCATTCGCGTGGCCGCGCTCCTCTTCTATTTCACGGCCGGCAGGAACTCAGTTCGACTCCCAGCTTTCCCGGCTGGTCGCCTCGATCCTGCTCTACGTCTCGGCCTACAGCCTTGCCCGGGTGGCGGCGGCCGCGCGCGGCCATCCCGGCGGGGCGATGCAAGGCGACTCTTAGAGCTCCGTCCATCGGCCGAGCCTCGGTGCGCGCTTGCGCCGCTGCCGCATTGGCGCGACAAACAGGGTCGCGGCCAGAGTGTGGCGGCCGCTTTGCCGGACCCGCGGCGTCGACGCGAACGGGGCCGGCCAGGGGGAAGGCGATGGCGACGATCGCGGCGGGGAGCGAGCCCGGCATGGCTGCGGCGGCGCCGGCAAAAGCGGCGCCGGCCGCGTCACGGATCGAGGCGCTGGATTTCGTCCGCGGCGTCGCCTTGTGCGGCATCCTGCTGATGAACATCACCGGCTTCGGCCTGCCCTACGCTTATGTGAATCCGGTCAATGCCGGCGGCGCGACCGGCGCCAATCTGTGGGCGTGGATCGTCACCGAGATCGGATTCGAAGGCACCCAGCGGGCCTTGTTCTCGATGCTGTTCGGGGCGAGCGTGATCCTGCTGACGTCGCGGCTGGAGGCGTCGGGCCGCGACGACGCCGCCGACATCTATTTCCGCCGCAACCTCTGGCTGATCGGCTTCGGCTTCGTCAACGCCTTCGTCTTCCTGTGGCACGGCGACATCCTCTACGCCTACGGCGTCACCGCCTTGTTCCTCTACGCCTTCCGCAGGCTCGCGGCGAAATGGCTGCTGGCGATCGGCGTCGGCGCGCTGGTGCTCGGCGCGGCGTGGAACGCTTATGACAATCAGGTGATGCTCGACCGGCACCGGGCCTGGACCGCAGCGGTCCAGGCGCAATCCGCCGGCGCGCGGCCGACGGCGGCGCAGCAGGAAGCGATCGACGGCTGGGATCGTGCGCGGCGCCACTTCAAGTCGACCCCCGACGAGATAGGCGAGGAAGTGGAGGGGTGGACCAGCGGCTGGCGGCCGGCTTTCCTGCGGGCGGCGAGGATCAACAGCAATATGCAAAGCTGGTTCCTGTACCGCTACTTCTTCGACATTTTCGGGATGATGCTGATCGGCATGGCGCTGTACCGATTGGGGGTGCTGACGCTCGACCGGCCGTCGCGCCTCTATTGGGCGATGGCCGGGCTCGGCTATGCGATCGGGCTCGGAGTCAACATCGCCGAGACGCGCTGGATCATCGCGCACGATTTCAGCGCGGTCTCCTTCGCGCAGGCCCATGTCAGCTACGATCTCGGCCGGCTGGCGATGACCATGGGCCATCTCGGCGCGCTGCTGCTGTTCGTCCGCTCGGGCGCGCTCGGCTGGCTGCGCCGGTCGCTGGCGGCGGTCGGGCGGATGGCGGTGACCAACTATCTCACCCATTCGGTGGTGTGCAGCTTCCTGTTCATCGGCCTCGAACTTTACAACCGGCTCGAGCGTCACGAGCTCTATTATGTCGTGTTCGCGATCTGGGCGGCGCAGATCGCGATCAGCCCGCTCTGGCTCCGGCATTTCCGCTTCGGTCCGGTCGAATGGCTGTGGCGCTGGCTCACCTACCTGAAGCGCCCGCCGTTCCGGCACGAACCGGCGCCGCCGGCCGCCGCGGTGACGGCGTGAGGGCGGCCGCGCTGGCGATGCTGGCGCTCGCCGCCTGCGCCCACGCGCCGGCCGATCGGCGCGATCCGGGCGAACGGGCCGACCGGATCGGCCGCATCTATTCCTATGTGCGCAGCGATCGCGACGGCAGCGAAGCGGAGGTGATCCGGGTCTATCGCGCCGACCGCAGCCGGATCGAGGTCAGCAAGATGCGCGGCCGCTGCAACAATGCCGCTTATGTCACCGCCGAGCTCGACCTCGAGCGTGGCTACGCCACAAGGCTCGGCGGCGGCCGGCTGCTGCCCGATGCCGGGCGCGAGGAGTTTGCGGTGCTGACCTATGATGCGCAGGCGCGTCGGCTCGACGGGCGCATCGACCTGCCCGACGGTCCGCTGGTGCTGACGCTGGCGGTGCCGGACCTGCCCTGGCACATTTACGATTTCGATCTCGCCAGCCTCACCGTCACCGCCCAGTACCGGCCGCGGCCGCGTCGGGATTTCAGCTTCGGCATGCCGCTCGTCTGGCCCGACGGCGGCCCCGAGGGGCTGCTCCGATATCTCGGCCGCGCCGACCTTCGCTATGTCGGCGAGGAGATTCACGACGGCCGCCGGGCGCTGCGCTTCGAGGCGGGCGGGCCGGCGTTCGGCGGCCGCGGCGGGCCGATCTGGTTCGACGCCGCCGAGGGCCATATCCTCGAAGCCTCGTGGGGCATTCCCAATCACAGCGAGCATCGCGATTTCCGGCTGCGGCTGACCGGGATCAGCGACGGCGGCGCCGGGGAATGGCGGCGGCTGCTGACCGCCCATTTCGAAGGCTGCGAGCCGCGATGAGAGTAGGAACAGGGTGAGTCCGATGTTCGGATGGCTTGCCGCGGCCGCGGCGTTCGCCGCGTCTCCGGCCCAGCCCGAGCCGGCCGGCGAGCCGGCGGGCGGGCAGCGCATCTTCACCACCCTGGGCTATGTCGGCCAGGCCGGGACGGACGGAGGCGCCTGGTTCGATCTCGATTATGGCGAGCAGAGATTCCGGCTGCCGCGGACGAGCGTCGCCGAGGTCAATCGTTATTTCGACCTGCTCAATGCCGCGACCGAGCGCGGCTTCGCGGTCCGCGTCCGCTACGATGCCGCGGCCGGCGAGGCCGGCCCCGACGGACCCTATGTGATCTATCCGGTCTGCTCCCTGGCGGTCGGCGATTCCGAGCCGCTCGGCGACGAGCGGGCCAATTGCCCGCCGCGGGGCGATTCCGGCGAAAGCGCCGAGGCGCGGCTCGCGCTCGGCGTCGGCATCGCGCTCGAACGTCCGGAGGCGGCGCGCGTCCTGCTCGGCGAGGCGCTGTCGAGCGGCAGCCTGCCGGCGCACCTGCGCGCTCTGGCCTACAATAGGCGCGGCGGCGTGGCCGAGCGCCTCGCCAGCCGCCACCCGCCGGCCAGCGCCGAACATGACCGTCTGTCGGTCGCGGCGCTGGCCGACTATCGCGGCTGGGTGGCGGCGGCGCCGGACGATCCCGAGGCCAGGCTGGCGGTGTCGCGGACGCTGGCCGAGCTCGGCGGCTATGACGAGGCGGTGGCGGTCCTGGAGGCGCTCGGGCGGACCGTGCCGGAGCGCGCCTTCGACGTCGCGATCAGGACCGGCGCCCTGTACCGCCAGCGCGGCGACTATCGGCGGGCGCTGCGGCAGCTCGACGACTATGCCGCCCGCCACGGGCCGGTCGACGGGATGCGCTTCAATTATCACCGGGCGTGGACGCTGATGATGCTCGGACGCGACCGCGAAGCGCTCGCCGCCATCGACCGCGGGCTGGGCGGCCAGCCCGATTATTCGGCGGCCTGGCTGCTGCGGTCCTGCGTCCGCGCCCGGCTCGGCCTGCTCGCCGATGCGCTCGCGGATCAGGAACGGGCCTATGCGCTGATGATGCTGCTGCCGATCCGGGACGATCCCGCAATGGCCGAGGATATCGGGCGCAGCCGGGCGATGATCGAGACGCTGCGCGCGGCCGCCGCCTCAGGCCGCAACCGGCCGGTGCCGGCAGCGTGCGAGGGATTCTGGGATCGCTGGCTGCAGACCCGGCCGCGCAGCCCGCTGCTGGACGGCGCGCCGTCTTGAGCCCGGCGACCGCCAGGCGGACGCTGCTCGGCGCCCTCGCGCTGCTGGCGGCCTGCGGCGGCGGCGGCGGCGAAAAGGCCGAGCTGCCGCCGCCGCTGCAGTTCGAAGCGCCGGCCGGCGTTGCGCCGGTGGCGCGCGGCGAACGGCTGGGCAAGGTGCTCGGCTGCACCGGCTGTCACGGCGACGATCTGACCGGCCGTCCATGGATCGAGGATCCGCGCGAGGCGATCCTGTTCACATCGAATCTGACGCGGGCGCCGGCCGACTATAGCGACGCCGAGCTGGCGCACGCGATTCGCTTCGGCGCCCGGCCCGACGGCTCGCCGCTGTGGGAGATGCCCTCGCACATCTTCACCCATCTGAGCGATCCCGACATGGCGCCGCTGATCGCCTGGCTGCGCAGCTTGCCGCCGGCCGGCGAAGCCCATCCGCGGATCAGGTTCGGGCCGGAAGGCCGGCGGTGGATTGCCGGCGGCGAGATGAAGCCGATCCCGCAACAGGTGCGCGAAGCGCGCTCCGAGCAGTCGGCCCGGCTGGACGGCCACCACGAATGGGCCCGCTACATGATCCGGGCGACCTGCAGCGAGTGCCACGGTCTCGACCTGACCGGCGGTGGCGCAGCCGGCTCGCCGCCCGACCTGATCGTCGTCGGCGGCTACAGCCGCGAGCAGTTCCGCCATCTGCTGCGCACCGGCGAGCCGGTCGGCGGCCGCCGGCTGGCGCTGATGGCGGCGGTGGCACGCGGCCGCTTCGTCCATCTCACCGAGCGCGAGGTCGATGCGATCTACGACTATCTCGCCGCCCGCGTGAACCCGCCGCAATAGGAATTCAATCGGCCGGGATGCGCGCTTCATAATCCTCGGCATAAAGGGCATTGGCCGACCAGAAGGGCCGGCGCGCCCGGCCGGCGAGAACATCCTCGAGCACATCGAGGTGGAGGTGCCAGCCGCCGGCGACGTCGACAATCATCGCCCGGTTGGGCAGCCGGCGATGGGTGAGGGTGAACAAAGTCTGCTCGCCGCGCGGCTCCAATTCCCAGCTCACTTCGGTCGGCGGCCCTTCCTCCTCGAACCAGTTGAAGACGAGCAGCCGCGGCGGATCGGCGCGAACCACCTCGCCCTTCGATTCCATGCCTTCATATGGGCGATATTTCTCCGGCACCTCCTCGCCGGCCGGAGCCAGCTCCGAGTTGCGGAAAGTGAGGGTGAGGGCACCGCCGGGACGAAGGTCGAACGCGCCGCCGGCGAACCAGGTGCGGCGCAGCTCCGAATCGGCGAGATAGTCCCAGACCCGCTCGATCGGAGCGGCGAGCAGCCGCTCGAAGCGGACCGCTCCGGCCTCGGTCACGATGCCGTGGTCGCTCATCATACGTCTCCTTTTTCCCGTTCGAGCGCCGCCTCGAGCGCGTCGAGCCGCACGCTCCAAAAACCGCGAACGCGGGCGATCCAGGCTTCGACCTCGGCCAGGCCGTCCGGATCGAGGCGGTAGATGCGGCGCTGGCCGTCAATCTCGACCCGGACCAGCCCCGCCTCGCGCAGCGTCTTCAGATGCTGCGACACGGCAGGCGCGCTGAGCGCGAACTGGGCGGCGAGGGTGCCCGCCGCCAGCGGCCCGGAGCCGAGCAGCTCGACGATCCGGCGGCGGTTGGGCTCGGCCAGAGCGGCGAATTGATCCATCCGGCCTATTTAGGTAAAGGCTTAATTAAGTCAATCCAAAAGAACATGAGCGGGTGACGGCTGGCCGCGTCGCCGCTAAACCGCGTGGCGAATTAAAACCCACCCGGGAGTTGCCGCCATGATCGTCTACGGATCCTCGATATCGCCGTTCGTGCGCAAGGTGCTCGCTTTCGCCGCCGAAAAGGGGCTCGACGTCGAGCTGAAGCCGAGCGGGCTGGGCAGCAAGGATCCGGAATTCCTCGAGGCCAGCCCGTTCGGCAAGATGCCGGGCTTTCGCGACGGCGATTTCGCCATTTCCGATTCGACCGCGATCATCTTCTACCTGGAAGCGATCAAGCCGGAGCCCAACCTGATCCCGACCGAGCCCAGAATGCGGGCGCGCGCGGTCTGGTTCGACGAATATGCCGACACCATCCTGTTCGGCTGCGGCGGCAAGATGTTCTTCAACCGGCTGGTGGCGCCGCGTTTCCTCGGCCAGCCGGGCGACGAGGCGGTGGCGGCCAAAGCCGAATGCGAGGAGCTGCCGCCGTTGCTCGACTATCTCGAGCGGGTGATCCCGGAAAGCGGCTTCCTGGTCGAGGACCGGCTGACTTTGGCCGACATTTCGGTGGCGAGCCCGTTCGCCAATCTGCAGCATATCAACGTCGCGATCGATCCGGAGCGCTGGCCGAAGGTGACCGGATATGTCGGCGCGATCCTCGGTCGGCCCAGCTTCAAGCATTGGGTCGACCGCGAGACCGCTTTCCTGGCCCGGGCGGCGTAGTTGGTGCGCACTCCGCATCCCGACCCGTCATCGCGAGGAGCGAAGCGACGCGGCGATCCAGTCGGGAAACACGGCACCCCGGTCTCACGCGCCGGCTGGATTGCTTCGCCCCCGCTTCGCGTGGCCTCGCAATGACGGAGCCGGAGCCCCGCCCCATCGCCGAGATCGCCAGCTTCCACGCCCATGTCTATTTCGCCGGCGAGGCCGAGGCGGCGGCGGCGCGGCGTCTGCGCGAGGCGGTGGCGGAGCGGTTCGCGGTCCGGATGGGCAGCTGGCGCGACCGCCCGGTCGGCCCGCACGACCGGCCGATGTTCCAGATCGCCTTCGCGCCCGACCTGTTCGCCAGCCTGGTGCCCTGGCTGATGCTCAACCATGGCGATTTGAGCATCCTCATCCACCCCAATAGCGGCCGCCCCCGCCAGGACCATCTCGCCGACCGCCTTTGGATCGGCGACGCGCTGCCGCTGATCGAGGAAGTGCTGCCCGAGCGCGAGGACGAGCCGGAGACGGCGGGCGAAACCAATACGGCGCCGACGCTGGCGCCGTGAGCCACTAGCCGGCCTCAAGCGTGGTGCGCAGGCCTTCGGCATAAGCGACCGGCTCGACGAAACCGAGGTCGGTGCGGATCGCCCTTGTGTCGAGCCAGATGTCCTGGCGGAAATCCCGGCCGGAAGGGTCGCCGGGCCGGATCGGCGAGGGCGGCAGGTCAATGAGCCGCTCGGCGACGGTGGGCGTCACCGCCTCGCCGGCATTATAGATCCGGCGCGGCAGCGTCTGGTGGAGGCCGACCGAAGCGATCGCCGCCGCGACATTCTCGACATAGCCATGGGTCCAGCGCCAGTGGGGACGGTCGGCGAAGCCATGGACGGTGGCGAAGTCGGCATTCTTCCCGGCGCCGTAGACCTTGGGCAGACGGACGATCGCCGCGTTGAGACCAGGCCGGCCGAGCAAGACGCGCTCGACCAGGATCTTCTCATAGTCGAAGCGCGGATCGGCTTTGCCGGCCGCCGCGGCGCGATAGGGAAAGAGCGCCGTGCGCAGCGGCGAATCCTCGGTCAGCGGCACCGGCACCGGCGGTCCCGGCTCGAGGCCGGTGAAGCGGCCATAAGCGAGATAGACGTCGCCGCTGCCCGCCGCGACCAGCCGGCCGGCTCTGCCCGCGAACGCGGCGGCGGTCCGTTCGGCATCGGCGGCCGTCATCGCCGCCAGGTCGACGACGAGGTCGGGGAAGGGGGGTCCGGCGGCGTCGGCGAAGGCGACCTGGCGCGCTCCGGCCGGCATCGCTGCCGGTGCATCGCCGCGGGTGACGACGGCGACCTCGCAGCCGCGCCCGGCGAGCGCCCGCACGACCCAGCCGCCGATGAAGCCGGCGCCGCCGATCACCACCGCGCGGATCATCGCCGGTTCACCGCCTGGTCTGTGCCCGGGATCGGGCGAGGATATTCTGCCATGATCGCTTTGTTGCCATAATCCCCGGCTGTCGGGCCAGCGCGCAGGGCCCGTCGGCGGCCAGCCCTTACGGCTACGAAACCGTCGCGGCGCTGGGTCGTTGTCGGCGGATGCCGGATTCCGCCTCGCCGCGCAGCGATGCCGACGCCCTCCCGCTCGAGCCGGGCGGCAATTGCTGGCGGATCGAGACCGCCGAGCGCGCCGCTCTGGTCATCGACGCCGCCGATTATTTCCGGCTCGCCCGCCAGGCGATGCTGAACGCGAAGTCGCAGATCCTGCTGATGGGCTGGGACCTCGACACCCGCCTGAAGCTGATCGACGAGGACGAGGATAGCGAGGCGCCGGTCCATCTCGGCCCGTTCATCTCCTGGCTGGCGAGGAACCGGCCCGGCCTGTGCATCCACATCCTCGCCTGGGACGGCGAGGCCTACAGCCTGCTCGGACGCGGCACCACCTTGCTCAGGATGGCGGCGTGGCGGATGTTCAACAAGCGCATCTCGTTCAAGCTCGACAGCAGCCCGCCGCGCCAGGCGAGCCAGCATCACAAGGTGCTGGTGATCGACGACAATTTCGCCTTTTGCGGCGGCATCGACATGACCGGGTCGCGCTGGGACACGCGCGCCCATCGCGACGACGAGCCGGGGCGGCGGCGCCCGACCACCCATCGCCGCTATGAGCCGTGGCACGACGCGGCGATGGCGGTCGAGGGCGACGCCGCCCGCGCGCTCGGCGACCTCGGCCGGGAACGCTGGAAGATTGCCTGCCGCGAGGAGCTCGGCTGCGCCGGCGGCGACTGCGACGCCTGGCCGGACTCGCTCGAGCCGGATTTCCGCAAGGTCGAGATCGCGATCGCCCGCACCCGCGGCAATGACGGCGAGAATGAGGAGCTGCGCGAGATCGAGGCGCTCTATGTCGCGATGATCGGCGCGGCGCGGCGCTTCATCTATGCCGAGAACCAGTATTTCGCCTCCCGCGTCATCGCCGAGGCGATCGCGAAGCGCCTCGCCGAGCCCGACCCGCCCGAATTCGTCCTCGTCAATCCGCGCACCGGCGAAGGCTGGCTCGATGAAACGGTGATGGGCGCGGCCCGCGCCGAGCTGGTCAAGATGCTGGCCAGGATCGACCCGCCCGGCCGCTTTCGGATCTATTATCCGGTCACCGAAAAAGGCGCGGACATCTATGTCCACGCCAAGCTGATGATCGTCGACGACCTGATGCTGCGGGTCGGCTCCGCCAATATGAACAACCGCTCGATGGGGCTCGACAGCGAGTGCGACATGATGATCGACGCCCGGCGGCCGGCGAATCGCGGCGCCGCCGACCGCATCGGCGCGCTGCGTTGCGACCTGATGGGCGAGCATCTCGGCGTCCCGCCGGACGCGGTGGCTCGCCTGTTCGCCGAGACCGGATCGCTGATCGCGACCGTCGAGCGGCTGCGCGGGACCGGGCGCAGCCTGCGGCCCTACCGGGTGACCGAATTTAACGGCGCCGCCAAGGCGATTGCGAAAAGCGAAGTCGCCGATCCGGAGAGCGCCGACGAACCGTTCGAGCCGCTGGCGCAGCACCGGCTGCTGGGCGGGCTCCGGCGCATCCGGGGCGGCCGGAGCCGCTAGCGGCGTGAGGCGATGTCGCCTTTCGCCCGGGTCTGCAGCGCCCGTTGGAGTGCTCTGCAGTTAGCTTTATCCGCTCATCCTGAGTAGGGACCGAGCTTGTCGAGGGCCCGTATCGAAGGACGATCCTCCGATACGCCGTTTCGACCGGCTCAACGGCTGCTCAGGATGAGCGGGGGGCGATTCGATCTGATCGCCCACCGGACTAGCCGGCAGGCTTGAACGTTGCCGTCGGCGCCGCACCGAACCAGCGCAGCCGGAGCGCCGAGGCCCGTGCGGGGATGGCAGAAGGCGGCGCGCCCGTCCCATCCGACGCCGCAAAGCGCCGGCTCGTCGTCCCGTCGCGGTCGCGCTCCAGCCTGATCATCGGTTCGTTCATCGCTCTCACTCCCTCTTGCCAGAGTTGGAAAGCCTGTCTTATGCAACCTCAACCAAAGTTGAGGTCAAGCGATGATTTCAAGAAAACTGCCCGACGCCGCCGAAAGTCCTTTCGGTCGGCGAGGTGGCGCGGCGCAGCGGAGTGGCGGTGTCGGCCGTCCATTTCTACGAACGGCGCGGTCTGATCGCCGGCTGGCGCTCGGCCGGCAACCAGCGGCGCTACGAACGGGCGGTGCTGCGGCGGATCGCGATCATCAAGGTGGCGCAGCAGCTCGGAATCCCGCTCGCCGAGATCAGGGCGCGGCTCGCCGAGCTGCCCGGCGACCGCACGCCGGGCAAGGCCGACTGGGCCCGCCTCGCCGCCGGCTGGCGGGCGGGGCTCGACCGGCGCATCGCCCAGCTGGTGCGGCTGCGCGACAGCCTCGACGGCTGCATCGGCTGCGGCTGCCTTTCGGTCGAGGCCTGCCCGCTCAGGAATCCGGACGACGCGCTCGCGATCGAGGGCCCGGGGCCGCATTATCTCGATCCGGACCGGCCGCTCGACGATGAGGCGATCAGCGGGATGCGAGGGGACGCGGCCGCGCCGACGGGCCTAGCCGGGCCGCGGCTTCCCCGCTAAGCCGCCGCCTCGGACCACAGCCGGGGCCCCTGATGTTTCGCGCGCTTTACGATTGGACGCTTCGGCTGGCGAGCCACCGCCACGCGATCAGGTGGATGGCGGTCATTTCCTTTTGCGAGAGCAGCTTCTTCCCGATCCCGCCGGACGTGATGGTGGTGCCGATGGTGCTGGCGCGGCGCGACCAGGCCTATCTGATCGCGACCGTCTGCACCGTCTCCTCGGTGCTCGGCGGCATCCTCGGCTATTTCATCGGCATGTTCCTCTACGACAGCGTCGGCCAGTGGCTGATCCGTTTCTACGGCATGGGCGAGGGCATCGAGACGTTCCGCGCCACCTATCGCGAATGGGGCGCGTGGATCATCCTGATCAAGGGCTTCACGCCGATCCCGTTCAAGCTGGTGACGATCGCCAGCGGCATCGCCGCGTTCAGCTTCCCGGTGTTCGTCGCCGCGGCGGTGGTGACCCGCGGCGCCCGCTTCTTCCTGATCGCCTGGCTCCTGAAGCGCTACGGCGCGCCGATGCAGGAGTTCATCGAGCGCCGGCTGACCCTGGTCGGCTGGCTGTTCCTGATCGCTTTGGTCGGCGGCTTCGCGGCGGTGGCTTTGATCTGAGCCGGGCCGCCGGCGCGCCGAAGCCCGCGCGCAGCGATACGCACCCACGAAAAAGGCGCCTGTCGCCGGGCGGCGACGGACGCCTCTTCAGGCCGGATGTGGTGCTTCGGCTCAGCCGGTGGGCTGGCCGCCATGGCCCTTTTCGTTCTGGCTGTTCTTGTCGCCGGGGCCGCTATTGCCGGGGCCGCCGCCCTGATTCTTGGAATTGCCGCCGGCGACGTGCTTCAGCTCTTCAATGTGCAGCTCACGCATCATGTCTCTCCCTCGCACGCCCTGATCGGGCGAGGCGGCAACAAGGCGCTTTGGCGTCCGCGCCGCAAGCCCGGAGAATCGCCCGTCCCGGCGCGGCACGAAGCGCCCCGAAATCATTATCGACCGCCAAAGCCGGCGGCCAAGGAACGCGCGCGCCCGCCACCCGTTACGGGGGCGTCAACAACAGGGAGGAAAGCCCGTGCGTATCGGCATCAGCGTCGGCGGCCTGATCATCCTGCTCATCATCCTGTGGCTGCTGTTCGGGCGCTAAGGTCCCAGGAAAGGCGGCCGCGGGCGCGGCCGGCGGAGCGAACCGGATGCGCCTGAGCATCGCGGTCGCGCTCGATTATCATTTCGCCGAGGCCGCCGACGTCTTGCTGGCGGTCGAGGCGGCGCAGTTGCCCGACCAGCGGCTGATCGACGACCGGCTGACCGTCGACGGCAGCGGGCCGCTGCGGCCGATCGCCGGCGAGGAAGGGATCGGACGGCGGACCTGGCTGCGCGCGGCCGGGCCGTTCCGGGCGGGCTATCGCGCCACCGTCGAGGTCGCGCGGGCGCCGCCGGCCCTCGAGGGCCTTGCTGTCACGCCGCTGCGGGAGCTGCCGTCCGAAGTGATCCCCTATATCTGGCCGAGCCGCTATTGCGAGGCCGACCGGTTCGAGGCGTTCGTCGCGCGCGCCTTCGGCGATGCCGAGGGCGGCGCCAAGGTCCAGGCGATGTCGCAATGGATTTGTCGCGAGGTCGCTTATCTGTCCGGCGCCAGCGACGCCACCACCACCGCCGCCGACACCTTCGTCTCGCGCCAGGGCGTGTGCCGCGACCATGCCCATCTGCTCGCCGCCTTCGCGCGGGCGGCCGGCATTCCGGCCCGTCTGGTCTCGGCCTATGCGCTCAAGGTCGAGCCGCCCGACTTCCACGCCGTTGTCGAAGTGTGGCTGGAGGGTGGCTGGCAGCTGGTCGATCCGACCGGCATGGCGCCGCTCGATTCGGTGGTGCGGATCTGCGTCGGCCGCGACGCCACCGACATCGCCTTCATGACCATCTTCGGCGAGGCCGAATTGCGGGCCCAGAGCGTCGAGGTGACCCGCACCGCCGACTGAGCGAGGAACAGCCTCCGCCTCTCACGTGTTTGCATGTCGATGCAAGGACTTAGGCGATGAATATCGTGAAGGATCAAGGCTGGCGCGGTGTGCTGGTGGCGCCTCCCGACCCGCTCGCCGGGATCGGCGGCGCGCTTCGCCACGCTTTCCTGGCCGACGCGATGCGCTCGCTGCACGGCTTCGCCGATCAGCTGACGCGGCTCGACCGGATTCGCGCCGCGGCGCCGGGGCGTCCGGGCTAGGCCGCATCGCTCTTCAAGGCGCCGCTCCCACCGCCAGTCCCACGGCGGTGAGGCCTTCTGCGCCCCGAGAACGGCTCCAATAGATAACTATTGACAAGATAGGAGCTTTGTGGTATGAGCGGGGTGCTCGAGCGCGTTTGATTCGGCCTTCCTTGCCGGGAGGGAGGCGGCTCTTTCTTATCGTGAACCCGCCTGAACGGTCGGCTGGCCGCGGCACCGCGGGCGCGCTCGTGCGGGACGAGCGCCCGCGGTAACCCGGGGACAGCCGCGGCGGCCGACTCGCGCGCGCGGGCGCGCCCGGGCGCGTTGGACCCTCAACTTCATCAACTTTGTGACCTTTGCCGACCGCGCGAAACGCGTTCCAGGCGGGATCCCGACTCGCGCGGGCCCGCGTTGGGACTCAACTTTATCAACTTTACCCGCGGTCGCACGGTATCGACCTTGCCGCGGAGCAGGGCAGGGAATCCCGCCATCGACCTTCAGGCACCGGCCACGATCGGCTGGCATGCCGCGCCGACTGGATTATGGAGAGGAGAGTTGAGAAGAGAGGGAAGAGATGACGAGCTTGCTGACCATGGCGGCGGCGCTGGCGGCGGCGCAGCCGGCGGCCGACGCCGCGCAGCCGGACCTCGACTGGCTGGCCGGATACTGGCTGTCATGCGCCGATGGGGTGGAGGTTTCCGAGACCTGGAGCCAGCGCCGAGGCGGCATCATGCTGGGCAGCAGCATCACCGTCGGCGACGACAGCTTCTCCTGGGAGCAGGCCCGGATCGAGGCGGAAGCCGACGGCCTCGTCTTCCACGCTTCGCCGCGCGGCCAGCCGTCGGCCGCCTTCCGGCTGCTGCGCGCGGGGCCGAACGAGGCGGTGTTCGAGAAACCGGACCACGACTTCCCGCAGCGGGTCATCTACCGGCGCGACGGCGACCGGCTGACCGGACGGATCGAAGGGACGAGCGGCGGCAGCGATCAGGCGATGGAATGGCAATATCGCGCCGCTCCGCTCAACGCGCGCTGCGGCGACTGAGACGCGGTAGAGGGCCGGATCGTTTGCGGCCTGTTAACCCTGTCGCTGCGTCATTCCTTGAGGCTGTTGGGCTAGGCCCGGGAAGACGAGGCGGCGCACCGCCGCCCGGAACTGGGACACGGACATGCGCAGATTCCATCGGCTGGTCCGGGACGATCGCGGCGCGACCGCGATCGAATATTCGCTGATCGGCGCGCTGATCGCGGTCGCGGCGATCGCCGCGATGCAGGGGCTCGGCGATCAGGTCAATTCGACCTTCTCCAACGTCACCGAGACGATGGACGCGGCGGGCTGACCCGGCCGCCGTCGCGGCCGGTCATCACCAGCAGGGCCGCCAGCAAGGCGAAGCCGGCGGCGGCGAGGAAGGTGGCGGCCGCGCCGGCCATTTCCCACAGCAAACCGGCGAGCAGGCTGGCGGCGAGCAGGGCGAAGCCCGTCGCGAGGTTGAACAGGCCGAAAGCGGAGCCGCGCAGCCGCGGACTGGCCGCGTCGGCGACCATCCGCGCCAATATGCCCTGGGTGAAAGCGAGGTGCAGGCCCCACAAGGCGGCGCCGGCGAGCGCGGCGGCGACCCCGCTGCCGAAAGCGAGCAAAAGGTCGGCGAGGATCAGCAGGGCGATGCCGGCGAGCAGCAGCCGGCGCGGCGGCGCGCGGTCCGACAGCGCCCCGGCCGGATAGGCGCCGGCCGCAAAAGCCAGGTTCATCGCCACCAGCACCAGCGGCGCGAGCGCAATGGAAAGCCCCTGGTCATGCGCCTTGAGGATCAGGAACGCCTCGCTGAACCGCGCCAGGTTGAAGGCGATGCCGACCAGGATCAGCCGGCGGAAGGCCGTGCCGAGCCGGGCGAGCTCGGCGAGCCGCAGCGGCGGATCGTCCACCTCGGGCGGGGCGGTGCGATCTTCGACCCCGACCAGCACGAGCAATACCGCCGCCGCCGCAGGGACGAGGGCGAACCAGAAGACCAGGCGGATGTCGCCGGCGAGCAGCAGCATCAGGCCGAGCGCGAGCAGCGGACCAAGCACCCCGCCGACCGTGTCGAGCGCCTGGCGAAGGCCGAAGGCGCGACCGCGCATCGGCGCGGGCGTCACATCGGCGATCAGCGCGTCGCGCGGCGCCCCGCGCAGCCCCTTCCCGATCCGGTCGGCGAAGCGGGCGGCGAGGATCGGCAGCGCGCCGGCGGCGAGCGGGAACAGCGGCTTGGACAAAGCGGCGAGACCGTAGCCGAGCAGGATCAACGGCTTGCGGCGGCCCAGCCGGTCGGAGAGCCAGCCCGAGAACAGCCTCGCGAAGTTGGCGGTGGCTTCGGCGATGCCGTCGATCAGCCCGACCATGGCGACGCTGAGGCCGAGCGTCGCGGTCATGAACAAGGGCAGCAGCGCATGGATGATCTCCGACGAGAGATCCATGCACAGGCTGACCAGCCCCAGCGCCCAGACGGTGCGGGGAAGGGGCGACCGCGGGCGTGCCATCGGGGAGGCTCAGCGCGGCCGCGCCGGGTCCGGGCTCACCGGCCGCGCCGCGGCGCCTCGAAGGCGTAGCCGTCGCCGGTCGCGACCCGCAGCGGCCCGCGCGGATCGGCCGGGAACAAGGCGGCGATGCGGCGGGCGATCGGCTCCGCGGCCGCCGCGTCCGACAGCCGGACGCATAAGGTGACTTCGCCCTCGCGGCCCCAGCCCCGACGCTCGACCGAGGTCGCCGCCGGCTCGCCGGCGAGCAGGGTCTCGACCGCCGCCAGAGTCGGCCGGTCGATCCCCATCGCATAGCTGCCGAAGCTGATCGTGAGCGGGCAATCGGCCGTGCCCGGCCCCGGCGATGCGGCGCGCGGCTCCGGGCCCGCGGCGGGGCGGGCGGCGGGTGGATCGTCGCTGCCGGCGCCGCACGCGGCGAGGGCGGCGGGAAGGAGAACGGGCAGGCGGGTCATCGCTGTCACAACTCATTGGCGCAGCAGCTTGTTCATGTCGGTGATGAAGAAGGCGATCGACCAGCCGATCATCAGGAAGCCGATCAGCCCCTCGAGCGCGCCGAGCAGCCGCCATTCGAGCGGAAAATGGGTCTCGGGCTGGCCCAGCGTGGCATAGGACGACGCGGAGAAGAACAAAGCCTCCTCGAGCCCGGCCACCGCCCCGACCGCGAGGTAGAAGAAAGCGAACAGGGCGATCTCGGCAAGGTGCAGCGCGAACAGCAGCAGCGACACCGCGCTCAGGATGGCGATCGTGCGCGGGTGCAGCCGCCGCACCTTGGGGCGCGCCCGGTCGAGGCCGACCGCATGGGCGATGCCGGCCACGCCGACGCCGTGGATCAGGGTCGCCGCCAGCGCCAGCAGAGCGGCGGCGAGAAGCTGGACCAGCAACGGATGCATAAGCGTCTCCCCGCGGACAGGCGGGGAACCTAGCGGCGGCGGCGGCGGAGCGGAAGCGGCGGCCTGCGCGGGCCCGGCGGCCGCCCAAAGCGGATCGACGTCGGCCGCATTGACGGACCGGGCGGTCTCCCGCCCGGCCCGGCCGCCGGAAGAACCGAATCCTCGGCGACAGGACTGGAATTCGCATGCAATCACAACGGCGCCGCTAAAATAGGTTAGCGCGGCAGGCGGGAATCCGGCGCCCGGGCGCTGCTTCTCCTCGGCCGGATCCTCCCTGCCGCCGACGAGCGTCGCCATGCTTGCCCGTTCGGCGGGGGCGTGCCAGCCTCGGGCGATGGCCCAGGACCGCATCCCCCTGATCGTCCTGCCGGGCGCGCTCGGGCCGCTCGAGGGCGCCGGCTGGGACGGACGGCTCGGCGGCGGTCGGACGGTGCGGACCGTGGCCTACACCGCCGACGACACGCTCGACGAGCTGATCGCGCGGGTGCTGGCGCTGGCCGACGCGGAAGGCGCGGCGCGCTTCGACCTGCTCGGACAATCCTATGGCGGCTGGATCGCCCAGTGCGTCGCCCGCGCCCATCCGGACCGGGTGCGGCGGCTGGTCCTGTCGCACAGCTTCGCGCTCGAGCCGCGTCACGCCTGGCGCTTCCGGCTCGGCCGGCACATGCTGCGGCGGCTGCCGCGGGCGCTGGCGGCGCCGCTGCTCAGGAGGCGCGCGGCGGCCGCGCTGGCGCCGGTCGCGGCTCGCGATGCGGCATTGCACGCGCGGCTGCTCGGCGCGCTCGACCGGCGGCTGCGCGAGCCGGGCTTCCTGGCCGGGCTCGAGGCGCAGCAGCTCTGCCTGCAGCAGAGTCTCGAGCCGCCGTTCGCGGCGCGGCCGGCGCTGGGACGCGAGCGGCCGGTGCTGATCATCGAGAGCGCCAACGATCCGCTGCTCGCCGAGCGCGACCGCGCCGCGCTGCGCGCGCTCCATCCGCGGGCCCGGATCGTCCGGTTCGAAACCGCCGGCCACGTCTCCGCCATCGCCGAACCCGAAGCCTATGCGGCGGCGGTCGCCGATTTTCTCACCGGGTCGAACGGGGATCAGCCGCCGCGATCATCCTGACGGTTCATGCCGCGACCGCCGACGGCGAGGGCCGCGGCGCCGGGGTCGATCGATGATGCGTGAAACGCGGCGGAAGTGCTAGAATGCGGCGGGCAGGAATGGGGGACGGGCCCGGTGCCCGGCCCCGGGAGGGAGAAGCATGCCGCCAGATTCAGGGATGAGCACCCGCGACATCGTCGAAGCGATGGTCCAGGCGATCAATTCCGGCCGCGCCGAAAGGGTCGTCGAGCGGATGGTCCCGGACGGCGCGTTCATCGACCCGCTCGGCCGCCGCATCGAGGGCCGCGCGGCGTTGTACGAGGCCTGGCGCGGCTATTACCGGCTGTTTCCCGATTATCGCATCGAGGTCGAGGGGATGATCGACGACGGCCTCGAGGCGATGCTCTACGGCCGGGCCGGCGCGACGCTGCATCGCGACGGCCGGCCGGTTGCGGACGGCGGCTGGCAGCTGCCGGCCGCGTGGCGGGCGGTCAGCGACGGCGCCCGGCGGCTTCGGATCTGGCAGGTGTTCGCCGACACCCAGCCGGTCGCCAGGCTGCTCGCGCCCGAGCGCGGTTAGACGCCGAGCCACTCCAGGCCGTTGGGCAGCGCGTCGGCGCTGTACAGCAATTGCAGGACCCGGCGGCGCCGCGGCGCCGCGGCCCGGGCCGAGGCGTGAAGGATCGGCGTCGCATAGAGCCAGACGTCGCCGCGTTCGGCCTTGCAGGCGGCGGCGCCGAGGCGGCGGACGATCGAACCTATGTCGGCTTCGGCGATGCGGCCGAGGCGGTGGGAGCCGGGCGCGACCAGCAAGGGCGCGTTGTCGGCGCCGGCCGGATCGAGGTGGATGCGCAAGGTCAGCATGCGCTCGATCAGCGCGAACGGGGGGACGACATGGACGATCCCCTGCTTGACCGTCCAGTCGCCGAAGCCGTCCGTCCGGCGGCGTTCGCGCACCGCGATCGTCCGGTCCTGGTGCCAGCCGAGCGTCCAGTTGCGCCGCGCCGACTTGTCGAACAGGGTGGCGCGAACCGGGCGGGCGGCGGGCCCGAGCACTGCCCGTGCGATTTCGGTCGCCGGCCCGACAGGCGCGGCAAGGCCCGGGACCGGAACGAGCCGGGCGCCGGGACGGCCGGGGGGAGAGGCGCCGAGCGTCCGGGTGAGCGTCTCGATCTCCTGGATGGAGAAAGCGGCCGGCCAAAGCCGCGCGCCGTCGCGGCCGAGCTTCATCGGCGCCGGACCGGCGGTCGCGGATCGATCGGAAAGGACCGCCCGTTCGATCGGGGCGACGGTGCTGCCCGGCCCTTATTGAGGCTGGGCCGGCTGAGCGGGCTGCTGCGCCTGCGCCTGCTCCGGCGGCGGCGTCGCCTGCTCCGGCTGGGCGGGCGGCTGCGCCTGCGCCTGCTGCTGCTGCGGCTCGGCCGGGATCGACATCTCGAACCGCTCGCTGAAGTTGAGGCGGGCGTCCTCAATCTCCAGATCGGCCAACTCCTGGGCATCCGCCTGGCTCGCCCGGCCGGCGGTTTCGCGGCGGACGATCGCGTCGCGGAACGCCTGCTGCTGGGCGGTGCATTGCTGCGGATAAGCGGTGCGGAAGGCGTCGAGCGCCACCGATTCCTCGATGCTGTGATTGACGTAGGTGCGCAGGCAGGCGGTGAACGCCTCGCGCGACGCGCGCGTCGTATCGGAGGTCTGGGCGGCGGTCGCAGCGGCCACCATCACGAGCACGGACGAGAGCATGGCCAAATCCCCAAATGCTTGAAAGACGTGGAGAATGAAGCATGAGCGCGAAAAAAGGAAGCGTCTTTTTGGCCGGGTGCGCGGAAATTCGTGCAGGATGGCGATGACTCCGCGGGGCGGGACTTCGCTCTCCCCGGTTCGCAGGACGATGCCGACCTCGCGGCCCGCTGCGTCGGTCAGCGCGATAGCCCGGGAGGCGGCGGCACCATCCGGCCAGACCGACACGGCCGGCGTCGGAAAGGACAGCGCCGGGAGCGTCCGTCGGCAGCCCGCCGGCCCGGGCCCGCAGGCGCTGGCTTCGCCGGTGCCGGCCGGGGCGACTTTCGCCGGGGCGCGCGGTCATGACATCGGTGGTGCCGCATCGTTATGCCGCTGCGGTGTTGGCTTCGACGATGCTGGCGGCATGCCCGAAAAGCCGGGGCTCGACCCTGGCGGGCTGCCAAGTGCTTGTGGCGGAACGCTATTCGTCACCGGCGCGCGAACCGTCGCCGCCGCGTCACTGCGACATTAAGGTCACAACGGCCGGACCGAGTGCGAATCTTGTCCGCTCCGGTGCAACCCGAGGGGGGTCGCGTCGTTACTGAGCCAGCCTGGTTATCTGCGGTTCATCTTCTCGCTGAACTGCGGCTTTTCAGCAACAGGTGAGGGGCTAAGCGTGCTTGCACGTAAACTCCGCTTACCGTAAGGAGTTCACGTCGTTCCCGCTTGGGACGCAGAAGAAAGGGGAAGATTTATGCGGAAGCTCGCCATTGTTGTGGCGCTGTCGTCAACCGTGCTCGCGACTCCGGCACTTGCGCGCAACGGCGCCTGGTATGTCGGTGCCGACTTCGGTGGGATGCTCATTGAGGACACCGGATTCGACTTCGACCGGCTCCCAACGACGCCAAGTCAGCCGAACGCCCAGGTGGTCCTGGATCACTGCTGCGGCTTCGACGGCGCGCTGTTCGTCGGTTACGATCTGGGCGGGTTCCGCCTCGAGGCGGAGGTCGCCTACAAGCGGGCCCGGCTCGACGACATCGAGAGGCAGATCACGTTGCCGGGTGAGAACACCCCGGGCACCGGTCTCAACACGGTCGTAGTCTCCGAAGCCGGTGGCGGCCACACCACCGCCATGAGCTTCATGATCAACGGCATGCTCGACTTCGGCGACGACGACGGCGTTCAGGGCTTCGTCGGCGGCGGCGTCGGTATCGCCCGCGTCGACTACAACAACATCCGCGTCTTCGAGAACCAGGGTGCCTTCGTCGACGATTCCGACACGCGCTTCGCGTGGCAGGTCGTCGCCGGCGTGCGCCAGGCGATCACCGACAATATCGACGTGACGTTGCGCTATCGCTTCTTCAACGTCGAGGGCCTCAACACGGTGGACTTCCGCGGCTTCGAATCCGAATCGCGGTTCCGGTCGCACAGCCTGTTGGGCGGCATCACCTTCAACTTCGGCGCTCCGGAGCCTCCGCCTCCGCCGCCGCCGCCGCCGCCCCCGCCGCCGCCTCCGCCACCTCCGCCTCCGCCTCCGCCTCCGCCGCCGACTTGCGCTCCGGGGCCGTTCATTGTCTTCTTCGATTGGGACAAGTCGGACCTCACTCCGCAGGCCACGGCGATCCTGGACAATGCGGCGAGTGCCTATCAGGCGCCGGGTTGCTCATCGACCCGCGTCGTCATTGCTGGTCACGCCGACCGTTCGGGTCCGGCCGACTACAATGTGGGCCTGTCGCAGCGTCGTGCGGACAATGTGCGCCAGTATCTCGCTGGCCGCGGCGTGCCGGACAGCGCGATGACCACGGAAGCGTTCGGCGAGAGCCGGCCGCTGGTCGAGACCGCCGACGGTGTCCGCGAGCCGCAGAACCGGCGCGTGGAAATCACCTACGGTCCCGGTTCCGGCTGGTAAGTAGGTCGCCCGCCGTTTCGGCGGCGGGCTCCGCCACAACAATCTGGGAGCCGGTCTTCGGACCGGCTCCTTTTTTGTCGCCCGCCGGCCCGGGCGAAAACCCTTGTTCGTACCGCGCCAGCTTTGTTAACGCGGCGCTCGAAACCCGTACTCCTTAGGAGATTCCATGCGTATCGCGATCATCGGGACCGGCTATGTCGGGCTGGTCTCCGGCGCCTGCTTTTCCGATTTCGGCCACGACGTCGTCTGCGTCGACAAGGACGCGCGCAAGATCGAGGCGCTCGAGCAGGGCGTCATGCCGATCTTCGAGCCCGGCCTCGACCGGCTCGTCGCCCGCAACGTCGAAGGCGGCCGGCTGAGCTTCACCACCGATCTCGTCGCCGGCGTCCGCGGCGCCGAAGCGATCTTCATCGCCGTCGGCACGCCGTCGCGCCGCGGCGACGGCCATGCCGACCTTTCCTATGTCCACAGCGCCGCGCGCGAGATCGCCGAGGCGCTGACCGGTCCGGCGGTGATCGTCACCAAGTCGACGGTGCCGGTCGGCACCGGCGACGAGGTCGAGCGGATCGTCCGCGAGACCGCGCCGGCGGTGCGCTGCCGGGTCGTCTCCAATCCCGAATTCCTGCGCGAGGGCGCCGCGATCGAGGATTTCAAGCATCCGGACCGGATCGTCGTCGGCGCCGAGGAGGAGGATGCGGCCGAGGTGATGCGGGAAATCTACCGGCCGCTCTACCTCAACAAGGCGCCCTTGCTGTTCACCTCGCGGCGGACGGCGGAGCTGATCAAATATGCCGCCAACGCCTTTCTCGCGACCAAGATCACCTTCATCAACGAGATTGCCGATCTGTGCGAGGCGGTCGGCGCCGACGTCCAGGACGTGTCGCGCGGCATCGGCCTCGACGGCCGGATCGGGTCCAAATTCCTCCATGCCGGCCCCGGTTATGGCGGCTCATGCTTCCCGAAGGACACGCTGGCGCTGCTCAAGACCGCGGAGGATTACCAGGCGCCGCTTGAGGATCGTGGAATCGGTGGTCAAGGTGAACGACGCGCGCAAGCGGGCGATGGGGCGCAAGGTCGTCCGCGCGCTCGGCGACGAGGCGCGCGGCAAGACGGTGGCGGTGCTCGGCCTCACCTTCAAGCCCAATACCGACGACATGCGCGACGCGCCGTCGCTCAGCATCGTCCAGGCGCTCGAGGATGCCGGCGTCAAGGTCCGCGGCTACGATCCGGAAGGGATGGAGCAGGCCCGCCTGCTGATGCCGCGGGTCGAGCTTTGCGACAGCCCCTATGAAGCCGCGGCCGGGGCCGACGCGGTCGTGCTCGTCACCGAATGGGACGTGCTTCGCGCGCTCGATCTCAGGCGCCTGGCCGGATCGATGGCCGCGCCGGTGCTGGTCGACCTGCGCAACATCTACCCGCCCGAGGAAGTGGCGGCGGCCGGCCTCGCATGGCACGGCGTCGGCCGGGCGGCGCGCGCCTGAGCCGCGACGGAAACCTTGCCCGGTCCGCTCGTTTGACGCGGCGCAGGAGGAGCAGGACATGAGATTGACGATCGCCGGCTCGATCGCCCTTGCCGCGCTGGCCGCGACCGGATGCGCGCGCGACGCGGACGTGGCGCCGCCTTCCTCGGCGACCGACGCAAGCGCCGCGATCCGCGATGCCGGCGGCCGGCTGGTCGCCAATGCCAGCGCCGCCGGAGCCGGCGACCGGCTGCGCGTCCGGGTCGAGGCGGCCGGGCTGGCGCCCGGCACCTATGCGGCGCATATCCATATGACCGGCCGCTGCGACCCGCCGGGTTTCGACAGCGCCGGCGCCGCACTGGAATCCGGATCGGTCGCCGGCATGGCAGCCAGAATCCGCAGGGCCAGCATCTCGGCGACCTGCCCAATCTGCTGGTCGGCACCAATGGCGAGGGGCAGCTTCGAGCTCGGCATTTCCGGCGCCGAATTGAGCGGCGGACCGCGCGCCCTGCTCGACGCGCGACGGCGCGGCGCTGGTGATCCATGCCGCGCCGGACGATTATCGCACCGACCCGAGCGGCAATAGCGGCGCGCGGATCGCCTGCGGCGTGTTCGGGTAGGGGTCTGGACCCTAGACCGGTTCGCCGGCGGCGCGGGCCCGCTCGACCTTGCTCGCTTCCAGAGCGCGGCGAGATGGCGTGAGGCGAGCCACAGGCCGAGCAGGGTGAGCGGCGGCATCAGATAGAGCGCGGCGATGCCGGTCGGCAGGCTGCCGGTCAGCACCGACATCTTGCCGGCGATAATAGGGCCCGAGCGCGAGGCCGACCATCGTCGTGCCGAGAATGTAGGTGGCGCCGGCCGTCGCGCGCATCCGCGGCAGCACCAGATCCTGCAGCGTCGCCACCGCCGCGCCGACCCAGGCCGAGGCGAACATGTGGGCGAACGGATTGACCCAGTAGAAAGCCGCGAGATCGTCGGTGGTGAGCAGGAAGGCGACCAGCGGGATCGGCAGAGCCACCGACAGCATGTTGATGAACAGCCGCCCGCGCGGATCGCGCTGCCGCCACAGGTCGGACAGATAGCCGCCGAGGATCACCCCGGCGGCGGCCGAAAAGGCCGCCGACCAGCCGATGATGCAGGCCGACTCTCGGCCTTGGCGGTCATGCCGGCGATGAACCGGGCCGGGCGCCATGCCGCCGCCGTAGAAATGCTGCTCGACATAGAAGGGGATCCAGAAGCTGGTCCGCATAGGTGACGAACGAGATGCTGCCGAAGGCGATGGCCAGCATGATCACGATCGGCGAGCCCCAGATCAGCCGGTAGGTCGGCGGGTCGCGATGCTTGAGCGACTGCACCCAGGAGAAGATCGCGTAGACGCCGAGCCCGTAGGCGGCCCATTGCGGCGCGTCGCCGGTCAGCCGATAGAGCCCGTAGCCGGCGAGCAGCGACGATGGCCAGCGCGATCAGGTTGGTGCGCAGCGCGCCCGGGATCCGGGCGACGTTGAGCAAGGTGAGCGGCGGCAGGATCGCGACCAGCTCGCGGCCGAAGTCGCGCCAGGCGTTGGGGCGGACCACCGGCTGGGGCAGGCCGTCCGAGGCGCCGCGCTGCGGCTCGCGCAGGGTCAGCACCCACAAGGCCAGCAGCAGGCCGGGAATGCCGACGGCGAGGAAGGCGGCCTGCCAGCCGGCGAGGCCGAGCGGCGCCGTCGGCCGGGTCGGGATAGGCGGTGTTCCAGCGGCTGATGACGAGGCCGCCGATCGGCAGGCTGAGCGCGCCGCCGATATAGAGGCCGCTCGAATAGATCGAAAGAGCGGTGGCGCGGCGTTCCTTGGGGAAGCTAGTCCGAGATCATCGAATAGGCCGCCGGCGAGGCGCTCGCCTCGCCGATGCCGACGCCGATGCGGGCCGCCGCGAGCATGCCGAAGCTGGTCGCGAAGCCGGACAGAGCGGTCATCGACGACCACAAGGCCAGCCCCATCGCCATCAGCCGGCCGCGGTACCAGCTGTCGGCGAGCCGGCCGAGCGGGATGCCGAACAAGGCGTAGAAGACGGCGAAGGCGGTGCCGTAGAGGAAGCCGATCTGGGCGTCGGAGACGTGGAGGTCGCGCTTGATGTCGCCGACCAGGATCGAGAGGATCTGCCGGTCGATGAAGTTGACCATGTAGACCAGCACCAGGACGAACAGGGCGTACCAGGCGTAGGCGCCGATGCGGGGCTTCGCGGCCGGCGGCGCCGCGCTGTCGGTGATCGACGCCATACACCCTCTCGTTGTGCTTCTGTTTGCGTCTGGCTAGCAGAGCCCGGCGCTTTGGCAACAAGGCTTTACCGATGAAGACCCGCGTGCTGTTCGTCTGCCTGGGCAATATCTGCCGCTCGCCGCTCGCCGAAGCGGCGTTTCGTGCCGAGGCGGAGCGGCTCGGCCTCGAGGTCGAGGCCGATTCCGCCGGCACCGGCGACTGGCATGCCGGCGAGCCGCCCGACCGGCGGGCGCGGGCGGTGGCGGCGCGCAACGGCGTCGCCATCGACCATTTGCGGGCACGCCAGGTTCGGCCCGAGGATTTCGATCGCTTCGACCATATCGTCGCGATGGACCGCGACAATCTCGCCAGCCTGCGGCGGATGCGGCCGCGGGACGGCCGGGCCGAGCTCTCGCTGCTGCTCGATCATGTGCCAGGGCGCGAGGGCCAGGCGGTGGCCGATCCTTATTATGGCGGCGAAGCGCATTTCGACGCCGCCTGGGCGGACGTCACCGCCGGCGCGCGGGCGCTGGCCGGCAAGATCGCCGCGGATGACCGCGTTCGCGCGGCGGGTCGCGGAGCTTGCCGGCGTCGGCGCCGACCGGCTCGAGCGGCTGGCCGGCGGCGACCTTTCCGAGGTGCTGCTGATCGGCCGGCCCGACGGACGCCTGAGCGTCGCCAAGGGCGGCGCCGCCACCGGCACCGAAGCGGCGATGCTGCGCGCGCTGGCGAAGGCGGGAATCCCCGCTCCCGCGGTCGAGGGCGAGCATGACGGAATGCTGCTGCTCGAGCATCTGCGCAATGACGGGGCGTGGAGCGCGAACGCCTGGGGCGACGTCGGCGGCTGGATCGCGCGCCTGCACGCCGGGCAAAGCGAGCAATATGGCTGGCCGGTCGACTACAGCCTCGGCACCGTCCAGCTCGACAACCGGCAGCATGGCGACTGGCCTGCTTTCTGGGGCGGCCAGCGGCTGACCGCCACGGTCAGCCTGCTCGACCGGCCCTGGCGCGCGCGGGTCGAGGCGCTCGCGGAGCGGCTCCCCGACCTGCTGCCGGCGGCGCCGGCGCCCGCGCTGCTGCACGGCGACTTGTGGAGCGGCAACATCCTTGTCTGCGAGGGCCGGCTCGCCGGGCTGATCGATCCTGCCTGCTATCACGGCCACGCCGAGGTGGATCTCGCCATGCTGACGCTGTTCGACGGTCCGCCCGAGGCGTTCTGGAGCGCTTACGGGCCGCTCGAGCCGGGCTGGCGCGAGCGGCGCGCGGTCTACCAGCTGTTCCCCGCGCTCGTTCACCTGCGCCTGTTCGGAACCGGCTATGCCGGGCTGGTCGATCGGCTGCTGACCAGCCTCGGGTCGTGATCGGGCGAGGTCAGTCGAGCGGGTAGAGCTCGACCACCGAATAGACCGCGCCTTCCGGCGTCAGCTTGCTTTCGTAGAGGCCGAAGCCCTCGACGGAAAAGGGAGGACTGGTCAGCCCGCCCGATTGCTCGATCAGGCCGCGCACCGAACCGGAGGAGCGCTTCAGCCGGGCCAGCGTGATGTGCGGCATATAGGCCCGCTCGTCGGGGGCGATGCCGACCCGCGCGATCGCCTGGTCGACCTTGTTGTGCAGCGCCTTGAGCGGCTGGTGCGGAGCGACGCCGGCCCAGACGACTTCCGGCTGGCCGCGCCGGTCGAAAGTGCCGAGGCCGCTGATCGCGATGTCGAATCGCGGGTGGTGGATGGCGGCCAGAGCGGCAGTGGATGTCGCCGGCCAGATGGCGGTCGACCTCGCCGATGAAGCGCAGCGTCAGGTGGATCTGGTCGTCGCTCTGCCAGCGGGCGCCGCTGATTCCGCCCATCGCGCCGAGCAGCAGGTCGCGGATGCGGTTGGGCGGGCGAATGGCGACGAACAGGCGGTGCACCGGGTCCTGATAGCAAAGCCCGCCGGAGGAATCATGGTTGTGGGTCCAAACCCCATCCCGGAGGCGGTCGTGACGGGTCGGATTTTGTTGTCCGGCTAGGAGCGAGGAGGGAGCGATGGAGACCCCATCGTGACCGACGAGCGACGCCGTCCGGGCGGCAAGAGCCGGCCCGCCGCTCCGCGGTCGGCCGGAGAAGGCGGCTGCGGGCGTCGAGTGCCTCGGCCGGGCTTCCTGGCCGCCCTTCGGCCCTCTCCTTCTCAGCCGCCTTCTCCGGCCGATCACGGCCACCTCCGGGATGGGGCTTGGACCCTTGGCCACGGCCCGCGTCCGGTTTCGCTTGAAAGCGGGCGTCGTTCCCCCGATATTGTGCTTGTACGGCGGATGTTCCGCCGGGGATGGGAGATTTGACAAATGGCCAACTGGTCTGATCCGCGGATCGGCGGCAGCGCGCAACCGACGACGACCGTCGCCGGCGTGGGAGTCGCGGTCGACGCGGGCCTGCGCGCGCACATGCTGTCGGTCTACAATTACATGACATCGGGCATCCTGCTCACCGGCGTGGTGGCATTGCTGTTCTCCCAGTGGGAGGGCGCACCGGCGATCCTGTTCGGTCCCGGCATCCTGAAATACATCATCATGCTGTCGCCGCTCGCCTTCGTCCTGGTGCTCAGCTTCGGCATCAACCGGCTGTCCACCGAGCACGGCGCAGATGCTCTACTGGGCCTTCGCCGTCGTGATGGGCGTGTCGCTCTCGTCGATCTTCTTCGTCTATACCGGAAGCTCGATCGCGCTGACCTTCTTCGCCACCGCGGCCGCCTTCGCCAGCCTCAGCCTCTATGGCTATACGACCAAGAAGGACCTGTCGGGCATGGGCACCTTCCTGCTCATGGGCCTGGTCGGGCTGATCGTCGCGATGATCGCCAACCTGTTCTGGATGAACGATACGTTCAGCCTCGTCATCGCGGCGATCGGCGTGCTGATCTTCGCCGGCCTCACCGCCTACGACACGCAGAAGATCAAGAGCATGTACTTCGCCGTCGCCGGCACCGATTTCGCCGGCAAGGCAGCGATCATGGGCGCGCTGACGCTCTATCTCGACTTCATCAACATGTTCCTGTTCCTGCTGCGCTTCCTGGGCAGCCGCGAATAGCGGCCGCGCCGACACGAAGCTTGCGAGGGCCCGGCGGCGACGCCGGGCCCTTTTTGTCAGGGTTTGAACCCTTAGCGCAGGTGCCGGGCGAAGAAGTCCAGGGTCGTCGCCCAGGCGCGGCGCGCGGCCGCTTCGTCGTAGCGGGCGGCGGAGGTGTCGTTGTGGAAGGCGTGATCGACGCCGTGATAGTTGATCGCGCGCACGTCCTTGCCGGCGTTGCGCAGCGCCAGCACCCACGGCAAAGCGGTGGCGTTGACCCGCTCGTCGCGCTCGGCGAGGTGGATGAGCAAAGGCGCCGCGACCCTTGCCGCGTCGGCGAGCGGCGGCGCCGACCCGTAAAAGACCACGCCGGCGTCGAGCGCGTCGCCCGCCGCCACCGCCAGCCGGTTGACCATCGCCCCGCCCCAGCAGAAGCCGACCATGCCCACCCGGCGCGAGCCGCCCTCCGCCGAGGCGAGCCAGCGGATCGACGCCGCGCCGTCGGCCACCGTCTCGGCCATGTCGAGCGCGCCGATCATCGTTCGGGCCCGGTCCTCGTCGGCGGGCGTGCCGCCGGCCGGGCTGAGGAAATCCGGCGCCACCGCCGAATAACCGGCGACGGCGAGCCGGCGCGCGACGTCGCGTATGTGGTCGTTGAGGCCGCGATTTTCGTGAATGACGAGCACCACCGGGAGATCGGCGGCGCCGCGCGGGGCGGCGTTGTAGCCGCGATAGCGGCGGCCGGGACGCGCCTCCCATTCGATATCGCGTAAGCTGAGCCGGCCGTCGTCGGGCGCCACCTGCGGCGACGCCGCGCCGGCGGCGATGCTCGACAGCAGCAGCGAGGCGGCTGCCGCGCCGCCGGCGATCCGCGTCAGCTCAGCCATGAACGCCCGTCTGTCGAGCCCCTCATGGGTGAAAAGGTCGTAGAGCCTTATTGCGGCTCGGACTCGTTCATCACGCATTCTTCGTCCCCGCAATCCGTGTCGGCCTTGGGCATCAGCGCGTCGTCGAGCTCGCGGGCGCGGATCGCCGCCGGCCGCGCCTGGAGCCGGCCGAAATAGTCGACGAAGGCGGCGCGCTTGTCGATCGAGCCGAACATCATCCCCCAGCCGATCTGCGAGCCGACATAGACGTCGGCGGCGGTGAACTGGTCGCCGCAAATGAACGGCCCGGGCCGGGTCGCGCGCTCGAGATTGTCGATCGTCTCGTCGAAGCTGCCATAGCCGACGAAAGCCTTCTTCTCGGGCGCGAACGCGACTTCGAGCGCCTTGTTGGTGACCGCCGCCTCGACCGGACCGGCGGCGAAGAACAGCCAGCGGTAATAGGGCCCGCGCCTTGGATCGCCGAGCGGCGGCGCCAGGCCGCGGTCGGGAAAGGCGTCGGCCAGATAGGCGCAGATCGCCGCCGCCTCGGTGACGACGCATGCCGCCATGGCTGATCGCCGGCACCTTCCCCATCGGGTTGATCGCCAGATAGTCGGCGCCCTTCATCGTCGTGCCGTAATCGAGCACGACCGTCTCATAGGGCTCGCCGATCTCCTCGAGCATCCAGCGCACGATCCGGCCGCGCGACATCGGGTTGGTGTAGAAAGTGAGGGATTCGAGCATGGGCGCGGCTCCTTTCGGGGAGCCACCCCCTTACCGTCACTCCCGCGAAAGCGGGAGTCCGCTGTTCGGGAGCTGATTACCCACTCGTCACTCCCGCGAAAGCGGGAGTCCAGACGGCGTTGGGCGCGCGCAGATGTCGCCTGGATTCCCGCTTTCGCGGGAATGACGACAATGGATAGGGCAACGCCAGCGCTTTACGCCTGCGGCTCGCTCTGCCCTTCTTCCTTCGCCTTGCCGGCGGGCTGCTTCCTCTTCTTCGCTGCCTTGGGCGGGGCGGGGATGATCTCGAAGCTCGGCGCATTGTCCTTGATGCGGACCTTGACCTCGCCGCCATGGACCAGCTTGCCGAACAGCAGCTCCTCGGCCAGCGGCTGCTTGATCTTCTCCTGGACCAGTCGGCCCATCGGGCGCGCGCCGTAGAGCTTGTCGTAGCCGCGCTCGGTCAGCCATTTACGGGCTTCCTCGTCCAGCTCGATATGGACGTTGCGGTCGGCCAGCTGCAGCTCGAGCTGGAGGATGAACTTGTCGACGACGCGGGCGACGACGTCGGTCGGCAGATAGCCGAACGGCACGATCGCATCGAGCCGGTTGCGGAATTCGGGGGTGAACATCCGCTTCACCGCTTCCTCGCTGGCATCTTCCTTGGAGACGTTGCCGAAGCCGATGCCCTCGCTCGCCATGTCGGACGCGCCGGCATTGGTGGTCATGATCAGGATGACGTTGCGGAAATCCACCGACTTGCCGTGATGGTCGGTGAGTTTGCCGTGGTCCATGATCTGGAGGAGGATGTTGAACAGGTCCGGATGCGCCTTCTCGATCTCGTCGAGGAGGAGGACCGAGTGCGGATGCTGGTCGACCGCGTCGGTCAGGAGGCCGCCCTGGTCGTAGCCGACATAGCCGGGAGGGGCGCCGATCAGCCGGGAGACGCTGTGGCGCTCCATATATTCGCTCATGTCGAAGCGCTGGAGCGGGATGCCCATGATCGAGGCCAGCTGGCGGGCGACCTCGGTCTTGCCGACGCCGGTCGGGCCGGAGAAGAGGTAGGAGCCGATCGGCTTGTCGGGATCGCGCAGGCCCGCCCGGGCGAGCTTGATCGCCGACGAAAGCCGGTCGATCGCTTCGTCCTGGCCGAAGACGACGCGCTTCAAATCGCGGTCGAGATGCTCGAGCGCCTTCTTGTCGTCGCTCGACACGCTCTTCGCCGGGATGCGGGCGATGGTGGAGATGACCGCCTCGATCTCCTTGGTGGTGATCGTCTTCTTGCGCTTGGAGGGCACGACCAGCATCTGCATCGCGCCGACCTCGTCGATCACGTCGATCGCCTTGTCGGGCAGCTTGCGGTCGTTGATGTAGCGCGCGGAGAGCTCGACCGCCGCCTTGATCGCGTCGGGCGTGTATTTGACGCCGTGATGCTCCTCGAAGGCGGTGCGAAGGCCGGCGAGGATCTTCACCGTATCGTCGATCGTCGGCTCGTTGATGTCGATCTTCTGGAAGCGCCGCAGCAGCGCCCGGTCCTTCTCGAAATGGTTGCGGAACTCCTTGTAGGTGGTCGAGCCGATGCAGCGTATCGCACCGTTGGAGAGCGCGGGCTTCAACAGGTTCGAGGCATCCATCGCGCCGCCCGAAGTGGCGCCGGCGCCGATCACCGTGTGGATCTCGTCGATGAACAGGATGGCGTCCTGCAGCTTCTCCAGCTCCGACACCACCGCCTTCAGCCTCTCCTCGAAGTCGCCGCGATAGCGCGTGCCGGCGAGCAGCGCGCCCATGTCGAGCGAGTAGATCACCGCCGGCTTCAGCACGTCGGGGACGTCGCCCTCGACGATCTTGCGCGCCAGGCCTTCGGCGATCGCGGTCTTGCCGACGCCGGGATCGCCGACATAGAGCGGATTGTTCTTCGAGCGCCGGCAGAGGATCTGGACGGTGCGGTCGACTTCGGGCCCACGGCCGATCAGCGGGTCGACGCGGCCCTCCTTGGCCTTGTCGTTGAGGTTGATGGTGAACTGCTTGAGGGCGGATTCGGGCTTCTTCTTGCCTTCCTCCTGCTTGCTTTCCTCGGCGCCCTTGGTCTCGGTCGGCTGGGCGATCGCCTCGCCCTTGCCGACGCCATGGCTGATATAGGTGACGGCATCGAGCCGGCTCATATCCTGCTGCTGGAGGAAATAGACGGCGTAGCTTTCCCGCTCCGAGAACAAGGCGACGAGCACGTTGGCGCCGGTCACTTCGTCGCGGCCCGACGACTGGACGTGGAGGATGGCGCGCTGGACGACGCGCTGGAAGCCGCTGGTCGGGGAGGGGTCGGTCTCGCCCTCGACCTTCAGCGCCTCGAGCTCATTGTCGAGATAATGGCGGACCTGGTCCTTCAGCTCGGACAGGTTGACGCCGCACGCCTCCATCACCCGTCCGGCATGGACGTCCTCGATCAAAGCGAGCAGCAGATGCTCGAGCGTCGCATATTCGTGCCGGCGGCCGCTCGCCTCCGAGAGGGCATTGTGGAGCGTCTGCTCGAGTTCGCGGGCAAAAGACGGCATCAGCTACTCCTTTACGGCCAACGACATGACAGCGCCGTTAACCATTATGTCGGAATCGGTTAACGCTTTCTCAACCGCCGGGACCCTCTATTTTTTGAACAGCTCGTCGGCGCTGGCGCGGAAGCTGACCGACGCCGCCAGCTTGGCCTTCACCCGTTCGATCTCCGCCTCGAGAAGGATGATGCGCGCCTCGAGCTCCTCGACCGAAAGGGGATCGAGATCCTGCCGGGCCAGCAGGGTCAGCGGGTCGTCGGGCTTGTCGGGAAAGAGCTCGTCCAAGTCCATCGGCGCAGCGTCGGCCGACGGCCGTGCCTTGTCAACAGCGGCGGCGCGCTTCGGCCGCCGGCGATGCCGGGCGTTGACCGGGATCGCCGCCAAGTCGATAGAATTGCTTCCGTCTTTCAAGGGGGAACGGAAGATGTCGGCGGTGCCGGAGGAGATGATCGCGATCGACCCGGCCGAACCGGGCGGGCCGGAGGTGCTGCGGCCGGTGCGCCGGCCGGTGCCGCGGCCGGGAGCCGGGGAAATTCTCGTCAAGGTTGCGGCGGCCGGGGTCAACCGCCCCGATGTGCTGCAGCGGCGCGGCCTCTATCCGCCGCCGCCGGGGGCGCCGTCGATACCCGGCCTCGAGGTGGCCGGCACGGTGGCGCAGCTTGGCAAGGGTGTCGAAGGGCTGGACCCGGGACAGCCGGTCTGCGCGCTGCTCGCGGGCGGCGGCTATGCCGAATATGCGGTGGCGCCGGCGGGGCAGTGCCTCGGCGTCCCGGAGGCGCTGACCCTGATCGAGGCGGCGGCGATGCCCGAAACCCTGTTCACCGTGTGGAGCAACCTGTTCCAGCGCGCTTATGCCCGAGAAGGCGAGACCGCGCTCGTCCATGGCGGCACAAGCGGCATCGGCACGATGGCGATCGCGCTGGGCGGACTGTTCGGCCTGCGCATCCTGGTCACCTGCGGCAGCGACGACAAGTGCCGGCGGGCCGAACAGCTCGGCGCCGACCGGGCGTTCAACTATCGCGAGCAGGATTTCGTGGCGGAGGTGAAGCAGGCGACCGGCGGCGCCGGCGTCGACATCGTGCTCGACATGGTCGGCGGCGACTATCTGGCGCGCAACCTGCAATGCCTGGCCGAAGACGGGCGCCACGTTTCGATCGCGGTGCAGCGCGGCGCCACCGCCGAATTGAACCTCGCCGCTCTTATGGTGCGGCGCCTGACCCTGACCGGGTCGACGCTGCGGGCCCGCTCGGTCGAGTTCAAGTCGCTGCTCGCCGACGAGATCGCGCGCAGCGCCTGGCCGCTCGTGGCGGAGGGCAGGCTGAAGCCGGTGATCGACGCCGTCCTGCCGCTCGCCGAGGCGGCCGAAGCGCATCGCCGGATGGAAGCCGGCGAGCATGTCGGCAAGATCGTGCTCGCCGCCGACGGCGCCGGCTGAGCCGGGCCGGCGGCCGCCGGCCGGTCGGCGGCCGCGCTGTCGGGTCAGTCGCTGCTGTCGTCGGTCGCTATGACCAGCCACAGCGTACCGGCCGCGACGGCCAGGACGACGACGCCGATGCCGATCAGCGCGATCGTCTCGCCTGTCGAGACGTTGCCGTCATCCTCCTCCTCCTCGCCTTGCTGCGCGCTGAGGCGGCGGCCGGCGAGCGACACGCCAATCGGCGCGTCCGAACGATAGCCGAACTCGAGCCCTTCGCCGATCCGGGTGGTCGAGCTTCCGTCAGAGCCGCGGGTAGCGAGCGTCGGTGCCAGCGTCAGCCCGGCGCGGACCGGATGGTCGCGGCGGCTGCCGTCGAGCGGCACGCGCACGGTCAGGCCGCCGAACGTCCCCATGCGCTGCTCTTCGGCCCGTCCAAGGTCGGCCGCAGCGGCGGGCGCGGCGGCGATGCCGAGCTGCGCGCTCACCAATGCGGCCATCGTCAGTTGCTTGATCATGCGCTTTCCTCCGCCGATGCCCGGGCTATTCGCTCTGGTCGGATATTTCGTCAAAGGCGACCGCGCCCAAGATGGCGAGCGTGACCAGCGTGCCGACGCCGATCCCGACCCATTCCCAGGTCGACAGGTTGGCGCGGCGGCCGTCCGGCGCGCCGAGCCGGTCGATGCGGGTGCCGGCCAGGCTCAGAGCGGGCGCGCCGCGCGGCGTGATGCCGAGCTCGACACCCTCGCCGATCCGGCTGCGGACGGCGCCGTCGGATGAACGGCTGTGCAGCGTCGGCGCCACCGTCAATCCGGCCCGGATCTGCCGCTGCTGCGTGTCGCCGTCGAGCGGGACGCGCAGGCGCAGGCCGGCGAACGCGCCGGGCCGCGTTTCCCGCGCGTCGGCGGTCTCGGCAGCGGCCACCCCCGGCGTGGCGGTCAGCGTTTGAGCCGCGACGAGCGCGGCGATTGTCAGCTTTTTCATGGATTTACCTCCCCTCGAGCGGCGGAGCGTCGACCAGCTTTGCGGCGATCGCACGGCGAAATGTGGCGCTTTGCGGGCGCGGTCGCCGCGGCGTCCGAATCGGCGATAATTGCTTTTGACGCTCATCGGGATTTGCGGCAGAGTCGCCATCCAGTTCGGCTTGGGGGGTGCGCGATGTCGAATGTCTCCGGCAAAGCCTATGCGATGAACGTGGTGACGCCGATGCGGCCGCCGCGGACCGGGCTGATGCGGTTCATCTTCATGTTCACCCGGGTGCAGCCCGACAAGCTCGCCGGCCTGCTCGGCCTCAAGTTCATCCATTTCGCGCGGTGGGTCCTGATCCGTCGCGAGGACTGGCCGGATTTCAAGACGAAGCGCGATCCGCTGCGCAACGACTACATGCTGTTCTGCTCGAACTTCAACGGCACCTGGGACCAGTATATCGACGCTTTCTCGGACGCGCTGCCGAGCGGTCTCGACCTGCTCTGGTACACCAGCACCAAATATCCGCACTCGATCCCGATCTCGCCGTTCAAGCTCTATATCCGGGCCAACCAGATCGACACCGATTATTATTACAATGCGACGCCGGGCTCGGCGCAGCGCGACGTCAAGTCGGGCCTGCGGGTGCGCCGGGCGCTGCTCGCGCTCGCCGAGGACCATAAGAGGCTGTCGCCCGCCGACTTCGCCGAGGCCTACCGGCGGGCCCTGGTCACGGTGCAGAACGAGCTCGGCGCGCCGGGCGAGGCGCCGGTCGCGTCGAACGACACCACCAACGCCGACCGCAATCGCGAGGAATATGTCGACCGGGCCTGGCCGAAGGCGCGGGCGGAGACGCGGGCGGTGACGGGGGAGGCGGTCTGATGCCCAATTTCGACGGCGGCCATTATTTCCTCACCGGCCTCTATCCGGTGCGGCTGGAGCCGGAAAAGCGCGCCGACGGCAGCACCACCGTGCCGAGCCATTTGCTGCGCGAGACGCTCGCCTCGCTGCCCAATTTCAGCCAGATACCGGGCGTCAACCGGACCAGCCCGTTCGCACGCTGCCGCTCGACCCATTTCGTCCGATGCGCGGTGATCGACGATCCGGCGTGGAATGGCCGCGACCCGACCGACGCGATCAAGGGGGCACTGAAGGGCGTCGACCTGCAAGCGCACCAGCCGGTCGACCATCTTTCCCGAGCCTGGCTGCTGATGACCGTGGATTTCGATGCGCCGGACGGCTCGGCGGAGAGCCGCGACCGCTGGGCGCGCGACCTGTGGGGGCTGATGGAGCCGGAGCTGCGCGCCATTTTCGGCCCCTGCGTCAGCTTCCGCCATGTCGACAGCGCCGAGAAATTCGCCGGCTATATCGCCCAGGGGCAGATCGAAACGACGATGTCGTTCAACGATTACTGGATCGATCCGATGCCCGCCAAGACCATGTCGATGGGCAAGATGCTGCTGCCGATCCTGATCGGGCTGGCGCTTGGCCTGGTCGCCGCCTGGCTGATCGACCGCGAGATCGACCGGTTCGGCTGGCTGGTCTGGTTGGTCGGCGCCGTGCTCGGCATCTATATCGGCGGCTGGGCCGCCTACAAGATGATCATGAGCGCCGGTGCGAAGCCGTTCCCGACCGCGCCGAACAGCGATTTGAAGTCGGTGCTCAAGGGACTTTACCTGCAGCAGCATTTCACCCGCTTCGCGATCGCCCAGCAAGGCGCCTCGCCCGACGAGCTGCACGCCGCCTTCGGCCGCTTCCTCGCCGAGCATCAGCCGGCCGACCGCGACAATCCCACCCAGCCGCCCGGAGTGTTGCATTCATGACCGCCGCCGCCGAGCCTCGCTGCCCCGTCGACATCGAATTCGCCGACGTCCAGGGCGGCATCCTCACCGCTTACGGCCGGCAGGGCTTCCCGTTCGCCCGCTTCGGCCTGGTCCGCGTCGACAAGGCCTATAACGGGCGCCAGTTCATCGAGAAGCTGCGGCCGCTGGTCACCACCGGCGCGCGTTGGGAGTCGAGCCGCACCAAGGCGCCGATCGGGCGCGTCGAGGTCAAGCGGCCGCGGGTCACGATCAACCTCGCCTTCACCATCCGCGGTCTCCGGGCGCTCGACGTTCCGACCCGGACGCTGCGCGGCATGCCGGACGAGTTCATCGACGGCATGGTCCGGCGCTGCGCCATCCTCGGCGACGACACCGAGGAAAATCACTGGCGCCACTGGGACCCCGTCTGGCACGCCGACCGTCTGTGCCAGGACATCCATATCCTGGTCATGCTGAACGGCGGCATCGACAAGGAGACCGGCCAGCCCTTTACGAAGGAGCTGGACGACACCTGCACGATGATCGCAAGGCTGTGCGAGAGCATCGGCGGGCTCGAGCTGCTGTCCGGTCATCGCGGGTCCGATCCGCAATGGCAGCATCTCGAGGCACTGAGGGACGCCAGGGGCATTCCCTGTCCCAAGGAGCATTTCGGCTATACCGACGGCATCAGCGATCCGGTGTTCCAGGGCCAGTATGCGCAGGGCGAGGAGATCGAGCGTTCGGTCGGCTTCGGCGCCACCGACGGCATGGGCAACTGGCGCCCGCTGGCCACCGGCGAGTTCCTGCTCGGCTGGCCCGACGAGGCCCAGGAGATAGCGGGCGCGGCGATGCCGCTCGATTTCAGCCGCAACGGCACCTTCTTCGCCTATCGCAAGCTCCACCAGGACGTCGCCGCGTTCAAGGGCTGGGTCGACGAGACGGCGGCGCAGCTGCAGCGCGTCTGGCAGCTCGGCACGCTGGAGGAAGCGCGCGAGACGCTGATGGCGAAAATGGCCGGGCGGTGGAGCGACGGCGTGCCGACGACGGTGGCGCCGACCTATGCCGACTGGATCGAGTTCAACACCCGCTGCCCGCCGCCGGCCGACCATACGGTTCGCGACACCAGCGAGCGTTCACGGGCGATGATCGACATCTTCTATCGCGACGACCCGGACGGCGTGAAATGCCCGTTGGGCTCGCACATCCGCCGCGCCAATACCCGCGACATGCTCGATCCCAAGCCGAACAGCCGGCCGCAGTCCCGGATGGGCTCGGCGCTGAACAACCGGCGCCGGATCATGCGCCGCGGCCTGCCTTACGGCAGCAACGAAGCCGAGGACGGCGAGCATGGCGTGATCATGCTGGTGGTCTGCGCCAGCCTGCAGCGCCAGTTCGAGTTCGTCCAGCAGCAATGGATGAATTACGGGCTCGACGCCAATCAGGGCAACGACACCTGCCCGGTGATCGGCAATCACGGCCCCGACGAGAAGTTCGTCATCCCGGCCGACCCCCATGCCGGCACGCCGCCATTCATCGCGACCGGATTGAAGCAATGGGTGCAGACCCGCGGCGGCGACTATTTCTTCATGCCGTCGATGACCGCATTGAGGATGATCGGCATGGGCGTGGTCGACCCGACCTGACGGCTACCCTCGTCATCCCGGCGCAAGCCGGTATCTCGGGACATTAGGCCACGGACCCGCCCAACGAGATCCCGGCGTTCGCCGGGATGACGCAAACTAGCCCTCCCTTTCCCGCAGCGCGAAACGCTGCAGCTTGCCCGTCGCGGTTTTCGGCAGGCTGTCGACGAACTCCACCTCGCGCGGATATTTGTAGGGCGCGATCGCCGCCTTGACATGGTCCTGAAGCGCCGTCGCCAGCGCCGGGCCGGGCGCGTGGCCGGCGGCGGGCACGACGAACGCCTTGACCTTCTGTCCGCGCTCCTCGCACGGCGCGCCGACCACCGCGCATTCCTGCACCGCCGGATGGCCGTACAGCGCATTTTCGACTTCCGGCGCGGCGATGTTGTAGCCCGAGGAGACGATCATGTCGTCGGAGCGGGCGATATACCAGAAATAGCCCTCCTCATCCGTGCGGTAGGTGTCGCCGGTGACGTTCCAGCCGCCGATCACATAGTTTCGCTGGCGGTCGTCGTCGAAATAGCGACAGCCTGTCGGGCCCTTGACGGCAAGGCGGCCGGTGCCGGCCGGCACCGGCGCGTCATCCTCGTCCAGCACGGTGGCGACATAGCCCGGCACCGCCCTGCCGGTGGCGCCGGGACGAATGTCGGCGCCGGCCGCGGAGATGAAGATGTGCATCATCTCGGTGGCGCCGATGCCGTCGACGATGCCGATGCCGGTCGCTTCGCGCCAGGCGTGCCAGCTGGCCGCGGGCAGATGCTCGCCGGCCGACACGCAGGTGCGAAGCGAAGCGATGTCGCGGCCGCCGAGCATTCCGAGCATCGCCTTGTAGGCAGTCGGCGCGGTGGCGAGCGTCGTCACCCGGTGCTTCTCGACCGCGTCGAGCAGCGGCGCCGGGCCGGGCGTCTCGATCGTCACCGCGGTGCCGCCGAACCGCAACGGAAAGGTCAGCAGCATTCCCAGCCCGAAGGTGAAGGCGATCGGCGCCGAGCAGGCCCAGCGGTCTCCGGGCCGCGGCTCCAGCAGGTGGCGGGCGAAGCTGTCGGCGCTGGCCAGCACGTCGCGATGGAAATGGACGCAACCCTTGGGCCGGCCGGTGGTGCCTGAAGTGAAGGCGACCAAAGCGACATCGTCGCGGCCGGTCTCGACCGGCCGGAAGCCCGGCTCGACCGCCTCGAGCCGCCGTTCGAGCTCGCCGCTACCGGCATCGCCGTCATAAGCGAGAAGCGAGCGCACGGTTCCGGCCTTGTCGGCGCCGGCACGATAATCCTCCAGCGTGCGCGAATCGACGAGGGCGTGGCTGACCTGCGCCCGATCGAGGATGGTCGCGACCTCGCCCCCGCGCAGCATCGGCATCGTCGCCACCACCACGCCGCCGGCCTTGAGCACCCCCAGCCAGCAGGCGAACAGCATCGCGTTGTTGGGCCCGCGGAGCAGGACGCGGTTGCCGGGGACCAGGCCTTCCTCCTCGACCAGCAGCCGCGCGATCCGGTCGGAGACGTCCGCCATCTCGCCATAGGTCCAGCGGCCGGCGTCGTTCAGCACCGCCGGCGCATCCCGGTCATGGCGGTCGATCAGCTCGACCGCGGCGTTGAGCCGCTCGGGATAAAGCAGCTCCGGCAGGTCGAAGAGGAATTCCGGCTGCTGCTCGCGCGGCGGCAGCCGGTCGCGGATGAAGCTGTCATAAGAGGTGGTCACGGCTCGGGCACCACGGCGGTCGTTTCGATTTCGATCCGGGCCCGCGGCTCGACCAGGCCGCCGACCTGGACCACGGCCATCGCCGGGAAGTTGCGGCCGATGAGCGCCTTGTAGATCGCGCCGATCTCGGCGAGGTTCGACCGGTATTCGTCGAGGTCGACGACGTACCAGGTCATCCGCACGACATGCTCGGGCCCGGCGCCGTCCTCGGCAAGGATGGCCAGCGTATTGAGCAGGACCTGTCGGAACTGGCCGGGAAGATCGGGGGCGACCAGTCGCTCCTGCTCGTCCCAGCCGATCACGCCGGCGGTGAAGACGAGCCGGCCGATCGCCGAGATGCCGTTGGCATAGCCTTTCGGCCGCGGCCAGCCCGGCGGCAGCAGCGCCTTCACCGCTTTTGCTCCGCCAGATGGTGGCGCGCGATCACCACTTTTTGAACCTCCGAGGCGCCTTCGTAGATGCGCAGCGCCCTTATCTCGCGGTAGAGTCGCTCGACCGGCACCCCGACGGTGACGCCGAGCCCGCCGAATATCTGCACCGCCTTGTCGATCACCTGCTGCGCGCTGTCGGTGGCGTGCAGCTTGGCGAGCGCCGCTTCCCGGCTGTTGCGGCGCCCGGCGACGTCGCGCAGCCAGGCGGCGCGATAGACGAGCAGGGCCGAGCTTTCCACGGCCAGCACCATCTCCGCCAGCATCGACTGGACGATGGCGTTGTCGGCGAGCGTGCCGGGGCCGAGCCTTCGGGTCAGCGCGCGTGCGGTCGCCTCGCCCAGCGCGCGCCTGGCGAAGCCGAGCGCGGCGGCGCCGACCGTGGTTCGGAACACGTCGAGGGTCGCCATCGCCTGGGCGAAGCCCCGGCCGCGCTCGCCGAGCAGCGCCGAGGCGGGCAGGCGCATCCCGGTGAAGGTCAGGGTCGCCAGCGGATGCGGCGCGATCACCGCGATCCGCGCGCCGTCGTCCAGCCCCGGCGTCGCGCGATCGACGATGAAGGCGGAAATGCCTTTGGCGCCTTCGGCTTCGCCGGTCCGGGCGAACAGGATGTAGAAATCGGCGATGCCACCGTTGGAGATATAGGTCTTGGCGCCGTCGACCACATAGAAATCGCCGGCCGGCTCGGCCCGCGTCTCCATCGCGGCGACGTCCGATCCCGATATCGGCTCGGTGAGCGCGAAGGCGGCGATCTTGTCGCCCCGCGCCACCGCCGGCAGCCAGGCCTGCTTCTGCGCTTCCGATCCGAACAGGCTTATCGTCCCCGAGCCCAGGCCCTGCATGGCGAAGGCGAAGTCGGCGAGCCCGTCATGCCGCGCCAGCGTCTCGCGGATCAGCGCCAGCGAGCGGACGTCGAGGCGTTCGTGGGTGCCGCCATATCCGGCCGGCACGCAGTAACGCAGCCAGCCGGCGTCGCCGAGCGCGCGCACCAGGCGCCGGCATTCGGCGTCGACGTCGTCGACTTCGTCGTCGCCGAGCTCCGAAACGCACCATTGCTCCAGCTCCGCCGCCAGCTGTCGGTGGCTGTCGTCGAAGAACGGCCAGTCGAGGAAGTCGCTCATTTTTCCCTCTCCCCGCAGGAGAGAGGGAGGGGCCCGCCCGGCGCAGCCGGGTGGGAGGGTGGGGGCAAAGCGTCAACGATCGCGATCAGCACCCCGTCCAGATTCTCGAATATGTCGTTGTTCCAGAATCTCAATGTCCGAAACCCCTCCCGCGCAAAAGCTGCGGACCGGCCAGTGTCGTACGGTTTCGCGTCAGCATGTTGACTACCGTCGACTTCTACAACCAGCTTCGCTTCCAGACAGACGAAGTCGGGAACGAATCCGCATAGCCATATCTGGCGCCGGAATTTGAAGCCGAGGCGATTGGCGCGAAGGCGGCTCCAAAGCCGGCGCTCCGCCGGAGTCATCTCTCGTCGAAGTGAACGCACCCGTTGGAGCTTTTCCTTGCCGGGCGGCCGCTTCATTCCCTCACCCTCCCACCCGGCTTCGCCGGGCGGGCCCCTCCCTCTCCCCAAATGGGAGAGGGATTTGTCGCGGCTCCAACCCCTCTCCCTGCAGGGGAGAGGGAGGGGCCCAAGCCGAAGGCTTGGGAGGGTGAGGGGATTTCAGTCACCCTCGAACTCCGGCTTCCTCTTGGCCGCGAACGCTTCGTAGGCGCGGCGAAAGTCGCCGGTGGCCATGCAGATCGCCTGCGCCTGCGCCTCCATTTCGATCGCCGTCTCCAGGCTCACCGCCCATTCGGCGCCCAGCTGGGTCTTGGTGATGCCGTGGGCGAAGGTCGGGCCGTCGGCGAGCGAACGCGCCAGCCCCTGCGCTTCCTCGATGAGCCGCTCGGCCGGCACCAGCCGGTTGTGAAAGCCCCAGCGCTCGCCTTCCTCGGCGGTCATCACGCGGCCGGTGAAGAGCAGCTCCGAGGCGCGGCCATGGCCGATGATCCGCGGCAGGATGGCGCACGCGCCCATGTCGCAGCCCGCCAGGCCGACACGGGTGAACAGGAAGGCGGTCTTCGCTTCGGGCGTCGCCAGCCGCAGATCCGACGCCATGGCGACGATCGCGCCGGCGCCGACGCAAACGCCGTCGATCGCCGCGACGATCGGCTGCGGGCAGCCGCGCATCGCTTTCACCAGGTCGCCGGTCATCCGGGTGAAGTCGAGCAGCCCGGGCATCTGCCGCCCGGTCAGCGGACCGATGATTTCGTGGACGTCGCCGCCCGAGCTGAAATTGCCGCCGGCGCCGGCCACCACCACCGCCTTGACCTCCCGGACGTAGACCAAGGCGCGGAACAGGTCGCGCAGCTCGGCATAGGATTCGAAGGTGAGCGGGTTCTTGCGCTCCGGCCGGTCGAGCGTGACGGTGGCGACGCCGCCGGCATAGGCCCAGTGGAAAAAATCGGGCCGGTAGCTGTCGGGATTCATCGCGGCCGCCTCCGCGCCGCGGCGCTGGCGATCGACATTTTGAGGATGCCGAGCGCGACATAGAGGCGCTCGCGCTGGGTGAAATCGAGGCCGCCGAGCATCTGGTCGATCCAGTCGCTATGGGCGCGCGCCAGCCTGGCGAATTGATGGCGCCCTTCCTCGGTCAGCCGGACGATCGACGAGCGGCGGTCGGCCGGCGGCTTGTGCAGCTCGACCAGGCCGTCGCGGATCAGCGTCTGGACAAGCTGGGTGACATTGCCGTTCGACACCAGCAGCGCCTTGGAAAGGGCGCCCATATTCATTTCCTTGTGGCGGTCGAGCGCGGCGAGCACGTCGAAGCGCGGCAGCGTCATGCCGCGCTCGGCGAAGCGGCGCTGCACTTCCTTCTCGATCGCCATCGTGCAGCTCAGCAGCCGCAGCCAGACGCGCACGCTCGATCGGTCCCCGAGCGCCCCGTCATGCTTTTCCCGGATCGGCACGACATGCTTCATCTCACTCTCCCCCCGCGACGACGATCGCCTGGCCGGTGACCGAGCCGCTTTCCGGCAGGCACAGCCACAACACCGTGCCTGCCACTTCGTCCGGCGTCACCAGCCGGCCGTGGCGGTTGAAGCGGGCGAGCTCGCTGCGCGCGTCCGCTTCGCTGCGCCCGGTCTTGCGGCTGATATTGGCGGCCGCCTCGGCCGCCATGCCGGTGTCGGTGAAGCCGGGGCAGACCGCGTTGACCGTCACGGAAGTCGACGCCAGCTCGACCGCCAGCGAACGCATCAGCCCGACCGCGCCATGCTTGGCCGCGCCATAGGCCGCGCCATAGGCATAGCCTTTGAGCCCCGCCGTCGAGGCGATCGTGACGATGCGGCCGGCGGGCGCGGCGAGGAGGTCGGGCAGCGCCGCCTGGCAGCAAAAGAGCAAGGCGTCGAGATTGACCGCCATCATCCGCCGCCAGTCCCCCTCGGTCACCTTCGCGAACGGGGCGCTTTGCGCGGCGCCGGCATTGTTGACGAGGATGGTGATCGGGCCCTGCGCCTCGCGCGCAATCGCGAAGCAGCTTTCGACCTGCTCGCGATCGGTGACGTCGGCCGGCGCGACCAAAGCGTCGAACGGCTCCGACCCGACCTCCTCGAGTCTCTCCCGGCGTCGTCCGACCAGGGTCAGACGGGCGCCTTCGGCGGCGAGCGCGCGGGCGATGGCGGCGCCGATGCCGGTGCCGCCGCCGGTGACGACTGCGTGGTGACCCTGGAGGCGCACTACCCCTCACCCTCCCAAGCCTGACGGCTTGGGCCCCTCCCTCTCCCCTGAAGGGAGAGGGGTTGGCCGCCCTCACTCCATCCCTCTCCCATTTGGGGAGAGGGAGGGCCCCGCCCGGCGCAGCCGGGTGGGAGGGTGAGGGCCGGCCTCATGCCTTGAGCTCCGCTTCGCGCTGCAGGTTGCGCGCGAGCTGGGCCATGCCGCCGAGATATTGCGGCGGCACATGGACGCGGCGGTAATCCTGCTGCGCGGCGGCGCGCAATGTCCACATCGGATCGATCAGATGCGGCCGGGCCAGCGCGACCAGATCGGCGCGGCCGGCGGCGAGGATCGAATTGACATGGTCGGTCTCGTAGATGTTGCCGACCGCCATCGTGTTGAGCCGCCCTTCATTGCGGATCCGGTCGGCGAACGGCGTCTGGAACATGCGGCCGTAGACCGGGCTGCAGTCCGCCCAGGTCTGGCCGGCCGAGACGTCGATCAGGTCGGCGCCGGCCTCGGCGAAGGCCCGGCCGATCTCGACCGCCTCGGCCGGCGTGACCCCGTCATCGCCCATCCAGTCATTGGCCGAGATGCGCACCGACATCGGCCGGCCGGCCGGCCAGGCGGCGCGCATCGCCGCGAACACTTCGAGCGGAAAGCGCAGCCGATTTTCGAGGCTGCCGCCATATTCGTCGCCGCGCCGGTTGGTGAGCGGGGTGATGAAGCTGGAGAGCAGATAGCCGTGGGCGGCGTGGAGTTCGACCATGTCGAAGCCGGCCTCCAGCCCCATCAAAGTGGCGGCCACGAACTGCGCGACCACATCGTCCATGTCGGCGCGGGTCATGGGCCGCGGCACCTGGTTGTCGGCGCTCCACGGCACGTCGGAGGCGGCCATCACCGGCCAGTTGCCGCGCTCGAGGGGTACGTCATAGCCCTCCCAGCCGACCCGGGTGCTGCCCTTCGGACCGGAATGGCCGAGCTGAAGGCAGAATTTCGCCGCCGAATGGCAATGGACGTAATCGGCGATCCGGCGCCACGCCTCGAGATGTTCGGGCGCATACATTCCGGCGCAGCCCGGGCTGATCCGTCCTTCCGGCGAGACGCAGGTCATCTCGGTGTAGACGAGACCCGCGCCGCCGGCCGCCCGCGCGCCGTAATGGACGAGATGGAAATCGGTCGGCGTGCCCTCGACCGCCGAATACATCGCCATCGGCGACACCACGACCCGGTTCTCGAGCGCCATGTCGCGCAGCCGGAAGGGCGCGAACATCGGCGGCGCCGGCTCGTTGACCGGGCGCCCGCGCGCCTGCGACTGGAACCAGCGTTCGACGCCCTCGAGCCAGGCCTTGTCGCGCAGCCTCAGATTTTCGTGGCTGACCCGCTGCGAGCGGGTGAGCAGGGAGTAAGCGAACTGGATCGGCTCGAAATGGAGATAGCGCTCGAGCGTCTCGAACCATTCGGTCGAGTTGCGCGCGCTGTTCTGGAGCTTGAGCACCTCGAGGTTGCGCTCGGCCTGATATTCCTCGAGCGCCTGCTCCCGGCCGAGGCCGGGTCGGTTGAGGACCTCGGCGAGCTTGATCGCATCCTCGAGCGCGAGCTTGGTGCCCGAGCCGATCGAGAAATGGGCGGTGTGGGCGGCGTCGCCGAGCAGGATCAGATTGCGGTACGACCAGCGCTCGCAGACGATGCGGCGGAAGTTGAGCCACGCTTGCGGGCCGGGCAGGTGAGTCGCGTTGGAGATGAGCCGGTGGCCGTCGAGGTACGCGGCGAAAATCCGCTCGCACAAGGCGATCGCCTCGGGCTGCTCCATCCGGTCGAGGCCGAGCCGCTGCCAGGTGTCCGGCGCCATCTCGACGATGAAGGTCGAAAGGTCGTCATCGAAGCGGTAGGCGTGGGCCCAGACCCAGCCCGCCTCGGTCTGCTCGAAGGCGAAGGTGAAGGCCTCGAACACGCGGCCGGTGCCGAACCAGAAGAACTTGTTGCGGCGGACCTGCGCGTCGACGCCGAAATGTTCCTCATAGCGGGTGCGGATGCGGCTGTTGGCGCCGTCGGCGGCGATCACCAGGTCATAGTCTCGCCAGTCGTCCAGCTCAGGGCTGGCTTCATGCTCGAAATGGAGGGCGACGCCGAGCTCTCCCGCCCGTTGCTGCAGGATATTGAGCAGCCGCTTGCGGCCGATGCCGATGAAGCCGTGGCCCGACGAGCGGATGCAGCCGCCATGGATATGGACGTCGATATCGTCCCAATGGGCGAACTCGCTCTGGATCGTCGCGCCGCTGACCGGATCGTTGGCGATCAGATTCTCGACCGTCTGGTCGGAGAAGACGACGCCCCAGCCGAACGTGTCGTCGGGCCTGTTGCGCTCGAACACGTCGACATGGTGCCGCGGATCGCGCAGCTTCATCGATATCGCGAAATAGAGCCCGGCCGGTCCGCCGCCCAGGCACGCGACCCGCATCACTACCGCCTCCCAGTTGCTTTAGGGTTAAACTACTTTGGCGGGAGGAGGTCAAGACTCTCGGCGGGGACGGGTTTTCCGGTCGCCGCGACCGGCCAGCCGGCGGCGTGGCGCCCGCATCGCCCAGCCGAGAATCACGGCCGTTCCGGGAAATAGACTTCGACGCGACGGTTGTGCGGGTGGCTCACGCCGTCGACGGTCTCGACCAACAGCCGGCTCTCGCCAATGGCTTCGGTGGCAACCACGCTCTTCGGCACGCCGCGCCGGACGAGATAGTCGCGGACATTGTCGGCACGACGCTGCGACAGCGTCACATTGTAGTCGGACGGTCCGGAGCGGTCGGCGTAACCGTTGACCAGCACGCGTGCCTGTCCGGTCCCCTGAAAGGTAGATACGGCGTTGTCCAGGATCCTCGCCGCCTGCGGACTGATGTCCGCTTTGTCCCAGTCGAAGAATATGAGGAACGGCCCTGGCGTGACGGGCGGCGGAGGAGGAAGCGACGCCGCCGCCGGCGGCGGCGCGCTTTGGCTCGCCGTCGCTCCGGTCGGCGACACGAGCAAGGCAGCCGTCGCGACCGCGATGCGATTGCCGATCCGGGCCATCGACCCTCCAGACGTGCGCGCTGGTGCCGGGTGTCGGACTCGAACCGACGACCTACCGCTTACAAGGCGGTTGCTCTACCAGCTGAGCTAACCCGGCGCCGCGCCCTACAGGAAAATGGTCTAACGAACCCCGAACGTCCAGCCCTCGGTGCGCGCCAGCGCCGGGGTGAGGCCGCCGGGATGCCAATATTCGGCCCGGCTCGCGATCGCGCGCAGCCCGGCGGCGGCGATCAGCACATCGCTCTCATGGTCGCTGGGCTCGCAATCGAGCAGCGCCGGAGGGCTGCCCAGCGCGGCCAGCGCCCGGTCAAGCTGATCCCGGCTGCGCACCTTTCGTCCGGACAGGCCGGCGAGGCGAATGAACACCCGGGTGTAGATTTCGACGACCAGGCTGCCGGCCTGCGGCAGCGGGTCCATCGGCCAGATCGGCACCTTGCCGTCCAACCGGTGAAGCAGGCGCATGCCGGCGAAGCTCGCTTTGGCGACCTGGGCGGCGCCGATCGCGTCATAGAGGGTCGAGGCCTTGCCGCCGCCCATCGCGTTGAAGGCGTGCTCGCAGACGCGGTGGTGGAGGAAGTCCTTCTTCACCCCGTCGGCGGCGCCGAAATAGAAATGGCGGCGATGCGCGGTCTCGAGGAAGCTGGCGGCGCCGAGATCCTCGTCCGGCGCAATGCGGTCGACATAGGCCCAGAAGCTTTTCGCGTCGGCCGGCGCCGCCGGTTCGCCCGGGAGATATTCGCCGCGCTCGGCGATCGGCGGCGCGAAGCTGAAGTCGAAGCCGAACAGGGTAGGGGCCTCCGCCGCCGCCTCGATCAGCCAGTCGAGCACGTCGGTCCGCGACCAGACCTGGCCCGGCTGCACCAGCACCGGCGTGCCGCACCCGCCCGGGCCATGGCGATCGCAATGCCCTTGTGGCGCCGGCCCTTGGCGCCCGACCAGTCGATCGCGGCGAAGCGGGTGAAATGCATCACTCCTAGGGCCTGGGCCCGAACGCCGTCCGCTGCGCCTTGGTCGCGCGGTCCCACCAGCCGCGCTCGATCACCCTCTCGATCCGCTCGCGCGACGGGCTGTCGTAGCGGACCAGCACCGCCGGCCAGCCGCGATAATGGGGCGATTCCCAGAAGGTGTCGGGCTCGGTCTCCATCAGCAGCTCTTTCTCGCCCATCGGCGTCGCCAGGCAGAAGCTGCCTTTCTCGCGGCCGGGATAGACGAACGCCTTGCCGCGCAGCTTCACCGCCGGGCGGCCGTATGAGCTGGACAGCTCGGTGTCGGGAAGGCTCAGCGCGAACGCCGCCACTTCGTCCCAGGTCTCGAACGGCTCATGGGTCCCGCTTGGCACGGCGCTGCTCCTCCCACCAGGCGATGCGTTCGGCGATCCTCTTCTCGAAGCCGCGGTCGGTCGGCTCGTAGAAGGTGCGCGGCTCCATCTCCTCGGGCCAGTAATCGTCGCCGGAAAAGCCGCCCTCGGCGTCGTGATCATATTGATAGTTCTTGCCGTAGCCGATCTGCTTCATCAGCCGGGTCGGGGCGTTGAGGATGTTCTTCGGCGGCATCAGCGAGCCGGTCTCCTCGGCCGCCCGCCACGCGCCTTTCTTCGCCATGTAGGCGGCGTTCGATTTGGGCGCGGTGGCGAGATAGAGGCAGGCCTGGACGATGGCGAGCTCGCCCTCGGGAGAGCCGAGGAAATCATAGGCGTCCTTGGCGGCGAGGCACTGGACGAGGGCGGCGGGGTCGGCGAGGCCGACATCCTCCGAGGCGGCGCGGGTCAGCCGGCGCAGCAGGTAAAGCGGCTCCTCGCCGGCGACCAGCATCCGCGCGAGATAGTAAAGCGCGGCCTGCGGGTCCGAGCCGCGGATCGCCTTGTGCAGCGCCGAGATCAGATTGTAATGGCCCTCGCGGTCCTTGTCGTAGACGGCGACGCGGCGGTGGAGCAGGCCGGCGAGCCCGGCCGGGTCGAGCGGCGCGTCGAGCTCGACCGAGAACAGGGTCTCGGCCTGGTTGAGGACGAAGCGCCCGTCGCCGTCGGCGGTGGCGACCAAAGCATCGCGCGCCGCGGGCGTCAGCGGCAGCGGCCGGCCCTCGAGCGCCTCGGCGCGGTCGAGCAGCTTGCACAAAGCGGCGGTGTCGAGGCGACCCAGGATCAGCACCTGGGCGCGGCTCAGCAAAGCGGCGTTCAGCTCGAAGCTCGGATTTTCGGTGGTGGCGCCGACCAGCACCACCGTGCCGTCCTCGACATAGGGCAGGAAGCCGTCCTGCTGGGCGCGGTTGAAGCGGTGGATCTCGTCGACGAACAAGAGGGTCTGCTTGCCGATCCGGACATGGTCGCGGGCCTCGGCGAACACCTTCTTCAGATCGGCGACGCCGGAAAAGACCGCGGAAATGGCGACGAAGCGCATGCCGACCGCGTCGGCGAGCAGGCGCGCGATGGTCGTCTTGCCGGTGCCGGGCGGCCCCCACAGGATCATCGAGGCGAGCTTGCCCGCCGCCACCATCCGCCCGATCGCCCCGTCCGGGCCGGTCAGATGCTCCTGGCCGACCACATCTTCGAGCCGCTGCGGCCGCAGCCGGTCGGCGAGCGGCGCATTTTCGGGCGCGACAGCGGCGGCGCGCGGCGGCGGCGGAGGATCGTCCTGGAAAAGGTCGGCCATAGCGCGCGGATTAGCGGATTTCGGGCCTCTTCGCATTGGCATCTTTGCTATGGATGATAAGCGAAGAAGGCGAAGATGAACTATCAGCGGGAAATCCACCGGCGCCTGACGGCGGAAAAGCGCAAGCTGGAGCAGCAGCTCGACGCCACGAGGGTTCGGCGCCTCCGGACGCTTCTTCAGACCTGCGATCCAAACCAGGATCCGACCGGCTATGACGCGGCACGAGCGAGGATCGCCGAAATCGACCGGCAACTCGTCACGCTGGAAGATCAGGCGCGGCAGCAGGGCCCGAAGGCCAGGACGTAGCGCCGCACGAACCGATATCAGTAGCGCGCCTTGGCGACGGTGATCGTCGAATCCGGGGCATATTGCGGACGCGCCAGCGCCGGACGGGCGCGGACCAAGGCCGCCGCTTCGGCGGGCAGGCCGGCGCGGGTGCCGACTATTGTGAATTCGACCGGCTCGCGGCCGCCGACGATCAGGTCGAGGGTCGCGCCGTCGCAGCTGCGGCCGGTGCAGCGCACCACGTAGCGATCGTCGGCGCCGCCGGCGGCGAACGGCTGGAGGAAGGCTCCGGAACCGGCGCGGCGCAGCGGCGCGTCCGGCGGCGCGATCAGCGACACGCTCTCGGCGCCGTTGGTCGCGAGCCGCAGGCTGAGCCGCCGGCCGCCGGCGACCGGCCGGTTCGCCACCAATGTGACCGCCGGCGCCGCGACCGGGACCGCCGGCGCCGGCGACGCCCAGCGGCGGCGGAGCGAATAAGGCAGCTCCACCCGCTCCCATTCCGCCGCGAAAGGCACAAGCCGGCCGTCATTGTTGACCGCCCAGCGCCCTTCACGCGCGTCGGCGTCCCAGACATATTCGATGGTGAACAGCTGCTGCCGGTCCGCGCTGTAAGCGGGGGTCAGCGCCACCGCCGCCCAGGCCATGAGAAAGAGATCGCCGACGCCGGCCAGCAGCAATATGCGGGGCACAAGCGCGATCAGCGGCCGCAGCTCGATCAGCGCCGGCAGCAGCATCACCGCGCCGATCGGCGCGAACATCCAGTGCGGGCCGTTGCTCATCAGCTCCTCGAACATCGCCAGCGCCGGGCCGAAGGTCAGATAGAGCAGGGCCGCCGCGGCAATCGCGCCCGACTGCCCGGCGCGGGGCCAGCGGCGCGAAGCAATCAGGCCGGCGGCGGCGACGAGCGGCGGCAGCAGGAAATAGATCGCCGCGCCGGGCGCGATCACGCTGATCGCCGCGCCGCCGAGCAGGAACAGCAGCCAGAAGGCGGCCCGCATCCTGGTCCGCTCGGCGTCGCGCGCGACGAAGATCAGGACGAGCAGGCAGGCCGCCATCGCCGAGGCGTAGACCGCGATTTCGGTGACCGCGGGATGAGCGCGCCAATAGTCGCCGCCGCGAAGCAGGCCGAGCAGCGCCTGACCCGACCCCGCGATGAGCGCGGCCAGCGGAAGGGCGATGGCGGCCGCCGCCAGCGGCCGTCCAAGCGCGCGGCGGCGCCAGGCCTCGATCGCAAAGAAGATCAGCAGCAGGCCGAGCAGGATCAGGCCGAAGGCGAGCGGCAGCACGACCAGCTGCCGGCCGAGCAGGTCGGTGTAGAGACGGTCGCCCTGCGCTTCGGGCGCGCCGCCGGAGGCGATTGCGAGCGTCAAGGCGAGCGCCTGCCGGCCCATATGGTCGAGGCTGCGGCGGTCGAGCGATGCCAGGTCGTCGCCGGCGCTGTGATAGCGCGTCTCGTTGCCGATGATCGCGAAATTGAGGATCGTCCAGGGCCGTTCGGCGAAGACGGTGACGTCGGTCGAATTGGGAATCAGGCGGTAAAGGTCGCTGCTGAGCGAATTGGCCACCGGCCGCCGGGGGCTTGCGGCGAACCAGGAGATTGCCGCCGCGTTCGGCCGGCTGGTCTCGAACATCAGCGCCGGCCCGTTCACGCCGCGCGCCTCGAGGTTGATCAGGGTGTCGACGCGGCCGGCCAGCGGGTCGCGCGCGACGAAGGCGCGGGCGCCGATCAGGCCGGTTTCCTCGCCCTCGTTGAACAGGAAAGTGACCGGGCGAATGAGGTCGCGGCGCCCGCGCAGCTGCGCGGCCAGTTCGAGCAGGGTGGCGACGCCGATGCCGGCGTCGGCGGCGCCGGGGCCGGCGACGCTGCTGTCATAATGGGCGGAGAGCAGAAGATGGCGCCCCCCGGCGGGGCCGATTGTCGCGACCAGGTTGCGCACGCGGGCGCAGCCGACGGCGGGAGCGCGGGCGAAGCCGTTGCAGGCGAAATCGTCGCTGATCCTCGGGCTGAGGCCGACCGCGCGCATCTCGGCGATCAGCCGCGCCCGCAGCGCGTCGCCGGCATCGCTGTCGACCGGATGCGGCCGCTGGTCGCCGAGCACGCGCCCGAGCCGCTGCGCCGCCCGGCCGGAATCGAACTGTCCCGCCGGCGGCGCATCGGGCGGTGCCGGCAGGGTCAGGACGACCCCCTTCACCGCCATCGCCGCGAGCAGCAGCAGGACGAAGCCGAGCAGGATCGCGCCCGCGCGGAGCGCGGCGGGTGACAGCGCGTCGCCGTCCAGCTTCATCGGCCGGGCAGGATGTCGGCGGCAGGTTGAACCGACGTCGCCAAAGCCGATATCGCCGCCAGCCGCTTCATCCGCACCTTCCCCCCGGTGCGCGAGTGCATCGCATCCGCGCCGCGCCGCCGCAAGCGCCGCATTGCCGGGCGGCGAGCGGGGGATTAGAGGGCGGGCATCGTCAGGAGTTTGAGCTTATGGGTTATCGGATGGTCGTGGTCGGCGCGACCGGCAATGTCGGGCGGGAGATGCTGAACATCCTCGCCGAGCGCGAATTCCCGGCCGACGAGATCGCCGCGGTCGCCTCGCCGCGCTCGACCGGCTCGATGATCGACTATGGCGACAGCGGCCGGGAGCTCAAGGTCCGCAATATCGAGCATTTCGACTTCGCCGGGTGGGACATGGCGCTGTTCGCGGCGGGATCGGAAGCTGCGCGGATCCACGCGCCGAAAGCGGCGGCGGCCGGCTGCACGGTGATCGACAACAGCTCGCACTTCCGGATGGACCCGGACGTGCCGCTGATCGTCCCGGAGGTGAACCCGCAGGCGATCGACCTCTATTCGCGCAGGAACATCATCGCCAATCCGAACTGCTCGACGGCGCAGCTGGTGGTGGCGCTGAAGCCGCTGCACGACGCGGCGACGATAAAGCGCGTCGTGGTCGCGACCTACCAGTCGGTGTCGGGGGTCGGCAAAGCGGGCATGGACGAACTGTTCGAGCAGAGCCGCAACATCTTCGTCGGCGAGCCGAACGAGCCGGTCAAATTCCCCAAGCAGATCGCTTTCAACGTCATCCCGCATGCCGGCGACTTCCTCGACGACGGGTCGACCAGCGAGGAATGGAAGATGGTGGTCGAGACCAAGAAGATCCTCGATCCGAAGATCAGGCTGAGCGCGACCTGCGTGCGGGTGCCGGTGTTCGTCGGCCACAGCGAGGCGGTCAATATCGAGTTCGAGCGCGAGCTTTCGGCGGAAGCGGCGCAGGCGATCCTGCGCGAGGCGCCCGGCGTGATGCTGGTCGATAAGCGCGAGGCCGGCGGCTATGTGACCCCGGTCGAATGCGTCGGCGAATATGCCACCTATGTCAGCCGGGTGCGCGAGGATCCGACCGTCGAATACGGCCTCTCTTTGTGGTGCGTCTCCGACAATCTGCGCAAGGGCGCCGCCTTGAACGCGGTCCAGATCGCCGAGCTCCTCGGCCGGCGGCACCTCAAGAAAGCGGCGTGAAACCGAGGCTCGATCCGATCGGGCCCGATGTCGACGCGGCGGCGCTCGCCGCCGAGCTCGCTCACGGCTTCGGCGGCGATGCCGCGCCCGCGCGCGAGATCATCGAGCAGACCGTGCGGCTGCTGACCAATGATCCGCGTCCTCACCCCTGGGGGTCCTACCTCGCCCGTGCCGACGGCGAGGCGGTCGGCATCTGCGCGTTCAAGGCGGCGCCCGATGCAAGCGGGGCGGTCGAGATCGCCTATATGACCTTACCGGCGTTCGAAGGCCGCGGCCACGCCAGCGCGATGGTGGCCGCTCTGGTCGAGCTCGCCGCAGCGGCCGGCGCGGCGACGGCGGTCGCGCACACTCTGCCCGAGGAGAATGCTTCGAACCGCGCGCTGCGGCGCAACCGTTTCGCTTTCGCCGGCGAGGTCGAGGATCCGGAGGACGGCCGGGTGTGGCGCTGGGAGAAGGCGCTGGGCTGAACTCCTCCCCGGAACGGGGAGGACTAGAAGCGGGTCTTCGACGCCAGCTCGGCTTTCGCCGCTTCATATTCCTCGGCCAGCCTCGCGACATAGTCGGCGGCCGGGAGGACGTCGCGGATCGCGCTGATGCCCTGGCCGGAGCCCCAGATGTCGCGCCACGCCTTGGCCTTGGAGGTGCCGGTGGCGAAGTCCATCGTGCTGATATCGCCTTCCGGCAGATTGTCGGGATCGAGCCCGGCGGCGACCACCGACGCCTTCAGATAATTGCCGTGCACGCCGGTGAACAGGCTCGAATAGACGATGTCGTCGGCGCGGCCAGAGACGATCGCCTGCTTGTAGGCCGCGTCCGCATTCGCTTCGGCGGTGGCGATGAACGGCGAGCCGATATAGCCGAGGTCGGCGCCCATCGCCAAAGCGGCGAGCACCGCCCGGCCGGTGGCGATCGCGCCCGACAGGATCAGCGGCCCGTCGAACCATTCGCGTATCTCCTGGACGAGCGCGAACGGCGACAGCCGCCCGGCATGGCCGCCGGCGCCGGCCGCCACCGCGATGATGCCGTCGGCGCCCTTGTCGACCGCCTTGTGGGCGAAGCGGTCGTTGATGATGTCGTGAAGGGTGATGCCGCCCCAGCTGTGGACCGCCTGGTTGACCTCGACGATCGCGCCCAATGAGGTGATGACGATCGGCACCTTCCATTTGGCGCAGGTCGCCATGTCCTCCTGCAGCCGGGCGTTGGAGCGGTGGACGATCTGGTTGACCGCGAACGGCGCGGCCGGCGTGTCGGGATGATCGCGGTCCCACGCTGCCAGCTCCTCGGTGATGCGGTGCAGCCATTCGTCGAGCAAAGGCTGCGGCCGCGCGTTCAGCGCCGGAAAGGCGCCGACGATGCCGGCCTTGCACTGGGCGATCACCAGATCGGGGTTGGAGACGATGAACAAGGGCGCGCCGATGACGGGCAGGCGCAGCCGGTCGAACAAGGGCGGGAGGCTCATAACCCGCCCGTAACGGAATGTGGCGGTATGACAAGCAGCGCCCTAGAATGAGGCGATGATGCGGGCGATGCAGCTGGACCAGGCGGGCGAAAAGCTGCGGCTGGTCGAGCGGGTCATGCCCGAGCCGGGGCCGGACGAGGTGCTGATCGGCATCGCCGCCTGCGGCGTGTGCCGCACCGACCTGCATATCGCCGACGGCGACCTTCGCGGCCCGCTGCCGATCGTTCCGGGACACGAGATCGTCGGCCGGGTGATCGCGAGCGGCGAGGAGGCCGAGTTCCCTGTCGGCGCGCGGATCGGTGTGCCTTGGCTCGCGCGGACGTGCGGCCGGTGCCCTTACTGCCGGTCCGGACGCGAGAATTTGTGCGACGATCCCCTGTTCACCGGCTTCACGCGGGACGGCGGCTTCGCCAGCCATTGCCTCGCCGACTCGCGCTTCTGCTTCGCCATTCCCGCCGCCTATGGCGACGTCGAGGCGGCGCCTTTGCTGTGCGCGGGACTGATCGGCTACCGGTCGCTGAAGATGGCGGGCGGGGCCGAGGCGCTGGGGATTTACGGGTTCGGCGCCGCCGCCCACATTCTCGCCCAGGTCGCGGTCGGGCAGGGCCGGCGGGTCCACGCCTTCACGCGGAAGGGGGACGAGCAAGCCCAGGCTTTTGCCCGCGCGCTCGGCTGCGCCTCGGCGCAGGCCTCCGGCGAGGCGCCGCCCGAGCCGCTCGATGCGGCGATCATCTTCGCGCCGGTCGGAGCGCTGGTGCCCGAGGCGCTGGCTCGGGTGCGCAAGGGCGGACGCGTCGTCTGCGGCGGCATCCATATGAGCGACATCCCGGCTTTCCCCTATGATCGGCTGTGGGGCGAGCGGAGCGTGGTCTCGGTCGCCAACCTGACCCGGGAGGATGGGGAGGAGTTTCTCGAACTGGCGGCGCGGGTCGGGGTGCGGACCGCGACGACCAATTTCGCCCTGGACCGGGCGAATGAGGCCCTGGACCTTTTGCGCGCCGGAGAGATTGAAGGCGCGGCGGTACTGGTTCCTCCCCATGCGGCGCATGGGGAGGGGGACAAGCCGTAGGGTGGTGGAGGGGTAAGCTCTCCTGTCATGGACATTACCCCTCCACCATGCTTCGCATGGTCCCATTCCCCGCGAGCTCCGCTCGCAGGGAGGAAAGATAAGGAGCAACCCATGCGCTATCGGCGGCTCGGCGCCAGCGACCTCGAGGTCTCGGAAATCTCGCTGGGCTCGTGGCTCACCTACGGCGTCGGCGTCGAGGCCGAACAGGCGCGCGCCTGCCTCGATCGCGCCTTCGATCTCGGCATCAACTTCATCGACACCGCCAACGTCTACGGCCGCGGCGCCGCCGAGACCTTCCTCGGGGACGCGCTCGCGAGCCGGCCGCGCGACAGCTACATCCTCGCCACCAAGCTGTTCTTTCCGATGAGCGACACCGACCAGGGGCTGTCGCGCGCGCAGGTGGCCAAACAGCTCGACGCGTCGCTCAAGCGGCTGCGCACCGAATTTGTCGATCTCTACCAATGCCATCGATACGATTGGGACACGCCGCTCGACGAGACGATGGAGGCGCTGACCCGCGCCGTCGACAGCGGCAAGGTCCGCTATATCGGCTTTTCCGAATGGCCGGCGGACCGGATTGCGGCGGCGGTCGCCTTGCCCGGCGCCGCCCGCTTCGTCTCCAGCCAGCCGCAATATTCGCTGCTGTGGCGCAAGCCGCAAGCCGAGGTGATCCCGCTGTGCGGGGCCAATGGCATTTCCCAGATCGTCTGGTCGCCGCTCGCCCAGGGCGTGCTCACCGGCAAATATGCGCCCGGGGCGCCGCCGCCGGCGGGCAGCCGCGCGACCAGCGACGAAATGGGCGGCTGGATCGAGCGATGGCTCGAACCGCCGGTGCTCGAAGCGGTCCAGCGGCTGAAGCCGCTGGCGGCGCAGGCGGGCCTGACCCTGGCGCAGTTCGCGCTCGCCTGGGTGCTGAGGGAGCCGAACGTCGCCTCGGCGATCGTCGGCGCGTCGCGGCCCGGGCAGCTGGACGACAATGTCGCGGCGTCCGGCGCCGAGGTCGACCCGGCCTTGTTCGCAGAGGCCGAGCGGCTGGTGCCCGACGTCGGCGCACTGGTCGGGATGTAGGGCGGCGGTCTCGTGCGCCGGGCCCCCTCACCCCAACCCTCTTCCGGCAGGGAAGAGGGAGAGAGGCTTCGGGTGCGGATCGCCGGTCCCGAGGATGCGCCGGCGGTCACGCGCGTGCTTTTGGGCTCCTACCCGGAACTGCTGGCGCCGGCCTACGACCCTGATCTGCTCGCCCGCGCCTTGCCGATCATGACCCGGGCCAACCCGCTTCTGCTGGCGTCGGGAACCTATTTTGTCTGCGAGGCGCGGGGCGAGGCCGTCGGCTGCGGCGGCTGGTCCATGGAAAGGCCGCCCGGCGGCGCCGACAGCGAGCCGGGCCTAGCCCATATCCGCCACTTCGCGGTGCGCGCCGACTGGATCGGACGGGGCGTCGGCCGGGCCTTGTACCGGCATTGCGAGCAGACCGCCCGCGCCGCGGGCATGCGCCGCTTCGAAGCCTGGTCCACGCTCAATGGCGAAGGCTTCTATCGCGGGCTCGGCTTCGAGCGGATGGAAAAGATCGCCGCAGCGATGGGCCCCGACGTGGCGCTGCCGAGCATCCTGATGCAGCGCGCGATTTGACTCACTGGGGCCGGTCGAACTTGTCCTCGCGGCGCTTGCCGAACAGCAGGCCGCGCTCCATCCGCGCGCGCAACGCGTCGTAATAAGCGACCAGGAAGTCGCGGTCGAAGCCGCGGTCGACCGCGCCGATCTTGCGCCGGATCGCCTCGGCGACGCTGCCGATCGCTTCGGCGTGGCCGTCGCGCAGCACCTGCTCGAGCGTCTGCAGCTCGTATATGCCGTAGACGTCGAGCTGCTCGTCGGTGAAGACGTAGCGCTCGACCAGGCTGTCGGCGCTCAGCGAATTGCTGCTGAGCTTGCGCCGGGGCACGTTCACCACCCAGGTGCCGGCGAGCAGGTCCCCGACCCGCAGCCGGTCCTTGTTGAAGAACGGGAAGAACAGGAAGATGCCGGTCCAGACCAGGCCGGCGAGCGCGGTCCAGCCGTGGGCGGTGCCTTGCGCAGCGCTGTAGATGACGAACGAGAGCGGCAAATAGACCTCGACCTCGCGCATCATGTTGCGGGCGATCACCCGGTCGGCGGTGAGCCGTTCGCCGCTGCGCGCGACCACGCGCAGGCCGAGCGCGCGCTTGCCCCAGGTGGCGGCGCGCGGGCTCATCTCCATGATCACGAAATAGAAGTTGCGCAGCAGGAAGAAGCCCAGCAGCCAGATCACGCCCGCGACCTCGCTCCGGTCCTGGCCGAGCGCTCCGAGCAGGATCAAAGAGCCGATCGTCAGCGCCAGCAGCGCGCCGAACATGATCATCAGGTCGAGCAGGAAGGCGCCGACGCGCTGGCCGCCGTCGGCGAGGCTCAGCTGCAGGTCGATGCCTTCCGGCGTGATCAGCGTGCGCCGCTTGCCGGCCAGCGCCCGGCGGTTGACCGCGGCATATTCAGGCATTTGGGTCCTCCCCGGAACGGGGAGGGGGACCGCGACGCGAAGCGGCGTGGTGGAGGGGGCCCGGCGACGGAGGCGCTCCAACGTGGGCCCCCTCCACCGTCCGGCTGCGCCGGCCGGTCCCCCTCCCCGTTCCGGCGAGGAACTGGAGGCCGACGACCCTCACGCCGGGGCCCTTCTCGGCAAATAGAAATAGAGCAGCCACAAAGCGAGCATGGAGCCGCCGATCGTATAGCGGGTGAGGTCGGTGGTGATCAGCTGGCGGCCGAAACCCTCGAGCAGGCCGGCGAGGAACAGCATCAGCACGACGCCGGCCATCGCCAGCGCCGAGATGCGCCCCGAGCGCGTCGCCGCCTGCAGCCGGCTCTCCTCGCCCGGGAAGACGACGCTCCAGCCGATCCGGAAGCCGGCGGCGCCGGCCAGCACGATCGCGAAAAATTCGGTCGAGCCGTGGATGATCAGCCAGCCGCCCATCTCGAAGCCGAGTCCCTTCTCGACGAACAAGGCGAGGATCGCGCCGAGCATGGTGCCGTTGTGGAGCAGCAGGATCGCGGTCGGCACGCCGAACGCGAAGCCGAGCGCGAAGCAGAGGATCGACACCTGGCTGTTATGGGTGAACAGGAAGGTGGCGAAGACGCTGAGGCCGTCCGCGCCCTCGTCGTGGTAGAGCGTGTCGCGCAGCAATTCCGGCGAGGCGCTGAAATCGCGCCCCTGGGCGAGCCCGGGCGGCACGAAGCTGTCGTACCAGCCGGGATCATTGGCGACCAGCAGATAGCCGGCGAGGACGCCGAGCAGGGTCAGCAGCAAAGCGGCGATCGTCTCCCGGCCGAGCGCGCGCACCGCCGCCGGCCAGTCCTGGGTGAAGAAGGCGCCGAGCCGCTTCAGCGCCGTCGTGCGCACGCCGTAGACGAAGAAATAAGCGCGCGAGCACAGCCCTTCGAGATAGGTGACGAGCTCGAGGTCGAGCGAGGTTTCGCGCGCCACCGACAGCGACGAGAGGGCGCCGCGATAAAGGACGGGCAAAGCGAGCAAATCGTCGTCGGACAGCCTGCGCAGCGACCCGCGCTCGGCGCGGGCGACGATCTCCTCGAGCCGGCGCCATTCGTCCTCGCGCTCGGCGCGGAAGCGGCGGGTGTCGGCGGGGGCGGGAGTCATATTCTTCCCCGAGCTGGCTCGGGGAGGGGGACCGCGCGAAGCGCGGGGGAGGTGTAAACGGTTCGACCGCGGGCAGAGCCCTCCACCAGGCTTCGCACGGTCCCCCTCCCCATCGCTTCGCAACCGGGAGGATAAAGCTCGCCCCGCTCACCCGTCACAGCAAGTTCCTCCGCTTCAGGTCGAGATAGGCGTTGACCACGGCCGGGCCGGCAGTGTCGGCGGAGCCCTCGACGACATGGACGCCGAGATGCCTGAGGCGGGTCAGCACCAGCCGTCTTTCCCGGAGCAGGCCGGCGGCCATCACGGCGCGGCTGACATCCGCCGACTCGGCCGGCTCGGCGGCGGTGAAGGCTTCGAGCTCCTCGTCGCGCAGCACGACGAACAGGACGAGATGGCGCTTCAGCAGGGTCGATACCGCGCCCAGCATCAGCTCGGCGCTGATCGTGTCCGGAAATTCGGTGAAGACGACGATCAGCGAGCGGCGGCTGAGGCTGCCCGCCAGCGTCGCCATCGCGAGCGTGTAATTGGTCTCGTTGGGGCTGTAGTCGATGCCGGCCGCGACCCGCTGCAGCATCGGGAAGGCGCGCGGTCCCGAAATCGGGTGGCTGGCGGCGCGCGGCCGCGAATCGAAGGCGAAGAAGCCGACCCGGTCGCCGTCCTTCAGCGCCACGAACGCGGTCAGCAAAGCGGCCGAAACCGCCCGGTCGATCCGCGGCACGCCGCCGAGCGGCTCGCACATCGCCCTCCCGGCATCGAGCGCCATGACGATATTGTTGTTGCGCTCGGTGCGATATTCCTTGGCGACCAAGCGGGTGTGGCGGGCGGAGGTCTTCCAGTCGATCGAGCGCCGGTCCATGCCCTGGCGATAGTCGGCGAGCGCCTCGAACTCGGCGCCCTCGCCGAGCTGGAGCTGGGCGATCTGGCCGTGATGCGCGTCGCGATTGACCAGCTGCGCGCTCTTCTCCCGCACCTGGCGGATGTCGGGCGTGATCAGCACCGGCTGGTCGAGGCCGAGCTGGCGCTGCTTCCAGACGAGGCCGATCGGGCCGGTCCAGCGCACCCAGATCCGCTCCAGCCGCGCCGTCCCGCGCCGCTCGGCCCTGAGCGGGATGGCGGCGGCCGGGGCGCCGCCCTCGGTCATTTCGGCCTGCGCCCGCCAGCCGAGCGGCGCCGACACCGGGCCGGCGACCCCGATCGCCACCTCGACCGCGGCCGGCGGCGAGCGACGGAAATGCAGATGGGCAAGGATCGCGAAGGTCTCGCCGACGCCGGCGGTGGCCGGCCCCTCGCAGGCGACCTCGACGTCGCGCAGGCCGCTCCCGACCAAAGCGTCGACCCCGCACAAAGCGACGATCAGCGCCAGCAAAGCGAGCCCGCTGGTCCAGTAAGCCGGCACCATCAGCCCGATCGCCAGCGCCACCGGCGCGACCGCGGCGGCGAGCAGGATGGTCAGGCGGGTGGGGTAGATCAACGCCGGACCTCCGTTTCTCGCCACGCGCTTCGCGTGCGGGGAGGATTAAAGCTCTCCCGTCTCACCGCGGCACCTCGACCTCTTCGATCAGCCGGGTGATGACGCTTTCGACCGGGCGGCCCTCGATCTCGGCGGCGGCCGACAGCAGCACGCGATGCCGGAGCACCGCCGGCGCCAGCGCCTTGACGTCGTCGGGGATGACATAGTCGCGCCCGTCGAGCGCGGCACGGGCTCGCGCCGCGCCGGCGAGCATCGCCGCCGAGCGCGGCGAGGCGCCGCCCTCGAGGTCCGGCGCCTCGCGCGAGGCGCGCACCAGAGCCACCACATAATCGGTGACCTCGTCGACCATCGGCACCGCGGCCACCGCCGTCACCGCCTCGGCCAGAGTCTCCGCGCCGACCCTGGGCTCGATGCCCCAATCCTCCGGATGGGGGGCGCCGAACCGGGCGCCGTGGGCGGCGACGATCTTCCTTTCCTCCGCGGCGTCCGGATAGCCCATGCGATGCTTGAACAGGAACCGGTCGAGCTGCGCCTCCGGCAGCGGATAGACGCCCTGCTGCTCGATCGGATTCTGGGTGGCGATGACCATGAAGCGCGGCGCCAGCCGGTGGGTCTCGCCGTCGATCGTGACCGAGCGCTCCTGCATCGCCTCGAGCAAGGCGGCCTGGGTCTTGGGCGGGGTGCGGTTGATCTCGTCGGCGAGCAGCAGCTCGCAGAAGATCGGCCCCCGGGTCAAAGTGAACTGGCTGGTCTGGAAGTTGAACAGGTTGGAGCCGAGGATGTCGCCGGGCATCAGATCGGGGGTGAACTGGATCCGCCCGAAATCGAGGCCGAGGGTGCGGGCGAAGCATTGGGCGAGGAAGGTCTTGGCGGTGCCCGGGGGGCCTTCGAGCAGGATGTGGCCGGAGCAGAACAAGGCGATCAGCATCAATTCGACCGCCTCGTCCTGGCCGACGATGCCGCGGCGCACCTCGTCGCGGATCTCCTCCGCCAGCTTCTTCACCTCTGATACGTTCACCGGATGATTTCCTTCTTCCATAAGTGGAGCGCGCGCGCCGCGGCCATCAGGCCCTGGCGGTCGCGAGCGGCATGGAGATCGCCGGCCAGCTCGCTGAAGGTCGGCCCGCCCGGCTTGCCGAGCCGGTTGAGATAGAGATCGAGATCGCCCTCCTGCAGCCAGGTCGGCGCGCCGGTGGTGCGGGCGGTGTCCTGGCGCACGACATCGGCATAAGCGGCGCCGAGCCGGGTCTCGCGCTCGGCGAGGCGAATGAGGCCGGCGCTGTTCTCGACCAGAGCGGACTTGCCCAGCGCGATCGAGCGGGCCTCGGCGACCACCGGGCCGAACCGGAAGGCGCCGTGCAGGCCGGCGAGCAGGGCGGCGAAGAACAGGGCCAGGGTCATCACCAGGAAGGGCGGCTCGAACGCCAGCCGGAGCGCGCTCGGCGCCTTGGACGAGCCGTCGCCGGTGGCGGTGGTCGCGACGTCGAAATCGACGCTTTCGCCGCCCTCGTTGAGGCGGCGGATCAGCCGCAGCGCGGCGCGCGCCCGCTCCGGGTCCCTCAAGCCCTGATTGTTGGCCAGATCGGGGTCGGCGAGGATGAAGTGCGGCTCCTCTCCGATCTGCGCGACGAGCGCGCCGCCGCCGGGCAGGGTGGCGAGCGGGGTCAGCGACTTGCCGGTGACGGTCTGGGCCGATTCCGGCACCGGCAGCCGCAGCCCGTTCAGCCGGCCGGCGCCCTCGACCGTCGCGATGCGCGGCCGGCCCTCGGGCTGGACGGTGACGTCGACGCCGCCGAACGACGGCTCGGCGATGTCGCCGATCCCCGGTCCCACCGCGCGCACCCAGCCGCGATGCTCGGGATCGGGATAGGTCATCCATTTGGGCAGGATGATCAGGGTCGGCAGGTTGCGGCGCCGCTCGAGCAGGTCGGCCACCTGGTGGGGCCGGGTCCGTTCCTCATAGGCGAACACCAGCAGATCGTCCCGTTCCTCCTCCGGGTCGGAGACGAGCGCGGTGTCATAGAATTCGCCGACCAGGGTCATCAGGCCCTTGAAGCCGGTGGCGGCGACCGAGGTCGGATTGGCGCGCCCTTCGCGGCCGGCGACCGGCTGGCCGCCATAAGCGATCAGCAGCATCATCGCGACGAAGGCGAGGATGCCGGCCGCGACGATGCCCGCCACCAGCCTGGGGTTGAACACCGGCTCGGCGCTCATCCCCGCCACCCGTCGGCGAACGCGAACTCCTCATAGGCCGAGCGGCAGTCGCGCCAGTCCGCCTCGACCAGCTCGACCCGAGCGAACAGGCTCCTTTCGACCAGCATCGCGATCCGGGCGAAGGCGCCGCGCGGCCGGCTGGGTATGTCGGCGAGGCCGGCAATGTCGCGGCTGGTCAGCGCCGGCCGGACCAGATCGGGGCGGCGCGAATCGATGTCCTCGATGCTGCGGAACAAGAGCAGGTGGGCCGCCTCGCCATAAAGTCCCGAAGCGGCGAGGCGGTCGGCCTCGGACAGCAGGGCCCGCGCCGGCGCTTCGTCGGGGCGCCAGCCGGCCTCGACCGGCTCGCGCGCCCCACGGCGCCACGGCCACTCCCTTCCGGACATCCAGCGGGCGAAGAAGAACAGGACGATCAGCGCGACCACACCGGCGATGACGTAGATGAGCCCGCTCAGCGTCGGATGGTCCGAGCTCAGGAAGTCGCCGAGCCAGCGCAGCCAGCCGGGGGTTTCGGGCGGCTCGAACGGCGCCATCTCGAACTGGATTGTCGGATCGTCGAGCAGGTCCGAATAAGCGTCGGCGAATTCGGCCGGCAGCTCCTGCGCGTCCGGCGCCGCCGGCGCGGTCGCGGCGTCGGCATCCTTGCCGGTCACTGGCGTGAAGGCCCCCATCCCGGGTCCATCCTAGGCGGCGGCGAGGCCAGGGCGCAAGCCGCAACGGGCTGAAGGCAGGGGGGATTTCGGGACGGGGAGGGGAGAGGGCGGCGGGCGAAAGCTGACAAGCCGGTTGACACGGTTGACACTTGCGGAGGGGCGGGCGGCCGCGCCGGCGTTGCGCCCGACGGGGATGTCCCGACCGGATGCGGCGAGGGTGAAGTTGATAAAGTTCACGGCCAACGCGCGCCCGCGCCCCCGCGCGCGAAGCAGGCGCGGGCTCGCGCGCGACGAGGCCGAAGGGCCGCTCGCACGCGCTCGCCGCACGGTCCCCGGTCCATCCAGATGCCGTCGCGGTCGTGACTATTCACCGAATCAAAGAGCCATAGCTATGTGTTTCTCCAATAGCATACTATTACACACTTGTCAACCCCGGTGCCGGGACGGCGCTACTGGACAGCGGCAACGGAAGCCGGAAACAAGGGAGTTGGGAAGGGGGCGATGCGCATGGCGACGCCGGCGCCCGGGAAGAAGATCGAGATCGGCCGGGTGATCAGCCGCGGCGTCGACGCGGTTCGGCGCAACCTGCTGCCGTTCGCGGGGCTGGCGCTGCTGTGCGGCGGAGTCTCGGCCGCGCTGAGCGAATATGCGGTGCCGCGGCTGATGGCCGGCACGCGGTTCGCCGACTCCTACTGGGCCTATATCGTCCCGGGCCTGGTCGCCGATTTCGTCGTCGGCAATTTTCTGGCGGCGATCCTGGTTCGCTCGTCGATCCTCCATCTCAGCGACGGGCGTCCCGACGTCGGCGGCAGCGCGCTTGTGGTGCTGCGGCTGCTCGCGCCGCTGCTGCTGCTGTCGCTGCTGGCGACGTCGATCATCGCCGCCGGCCTGGTCCTGCTGATCGTGCCCGGCATCATCTTCTATCTGGCGCTGATCGTCGCGGTGCCGGTGCTGATCGTCGAGCGGCCGGGGATCGTCGGCGCGCTGCATCGCAGCGTCGAGCTGACCAGCGGGTCGAAGGGCGAGATCCTGCTGCTCGTCCTGATCGAGATCGCCGTGACGGTCGTGCTGGCGGCGGCCTCGATCCCGTTCGCGGATCTGGACGCGGCGTGGTACGACCCGCTCACCCCCGCCGAAGCGATCGTCTATGCGCTGATGTTGAGCGCGAGCACCCTGATCTCGTCGATGCTGGCCGCCTCGCTCTATGTGGAGCTCAGGACGGTGAGGGAGGGGGCGACCACCGCCAGGCTCGCCGCCACCTTCGAGTGACCGCCTTGTTCAATCCTCATAGACCGGATTGATCGTGCGGCGGAGATCGACCGCGGTGGCGGCGCCGTCGCCGGCGAAGGTGACCGTCGCCAGCGGGGCGTAGTGGCGCTCGACGCCGTGCGGGGGGACCGGCAGCGGCTGCGGCGGATCGGACGCCGAGCGCGGCCAGACGACGTCGCCGATGTCGACCCGCGCCTCGAACAGCCAATAGTCGCCGCTGCGGTAGACGCCCGGCGCGCGCGCGGCCCGCCGGCCGGCGATCGCCGTCTCCACCGGCGCGCGCCCGAGCGCCTTGCTTTCGAAAGCCGCCGACTCGGTCTTGAAGACCGGCGGCTCGTCGGCCGCGAAGTGAAGCACTTGCCGCTCATGTGGCGCCGGCTGCAGGCGCGGCTCGTCGCCGAACATGATCGAGATGCCGTCCTCGAGCGTCAGCCAGCGGCCCTCGACGAGGGTCAGCGCATGATCGTCGGCGATCGGCGGCACGCCGGTCTCGGCCCGAGCCGCGACATGGTCCCAGCGCCGCACGACGACGCCGTCGGCGACGCGGCCGGCGTCGATGCCGGCCGGCTCGTCGAGCGTCAAGGTCAGCGTGTCGGGATCGTAGCCGGTGACGCGCCGGATCGGGCCGGGGCCGGGGTCGAGCCGCACCTGCGGGCTCGAAATCTCGACATGGTCGCCGGGGCCGATCGCCGAGGCGGCGTCGCGCCAGCCCTGCGCGAGGCGCACGAACGGGCCGTCGACGGCCTCGACCGCGAGCAGGGTCGAGCCGTTGTCGCGCGACCAGACGAAGGTCGCGCTCTGGGCGGTGGTTCCGGCCGCGCCGCCGCGGCAGATCTCGACCCGGTAGAGATGGTTCTCATGGCCGCGATAGGCCGCGCGCGGCGAGACGAGGCAGGGATCGGGCTCGGCGACCGCCGATTCGGCGGCCCTCGCCTTCAGCGTGCCTTTCCCCCGGCCCGGCCCGGCGCCGCTCAGCCGGTTCTGCCAGGGCGTCCAGTCGGCGTCGGTCATCGGCCCGGCGGGAGCGGTCTCGTCCTTGCCGATCGGGGCGAGCCCGACGCGCCAGGTCAATTGCGCGCGGCCGGCGGTGTCGACGCCGCCCAAGGCCACTTCGCGCAGTGCGCCGGGAACGGCGCGGGCGAGCAGGCCGTCATGCTCGGCCGCGGAGACAGAGCGTTCCCAAACTTCCAGATAAGCGAGATAGGTTCCGGCCTGCGGCTGCGGCGGCTCGGCCAGGAACGGCTGGCCGGGATGGTCGTCGTCGCCGCGCCAGGCGACCTGAGCGCGATTCTCGCACAGCCAGCCGTCGACGTAGCAGCGCCCGGGCGTGATCAGGAAATCCCAGTGGAAAGCGTTCTCGACCGAGATCAGGAAGCCGTCACCGGCGGCGATGTGCGGACCCATCAGGTCGGCGGCGAGGGTGCGCAGGAAATAGAGCTGGATCGCCTGGCTCTCATTGGCGTCGGCGTCGAGCGCGATCCGCCCCTGCTGGCTCAGCACGCGGGTGAAGCCGGCCGCCGGGCGGAAGCTGTCTCGGGAAAAGTCTCCCTTCATCTCTCTATCCTCCTAATCGGCGAATATGATGCCGGCGTCGCAGCGCGCCGGCACATATTCATCGAGCCGGGCGCGCAAATTCGCCGCCCGCCGCGGATTCTGGAGATGGTGGAACACCCCCATCTCCGATTCGTCCTCGGCGCCGCGGCGTATCTCCACCGGGCAGTCGAGCGCGAGCCGGCCATAATCGGGCCGGCCGTAGCGCAGGCTGTCGAAGCGCGGACGCACGCGGCGGCGCTCCTGCTCGACCAGCTCGTCGGGCGGCGCCGGCAGGCCGAGCGCGGCGACGGCGAGGTCGGGCTGGCACTGGAAGCGGCGCGGGGTGCGCGACCCGGGCGGTGCGTAGCAGAAGCGCAGGCAGCCGAGCTGGCGCCGCGCCACCGTCATGCGCCCGAGGAACAGGCTGTCCTGGCCCAGCTCGACACTATGGGTCATCACCCGGCCGATGACGGTCGACCTCACGAAGCTCGCCGAGGCGAAAGCGAGCCGCGAGCCGGCCGCGCCGAGCGCCTCGCATTGCGGGCTGTCGCAATCGACGCCGGTGGCGTCGATCATGCTGTCGGTCACCCGGATCCGCACCGGGTCGGTGCGCACCTCGTCATTGTTGACCTGGATCGACCCGGTGATGCTGCGCTCGACGTTGACGCAGGCGCCGCAGTCGATCAGCTCGATGCTGGGCTCGGACGGCCGCTTGGGATCGCAGTCCGGCCCGATCCACCAGCCCGGCACCAGGGTCGAATGGCGGACGGTCAGCGAGCGCAATTGCCCTTCGGCCTGGACGCCGCGGCCGTAGACCAGCAGGCCGTCGAGGGTGAAACGGCTGCCTTCGCCGCCGGTCACGCTGAGCGCGTCGCTGCCGCCCGCCTGCCAGTCGACCAGGCCGATCACCGGCCGGGTGCGCTGGGCGGCGCGCAGCTGCAGCGTCTCGCCCGCCCCGAGATGGACGCGGACCGGAAGCACGTAGACGCCGCTGTCGGCGATCTCGATCACCTCGTGGCGCGGCGGGCGCTGGGCGGCCTTGGCGGCGGCGGCGGCGTTGCGCGGCCGCTCCCAGCGCTTCAGCGCGGCGCGCAGGCCCCGCACGCTGGTGACCCGAGTCACCTTCGCTCCCGCCTCCTGCGAGATCGGGCGCCGATATTCGCCGCCGCCTATCTCCGCCGAAAAGCCGTAATGGTAGGAGACCGTCACCGGCCCCTTGGGCAACTGGCGCGGCGGAAAGGCGATCCGGCCCCGCTCCGGATCGAGCGCGAGGAAGCCGGGCGGCGGCAGATAGGTCCAGTCCTCGAGGTCGGCGACGATGATCTGCTCGGCCGGGACCGGACCGGTCGATGCCCCGGCCTTGGGCCAGTCCGGCGCCCAGAGGGCGAGGCTGCGCACCGCCGCGCCGCCGTCGCCCTCGTCGAGCCCGTAATATTCGGGCCGAGGGTGGGCGAAGCGTTCGCCGCGCCGGCGCGCCGTCGCCAGAGCGCGGCGGCTGATCCGCCGCGGCGCGGCCGGCCGGTCGGCGCGGCCCGGCTCGGGACGGGCGAACAAGGCGACGTCGTTGCCGAGCAGGCTGAAGGTGAAGCAATGCGGCCCGACCTCCTCGCGGCAGCGGGCCAGCGCCCGCGTCACCGGAAAGGCGCGCAGCCGCCAGACATGGAGGCCGACATTGGCCGGCCCGTGAGTGCCGGGGCGGCGCGGCGATCCCAGCCGGCGCGGGTCGGCGGTGCGCGCCCTGAGGTCGAGCAGGCCGCCGGCTTCTTCGACGGGCAAGCCCAGATCGGGCGTGCGGCCGCGTGCCGGGCGGGGCAGGCGCAGCGACACGGTCTGGGCGAGCCGCTCGCGATACTCGACCGCGACCGCGGGCCAGCCGGCGACGTCGGCGGCGAGCCGTTCGAGCAGCCTCAAAGTGCCCTTGCGGGCGCGATAGCGGATGGTGTTGGCGACCTCGCGCCGCGGGGTGAGCGCGCCGCCGCGCCGCGCCGCCTCGCCGGGCGGCTCGACCGGCTCGTAGCCGACCAGCCCGCCTATATAGGGAACGACCCAGTCCTCGCAGGTCTCGATGAACCAATTGTCCCAGGCGCGCTCGATATCCTCCTCGATCAGCATCACCTGCTCGGCGATCACCTGCAGCAGAGCGCGCAGCGGCTCGCCCTCCAGCGCGTCGCGGTTGCGGTGGACCATCGGCAGCAGCGCGTAGAGCCGGTCGAGCGGGTCGGTCATGGGCCGCCTCCGAGCTGGTTGATCAGCAGCGACGCCGGCAGGTCGCGCGAGAGCAGGACGAGCTCGGCGGGCAGCAGGCACGCCCCCTCGCGCCGCGCCCGCCGCGCCTCGACCCGGGTCGCGACGCCATGCTGCTCGGTCGAGCGCACCACCGCGCCGATCGCTTCCGCGGTCTCGCCGGGGGTCAGCGCGCGGCGGACGTCGCAATCGGTCATCATGGTCGGAATCGCGTCGAAATGGTCGAGGTCGACCATCGCCACGCCCTCGACCGCCTGGATGACGCCCAGCACCTCGCTGCTGGCGACGCCCTCGCCGAGCTCGCGCCGCTCGAACCCGAACGCCTCGAACAGGGCTTCGCGGACCGCGGCCGCGACCACCTCCCAGCGCCGGTCGGGGTCGATCCGGACCCCGGCCTGGACCAGCAGCAGCTTGAGCTCGCGCGGCGCGACCGCGACCGCCTGATACGGGTCGCCGAGCTCGCGCCAGGCCTTGCGCAGCGCGCCGAGCAGGTCGGCGGCAGGGTCGAGCGGGGCATCGTCGAGCGCGGCGACGGTGACGTGGACCAGGCTGCGGGCGCCGTCGCTCAATTCGATCGCGTCCGCCTTGGCGATGCCGGCGAAGGTGCGCGCGAAATCGGCATAGTCGCGCACCGCCACCAGCCGCCCGAGCGCCGCCGTCGCCAGCGGCGCGTTGCGCCGCGCCTGGTCGCGCGTCTCGGGATCGGCGCCGCCGGTCGCGCGGAACGGATTGACCACCTCCTTGACGCCGAGCGGCCGGGTGACGAGCTGCGAGATCTGGCCGGCGCGGGCGTTGCCGTCGCGGCCGAGGCCGCTGCGGTAGCGGGCGGCGACGTTGAGCGTGCCGCTCGGCAGCCGCGCGCCCTCGGCTCCGTCGCCGAACACGACGCTCGCATAGCCCTCATGGTCGGTGCGGATGACGTAGCCGCGCGCATTGGGCGGCAGGTCGAGGAAACTCGAGACCGAATCCCACCTGATATCGTTGACGAACAGCTCGAGCGCCTCGGTGGCGCCGGCCGGGGTCGGCGCCGGCAGCCAGGTGAGCGGCTTGTGCTTGAGCGTGAAGCTCTGGTTGGGCCGCGCGCCGTCGCCGTCGCCGAGCGCCTCGTCATGGGTCTCGCCATGGGTCGCCTTCACCAGATTGGCGTGGATCTCGACGGTGTCGCGGCGGTAGCAATAAGCGAGCGGCTTCTCGAGCCAGACGAAGGTGTGGACGGCGTCGCCGGCGAGCCTGTCCGGCCCCGTTTCCGGCGGCGGCTCGCCGTCCGCCGCGTCCTCGAACGAAGCGTCGACGGCGATCACCCAGGTCGCGTTTCCGGCCGCGGGCGCGGTCGCCGCGCTCTGGGCGTCCTCCGCCGCGGGCGCCGGCGGCGGCGGGGCCGTCCGGCGGGCGACGGTCAACGGGATCGGCGTCGGCAAATCGGCGCGGACGTCGTGGACGACCGCGGCGATCATCGCCGCCTCGACTCCGGTCACGCCACTGACATGCTCGATGTCGGCGCGCTCGCCGGTCACCATCACGAAGCGGCCCGGCTCCAGCCCGAGATAGAGGCCGTCCAGCTCGATCGGGGCGAGCGGCGCGCTGCCGTCGCAGACCGGGTCGAAGATCGGGCCGTCGGCCAGCTCGAGCAATTCGCTGGCGGCATAGATGGTGGTGCCGCGCACGACCTGAAAGTCCCGGTCCGCGACCGGCTGGCCCATCAGCTGCGGGAGCTGCGCTTCGGGCGCGATCCGGATCCAGCCGGCCTGGTCGGACTCCACGTCGAGCAGGACCCGCGTGACCTCGCCGGTCACGCCGTAATCGGCGCGGGACTGGGGCTGCGACGACCAGACCTTGCTCACCAGCGAGCGCCGCGTGCGCGCGACCGCAGCGCCCGGCAGGCCCCCGGCCGAAGCGGGGAAATCGGGCACTGCGTTCATGTCGACGAGCAGCCAGGATGCAGGCTGGACGCCGTCATGGGCCCCCTCGAGATCGATCCGGTTCCACGCCTCGCGCCTCACGAAATATTGACGTCCCCTGTCATCCGCTTCCTGCGAGACGATCGGCCACTCGCCGATCTCGGTCGTCCTGATCGTCTCGCCGACCTCGAACTGCGTCCTCACGGTCGCGCGCTGCCGGGGCGCGTTGTGGCCGAAGACGCGGGCGCGCAGGCGCAGCGCATAGACGCTGATCGGCGGCGCCGACCGGTCTTCGCTCTGGAAACCGGCGAGGCCGGCGGCGAGCTTGTCGGCCAGATCGGGCGACGTCCTCGCCAGCACCGAAAGGCCGGCGTCGCCGGCTTCCTCGAAGCGGTCGCGCAGCGAGGTCCTGAGCTGCAGCTTATGGGTGAGCGGCACCGCTGGCGCGATGCTGAGCTTGCCGATCAAAGTGCCGATGCCGGGCCCGCGGGCGAGCTCGCGCTCGACCTCCGCGGCGAGGATCGCGGCCGCCTTGTCGAGCTGCGCCGCCCACTCGTTGAGCCTGGTCGCCCGGGCGAGATTGGGGACCTGGACCAAGTGCCGGCTTATGTTGGCGCGCTGCCGTGCCAGATATGTCCGCATCATGGCGAGGTAAGCGTCGGACAGCGACCGGCCCGCCAAATCCGTCCACGTCCCGAATTCGCCGGCGATCGAATTGGCGGTGGTGCCGTCCGGCCGGTTGTCGCGCACGGCGATCAGCCGCCGCATCGCGGCCACCAAGGCGGCCGACGGCGCCGCCGCGAGCGGCAGCGCTCCGTCCCAGGGCTGGATCTCGATCCGGGTCCGGCCGGCCTCGGCATCCTCCTCGACCTTCTCGATCCGCCAGGCCTCCGGCGCCGCGTCGCGCAGCGCGACCAGCAGCGGATCGCCGGGCTTGAGGCGGGTCGCGGTGCCGGCGAGATGGAGAATGTGCGGGCTCTCCTGCGCGTTCCAGCGCGGCGGCTCGGTCTTGCGGACGCCGAGCCGGTTCCAGGCGGAGCGGGCGATGAGGTTCTCGCTGGTCTCGAAGATCTGCGGCAGCTCGCCGGGGCCGGGCACGGTGCGGACCTGCGACCCGGCGGCGATCGTCACGTCCTCGGCGACGTTGGCGTCGAGCGTGTAGCTGAGCCAGGCGGAGGCGGCGACGCCCGGGCGCGGCGCATAGCCGACCAGGCGGGCCAGCTCGTGCACCGAGCGCATCTCGGTCGCGGTGCCCAGATAGCCTTCGTTGACGATCCGCTCCTGGTAGAAAGTGAGTATGTCGGCCATCGTCGCGAAGGCGTCGAGCAGGCCGATCGAGGCGTCGGACTCGCGCACCCCCAGAGCGGACAGCGGCCGGGTAGCGGCTTCGCCATCGCCCAGAGCGTGCAGCGACAGCCGCGCCTTCATCGTCGCCAGGAAGCTGCCGTGGCTGCCGATGCGGACGGAAAGGCCGTCCAGCCCCGGCCGATTCCAGGTCGTCAGCGGCGTGATCGCGCTTATGCCCTCGCAGCAGCCGCAGGCGGCCTGGCCGCAGCCGCAGGGGGCGCCGCCGCTCACCGTCCGCCCCGCAGGTCGAGCCCGAGCGCGCCATGCTCGGGGAAGCGCGGATCATTGTCGAGCCGCGGCACCTCGTCCGGGCCGAGCGCCAGCTCGCCGGCCTCGACCTCGCCGCGCGGCCCCGCGTCGAGCCGCTCGAGCCGGGTGACGACGACGCTTGCGACGCCCTCGACGCGGTGCACGGCGGCGGCGATGCGGCTGATCGTGATCCGCTCGCCGAAGCTCATCGCGTCCGCATGGAACAGGCCGCGGCCGCCGGCCCAGCTGCCGGCGCCCAGCTCGCGCTGCAGCGCCGCCTTGACGTGGCCGCGCAGATAGGGCGGACGGAGGCAGACGATCAGCTCGAGCCGCAGCGGAACGATCCGCGCCGGCACCAGCCGGACGTCGTGGCCGATGCGGCGATAGCGCTCGAGATGCTGCTCGATCAGCCGCAACAGGCCGGCATCGGCCTCGCCGCCGAGGAAGTCGACCGCGACCTCGATCTCGACCGCGGCGCCGGTCGAGCGCATCGAGGCCGCGGCGCGCTGCACGTGCGCCGGAAAATCGCGCATCACGATCGCGGCATAATCGGCCGGGGCGACCGCCCGCTCGATCGCGCGCCGGAAATGCTGCGGCGCGCGCAGCTTCGCGCTCGTCGCCGATTCGGGCGCCGACCCGCCGCGCGCGGGCAGCGGGTTGCGCACCCGGATCGAGACGCCGTCGGGGAAGTTGCGGCGGAAGACGAGCTGGACGATCGACTCGGGCGCGACATTGCCGGACGGGCCGTTGCCGCTGCGATAGGCGGCGCGGAACGTCTCGCCGGCCGCGGGCGCGCGGCCGTTGACGCCGTCGCCGAAGCGCAGCCATGCGACCCGGTCGTCGTCCATCTCGACCACGAAATGACGGTCCTCGGGGCCGCTGCCGAGAAGATCGCGCTGCGGCCGCCAGCTGCCGCCGGCGCCGGCGACGCGGCTGGACAGGAGGAGCTCGGGGACGCAGCCGCGCGGATCCTGGCGCAAAGCGGCCGCGGCGGCGGCGGCGCGGCAGCCGCCCTGCGGCGGGATGACCGGCGCATAGGCGCAAGCGAAGGTCAGATCGTGACGGCGCAGGCGGGGGCGGTAGCGCCCGGCCAGCTCGACTTCCTCGGCGGCGTCGCAATCGTCCGGACAGCGCCGGACGACGCGCCCACCGGGCACCTCGCCCAGCTCCTCCTCGAAGCGCAAGCCGGCGTCGGCGAGGACAAGGTTGCCGCGCGCGACGCTGATGTCGCCGATCAGGTCGCAATGCGGCGGATCGCGCCGGGCGGAAAGGCACAAGGGGAAAGGCAGCGCGTCCTCGACGCACCATTCGATCTCGTAGAGCAGGGCGCCGGTCAGCGGATCGAGCGACGGCGTCGCCCGGGTCAGTCGGACGGCGTGCCGGCGCGACGGATCGGCGTCGGCGGCGACGCCGGTGCGCGGGCCCAGCCGCTCCTCGAAGATCAGCACCTCGCCCGGCGCCAGGCCGAGCCGGTGCCAGCGTCCCTCGGCGATCTCGCGGCGCAGCCCGGCCGGCGGCTCGCGGCCGGGGCGATAACCGGGCTTGTCCGGCTCCGGCGCTCGACCCTCGCCCGGCTCGTGCAGGTCTTGCGGCGGCTCGCGCTCGGGCCGATGACCGGGCTTTTCGGGCTCCGGCTCCGGAAGCTCGCCTGGATCGCGCAAGGTGGCGCTCGTGGCGCCCGCGGGCAGGCAGCATTCACGCTCGCCCCAGTCGTAGAAGCTGATCGCGTTGCGCGCCGCGCGCAAGGTGAAGCGCGACCGCCCTTCCGGCAGGCGCGGCTGGAAGGCGATGCACGGCCCCGGCAGATTCTGGCCGAGATCCTCCTCGCGAAGCATCGGCTCGGTCCGGCCGGGCCAGGCGGTCACGAAAATGAGGTCGGCGGCGGCGAGCTCGAGCTTCGGCTCGGACACTTCAAGCACGATCCAGACGCGGGCGTTGCAGCCTTCGTGAAGGCGGTAATCGACCAGCCGGGCGTGACGGGCCACCGATATCCGCCGGCGGGCGGTGGTCAGGAACGCCTCGGCGGCGACCGCGTCCTGCTGGTAGGCCAGATGGTCGCCGACATAAGCGAGCAGCTCGACCAGGGTGACCATCATGTCCGGCGCGTGCCGCTCGCACCACTCGGGAAGGGTCAGCGAAAGGCGATCGAGCATCAGCCGCCGGAAGCTCTGATAATCCCTGGCGAGATAATCGATCTCCGGCTCGGCGAAAGCCGGCGGCGGACAGTCCGGCGGCGCGGCGCAGTCGAGATCGCTGGGACAGCTCGCCTTGAACGAGAAATCCACGCAGGCGTAGCGGGGGTCGAAATCGGGGGGCGGGGAGGAGACCGGCCGGCCCTGCTCGTCGCGGCCGAGGATGCACAGCCTATAGGTGGAAAAGTCGCCCGGCCGGTCGACGGTGAGGATCATCACATCGTCGAGCCCCTCGTCCTGCGAGCGCTCGATGCGCAGGTCGACGATCCGGATGCCGCGCTCGCGCCCGCCGCCCTCGATGCGCACGAAGCGCCGCTCCAGCCATTCCGGCGCGCGGCCGAGGAAATAGACGATCAGCTCGGTCTGGTCGTGGCCGGTCTCGACAAAATCGAGGCCGTTCAGCTCCTGGCGGCGGACCGCTTCGCGGCGCTCGCGGTCGCTCGCGCAGCAGAGCGGGGGCGGCGACCCGTTCATGGCGCCGGCTCCGGCGCGAAGCGGTCGCAGCGGGTCTCGCCGGTGCGGCGGATGACATAGTCGATCTCGACCAGCAGCACCGCCTCGTCGGCGGTGGCGGAAAGCCGGGTGACGTCGATCACGTCGCCGAGATAGCGCTGCAGCGCGGCGCGGGCGTTGAACTCGAGCGCGGCGGCGATTTCGGGACCGTTGGCGGCGAACACGGCGTGCATCAGGCCGCAGCCGAAATCGGGCCGGTTCACCCGTTCGCCCGGCATGGTGAACAGCAATTGCTCGATCATGTCGCGCACGTGCCGCGCCTCGTCGCAACCGGCGGTGCGGCCATGGGAGTCGAAGCGGAGCGGGAAGGCTATGTCCATGGCGCCCTCACGTCGCCGTCACGCGGGGATTGGGCGCCAGCGCCATCAGCGGCGTGCCGGTGGGAGCGCAGATGGAGGAGCCGGTCTGCAGCACCAGCGGCTGGCCGTTGGACAGCACCCGCGTCGTCCCGCTCGTCCACTGGCCGGTGACGCACGGGCCGTTGCCGGCGGTCGGCGGCGGCATGGTGCAGCCGGCGATCGTCCAGGGGACGCTCAGCAGCACCGTCGGCGTGCCGCCGACGGTGACCCGCGGGTTGGGCGCCCCGGCGGTCGCGCTGCCGCCATGCGCGCACATGACCTGGGAGCCGAACGGGACCGGCAGGCCGGGCATCAGGCGCGCCTCCTCATGTCACCGCCAGCGCGCCGTTGTTGATCGTCACGGTCGGTCCGACCAGGTTGATCGAGGCGCCCTTGCCGTTGCTGATGTAGATGCCGCTGTCGTTGACGACGATCGTCGCCTTGGTCGCGCTCTGCAGCATGATGCCGCCGGTGGCGGGGGTCGGAGCCATGTCGCTGATCACCAGCACATGCTGACCCAATGTCTGCAGCACGATGTTGGGCGAGACCGGCAGGCCCGCTTTGGCCAGCGTCGGGATGTCGCTCTGGGTGCCCCAGCGGCAGCCGGTCCAGATCGGATGGTTGAGGTCGCCCTGCTCGAACTCGACCCAGATGCCGGCGCCGATCGGCGGCACCATATAGACCCCCATCGGCGGCCCGGTCGGCCCGGCCAGCGGCACGCAGGCCTCGGCCCAGGTCGACGGGACCTCGCCGAGCACGTCGGGGATCATCAGCTGCAGCCGCCCGCGCTGCTCGGGGTCGACGTTCTGCAGCACGGTCGCCCGGTACTTGCCGACGAAGCGGCCGGGAGGGACGGTGGTGGTCACGGCACCACCGCCGGCGTCGCCGAGATCAGCCCGTCGCGGGAGAGGGTGAAATTCTGCTTATACTCGCCCGGCTTGATGTTGTGGGTGACGCTGTTGACATAATAAGCGCCGTCATAAGCGAGCCCGGCGCCCCGCACCCCGACCAGCCGCCCGGCGCGCAGCACCGAACCGTAGCTGGCGACGCTCAGCGAACCGCTGACGGTGATCGCGTCCCGGCTCTGCATCATGAGCGCGAAGGCGCGCTTGGCCGCCTCGCTCGCGCTCAACCGGGTCGCGTCCTCGGTGAAGACGATCCTCGCCGGCGGCGTCGGCCTGAGGCCGAGCGGCGGGTGGAGCGGATTGATCGGCGGCACCGGGATGGTCATCGTGATCCGGCGCGTCACCGGATCGAGGATGCGCATGATCGTCATCTGCTTGGCCCTGCCGTCGAGGGTGAAGCTCAGCAATTCGACGTTGGTGTCCGCGTCCATGTCGACGTTGAGCGCCGGCTGCAGGATCGGCAGCCGGTAGGCGGGGCCGAAATAGGCGATGCTCTGCAGCGGCAGGGGCCCCGGATCGAGGTAGAAGACATAGCCGCTCTGCCTGGCCAGCGAGTTCAGATAGTCGTAGTCGGTGCTGTCCTGGATGGCGATGTGGCTGGTCGGGCTTTCGACATTGCTCACCGGCGGCGGAACGACCGCCGGCACCACCCCGAACGCCGCATATTTGGCGAGGATGGCGGCGACCCGCACCCCATCCGGCATCGCCGGCCAGGGAATCCGGATCCTGACCAGGTCCATCAGCAGGCTGAGATCCTCGCCGGTCAGCGTCAGCTTCGACTGGCCGGGCTCGCTGCTGGGCTGCAGGCTCTGCTGGGTGACGATGCCGTCGATCAGCACCTGCGGCAGGCCGCGATGGACGATCGTGATCACCACCCGGGTCGAGATCGGATCGAAATAGCCGGCCGGCAGCATGGCGAGCTGCAGCGGCGAGGTCTTGCCCATCGCCAGAGTGAGGGTGAAGCCGTTGCGGCCGTCGCCATGCCTGACGGTGATGTTCTGCAGCGCCTCGATCACCGGTGGCGGCGCCGGCAGCGGCGCCACCGCGGGCCCGATCATCAGCTGGAGGCGGGTGCCGTCAAACAAGCGAGCCTCCGGTCATGCCTTCGGGCAAAGGGACGCGCAGCCGGCGGCCCGGAATCTCGGTCAGCTCGTCGGGTCGCAAGGCGCGATTGGCGTCGCACAGCCGCCAATATTGCTCGGGGTCGCCGAGCCGGGCGGCGGCGATATTGTCGAGCCGCTCGCCCGCCTGGACCTCATGCCGGTCGACCGTCGCCAGCGTCTCCGGATGGGGCGGGAAACGCTGCGCCAGCCAGACCCGCTCGACGCCGTCGGCGAAGCGGCGGCGGACCAAAGCGGCGCCGTGATAGCGGCTGTTGGCCGGGAAGCCGAGGCTGGGCCGGACGGGGGTCACAGCTTGAGCCCTCCGACGATCGCGGCGGCGCTGTTGGCGACGTTGGTCATCGCCATCACCTCCTTGGCGACCTGGTGGACGAGGAACAAAGCCTGGCCGGCCGAGCCGAGCGGGAGGTCGTTGTAGCTGAGCACGGCGAGGCTGATGTCGGCCTTGGCGCGGATCGGGTTGAGCAGGGGATCGAACGCCTCCTCGGCGATGCTCAGGCTGGTGAGGCGCACCGGCAGCACCCGCGTCGGGCCCCAGATGAACAGCACCATCGGGCCGGTGGCGGGCAGGATCTCGATCAGGCCGGCGGCGGACATCGCCATGTTGGCGATGACCAAGAGGCTCTTGGGATAGAGCATCATCTCGAGCGCGGCCAGCGTCGGGCTGATGCCGGTCGCGATCGCCAGCGGATTGCCCAATTCGAGGCCGTCGGTGGCGTCGATCTCGATCGACAGGGTGATGGTCTCCTTCGGCGGCCCGGACAGCCGGAACGCCTCGCCCTTCTCGCCGCCGCTCGCCGCGCGCGGCTCGAGCCGGCGCGTCATCGTGTCGGGATTGTACTGGAACGCCACCACGCTCGCGATCGGGTTGAACGGATCGACCCCGATCAGCGCGCCCTTGATCAGGCGGGGGGAGGTGGAGAGGCCGGTCATGGCGCCGCCTGCCACCGCCGCCGGGCGTATGGGGATCGCGCCGCCATGTCAGGGCACCCCGCTTATCTTCAGGGTGTTGGAGACATATTTTCCGATGCGCCACTGGATCTCATGGACGCCCGCGGAAAGGACATGCGACGTGATCTCGTAATTATAGTCGACCGAGGGCGCGGGCAGCACGGGGCCGTTATAGGTCAGCAGATCCAGGTCGGCCGGCGGCGGCGGCGTCGCCAGCAGGCCGTCGACATATTCGCCGAAGACCGGCTTCGGCCCCACCGGGCTCAGCGCCAGCCCCGGCTCGAGCGCTTCCACGACATGGATGATGCGGATCGCCCGGCGCTCCGGATAGTCCGAGCGGCGGCTCATGATCGTCAGGCGAACCCCGTCCACTATTGGCCCCTTGTCGGGAAAATGCGGATAGGCTTTCGCCACGGCGGCATCCTCGGCCGCGGCTTCGACCACGCGCCCGTCGCGCCATTCATAGAGCCCGGGCCAGCGCCGGAGATGCTCGGGGAGATCGGCGGTCATAGATTGTGCTCATCGCTTTCGCCGGTCCCGGATCCGGCGGTCGAGGGCCGGCTGGCGACCGTCACGGCCGCGCCCTGCTTGGCCGTCTTGTGCTTCCACGTGCCAGTTCCGGCGAAGAACCAGACTTCGTGCACGATCGTGAATCCGGAATTCGGAACGACGGCGCCGATCGTGCCGGTACGGCGGTCGTTGAACAGGAAATTCTGGCCGTAGACGATCCGGTAGGTCCCTGCCGCGGTTCCCGCGGTGACGATGTTCGCACGGCCATAACGGTGACGGTCGATGAGACCGGTGGAGGTTGCCGGCATCAGGCCCGACGTGCCCGAAGTGGTCGAGGTTCCCGCAGCGGAGGTGAATGGCGGGTTGTCGCGCGACTGGATGTCGACGATCTCCGTGTGCTCGGCTTCGTTCAGGTCCGTCAGGCTGCCGCTGGCGCTGTCGCTCACGCAGCCGATATTGACGAACAGGCCGACCACCCCGGAAGTGTTCACGTCGCTGTGCCGCGAAATCGTGAAATCGCGGGGCCAGGCGGCGACGGTGAAGCCCGGCGAACGGCCGAGGGCGGTCCCGCCCATGCTGGCCCGCACGCGCAGATTGCCGGCATTGCCGGGCGCCGTCTGGGTGCCGCCTTCGATGATCACGCTGCTGCTCCCGCTCAGCGAGCTGGCAAGCGCGACAGCGGTTCCGTTGGCGCCGCCCGAGCCTTCTATGTCGATCGCCACCGTGCTTCCCGACGGAAGCCCGCTCAAGTCCACCGTCACGCCGGCGCGGCGTCCCGGCGGAACGCGGTGAAACGCCCCATTGAACTCGACCGGGCCGATGGTCGCCGAGGACGCGACCGGGGGCGGCTGCTGCGCCGGCACCGGGGGCGGCTGCTGCGCTGGAGCCGCCGGCGCGCCGCCCGGCGGCGGGCCGGCATCCGCCACTGGCGCGCCGGCGTCCATTTGATTGCCGGCCGCGGCCGGGGCGGAGGCATTGCGCCGGTCCGGCCGCCCGGACGCCTCATTCCGCGAAGGGCCTCGAAGCGCTCGGCCGTGAACGGCGATGCCGCTGAAGTCCCGGTCCAGGCGCGGCAGCTCCTCGCTGACGCGGGGCGGCTGTGCCGACGAAGATTGCGGGCTGCCCCGCGCCCCGCTTGTCCCCATCGCCGAGTCGATGGCAGGAGTGCGCCGGAACACCGAGGCCCCCGCCGTCAGCCGGTTGGCGCTGGCGCCGTCCGGACGGACGTGGCATCGACCTTGCGGGGCCGCATGGCTGCTCATCGCGCCCTTCCTCCTGCGGGCCGACCGGCCATGAGCGCGCGCGGCGTCATCCTGCCAGCCCCCGATGCAGCGCCGCGGCGGCGGCGCGGCCGAGCCGGTCGGGCCCGGCTCGAGGCGGAACGGCGATCGACCCGAAGGCGAGCGCGGGCACCGATATGTTGCCCCAGGATCCGGGTGCCTCGCTCGCGAGCCGGTCGGTCAGCTCCGCTTCCAGCGCGGCTCGCACCAGCGCCGCCTCGGCGCCGGTGAGTGCGAAGCCGTCGATCACCAGCCGCTCGATGTGGAGCCGCACGTTCACCTCAGGCACCCGGCCGCCTGAAGATGAAGAAGGCCACCAACAGGAAGACAATGAACGCGCCCGCGCCATAATATATGACCGGTTCCCTTGTCCCTCCCAGCAGGACGAACAGCGCCACGAGAAGAAGCAGCGCGACGATCATCGGGATGAGCGGCTTCATGTCATTCGGTTCCAATCGCGATGTTTGTCCTGGAATGTCATCGTGGGTTCGCTCCCCCGCTGCGGAAGTTCGGATCCTGGACGCAGCCGGTGATGATCCCCAGGATGAAGCCGACCGAGAACCCCGATATGGCCGCGATGCAGAGCGCGGCGGCAAAGGCCGCGGCGCCGGCGGCGCCGGGGCCCGTCGGGCTTCCGGCAAGCGCCCCGATCAGTCCGCACGTGGCGCCGATCGCCGTCAGCATCCAGGCGGCTATGCCGGCGGCGGAGAGATTCTCGTTGACGCATTGCAGCGCGGTCCGTTGCTCGCCCTGCCGCGAGAGCATCGCGCCGGACTGCTGATGCTGCAGGGTGTGCACCAGTTCGTGCGCGAGCAGCTGCTTGCCGGCGGCCGAACTCCGGCGCGAACTGGCCGGTATCGAAGAAGATGTCGCTGCCGTGGGTGAAGGCGCGCGCCTCGAGGCTCCGGCTGAGCAGCCCGGCGTTCGAATCGACGTGGATTCGAACGCCCGACAGATCGGCGCCGAGCGCCGACTCCATTTCGTTGCGCGTCCGCTCGGGCAACGCCTGTCCCTCATCGGCCAGGCCGCCGAACAGCTGCCGGGATTCGCTGCGCCCGCGGCGCGGTCCGCCACCGACCTTCGGCCGGCGCAGGAAGCTCGCTTCCCCACGGCTGGCCGAAGCCGCCTCCGAACCCGAAAAGAGTCCCGTCGAGATCCGGTCCGCCTCCACTTCCGCGGCGTCGGACGGGCTGCTCACCGAAAGGCCGCCATTGCCGGCGGGCGCTGCCGCCCGGGCGGCGGATCTGCGGACGAGCCCGGCAAGATCCTGGGCCAGCAGATTGCGCCCGGCGCCCGTCGCCGGGGAGCGCCGCGGATCGCCGGCGGCGCGGGATGCGAGCGCGAAGCCGTCGGCAAAGGCGGCCGGCGCCGCATGGTCGTGAACCGGCACGGCGCTGAAATCATGGCCGTGCTGCGGCCTTCCGGCCGAGTCGGCGGCGGCCGATTCCGGAAGCAGCATAGCGAGGGCAAGCTCTCCCGCCTGACGCACGGCTTCGGCCCCGGCCAGCGCCGCATCCGCGCTTCCCGCCTTGCCGCCGCAGGCCGTGCAGGGGCCGGCCGTGCCGCCACAGGCACATTTGCCTTTCGGGACGAACGGAGCCGTGCCCGGGAGAAGCTGGGCGTGGCGCCTCTGGAGGCTTGTGTGAAAGGTCATCGGCCCGTCTCCTGTCCCGTTTCGAATCGATCGGCCGCGGGCCGAGCGTCACGAGCCTGCCGCACCGTCATGGCCGCCCCCCGGTCCCCGCCACCGGCTGGATGGTCCGGAAGTCGCGTTCGTTGACTGGACGGTCGAGCTTGCGCAGCTCCATCCGCGCCGCTTCCAGCAGCAGTTTCATCGTCACCTCTTTGGGTTCCGCCTGCGCGGCGAGGAAGGCGGCGTTGAGGGCGATGCTGTGGATGTTGCCGCCGCTGAGATCGAAGGCCGAAAGGCGGTCGAAGTCGATGTCACGCCGCACCGGCACGCCCGGTGCGAAGGCGCGCTCCCAGATGCGCCGGCGGTCCGCCGCGCCCGGATAAGGGAAATCGACGACGAACCGCAGCCGGCGCATGAACGCCTTGTCGAGCGCGCTCTTCATGTTGGTGGCGAGAATGGCGAGACCGCCGAACGCCTCCATCCGCTGCAGCAGATAGTTGATCTCGATATTGGCGTAGCGGTCGTGGCTGTCCTTGACCTCGCTGCGCTTGCCGAACAGGGCGTCGGCCTCGTCGAAGAAGAGGATCGCGCCGCCGGCCTCGGCGGCGTCGAACACCTGGCGCAGATTCTTCTCGGTCTCGCCGATATATTTGCTGACCACCCCCGACAGGTCGATGCGATAAAGGTCGAGGCCGAGCGCGTTCGCGATCACCTCGGCGGCCATCGTTTTGCCGGTGCCGCTGTCGCCGGCGAACAGGGCGCTGACGCCGAGGCCGCGATTCATCCGGTCGCGAAAGCCCCAGTCGTCATAGACGCGGGCGCGCGAGCGGACCTGGTCGGCGATGCGGCGCAGCAGCGCCATTTCCGCTTCGGGCAGGATGAGGTCGTCCCAGCGCGACTTGGCGTCGACCCGCTGCGCCAGCCGCGACAGCGTCGGCCGGGTCCGGGCCAGGCTCCCCTGCCACAGGCGGGCGGCGAGCGCCTCGCCGCCGCCGCCCTCCTCGCGCGCCTCGGCGGCGATCGCCTCGATGTCGGGCTGGCCCAGGTCGAACTGGGCGGCGAGCATCGCCGGCGCGGCGACGCCGGCCGACGCGCCGAGCGAAGCCGCCCACACCGCGCGCTGCTCGGCAGCCGTCGGCCGAGAGACGTCGACCGTCAGATCGGGCTCGATCCCGGCGAGGCCGTCGCGGCTGTCGATGAAGATGAGGCCGCCACCGGCCTCGGCGAAGCCGCGGACGCGCGCGGCGGGGCTGTCCCCGGCCGCGGCCGGCTCCAGCTCGTGCGCGTCGATCAGCAGGGCGAGGTCGAGCAATTGCCGCTCGCGCCGCCACAGCCGCGCCGCCAGCTCCAGCTCGGCGCCGGCCGGGAGCGCCTCGGCGACGATGCGGAAGGAATGCAGGCCGAGCGCGCCCGCGGCGGCGGCCGCGATCCGGCGCTTGGTCGCGCGATCGCTGCCGTGAAGCGCGATCAGCGCCTCGCCGGCTTCAGCCCGCCGCGCCAGCCTCGTCGCCAGCTCTTGCTGCGAGGGCGGCAGCGATTCGAGCGGCGAATCGTCGAGCGGGGCCAGCAAAGTCGCGAGCCGGTCGTCGAGATGGTTGAGGCCCTTGACGTAATTGACGATGCGCTCGTCGGCGCGCAGTGCGCTCTGGGTGAGCGGCGTGGCGCCGGGCTGGTTGATCCCGATCAGCTGCCAGTAGCGCAGCGGCGCTTCGGGCGACAGCGACTCCCAGGCCGGATCTTCGAACAGGGTCATCGCCAGCGCGAACGTCGGATAATTGCGCTGCCGGTCGCCCTGCGCGGCCGCGAACGCGGCGCCGATGCCGGTGTCGAGCTCCGCCGCGACGCACAGGAACAATATGCCGCGCTCGAACTGGGACAGGCCGAGCCGGCGGCTGAGCTGGATCAGCGCCGGCGGCGCCTCGCCCGCCTCAGCCGTCTCGCCATGGATCGCTTCGGCCTCCTCGGCGTCGCGCTCCGGATCCGGCGCCGACAGCAAAGGGATATCGGCCGTGAGCCGGTGCCTGAGGCGCCGCAGCCGCAGCCGGGCGGCGCGGCTGAACATCGAGGTCGGCGGCGGCGCCGGAGCCTCGCCGGGCTTTTCCGGCACCAGCGCTTTCAAGCGCCGGCGCAGATGGGCGAGCTCGGCGCCGAGCCAGGCGTTGTTGCGGTCCAGCCAGGCGTCGTCGGCGGGGGTCATGTCACCACCAGCCGCTGGCTGTCGTCGAACGCGAAAGTCGCCGTGGCCGGATCGAACAGGATCGGCTGGCTGTCGACGCCGTCGACCCGGAGGAACAGCAATTGGCCGTTCATCTCCGGCCTGGGGACGAAGATGAAAGTGGCCGTGGCGCTGGGCGATGCACGCGCCTCGGCGGCGACTTCGAGGTCGCCGACCAGCAGCTGGACCGACTGTTCGGGCCGCAGCTGCGGGCTGCAGGTCAAAGTGAGCGTCGCGCTCGCATTCGCGGGCACGGAAGGGGGGGCGATCGCCGTCACGCGCGGCGCCAGCGGCAGCGGCCACATCGCCGAACGCTGGTCGCGGCCGTCGCGGGTGACGATCGCGGTCACCGCATAGACTCCCGCCGCCCAGGCGGTCTGCGCGCCGGCATCGTCGGGCAGCGTGATCGCGATCGGCTGATCGGCGGGCACCGGCATGGTCACCACCGGCATGTCGCGGCGCTGGAATTCGAGGCGCAGCGCTTCGCCCGCCAGGCCGCTGCCGTCGATCAGCAGCCGCGCGCCGAGCTGGGCGGCGCGCATGCTCTGCGGCCGCGGCCGGGCCTCGGCGGCCGCCGGGAAGCCGATCCAGACCGAATCGATCCGCGGGAACGGCACCGTCTGGGCGTCCGGCCCGCGATCCTCCTCGCCCCGGCGAAGCGCCGGAAGCGGCGCCGGCGCGGTCTCGAGCGCGTCGAGCATCACCACCGCCGCCTCATAGGCGACCGACGGCGCATAAGGCGTCTGCACCATGACCGACCAGAGCCGCGACATGTCCTCGAGCGAGAGCGTATGCGGGGTCAGGATGATGCGCTCGGCGGTGTCGGCCAGGTCCGATTCGGTCAGGATGTCGCCATGGGCGGTGCGGGCCTGCTCGATGAAATCCGGTTTCAGCACGGCGTGGGCATGGAGGTCGCGAATGACCGCGGCCATCATCCGGGCCGGCTGAAGCTCGTCGTCCCGGCCGTAGAAGCTGATCAGGAAATGGAGGATCAAAGCCGCCTGCGGCCGACGCACCAGCGCGTCGCCGCGGCGGAACGGGAGGTCGGCGTTGCGCAGGCCGGGATGGTGCGCGACATGGTAGAGATAGATGCTGATCCGCGCGCCGCTGTCCGGCGCCGCCGGCCGGCCGAACACGATGTCGCCGGTGCCGGTCAGCGCGCCCGACGCGATCACCAGCTGCCGGATCGCCGCGCTGACATGGGCGATGGCGAGATGGTTGCTCATCGCCGCGCGCCGTCCCGCCGGGCCAGATAGTCGGCCAGGCTTTCGACCGGCGCCGGCGCCGGCCGGGCCGGCCGCGGCGCGGCGTCGGCCGCCACCGCGCGGATCTCGACGCGGCCGATGGTGATATGGACGTCGGGCGCCGCCGGCTTCGCCTGCCGCGCTTCGATCATCGGCTGGCGATCGACCGGCGGCCGTTTCGGCAGCAGCCCAAGCGGGCGCGTCGCCGCCGGGGCGGCGGCGGGCGCGGCAGCCGGCCGGACTACGCCGGGGACAAGGCGATGCGCCTCGACAGCGGGTCGGATCGGCTGGTGGGCGGGCGGCAGCGCCTGGCGGACGGCCGGCAGCCGGGGAGCGAGCGAAGGCCGCGGGCCGGGCGGTGGCGGTGTCCGCTCGGCGGCCGGTCGAACCTGCGGTTGCGGCCGCGGCGGCGCGTCCGGCAGAGGATCGGCCCGGCGCCTGATCGGCATCAGCGCGGCCGGCCGAATCTCCCGTTTCGCCGTCGGCGGCTCGTCCGGCGGTTCGTCCGGCGGCGGTCCGTCCCGGCGCCCGGCGCGGAGGCGTGCGACCGGCCGAACCTCGGGCGCCGCCGCGGGCGGCTGGTCCGGTGCCGGTTCGCGTGAGGGCGCGGCGCGGACGGCGGCGGCCGGCCGAACCTCCGGCTGCGCGCGCGGCGCCGGGTCGGCCGGCGGTTCCGGCGGCGGCCGCGTGGCGGCCCGGGTCCGCCGTGCCGGCGCCTGGACGAGCGCCGGCGCGCCTTCGTCGACGGCGAGGCCGTCCGCATCCGGCGCCGCCGGAGCGGCAGTCGCGCTTCGGCGCGGGCGGCGGGCGGGCGGGCTTTCGGTCCGGCCCGGAGCCGGGCTCGCGGCGGGTGCCGGTTCCAGCCGCCGCGGCGCGGCTTCCGTCGCCGCGGCGACGTCCGGCACGGCGCGCGGGTCGCGGGCCAGCGCCTGTGGGCGGACCGGCGCGGCGGCCGGCGGATCGGGCGCCGCCGGCGGCGGCTGCGGCGCCGGCGGCACCGGCCGGCGCTCCGCCGCCGGCGGCGGAGCGGGCGGCTCATCCTGCGCCGGTCGCTGCGCCCGCCTCGCCGGCCTGCGCGGCGGCGGCGCGACGAGCTCTTCGCCGAGCGAAGCGGGCGCCGGAGCGACGGTGCGGCCGAAAGTGGGTGAGGCCGCCGCCGCCACAGGGTCGGGTTCTTCCTCCTCGAGCGGAGCGGGCGGGCGGCGAGCCAAAGCGCGGCCCGCCGCGGCCACGGCGAAGCGCGGCTGCCGCGGCGGACGCACCGACGTCTCGGGCGCCAGCACGCGCCGGACGAGGTGGCTGATCAGCGCGCTCATGCCGGCGCCGCGGCGATGAGGTCGAGATAGGCCTGCCGGCGGGCATGGCCCATGGCGAGGATATCGCGCTCGCTCCAGCCGTAGCGGGCGGCGAGGCAATCGACCTCCTCGAGCAGGCCGGCGACCCAGTCCTCGATCTCCGACCAGAGATGCACGACGATGTCGAACGGCGCGCCGGAGGCCTCGCCGCAGGCGGGGCAGACGATGTCGAGGATCAGATCGGCCTGCGGGTCGGCGTCGGCGAGCGCGCGCGAGAGCGTTTCGGCGGCCGTCTGCGCCCGCTCGCCGTCGCCGGCCGCCGCGCCGACCAGGCAGCGGGCGAGCAACTTGCCCTCGGCCCGGGCGAAGTCGGCCTCATCCTCGATAGCGAGCAGATCGGCGCTGTTGGGCACGCGCAGGCGAAGCGGCCGGCCGCCGATCGCGACGTCGAGGACGGTGCCGGGCGCGGCATAAGGCGCGCGGATCCGGCCGAGCTCGAAGTCGATCGCGATCGCCTCGCCGCAGCGACGGCAGGTGGACACCGCCTCGACATTGCCGCCGAACAGCTGCTCGCGCAGGTCGATCAGGCAGGCATCGCGATGACCGATGCCGAGCTCGGCCCGCGCTTCGGGCGGCGCGTCGGGCAGCGCGAACTCCATCAGCAGCAGGCCGCGCTCGGTCGGCGAGCGGCCGGCGCCGCGCTCCCACAGCTCCACCACCGTGCCGGCCTGCGGCGCGATCATCGGTCAGACTCCGCGAACGCCGTCATCACCGCGCCTCAGGGTGGCTCGGTGAAGCTGCCCTCGGTGGGCTCGGTGACGTCATAGTCCCGCTCCCAGCCTTCATTCTCGAGCTTGAGGCTCTGGATCAGCACGGCGTTGGCGTTGGCGTCGAGATCGGCCATCGCCTGGAATTCGGACACCCAGGCGCGGAACACCTTGTAGGCGATGACCAGCTGGCCGGCCTCGTTGTAGAGCTCGATGATCAGGTCCTTGCGGAAGTCCTTCAGCGCGACCTCGGCGCCGAGGCCGGAGCCGAAGTTCCAGACCTTGTTCGCCCACTGCTCGAATTCCTTGTCGTGCGTGACTCCGCGCTCGAGCGTGATCGCCTCATATTTGGTGCGGCCGGGCGATTTGCGGCCGCTGCTCGGGTCGCCGCCCTCGCGATGCTCGACCACCTCGGTGGAGCGCTTGAGCGCCCCGACCTTGCTGATGCCGGCGACATATTTGTTGTCCCACTTCACCCGGAACTTGAAATTCTTGTACGGGTCGAAGCGGTGCGTGTTGACGGGAAACTGGGTCAAGGTGACCTCCTCAGGTCGGGATATTGCCGGCGATCTGCTGGATCCGGATGACGACGAATTCCGCCGGCTTGAGCGGCGCGAAGCCGACGACGATGTTGACGATGCCGAGGTCGATATCGGCCTGGGTGGTGGTTTCGGCGTCGCACTTCACGAAATAGGCGTCGCGGGCTGAGGCTCCCTGGAACGCGCCCTGCCGGAACAGGCGCTGCATGAAGGCGCCGATGTTGAGCCGGATCGACGCCCAGAGCGGCTCGTCATTGGGCTCGAACACGACCCACTGGGTGCCCCGATAGAGGCTCTCCTCGATGAACAGGGCCATGCGCCGCACCGGAATATATTTCCATTGCGAGGCGAAGCGGTCGTCGCCCTCGCGCGTGCGCGCGCCCCACACCACCCGGCCCGCCGGCGGCATCGAGCGCAGGCAGTTGATCCCGCGCGGGTTGAGCAGGCCGTTTTCGAGGTCGGTCAGGGTCACCTGCAGCCCGGCAGCGTTAGCCAGCGAGACGGCGAGTCCGGCCGGCGCCTTCCACACGCCGCGCTCGGCATCGGTCTTGGCGAACTGTCCGGCGATCGCGCCGCAGGCCGCGAAGACGTCCGCGACGCCTTCGCGCAGCGGATCGGCCTCGATCACCCGCGGGAAGAACAAGGCGCCGTTGGGATGGGCGCGACCGACGTCGGTCTCGACCCCGGCCAGCGCGTCGGCGACGCTCGTCCAGCCGGCCGGGGAGTCGATGATCAGCATCGCCCGGCGCCGTTCGCAATAAGTGAGGGCGGCGTCGATCAGCGAGGGCTCGATCGTGCCTCCCGGCTCGTGCGGCGGGATGCAGAGCAGGTTGAACAGGTCCGCCTTGTCGAGCGCGTAGAGGCCGCGCTTGGCGCCCTCCAGTCCGGTGCCGGTGAACTGGGCCTCGCCGGCCGCGTCGCCGTTCGCGGCGCGCACGGCGGAGTTGGCCTTGCTGTTGGTGGCGGGGGTGTTGTCCTCCCACAATTTCTGCCCGGCGGCCGGGTCGGGATGCGCGGTCGGCATCGTGCCCGGAAGCGCGCCGCGCACCCGGACGAGGGCGGATTTCTCCAGCACCTTGTCCACTCGCCGGACATGGCTCGGATCGACCGAGACGTTGCGGTACAATTCCACCGCGCCGGTCTCGCCGTCATAGATCGACAGGTTGAACAGGCCGGTGCTGCCCGGCGCGACGTCGTCGTCGACCCGGACGCGCAGCGCGTTGCCCCATGCGCCGGGCGAGGCCGCGTCGAGCGAGAGGCCGTTGGCGCTGACCCGGGCATGGCCGGGAGCGGCATTGGCCACCGCATTGGCCTGCGCCGCCGCGGCGGCGTCGGCGACCGACTGCGGGGTCGCGCCGCTGGCGGCCGCCGCCGCCTCGGCCGCGTCGGCGACCGCGTCGCCGGCCGCCTGCGTGCCCGACCCGGCCGCGCCGCTGACCGCCGCCCGCGCCGCCGCCGCGACGTCGGCGGGATCGGTCTCGCCGCCGTCGACCGACGCCTGCGCCGCCTCGGCCACCGCCGTCGCCGCGTCCTCGACCTCGTCGCTGACGTTGAACAAACGGACGATGATCGCCTGGCCGCCGCCGTTCAGATAGAAGTCCCGGACCGCATAGCCGAGCGGCGAATCGGTCCACAGGCCGCCGAAGATCCGCTCGAACTCGCCGAAGCCGAAGATCGTGACCGGCTCGTCCACCGGCCCGCGCAGCGCGCGGCCGATGAAGGCGGTGATCGAGGTCGCCACGCCGCTGATCGGGCGTACCCCGCTTTCGACTTCCTCGATATAGACTCCGGGATAGCTGAGGGCCGATGGCATGCTGTCCTCCCGTCAAGCGGACAAGCGAAAGAGCATAGCCGTCAGCTCCAGAGCTGGCGGCAGCCTGGTACGTCAGTCCGCGAGTAAAAAAGCGCCAGTCAACGCAAACGATTGCAGGCCGGGCATCCTTTCAGGAACGCCATGACCTGCGGACTTACCCCCAACTCTTCATTCTCTATGCGAAAGGAAGAAGGTTACGCCAATCACTTGAAGACGGCGTTTCCATGATTTCCTGCCACTTAGGGTTGGTTAACATAAGCTAGTCCAGCTTTCCGTACAAGTGGTCGAGTGTTCCACGCACAACCCCATAAATCCATTGTAAACTGCGGAATCCTCGCTGTCTTTATCCATTTCGGATGTTGTTGTTGGTGGCTGAAACGTCGCGAAAACAGGGGGGTCGATCCAGGCCGCTGCTTGCCGAGTCGCTGCGAAGGGGAAGCCAACTTGCGGTCGTGCGGGAAGGGGCAAAGTCTACTGGCGCCGTTACTGGGCCGGCGCGGCGGAAGGCGGCGAGACTCAGCCGATCAACGTCAGCTGCGCGGGCCCTGAACCGGCATTGATCGAATATCGAGAAAGCTCCACGATTTCCTTCTCCTGCCGGTCGGCTCGCTGGACCCAGGCGCGGGCCGCGCCCGGCGCGTCGCCCCAGTGGACGAACAGCCGGCCGATATATTCGGAAAGCTCGGGGAGCCGCCGGCACGCATATTGGTCGTAGGCGCCCCTATCCGTGCCGGCGCCGACCTCGCGCAGGCTGAGCGGATCGATCGTGCCGGGCGGCACGCGACCGAGGCGCTCGACTTCATAGAGCCCCGCGAACAAGGTCTCGCGACCGGGAGGGGCGACGAAGCTCGCCCAATAGCGGCTATGGAATCGGGCGCGCTGGCGAGGGGCGGGGGCCTGGGTCGACTGGTAGCGCTCGAATGCCGCCGGATCGTCTCGCCAAAGGGTGAAGGGAGTCCGGCCCGGGATCCTGGTCGTCTGGTGCCGCAACAGCCGCACCTCGGCGGGATCGATGCCTTCGTCCTCGAGCAGCATGTTGAAGCGCAGCGGCATAAGGCGCCCCTCCGGCGCCATGCTACGCGATGCGCGGGCAGACGCCAAATGTCGCTCGACCCGCCGGCGTCATCCTCGCTTGCGCTTCGCCTCGCGCAGGCGCGCCCATCGTTCCACCCACCCCCCATGGAACGAGCCCCATTCCCAAATGGCGATGATGATGAACAAAGCGGTCGCGACCGCGTGCAGGAGCAGCGGCGCCGGGTCGGCGGCGAGCGCCCACAGGCCGTAGAGCGCGAACAGGCCGAGGCCGGCCAGGTGCGACAGCGGCCAGAAGTCCTGGCCGCTGGTCAGCCGTTTGAAGGTCATCGTCCCGCCGATGAAAAGGAGGGCGCCGCCGAGCAGCGACGCGACCAGGAACGGCTCGCTCGCACCGGCCGGGTGGAGCAGCACCTGCTCGTCGGCGACCGCGAGCACGATGATGCCGGCGACGATCGGGATATGGGCGTAGGTGTAGGCCGCCCGGCCGATCAGGCCCGGCGCGCGGTCATGCTCGATACGCTCGCTGCCGCGCCGCGCGCCGACGTCGAAATAGATCCACCACATCGCGACCGAGGCGAGGAAGGCGCTGAGGAAGGCGAGCGCCGCCGGCCGGCTCGGCTCGAGCCCGGCGAAGGTCGCGCCGGTCACCAATATGCCCTCGCCCAGCGAGATGATGATGAACAGGGCGCAGCGCTCGGCGAAATGGGCGCCTTTTATGTCCCACTCCGCCGGCGTCGAGCGGCCGAGGCCGGGGACGAAGAAGAATGAGAGCGGCCCGGCATAGTCGAGCGCGAGCGCGGCCGCCCACCAGGCCAGCCGGCGCGCCGGGTCGGGGTCGAGCCCGCCGGCGATCCAAAGCGGCGCCGAGGCGATGAAATAGAGGGTCGCGCGGGTCATGTTCTTCGAGGCGCCGCGCTGCCATTCGCCCTTCGCCCAGGCGGTATAAGCGGTCCGCCCGACCTGGATCGCGACATAGGCCAGCGCGAAGGGCAGGCCATGGTCGCCATAGGCGCCGGGGATCGCGCTCGACAGCACCAGGCTGAGCAGCATGACGATCGCCAGCTTCAGCCGGACCGGCGGCCGGTCGGGATCGAGCCAGTTGGTCGCCCAGGCGGTGTAGATCCACGCCCACCAGATGGCGAGGAACATGACCAAAGTCTGCAGCGCGCCGGCGATAGTGTGGTGCGCCAGCAGATAATGCGACAGCTGGGTGATCGCGAACACGAACACCAGATCGAAGAACAGCTCCATCGCGCCGACGCGATGCTCGGCCTGGCCGCTTGTGTCGCGCAGATGGGAGTGGCGGGGCATGGCGGCATGGAAGGCCCGATTCGGCGCCGATGCGCAAGCCGTTCGTGGCGGCTGCCGGACCGGCCGGAGCGGTTCGGGCGCTTCCCGGCGAGTCGAGCCGGCGACGATGGCCGTTGCCGTCGAGGGTGGCGGCTTGGTCAGGCGTGGCCGCTAATGCCGCCCCGTCAATGCTATTCGCAGAAAATCGCAATGACTTTGCGTCAAATTCAGCATGCGAAACAAGGGGTTGCCAAGCCAGACTGTTCGGTTACTTTGCCGCCCGCCAAACAGGCAAGCACCGGCCGCACGGCCGGTTTTTCGATATGGGGAGTATGTTAATGGGTAATGGTAAGTTTGACTTCACAGCGTATGACAGCGACCAGGGAAATTCGGGCTTCGGCCGGGGCCATCCGCGCGGGATGGACCTGAAGCCGGAGCTGCCGCAGACCACCAAAGAGCTGATCGGCATCGACCTCACCCACCGCGTCGACATGTCGGAAATCGGGTCCGCGGTGGGCGGCGGCGGAAGCGGCGGCCCGGTCGGCGCCAAACCGGGCGGCGGCAGCAGCTTTCCGAACTATACCGCCGGACCGGCCAACGGGGCCGCGGGCTATAATATCGTCATCGAGTTCAAGGGCACCAGCTGGACCCAGGCGCATTACGACATCTTCGTCGAATCCGCGAACCGGCTGGTCAATCTGATCATCGGCGAGATCCCCAACGTGACGGTCACCGGCAAGGGCGGCTCGAAGGTGGTGGACGACATATTGATCACCGCCGAGCTCGGCACCATCGACGGCTCGGGCGGCGTGCTCGGCCAGGCCGGGCCGACCGCGATCCGCACCGCCAGCTCGCTGCCCGCCACGGCGCAGATGAAGTTCGACATCGTCGACGTCAACGAGATGGGGCTGGCGGTGTTCGCCGACGTCGTGATGCATGAAATGGCGCACAGCCTCGGCTTCGGTTCGATCTGGAGCCGGCTGGGCCTGGTCACCAACGGCCTGTTCACCGGCGACCTCGCCACCCAGGAATATCACGACATGGGCGGAACGCTCTCCGGCGTTCCGGTAGAGCAGGACGGCGGCTCGGGCACCGCCGGCTCGCACTGGGACGAGGAGACGTTCGGCAACGAGCTGATGACAGGCTACATCAACGCCGGCGAGAATTACTTCACCGCGATGAGCGCGGCGTCGTTCGCCGACCTGGGCTACGTCATCACGGCCAATTACGAGGCGTGGGCCGATCCGGGCTACATCTTCGTCTAGGGACAGTTTGGGGACAGTTTCCAAACTGTCCCCAAACTGTCCTCAGGGGGCAGTCCGACGACTGCCCCCTTTTTTTGCACGCTTCGCCGACCGGGAGCGGTTGGCGATTGGCGATCGGCCATTGGCGAATTGCCATTTGCCATTTGCCCTTTGCTCTCGGCTATGCGCCGTTGGCGATGGGTGCGCCCCCTCCCGCAGCAACCATATTGAACGCAACTTCTCACCAAAACGGCGGAAATCGCCGATTGAGCGGGAAACCGGAGCCGTCTATCCCGGGTCCGGGGAAGCTCGGTGGGGTCTTCGTGACCGGACGGCTGGCGGTTCCTTGAGCAGGTTCGGCGCGATCGGCGTGCCGATCGTACCGGACACATCGCCCCTTCACCGCAACTCCGCGGCCAGAACAGAAAATCAGGCCACCAGACCGGGGGGCTGCCAAGTCCGCTTCGGCGGCCCGGCAGCTCCTGTCGACAATTGCGGCCGGCCATGTGGCGGGTCGCCAGATGGGGAGCATGTTTGATGGGTAATGGTAAGTTCGATTTCACCGCATATGACATCGACTCGGGCAATTCAGGCTTCGGCCGGGGCCATCCGCGCGGAATGGATTTGAAGCCCGAGCTGCCGCAGACGACCAAGGAGCTGATCGGCATCGATCTGACGCACCGTCTCGACATGTCGGAGATCGCGTCCGCCGTGGGCGGCGGCGGCGGCCCGGTCGGCGCCAAGCCCGGCGGCGGCACCAGCTTTCCCAATTATACCGCCGGCCCGTCCAACGGCGCCGCCGGCTACAATATCGTCATCGAGTTCAAGGGCACCAGCTGGACCCAGGCGCATTACGACATCTTCGTCGAGTCCGCGGACCGCTACGTGCAACTGATCCTCGGCGAGATCCCGAACGTCACGGTGAGCGGCAAGGGCGGCAAGAAGGTGGTGGACGACATTTTGATCACCGCCGAGCTCGGCACCATCGACGGCTCGGGCGGCGTGCTCGGCCAGGCGGGGCCGACCGCGGTCCGCACCGCCGGCTCGCTGCCCGCCACCGCGATCATGAAGTTCGACATCGTCGACGTGAACGAGCTGGGGCTGGCGGTGTTCACCGACGTCGTGCTGCACGAAATGGCGCACAGCCTCGGCTTCGGCTCGATCTGGAGCCGGCTCGGGCTCGTGACCAACGGCCTGTTCACCGGCGACCTCGCGACCCAGGAATATCACGACATGGGCGGAATCCTCTCCGGCGTTCCGGTCGAGCAGGACGGCGGCTCCGGCACCGCCGGCTCGCACTGGGACGAGGAGACGTTCGCCAACGAGCTGATGACGGGCTTCATCGACGAAGGCACCAATTATTTCACCGCGATGAGCGCAGGCTCGTTCGGCGACCTCGGCTACGTCATCACGGCGAATTACGAGGCCTGGGCCGATCCGGGCTACGTCTTCCCCGGATAGGGTTTGGGGACAGTTTGGGGACAGTTTATAAACTGTCCCCAAACTGTCCCTCGGCGAGCGCCTCGAGGAGCGCGCGGACGTTCTTGCCGGAAAAGGGCTTTTCGAGGACCGGGCGGCCGCATGCCTTCAGGAAGCGCGCCGCCGCGTCGCCGAGCGTGTCGCCGGTGACGAAGGCGATGCGGCGGGTGAGATGCGGCTTCTCGCGCTCGAGCCAGGCGAACAAAGCCGGCCCGTCCATCTGCGGCATGCGCAGATCGGAGAGGATGACGTCATAGTCCGCGCGCGTCAGCCGCTCGATCGCCTCGCGGCCGTTGGCGGCGACGTCGACCTCGTAGCCGGCGCGGCCGGCGAGGATCTCGAGTACTTCGGCGACGTCCGGCTCGTCGTCGACGATCAGCGCCTTGCCCTTGCGCTCCGCGGCAGCGGCCGCGAGCGCGGCCGCGGCCGTCGCTTCGGCGGGCGTATCCGCCGCGGCCGCCGTGTCGAGCGTGACCCGGAAGCAGGCGCCGCCGCCAGGGGCGTCGAGCAGCTCCAGCCGGCCGCCATGGGCCTCGACCAGGCCGAGCGAGAAGCTCAGGCCCACGCCGGTGCCGACCCCTTCCGGCTTGGTCGTGAAGAAAGGCTCGAACACCCGGCGCCTGATCTCGGCCGGAACGCCGGGACCATTGTCCTCGACGTCGACGGCAAGCGTGCGCCCGCCGTCGGCCGACGCGATGCGCAGCTTAAGCCTGCGCTCGCCGCTTTTCTCCTGCAGCGCCTGCTGGGCATTGACGATCAGATTGACGAACACCTGATGGAGCTGATCGCCGTCGGCAAAAAGCGGCGGCAGGCCCGGCTCGACCTCGAACGACACGTCGATGCCGGCGGTGCGCAGCGAATATTCGGTGAGATCGAGCGCCGCGCGGACCACGTCTGAGGCCTGGACTTTGCTCCGTTCGGGCTCCCGCTGCCGGGCCATGGCGAGGAAGGTCTGGACGATCTTCGAACAGCGCTCGGCCGCCCGGCGCACCTTCTCGGCGCGGTCCGCCATCGGCGACCCGGCGGCCAGCTCCTCGAGCAGGGAGGCCTGGGCGGTGACGATGGTGAGCGGATTGTTGAGCTCGTGGCTGACGCCGGCCAGCAGGCTGCCCAATGCGGTCAGCTTCTCGGCCTGGTGGAGCGACTCGCGCGAGCGGGCCAGCTCCTCCTGCGCCCGCTTGCTCTCGGTGAGGTCGACGATCGAGGAGATCACCGCCGGCGCGCCTTTATAGGCGATGTGCCGCCAGCTGACCGCGACCGGAAAGCGGGTGCCGGCGCGCACCATGTTGGTCTGGTAATTGTCGTAGCGGCGGTGCGCGCGCACGAAGGCGGCGAACGCCTCCCAGCCATGGCCGCCAGAAGTCCAGCCGCGCGGATCGACCGCGGCCGCGTCGCCGGCCGGCACCCCCATCATCTCCCAGAAGGCCGGGTTGCCGAGCACGATGCCGCTGTCCTGGGCGATCACCACCGGGATCGGATGCGCCTCGGTGACCGTGCGGAACAATTGCTCGCTCTCGCGCAGCGCCGCGGCCGCCTCGGCTCGCTCGAGCGTCGCCCAGGTGCGCTCGGCGACCTCATTGAGCAGCCGGACCTCGGCCTCGGTCCAGCGGCGCGGCGCGAATTGCTGCGCCGCCATCACCGCGGTCAATATCCCCTTCTTGACCAGCGGCACGCTCGCGAAGGCCTGCACCCCGACGGTGAGGAAACGCTCGCGCTGCGCCTCGATCAGCTCGGGGTCGGCGGCGACGTCGAACGACAGGATCGGCTCGCCTTTGCTGTGCCGCTCGACATGCTCGGCGGAATAGCTCGACATCGGATATTTGTGGGCCGGCATTTGCGGGCCGCTCGCCCGCCAGTCCCGGCGGACGTGCATGACGCCTTCCGTCCAGTCGATCGTCGCATAGACCACGCGGTCGGCGCCCAGCTCCCGGCCGATCGCGCGCGACGCCATCGCCAGGATCGCCTCCGGATGGCTCTCGTCGCGCAGCTCGTCGCCGAGCCGGAGCAGGAAGGCGTGCGCCCGGTCCGACGCGACCTGGTCGGAAACCTCGGTACAGGTGCCGACCCAGCGGAACGCTGCGCCGCCGGCGTGGCGCGCCAGCCGCCCGTGGGTGAGGAACGGCCGCGACACGCCGTCGCCGCCGCGCAGCGACAAAGTGAGGGAGAAGGACTCCGCGGCTCCGGCCGAGCGGACCGCGTCCGCAAGAAGGGCCGCATTATGAGCGCCGGCCTCCGGATCGCCGCCGACATAATCGTGCCAGCGGCGGTTGAGCGCGACCGGCCGGCCGCTTTCGTCCGCCTGCCAGCAGATGATCGGCAAGAGGTCGGCGAGGCCGTCGAAGCCGTCGCCGGCCGGGCCCACCGGCATCGGCGCCGCCTCCGCCGGCTCTTGCGCCGCTGCTTCCACCCGATTCCCTCCCCGATTCCCGCCGCTTCGCCGCGGCTTGTAACGCGCAGCGGCCCGCGGCGCGAGCCAAGTTCGCGCCGGGGTGGGCAAAGCGGCGGCGCTACTCCTTATAGTGCTTTTCGAGGAACTCCGACCGGAAGTCCTGCGGCGGCGTGTCATGGTCCGGCCGCCCTTCCGGCGTGTAGTCCATGAGATTCCAGTAGGGCCAGACGGTGTCGACATGGTTCGCCGTCAATTCGGTCGCCCAGAAATGGAAGATCCCGCCCTCCCGCCGGGTGAAGACGTGCATCACCGGCCACTGCATGTCGTCGTCATCCTGCTCCTGACACTGGTAGTCGGCCTGAAAGGGGGATTCGAAGCCTGACAGGAGGGGGATTTGCGACCATCCGCGCCGCCTCGCCCAGGCGTCGATCCGCTCGGGCTGCGCCTTGGCGATCGCGACGAACGCGGCATCCTGGGAGACCTGGTACCAGGTCCGGTCGAATCCATCGACGAGCGAGGTGCAGGAGGGACAGGGATTGTCCCAGCTCGGGCCGAACATGAAGGAGTAGATCAGCAGCGTGTCCTTGTCCCCGAACAGCTCCGAGAATTTCACTTTCTGCCCGACTTTGCCGTCACCGGCCCACTGGAAGACATAATCCTCCTTCAGCTCGCCCCCGAGCGGGAGGGTGCGGCGCCTGGCCGCCACCGCCTTCGCCTTGTCGACAAGCTGCCGCTCGTCCTCGAGCAAAGCGTCGCGCGCCTCGCGATATTCCCGGCTTTCGTTCGGATAGCGTGGTTCGCTCATGATTATGACCTCGCGCAGGATCGTCACTGGCGGCGCGCCCCAGGCGGCTCGGACGACGCGCTGCTGCGGCCGCCATCGCACGAACGCGCCTTAGGCCGAGGGCCGGCAGCATCGCAATCCGGAAAGGTGGTGGACGCACCAGGGCTCGAACCTGGGACCCGCTGATTAAGAGTCAGCTGCTCTACCAACTGAGCTATGCGTCCGTCGCCGATGGCGAAACGTGGGGGCTCGTGCCGGCCCCGCGCGAACGGGGGATTTAGTGTCGGGGCCGGGGGATTGCAACTGGGGCGGCGGATGCCGCGGCGCCCCGGCGAAGGCCGGGGTCCAGACGGCGTGGGAGGGGGGTCCGGCGTCCGTCCTCCAGCGCTGTACCCCCTCACCCGGCTTCGCTTCGCTCAGCCACCCTCTCCCCTTCAGGGAGAGGGGATTCAGCGGCCCCTCTTCGCGTCGAGGCGGTGCTTGCGGTCGATCGCCATCAGCAGCCCCAGGCAGATCATCACGGTCAGCATCGCCGAGCCGCCGTAGGAGACGAGCGGCAGCGGGATGCCGACCACCGGGGCGAGGCCCATCACCATCATCAGATTGACCGCGATGTAGAAGAAGATGGTGAGGGTGAGGCCGGAGGCGGCGAGCCGGTCGAACCGGTCGTTGGCGTCGAGCGCGACCCTCATCCCCCAGCGCACCAGCAGGTAGAAGAGCAGGATCAGGACGAGGCCGCCGGCCAGGCCCCATTCCTCGGCCAGCGCCGAGAAGATGAAGTCGGTATGCTGCGCGGGCAGATATTGGAGATGGCTCTGCGAGCCGTTCAGGAAGCCCTTGCCGAGCACGCCGCCCGAGCCGATCGCGATCTGCGACTGGGTGATGTGATAGCCGGCGCCCGAGGGGTCCAGCTCGGGATTGAGGAAGATCAGCACCCGCTCCTGCTGGTGCGGCAGCAGCAGCGAATAGCCGACCGGCACCGCCGCCGCCACCGCCGCCGCGCCGCCCAAGAACAGCTTCAAGGGCAGCCCGGCCAGGAACATCATCGCGATGGTGGTGAAGATGATCAGGGTAGCGGTGCCGAGGTCGGGCTGGAGCAGGATCAGCAGGATCGGCGGGGCGAGGATCGCGCCGGCCGGCCAGATCGCCGACCAGTGAGCGCTCTCGCGCGGCGGCACATGGGCGTAGAAGCGGGCCAAAGCGAGGACCAGGATCGGCTTCATCAGCTCGGACGGCTGGATGCGCAGGAAGCCCAGTTCGAGCCAGGAGCGCGCGCCGCCGCCGATCACGCCCAGGGCCAGCGTCAGGATCAGCAGCAGGATGCCGCCGCCATAGGCCGCCCAGGCGAATTCCTGGAAGAATTTCGGCCGGAAATAGGAAAGGCCGATGGCGAGGACGAGGAACAGGACGAAGCGGATCGCGTGCGGCAGGGCATAGGGCATCAACGCGCCGCCGCCGCCCGGCGCGGCCGAATAGAGGCCGAGCGCGCCGAAGCTCGCCAACGCGATCACCACCAGCAGCATCCGCCACGGCAAATCGGCCACCGGACCGGGGAGGGGGACGACCGCCATCAGAGGCTCCGACTCCTCCCCGGTACGGGGAGGAGGACCAGCCGGAGCCTGGTGGAGGGGGCCCAGGTCCGAGCGGTCCCAAATGCGGGCCCCCTCCACCACGGCCTTCGGTCGCGGCTCCCTCCCCGTACCGGGGAGGAATTGAGGTGGTACCGACCGCCATCAGGCGCTTTCCGGTCCGCGCGGGCGGTCCGCGCGGGACGCCCATTCGGCCGCGCGCCGCTCCATCCGCTCGGCGATGTTGCCGCCCCAGGCCTGCTCCAGCGGCAGCAGCGCCTGCATCGCCTTGTCCTTGTCGAACAGATAGGTGAGCACGTCCTTGGCGACCGGGGCGGCGGCGCGGGCGCCGCCGAGGCCGTGTTCGATCACCACCGCGCCGGCGTAAAGCGGCCGCTCGACCGGCGCGAAGAAGACGAACAGGCCGTGGTCGCGATAGCGCCAGTCGCCGCTCTGGCCGCGCTGGCCGCCGGCGATCCGCCGCACCTGGGCGGTGCCGGTCTTGCCGCCCATCTGGATGTCGGGAAAGGGCAGCCGGCTGCGTCCGGCGGTGCCGGCGCCGTTGACCACCTCCCACATGCCGCGGCGCACCCGCGCGAAATGCTCCGCGCCATAAGGCAAGGGCTCGGGGCGCGGGCCCTCGCCGGCGACCAGCCGCGGCCGTATCTTGCGGCCCGAGGCGATGCAGGCGGCGTAGGTGGCGAGCTGAAGCGGATTGAGGATGACATAGCCCTGGCCGATCGACGCGTTCAGCGTGTCCGATTCGGTCCAGTCGGGGCGATGGAAGGCCTTGGCGTTCTGGGCGGCGCGGCGCTGCTTCCAGGCGCTGTCGGGCACCGTTCCGTAGCTCTGGCTGACCACCGGCAGGTCGAAGCGCTGGCCGAGCCCGAGGTCGCGCCAGACCGGCGCGATGCGGTCGAAGCCGACCCGCCGGCCCATCGCGTAGAAATAGGTGTTGCAGCTCCTCGCGATCGCGGTGTGCATCGTCATCGGACCGTGCCGGCCGAGGCAGCGGAAGAAGCGGTTGCCCAATTGGTAGCCGCCGCCGCAGCTGACCCGGTCGTCGGGATCGATGCCGGCCTCGAGCAGAGCGAGCGCCGACGCCGGCTTGATCGTCGAGCCGGGCGGGTAGAGCGCGTTCAGCACCTTGTTGAGCAAAGGCTTGCGCTCGTCCTGCGCGAACATCTGCCATTCGCTGTGGCTGATGCCGTCGGCGAAGCTGTTCGGATCGTAGGCCGGCATCGAGGCGAAGGTCAGGATGTCGCCGCTGTTGCAGTCGAGGATGACGCAGGCGCCCGATTCCTCGCCGAGCCGGCGCGCGGCAAAGCTTTGCAGGCCGGCATCGATGGTGGTGCGCAGCGGCGGACCGCTGACGTCGGGCAAAGTGTGCAGCTCGCGCACCAGCCGGCCGCGCGCCGTCACCTCGACGCGGGCGGCGCCGGGCCGGCCGCGCAGCCGCGTCTCCATCACCTGCTCGAGCCCCTCCTTGCCGACCTTGAAGCCGGGGGTGAGCAGCAAGGGGTCGCGGTCCTCCTCTTCATATTCCTGGCGGTTGGGGGTGCCGACATAGCCGATCAGATGGCCGACCGCCGCGCCTTCCGGATAGAGGCGGGCGAAGGAGCGCAACGGGGCGACGCCGGGCAGCTCGGGCAGCCGCACCGTCACCTCGGCGAACTTCTCGAACGACAGATGCTCGGCGACCGGCACCGGCTGGAAGCCCGAGGCGGCGCGCAATTCCTCGCGGATCCTGGCCACCGCCTCCGGCGTCAAAGCGAGGATGCGGGCCAGCTCGGCGAGCACCCTTTCCTCATGCTCGAGCTGGTCGGGGATCAGGTCGACCCGGAAGTCGCTGCGGTTGGACGCCATCGGCTGGCCGTAGCGGTCGACGATCCAGCCGCGCCGCGGCGGGATCAGCCGCATCTGCACGCGGTTGCTCTCGGCAAGGTCGCTGTAGATCTGGTTCTGGGCGATCGCGATATAGCCCATCCGGCCGGCCAGCAGAGCGGCGAGGCCGGCCTGGGCGGCGCCGATCACCAGCGCCCGCCGGGTGAAGGTCAGCGACTGGCTGCTCTCGGTGATCGGAGGACGGTGGCGGCGCTTCATCGCATCAGCCGCCAGCGGTCGAGCGCCAGCACCAGCCGCGCCATCAAGGGATAAGCGAGGATGCCGAGCCCCATCTGGGGAAGGATGATCGCAAAGCGCACGTCGCTGCCCACCAGAAGGGCGATGTACCAGGCGCCGACTGTATGGAAGATGATCGCGCCGGCGCCGATCAGCCAGTCCATCAGATAGTCGCGAAAGCCCAGGCGGCTGTCGATCAGGTCGAAGGCCAGGAAGGCCGCGGTCCACAGCAGCATCGACTGGCCGAGCGGATTGCCGCTGACGAGGTCGTTCAACAGGCCGAGGCCCAAAGCGACCTGCGCCGACCAGATTTCGGGCCGCAGCAGCCGCCAGGTGACGAGCGCCATGAAGCCCAAATCGGGGATCAAAGGCGCCGACACCACCAACGGCCAAAGCGACAGCAGGATCGCGGCGATGGTCGAAGCCAATGGCACGAAACGCCGCCGCCAGGCGCGGATCGCGACCTCGGTGCTCGAGCCGGCGATCCGGCTCATGTCTTTCCTCCCCAAGCTTGCTTGGGGAGGGGGACCGCGCGGAGCGCGGTGGAGGGGTATTGGCAAGGCTTGCGCGAATACCCCTCCACCATGCTTCGCATGGTCCCCGTCCCCATCGCTGCGCGATAGGGAGGAGTTCCGCTGCCCCTCACTGGGGCACCACCGCGCCGGCCGGCACCGGCTGCTGCAGCGCCGGCTGGTAGCGCGGGTCGCGCTGGCGCGCGGCCGGGGTCGACGGCGCCGACGGCGCGGTGCCGGGCGGCGGCGCCGCGACCGGCGGCGCGACCGGCTGCCGCGGCGCCGCCTCGAGGCCGGCATTGGCGGCCGGCTGGAAGGCGCGCTGGACGATCGCGAAGTCGGCGCGGGCCGGATCGGCGAGCGGGGTAGCGATCGCGGTGTCGCCCTCGATCCGGATCACCGAAGCCACCGGCACATTGGGCGGGAAGATGCCGCCGACGCCGGAGGTGACAAGGGTGTCGCCGCGCCGGAACGGATTCTCGCCGACCTCCAATGTGCGCAGCTCGAGCGTGCCGTCGCCGCGGCCGACGGCGATCGCCGGCGTGCCGTCGCGCAAATTCCTGACCGGCACGTTGCTCGAGCCGTCGGTGACCAGCAGCACCCGCGACGCCCAGCGGCCGGTCTCGATGACGCGGCCGATCAGGCCGTCGGGCGCGCGCACCGGCTGGCCGACCTCGACCCCGGCGGCGCGGCCGGCGGACAGGGTCGCCAGCCGCCGCGGCGCCTCGAACGAGGAGCCGACGATGCGCGCCACCGTCACTTCGTCCTCGACGCGCTGGGCGAGGCCGAGCAGCCGGGTCAGCCGGACATTCTCGGCCTCCGCAGCCTTGACCCGCGCCAGCTCGCGCCGGGTCGCGTCGAGCTGGCTTCGCAGCGCGGCATTTTGCGAGCCGGCGCGGAAATAATTGCCGATGCCCTCGCCGATGTCGCCGAAGAAGCGCGAGACGCTGCGGCCGCCGGCGCTGGCCGGCGCGGTGGTGTCCAATGCGGCGCCGCGGATCGCGGCGAAGCCGCGCGGATCGACGATGGCGATGGCAATGAGCAGCACCGCCACCACCATGCCCGCGACCGCGATCACATAGCCGAGGAACAGGCCGTACTGGGCGCGGCGCGAGAAGCCGGGGCGCCGGCTCGGGGGGGTGGCCACTTAAATCCCCCTCCCCGCGGGCAGGGACGGGAGGATCGAGGAGGCGCCGTCGCTGGCCAAACTCCAACCCCTGTCGAGCGCGCCGACCCTAGGCCGTCTGCAGGACGCCGCGGAAGATTTCCTCCTCCATCGCGCGGCCGGTGCCGAGCGCGACGCAGGTCAGCGGATCGTCGGCGACGGTGACCGGCAGGCCGGTCTCGTCGCGCAGCACTTCGTCGAGGCCCTTCAGGAGCGCGCCGCCGCCGGTGAGGACGATGCCCTGGTCGACGATGTCGGCGGCGAGCTCGGGCGCGGTATTCTCGAGCGCCATCCGCACCCCTTCGACGATCGTGCCGACCGGCTCCGACAGCGCCTCGGCGATCTGGCGCTGGTTGATCGTGATCTCTTTGGGCACGCCGGCGACGAGGTCGCGGCCCTTCAAATGGACGATCTCGCCGTCGCTGCCGCCCGGCGGCGGCTTGGCGATGCCGACCTGCTTCTTGATCCGCTCGGCGGTCGCCTCGCCGATCAGCAGATTGTGGTTGCGGCGGACATAAGAGGAGATCGCCTCGTCCATCTTGTCGCCGCCGACCCGGACCGACGTGGTGTAAGCGAGGCCCCGTAGCGACAGCACCGCGACCTCGGTGGTGCCGCCGCCAATGTCGACGACCATCGATCCGATCGGCTCGGTCACCGGCATGTCGGCGCCGATCGCCGCCGCCATCGGCTCCTCGATCAGATAGACCTGGCGCGCGCCGGCATTGGAGGCGGCGTCGCGGATCGCGCGCCGCTCGACCGAGGTCGAGCCCGAGGGCACGCAGATGACGATCTCCGGCCAGCGCGGGAAACGGCGGCGGCCGTGCACCTTCTGGATGAAATGCTTGATCATCTGCTCGGCGACGTCGATGTCGGCGATGACGCCGTCGCGCAACGGCCGGATCGCCTCGATCTGGTCGGGGGTCTTGCCCATCATCAGCTTGGCGTCGTCGCCGACCGCCTTGACGCGCTTGACGCCGTTGATCGTCTCGATCGCCACCACCGAGGGCTCGTTGAGGACGACGCCGCGGCCGCGGACATAGACCACGGTATTGGCGGTGCCGAGGTCGATCGCCATGTCGTGCGAGGGAAATCTGAAGAAATTGAAGAGCGACATAAGCTGGTGAACTCGCTTGTCTTTTGGGAGCCGTGCCGCCTTCTTCGCGGGCCCCGGCCCGGATGCGCCTTCTATAGGATGGTCCCGCGCCTTGGGTCCACAAAAGAGTGCGACACGTCTCGCGGGCCGCCGCCGCTTGGTATACAGCAAGGGCGATGTCAATACGACGGCTTCCTGAACATCTGGTCAATCGCATCGCCGCCGGCGAAGTGGTCGAAAGGCCGGCCAGCGCCTTGAAGGAGCTGGTCGAGAATGCGATCGACGCCGGCGCGAGCCGGATCGCGGTCAGCCTCGCCGGCGGCGGCGTCGGCCGGATCGAGGTGGCCGACGACGGCTGCGGCATGGAGCCCGGCGAGATCGCGCTCGCCTGCGAGCGCCACGCCACCTCCAAGCTGCCCGGCGACGCGATCGAGGAGGTCGCCACTTTGGGCTTTCGCGGCGAGGCGCTGCCGTCGATCGCCAGCGTCGCGAAGGTGCGGATCGAGAGCCGGGTGCGCGGCCAGGACGGCTGGGCGCGCACGATCGACAATGGCCGGCTCGCCGGCGAGGGGCCGGCGGCGCTGCCGCCCGGGACAAGGGTCAGCGTCGAGGCCCTGTTCGAGCTTGTGCCGGCGCGATTGAAGTTCCTGCGCTCGGAGCGGAGCGAATATGCCGCCTGCCTCGACGTCGTGAAGCGCCTCGCCATGGCCCGCCCCGACATCGGCTTCACGCTCGAGCATGACGGCCGGCGCGTGCTGACGCTGCCGCCGGGCGAGGATCGGCCCGCGCGGGTAGCGGCGCTGACCGACCGGGCGCTTGCCGACAACAGCCTCGCGATCGATTATGGCCGCGGCGCGGTGCGTCTGGGCGGCGTCGCCGGCCTGCCCACCTTCAACCGCGGCGTCGCCGACCATCAATATCTGTTCGTCAACGGCCGGCCGGTGAAGGACCGGCTGCTGATCGGCGCGGTGCGCGCCGCTTACCAGGATCTGCTCGCGCGCGACCGCCACCCGGTGCTCGCTCTGTTCATCGACCTTCCCGGCGGCGAGGTCGACGTCAACGTCCACCCCGCCAAGACCGAGGTCCGGTTCAGGGATCCCGGCGCGATCCGCGGGCTGATCGTCGGCGGCCTCAGGCACGCCTTGGACGAGGCCGGCCATCGCAGCGTCCAGCGCCCGTCGGCGGCCGCGCTCGGAGCGTGGCAGGCGGCTCCCTCTCCCCAGGGAGAAGAGAGCTGGGGCGAGGGGGCGCGGCGTCCGCAATATTCGCTCCACGGCCTGCGCCCGCTTTCGGACCGCGTTACCCCCTCACCCTGGGCCTCTCCCCCCGGAGGAGAGGGAATGGTTCACGATCACGTCCTCGACTACGCGCCCGCCGCCCGCGCCGAGCCGGCGACCGAGCCTCCGCCGGACGCCCGCGCCTTCCCGCTCGGCGTCGCCCGCGGCCAGGTCGCCGCCACCTATATCGTCGCCGAGGCGGAGGACGGGCTGGTGCTGGTCGACCAGCATGCCGCCCACGAGCGGCTGGTATTGGAGCGGATGCGCCGGGCAATGGCCGATGGCGGCGTCGCCCGCCAGGCGCTGCTGCTCCCCGAGGTGGTCGAGCTGGACGAGCCGGCCTGCGACCGGCTCGAGGCGCGTGGCCCCGAGCTGGCCGAGCTGGGGCTCGAGCTGGAGCGATTCGGCCCGCGCGCTTTGCTGGTGCGCGCGGCGCCGGCGATGCTCGGCGCCGGCGACATCATGGGGCTGGTCGCCGATCTCGCCGACGAGCTCGCCGCTTTCGACCAGGCGCTGAGTCTCAAGGAGCGGCTCGACCATGTCGCCGCGACCATGGCCTGCCACGGCTCGGTCCGCGCCGGCCGCCTCCTGTCGGTCGCGGAGATGAACGCGCTGCTGCGGGAGATGGAAGTGACGCCGCATAGCGGCCAGTGCAATCACGGCCGTCCGACCTGGGTGAAGCTCGCCCATGCCGACATCGAGAAACTGTTCGGGCGCAAGTGACGGCGCGGCTGCCCGGCCGGATCGCCCTGCTGGTCGCGCTCGGCGTTGCCGGCTGCGGCGAGGCCGACCGCGCCGCGTCGCCGGCCAGTGGCGTCGAAGAGGCCGTCGCTCCCTCCTCCGGCGAGCCCAATGCCGCGACCGCGTCGCCGGCGAACCAGGCCGCTCCTGTCGAAGCGGCTTCTGCCGGCAAGGCCGGCGGGACGGCGACCGCCGATCAGGTCGCGCCCGCGGATCGCAGCGGCCCGACGCGCCAGGCGCGATGCCGGATCGACGGGGAGCCGGTCGAGACCTGCCGCTTCACCCCTCTGTTCGGCGACGGCAGCTTCAACATCGCGCTCGCCGGCGACCACGAGTACCGGCTGATCGTCGACGGCGAGCGCGGCCACGTCTTCGTCGTGTTCGGGCCGGAGCATCGGGTGCCGCTGGCGCCGGTCTATCACCGCGACCGCGCCGACCGCGCCTGCTGGGTGTCCGACGAGCCCGGCCACCAACCGGGCCGGATCTGCGTCTACTAGCCGGGAAAACGGGGACAGTCCCCATCCGGGGACAATCCCCTTCAGTTCCCTTTCAGATCGGCGTGCCGACCGGCACCTGCGTCGGATTGTCCTTGTGGGCCTTGAAGCGGGCCGCTTCCTCCGAGCCGCCGGTGGCATTGCCTTCGGAATAGGAGTGGGCGCCGGCGCCGGCGAGGCGGCCGCCCTCGACGATCAGATATTCGTTCCGGATCGGGCGTCCCGCCAGGAAGCATTCGAGGATCTCGCGGGTGCCGGCGGCGTAGCGCGCCTGGGCCGACAGCGTGGTGCCGGAGATGTGCGGGGTCATGCCGTGATGCGGCATCGTCCGCCACGGATGGTCGCCCGGCGCCGGCTGCGGGAACCAGACGTCGCCGGCATAGCCGGCGAGCTGGCCGCTCTCGAGCGCGCGGGCCACCGCGTCGCGGTCGCAAATCTTGCCGCGCGCTGTGTTCACCAGATAGGCGCCGCGCTTCATCCTGGCGATCATCGCCGCGTCGAACATATGCTCGGTCTCGGGATGCAAGGGGCAGTTGATGGTGACGACGTCGCACTGGCCGACCATGTCGGCGACGCTGTCGTGCCAAATGAGGCCGAGCTCCTGCTCGATCGCGGCCGGCAGCCGGTGGCGGTCGTGATAATGGAGATGGACGTCGAACGGCTTCATCCGCCGCAGCACGGCCAGCCCGATCCGCCCGGCGGCGACGGTGCCGACATGCATGCCCTCGACGTCGTAGGAGCGCGCCGCGCAGTCGGCGATATTCCAGCCGCCCCGCCTCACCACGTCGTGCGAGGGGAGATAGTTCCTGACCAGCGACAGGATCATCATCACGACATGCTCGGCGACGGAGATCGAGTTGCAATAGGTGACCTCGGCGACGGTGATGCCGCGGTCGATCGCCGACTGGAGGTCGACATGGTCGGAGCCGATGCCGGCGGTGATCGCCAGCTTGAGGTTGTTCGCCTTGGCGATCCGCTCGGCGGTCAGATAGGCCGGCCAGAAAGGCTGGGAGATGACCACGTCGGCGTCGACGAGCTCGCGCTCGAATTCCGAATCGGGGCCGTCCTTGTCGGCGGTGACGACCAGGCTGTGGCCGGCCGCTTCGAGGAAGGTGCGCAGGCCGAGCTCGCCCGAGACGCAGCCGAGCAGGGCGCCGGGCCGGAAGTCGATCGCCTGGGGCGTCGGCATCGTCTGGCCGTCGGGATAATGATCGAGCCGCGGCAGGTCGCTTCGCGGATAGCCTTGCGGATAGCCGTCGACCGGATCGGCGTAGAGCACGCAGAGAATCTTCATGCCGTCTCTCCTCCTGGCGCCTGTCGTTCGGGCGCCTGTTCTACATCAGCGTGGCGGCGCTCGCCATCGGCGGCGGCGGCCGTGTCCGGGCGCCACTCGTCGGCGAGCAAGGCGAAATAGGCGTCGTCGAGCCACTCGCCATGGCACAGGAAGCTTTGCCGGAAATGGCCTTCCTGGCGGAAGCCGAGCGCGCGCAGCAGCGCGATCGAGCCGGCATTGGCGGCGGCGGCGACGGCGACGAAGCGGTGGACGGCGTGGCGCTCGATCAGATGGCCGATGATCGCCGCCACCGCCTCGCGCCCGTAGCCGCGGCGCTGATGGTCGGGATGGATGCGATAGCCCAGCTCGACCTGGTGCTCGCCGGGAACACCGAAGCCGACGCCGATGTCGCCGACCAGCGCGCCGTCGTCGCGCCGCTCAATCGCATATTGATACCAAGGGCCGCTCGGCCCGGTCTCGCCGGGCGCCTTCTCGCCCATCTCCGCGATCAGCTCGGCGATGAACGCGGCCGGGTTGGGCCGGACGAAAGTGTAGCGGGTCATTGCCGGATCGGACCAGCTCACCAGGAACGAATCGAAATCGCCCGGCCGCGGGCGGCGCAGGATCAGCCGGTCGCTCTCGATGAAGATCATGCGCCATCCTTCAGCCGGCGCAGGCTTTCCCCGACCGCTTCGATCGGATGGGCGGCGGCGGCGGCGCGCGATGCGGCGAGGCGCGGATAGCCGGCCTCGGCATCCGCGAGCAAGGCGGCGACGAACGCGCCGCTGCGGACCTCGCCGAGGATGCGCCGCATCTCGGCGCGGGTCGCTTCGGTGACGATTCGGCGGCCCCCCGCGAGCGCGCCGAACTCGGCGGTGTTGGAAATCGCCTCGCGCATCCCGGCTATGCCGCGCTCATAGATGAGATCGGCTATCAACTTCACTTCGGTAAGGCATTCGAAATAAGCGATTTCAGGCGCGTAGCCGGCCTCGACGAGGGTCTCGAATCCGGCATGGATCAGCTCGGGGATCGCCCCCCAAAGCACCGCCTGCTCGTTGAACAGGTCGGCCTCGCATTCCTCGGCGAAGCTGGTGCGCAGCATGCCGATCCGGCCGCTGCCGATCGCGGCGCCGTAGGACAGAGCGAGCGCCTCGGCCCGGCCGCTCGCATCCTGGGCGACCGCGAACAGCGAGATCAGGCCGCTTCCGCGCTCGAAGTCGCGGCGCAGCGCCGTCCCCGGTCCCTTCGGCGCGACCAGGAAGACGTCGAGGTCGGGCCGCGGCAAGACCAGCCCGAAGCGGATGCTGAGGCCGTGCGCGAAGCCGAGCGCGCCGCCCTCGCGCAGTTGCGGCGCCACCTCATCGGCATAGATTCGCCCATGATCCTCGTCGGCGGCGAGCATCACCACCAGATCGGCCTGCGCCGCGGCTTCGGCCGCCGTCATGACGTCAAAGCCGTCCGCCTGCGCCGCCGCGCGCCGCCGCGAATCGCCGCGCAGCGCGACGGTGACGGCGACGCCGCTGTCCTTCAGGTTCAGCGCCTGGGCGCGGCCCTGATTGCCATAGCCGATCACGGCGACGCGGCGGCCGCGGATCAGCTCCGGATCGGCGTCGGCATCGAGATAGACGCGCATGGGGCCGGGGTAGGGGATATGGCCTGCCGCATAAAGCCCCTCCCCATCAAGCAAGAGGGCCAAGCATCGCGAGCGCCTGCTCGATCGCCGCGCCCTCGAGCGGCTCGCGCAGCCGCGGCCAGCCGGCCGGCGGCTGGCGATTGAACCAGGTATATTGGCGCTTGGCATATTGTCGGGTCGCGATCCGGCCCGCGTCGAGCGCCTGCGTTCGGTTGAGCTCGCCGCGCAGAAAGGCGGCGATCTCCCTGACGCCGATCGCCCGCATCACCGGCGCCAGCGCCGGAAGTCTTCGTTCCAGCAATGAGCGAACCTCTTCAATCCCTTCGTCGGAAAACATTTTCTCGAAGCGCTCGTCGCATCGCGCCTGGAGCCAGTCGCGCGGCGGCAGCAGGATCAAGGGACGCATCGAAACCTGCTCGCCGAGGCCGCCGGCTTTCGCGCGCTGCCAGTCCTCGAGCGTCCGGCCGGTCGAGCGCACCACTTCGAGCGCGCGCGCGGTCCGGCTGGTATCGCCCGGGCGGATGCGGCCGGCGGCCTCAGGATCCTCGATCGCCAGCGCGGCATGCGCGGCGGCCACCGGCAGCGCGCGGATGGCGGCGCGAATCGACGGATCGATCGGCGGCACCGGCGCGATGCCGTCGATCAGGGTGCGGATATAAAGGCCGGTGCCGCCGGCCAGCACCGGCAGCCGGCCGGCGCCATGCGCCTCGGCGATCGCCGCTTTGGCCTCCTGCGCCCAGTCGGCGGCCGAGCAGGGGTCGGCGCCGTCGCGCGTGCCGTAGAGGCGGTGCGGCACGCGCGCTTCCTCCTCCGCGGCCGGGCGGGCGGAGAGGAGGCGAAGGTCGCGATAGACCTGGGCGCTGTCGGCATTGATCACCGTCCCCCCGGCAGCTTCGGCCAGCGCCAGCGCGAGCGCCGACTTGCCGCTTGCCGTCGGCCCTGCGATGAGCGCCAGCGGCGGCCTTTCCGAGGAGCGGATGTTCATCGCGACCCTGATAGCAAAGGAGCGGCTCCAGCGCGGCGATATTTCCGCCGCCGGCGACGCGCTGCGCTCGGTCGGCTGCGAGGCGCGAGGCTGGGCATGGGTGGAGGAGGACAAGGCCGGCGATTGGCGGCTCGGGCAGCCGCCGGCCGGCGCCCGCGCCGCGCTCGAGGCCGCGCTGCCGGCGATCGACGTCGTCGTCCAGGCCGAAGCGGGCCGCCGCAAGCGGCTGCTGGTCGCCGACATGGATTCGACGATGATCGGCGTCGAATGCATCGACGAGCTGGCCGATTATGCCGGATTGCGCGCCCAGGTATCCGCTGTGACCGAGCAGGCGATGCGCGGCGAGCTCGATTTCGGCGAAGCGCTGGCGGCGCGCGTCGCCCTGCTCAAAGGGCTCGACGCGCGGGTGATCGATCATTGCCACGAGCAAAGGGTGCGGATCACGGCCGGGGCCAATGCTCTGGTGCGGACGATGTCGGCCGGCGGCGCCTACTGCCTTCTGGTGTCGGGCGGGTTCAGCCGCTTCGCCGACCGGGTCGCCGCCGATATCGGCTTCGACGCGGCGATCTCGAACCGGCTGACAATCGACCAGGGCGGCCGGATCGCCGGGACGGTGGCGGAGCCGATCGTCGGTCCCGAGGGCAAGAGGCAGGCGCTGGTCGAGGCGGCGGCGGCGCGCCAGATCCCGATCGGCGAGACGCTCGCCGTCGGCGACGGCGCCAACGACATCGCGATGCTCAAAGCGGCCGGCCTCGGCGTCGCTTACCATGCCAAGCCGGCGGTCGCCGCCGCCGCCGACGCGCGGATCGACGCCAATGACCTCACCGCCTTGCTCTATCTGCAGGGCTATCCGAGCCGCGACTGGGTCGACTGACCGGGGGACGGTCCCCGATCAGCGGTCGGGGCGGCTCATGTCGGCGGCGATCGCCGCCAGCGCGAACGCCATGCTCGCCTCGCCGCAGGCGAAAGCGATGCCGATGCCGTCCCTGCCGACCGAGCGGACCTCGGCGGCGATCGCGCCGGCCTCGGGATGGCGCAGCTCGACGCGGGCGCCGACCGGCGGCCGGGCGCAGGTCTCGAGAAAGGCGCCGCTGGCCGACACCTCGCGCAGCGCCGCCGGAGCCGGCCGATCGGCGACCAGCACGCACATCCGCCGCCGCCGCCAACGCGACGCCATGTTCGGCCGGCCGTCGATGCTGCGCACCGCCCCCATCCGCGCTTCCTCCCTCTGGAGGCCCTGATAGCGGAGCGCGGCAAAAATTCGGTTAAGTCTCGGTCACTGGCAGCATGAGCGGCTTTGCCTAATCCGTCATTGCGAGGAGCGAAGCGACGCGGCAATCCAGGAGGCCCAAAGGCCGTCCTGGATTGCTTCGCTCCGCTCGCAATGACGGATGGGAATCAGCCTGAGACGGTCAGACTCTAGGGCGCGACCGGGAAGCAGGCCTGGCGCGCCGCGGCGCAGGCCCGATCGGCGGCGGCGCGGCTGGCGAGCGGCCCGGCCTGGAGCCGGATGACGGCGCCGGCGCGGACGTAGAAAGGCTGCAGCCCGGGCAGCCGGCCGCCGACCTGGCTCCAGGCGCGGCGCGCATTGGCCTCGCTGCTGAACGCGCCCAATTGCACCCGCCAGCGCCCGCCGGCGCTCGCCAGCGAGGCCGGAGCCGCGACCGGCGGGCTCGGCCGCCTCGCCGCGGGAGCCGGCGCCGGCGCCGGCGGTGTTGGCGTGGGTCGCCGCGTGACCGGCGCCGGCGGCGGCGTGCCGGTCGCGGTCGAGGGCGGGACATTGGTACCGACGATGCGCGGCGGCCGCGGCGGGGCCGGGCGCGGCGCGGGCGTGGCCGTCACCGCCGGCGGCGGGGAGGCGGCGGCGACCTGGACGCCGCCCTGGCGCTCCATCGCCTGCGCCAGCTCGCGGCCGCGGCGGCGATCCTCGTCCGACAGATGCGGTTCCATCTCGCTCAGCTGGCTTTGCGCATAAGGCAGGCCCTGGGCGGCGGCGCGGCTGATATAGGCAAAGGCCCGCGGCCAGTCGCGCGCGACGATGTCGCCGTTGAACAAAGCGGTGCCGTAGACATATTGCGCGCGCGCGTCGCCGCGCTCGGCGGCGCGCTGGACATAGGGCATCGCTTCCTGGCGGCGGCCGTTCTGGAACAGGATCAGGCCGAACATCGCCTGCGCCTCGACATGGCCGCTGCGCGCCGCCCGCTCGTAGAGCTGCTCGGCCATGTTCATGTTCTGCGGGACGCCGCGGCCGAGCCGGTAGGCGTGGCCGAGATTGAACTGGGCGTCGGCATCGCCCGCGTCGGCGAGCGGGCGCCACTGGCGCACCGCGTCGTCGTGACGGCCGGCCTGCCACGCTTCGACGCCGGCCTGGACGCTTTGGGCGAGGGCCGGCGTCGCCAGCATTGCGGCGGCCGCCGCCGCCAGCCAGAGGCCTCTTGTTGCGGTCATGAAAGCACTCCCACCGGAACTTTTCCGCTATTGCCTTAACGGCGGATGTTTAACGGCGCCTTAGCATAGAAATCAGCGGCTTGCCCACGAGTTCGCGCCCGGCGAGCCGGCCATTTCCCGCCCGCATTGTTAACCAGATTTTAGCTTCGCCGGGTCAAACCCCGGGTTCGAGCGTGGGAGCCGAGGGAAAATCGATGCGCGTTTTGGCACTGTCCTCTCAGAAAGGCGGGTCGGGCAAGACCACCTTGTCCGGCCATCTCGCCGTGCAGGCGCAGCGCGCCGGCTACGGCCCGGTCTGCCTGATCGACATCGATCCGCAGGGCTCGCTGGCCGACTGGTGGAACGAGCGCGAGGCCGAGATGCCCGCTTTCGCCCAGACCACCGTCGCGCGCCTCGGCGCCGACCTCGAAGTGCTGCGCCAGCAGGGCTTTCGCCTTGCCGTCATCGACACGCCGCCGGCGATCACGATGGCGATCCAGAGCGTCATCCAGGTCGCCGAGCTGATCCTGATCCCGACCCGGCCGAGCCCGCACGACCTGCGCGCGGTCGGCGCCACCGTCGACCTGTGCGAACGCGCCGGCAAGCCGCTCATCTTCGTCGTCAACGCCGCCACGCCCAAAGCGAAGATCACCTATGAAGCGGCGGTCGCGCTTTCCCAGCACGGCACCGTCGCTCCGGTCACGCTCCACCACCGCACCGACTTCGCCGCCTCGATGATCGACGGCCGCACGGTGATGGAATGCGACCCGAACAGCCGTTCGGCCAGGGAGGTCGAGGAGCTGTGGGCCTATATTTCCGACCGGCTCGAGAAGAATTTCCGGCGCACCGTCTTCGCCGCCCCGGGCGGCGCCGCGCCGCATCCGATGGCTCCCCGTCCCGCCGCCGGCTTCGGCCGCCGCGTGATCGGCCAGTGAGGGAGGCGGTGATGAACGAAGCCCGACCCTTCGCCTCGCTCTCCTCGGGGCTGCTCGCCCGCAAGGGCGCCGCCAAGCCGGCGATGCGCCCCCAAGGCTTTGCCGAGGGCTATACCGGATTTGAGGATCTCGGCTGGAACGACATGGGCGACGGCGCCGGCGAGGCCGGACCGGAAGCCCTGCCCGAGCATGTGCCGAGCTCGATCGCCGCGCTGACTCCGGCGCCGCGCCCGGCCCGCGAGGAGCCGTCGGTGGTCGCGCAGCAGCGCGCCATCAAGCAGAGCTTCGACGGCGAGGAAGAGGAAGCGGAACCGCAAGCGGAAGCGGAAGCTGAAGGGCAAGCGGAAGCCGAAGCGGAAGCGCCGCCGGTGCCGGAGGTCGTGCCGTCCCGGCCGATCAGGGCCGAGGTGGTCGAGCTGCCCCTGCGCGCCCCGGCCGTGCTGGGCCGCAAGGCCGCCTTCACCTTGCGCCTCGACGCCGAGCGCCATCTGAGGCTTCGGCTGGCCTGCGCGGTGACCGGACGGTCGGCGCAGCAGATCGTCACCGGCGCGCTCGACGACATGCTCGCCGCCATTCCCGAAATCGAAGCGCTGGCGTCGCGGGTGCCGGCAAAGGCCGGCCGTGCCGGCGCCAAGCGGAGCTGACGGAGACTCTCGAAATGAACAGGACCGCCTTCAAGATCGCCGCCTCGGCCTCGATCGTCGCGATGACGATGGTCGCCTGCACCGCGCAATCGGAGGCGATGCGCCGGCTCGGCTCGGCGGCCTCCGGACCGCGCGGCGACCGCGAGGCCGCGCAGCTGCACGAGCAGGCGCGCCGCGCGCTCCAGCAGGGCCAGATCAGCGAGGCGCTCATCGCGATGGAGAATGCCGTGGCGCTGAGCCCGCGCGACGCCGGCTACCGGCTGCTGCTCGCCGACATCTACATGAAAAGCGGCCGCTTCGAATCGGCCCGCGCCACCTTCACCGACGTCGTCGAGATCGATCCCAGCAACTTGCGCGGCCGCCTGAGCCTGGCGCTGATGCAGGTCGCGCTCGGCCGTCCGCAGGCCGCCGTGGCGCAGCTGGACGAGCTCAATGGTCGCGCCCCGCTGGCCGATCTCGGCCTCGCTTATGCGCTGGCCGGCATGCCGGAACGGGCGATCGAAATCCTCGAGCCGGCGGCACGCGGCCACGCGGCGAGCCCCCGCATGCGCCAGAATCTGGCCTTGTCCTACGCGCTGGCCGGCAACTGGCAGCGCGCCCGCACGATCGCCGCGCAGGATCTGTCGCCGGCCGATCTCGGCCCGCGCCTCCAGCAATGGGCGGCGATGGCCCGTCCCGACGCCCGCTCCGCCCAGGTGGCGAACCTGCTCGGCGTCCGGCCGGTCGAGGATCCGGGCCAGCCGGTCCGGCTCGCGCTGAACGCGCCGACGCCGGATCCGGTGCTGACCGCGACCTATGCCGAAGCCGCGCCGGAGCCGGCTCCGGCCGCCGCTTTGCCGGCCGCCGCGCCGGTCGCCGTCTATGCCGAGGCGAGCGCGCCGGCGATGATCGCGCCCGAAGCGGCGCCGGTCTCCGACTGGGGCATGGCGCCGGAGCCGGCGACGCCCGCTCCCGAAGCCGTCGTCCCGGCCGCGCCGGCACCGGCGGCGATCGCCGAGACCGAAGTGCCGCCGTCCGAAGCGCCTTCCTATTTTCTGCCGCCGCCTCCGCCCGCACCGCCGCCGGCCGAGCGCAGCGAGCAGCAGGCTGTCTTCGCCGAGGCGGCGCGGACCCTGAACCGGCCGACCCCGGCGGTGCTGCGCACCGCTTCGGCGTCGCTGCCGCCGGCGCCGATCTTCCGCCGGCAGGCGCCGCGTCCGGTGGCGGCGCAGGTGCGCCGCGGCAGCAGCCGTTTCGTCGTCCAGCTCGGCTCGTTCAGCATCGAGGCCAATGCCGAGCGCGCCTGGGTCGACGCCGCGCGCCGCTTCGGTCTTGACGACCATCAGCCGCTGACCACCACCTTCAACCATCAGGGCCGGACGCTGCACCGGGTCGCGATCGCCGGCTTCGCCAGCCAGAGCGACGCGCAGCGTCAGTGCGCTTCGATCAGGGCGCGCGGCGGCGCCTGCTTCGTCCGCGGCGAGGCCGGCGACGCGGCGGTGCGCTGGGCCGCCCGCTACGGCCCGTCGCGCAACCGCGACGCTTAGGTTTCCGAGTCCCCTCCGGGAGGGCGGCCGGCTGGCCAAGGCCGGCCGCCCACATGAATTCCTCCCCGGCAGAGCCGGGGAGGGGGACCACACGCAGTGTGGTGGAGGGGTAAGTGTCTCCAGCTTCGGCCAGTCACCCCTCCACCATGCTGCGCATGGTCCCCCTCCCCATCGCTCCGCGATGGGGAGGAACTAGCTTCGCCTCTCCCGCGTCAGCAGGTCGAGGCAGGCCATCCGCACCGCCACCCCGATTTCGACCTGCTCGCGGATCGCGGAGCGCTGCGGATCGTCGGCGATCTCGCCGTCTATCTCGACGCCGCGGTTCATCGGGCCGGGATGCATGACGACGGCGCCGGCGGCGGCCCGCGCCAGCCGCTCGCGGGTGAGGCCGTAGCGGGCATGATAGTCGCCGAGCGCGTCGGCGAGGCCGGCCTCGAGCCGCTCGCGCTGGATGCGCAGCATCATCACCACGTCGGCACCTTCTATCCCTTCGTCGAGATCGGTGAAGGCGGCGACGCCGGGCGGCAGCGCGTCGGGCAGCAGCCGCTCGGGACCGACGACGCGCAGCTGCGCGCCGAGCAGCGGCAGCGCGCGCAGGTTGGAATTGGCGACGCGGCTGTGGCGGATGTCGCCGCAGATCGCGACCTTGACGCCGTCGATCCGCCCGAACCGCCGCCTGATGGCGAGCGCGTCGAGCAGCGCCTGGGTGGGATGCTCGCCGCGGCCGTCGCCGGCATTGATCACCGGGCAGTCCATCACCGCCGCCACGTCGGCCGCGGCGCCCTCGGCTTCATGGCGGATGACCATGATGTCGGGGCGCATCGCGTTCAGGGTCAGCGCGGTGTCGATCAGGCTCTCGCCCTTGCGGACGCTGGAGGCGGCCGGGTGGAAGTTCGAGACCTGCGCGCCGAGCCTCTTGCCGGCGATCTCGAACGAGAAAAGGGTGCGGGTGCTGGTCTCGAAGAAGGCGTTGATCTGGGTCAGGCCCCGCAGCCGCTCGTCGGCCTTGAGGGCGCCGCGGTTGAACGCGATCCAGGGCTCGGCCTCGTCGAGGATGAGATTGATGTCGTCGGCGGAAAGCCCCTCGATCCCGAGCAGATGGCGGTGCGGGAAGGGGGCGGGGGAGGTGGACACTAAAGCCGCGCTGTAGCGGGTGCGGGGAAGGGGCTCAACTCCCGTCATCCCGGCGCAAGCCGGGACCTCGGGACCAGAAGTCTCCACACTTCCCCCTGAGGCCCCGGCTTTCGGGGTCCCCGCAAAGTACTACTTTGCGGGGTGCCCCTTTCGCCGGGGTGACGCGATATTAGCGCCCCCGCTCGCCCTGACCCGCCGGCGCGGGCTGGCGCAGATGCTGGTCGAGGAACCGCAGATAGGCTTCCGAGGCGTTGATCCTGTTCTCCTTGCGCAGGAAGCCGTGGCCCTCGTCGGGGAACAGCACATATTCGACCGGCACGTTGTTGCGGCGGACCGCGGCGACCAGCTCGTCGCTCTCGACCTGCAGCACCCGCGGATCGTTGGCGCCCTGGACGACCAGCATCGGCCGGCGGATGTTGGCGGCGTGGAACAAAGGCGAGATCCGCCGGTGCCGTTCGGCGTCGGTGGCGGGATCGCCCATCTCGTCGAACAGGGCGACCCGCTGCGCGCCCCACCAGGCGGGAATCGATTCCAGCGTCCGCACCCAGTTGGTGACGCCGAAGATGTTGACGCCGGCGTCGAACGTCTCCGGGTGGAAGGCCAGAGCGGCGGCGGTCATGTAGCCGCCATAGGAGCCGCCCATCACCGCGACCCGGTCGCCGATCCAGTCCTGGCCGGCGAGCCAGTCGCGGGCGGCGACGACGTCCCTTAGATCGACGTCGCCGTGGCGGCGGTCGTCCATATGGAAGAAGGTCTTGCCATAGCCCGACGAGCCGCGATTGTTGATCGCGTAGACCGCATAGCCGTTGTTGACGAGATGCTGGATGGTCGCCGAATAGCCGCGCCGGCTCTGGCCGCCGGGGCCGCCATGGACGAACACGATCGCCGGCACCGGGTGCGGCGCGCGCTCGCCTCGCGCGGACGATAGAGCACGCCCGGCACCTCGATCCCGTCATAGGAGCGGAAACGGGCGATCGACGCCTTCCACCAGCTGGCTCTCGTCGATCGCCGGATTGAGGGCGCTGGTCAGCCGCCGCGCCTGGCCGGTGGCGAGATCGGCGACGAAGATGTCGGCCGGCGAGGTGTCCGAGGCGACGGTGAAGGCGATCATCGTCTCGTCGCGGTTGAAGCGGACCTGGCCGAGATCGCCCTCGGGCACGCCGCGCAGCACGACCGGCTGGCCGGTGCTGGTGTCGGTGATGGTGAGCGCGGGTCGAGGCGTCCTGCGTTGATCGCATGGACGCGGTAGCGGCCGGACGGCGAATAGAGGACGAACATCACGTCCCAGTCCGCCTGGATCATCGGCCGCTTCTCGCCGCTGGCGAGATCGTAGGTCCAGGCCTGGCCGAACTCGCTGGTCTCGTTGGTGCCGTAGATGAGGGCGCGCCCATCCGGCGTGAAGCCGTAGACGTCGAAAGCGACATTGCCCTGATGCTCGGTGATCAGCCGCGGCTCGCCGCCGCCCACTCGGCGAGATAGACGTCGCTATTGGCGCTGCTGTGCGCCTTGATCAGGGCGATGTGGCGGCCGTCGCGCGAGACGTCGCCGAGCACATAGCCCTCATTCTGGAAGATCAGCCGGCGCTCATAGGTCTGCGCGTCATAGGCGTAGACGTCGAACATCTGCGGATTGCGCTCGTTGGTGCTGACGAACAAGGTCCGCCCGTCGGCGCTGAAGCCGCGGAACTCCGCCTTGAGATTCTCGCCCGGAGTGAGGTCGCGGACGGTGCCGTCGGGCAGCCGCACGTAGAGATGGTTGAGCTCGTTGCCGCCCTGGTCGGCCGAATAGAGGATCCGCTCGTCATTGGGAAAATAGCTTTCGGCGAATGCGGCATTGTCGGGCGAGGCCGTCAGCGGCACCGGCTCGCCCCCCGCCACCGGCAGCGCATAAGCGTTGAAGACGCCGCTGGCGTCGCTCCGGATCAGGAGATCGCGGCCGTCGGGCGAGAAAGCGGCGCCGTCGGGCGAGGCCATGCCGAAAGCGGTGGTCTCGTAGAATTGCCGCGCCGAATAGCGCGCCGGCTCGGCCGGGGCCGCGGTCGGCGCGGGCTGGGCCGCCGCGGCGTTCGGGGCGGCGCCGAGCGCCACGAAAGTGGAGGCGAGCAGGATGGCGGCGGTCTTCGAGCGCATGGATTTTCCTCCGAGGTGTGTTACGCGACTATAACACGTGCGGGCGCTTGTCCAGCGCCCCGATCAAAAAAGCTACTCCGTCATTGCGAGCGGAGCGAAGCAATCCAGTACGGCCCTGCCCCCTAATGGATTGCCGCGTCGCTTCGCCGTCCTCGCAATGACGGATCAGGCTTTCGCCGGCGATGCGGCGAAGCCCCTGCCGGAACCGCCGCTACGAGGCCGGCGTCAGCGTCACCGTCGCGGTTTCGCACAGATTGACGCCGCGCCAGTCGCCGGTCTGGCCGTTGTCGAAGGTCGCGCGCAGATCCCACAGGCACTGCTCGGCATCGCGCGGGAAGGTGACCGTGCCGCTGGCGCCGTCGGCGATCGTGCCGGTGCCGAGGATGTCCGGACCCCATTCGTTCGAATTGTTCGGCGAGACGTTCAGCGTCATCACGACGTGGCCGGTATTGTTGACGATGCCGAAGTCCTGCGCCGCGCCCGCCGCGGCGGTCTCGGTCGCCGCGCCTTCCCCGGACGCCGCATTCCCGTCGGCCGGCTCTTCGGCGGGCGCCGCTTCATTGGCCTCGGCGGCCTCGTTCGCTTCCGGCTCGGCCGTCTCGGCGCCGCCGCCGCAGCCGGCAATGGCCAGCGCCGAGGCGAACAGCAACGTCGTCAGATAAGTCTTCCTCATGGTCCGAATCCCCCCTGGTTCACGGTGATCCGGGCATAGCCCGACTATCGGCTTGCCCGAAACGGTTTTTCTCGCCGAAATGGTGGGGTCAGGGCGGGGTCCGGATTTGGACCCAGGGTCCAAACCCTAGGCCATCGCCAGCGCGTCGATCGCGCCCTGGAGGATGTAGGCGGCGGCCATCTTGTCGACCAGCTCGGCGCGGCGGGCGCGGCTGGCGTCGGCGTCGATCAGGGTGCGGGTGACCGCCTGAGTCGACCAGCGCTCGTCCCACAGCAGCAGCGGCAGGCCGAGCGGCGCCAAATTGCGGGCGAAGGCGCGCACCGACTGGGTGCGCGGCGAATCGCTGCCGTCGAGGTTGAGCGGCAGGCCGACGACGATGCCGCGCACCTGCTGGTCGGCGACCAGCCCCTTCAGCCGGGCGAGATCGGCGGCGAATTTGGCGCGCACGATCAGCTCGGCGGGCGTGGCGATCGTCCATTGCGAATCGCAATAAGCGGCGCCGATCGTCCGGGTGCCGACGTCGAGCCCGATCAGCCGGCCGCGCTCGGGCAGCGGCGTCGCGGAATTCGGCGGGTTTGTCGGTGATCATCCTATTCTCGTCACTCCCGCGCAAGCGGGAGTCCAGTCTTGTTTCGCGGGAATGACGGGTCAGGGGGATGGTCGGGACCGCCGCTCGAAGCTCGCCAGCCGGCGTTCGGCGTCGGCGCGGATGTCGGCCCAGAACAAGGCGTAATCGTAGACGTGGTAATTGTTGCCGGGCAGCACATAGGGCCCCATTTCCGGCAGCCGGTCATTGTCGCCGATCAGCAGGAAGCCGCGCAGGTCGCAGCGCGCCGGCACCGCGCCCGGCCGGAACTCGGCGTCGGCGAAGTCCTCGTCGGGGATCAAGGTGCCGCGATTGGCCTCGCCCGGCGCCGACCCGCCGCGTCGGCCGGTGATCGGGTTGACGCACAGCATCGCCGAACCCGCCCGCGCCACGCCGCCCGGTCCGCGCGAGGCGTCATAGGCGTCGGTGACCTGCTTGGGATCGGCCGGCTCGGAAAAGCTCTGCCAGGAGAGGACGCAGCCGGCCTGGGCGGGGGTCTCGCAGGCGGGCATCGGCAGCGCGGGCAGGTCGGCCGTCTCGGACACCGGCCAGCCGACCACATAGGCGGCCGCGATCCGGCCGACTTCGGGCGCGCCCCTTATCCGTTCCTCGAGCAGCCGCAGCAGATGGAGGCTGCCCTGGCTGTGGGCGGCGAGCAGGATCGGCCGGTCGGCCGGCGCCTGGCGCAGGAACGCCTCGTAGGCGGCGAGCACGTCGCGATAGGCAAAGTCCATCGCGCGGGCCGCGTCCTCGCGCCGGGTCAGGAACGCGCCGAACGCGGCCTGGCGGTATTTGGGGGCCCAGATTGCGCCGATGCCGTTGAACGCGCTCGCCTGGTGGCGGACGAACAGCCGCGCCCGCATTTGCGATTCCTCGTCGTCGAGCGGCGCGTTCCAGCCCGACGATTCGAGGAAGCTGGTCGGGTGGATGAAGAAGACCGAGGCGCGCGCCCGGCGGGCCGGGACGTGGCCGCGCGGCGACCACAGCGAAGGGTTGCCGGCGATGTCGGGCCGGGCGATCCACAGCCCCGGCTGGTCGTAGCTCGAGCCGGCCGGCATCGGCACTTCGCGGAACTCGCCTTTCGGCACGAACGCGAAGCGCATCAGATCCTCCTCGAAGATCCGGTAGGCGAGCGCGCCGGCGATGAAGAGCACGGTCAGCCCCGCCATGATCCACAGGAAGCGGACGGCCGGGTGGGATCTTTTTTTCGCCATCGGCGCCGCATCAAGCCCAACCGGCCGCCGCTTGCAAGCGCGACCGCTCCCCGGCTAGCCTTCGGGCTGGCGCCGGCGGGAAGGGACTGCAAAATGGCCGACGATCGTACCGACCATCAACCCTGGCCGCTGCGCGCGCTGCTGCTGCTGGGTATCGGCGCGCTGTTCGGGCTGATCTTCGACCTATTGGTGAGCTGGGGCCGCACCGACGCCTACTTTTTCGCCTGGACCGACGATCCGGTCCGCTACAGTCTCGCCACCTGGGTGGCGATCAGCGGCCTGCTGCTCGCCTTCACGCTCGAGCGGGCGCGCTGGCTGTGGTCGGCCGCCTTCGCCGCGGCCGGCGGCGCCGTCCTGGCCCTGGTCTATTACTGGAACGGCGGCCCCGACGGCAGCAGCTCGGATGAGGCCTGGCGGTTCATCTCGGGGCTGCTGGCGGTCGCCATCGCCGCGCCTTTGTTCCAGACGATGCGCGACCAGGGCTCGCGCGCAATCCCCTATACCAGCGTCCATGCCCACAGCTGGACCAACGTCGTCCTGTGGTTCGCGGCCTGGGCGTTCGTCTTGGTCACCTGGCTGCTGACGATGCTGCTCGCCCAGCTGTTCAAGCTGATCGGCATCGACCTGCTGGCCGACGCGCTCGACGAAAGCTGGTTCAACCTGATGCTGATCTGCGGGTCGCTCGGCGCTGTGGTCGGGCTGCTGCGCGACCGCGACCGGGTGCTCGGCCTGCTGCAGCGGGTGGTGACGACGGTGCTCGCCTTCCTCGCCCCGATCCTCGCCGCCGGCCTGGTGCTGTTCGTGCTGGCGCTGCCCTTCACCGGCCTGGCGCCGCTGTGGGACCAGACAAGGGCGACGACGCCGATCCTGCTGAGCTGCGTGATCGGCGCGATCATCCTCGCCAACGCGGTGATCGGCAACAGCGCCGAGGAGGAGGCGCAGGCGCCGCCGCTGCGCTGGAGCGCGATCGCGCTGGCCGCGGTGATGCTGCCGCTGGCGATCGTCGCCGCGGTGTCGACCGGGCTGCGCATCGACCAGCACGGCCTGACGCCGGCGCGGCTGTGGGCGGTGGTGTTCATCGCCATCGCCGCTGCCTACGGCCTGCTCTATCTGCTCGCGCTGGTGCTCGGCCGGCAGCGCTGGAGCGACCGGCTCCGGCACCATAATCTCCGCCTCGCCTTCGCGCTGTGCGGCGTCGCGCTGGTGCTGGCGACGCCGCTGATCAACTTCGGCGCGCTGTCGACCCGCGACCAGCTGGCGCGGCTCGAATCGGGCCGGATCGCGCCCGACCGGTTCGACTGGGCGGCGATGCGCTTCGATTTCGGTCCGAGCGGCCGCCGCGCGCTCGAGCGGCTGAAGGCGTCGGCCGCGTCGGCCGAGGTGCGCCGCCTCGCCGACCGGGCGCTGAGCGTGCCCAATCGCTGGGACCTGGCGATGGAGCAGACCAGCCGGCGCCAGAGCGAGGAGCAGCGGCTGACTGTGCTGCCCGCCGGCGCGGTCGTTCCGCCGGCGTTGCGTAGCCAGATCGGTCTGGCCGCTTCCTGTCCTGCGGAGATGGGCTGCGCGCTGATCCTGCCCGCCGGCGGCACGATGGCGATCCTGGTCCAGGCCCATCCCTGTCTGCCCGCGGATCACGGCCTGTCGCCGCTCAACGCCACGGCGGCGACCGCGCCGCGCTGCTCCCCGCTGGTGCGGCGTTTCTATCCGTACGGCGAGGAATGGAATGAGGGCCAGCGCGGCGTCGCCGGGCAGCTGCCCGAGGCGCAGTCGCGCCGCTTCGCCGCGGCGGTGCGCGAGGGGCGAGTCGACATAAGGCCGGTGACCCGGCGGCAGGTCCATATCGACGGCACGCCGGTCGGCGAGGCGTTCGATTAGGGCGCCTTGAAGCCCCGCGGCGGCAATGCTAGCCGCCCGCCATGTCCGTCGACGCCGCCACCGTCCGCCACATCGCCCGGCTCGCCCGCATCGCCGTCAGCGACGACGAGGTGGCCGCGCTCGCGCCCGAGCTCTCCAACATCCTCGGCTGGATCGAGCAGCTGCAGGAGGTCGACGTCGCCGGCGTCGAGCCGATGACCGCGGTGATCCCGAACGCGCTGCGGCTGCGCGACGACGTCGTCACCGAAGGCGGGATAGGCGAGGAGGTGCTCGCCAACGCGCCGGCCGCCGATCACGGCTTCTTTGCCGTGCCGAAGGTGATCGAGTGATGGGGGCTTTCATCGTCATCCCGGCGAAAGCCGGGACCTCAGGGGGAAGGTCTGAGACTTCTTGTCCCGAGATCCCGGCTTTCGCCGGGATGACGGGAGAGCCGGCATGACCGACCTCACCGATCTCGGCGTGGCGGCGATTCGCGACGGGGTCCGCGACGGCACCTTCTCCGCGCGCGAGGTCGCCCAGGCCTTTGTCGGCGCGGTCGAGCAGGGGCGGCTCCTGAACGCCTTCGTCGTCGAGACTCCCGAGCGGGCGCTCGCCGCCGCCGACGCCGCCGACGAAGCGCGCGCGAAGGACGAACTGAAGCCGCTGTCCGGCGTCCCGCTCGGCATCAAGGACCTGTTCGCCACCAAAGGCGTCCAGACGACCGCCGGCAGCCGCATCCTCGAAGGCTTCGAGCCGGTCTACGAATCGACCGTCAGCGCCAATCTGTTCGCCGCCGGCGCCGGCATGCTCGGCAAATTGAACATGGACGAGTTCGCGATGGGCTCGTCCAACGAGACCAGCGGCTACGGACCGGTCATCTCGCCCTGGCGCCGCCGCGATGCCAATGGACTGTTGGGCAACGCGCCGCTCGCGCCCGGCGGCAGCTCGGGCGGCTCGGCGGCGGCGGTGGCCGGGCGGCTGTGTCCGGGCGCGACCGGCACCGACACCGGCGGCTCGATCCGCCAGCCCGCCGCCTTCGTCGGCATCGCCGGCATCAAGCCGACCTACGGCCGCTGCTCGCGCTGGGGCATCGTCGCCTTCGCCAGCTCGCTGGACCAGGCCGGGCCGATGGCGCGCGACGTCAAGGACTGCGCGATCCTCCTGGAGGCGATGAGCGGCTTCGATCGCAAGGATGCGACCTCGCTGGATCTGCCGGTGCCGCGCTGGGAGGCCGGCCTCGACGCGGATCTCCGCGGCAAAAGGGTCGGCATCCCGCGCGAATATCGGATCGACGGCGTGCCCGGGGAAATCGGCCGCGTCTGGGACCAGGGCCTGGAATGGCTGAAGGATGCCGGCGCCGACATCGTCCATGTCTCGCTGCCGCACACGAGATATGCGCTGCCGGCTTATTACATCATCGCCCCGGCCGAGGCCTCGTCGAACCTCGCCCGCTATGACGGGGTCCGCTACGGCCGGCGCGTCCAGCCCGAGCAGGGCGGCCTTAACGACATGTACGAGGCGACCCGCGCCGCCGGCTTCGGCGCCGAAGTGAAGCGCCGCATCATGATCGGCACTTATGTGCTGTCGGCCGGCTATTATGACGCCTATTTCAACCAGGCGCAGAAGGTGCGCGCGCTGATCGCCCGCGACTTCGAAGAGGTGTGGAAGGAGGTCGACCTGCTGCTCACCCCGACCGCGCCGTCGGCCGCCTTCGCGCTCGGCGAGAAAAGCGCCGACCCGATCGCCATGTACCTCAATGACGTGTTCGCGGTCCCGGCCAGCCTCGCCGGCCTGCCGGCCATGTCGGTGCCGGCCGGCCTCGACGGCCAGGGCCTGCCGCTGGGTCTGCAGATCGTCGGCAAGGCGCTCGACGAGCAGGGGGTGCTCAACGCCGGGCTGGCGATCGAGCAGCGCGCGGGGTTCACGCACCGGGCGGAGGCGTGGTGGTGAGCTTGCGTTTGCACGACCCGTAAGTGTTACTTCAGGGTAACACTTGGAGAGAGCCGATGAACGCGACTCCCGGCTTTCGCAAGACGACGAACATGACCAGCAAGGGTCAGGTGCTGATCCCCAAGGCCGTGCGCGATCGCGTCGGACTGGTGCCGGGAAAGCCGGTGCGCGTCGGCATCAACGACCGCGGCGAAGCGGTGATCGAACCGACCGGGACGCTGTCCGAGGAAAGCGTGCAGGCGCGCCGCGCGCGCGCGCGGACGATGATCGAGGCCATGACGGGAATATGGGCTGACGGCGGAACTACAGACGAGTTCATGCGGGAAGTGCGTGGAGACGACCCATTCCCGCCATGATCTATGTCGACACGAACGTTTTTCTGGATGTGCTGAAAGCGGATCCGAAATGGCACGCCTGGTCGAGCCAGCAGCTCGAGCTTGGTGCTGGCGAGGGCGAGCTGGTGACAGGCCCGATTGTGCTTGCGGAGCTCGCGCTTCACGCCGAGACCGTCGAGGCACTGGAGGCAATCGCCGTCAGGCTGGGTGCGCGCGTGGAGGCGTGGTCGCTCGAAGCCTCGTTCCAGGCCGGCAAGGCTTATCTGCGCTATCGGGCCGCCGGCGGCACGCGCCGAACGATCCTGGCCGATCTGCTGACCGGCGGCCATGCCTTCGCCCTTGGCGCCACGATTCTGACGCGTGACCCGCGCCGGTTTCGCGCCTATTTCCCGGACCTCCCATTGATCGCACCCGAGACCGACCATGGCTGACGCAACCCCCTCTGATTATCGCATCCGCGGCACGACCGGGGACTGGGAGGTGGTGATCGGGCTCGAGGTCCATGCCCAGGTGGTGAGCGCGGCCAAGCTCTTCTCCGGCGCCTCGACCGAGTTCGGCGCCGAGCCGAACAGCCAGGTCAGCCTGATCGACGCGGCGATGCCCGGCATGCTGCCGGTCCCCAATGCCGAATGCATCCGCCAGGCGGTACGCACCGGCATGGCGCTCGAGGCGCAGATCAACCCCTGGTCGCGGTTCGACCGCAAGAATTATTTCTACCCCGATCTGCCGCAGGGCTATCAGATCAGCCAGCTTTATCATCCGATCGTCGGCGAGGGGGAGATCGAGATCCTGCTCGACGAGAAAGACGAGGGATCGGCCAAGAGGATCGGCATCGAGCGCATCCATCTGGAGCAGGATGCCGGCAAGCTGATGCACGATCAGCATCCCAGCCTCTCTTATGTCGATCTCAACCGCTCGGGCGTCGCCCTGATGGAGATCGTCTCGAAACCCGACATGCGTTCTCCCGAGGAAGCAGGAGCTTATATCCGCAAGTTGAGATCGATCCTGCGCTATGTCGGCAGCTGCGACGGCAATATGGAGCAGGGCTCGATGCGCGCCGACGTCAATGTCAGCGTGCGCCGGCCGGGCGGCGCGCTCGGCACCCGCACCGAGACCAAGAACGTCAATTCGGTGCGCTTCATCATGGCCGCGATCGAGCATGAGGCGAACCGCCAGGTCGACGTCATCGAGAGCGGCGGCACCATCGTCCAGGAGACCCGCCTCTGGGACCCCGACAGAAACGAGACGCGCAGCCTCCGCTCGAAGGAGGAAGCGCATGATTATCGCTACTTCCCCGATCCGGACCTGCTTCCACTCGAGCTGTCGGAGGGGTTCCTCCGGGACTGCCGCGCCAGCCTGCCCGAGCTTCCCGACGCCAAGAGGCGGCGCTACGAGACCGCGCTCGGCCTCACCCCCTACAATGCCTCGGTGCTGACCGCCGACGTCACCACCGCCCGCTGGTTCGAGGCGCTGCTCGCCAGCCTCGGCGAGGCCCATGCCCAGCGCGCAAGCAACTGGGTCGCCTCGGACCTGTTCGGCGCGCTCAACCGCCTCGGCCGGGACATAGCGGACAGCCCGGTGACGCCGGCCCAGGCCGCCGAGCTGCTGCGGCTGACCGCCGACGGCACGCTGTCCGGCACGCTCGCCAAGCAGGTGTTCGAGATCATGGTCGAGACCGGCGAGGATCCGGGCGCGATCGTCGAGGCGCGCGGCCTCCGGCAGACCTCGGACAGCGGCGCGATCGAGGCGGCGATCGCCGAAATGCTCGCCGCATACCCCGACAAGGTCGCGGAATATCGCGGCGGCAAGGACAAATTGTTCGGCTTCTTCGTCGGCCAGGTGATGAAGGCGATGGCCGGCAAGGCCAACCCCCAGCTGGTCAACGAACTGCTGAGGAAGGCGCTGGGGTAGGGGCGCGCTTCGAGCCGTAATCCACCGTCATCGCGAGGCGCGAAGCGCCGTGGCGATCCATGTTCCGCACTGGATTGCCGCGCCCCTTCGGGGCTCGCAATGACGACTGAGCGAGGTCGCTAGGGCCGGCGCGGCTTCGGCTTGCCGCCGGGGCGGCCGCCTTTGCCGGGCCCGTTGCGGGGGCCCTTGCCGCCCGGCGGCGGCGGGCCGCGGCGGTTGCGGTCGAAGCGGTTCGGCTCGTGCCGCGGGACCCGGTCGCGCGGCGGCGGCGGCGGTGCCGCCTGCGCGCTGGAGACGGTATAGCCCTCCCTGAGCAGCCGGGTGAAGGCGGCGCGGACGCTGGCCGCGATCGCCGCCTGCAATTCCGGCGGCAGATCGGCGAAGGTGGTGTTGGCGTGGAGTGCGTTCAAATCGCGCAGCATGTTGTTGGGCACGCCCTTCGAGGCCGCCTTCAGCGCCGCGAGCAAATCGAGGATGGCGGAGAAGAGGATCTCCTGCATCACGTCGGTGGCCGACCTGGTCATCCCCCCTCCTAGCGCGGGCGGGAGGCAATGTCCCACTCGATCAGGCCGGCCGCCGGCGCGGCAGGACGGGCCGGATTCGCGCGCTGTCGCTCGCCCGGCGATTCTGGTAGATGGGCGACAAGCACACACCACAGGGGAGGGCGGCCATGGCGCGCGCGGTCTACCTGCTGTTCGGCGTCGTCGCGTATCTGATCTTCTTCGCGACCTTCCTCTATCTGGTCGCGTTCGTCGGCGACCTGCCGCAGGCGCCGCGCACCGTCGACCGCGGCGGGCCGGCCGCCGACCTGCCGGTCGCGCTGGCGATAAACGTCGGCCTGATCGCCTTGTTCGGGCTCCAGCACAGCGTGATGGCGCGCAAGGGCTTCAAGGCGGCCTGGACCCGGATCGTGCCGGCGCCGGTCGAGCGCAGCTTCTACGTGCTGTTCGCCAGCCTCGCTCTGATCGCGCTCGCTCTGTTCTGGCACCCGCTGCCGGGCAGCGTCTGGACCCTCGAATATCCGGCGGCGGCGATGGCGATGTGGGCTCTGTTCGGCCTCGGCTGGCTGATCGTGCTGATCAGCACCTTCCTGATCAGCCATTTCGAACTGTTCGGCCTCGCCCAGGTGTGGGACCATGCCCGCGGCGCGGCGGCGGCGCCGCCCGAATTCCGCACCCCGCTCTTCTACCGGAAGGTGCGCCATCCGATCTATGCCGGCTTCATCCTCGCTTTCTGGGCGACGCCCGAGATGAGCTGGGGCCATTTGCTGCTGGCGGCGGGGATGAGCGTCTATATCCTGATCGCGATCCGCTATGAGGAGCGCGACCTGATCGGCATGTTCGGCGCCGATTACGAAGCCTATCGCGGCCGCGCCGGCATGCTGACGCCGAGGCTGAGGCGGCGGGCCTGAGCGTCATAGGTTGATCGCGTCAGGCTGACCGGCGCCGTCATTGCGAGCGCAGCGAAGCAATCCAGCGCGGCCTCGCAGCCCGGCTGGATTGCCGCGTCCCCCGGCTTATGCCGGGGGCCTCGCAATGACGATCAACCAGCGATGTCATGCTGCGTCGCGCAGGCGAGGAACACGCGGTCGGCCACGCCGTTCGATGTTCTCGATCCACCAATGAGGGAATAGCGCCATGCCCGATCCCGCCGAGCTCGAAGCCAAATTCCGGAAGGCGCTGAAGTCCGACATGACCGTCATGCTCGGCCTCGTCGGGGGCGATGACGGCCACGCCCAGCCGATGACCGCGCAGCTCGACGAGGAAGGCGAGGGCGGTCCGATCTGGTTCTTCAGCGCCGCCGACGTCGAACTGGTCCGGGCGGTCGGCGGCGGCGCGCCGGCCATGCTCCATTTCGCCTCGAAAGGGCATGATCTGTTCGCTTCGGTCGAGGGCCGGCTCGCGCCGGAACATGACCGGAGCATCATCGAGCGGCTGTGGAATCCGTTCGTCGCCGCCTGGTTCGAGGAGGGCAAGGACGATCCGAAGCTGCGGCTGCTGCGGTTCGAGCCGGGCCGCGCTCAGATCTGGCTCAACGAGAACAGCCTGTTCGCCGGGGTGAAGATGCTGCTCGGGGCCGATCCCAAACGCGACTATCGGGACAAGGTCGCCGAGGTGGACCTGGCCTGAGGGGGGACAGTTTGGGGACAGTTTGGAAACTGTCCCCAAACTGTCCCCTCGACCGCCTCGAGCTCCAGCCAGCGCGCCATCAGCGCGAGCTCGTCGCCAAGATGCTCGCCGGCGTCGGGCGGGGCGTCGGGCTCCCAGGTCACCTGCCGCACCAGCAGCCGCGAGCGCGCCCGGTCGGCCTTGAGATCGACGCGGCCGACCAGCCGCTCGTCAAGCAGGAAGGGGAGGACGTAATAACCGTGCACCCTTTTCTCGGCCGGGGTGTAGATCTCGATCCGGTAGCGGAAGCCGAACAGGCGCTCGGCGCGCGCCCGCTCCCAGACCAGCGGATCGAACGGCGCCAGCAGCGCCCGGCCGATTATGCGCCGGGGCCGGCGCGCGTCGCGGTGGAGGAAAGCGGGCTGCCGCCAGCCTGCGACCTGGACCGGCAGCAACATACCCGCCTCGACCAGCTCGGCGGCGGCCGCGCGGGCGCCTTCCGGCTTCAGCCGGAAATAATCGCGCAGATCGGTGGCGGTGGCCACGCCGAGCGCCCGCGCTGAGCGCTCGACCAGCGCGCGATGGGCGTCGGCCTCGCCTGGCGTCGGCAGGCCGAGGATCGCCGGCGGGATCACCCGCTCGATGAGGTCGTAGACTCGCTCGAAGCTGCCGCGGCGGCTGCGGGTGGTGACGTGGCCGGCCCAGAACAGCCATTCCAGCGCGCGCTTGGTGTCGCCCCATTCCCACCAGCCGGCGCGGCTGCGGCCCTCATCGAAGTCCGACGCGGCGAGCGGTCCCTCCGCGCGGATGCGCTCCAGCACCTTTTCGGCCTCCGCGCGCCGCTCGGTCGCGAAAGCGCGCATCGTCCGCCAGCCGATCTCGCCGCGGTCGGCGGCGGCCATCCGCCAGCGCAGCAGCGGATGCATGTCGAGCGGCAGCAGCGAGGCCTCGTGCGCCCAATATTCGAACAGGCGGCGCTGCGGCCGCGGGCCCCAGGCGGCGCGGTCGAGCAGACCGCGGTCATAGGCGCCGAGCCGCGAGAAAGCGGGCAGATAATGGGCGCGGGCGAGCACGTTGACGCTGTCGATCTGATGCAGCGACAGGCGGCGGATGGTGCGGCCGAGATGCGCCCAGCCGACGCGGGCCGGGCACGCGACGCCGAAGCCCTGCGCCGCCAGCGCGATGCGTCGCGCAGCCGCCAGCGACAGTCTGTCGGTCATGCAGCTTGTCTCAGCCCAGGGCGCGCGCCTGGGTCAGCTCTGCGGCTCGCGCCGCGCGGCGTCGACCGCTTCCTCGAAAGCGCGCCGCGCGGCCGCTTCGGCTTCGGCCCTGGCGACCGCTTCGGCTCCGGCCTGCGCCTCGGCCCATTCCTGCTCATCGATCAGCAGCCCGTCGGTGACCAGGGCGAGCGGCGGCGGCTCCTCGTGCATCGCTTCGAGGACGGCCCAGCTGCCGTCGCTGCGCTCCGCCAGCGGCGGCCGTTCGGCCGGAGCCGAAACGGCGGCGGCGAGAAGCAGGATGAGGGTCGCTGGGTGCATGGGTCCTTCCGCGAGCGTCGGCCCCTCCATCCCGCCGCCGCGCCGAGTTCGGCAAGCGCCTTCTGCGTCGCGTCCCGCGCCGGGACGCCGGCCGTGCCGCCGGTGAAGCGATGGGTCTGGACCCTGGTCACAGCAGCCTCGGCTGATCGCCCTGCGGCGGCTCGAACAGGTCGGTGCGCAAGGGGCGCTTCTCCCGGTTCAGCCCGTGCTTGCGCACCGCCCGCTCGAACCGCGTCCGGAGCAAAGCCGCCCACGGCCCGAAGCCCTGCATCCGGGTGAACCAATTGGGGTCGTTGTCGCGGCCGCCGCGCAGCTCGCGGATGATCGCCATCACCTTGGCGGCGCGCTCGGGATAATGCTCGTCGAGCCAGGCGCGGAACAAGGGCGCGACTTCGTGCGGCAGCCGCACCGGCAGATAGAAGACGCTTTGCGCGCCGGCCTCGGCCGCCGCCTCGACGATCGCCTCGAGCTCATGGTCGGTGATGCCCGGCACGACCGGCGCGATCGCGACGCTGGTCGGCACGCCCGCCTCGGCGAGACGCCTGACCGCCGCCAGCCTCTTCCTCGCCGCCGGCGCCCGCGGCTCGAGCGTCCGCGAGATTTCGGGGGTGAGCGAGGTCACCGACAGCGCCACCGCTGCCAGTCGCCGTCGGCCCATGCCGGCGATGATGTCGAGATCGGCCAGCACCCGGTCCGACTTGGTGGTGATCGTCACCGGATGATGCGTTTCCGCCAGCAGTTCGAGCACGCTCCTGGTGATCCGCCATCGGCCCTCGATCGGCTGGTAGGGATCGGTGTTGGTGCCCATCGCGATCGGCCGGACGCGATAGCCGGGCTTGCCCAGCTCGGCGCGCAGCAGCCGCGCCGCGTCGGGCTTGGCGAACAGCTTCGTCTCGAAGTCGAGCCCCGGCGACAGATCGTGGAAGGCGTGGGTCGGACGGGCGAAGCAGTAGATGCAGCCATGCTCGCAGCCGCGATAGGGATTGATCGAGCGGTCGAAGCCGATGTCGGGCGATCGGTTATAGGCGATGATCGTCCTGGGATGCTCGATCGTGACGCTGGTGCGCAGCGGCGGCGGCGCGCCGTCCTGGTCCTCGCGCGCGTCGAGCCAGTCGCCGTCGGCCTCGCGGGTCGGCAGGTTGAAGCGGGTCGGCGTCCTGTTTTCGGGCGCGCCGCGGCCGGGACGGGCGTCGGGGCGGGGCATGAAAGGAAGCATAGCCGTCTTGTGGGAACGGAGCAAGAACATTGCTCTGAAAGCCGCTGCCGTTCAGGGGTCTGGGGAGAGCTTGCTCAAGCCCGGCTCGCAACGCGGCGTCCCACTCCCTATATCATCGTCATTCCCAATGACGCGCGAGGTCGCGATGGCCGATTATATCTATGACACGCGCGGATCCCCCAAAGGCTTCAGGCTGGGCGCCTATATCTACGCATTGGACGGGACGCCGCTGGCGAAGGTGTTCGCCGAGAAGGTGTTCGATCTCGGCGGCGACTATGTCGGCCTGATCATGAACAACATGGTGGTCGACAGGCCGGGCGTGTCGAGACGAAGCATGCCCCCTGCGTCGCGGCCGGCGCCGGTGGCGCCGGTTCATGGCGCCGAATGCCGGCGGCCGATCTGCGAAGCCTATCCGGACTGCTTCGATCTTCTCATCAGTCCGGCCCCCGCCGACGCGTCGGCGGAGCAGGAGACGGCGGCGGCGATCTAGGCCCCGGGCGACGCCCGACAAGGCGAGCGCGCGGCACCAACAATGGGCCCCCTCCACCGCGCCGCTGCGCGTCGCGATCCCCCTCCCCGTTCCGGGGAGGATCAAGCTAGTCCCTGCCCATCGCCGCCGTCTGCGGGCGGCGGGCGTCGATGCGGACCGCGGCCGGGCCGGACATGCCGGGGAAGCGCGGCCACAGGCCGGCGGCGAGGGCGCGGCGGCTCGGCGAGGCGTCGGCGCTGCGCTGCTCGTAGATCCAGTAATTGCGCAGGACGATGGGCACATACCCACGCGTCTCCCAATAAGGGATCGATTCGATCGCCAGCAAAGGGTCGCTCTGGTCGAAGCGGACGTTCCACTCGGCGATCGGCGCCGGCCCGGCATTGTAGGAGGCGATCACCCGCGGCAGCAGCCCGGCATTGCTCGGCTGGTCGCGCAGATATTCGAGATAGGACTGGCCATATTCGATATTGACGCTGGGGATCATCAGCTGGGACGGGCTGACGCTCTCGCCGCTGCGCCGCGCCATCTGGCTGCCGGTGCCGGGCATCACCTGCATCAGCCCGCGGGCGCCGGCCGGGCTGACCGCGTCGGGACGGAAGTTCGATTCCTGCAGCGCGTGGGCGAAGGCCAAAGCCGGATCGACCCGCCAGCCGCGCGCCGGCCGCCAGCTCGGCCGCGGATAGCGGTCGTGCAGCTCGGTGCGCGCGCCGCGCGGCCCGTTATGGGCGAGCCACATCTGCGCGCCGGTCAGGTTGAGGCGGGCGGCGAGGTGGAGCAGAGGCTCGTGCTGGCGGACGCCGCCGATTCGCGCCTGGTGACGGATCAGCTCGCCGGCGAGTCCGGTCTCGCCGATCTCGGTCAAAGCGGCCGCGGCGCGCACGTTGGGCAGGCCGGACAGAGTGCGCCAGTCCTCGGCGCTGAACGCCTCCAGCTCGGCGCTGCGGCGGCGCATGCCGAGCGCGCTCTGGGCGAGCAGGCCGTAAAAGGTCTCGGGCTGGCGGGCGGCCGCCTGGAGGTGGTTCTGGACGCGCTGCGGCCGGCCGCCGGCAGTGTCGGCGCGCGCCGCCCAATAATGGCCGGCGGCGGCGAGCTCGACGTCGCCCGAGCGGGAAGCGACGGTCGCGAAATGGCCGGCGGCGGCTTCATGGTCGCCCTCGCGCCAGGCGGCGAGGCCGGCCACCCATTCGCTGTGCAGCGCCCATTCGGTGACGCCGCGCCGGCCCAGATCGGCGAGGCGGCGCGCGTCGCGCAGATTGCCGTTCAGGAAATAGACCCAGGCGATGCGTTGCCGGAAAGCGGTGCGCGCCTCCTCGGAAAGCTCGGCGCTGCGCTCGTTGAACAGGGTCTCGGCCTCGAACGGCTGGTCGGCGACGAGCAAAGGCTGGACCAAAGGCTCGAGCGCGTCGGCGGCCGGATCGCCGCTGATCGCGCGGGCGCGCTGGCGGCGCGGCTGGCCGGGCAGGCCGGCGAGGCGCTGCGCCGCCGGCAGCGGCGGCAAATTGGTGGCGCCGCGCAGCTCGGCCAGCCGGGCGAGGTCGGGAGCCTGCGGCAGCTCGGGCGCCCGCTCGAGCAGCGCCCTCAATGGCTCGAGCTCGACCCGCGGCGAGCCCGGCATGGTGTAGAGCATCGCCCGGGCGAGGTCGTGCAGCGGGCCCGCGCGCATGCCGTCGAGCCGGCCGGCGGCGCCGGCCCAGTTCTGCGCTTCGAGATCGGCGAACACCGCGCGGTAATTGTCGCGCTCGGCAGCGCCGAGCTGGGCCGGGATCGAAACGGTCCGCGCCGCCGGCGCCTGGTCGTCCCCGTCGGCTATGGCCGGGGTGGCGGCGAGGATCAGCCCGAAAGCGAGCATCGTCCGGCGCAGCGTCTTCATCCTTTCAGTCCTTCCATCAGCAGCTTGAGATCCTCCCAGGCATGCTTCTTGAGATTCGGCTGCTTGAGCAGCTTTTCGGGCCTGATGGTAAGCAAAGTCCTTATCGGCCCGCCGGGCGTGGCAAGCTCGTGCCAGCGGCCGCGGCCCTCGCCCACCGCCAGGCCGAGCAACGCCTTGCCGCAGGCGTCGCCGAACAGCAGCAAGGCGGCGGGCGCGGCCAGAGCGATATGATGGCGGGCGATGCGGCCGAGCGGCTCGAGCTCACGCGCCTCGAGCCGGCCGGCGGCGGGCCGCGCCGGCGAGAGCGAGGCGAGATAGACGCTGTCGCGGCCGCGCCCGATCGCCGCCAGCATCCGGTCGAGCAGCTCCCCCGGCTCGCCGGACAGCAGGAAACCGGCGGCGACGTCGGCCGCCGAGGGCATGTCGATCAGGATCATCAGGCCGGAGGCCGGATCGCCGGCCGGCGCGACCCGCGCCGCCGCCGGTTCGGCGAAGGGCAAAAAGTCGCTCGTCGCCAGCCAGGCCTGGAAGGCGTCGAGGGTGGCGGGCAGCGGCGGATCGACGGGGCGGCCGGCGGCGGCCGCGACCGCCGGGCCCGGCGCCGGATTCAGCCAGTCGCGCGGCGTCTCGCCGACGATCGTGTCGACTCCCGCCTCGCGCCACCAGTGAAGGGCGCTTGCCGCTTGCTCCACCGACATGATGTCCTGCCCCGCTCCTGACCCGGCCGCATTAAGTCAGCCGTTGCCGGGCTGGTCAATCGGCAAGCGGCTGTTTATCTGCCAGTCGTTGGCGCTTTGCGACGACAGGAGCGGCGAGAGCGGAAAATGACCGAGCGGGAATCGATGCCCTACGATGTGGTGATCGTCGGCGCCGGGCCCGCGGGCCTCGCCGCCGCGATCCGCCTCAAGCAGCTCGCCGCCGAAGCGGACCGCGAGCTTTCCGTCTGCATTCTCGAAAAGGGCTCCGAGGTCGGCGCCCACATATTGTCCGGCGCGGTGGTCGACCCGCGCGCGCTGGACGAGCTGCTGCCCGACTGGCGCGAACGGGGCAGCCCGCTCACCGTCCCGGTCCGGTGGAACGAGCATTGGGTGCTGACCGCGAAGCGCAAGTTCAACCTCCCGCACGTGCTGATGCCGCCGTTCATGAGCAACCATGGCACCTATACTTTGAGCCTCGGCAATTTCTGCCGCTGGCTGGCCGGCCAGGCCGAAGCGCTCGGCGTCGAGATCTTTCCCGGCTTCGCCGCCGCCGAATTGCTGTTCAACGAGGACGGATCGGTCAAGGGCGTCGCCACCGGCGACATGGGGGTGGCGCGCGACGGCACCCACCGGCCCGACCACCAGCCCGGAATGGAGCTGCACGGCCGCTACACCTTGTTCGCCGAAGGCGCGCGCGGCCACCTCACCAAGCAATTGAAGCGCCTGTTCGCGCTCGACGGCGACAGCCAGCCGCAGGTCTACGGCATCGGCCTCAAGGAATTGTGGGATGTCGATCCCGACCGGCATCAGCCCGGCCGCGTCATCCACAGCCAGGGCTGGCCGCTGGAGGACGCCTGGGGCGGCGGCTTCCTCTACCACCAGGAAGCGGGCCAGGTCGCCTTGGGCTTCGTCGTCGCGCTCAACTATCGCAACCCCTATCTGTCGCCGTTCGAGGAGTTCCAGCGCTGGAAGCAGCATCCGGCGATCCGCTGGTTCCTCGAGGGCGGCAGGCGCGTCAGCTACGGCGCGCGGGCGATCAACGAGGGCGGCTGGCAGGCGGTGCCGAAGCTGGCCTTTCCGGGCGGGGCGCTGATCGGCTGCGCCGCCGGCTTCGTCAACGTGCCGCGGATCAAGGGCAGCCACACCGCGATGAAATCCGGCATGCTCGCCGCCGAGGCCGCGTTCGCCGCGATCGCCGCCGACCGCGGCGGCGACAGGCTCGCCGATTACCAGACCAGGCTCGAGGAAAGCTGGGTCGCCAAAGAGCTGAAGATGGTGCGCAACGTCGAGCCCCTGGTCGCCAAATGGGGCGGCACGATCGGCACCCTGCTGGCCGGCGCCGACATGTGGATGCGCTGGCTCGGCATCGGCCTGCCTTTCACCATGCGCCACCATCCGGACCATCAGGGCCTGTGGCGCAAGGACCTGGTCCGGCCGATCGACTATCCCAGGGCCGACGGCGTGATCAGCTTCGACCGGCTGTCCTCGGTGTTCGTCTCCAACACCAATCACGAGGAGGACCAGCCGGTCCATCTGACGCTCAGGGACGCGTCGATCCCGGTCGCGGTCAATCTCGAACTTTATGACGGGCCGGAGCAGCGTTACTGTCCGGCCGGCGTCTATGAATATGTCGAGGAAAGCGGGGGCGTGCGGCTGCAGATCAACGCGCAGAATTGCGTCCACTGCAAGACCTGCGACATCAAGGATCCGACCCAGAACATCAACTGGGTCGTTCCCGAAGGCGGAGGAGGACCGAATTATCCCAACATGTAGGCGAGGGTCCAGACCCATGACCGGAGGCGGCCGTGACGGGCTGGATTTTGTTGTCCGGCTAGGAGAGAGGAGGGAGCGATGAACATTCATCGTGACCGACGAAGCGACGACGTCCGGGCGGCAAAAGCCAGCCCGCCGCTGCGCGGTCGGCCGGGGAAGGCGGCTGGGGGCGTCGAGCACCTTGGCCGGACTACCCGGTCCGGCCTGCGGCGCTCTCCTACCCAGCCGCCTTCCCCGGCCGATCCCGGCCACCTCCGGTCATGGGTCTGGACCCTGATCACGCCCGGCCTCATTGCCGCGGCGCTTCTGGTGCCGGCCGCCGCGCAGGCGCGGGTCGAGCCGCGCACGCCGCTCAGCAGCTATGCCCAGGCCCGCGCCGCCGCCGCTGCCGGCGCCGACGAGCAGGCCAGCGCCGGCTATGCCGCGGCGCTGGCGCGGGCGCCGGACAATGAGGTGATCGCGGTCCAGGCGCTGACCCACGCGGTCGGCGCCGGCGACTGGCCGCTCGCGCTCAGCGCGGCCCACCAGCTCGAGCGCCGCGAGGCCTTGCTCCCCGACGCGCGCTTCCTGCTCGTCGCCGAGGCGTTCCGCGCCGGCGACTGGCGCGGCGCGGCGCGCCAGATCGACGCGGTCGAACAGGAGCAATTGTTCGCCTTCACGGTGCCGGTGCTGCGCGCCTGGCTGGCGTTCGCGACCCGCGACGGCGATCCGCTGTCGCGCCTGTCGGCGGCGAGCGGCTCGGCGGCGGCCGAAAACTATGCCGCCGAGCACCGGCCGCTGCTGCTGATCGCCGCCGGACGGCCGGAGGGCGACGGCCTGCTGCTCGATGAGCTGCGGACGGCCGGACCGCGAGCGACCCGGCTGCGGCTGGCGGCGGCGGCGACGCTGGCCGGGCGCGGCGAGCAGAGCCGCGCGCTGGCGCTGCTCGATGGCGACGACGCGTCGATCCTTGCCGCCCGCCGGCAAATCGAGGCGGGCCGGCCGGTGCCGGGCGCGATCGCCGGCGCGGCGGCCGGAATGGCCGAGCTGATGGTCAAGCTGTCGCTCGACATGCACGCGCAGGAGCTGGGCGCGGTCGCCGCCGGCTTCGCCCGGCTCGCCACCTATCTGGCGCCGGACAGCAGCCAGAGCTGGATGATCGCCGCCGAGCTGCTCGCCCAGCAGGAGCGTCACCAGGCGGCGGTCGCCTTGCTCGGCAATGTCGCCGCCGACGATCCGTTCGCCGCCGAGGCGCGCGACCAGCGCATCCGGCTGCTGACCGACGGCGGCGAGGCGGAGCGCGCGCTGCGCGAAGCCGAGAGCGCGGCCCGGGCCGACGGAGCCGGCGTCGCCGATCTGGTCCGCTATGCCGAGGTGCTGCTCGCCCAGGACCGGGCCGCCGAGGCCGCCGCCGCCTTCGGCCGGGCGCACGAAATGCGCGGCGCGGGCGACGGCGGCTATCCGGAATGGGCGCTGTGGCTGTTCCGCGGCGGCGCCCATGACGAGGCCGGCGACTGGCCGCGGGCGCGCGCCGCGCTCGAGCAGGCCTATCGGCTCGCGCCCGACCAGCCGCTGGTGCTCAACTATCTCGGCTATGCCCAGCTCGAGCGGCGCGAGAATCTGGTCGAGGCCGAGCGGCTGGTGCGCGAGGCGCACCGGCTCGCGCCGAACAATGCGGCGATCACCGATTCGCTCGGCTGGGCGCTGTTCCTGAAAGGCGAGCTGGGCGAGGCGATCACCTTGCTCGAGCAGGCCGCCGAGGGCGAGCCGGCCGACGTCGAGATCAACGAGCATCTCGGCGACGCCTATTTCACCGCCGGCCGGCGGGTCGAGGCGCGCTTCGCCTGGGCGGCGGCGCTCGTCTATGCCGAGGGCGAAGACGCCGCCCGCCTCGACGCCAAGATGGCGACCGGACTGACGCCGCAGCTGGCGGCGCGGTGAGGGGGCGGAAACGAACGACCACTGGGGCCAATGAAAAGCACCGTTCGCCCTGAGCCTGTGCTTCGATACGGCATCTCGACTTCGCTCGATGCCTACTCAGCATGAGCGGGGATTGATTGTCTCTCACCGCTCATCCTGAGTAGCGGCCGAGCTTGTCGAAGCCGCGTATCGAAGGACGGGCTCAGCCCGAACGGTTTCAGGGAAATCGGGAAAATAGCTGACTCAATGTCGTCGCCGTCCGAAACCGCTTTCGCCAAGGTCAATCTGGCGCTGCACGTGCGCGGGCGGAGGACGGACGGCTATCACCGCATCGAGACTCTGTTCGCATTCTGCGACGAGGGCGACCGGCTGAGCGTCGCCGACGGCGACGGCCTCTCGCTCGCAATCACCGGTCCGTTCGCCGGCAGCCTCGGCGCCGGCAAGGACAATCTGGTGCTGCGCGCGGCGCGGGCGCTGGCGGAAGCGGCGGGGATCGCCGGCGGGGCGCGGCTGACGCTCGACAAGAGGCTGCCGGTCGCCGCCGGGCTCGGCGGCGGTTCGGCCGACGCGGCCGCGGCGCTGAGGCTGCTCGATCGCTGGTGGGGAACGGGCGCGGACGAGGCGGACCTGCTCGCCATCGCCGCCCGGCTCGGCGCCGACGTCCCGGCCTGCCTCGCCAGCCGCACCGCGCGCGGCGAAGGGCGGGGCGACACGCTGCGGCCGGCGGCGGAGGAAGGGCTTGCCGGCGCGCCGCTGCTGCTGGTCAATCCCGGCGTCGCGCTGGCGACGGCGGCGGTGTTCGCCGGCTGGGACGGCGTCGACCGCGGCCCGCTCGGCGACTGGCGGGAGGGCCGCAACGATCTCGAGCCGGCGGCAATCCGCCTCGCCCCGGTCATCGCCGACCTGCTCGACGTCTTGCAGGGGGCTCCGTTCGCCCGGATGTCGGGCTCCGGCGCGTCCTGCTTCGCGCTGTTCGAATGCGACGCCGAGCGCGACCGGTCCGCCGCCGCCCTTGCCGCCGGACGGCCTGAATGGTGGGTGATGCCGACGCGGCTTCGCGGCTGACCGCGCTAATCGCGTTCGCGCTCGCTCCGGGTCGCGTCGGTGACCTCCTGGTCGTGGCCGCTCTTGTCGCTGTAGAAAGCGGCGGCGAACAGCCCCGAGCCGAGCAGGATCGAGAAGAACACGCCGGCGACCGTCGCGATCACCATGTGCAGCCGGAGCGGCTCGTAAAGCGAGATGTACCAGAGCGCGCCGATCACCATCAGCACGCCGATCGCGGCGATCCAGCCGATCATCCGCTTGAACTCGGCCAGCGCAGAGCTGCGGTCGTGGGCCATGGAAAGCGAACCCGGCCCGGTAGCGATGGTTCCTCGAAACGAAATTGGGGGCTGTCCCCCGGCCGGTCTCTGGGTCCAGGAAGAAGGCGAGGGAGATGCCGTTTTGAGCGGGTGGCGAATGTGGGGCTGCGTTGCGGTGGCAATTGCGCTGATGCTTGCGACGCTGATCCTGATCGGGCCTCTCCTGCAGGGCGACCCCTGATCCGGCAGCCTGCCGACCGCCGCCAATCCCGTCCCCGCTGCCCCACGAATCCCATCGCGGCACAGCCGGAGGCAGCCGTTAACCATCGGAAAGCGCAGGATTTCGTTGTGGCACGGCTCTTGCTGCTTGCCGGACGACGGGTCGAGGGGCGCTTGTACGCGCGCCGACATTCGCCCGCGGTCCCCGCTCTCCACCGGACGGGCGCCGCGGAACCATATGGCCGGGTCGCCGCGTATCGGGCGACCCGGCCTTTTTTTCGCGAGACAAAGCGCCGCCGGCGCGGCAACAGGCCGCCATGTTCCGCCTCGAACGCGAAGGGGAGGCCGTCCGGCTGGTGCTCGACCGGCCGGAAGCGCGCAACGCCATCCCGGCCGGGGCGTGGCGGACGCTCGCGGCGCGCATCGTCGAGGCGGCCGGGCCGCCGGCGCGGCTGCTGCTGCTGACCGGCGCCGGTTCCGCCTTTTGCGCCGGGGCGGACCTGACCGACTTCGCGGCGCTGCGGCAGGACGCGGCGGCGCGCATCCGCTTCCGCGAGGACATGCGCTCGGCGATCGACGCGCTCGGCGAGGCCGCCATCCCGACCGTCGCGCTCGTCGATGGCGCCTGCTACGGCGCCGGCGTCGCGCTCGCTCTGGCCTGCGACCTGCGCCTGGCGAGCGCCTCGGCGCGCTTCGCGATCACACCCGCCCGGTTCGGCATCTCCTACCCGCACGAGGACGTCCACCGGCTGGTCGAGCTGGTCGGACCGGGCCAGGCGGCGCGGCTGCTGCTCACCGGCCTCGGCCTGGACGCCGGCGAGGCCGCCGCCATCGGCCTCGTCGACATGGTCGATCCGGCCGGCGGCGGCGAAGCGATCATCGACGCCATCCTCGGCAATGACGGCGACAGCCTCGCCGCCCTGAAGCGCTCGGTCCGGTTCGCCGCCGCCGGGCGGCGCAGCGACGCCGGCCAGGACGCCGAGTTCGACCGGCTGCTCGGCGGGGAAGCGCTGGCCCGCCGGCTCGAAGCGCGCCGGCGGAAATGATAGGAAGCTTCGCATGAGGATGCTGGGGATCGTCCTGCTCGCGCTGGCGGGCTGCGGCCGGGCCGGATCGGCGGACCAGGCCGCCGTCGATCCCCATGACGGCCGGATCGAGTGCCGGATCGGCAGCGCAACCGAATATGAGCGCTTCTGCACGATCGAACAAAGCGACGGCGAGGCCGGGCGGACGCTGACGCTGCGCAAGCCCGACGGCGGCTTCCGCCGGCTGCTCGTCACCGACGACGGCCGCGGCGTCGTCCCGGCCGACGGCGCCGAACAGGCTGAGGTGACGATCATCGCCGACAACCGCATCGAGGTGACGATCGGGGGCGACACGTTCCGGCTGCCCGCGACCGTGCGCGCGCGGTGACCGGCCGAATCATCCTGACCGCCGCGGAGATGCGCGCCGCCGAAGCCGCGGCGATCGCCGCCGGCACGAGCGTCGAGACGCTGATGGAGCGGGCCGGGATCGCGGCGGCCGCGGCGATCGCGCGCTTTGCCGGGCCGATGCCGGCGCTGGTGCTGTGCGGGCCGGGCAATAATGGCGGCGACGGCTATGTCGTCGCCCGCGAGCTGCGGGCGCGCGGCGCCGAGGTGCGGGTGGCGGCGCTCGCCGAGCCGAACAGCGCCGCCGCGCAAGCGGCGCGGCAGAGCTGGGACGGGCCGGTCGAGCCGCTCGCCGAGGCCGGTCCGGCGCCGCTTCTGATCGACGCTTTGTTCGGCACAGGCCTCAGGCGGCCGCTCGAGCCGGCGACGGCCGGACGGCTGCTGGCGCGCGCCGCACAGGCGACGACAAGGGTAGCGATCGACCTGCCGAGCGGCGCCGCCAGCGACGACGGCCGGCTGCTCTCGGCCGTCCCCGATTGCGACCTCACCATCACCTTCCAGACGCTCAAGCCGTCGCACCTGCTGCAGCCCGCCGCCCGCTTCATGGGCCGGATCGTCGTCGCCGACATCGGCCTGTCGGCGACGAGCGCGCTGGTTGAAATCGGGCGGCCGTTTCTGCCCGCGCCGGGGCCCGACGACCACAAATATCGCCGCGGCTACGTCCTCGTCGTCGCCGGCGCGATGCCGGGGGCGGCGGCTCTGGTCGCCAACGCGGCCGCCCGCGCCGGCGCCGGCTATGTCCGCGTCCTCGGCCACGAAACCCTGCCCGGCGCGGTCAGCGCGGTGGTCCAGGGCGGCGATGCCGCCGGCCTCATCGAGGATGAGCGGGTCGGCGCGATCGCGATCGGCCCCGGACTCGGCCGCGGCGAGGCGGCGGCGCGGACGGTCGACCGCATCCTCGCCGGCGGACGCGCGGCGGTGATCGACGCCGACGCGCTCGGCCTGATCGCCGAAACCGGGCCCGAACGGCTGGCGGGCGCGGCGGCGATGCCGATCCTCACCCCCCATCAAGGCGAATTCGTCCGGCTGTTCGGCAGCCTCGAAGGCAGCAAGGTCGAGCGGGCGCGCGCCGCCGCCCGCCGCTCGGGCGCGGTGATCGTCTACAAGGGCGCCGACACCGTCGTCGCCGCCCCCGACGGCCGCGCCGCGATCGCGCCGCCGGCGCCGCACTGGCTCGCCAGCGCCGGCACCGGCGACGTGCTGACCGGGATCATCGCGGCGCGGCGCGCCGCCGGCTTCGACGCCTTCGAGGCGGCCTGCGCCGGGATCTGGCTGCACGGCCGGGCGGCGGAGCTTTGCGGCGGCGGGCTGATCGCCGACGACCTGGTCGAGCGCCTGCCGGCCGCGATTTCCGATTGCCTGTGAGCGAGCCCATCGTCCGTCTGGCCGCGCGCGGCGACGGGGTCAGTGAAAGCGGACGGTTCGTGCCGATGACCGCGCCGGGCGACCGGGTCGGAGCCGACGGCAGCATCGAACCGGGCGCCCATCGCGCCCTTCCGCCCTGCCGGCACTTTCCCACCTGCGGCGGCTGCCGGCTCCAGCATGTCGACGATTTGGCCTATGGCGCCTATCTGGTCGACCGCATCGCCGCCGCTCTGGCCGCCCAGGGCGTCGCCGTGCCGGAAATCCGCGCTCCCCATATCTCGCCGCCGCGCAGCCGGCGGCGCGCCGCGCTGCGCGCCGAGCGGCGCGGCGGGCAGCTGCTGCTCGGCTTCAACGCCGCTGCCAGCCACCGCATCGTCGACATGAGCGAGTGCCACATCCTGCGGCCGGAGCTGTTCGCGCTGGTCGCGCCATTGAGGCCGTTGCTCGCCGCTTTGCTGCCGCCGCGCCGCCAGAGCGAGGTCAGGCTGACCCTGTGCGACCAGGGCGTCGACCTGATGCTCGCCGGCGTCGCCGCCGACGGGCTCGAGGCGGCGGAGGCGGCCGCCGCCTTCGCCGGCGCGCATGGGCTGGCGCGGCTCGCCATCGACGACGGGCTCGGCCCGCAGACCCTGTGGGAGCCGGAGCCGGCCACCGTCACGCTGGCCGGAACCGCGGTGCCGCTGCCGCACGGCGCCTTCCTGCAGGCGACGGCGGAGGGCGAAGCGGCGCTGCAGGCGTCCGTGGTCGAGGCGGCGGGCGGAGCCGGGGCGGTCGCCGATTTGTTCGCCGGCCTCGGCACCTTCGCGCTGGCCCTGGGCGGCCGGATCCATGCCGCCGAAGCCGGCCGCGACGCCGCGCTGGCGCTCGACGCTGCGGCGAAGCGGTCCGGGCGGCCGATCCTGGTCGAGCATCGTGACCTCTATCGCCGCCCGCTCGACCGGAACGAGCTGGCGCGGTTCGACGCGGTCGTGCTCGATCCGCCGCGGGCCGGCGCCCGCGAGCAGGCGATCGAGCTCGCCGCCTCCTCCGTGCCGGTCATCGCCTACGTCTCGTGCAATCCGGCCACTTTCGCGCGCGATGCCGCGACGTTGGCCGAAGGCGGCTACCGGCTCGCCTGGATCAAGCCGGTCGGCCAGTTCCGCTGGTCGACCCACGTCGAGCTGGCGGCCTGCTTGTCGCGATAGTATAGAGCCGGCACTTAAAGTAACCGCTGTTATTGGAGGGCTCAGAATGGAAGAGCTTCTCGATTTAATAATGATTGATAAGGCTCAGCAACAGCTCGATGCGCAGCTCAGGGAAAGTCTTCTGGAGCGTGGCGAACATAGGCTCAGTTTCAGACCAGGCGGTAAGAGCCTGAGTTTGCACGCCGAAGGCCGCAGCGGATTGTACTACGCGTCCACGTGGCTACCTCCGCCAGCCAAGACGCCGCGTTTCTGGAACGCGTTCGGTCTTTATGACGGTAAAGTTGGACATCCCCAGAAGATCATCGTCGAGATCAATATCGCCAAGCCGCCAAGCCGCCGTGTGGCGGGTTTCTTCGCCAGGCGGAGTGACTCGCCGGATATTTTTCTCCTTCACGATGGCAAGATAGGTGGCGGGAAGAAAGGCGTATGCCGCAGCGGATTTCTTGCACACTCAGGGCTGCCGCTTCGAGATGTCAAATCCGCGAAAGGCCACAGGCGAGGAATCGTCGTTGCGCGGGTGAGCGCTGACAACCTAGTCAGGGACATCGCGAGTTTCGTGCGCGCGGTCGCGGCCTACAAGGAGTTTGTGGACTGAAAGGCCGCGGTCGCCGAAGCCGGGGAACTGGATAGACGCGGGCGCGCCTGGACGTGCGCGATGATGCGCTCGACCCGTCGACGACTCCCGCCGGCTGATGGAGGCGATCCTGCGCGCGGCGCAGTACGCTGAGGCGCTCGCTCAGTCGCCGCGGAGATCGGGGTCGGGCCCGCCCATGCCGGAGTAGGAATCGCCGCCGCGGGCCAGCGCCAGCGCTTCCTCCGGAGTGGCGGGAGCGGCGTCGACGACATGGACCGCGCCGCCGAGCTCGGTCGCGGCGAACAAATGCCGGGCGAATCGCGACGGCAGGCGGATGCAGCCGTGCGAGGCGGGATAACCGGGTATGTCGCCGCCATGGAGCGCGACCCCGTCCCAGGTCAGGCGCTGCATGAACGGCATCGGCGCGTCGTCATAGAGGTTGGAGCGGTGGTCGCGATTCTTCTGGAGGATCGCGAAGCGACCGACCGGCGTGTCGTAGCCGGCGCGGCCGGTCGAGGCGGTCGACACGCCGATCAGGATGCCGCCGCGATAGACGTAGACCGTCTGCAGCGGCACGCTGACGACGATCTCGACCTCGCCGTCGGGGGCGCGGTCCGGCTGCCAGACGAACTGCCCCGGCTCGAGCGCGGCGGCCGCGGCCGCCAGTTCGGTCGATTCCGTCGCGGAGGCGGCGTGAACCGGCGCCGCGTGAAACAATGTTATCGAGAATAAAGCTGTGGCGAACAGAATGGGTACTCGACGCATACTCTTACACTTTCCACCGATACTTGCGAGCAAAGCTGTTCGGCCGCCGCGACGGCGCCGACTCCTTGCCACTACCTGATGCGACAACGCACACCGCCGGTTTCGGTGCCGCAACCGGCCGCTTTCGTACAAACAATCGCCGGCTTCGGGCTAGATGTGGCTGCACAGCTCCGCCACAGCGTGAATTGTGAGCCCGGCCAGGCATATCGAGGCGCCGATGAAGAAGTAGAAGCGCCAGCGCACGACGTTGACCGTCGCCTGCACCAGGCTGTGGGCGATCCGGAAAGCCACATAGGCCCAGGCCAGCCAGACGTTGATCCAGATCGCGCCCGCTCCGGTCAGCGCGAGCGTCAGGCAGATGGCGTAGAACAGGGTCGGCTGCTCCATCAGATGGTTGTAATTATGCGCCTTCCACTGGACCTGGTCCTCGACGACGCCGTCGAGCGTGCCGGTCTTGCTGCCGATCCGCCCTTTCAATGAGATGCCTTTGCGCCTGAGCGCCGGAAAGCGCACCGCGTAGAGCCAGACCATCATCACCAGCGTCCAGGCGACGAGCGCGACCACCGGCGCGAGAATGGGGCTGGGTTCCATGGATGTTCTCCCTGCTTCGCTGAAGCTTCGCAGGGCGGGTCCCCTGCCGAAGCGGGGAGGGTGCGTCAGTTTGGCGGGCGGTTCAACTGTCGAGAACGGGCTACGGGCAGTCGGCCATTTCGTCGCGCTCCAGCCAGCTGACCGGCTTCGGCGACGCGGCGACGCGGACGATGTCGATCGGGTGGGTCAGCGCGGCGGTCGCGCCGCAGCGCGGCCCCGGCGAGACGCGCACGACATGGGCCTCGAGCCAGCCGCCCTGGTCGAGCACGCGCTCGATGCGGATGCGGTAGCCGCCGCTCGGCTGCGTCCCCATCGCCGCGATCAGCAGCATCTCGCGGCCGAAGTCGATCGCCGGGGGCGGCGGCGGCTCGCCATGCGCGGCGGTGATCCGCCGCCACATCGCGGCCCAGGCGGGCGCGTCGCGTACGGCCAGGTTGAGCGGCTCCCTGAGGCCGCTGGCGAAGGTGAAAGAGCTGGCGGCGGATTCATCGAGGCGCCGGAACGGGATGCCGTCCGGCCGGTCGTCGGGCGGCACGCCGCTCCAGTCCAGCACCCTGCCGGCGAGCACGATCATCGCGATCTGGCCGGTGAGGCCCGACGAGCCGCACGGCTGGGTCGCGACCCGGCTGCGCCCCTCGTGGCGGACCACCGAGCTGATCCCGGCGGGATCGGTGCAGCCGCCTTCGGCGAGCTCCGGCTCGTCCCACGAGGGGCGCGCGGCGAGCAGCCGGTCGAGCTCGCGACCGGCATAGTGATCGAGGCCGAAGCGGCCGTCGGCCCGCATCGTCAGCCAACCCTGCGCGGTCCGCACCGCAACCGCGACATGCGGCGGCTCGGACGTCCAGGACCCGTCCGGCTGCCGGGTCATGCGCGGCAGCGAAACCGGGCGGCGCACCATCACCGCGCTGGGCGCGCGCCGCGCCTCCTCGAGCACGTCCGCGCCGAGCAGGGCCGCGACGTCGCGCTCGACCAGTGCGCGCGTCTCGTCGGCCGACCAGCGCGGCTGACCGCGTAAGCGCGGATCCGGCTCGGGCAGGGGCGGCTCGACCGGAGCGGTGACGCAGGCGGCGAGGGCGCAGGCGACGAACGGGATCAGGATACGCATGTCATCGCTTCCGGATGCTCAGTGGGGCGGCAGCAGGCCCTGGGTGATCTGGATGTGGTCCGGACGGTCCTCGTCCGGGACGGTGACCAGATAGATGCTGTGCGTGCCGGGCGCGGCCGGGTCGTGATATTCGACGCCGAGGCAGCCGCGCGGCGACGGCTCGAGCGTGCAATCGGCGGCGCGGATGCGCTTGATCAGGTCCGGGGTGAGCCGCTCGAGCAAAGCCGCCGGATCGGGGCAGGCGGGAAAACCGAAATCGGCGCGTGCCTCCTCGTAGCGCATCTGCCGGCAGACGATCCTGACGCGGTCCGGCCGTTGCTGCGCCTGTTCGACGAGGGAGGCGGCGCGGTGGACCACCTGCGCCGACGGCGCCTCGAACCAGGCGCCATAAGGGCGCGCGCCGGCGCAGTCGGGCGGTCCCCGGCGCCGCGAGGCGTTCGTCGAACCGAGCACCTTCCACCGGCGGGTGGGGATATATTGATACGGCTGGAGCGGCGGATCGAGATGCTGGCTGTAGCTGAGGCTGCCCTCATTCGGCACGCGCATCCAGACGTCATAGCCCTGTATCTCGCACACGCCCGGCTGCGCGGTGGCCCGCGGCGGACGATGGAAAGCGATGCCGTTCACCCGCGGCGTCATGCCGCGCAGCAGTTCGGCGGCGATGACGTCGCGCGCCTCGGCTGCTGGCAGCGCCCAGCGCGCCAGCCCGGCGTGGCTCATCGCCTCGATCTCCGACTGCAGCCGGGTCGGCGGCTGCGGCGCCGGCAGCGCCCGCGGCTCCGGCGGGACTTCGGTCCGCATCGCCTGGTCGATCGCCGCCTCGGCGGCCATGCGCGGATCGGCGGCCTCACGCGGCCCGGCGCAGGCGGCCAGCGCGGCCAGGCCGAAGAACAGGGACGCACGCCACTTCATTGGCGCATCAACCGCCCGGCCCGCCGCCGGGTTGCACGCTTCAGTCTCGCTCCGGCACCGCGCCGACCGCGATCGCGTCGAGCCCGGCAAGCATGTGGCGCAGATAGGCGGCAAAGCGCTCGCGGTCCGGCGACGCGCCGAACATGACGTACTCGCCGGCCAGGTCGAGGCCGTCGGCCTCGGCCCACAGCGACAGCCAGGATAGGGCGATCCGGCGGAGGCGGGCGGGCTCCTGATGCGGTCGCAACAGCTCTTCCGCCCGCTCGAGATCGTCCAGCGCGTCGATCCAGGCGCCGATGCGACGAACGCGGTCCGCCGGCGCGAGGTGAGCGCTGAACTGCCGCCGATGGTGATCGGCGCGCGCGACCAGCAGGCGAAACCGGTCCTCGACCGACGAACGACGGCAGCAGCGCGTGGTATTGCGGCCGACGCCTTCGAGCTCGAGCAGCCGCATCGCCAGCTGCGTGCCCGGCAATTCCTCTGAAACCCCGTCGAGCTCGAGCATGGCCCGGCTGATCCAGTGATTGGTGACCCGGTCCTGCAGGTCCTGGTCCCGCGCGCAGGCGTCGCGAACCTCGCCGGCCGGTTCCCAACTGTCATCGATGTCGCAGAATCGATTGCCGCCGGTGAAAGCCAGCTCGGCGGCGCGAGTGTAGGCCGGGCGCTCGAACGATTGCACGACCGCCTGCGCCCGCGCGAGATCGGCCGGCGACCGGGTGAGCCGCGCGCGCAGGACGGCGACGCGCATCTGGAGATCTTCGGTCCGATACGTCTCGAGGCTGGCCTCGTAGAAGACGGCGGGGGCCGGCGGCTGATCCCAGATCGGCTCGAGGATGCCGTGGCCGGCGACCGCGGTCCGCAGCGCGGGTTCGGCTCTGTCCAGGAGCGTGGCGGATTCGAATTCCTCGGCGGCGCGAACATAGTGGTCGGCGATCAATATATAGGTGTCGAGGTCGCCGAGCAGCGCGCGCAGCCGGCGGATCGGCCGGCTGCCGCGCATGAAGTGGTAGCGCGGGCTGTCGGTGACCTGCGGCGTCGGTGGCAGCGCCTGCGCCCTCCTCATGTCGGGATGAGCCGCGCGCCAGGCGCGCCGGAGCTCGCGCTCTAAACGGTCCGGCGCGGCGAGTTGGCGGCGGTGGCCGGCTTCGAGATAGGCGAGCGCCGGCGCGGCCGTCTGCACGTTCCCGACCCACAGATGCCAATCGACCAGCTGGGCGGGGTCCATCGTCGCGCGGATGCAAAAATCGGGCGATTCGAACAACCGGCGGAAGCTCTCGGGGACCGGGATCGTCGCGATGTCGCGATTGTCGGCGAGCGAGGGGCGCCAGGATGGAAAGCCGCGGCAATCCTCGACCGCGACATCGGCGGCGGGCGGCGCCTGCTGCGCGGCGCCGGCTCCCGCCGCCAGCAGCGCGACCGCGACGATCGTCCATTTGGGCCACCGTGCCATGACGCCTCCGCGCGACCAGCTTGTCACGGGCGACGCCGAAGAAAAAGCCCCGCCGGCGATTGCGGAGCCCGGTGTCCGACTCTTTGGCTAGTCGAACATCCTGCCGAACGCGCGCGCGGCTCGATTCCGCCAGTGGCCGCGGTGATACGCGTCGCTGGCGAGCAGCGGCAGCACGCTGGTCGCCTCGGCGAACACCATCTGCTCCAATGCGGTCGAGACCTTGCCCCAGCTCGCCGCCTCCTGCAGCGTCGAGGAGGAGCAGGCGCCGTCGCGGACGTCGGCGACGGTGATCTGGACCGCATATTTGTGGACCTCGACATCGTCGTGACCGAGGATCTCGGCGCACACCACCGTGTCCTGCGCGAAATTCTTCGGCACGCCTCCTCCGATCATCAGGAGGCCGGTGGTGCCCGCCTCGATCTTGATGTCGGTCAGCTCGCGGAAGTCGGCGATCGAATCCATCGTCATATAGGGCTCGCCCGCCTTCATCCGGTCGACCTGGTGCTTGACCAGTCCGAACCCGGCCGAGCTGTCGGTGAAGGCGGGGCAGAAGATCGGCACGTCATGCTCGAAGGCGAGCTTGACGAGGCTGTTCTCCTTCTTGCCGTTGGCGGTCAGCCAGCGGCCCATCTCGCGGATGAAAGCGCGCGACGAATAGGCTTTGGGCTCGAGCGAATCGGCGATCTCGGCGATCGTGTGGTCGGTCTGCTGGAGCGCTTCCTCGTCGATATACGTGTCGTAGATGCGGTCGATATAGAGCGAGCGCAACGTGTCGTCGTCGGGGATTTCGAGCGCCTGATAATGTTTGTGGCCGAGCGCCTCGAAGAAATCCATGTCGACGATGGTGGCGCCGGTGGCGACGACGGCGTCGACCATGTTGTGCCTGACCAGATCGGCATAAAGGTCCATGCAGCCGCCGGCCGAGGTCGAGCCGGCGACGACCAGGATGATCGAGCAGTCCGGGTCGGCCAGCATCCGGTTGTAGATTTCGGCGGCGCGGCCGAGGTCGCGCGAGGTGAAACTCATCTTGCGCATCGCCTCGACCACCGGACGGGCGTCGAAGCTCTTGATGTCGATATGCTCGACCGGCCTGGCGAGCAGCTCCGCCTTGCGGGTGTCGTTGGTCCGGGTTTCGTCGTTCATTTTCCTGGTCCTGAATTGAATGCGTCGTGCCGGCGCAAGCCGGCCTCTCGGGGGTGGTAAGGCGCCTCAAGCGACATGAGACCCCGACTTTCGTCGGGGTGACGCGGCCGGCGCAGCGCGCCGGCCGCTACAGCTTGACGACGTTGGAACGTGCGACTTCGCGCTGCGCTCCACCGTAGAGCGTCGCCATCGGCTCGTCTTCGGCGATCATCTTGAGGTCGGAGCCGAAGCCGTTGAAGCCGGTGCGCATCGCGCAGCCATAGGCGCCGAGCATGCCGATCTCGATATAGTCGCCGGCATTGACGTCGGCCGGCAGCATGAACGGCCCGGCCATATGGTCGAGGTCGTCGCAGGTCGGCCCATAGAAGCTGAACGCCATCGGCCGCGCGTCCGAACCGCCTTCGCGGACCAGCTCGACCGGGAAGCGCCAGCCGATATGGGCGGCGTCGAACAAGGCGCCATAAGCGCCGTCGTTGATGTAGAGATGGTCGCCGCGCCTTTTCTCGACCCGCACCAGCACGCTGGCATATTCGGCGCACAGCGCGCGGCCGGGCTCGCACCACAATTCGGCCGAATAGGAGATGGGCAGGCTTTCGAAGCCGTTGTGGATGACCTCGAAATAGGCTTCGAGCGGCGGCGGCTCCATGCCGGGATAGATGGACGGGAAGCCGCCGCCGACATCGACGATGTCGACGGTGACCGCCGCCTCGACGATCGCGGCGCGGACCCGCTCGAGCGCGTCGGCGAAGGCGGCCGGAGTCATGGCCTGGCTGCCGACGTGGAAGCAGATGCCGAGCGCGTCCGCGGCCTGGCGGGCGGCGAACAGCAAAGCCTTGACCTCGTGCGCCTCGGCGCCGAACTTCGAGGCGAGGCTCAGTCTGGCATGCTCCGACGACACCCGGATGCGGACCAGGAGGTTGAGATCGGCGGCGCCGCCGGTGGCGCGCACGATCTTGTCGAGCTCCTCCATCGTGTCGAGCGAGAAGGTGCGCACATTGTGGGTGAAATAGGCCTCGGCGATCGCCTCCTCGGCCTTCACCGGATGCATGAAGCAAATCACCGCCTCGGGCAGCGTCCCGGCGACCAGCCGCACCTCGGCGATCGACGCCACGTCATAATGGGTGACGCCGGCATCCCACAGCACCCGCAGCAGATCGGGCGAGGGATTGGCCTTGACGGCATAAAGCGGGCGGCCCGGAAACTTCTCGACGAAGAAGCGGGCGGCGCGCCGGGCGGCGTGCGGACGAATCAGAGTGACCGGCTGAACCGGGCTCAGCCTGGCGATCTCGGCGCCGCAGGCGGTGCCGGTCGGGGCGGTCGCTAGCCCCAGCGCGCGATGATGGTTGTGCAACTCAAGGGACCTCCAACGATCAGTTGACGAAATGGCAGCCTTGCGGTTTGGAAGTCCCTTGGGGCTGCGGCGCGCGATATATGGACCCCGGACCCCTCTGTAAAGACCTGCGAATTGTCGATTATCGCGGGTGCGTCGGTCGCCGGGAAGCGCGCGACGGATCGCATCGGCGGTGTCAGGCCACCGCTTTCGACCGGTTGCAGCTTCTCCGCATTCGCCCGGCTTTTGTGCTAGTTGCACGGGTCTTTCGAAGAAAAGCCTCGAGCATGGACGATCCGCCGGACAATTACCTGACCCCCATACCGGTGCTGAGCGGGTTCATGCCCGATAGCGTTAGGGCGATGGAGAATTGGTTCAGGGAAAATTTCGAGGATCCCGGCCGGTCCCTGCCCTATGACGACAAGGCGGGCGGCTATCAGTGGATTCACGGCGGCCCCTATCGTGCGCTGGAGGTGCTTGCTCGCGCATTCACTGACGCACCGCCGGAAGCCGTCGAGAGGGCTGCGAAGTCGCTGGAGGCGGACGGTACGCATGAATGGACGATACGCGAGCCGGGTCAGGACGCGCAGGCCGATCCCCTCGCCGAGGCACTGGGCCGTTCCACGCCGCTCATTCCGGTACTTGAGGCCCGGTGGCCAGACAGCGATTATCCCTATGTGAACTCCCAGGTGAAGATGAGCCTGTTGGGAGCGCGCTGGCGCGCCGTAACGCGTCGGAATCAGCGGGCTGACGGGTTGCCCCTGATCGACGCCGCCGACCTGATCGCGGCCGTGCTGACACTCCACCAAGTAGACGAGGAGACATCAACCGAGACGTTCGCCGGCGCCGAAGCTCTCGGTGGTACACATGCCAAACTCTTCGGCTCCGAGGCACTGGCGCGCTGGCGCGCCGAATTGACAAGTGAGGAGCAGCATGCCATTTTGAGGTGGGACGCGGTTACCTTATTATGGACAGCATCCCGCTTGCGGGCCGAGACGAGTCAGTCTGATCGCGCAATCACAACGCAGCACATACTAGCGGCTTCTTTTCTAAGCGCCGAAGGGCAGGCCGCGCTCGATGCGCTCGGTCTGGATCAGATCTTCGACGCCTTTCGCGCCGCGTTCGTTGAGGGAATTCGCGCGAGCGATGTCGGGCGAGATGGGGACGGCCCCGAGGCGTGGGAAAGCATCGTCCGACGCGTCATGCAGCAGGACCGGTTATTTCATCGCGCAGAGCGGGAAAAGCCGGCCTTTTCTGCCGATGCCGTACGAGCGGACGGCCGGGACGATGGCACCGATCCATTGGGAACAAGCGCTGATGCCAAAGCACTTGCCGATCTGATTCTTTTGAAGTCGGCAAGTCCCCCGCTCGCCATCGGCGTCTTCGGCAGTTGGGGCTCCGGCAAGAGCACGCTGATGCGCCGCATGCGCGAGACCATCGCCCTCCAGAACGAGCGCGACCGGGCGCAGCCGCAGCCGCCTGACGAGGATGTGGAAACGCAGCGCGTTACCAACGTCGTCCAGCTCGAGTTCAACGCCTGGAGCTTCATCGACAGCAGCAATCTTTGGGCCTCCTTGACCGGCGAGATCTTCGATCAGCTGGCGGCGGGCGGGGGTCAGAAATGGGCTCAGATCAAAGGCAAGCTGCTCCTCGCGCAGGTCGCGGGAAAGTTTGCGCGTCATGTCGCCTCCAAGGCCAGCTCTGAAGAGGAGGCGGCTCGAGAGGACGAGGTGATCGGCCAAGCAACGCAAAAGCTCCAACGGGCGCGGGCCGACCGGAAGGCGGCGGCGGTCGCCGCGCTCGGCGATGTCGTGGCGACCGGCGGCGGCGAGCCCGAAGAGGAGGCTGAGAACAAATCCGCCAAAGCCCGCAAGCCGATGGTCGACGCCTTGGAAAGGACTTTGCTGCAACGGGCGGCGACCGGCGAGCCGAGATTGATCGCCGACATCGGCGCCGCCGGACGCCTAATCAAGGCGGTGCTTGCCGCTTCTCTGATGTTTCGTACCGCGGGGCCGAAAAAATGGTGGGTCCTTGCGGCGGCGGTCGTTCTGCTCGCAATGACGGTCGTGCTCTTGTACGTCGGCCGCGAATGGGCGGCCGCTGTGTCGTCGCTGCCCATGCTGGCCGGCACCTTATGGCTGGTCCGGCTCGTCTGGGACGGCCTCGGCGTCCTCACTCTCCTAGGCGAGAAGTTTCGCGAACGTGCAAGTGCCGCCGTTGCGTTGGAAAGCGAGGCGCTCCAGGAAATTACTGCCGCGCTCGCGAAGAAAAGGGCCGCTGAGCAGCGCGCAGCCGAGGAAGAGGCGGAGATCGGCTATCTCAGCATCGAAGAAATGGCGTCGGGCAAGTCCTCGACCAAGCTGCTCGAATTCCTGTTGCACGATTTGGCGGAAATCAACGCGATACGTAGCCAAGCTGGCGTGCTTGCCGCGGTTCGGCGCTGCTTCGAACATCTCGACACCATCATCAAGAACCAGCCTGCCGACGCGGCGGACAGGATCGATCGGATCATTCTCTACATAGACGATCTCGATCGCTGCGATGCCGACCAAGTGGTGAAGGTTCTAGAAGCCGTTCATCTGCTCTTGGCGTTCGAGTGTTTTGTGGTCGTCGTCGCCATCGACGCCCGCTGGATCCGTCAGTCACTCGAATTGCAGCACCCTCAGTTCAAGCGAACACCCGGCGAAGGTAACGTGGAAGGCGGGCGGCCGACGACGTCGGACTATCTCGAGAAAATCTTCCAGATCCCGTTCTGGGTGCGCCCGTTCCGGCCGCCGCCCGCGATTGGTAACCTCGATGCGCCGAACGCCTACCGCTCTTATCTCGTCCAGCTGCTCGGGCCGGAGCCGATGGAGCAACAAACAGGTGCGCTGACTGGCTTGAATAGCGATCGGAAAGCTGGCGAAGGCGACGGCGCCCGGCTTCGCTTCGAGGCGGTCGACCCGATTCGTCCGACAGAGATCGCCGAGCCCCGGCCGAAAAAGCTAAGTCTCACCGGTCCAGAGCGCCGGCTGCTTGGCCGCCTCGGTCCGCTAGCAGGAAAATCGCCGCGGGCGGCGAAGAGCTTCATCAACATCTATCGGCTGATCCGCGGCAGCCTCGACACCGGGTCTCTGGGCGCTTTTCTTGCCGACGGCAGCCCGACAACGCCCTCATTTCCGAGTTTGATGTTCGCGCTTGCGATCGACATTGGCCTGTCCGCCGCAGAGGCCGAGCGCGTCCGGCAGCGATTCCGTAGGGCAAGCGACCAGGAGCTGGAGCAGCTCGTTTCGGGTGCTCCCGCATTTACCATCGGTGCGAGACCTCCTGCGGGTCCCTCCAGTGACCCGGCGGCTTCGACGCTGGCCGAGACCCTGGTTCAAATGGGCCTCACTGAGGTTCTTGGCAGTGCGGTCGCGGCCGTAAAGGCGTCGCGCGGAAAGAATTCCAGGCCGGGACGACTTTCAGCGGGGCTTCGACCTGGCCCAGCGTTATTCGTTCAGGGCGCCGGAATTCGCCCCGGCGTCTACTTCCGTCCCAGACGGGACGAGCTCGTGACGCTGCGGCTGCCAACCACCCACGGTGTCCTGCACGCGGCGGATCGCATCGCCGGCGACGTCACGCTGACGCCGCTGCTGCCGCTCGACTGGTCCGGGCGGCGGATCTGGGTCAAGGCCGAGTGCCTCCAGCAGGGCGGCAGCTTCAAGCTCAGGGGCGCCTCCAACCGGCTGGCGCGGCTCGACGAGGCGCAGCGGGGGCGCGGCGTGGTCGCTTTCTCCTCCGGCAATCATGCCCAGGGCGTGGCGCGCGCGGCGCGCCGTCTGGGCATCGCCGCCACCATCGTCATGCCGGCTGACGCGCCGGCGGTGAAGATCGCGGCGACCCGGGACGCCGGCGCCGACATCGTCTTTTACGACCGCGACCGCGAGAGCCGCGAAGAGATTGCCGGCCGGCTGGCGGCCGAGCGCGGCGCGACCCTGGTCCCCTCGTTCGACGACGTCGACATCATCGAGGGGCAGGGCAGCATCGGCGTCGAGATCGAAAGGCAGCTCGGCGCCGCGCCGCCGCTGCTGATCGCGCCGTGCGGCGGCGGCGGCCTTGCCGCCGGCATCGCGCTGGCGCTCCCGGGGACGCGGATCATCATCGCCGAGCCGGAGGGCTGGGACGACATGGCCCGCTCGCTCGCTTGTCGAGAGATCGTCCCGGTCGCCGAACCGGCGCCGCCGACTCTGTGCGACGCGCTGCAGACCAGGCGCGTCTCGCCGCTGACCTTCGGCGCGCTCGGCGAAGCGGGCGCGACCGGCGTCGCGGTGAGCGAGGACGAGGTCAGAGCGGCGGTGGCCTTCGCCTTCGCCCATTTGCGGCTGGTGGCCGAGCCGGGCGGCGCGGCCGCGCTCGCCGCCCTGCTGGCAGACAAAGCCGGCGAGGTGCCGGACGGCAGCGTCGTCGTCATTTCGGGCGGCAATGTCGACCCGGAACTCTATGCCGAGCTGATCCGGTGACCGGCACCGCCGCCGCCTTGCTGTCGGTGCTGATGATCGCCGCCTTGCTGCTCGCCGGCGGCGGCGCCTGGCTGATCGCCGGCCGGCGCGACCTCAAAAAGGGCGTGCTGATGCTCGCCGCCGCCGCGGTGATGGTCGGCAACGTGCTGATCTGGACGCTGTGAGGGTATTCGACTTCGATTCGGCGATCGTCAGGACGCCGGCACAGAGCGTCGTCGACGGGCTGCGCACCGGGGATCACCAGGGACCGGGCTTCGCGGCGGTGGCGGCCGAGCATCGGGCCTATGTCGCGGCGCTCGAGGCGGCCGGCCTGACGGTGGAGACGCTGCCGGCGCTCGAATCCTTTCCGGATTCGGTTTTCGTCGAGGATCCGGCATTCGTGATGTCGGAGGGCGCGATCGTGCTGCGGCCCGGAGCGCCCAGCCGGATCGGTGAGGGCGACGCGATCGCGCCCGCGCTGCGCCGGCGCTTCGAGCGCGTGCTGGTGCTGGACCGCGGCTTCGCCGACGGGGGCGACATCCTGGCGCTGCCGAACGAAATATTGATCGGTCTTTCCGGCCGCACCGACCGTGTCGGCGCCGAGCGTTTCGCCGCTTTGGCCGCCGGGCTCGGCCGCCGCGTGCGCATCGTCGAGACGCCGCCGGGCGCGCTCCATTTCAAGACCGCCTGCGCCCTGCTCGACGAGGAAACCGTCATCGCCACCCCCGCGCTCGCCGCCGCCGGCTGCTTCGAAGGCCTGGAGGTGGTGGAGACCCCGCCCGACGAGGAGCAAGCGGCAAACCTGCTCCGCATCAACGAAAGCATCCTGATCGGCGCCGATTATCCGCGGACCGCGGCGATGCTGTCGGCGCGCGGCTACGCGCTGGTGGCGCTCGACGTCGCCGAGATCAGGACGATCGACGCCGGCCTGTCCTGCCTGTCGCTGCGCTGGCGGTCGCTCGATTCCCCGCCATGATGAGGGAGGGGTCAGGCAGCCGCCGCGATGCGCGCGGTGCCGAACCGCTCTTTCGTTCGTGCTTTGTTCTTGACTTTTTCGCCTTTCTCTGCTAAGGGAATCGGGCCTTTTCGCGTGAAGCTTCGCTCTTTGAAATTGTGAATTTGGGCAAGAATGCCTGCGCCCGCCCGCTGCCGCGAAAGGGACCAGGGCGCGGAAGTTCACGGTGAAATTTTCCCCCATTCCATGGCAACTTTGTGACCTTCCACTGGCCCCCGCTACCCGGCCCCGCATGGTCCTTCGGATCGGGGGGAATCAGCGGATCGGGCAGGAGGGGTCGAGGCGATAGTCGAGATAGTCGTCGACCGCCTTCATCAGCTGGTCCATCTCGTTGACGAAGAAGTGGTTGGCGCTCGGGATCGTCCTGTGCTCGATGGTGATGTGGCGCTGGGTGCGCAGCTTGTCGACCAGCTTCTGCGTCGCGAGCGGAGTCACCACCTCGTCGGCCTCGCCCTGGATGATCACGCCCGAGGCGGGGCAGGGGGCGAGGAACGAGAAATCGTACATGTTGGCGGGCGGCGCGATCGAGATGAAGCCGCGCGCCTCGGGCCGCCGCATCAGCAGCTGCATGCCGATCCAGGCGCCGAACGAGAAGCCGGCGATCCAGGTCGTCTCCGCCTCGGGATGGACCTGCTGCACCCAGTCGAGCGCGCTGGCCGCGTCGGACAGCTCGCCGATGCCGTTGTCGAACACGCCCTGGCTCTTGCCGACGCCGCGGAAGTTGAAGCGCAAGGTGGCGAAGCCGCGGCGGACAAAGGTCTTGTAGAGCGCGAGCACGATCGCATTGTTCATCGTGCCGCCGCCCTGCGGGTGCGGGTGGAGGATCAAGGCGACCGGAGCGCGCGGCCGGGGGCCGGGGCTGAAACGGCCTTCGAGACGGCCCTCGGGCCCTGGGAAGATGACTTCGGGCATTGCACCTGTGCTTGGATGCCGACAAAGGGACGCGCGCGGATGAAGGCCGCGCGGCGGCGCCCTATATAGGGACGCGCCGCCTTTCTGCAATTTGAAAGGGACGCGAGCCCTGGCGCAGCGAATCTATCTCGACCATGCCTCGACGACGCCGATCCTGCCGGAAGCGGCGGCGGCGATCCGCCAGGGATGCGAAGCCTGGGCCAACCCGTCCTCGGCGCATGCCGAAGGCCGCGCCGCGCGGGCGGCGATGGAGCAGGCGCGCGCGCGCCTTGCCGCCGCGCTCGGCTGGGACGGCGCGCTGATCTTCACGTCCGGCGCCACGGAGGCGATCGAGATCGTCATCCGCCGCGCCAAAGCGGGCGCGCCGATCGTCTCGGCGATCGAGCATCCGGCGGTGCTGCGCAGCGCTCCGGACGCGCGCCTGATCGCGGTCCGCAGCGACGGCACGCTCGACCTTGACGATCTCGACGCGGCGCTGGCCGAAGCCGACCGACCGCTGGTGGCGGTACAGGCGGTCAATAACGAGACCGGCGTGATCCATCCGATCGCCGAGATCGCCGCGCGCGTGACCGCGGCGGGCGGCCTGCTGCTCGCCGACTGCGCGCAGAGCGCCGGCAAGCTGGCGCTGCCGAAGGCGGATTTCCTCGTGGTCGCCGCCCACAAAATGGGCGGCCCGCCCGGAATCGGCGCGCTGCTGGTCCGCGACAGCGCCGCGCTCGACGCGGTCGGCGGGCAGGAAGGCGGCTTCCGCCCCGGCACGCCGGCAGTGCCGATGATCCTGGGCTTCGCCGCGGCGGCGGCGGCGGACCATGGCTGGTATGGCGAGGCGGAGAGGCTGCGCTCGAAGCTCGATCGCGGCATCGTCGAGGCGGGCGGCGAGATCGTCGCCGGCGCCGCGCCGCGCATCGCCACCATCGCCGCCTATCGCATGCCCGGGGTCGCCGCCGCGGCGCAGATGATGCAGCTGGACCTCGCCGGCATCGCCGTCTCGGCCGGCAGCGCCTGCTCGTCGGGCAGCCTCAAGACCAGCCACGTGCTGCTGGCGATGGGGATGGACGAGGAGAAAGCGCGCGAAGTGATCCGGGTCAGTTTCGGGCCGCAGACGCGGGACAGCGACGTCGACGCGCTGCTCGCGATATGGCGCAAGCTCTACGACAGGCGCCGCGCGGCGTGACCCCGATCTATCTCGATTATCAGGCGACGACCCCGCCGGCGCCGGAAGCGGCGGCGGCGATGCGCCCCTGGATCGAGACCGCCTTCGGCAATCCGCACAGTCCGCACCGGCTCGGCCGCGAGGCGGCCGCGGCGGTGGAAGTGGCGCGTGAGCGGGTGCTGGCGGCGCTGGGCGGCGGCGGCGGCCGGCTCTATTTCACTTCCGGCGCGACCGAGGCGGCGAACTGGGCGCTGAAAGGCGTCGCCGCACGGCTTCCGGAGAGGCGGCGGCGGATCGTCACCGTCGCCACCGAGCATGCCTGCGTGCTCGACAGCGCCGAATATCTGCGCGGCTGGGGGTTCGACGTCGAAAGGCTGCCGGTCGGAGCCGACGGCTTGGTCGACCTCGACCGGGTGGCGGAAAGTGTCACCGACGCCACCGGGCTGGTGGCGGTGATGCTGGTCAATAATGAGATCGGCGTGATCCAGCCGATCGCCGGGATCGGGCGCATCGCGCGCGCGCGCGGCGCGCTGATGTTCTGCGACGCGGTGCAGGGTTTCGGCCGGATCGCGGTGCCGCTCGACGCCTGCGACCTGGTCGCGATCTCCGGCCACAAGGTGCATGGGCCGAAGGGCATCGGCGCCTTGTGGGTGCGCGACGGCATCGGACTCGACCCGCTGCTGCATGGCGGCGGCCAGGAAGGCGGCATCCGCTCGGGCACGCTGTCGCCGGCTTTGTGCGTCGGCTTCGGCGAGGCGGCGCGGCTGCTTTGCGAGCGGCGCGACGCCGATCATGCGCATGTCGAGCGGCTCTGGACGCTGGCGCGCGAACGGCTGGCCGGCTGGACGCTCAACGGCTCGGAAACGCAGCGCTACCACGGCAATCTCAACCTCCGCCGCGACGGACTCGACGCGGCGCGGCTGATCTCGGAGCTGCGCCAGGTCGCCTTTTCCGCCGGCTCGGCCTGCGCCAGCGGCTCGGGCCGTCCCAGCCATGTCCTGGCCGCGATCGGCCTCGCCGAGCGCGAGGCGCGCTCCAGCATCCGCCTCGGCTTCGGCCGCTATACCGGCGAGGCGGAGCTGGAGACGGCGCTTGGCCTGATCGCCGAGGCGGCGGATGGGCAAAGGAGCTTCGCCGCATGACGCTGGTGCGGTTCGTCTCGGCCGACGGCAATCATATCCAGGAGGTGCGCGCGGCCGCCGGTGCGCGGCTGCTCGACGTCGCCCAGCAGGCCGGCCAGCCGCTCGAGGGCACTTGCGAAGGGCAGATGGCTTGCTCGACCTGCCACGTCATCGTCGACGCCGACGATTTCGCCCTTCTGCCCCGCGCCAGCGAGGAGGAGGAGGACATGCTCGACCTCGCGGCCCACGTCACCCGCCATTCGCGGCTGTCGTGCCAGATCTGGCTGGGGGACGAACTCGACAGCCTCACCGTCCGCATGCCGAGCGGCTTCCACAACATGCAGGGGCGATGATCGGCCGGCGCGGCTTCATGCTCGGTTCCGCGGCGCTGGCGGCCGGCTGCGCGGGTCCGCCGACCGCAAGCCGGGCGGCGCGGCCGAGCCTCGAGCTGCTGCGGATCGAGCTCGGCCAGCGCGCCCGACTCGGCGTCGCCGCGCTCGATACCGCCACCGGCCGCAGCCTGCGCTTCGACGCCGACAGCCGATATGCGATGTGCTCGACCTTCAAGCTGCCGCTCGCGGCCGCGATCCTGCACGAGGTCGATGGCGGGCGGCTCGACCTGACCGACGAGATAAGGTTCGGTGAGAGCGACTTGCTGACTTACGCGCCGGTGGTTCGCGCCAATCGGGGTCGCGGCCGCCTGACGGTGGAGCGGCTGTGCGCGGCGATCGTCGAGGTCAGCGACAACAGCGCCGCGAACCTGCTGCTTCGCCGGATCGGCGGACCGGCCGGGCTCACCGCCTTCATCCGGGAATGCGGCGACCGCGTCACCCGGCTCGACCGCTACGAGGAAGAGCTGAACAGCAATCTTCCCGGGGATCCGCGCGATACGACGACCCCCGCCGCGATGCTCGGACTGATGCGCGCGCTGCTGCTCGGCGGCGTGCTGGCGCCGGCCTCGCGCGCCCGGCTCGCCGGCTGGATGGAGGGGGCGACGACCGGCCTCAGGCGGCTGCGCGCCGGCCTGCCGCCCGGCTGGCGCGCCGGCGACAAGACCGGCAATGGCGCCAATGGGGCCGCCAACGACATCGCCATCGGCTGGCCGCCCGGCCGCCCGCCGATCCTGATCGCCAGCTACGTCAGCGGCACCGAGGTCGACGACCGCGCCCGCCATGCCGCCCACGCCACGGTGGCCCGCATCGTCGCGGGCGCGCTGGGCTGATACGGATTGACAAAGTTTGCCATTTCGGCCATGGGGCCCCTATGGCTACCATGAATATTTCACTGCCCGGCCAGATGCGGGCCTATGTCGAGGCGCAGGTCGCAACCGGCTACTTTGCCAATGCAAGCGACTTCATTCGCCACCTGATCCGCTTTGATCAGGAGGAGGGCCGCGGCCGGCTGAGAGAGCTGATCGCGGAAGGCGAGAAGAGCGGCGTGAGCGAACTGTCCTTCGACGAGATCATTGCAAAGGCGCGGGAGCAGGTGAAATCGCGCGCCGCTTGAGGTTCACCGAGCCGGCCGTCGGGGATTTGGCGCAAATCTGGACCTACACTCACGATCGCTGGGGCCGCGCTCAGGCGGACCTCTACTCGGATAAGCTGCGTGCGATTGCCCATGGCCTGCTTGATCGTTCCGAAGCGGGGCGACCTGTCGAGTTCAGCGGGACCGTTCGCCGGATCAGGGCAGCGCATCATTTTCTCTATTTTCGTGTGAACGACGAGGAAATTTTGATCCTGAGAATTCTTCACGAGCGAATGGAACCGGGACGGCATCTCCACGATCTTGCCTGATCGACGGATCCATCCCATATGGCGCGCGGGAGTCGGGCGGACGGCGCTCTCGCCAACCCGGTCAGATCCGGAAGGAAGCAGCCGTAACGAGTCCAAGCTCCGGGTCGTTCCGGCTCCCACCCTGCTTCGCGCCTTCGGCGCTTCGCAGGGCAGGCCCTGCAATCCGACCTGTCCTGCCTGGCCTTGGCGAAGCAGCAAGCCTTGGCGAAGCAGGGCCGCCCGAGACCCCCTCATGCCCGTCATTCCCGCGAAAGCGGGAATCCAGCCTGCGGCGTTTGTCTCCACCACAGATTCCGGATTCCCACTTTCGCGGGAATGACGTTGGTGTGCTAGGTCACAGCCAGATGGCCGATTCCCCGCAACCCTATCGCGTCCTCGCCCGCAAATACCGGCCGCAAAGCTTCGGCGAGCTGATCGGCCAGGAGGCGATGGTGCGCACCTTGGCCAATGCGATCCGGCGCGACCGGCTCGCCCACGCCTTCCTGCTCACCGGCGTGCGCGGCGTCGGCAAGACCTCGACCGCGCGGCTGATCGCCAAGGCGCTGAACTGCGTCGGGCCCGACGGCCAAAGCGGGCCGACGATCGAACCGTGCGGCGCCTGCGAGCCGTGCCGGGCGATCGCCGAAGGGCGCCATATCGACGTCGTCGAAATGGACGCCGCCAGCCATACCGGGGTCGACGACGTGCGCGAGATCATCGAGGCGGTCCGCTATTCGGCGGTTTCGGCGCGCTACAAGGTCTACATCATCGACGAAGTCCATATGTTGTCGAAGAACGCCTTCAATGCGCTTCTCAAGACTCTCGAGGAACCCCCTGCGCACGTTAAATTTCTGTTCGCGACGACCGAGGTGACCAAGGTGCCGGTGACGGTGCTGTCGCGCTGCCAGCGCTTCGATTTGAGGCGCATTCCGGCCGAGCGGCTGACCGCCCATTTCGGCCATGTCGCCAAGGCCGAGGGCGTCGAGGTCGAGCCCGAGGCGCTGGCGCTGATCGCCCGCGCCGCCGAAGGCTCGGCGCGCGACGGCCTGTCGATCCTCGACCAGGCGATCGCCCATGGCGCCGGCGCGGTCACCGCCGACCAGGTCCGCGCGATGCTCGGCCTGTCCGACCGCGGCGCCGTCCGCCACCTGCTCGGACTGCTGCTGACCGGTGACGCGCCGGGGGCGCTGGCGGCATTGAAGGACCAATATGATCTCGGCGTCGAGCCGTCGGCGCTGCTGCGCGGGCTGCTCGAGGCGGTGCACGGCGTCACCCGCTGCAAGGTCGGCGGCGGCGCCGGCGATCCGGCCCAGTCGGCCGAGGAGCGCGATGCCTATGCCGGCTGGGCCGGCCGCCTCTCTTTCGCTTCCATCCACCGGCTCTGGCAGCTGCTGCTCAAGGGCCTCGGCGAGGTCCATGTCGCGCCCACGCCGCTCGAGGCGGCGGAAATGGCGCTGCTGCGCGTCATCCACGCCGCCGAGCTGCCCGATCCCGGCGAGCTGGTCGCCCGGCTGGCGGCGGGCGAGGAGATCGCCGCCCGGCCGGCAGCGGCGCCGAAGGCCGAGAGCCAGGGGGCGCTGCTCGAGGCGCCGGCCCGGTTCGAGGCGCTGGCCGGGCTGCTCGAGGCGCAGGGCCAGCCGCTGCTCGCGCACCAGCTGCGCGAGGCGTTCCGGCTGGTCGATTACGCGCCGCCGCGGTTGCGGCTGCAGCCGGCGCAGAGCCTCAAGGACGCCCGGCGAATCGACGAGGCGCTGGCTGGCCTGCGCCGCTGGCTCAAGGTCCATCTCGGCGCCGACTGGACGGTCGAGCTTGCCGAGGGACCGGCTCAGCCCTCGCTGCGCGAGCAGGAACTGGCCGCCGACCAGGCCTTGCGGCAAAGGGTGCTCGACAGCGACGTCGTCAAGGCGGCATTCGAGGCCTTTCCCGACGCCGAGCTGGCCGGCTATTCGGTCGATGACAAACGGAGTGCGTAAATGCCCGACCTGAACGAGCTGATGAAGATGGCGCAGGAGGCCCAGGCCAAGCTGCTGCAGGCCCAGGAGGATCTCGACAAGGTCGAGGTCGAGGGCGTGTCCGGCGGCGGCATGGTGCGGATCCGCGCTTCGGCCAAGGGCCGGGTGATCGCGGTCGACATCGACGCCAGCCTGCTGCAGCCCTCGGAAAAGCAGATGGTCGAGGATCTGATCGCGGCGGCGATCAACGACGCCCGCGGCAAGGCCGATCTGGCCGCCCAGGAAGCGATGCGCACCGCTGCCGGCGGGCTGGATATCCCCGGGATGAAGCTGCCCTTCTGACGCGGGAAATAGGGACAGGTCCCTATTTCCCGCGTCATCCCGGCGAAAGGGCACCCCGCAAAGTATTACTTTGCGGGCACCCCGAAAGCCGGGATCTCGGGGGGACCGGTGGAGCCTTCTTGTCCTGAGGTCCCGGCTTGCGCCGGGATGAC
>CAWKEE010000008.1:0-9033 GCA_963848555.1 uncultured Alphaproteobacteria bacterium | reverse complement strand
ATGTGCGCTCAAGGGGCAGCTCGAACTTCCAGCCCCATCCCAAGAAAGCGCACTCTTGGCCGCTTCAGCTTGCAGCATGTTTGGTCGCAGCGCGCTCGCTTTCATGGCGTCTCAAGACCGGCATCGTCTCCAGAGATCCAGCGAGCCTTTGGCGGGCCTTGAACAGGTCGAACTGATTTTGAAGACCGAGCCACATTTCCGCGCTCGTAGCGAAAACGTGGGACAGTCGAACGGCCATTTCCGCGCTGATGCCGCGACGGCCGTTGAGAAGCTGGTTCAAGGCGAATCGGGAAATACCGAGCGCATCGGCCAGCTCCTGTCGCGACAGCTGCATGCGAGCCACGATACGATCCCGAAGGTACCTCCCCGGCGAGATCGGCGGACGCTCTGGCGCAAGGGCCGTTTCCTCTTCACTTTCCATAGTGCAACCTGAATTCCGCGGCGCCTGCCGCCGGTAGCTGAGCGCCTCGGCGACATGGACCCGGCCTACACTCTCGCTGCCGGCGAGGTCGGCGATGGTGCGCGCCACCCGCATCACCCGGTGATAGCCGCGCGCGGACAGGCGCATCGCCTCGGCGGCCAAAGCGAGCAGGCGGCGGCCGGGCTCGTCGGGCGTCGCCACCGTGTCGAGCCGGTCGCCGTCGGCCTCGGCGTTGGTGCGGATGCCCGCGGCCTCGTAGCGCCGCGTCTGTATGTCGCGCGCCGCGGCGACCCTTTTCGCCACTTCGGCCGAACCTTCGGCCGGCGGCGGCAATATGAGGTCGGAGGCCGCGACTGCCTGGACGTCGACATGGAGGTCGATGCGGTCGAGCAGCGGCCCCGACACCTTTGCCTAAAAGTCGGCGCCAGCTCGCACCTGGCCGACGTGATCTGCCGATAGCGACAGCAACAGGGTCGGCTGCGGCGGCCGCGACTGGCGATCGCTGGCGACGGCCGCCGCCGCGGCCCATTGTCGTCAGCCCCGAACCGCACCTGCTGCCTTGTCGCCCCCGCGCCGGAAGGGCGGTACGGCGGGATCCAGGGCGAACGCCGGAAGCGTTTTGCGGCCGGCAAGGAAATGCTCGAGCGTCGCCGGCTGTCCTGCATAATAGCCCTGGATGATGTCGCACTCCATCGCGTTCAGCATCGCGGCGACCTCTTCGCTTTCGACGCCTTCCGCGACCACGGTGAGGCCGAGCGCATGGGCGAGCTTCACCGTCGCGTCGACCATGGTCGCATCGCTCCTGCTCGTCGCGATCATCTGGACGAAGCTGCGGTCGATCTTCAGCTCGGTCGCCGGCAGCGTCTTCAGATAGCTCAGCGTCGACTGGCCGGTGCCGAAATCGTCGATCGATATCCTGACGCCGAGCTGGCGCAGATCCCTGAGCTCCTCGATGTGCGTAGGGTCGGCGATCGCCGCCGATTCGGTGATCTCCAGCGTCAACCGCTCGGGCTCGAAATGGAACTGATGAAGCAGCGACCGGATCGGCTCGAGGAGGCGGTTGCGACCGAGCATCCGCACCGAAATGTTCACCGACACCGCCAGGCGCGCGTCGAGCGAGGAGAAGTCCAGCACCGCGTGCCGAAGGACGTGAAGCGTCAGATTCTCGATCCGGCCATTCTCCTCGAGAATGGGGATGAACAGGTCGGGCTGGATTTCGCCATGCTTGGGATGGGTCCACCGCGCCAGCGCCTCGGCGCCGGTGAGGGCGCCGGTGGCGAGATCGAACTGCGGTTGGTAGGCGATCCAGACATCTCCCGCCTCGATCGCGCGGTCGACCTCGGCGAGCAGCGAAATCCGCCATTTCTCGTCGTCGTCGTCGGGCTCGTAGCGGCTCCAGTTGATGCCTCGCTGCATCGCGCGGTCGGAGGCCAGCAGCGCCGCCGCCACTGCCGTCTCGATGTCGAGCTGGGGATCGGCGCAGATGCCGGTGGAGATCGTCACGTCGACCGTGTGGTCGCCGATCGCGATGCCGCCGCTGAACAGGGCATTCAGGCCCTCCAGCGTCTCCACGGTCTCCTTGAGTTCGTGGGTCGTCCGCCAGGCGAAACTGTGTTCGTCGACCTGATAGATTTCGGCATCGGCGGCGGCGAGCGCCAGCCGGTCGCTGACCTTGCGCAGCAGCTCCGCCTGCGCCGCCGGCCCCAGCAGCGCTGAGGTTTCAAGATAGTTGCGGACGCGCACCGCGACGGTCGCGGCAGACCGGGGCGAGGAAATGGTCATCGCGGTGAGGTTCGGCAGATGGGTGCCGGGCGCGAGGGTCAGGCGCGAGACCACCGAAGCCGCCCCGCCCAGCGCCGCCTGCAGCAGTCCGGCCGCGGCGAAGGCGAACAACGCGGGAGCGGTGCCGACGATCAGTGGGGTCAAGGTATGGAGAAGGAAGGGAGCGGCCACGATCGCCGCGCCCGTCGCCGCCATCAGAGCCCGCCGTATCGCCTTGCGCCGGCAGCGGAGCGACAGCGCGATCAGCAGGCAGGCGACGAGGAGCGCCGGCCAGTCGCCAATCTCGACCGGATCGTTGCGCCGGATCGTCTCCGAGGCGATCGCCTGGATGTAGACCCCGGGAATGCGGCCATTGTGGGGAACGGTGAAGCGGTCGCCGAACGTCGTCGACGTGCCGCCGATCAGGACGTTCCTGTTCCTGAAGAAGTCGGGGTCGAAGCGTCCGCTCAGCGCGTCGGAATAGCTGATCGACGGAAAGGTCGTGAGGTCGTACGACCAGTCGATCGGGATCGAGCCGCTTCTCGGGGAAGGCCTGTCGGCGAGGTAGGCCGCGAGCGACGGCCGCCGCGCGCCGCCGATCTCGACGCTGTAGGGGAGCCGGCGCGCCGACAGGTCGTCGTCAAGCCTGATCCAGATCGTGGCGATCCGCGCGCCGGACCTGAGCAGGGGCGCCGGCAGCCCTTCGACGCGTTCGCCAAGCTCGCCGCTGGCATTTTCGAGGAGCCCGGGCAGCACGACCCGGCCGCCGGCGCGGCGGATCGCGGCGCCGAATGCGCGATCCTCCTTGGCATCGGCGGCCGGCGAGCTGAAGTCGACATCGAACACGATGTTGCGGGCGCCGGCCTGCCTCAGCCGGTCGACCAGCCGTCCGTGGACGCTGCGGGGCCACGGCCAGGCCTGCACTTCCTGGACGCTGCGGGCGTCGATCTCGACGATCACGACTTCGCCCGATACCGGTCTCTGCACGAGAGCGCTGCGGCGTGCCTCGAGCCAGTTCTCGAGCGGCGTACCCCATCCGGCCAGGGCGGTGCCGAATCCCACCAGGCAGGCCGCGGACACCGCGATCGCGGTCGTCCGACGCATCAGGCCATGTGCGAAACGAACCAGCATGCGCTCTCCCGCCGGTCAGACTTCGCACGATGTCCGGGAGGGTGATCCGCGCCGCGCCAAGTCCAGTCGAACCCCTGCGGACGGGTCTACATGGGTTTAGTTTCCGCTTTCTTTACGCAACGGCCGGCGAAAACCGCTGCGGGGCGGCCCTTGCCTCGCTCGGCGCGGGGGCGCCGTCAGCCGGCGACCCGCCCGCCTTCGATGACGATCACCCGGTCGGCCGCGGCGATCGTCTCCTGACGGTGCGCGACCATGATGCGGGTGATCCCCATTGCGGCTATCGCCTCGTTCACCTGGCGCTCGTGGCCGGCGTCGAGATGGGCGGTGCCTTCATCCATCACCAACAGCTTCGGACGGCGGTAGAGGGCGCGGGCGAGCAGGATCCGCTGGCGCTGTCCGCCGGAAAGCGTCGAGCCCATGTCGCCGACCAGGGAGAGATGCCGCATCGGCATCGCCGCCACGTCCTCGGCGATGCAGGCGGCGCTGAGCGCCGCCTCGAGCTGGTCGGGCTCCACCGGCTCGAAGCCGGCGACATTGTCGGCGATCGTGCCCGCGAACAGCACGTCGTCCTGCAGCACCGCGGCGACATGCTCGCGGAACGCGCGCCGGCCGTAGCGGGCGAGCGGGACGCCCTCGACGAGCACTTCCCCCGAAGCCGGTTCGAGCAATCCCAGCAGGATCTTGACGATGGTCGTCTTGCCGCCGCCGGAGGGGCCGGTGATCGCGACATGCTCGCCCGGCTTGATGTGAAGGTTGACGCCGTCGAGCACCGGCGGCTCGTGAACGCTGTAGGTGAAATGGACGTCGCGCAGCTCGATTTCGCCGCCGAACGCGTCGTCCTGGACCTCCTTCTCGGAGAACCCCTTGTCCTCCTCGGTCAGCGCGATGTCGGAGAGGCGCTCGAGATGGAGCGAAAGCATCTTGAAATCGATCAGCTTGTCGATCAGCGACCGGGTCGCCGTGGCGAACTGCAGGCGGTAGGCGAGGAAGGCGAAAATCATGCCGACGGTGAAGCCGCCTTCTATCGCGAAATGGACGGCGAGCCAGACCACCGCCACCGTCTCGAGCGCTCCGACCAGGATCGCCATCGTGTTGTGATGGGCGCGAATCCGCTCATGCGCGTAGGTGGCGCCGAGCGCCTCCGACAGCCGGTTCTGCCAGATAGCGCGGCGAAGGGTCTCGCGGCCGGCGATGCGGATCGTGACGATCCCCCGCAGCGTCTCGATCATCGCCGACTGCTCGCGGCCGGCGGCGGCGATATGCTCGGTTTCGGCGCGCCGCTCCGCCGGCAGGGTGAGCGCGCGAAAGCCGCCATAGACCAGGAAAGCGGCGAGCGGGATCAGGGTCAGCAGCGGCGAATAAGCGAGCATCAGCGCCAGCGTCAGGACGGTCAGCAGGCCGTCGATGATCGCCGCCGCGGCGCTCTCGGTGAGCAGGCGCTGGATGGGAATCACCGACTGGAAGCGCGACAGGACGTCGCCGATGCTCCTCTTGTCGAACCAGCCGACCGGCAGCCGCATCAGCCTGCGCGCGACATTGGACGCGATGCCGAAGGACAGCGCCGTGCCCGACGCGAGGAGGACGAACGAGCGAAGCATCGTCGCCGCCGCGTTGACGACAGCGAACAGCGCGAAGCCTACCGCCAGCACCGTTATCAGGCTGGCGTCGAGGGCGGGGAGCGCCTGGTCGATGGCGAGCTGGAGCAGGTAGGGCGAGGCGAGCACGTGCGCCTGCAGGACGAGGCTGAGGATCGCGGCCTGGGCGATCGTGCGCCGCAGGCCGGTGGCGCCGCTCCACAGCTGGCTGAGCCTGAGGCGCTGGCGTTCCCGCTGCGGCGCGAAGTCGCTGGTCGGCCGCAGCTCGAGGGCGACGCCGGTGAAATGCCGCGACAGCGACGCCTCGTCGTGCCAGCGCCCGTCCAGCGAGGGATCGACGATATAGGCCGAACCCTTCGAAACCCGCTCGACGACCACGAAATGGTTCATGTCCCAGTGGAGGATCGCGGGCAGCTGGAGGCCGGCGAGTCCGCCGATCCCGATCTTCAGCGGACGCGGGGCCAGCCCCATCGCGTCGGCGGTCCGCATCAGTTCGCGCAGGCTGATGCCCCGGGACGAGATTCCGAACCGGCGGCGAAGGGCGCCGAGATCGACGTCATGCCCCCACCAGTTGGCGATCATAGCCAGGGCGGCGAGCCCGCATTCGGCCGCCTCCGACTGGCGCACCTGCCGGATCCGCCGGCGCGGCAGGATGCCCATGTCGATGCCGACGGGCGCGTTCATCGGCGGCCGACCGCGAACAATGGCTCGAACAGCCATTCGGCAAGGCTGCGGGTGCGGGTGGTGATGCGCGCGGTCACCGTCATCCCCGGCCGAAGCGGCTGCCGGCGGCCGAAGGCGCGCACCGCATCGGACTGCAGCGTCGCCCGGACCAGGAACACCTCTTCCGCCGAGCCGTCGCCGCGCGCGACCGGCACGGTCGTCATCGACACCGAATCGATCCGGGCGTCGACGGTGCCGTAGGTCTGATAGGGGAAGGCGTCGACGGCGAGGCGGACCGATTGTCCCGGCTGGATGAAGCCGGCCGCCGCGGCGGGCACCTCGATCCGCGCCTGCAGCCGGGTGCCGTCGGGAACGATCGACAGTATGTGGTTCGTCGGCGTCACCGCGTCGCCGGGATGGACGGCGATGCCGGTCACGATTCCGGCCTGGGCGGCCGTCACCACCACCGCGGCGGCGTTCTCGTCCGCCGCCGCGGTTCCGGCCAGCTCGGCCCGCTCGCCAGCGAGGCCGGTCATCTGGAGGTCATAGTCGGTGCGGGCGCGGTCGAGATCGGCTTCGGTGACCGAGATGCGCGCCCGGCGGGTCGACAGCTCCTGCTCGAGCCGCGCCAGCGCCTGGCGGCGGGTGGCGAGCTGCTCCTCGCGCAGCCGCACGTCGCGCTGCGAGATGAAGCCGCGGGCGGCAACGGAGCGGACCGTCGCCAAGTCCGCCGCGGCGGCGCCGACGAGGTTGCGCTGCTCGTCGATCTGGGCGGCGATGCTGGCGATCTCGCGGCGGTCGCCGTCGATCTGGGCGCGCAGACCGTTCGCCCGCGCCTGGAAGGCTTGCGCCATCTCGGGCGCGCGCAGCCTCAACAGCTCGTCCTGCCGGACGATGGCGGCGGCGCGCCGTTCCTCGAGCAGGGCGGCGCCGTCGCTGGTCGCCACCGAGATCCGCGCGAGCGGAGTTCCCGCGGCTACCCGCTGGCCCTCTTCGACCAGCACCGCTTCCACCCGTCCGGAGCGGAGGGCGACGGCGCGCACGATCCCGCGGCTGCCGGTCAGCCGGCCCTCGACCGAGGTGACCTTGCCATAATGCGCCAACGACAGGAACAGGCCGGCGACCAGCACCACCGCCAGTAAGAAGGCGCCGATTACCTGCCAGGAAAGCGGCGGCACCAGCACCAGCTCGCCGTGGAGCCGGTCCTGGCCGCGCATTGCCTCGGGCCTGAATAACTGCACAAAAAACCCCCGCTGTCCGGGGGTTATAGTATGCCCCGCCAGGCTTGGCGAGACCGTGTCGACGGGATCCTGCGGCCTTGGCCGCCGGACCCGGTGCGGTTCAGCCCTTGACCCCGGTTGCGGCCTCGGTCTCCTTGGCGCCGCCAGCCACCGCGTCGATTTCCGCGTCGGTGAGTTCCACCAGCGCGACTTCAGTGTTGCTCCCCATTTCTCTGTCCTCCTTGGCCGGAAAAACCCGGCCGGAGCGACGATATCGACAAGTTAACGGGACGTAAACCACGAAGCGAGCGAAATGTCCGAAATGGCACAGTCTCTCTCGATCCCGGGAGTCCTTGGTCGTTTCCGATCAGCCACACAAGCAACCTTATGAATCTAGTGTGCTTTTTGGATTTGGAGTTCGCTCCGGGCGTGACCCGATCATCAGGCGAACTTCAAATCCAACACATTGGCGCTCATCGAGCGCTGGCGAAGCAGGCCCGCCGCGCGTCGACGGCAGCTAGTTGCGCGGCGCCAGTCGCCGGTAGCTCAGCGCCTCGGCGACGTGGACGCGGCCGACGCTTTCGCTGCCGGCAAGATCGGCGATGGTGCGGGCCACGCGCATCACCCGGTGGTAGCCGCGCGCCGACAGGCGCATCGCCTCGGCGGCCAAAGCGAGGAGGCGGCGGCCGGGCTCGTCGGGGGTCGCCACCGCGTCAAGCCGCTCCCCGTCGGCCTCGGCGTTGGTGCGGATGCCCGCGGCCTCGTAGCGCCGCGTCTGGATGTCGCGCGCCGCGGCGACCCTTTTCGCCACTTCGGCCGAACCTTCGGCCGGCGGCGGCAATATGAGGTCGGAGGCCGCGACTGCCTGGAGGTCGACATGGAGGTCGATGCGGTCGAGCAGCGGCCCGGACACTTTCGCCTGATAGTCGGCGGCGCAGCGCGGCGCCCGCGCGCAGGCGAGCGCCGGATCGCCGAGATGGCCGCAGCGGCAGGGGTTCATCGCCGCCACCAGCTGGATCCGCGCCGGATAGGTGACATGGGCGTTGGCGCGGGCGACCTGGACGCGGCCGGTCTCGAGCGGCTGGCGCAGCGAATCGAGCGCCTGGCGCTGGAATTCGGGCAGCTCGTCGAGGAACAGCACGCCCAAATGGGCGAGGCTGACCTCGCCCGGCCGCACCCTGAGCCCGCCGCCGACCAGTGCCGGCATCGACGCGCTGTGATGCGGCGCGCGATAGGGGCGGGCGCGGATCAGCCGGCCGTCCCGGAGCTCGCCGGCGACGCTCGCGATCATCGACACTTCGAGCGCTTCGGACGGCGTCAGCTCGGGCAGGATTCCGGGCAGGCAGGCGGCGAGCAGCGACTTGCCGGCGCCGGGCGGACCGGTCATCAGCAGATTGTGGCCGCCGGCGGCGGCGATCTCGAGCGCGCGCTTGGCCGTCTCCTGCCCCTTGACCTGCGACAGACACGGGCCGGGGCCGGGCCGCTCGGCCGTGCCGGGCAAGGGCGGCGACAGCACCGCGCGGCCGCGCAGATGGTTGATCAGCGCGATCAGGTCCGGGGCGGCGATCACCTCGACCTCGCCGGCCCAGGCCGCTTCCGGACCCTGCGCCGCCGGGCAGATCAGCCCCAGCCCGACCGCCGAGGCGTGGATCGCCGCCAGCAGCACACCGGGCGACGGCGCCAGCCGCCCATCCAGGCTGAGCTCGCCGACCGCGACATAGTGGCTCAATGTCTCGCGATCGATCGCCCCCATCGCGGCAAGCAGCCCGAGCGCGATCGGCAAATCGTAATGCGAGCCCTCCTTGGGCAGATCGGCCGGCGACAGGTTGACGGTGATCCTTTTGGGCGGCAGCGACAGGCCGAGCGCGGCCAAGGCGGCATGGACCCGCTCGCGGCTCTCGCCGACCGCCTTGTCGGGCAGGCCGACGACCAGGAAGCGGGGCAGGCCCGGAGCGATCTGCACCTGCACCTCGACCGCGCGCGCCTCCAGCCCCAGGAACGCCACCGTGGCGACATGCGCGACCATAAATCTGTTTTCTCCACGCTTTCCGGATAAACACAGGTCCAGTTTCCGCTGTTTTGAATAAGACGGGACGCGAAGTCGAGGATTGAATTCTGTGATGCACTCGGGCGCTCGCCACGGTCAGTCTTGCGAGGGTGAGCCCTTTGCGTCCGACCTTATAATAGTTCACTATTGACCAACTAGAAGCTTTGTGCTATGGACAGCATGCTCGAGCACATT
>CAWKEE010000007.1:0-20985 GCA_963848555.1 uncultured Alphaproteobacteria bacterium | reverse complement strand
TGGCAACACCGAGCCAAGGCCTGATTTGTTGCAAGGGGTGTGGGGAAACGTCGTCGCCTCATCCGAGGCGCAGGCTATATTGCGCCTCCTGTTTCAAGAAGCAGCAAGTCGAATATCAGCGACAGTACAGAGAAAGGCAGAAAGCCAAGCCACGGATCGTGGAGTGCAAGGGTTGCGGCAGGCAATTCGACGCTTCGCGGACGGGCCGAACGTGGCGTTGTCCGGAATGCACTCGGCAATATCTCGCTGAGTATCGGCACAAGGATCTGGAGCGTCACAGGGTCTATTCCCGCGATTATCGGGCTCGCTTAGGCAGTGAATATCGTAAGCGCATGATCAAGCGCCGGCGAGATGCCATTGCCGCGATGACGCCTGAGCAGCTTGCCGCATTTCGGAAGGTGGAAAGCGACAAGACCCGCCGACTCACGGCGACGCTGCGCGAGCAAGTGTTTGCCGCATACGGCGGTCAGGTCTGTTCCTGCTGCGGCGAAACCGAACCCATGTTCCTGTCGATCGACCACGTCGACAATGACGGCGCCGAAATGCGGCGGAACCGAGCCTATGGGCGCAGCGGTACGGCTTTCTACCAATGGCTGAGAAAGAAGGGCTTCCCGCCCGGCTTTCAAGTCCTCTGTTTCAACTGTAACCTCGGCAAACACCGCAGCGGCGGAGTTTGTCCGCACAAGTCAGGCAAGGTGTAACGACTATCCCGGGAGGGAGTAGGGGCAAGCGCCCCGAAGCGCATCGCACCCCCAGCGGGTGATGAGATAGTCTGCTCTGGCGAGGAAACCGCCAGCGGCCCGAAAGGGCGGGAACGGCAGTTGCGAGCCGTTCTGAACACATGGACTCCACCAGAAGCTGAACTTCGTCGGCTCGATCAACCGCCAATATGATTCCTCGTTCGCGAAGAAGGGCGCGAAGATCGGCGACAGCCTCAAGATCCGGCTGCCCAACCAATATACGGTGCGCACCGGCAAGACGCTGAACGCGCAGGACACGACCGAGGCGAGCCTGACGCTGCAGGTCCAGACCCAGAAAGGCGTCGACATCAACTTCTCGTCGGCCGAGCTGACGATGAGCCTCGACGACTTTTCCAAGCGCGTGCTCGATCCGGCGATGAGCGTGCTCGCCGCCAATATCGAGGCGGACGCGATGACCATGTACAAGGACGTCTACGGCTCGATCTGGGACAGCGGCAACGCGATCGTCTATGACGACGTGCTGGAGGGGCGCGTGCTGCTGCAGCGGGGCCTCGCGCCGATGTCGGGTCGAACCGCCAACATGAACTCGCGGGACATGGCCGACCTGGTCAAGGACACCAAGGACCTGTTCAACTCGCAGTCGGCGCTCGCCCGGCAATATAGCGAGGGCTTTGTCGGCCGCGCCGCCGGCTTCGACTTCGTCGAGAACACGCTCTGGCCCGGCCATAGCCGCGGCGGCGCCAACGGCTCCTATGTCTGCAACAGCTCGTCGGGGATCACCTCCGGGTCGGCCACGGTCACCGTCTCGGGCGGGTCGGGGACGATCCTCCAGGGCGACGTGTTCACCATCGCCGGGGTCTACAGCGTCCATCCCGAGACCAAGGCGTCGACCGGCGTGCTGCAGCAGTTCGTCGCGACCGCCGACGCGACCTCCGGCGCGACCTCATTGAATGTGGCGCCGACGCCGGTCACGTCGGGCGCCAGGCAGAATGTGACGATCGTCTCGGCCGGCGCCGGCAAGGCGCTGACCTTCGCCGGCACCGCCGACGACGCGCTCGGCACCTCTTTGCTCTACCACGAGGATGCGTTCGCTTTCGCGACCGCCGACCTCATCATGCCGAGCGGCGTCGACTTCGCGCAACGCGAGGTGCTGGACGGGATCAGCATGCGGATCGTGCGCCAGTACGACATCAACAACGACAATTTCCCGTGCCGGCTCGACCTTCTCTACGGCTACAGGACGCTGCGCGCCGAGCACGCGTCGCGGCTGCACTTCAACTGACGGGACGGGGAGCGTTCGGGCGTCCATGACGAAACCGGTCCACGGCCGGCGCCGATGGACGGCCCGATCAGGTCCGCAATGTCGTTCGCGCCGACCCCGCATCTGCCAGGCGGGGTCGGCGCCGGCGGCGGGTGGGCATGCCGTATTCGCATAGTCGCACCCGTTCGAACCGGGGCGTCATTCCGGCCCGTTCCAGCCGCTCCCGGGCGTGATAAAAATCACGCCAGGGGTGGCGGCAAATGTGGTACATATAGGCCTGGCCGGAATTCAGAGCGTTCAGGCGACAGTCCAGAGCTGTGACATTCGGGCCACTATTGAAACAATCGCCTGCTTGACATGGACCCGCAATTGACCGCAGGAAACACACATATGGGGGCCGCGAGACACTGGAGCACGCAGCTTTTCGGCGGCCGAACCGTTACCCGAAAAATTCCGGCTGGCCTTAAGGGCCTGTTCACCTGTATGAGCATAATAAGACACCGGATTAAATCGCTATGACCACGACCATTCTCGAACGGGATAAAACGATGCCCGCACGTAAGATCAAGGCGACCTCCGCTCCGCCGCGTCGCGCTGGAACGATCCCGCCGTGCACCCAGCCGCGTTATCACAGCGAGATCAGCGATGCCTATCTGGACGCGCTCCAGAAGCAGGTCGATGCTGGCAAGCCGGAGGGGTTCAGGCTCACGCCGATCAGCGGCCCCGGCTGGTAATTGCCGGCCACATTCTATCCACTCTCAACGGTACCGGCACCCTACGATATCGTCTGGTGCCGTTTCCCTTATGTGGAGGATCCGGCCGCGCCCGGCCCCGAACCCCACCCCGGGCTCATTCGCCAGGCCTTTGCGGACCATGACGGCAATCCCTGGGTCGAGGTCGTCTATGGCACGTCGCGCGATCCGTTCCGGGTAGGCGACAAGTTTTTCACCGTCTCGAAAATCAGCGAGATGCTGGCCTGCAATCTCGACTACGCCACCCGCTTCTGCCTCGACCGCAGCATGCAGCTGCCATGGGCCCAGGAATATTTCGAGCCGCTTCCCGGACATCACACGCCGATCCTGGGCCACCTGACCGACTATGCGATCCGCATCCTGCAGGTACAGATTTCCTATTATCAGCATGATCCGGACGCCTAGGCGGAAAGCCTCGGCCCGGTTCCGCGCCTCTTCAGCTGCCCCACCCCCGCCCGGATCCTTCCGGACGGCGGGCGAGGCCCGTGCGGGAAATCGTCAAGCTGACTCACCGGACAGGTGAGGGCGGCGCGATTGCCGGCGTCCAGGACCGGTGCCCGACCGCAGGGCCGGTTTCCACCGGACGCCCGGCCAGGACATCCTGCGAGCCGGTCGCAGATCCGATCACCTGCGTCGACCGTCGCCGATTCCAGATGAAACACCAACCCGCGGAGCCCTCGCTCCGCTCCGCTTCCGGAGGCGCCGATGGCGACGCTGGCCCAGCTCTATACGCGGCTCATCCTCGACACCAATCGCGACGACATGGCCGCCGGCGGCGAGCTGGCGCAGGCCAGGATCGACGCCGTCGCCGACGCCGTCGAATATCATGCCGACGAGCCATTCTGGTTCAATCGGGCATCGGCGGCCGCGACGACCTCCAGCGGCGATGCCACGCTCGCGCTCCCTGCAGGCATCCGCATCGCCAGCCTGGTCGCCTTCGCCGGCGAGCCGCTCGCCAAGGTCGCGCTCGAGCGGATCGAGCATCGAACCGAGACCGGCCGCCCGGCCTCATGGGCCGGGAATGAAGGGACGATCCAGCTCTGGCCGGTGCCGGACGGCGCCTATGCGCTGTCGGTCCACGGCCTCGCTGCCACCGCCGTGCCGGCGCTGGACAGCGAGTCGAACCATTGGACCACCGAAGCCGGCCGGCTGATCCTCGCGACCGCCAAGAAGATCCTCTACCGCGGGTCGCTGCGCGACCCCGAAGGTTATGCGCTCGCCCGCGACGAGGAAATCGAGGCGCTCAGCCGGCTGCGCCGCGAGACCCGCCGCAGGGACCGCGCCGGGCTGACCGGCGACCTGCCGGTGCGCGCCGGCTTCGACATACTGGCCGGCTGATGCGCCAATTCTTCGAGCCGGCGCCGGCGCCGTTCTGGGCCAGGGAGATATTGCGGACGATCAGGAGAGCGGTGACCGACGTCTGGCCGGTGCCGCTGCGGCTCAAGGATTATGCCGCCGCCGAGCTGCCGGCGGCGTCGCAGCACAAGCAGGGGCTGGTCTATGACAGCACCACCGGCGAGGTGAAATGGTCGGACGGCTCGGCCTGGGCCGCTTTCTCGACCTCCGGCCACAGCCACAGCGCGGCCGACCTCATGCTGTCGGCGTCCGACCGGCTGGTCGGGCGCGACGCGGCCGGCGCCGGCGCCGCGGAAGAGCTGATCGTCGGCGGCGGCCTCGAATTCACCGGCGCGGGCGGCCTGCAACGCTCGGCGCTGAGCGGCGACGTCATCGCCGCGGCCGGCTCGGGCGTGGTGACGATCGCCGACGATGCCGTCGCCAACGCCAAGCTCGCCGACATGGCGCAGGCCCGGCTCAAGGGCCGCGCGGCGTCGGCCGGAACCGGCGACCCCATCGACCTCACCCCGGCCGAGGCCAAGACGCTGCTGGCGATCGTCGCGGCCGACATTTCCGACCTGGCCGAGGCGGTGCGCGACCGGGTCGGCGCGACCCTGGCGGCCGGCGCGGGAATCGCGATCGCGGTGGACGATCCCGGCGACACCGTCACCCTCGCCTCGACGATCACCCAATATGGCGACGAGATGGCGCGCGACGCGCTGGCGGCGGCATTGACCGCCGGCGCCGGCATCTCGATCACCCCGAATGACGGCGCCGACACCATCACCATCGCCTCGACCATCACCCAATATGGCGACGAGATGGCGCGCGACGCGCTGGGCTCGGCGCTGACCGCCGGCGCCGGCATCGCGATCACGCCGAATGACGGCGCCGACACGATCAATGTCGCGTGCACGATCACCCAATATAGTGACGAGCTTGCCCAGGATGCGGTCGGCGCGATCCTCGCGGACAGCGCGACGATCGACTTCAGTTATGACGATGCCGGCGGGCAGATCACCGCCGCGGTCAGGGACAATTCCGTCACTTACGCCAAGCTCCAGAACGTGTCGGCGACCGACCGGCTGCTCGGCCGTTCGTCGTCGGGAGCAGGCGATGTCGAGGAGATCGCCTGCACCGCGGCCGGCCGGTCGATGGTGGCGGCGGCAGACGCCGATGCGCAGCGAACGCTGCTGCGCAGCGGCTGCATGGTCAGGAAGAGCGTCAGCGAAACCGGGATCAACGCCTCGGCTGGAGGCTATTTCCTGTCGTGGGACGTCGAAACCTATGACGATGGCGGCTATCACGACAATGTCGCGAACAACAGCCGGCTGACCACGCTTGCCGGCCAGACCCGCGTCCGGGTCGGCTGCATGATCCTCTTCGCCAACGTCACCGCCGGCTCGCAGATGTCGGTCGTGGTCTACAAGAATGGCGGCGCCGCCTATGACGGCCGGCCGGCCGCTCACCAGACGTCGCCGAGCGCCATCCTGCAGCCGGTGATGACCGTCGCCAGCGGGCCGATCCCGGTCAGCGGCGGCACCGACTATTTCCAGGTCGCCATTTATTGCAGCGACACCAGCATCGACGTCGCGACCGGGAGCAGCTTCTGGATCGAAGCCTGCTGAGCTTGGGATTGGCAATTGGCCATTGGCAATTGGCCATTTGCCATTTGCCATTCGCCATTTCGGCAAGTCTGGATCGGGCTGCCGCCAGCTGCTAGCGTCCTCCGGTGCGCTTGGCCATTTGCACCTCATGAAGATAGCGGTCTGCATCCCGTGCCACCGCGATCCGGCCTATCGTTTCTGTGTCTCTCTGTTCGCGCTCGTCGCCCATACGGTGAAAGCCGAGCCCTCGATCACCTTGAGCCCGCTCTGGACGCACGGCCTGCCGCACGTCATCGCGCGCAACGAGCTCATAAAGACCGCGCTCGAGACCGGCGCCCGCTACGCTCTCTGCCTCGATTCCGACCACATTTTCCCCGCCAATTCCCTGCTGCGGCTGCTGTCGCACGGCCTGCCGCTGGTCGGCGTCAATTATGCGAGCCGGCGGCGGCCGGGGCGCAACCAGCCCCACGTGCCGATGGCGGCGCGGATCAAAGACGGCAGGCCGGAGCCGGTCTGGACGACGCCCGGGGACGCCGCCGCCGGCAAGGTCGAGCCGGTCGACCGGATGGGCTTCGGCATGGTGCTGATCGATCTGGAGGCGATGGATGCGGCGCTGAAGGCGCACGCCGCGTCGACCGGCGAACCTTACTGGCCCTTGTTCGGCTTCATCGCCGACAGCGATCCGCTGCGGCCGGTCGGCGAGGATTATGCCTTTTTCGCCAAGCTCGCCCGCGCCGGCATCACTGCCCAGGTCGACCATGGCCTTTCCTGGCAAATCGGCCATTTGTCCGAACGCGCGGTGTTCCTGTCCGACACGATCGCCGCCGCCGGAGCGAAGGCCGAATAGGCCCGCTCGCTATGGGTTCAATTCCCCCGCGTCCCGGCCGGTTTTTCGTCAGGTTCATCGATCTGTCATCAGTCCCGGCCTATGAGACAGCAGGTTTCGTATGTGTGGTAAAATTACCACACAGAATTTGACAGAGCGGAAACCAGAGCCCAGATAAACGTTCACGAGTTCACGTGAAGCTCCAGAGGTGAGAACCGCCTCCTCACGCACCACCTCAGCTGCGGCTGGAGTGGTACAGTAGCCCCAACGGGTGAAGAGATCCGGGTGTGGCACCCCGGCTGGAGCTTCAAATCACTGCGGCCCTCAGGTTAGCGCCCGGGGGCCGTTTTATATCCAGCACAGGCGTCGCAAATGACCGCTTTCACGCCGGTGATCGCGTCGAAAGAAGCGTCACTGCGCACCCGCTGATCGCCGCTGCCGTTCACGACACCATGATCGAACCTCTGCGGTTCAGTTTGAAACAAATGACATAATTTCGACCCGGGAGGAACGATGCAGATCGACATTCCGCTCGAGATCCCGCTCGGCGTCAACTCGGACGATTCCGCCTTCGGCGGCGCAATCGGCGCAGCCGACGTCAACAATGTGCGCCCCTTTGGCAGCGGCTGGCAGACGATCGGCGGCTGGGGACTGGTCGAATCCGGTCTCGGCGGCACCGTGCGCGCCATCTTCGCGCTGAAGCGGGGCACCTTCCTGCACATGTTCTACGGGACCCAGGGGAAATTATGGCAGGTGCTGAGCTTCGGCACGCCCACCGACGTCACGCCCTCTCCAGCGCCCACCGAGCAGATAACCGCCTGGTCGCTGCAGTCCTGGGGCGCGTCCAACTCCGCCGTGCTGCTCGCCAGCTGGACCGACAGCGGGGGAGGGGAGAGCACGCTGTATGAGCAATGCGGCTTCAGCCAGGCGACGGCCGTGCCGGGGGCGCCGGAGCGCATCCAGGCGATCCTCGTCACCCCCGAGCGCCAGGTGCTGGCGCTGGGCTGCAGCGAATATTTCAGCGGGGACTTCAACCCGCTGTGCATCCGCGGCAGCGACCTCCAGGATTATACCGACTGGACGATCAGCTCCGTCAATAACGGCTTCGAGCATGTGCTCGAGGGTGGCGGCGCGATCGTCACCGGCAGGATGGTCGGGTCGATCGTCGCGGTGTGGACGACGTCGGGCCTGTTCCAGGGCCAGTATATCGGCGAGCCTTCCCAGACCTACAGCTTCGAGCCGGTCGCCAGCGGCTGCGGGCTTGCCAATCCCAATGCGGTCGCGGTCCATAATGGCGTCGCCTATTGGATCGACAGCGCGATGAACCTGTGGACCTGGGCCGGCGCCGGCACCTTCCCGGTCCGCATCCCTTCGACGATCAGCCGGGATATAGAAGATCATGCGGTGGCGGTGCCGACCAGGGCGGTGGTCGGATATCTGCGGCGATACAATGAAGTCTGGGTGCTCTACCGCGACAGCCGCGAAAGCGGCGCGGACAACGAGAATACGCGCTATTTCGCTTATTGCGTCGACGAGTCGGCGCGGCAGCAACGGCCGATCTGGTATCAGGGCCGGATCGCGCGCAGCGCCTTCCTCGACGATCCGATCGCGGGAGCGGCGACAGTCAACTTCAAGGCGTCGGCGCTGATGGGGGACATTAACGGCGATATCTATCTGCACGAATATGACCTCTATCATCCAGGCGCAGCCCATATCCAGTCGACCGACCAGTATCTGGAGTCGGGCCGGCGGCGGCTGATGCTGCGCGGCATCAGGCCCGATTTCGAGCGCCAGTCGGGCGACGTGTCGCTGACCATCGAGGCGCGCGGCCATCCGCAGGGAGCGGCGACCGCCAAGGGCCCCTACACGCTGGCGGCGGGCGCGGATTGCTTCTGCTTCCGTGCCAGCGGGCGGATCGTCGCCTTCAGGCTGTCGGCCGCCGGCGTCGGCTTCCGTCTCGGGCGCCCGGTGTTCGACGCGGTCGCGCTGGGCGAGAAATGAATCCGGCCTCAGGCGGGAGCGCGTCGCGCCGCGCCGCGCCGGCAAGGCATCGGCCGCCGGCCGCCGCCTTCGGCTGAAACAGCATCGAGCCTCGCTCGCCCGCCCCACCATTCCACCGGTACGAAGACGCGCGCCCGCCGTCCGTGAGGAAAAGAAATGAGCCACACCATCTACATCCGGTCGCGGCCGGCGGCCTTCGCGGTCGTTGTGAAGCCTAATGTTTCCGGCCTCAACCAGCTGCTGATCGAAAGCCACGCCGCGGCGCAGGACTATGCCGGCCGGCTTCACGATCTTCAGGGCTGGCCGGTGGTCGACGAATCCGATCCCGACGCCGAAGTCGCGTTCCGCGGGGAAGCCCCGCCACGCACGCCATGATCCCGTCGGGGCCGGGCGTCGCGGCCCGGGACCCGGCTTCATACGTTCCCGACTGGGCCGGCTATTTGCGCTTTCGCGACCGGTTCGCGCTGGCACTGGATCCGCGCCGATATCCGATCGAATGGCTCGACCGGCAGATATTGGACGGCACCTTCGGTCTGATCGTCGGCGACAAGGCGGCGATCGTGTTCAGTGTCGAGCTTTATCCGACCGGCGCGACGGACATTCACGGCCAGCTCGCTGCCGGCGATCTCGATGAGATCGCCGACCTGCTGATTCCCCGCGCCGAGCAATGGGGGCGCCGGATCGGCTGCGCCGGCGCGATCGTCTCGTCCCGCCCGGGATGGGCCAGGCGGCTCAAGGCGTCGGGTTACGAAACCTATCAGCTGACGGTCAGGAAAGGACTTTGACATGGGCATTTCCGCTTCGAAACCGAAGGCGCTGCCGCCCCAGGGCCCGGGCTCGCCTCCGGCAGCGAACCCGCAAGCGCCCGGCCAGCCGGCGACCGCCGGCAAGACGTTGCCGCCCGGCCTCGATCCGGCAAGGATGGCTCAGCTCGCCGCTTTGATGTCGCGGCCGAACCCGTCGCCCGGGCCGATGGCGCCCGCCGCAACCCCGCCGGGCGGCCTCGACCGCGGCCTCGCCGCCCGCCTCGCTTTGCGCCACAAACTCGGCCGATAGGAAACGACAATGGGGATTTCCGGATCGAAATCGAAGACGAAGACCGCAACCCGGCAGAACAGCTCGGAGACGACCAGCGGGACCACGATGCCGGTCACGCCGCCCTGGCTGACCGAGGCGGCGCAGGATTATGTCGGGCGCATCGCGGATTATGGCAACATGGATCCGAACAGCTTCGTCGCCTCGGCCTCGCCGCTGCAGCGCATGGCGTGGAACAATGCCGGCAAGCTGTCCGACTGGCAGGGCCAGGCGCGAACCGCTTCGCAGCTGGCCCAGTCGGCCGCGACGGCTCCCGCCAACCTTGCCACCGCCGCGCCGGCGGTGAAGGCGGCGACCGGAGCCGCGTCGACCTATGGGGCGCCGACGATCAAGGCGACCAAGGCGCCGACCGCCTTCGGCGCGGATCCCGGCACGCTCGGCAAGGCGGCCCAGGCGGGCGTCACCCATTTCGCCGCGCCGCAGCTCGGCAATGCCGCCACCATGCGCGGCGCAAGCGTCGACGCGCCCGATCTCGGTCCCGTCGCGACCGCCCGGGCGACCGGCTATGCGGCGCCTCACCTTGGCGATGCCGCTCTGGTCAGCGGCAAGGGCTATGCCGCGCCGACCCTCGACAACGCCAAAGGCTATGCCGCCGCCCGCACCGGCGCGCCGATCGGCGCGACCGCGCAGGGCTATGCCCCGACCAGCGCGGGTTCGGCCACGATCGCGCCGGTCGCCGCCGCGACCGCGGCCCAGGCCAATGCGGCGAGCGGGCTCACCGATCTCGGCGCATGGCAGAACCCCTATCAGAACGACGTGGTCAGCGCGTCGCTGGCCGATTACGACCGGTCCGCGGCCCAGCAGCAGGCTCGGCTTGCCGCTCAGGGCGCGAGGTCGGGCGCCTTCGGCGGCTCGCGCTTCGGCATTGCCGAGGCCGAGCTTGCCGGCGAGATCGCGCGGGGACGCGGCGCGCTCACGGCCAATTTGCGGTCGCAGGGTTTCGATACCGCCGCCCAGTTCGCCCAGGCCGACGCCGCCAATCGCCAGCAGGCAAGCCTGTTCAACGCCCAGAACCAGACCGGCGTGTCGCTCGCCAATGCCGGCGCCGCCAACCAGCACGCCATCGCCCAGGCCGGGCTCACCCAGGAGGGCAATCTGTTCAACGCCGGCGCGCGCAACGAGGCCGACCGGTTCGGCGCCGGCGCCGCCAACGAGGCGAGCCTGTTCAATGCCGGCCAGGCCAACCAGTTCGCGCTCGACCGCGCCGCGCGCACCGACCAGGCCGCCCAGTTCGGCGCCCAGTCGGCCAATGCCTTCGAGCTCGCGCAGGCGGGCTTCGAGGAAGCGGCGGGGCAGTTCGGCGCGACCGCGCGCAACAATGCCGCGCTCGCCAACCAGCAGGCGCAGAACCAGTTCGCGCTCGCCCAAGGGGAAATGGGCGCCGACGCCGCCCAGTTCGGCGCCGCGGCGACCAATGCCGCCAGCCTCGCCAATGCCGGCTTCCGCAACGACGCCAATCTCCAGGGCGCCGGGCTCGACCTGCAGGCGGGCCTCGCCAATCAGGCCAGCCAGAATGCGGCCGCCTCGGCCAATATGGACGCTCGCAACCAGTTCGCGCTCACCCAGGGCCAGATGGGGCTCACCGCCGGCCTCGCCAATGCCGGCGCCGCCAATGCGGCCTCGCTCGCCAACGCCGGGGCGCGTAACGAATATGGCCTCGCCCAGTTCGGCGCAGATGCCGACGCCGCCGCGGCGCTCGCCGCCGCGCAGAACCAGATGGCGATCGCCGGCTACCAGGGCGGCCTGCAGACCAATCTCAGCCAGGCCCAGCTCGCCGCCGATGCCGGCCAGTTCAACGCCGCCCAGAACAATGCGATGAGCCAGTTCAATGCCGGCCAGCAGAACGACGTCGGCATGTTCAACAACAGCCAGGCCAATGCGATAGGCCAGTTCAACGCCGGCCAGCGCGACGACGCGGCCGATCGCGGGCTGCAGGGCGCGGCCGTGCTCGGCAACCTCGCCGGCCAATATTCGGACGCGACCCGAAGCGACCTCGAGCTGCTGGCCCAGCTCGGCGATCAGCAGCGCGGCATCGAGCAGCAATATGCGAACGCGCCGCTCGCCCAGCTCCAGATGATGGGCCAGCTCTCCGGCATGACCCCCTATGACATTCTCGTCGGACAGGCGGTCAACGGCCAGACCACGGGCTCGATGACGGGCAGCGGCACGAGCACCACAACCCAGAATCCGGGCCTGTTCAACCAGCTTCTCGCTGCCGGACAGACGGGAGCGGCGATCTTTTCCGACCGCCGGCTGAAGCGCGACATCGCTCCGGTGGGCCGCCTCGCCAACGGCCTCGGCCTCTACACTTTCAATTATCTGTGGGACGAATCCGGCCGGCGGTCGCGCATCGGCGTCATGGCCGACGAGGTCGCTCGCATCGCTCCCGAAGCGCGCGGCCCGATCAGGCACGGCTATCTGACGGTCGATTATGGAAGGCTCGGCCTGGCCGGGCTGGTGGAGGCGTAGTTGGGGCTGTTCGATGGCTCCAGGAATGCCGGGCTGTTTCCGCGCCGCGGTCAGCGCCAACCCGGCCTGTTTAACATGGCAAGCGTGGCGCAGCCTCATGAGCCCGGCACCACGACATTCACGCGCAACGTTCCGATCCAAAGTCCCCGCGAGGATTCGTAAGATCGCGAATGGGCGGCGGTCATCCATATCGAGGGCGGAATCGGTCCGAACGGCGAGATGCTGACCTCGCCGAGGGGCGCGGTTGGCCCCGCCCAGGTCAGGCCCCGCACGGCGCCGGAAGCGGCGCGGCTGGCCGGCCTTCCATGGGACGAGCGGCTCTACCGCACCAATCCAAAGTACAATGAAGCGATCGGCCGCGCTTATTACCGTGAGCAGCGTCGTGTCTTTCGCGATCCTGCCATGGCTGCTGCGGCCTATAATTCCGGGCCGACCCGGTTGCGCCGGGCCATCGAGGCCGCAAGGCGGCACGGCGGATCGTGGGAGGATTATCTTCCCGTCGAGACACGAGACTATGTCCGGGAATTCCGCGAGCGCATTGGCGCGGAGCCCCCGAACTGAGGCTTTACCCAGCGTGAATTCGGCCGGCTCGAAATGAGAGCCGGCCTCATGACGGGGAAGGAACTGGAATTGACTCCGCCTTGAGAGGGCAGGATATTCGATATTCTTGGCCGCGAAGGTGGCCGATGATTTTCACAGTCGTTTTCCTGTTGCTGAGCCAGATGGAACAGTATCCCTGGTTCGAGGTTTGGCGCGACCAGCAACGGACCCATTATGTCGACATCCTGTCGATAAGGGCGAACGGGGAGCGAAGATTTCTGCGGCATCGCATCGACCGCGCCACGCCGCTGCCCAGCGGCACGGTCACCGCCGAATATGAAGTGGAAATCAACTGCCGGGCGAGAACCATCGCCCTCCTGGAAAGCGAGGAGTGGGACGAGGAAGCTCGGACCGTGCGGTCCCGCACTTATGCGCGGCCGACGCCTCACCCGATTCACCCAAGCTCAGTCGCGCAGAGGTTCTTGGAGCTCGCCTGCGATTCGCCTCCGCCATCAAGCCCGATCACCGCTTAGCGCCTTCTCCATTGGGCGTCGGCGAAAATCGTTCCGCAATGACGATCGAGGGCGCTTGCCGGCGCGCTTGTTTTCCATCTTACCACAGGAGGACGCGATGAACCGGATGGGCGCGGACGAGTGCTGATGTCGGTGGATCAGCTCAATGCACCGGCGAAATATACGCTGGACCTGGTCTCGGCCGGCGCCGTGCTCGGCGCGCTTGCCGAGGCGCTGCCGCCGATCGCCGCTTTGCTCGGCATTCTCTGGTATTGCGTGCTGCTCTACGACCGGTTCCTGGGCCGGAGGAGCCGGCGCGATGATTGAGCTCCTCTGCCGCCTCTACGAGCGCGTCCTCGCCGAGCCGATCCCGCAGCAGTGGCTCGAGCTGCTGCGCCGGCTCCGCTGACGGTGCCGGCCGCGAGGATCGCGCGGTGAGCATCGTGCCGATCCGCCCGGACGTGACGCCTGAAACCGATGCGGTGCGCGATCTGATCAGCTTCGCGGCCGAGAATATCAGCGCCTTCGCCGAGAGCGACGAGCCGGTTTCGGTCGCGCTGGTGGTGCTCGGCAAGGCCAAAGCGGGTGCGATCTCGTGGAGCGTCGTCCCGGACAAGAGCGTCGGCGAGGTGTGCGCGTTCGCCGCTGCGCTGCTGATGAACCGGGCCACCCAGTCCTAGCCGGCGCCCTCGACGGCGAAATCGACGCCGCGGGCGGCGCGTGAGGAGGCCGACATGTCTCCGAACAACCGCGTCGACATCTATGCCGCCGTCCAAAGGGCGCTGCAGCGACGGCTGACGCCCGACGAGCGCGCCCGTCTCGACCGGCTGCTCGACGGCTTCGGTCTCGCCCGCCGTTTCTGAAAACCGCATCGATCGGGGAATTCCATGAAGCTGCTGCTTGTCGCCGCCCTGCTGCTGGGCGGGTCCCGTTCCCCGACCGCCGCCGATGAGCCGGCGATCGACCATGATGCGGTCGCGCAAATCCGCTGCGGCGACGGGCTCGGAACGGCATTCTGGATCGCGCCGACGCGGATGATCAGCGCCGCCCATGTCACCGCCCGCGGACCCTGCACGCTGGGCGGCGCTCCTCTCCAATTGGTCCGCGAGGACGGCGGCAACGACGTCGCCGAGCTGCGCGGGCCGGATCTCGGCCACACCCTGCCGGTGCGATGCTCGGACATGCGTGAGGGGCGATCCTATTACGCCGTCGGCTTCGCACTGGGCCGCTACCGGCACATGTCGCGGCTGGTCGCCACCGGCGAGCGGGCGGCGGGACCGCCGGGGCGGGGACAGACCATGCTGCTCGGCACGGTCTATCCCGGCATGTCGGGCGGTCCTGTCTTCGACCGCCGCGGGCTAGTGTGCTGGATTTGAAGTTCGCCCGATGATCGGGGCACGCTCGGAGCGAACTTCAAATCCAAAGAAGCACACTAAAGTCATTAGGTTGCTAGTGTGGCTGGAGATTCGGAAATTCGCTCCGACGCGCCTCCATGAACAGGCGAATTTCCGAATCGCCACACTAGTCACCGGCATCGTCACCATGCGCGGCACCCGTTTCCCGCTCAGCTTCAGCCGGCCGCTGCGGGAGACGTTCGTGTGCCGGCGCCCGCCCGGCCGGTGACAAGGACCGGTGAGCGCTGCATCCAAAGCGCCTCGATCGGGCGTAGGGCAGATATGGGGTCGGGATTCCGCCTCGGTCCGGGCGCATCCGGGCCGGCGGACGCGGCCGGCGTGGCCGACAATCGGTTGCGTTTCGAAACGTTAGACAATCCGGGCCGTTCGGGGCATAGGAACGGCCGGACCGTGCAAGGTGTAGCGTGATGCGATCGAGCAGATCTTCCGAGGGTGCAGCCGCCAGGCGGGACGAGAACGGACCGGCGCGCGCTTCGGGCTTGTCGTCGCTCGACGCATTCGGCCTCGAGGAAGAGTTGGCGCCGGTCGCGATGGCCTTTCCCCGGCCGCCGGCCCGCCCCGATTTGTGGCAGCGGATCGAGGCCGCGGTCGACGCCGCCGAAAGTGCCGGCCCGCCGGCCATCGTCGTCCGGCGCGAGGAGGGCTGGCGCCAATATACGCGCGACGTTCAGATCAAGCGGCTGTGGGACGCCAACACCTATTTGCTGCGCTGCGCCCCCGGCGGCGTGCTGCCGGCGCACAAGCATCCCCGCTTCGAACATTGCGTCATCCTCGAAGGGGACATGATCGTCAGCGGCGAGACGTATCGCAGCGGCGATTATCATGGCGTCCCGCCCCATGTCGCCCATAAGGAAATCACCTCGCGGACCGGGCTGCTGATGCTCGTCCGCTACCAGTAAATTCCGTCCGCGGCACAGCTCGGCTCGGGCGTCAGCGGTAGCGCACCAGCATCAGGACGCCGGTGCGCGAGGTGATGGCGCCTTCGGCCGAGCCCGCGGGCGTTCGACGATAATCCCCCGCCTCGAGCCCCTCTCCGCCGGCCGCGATTTCCCCATGGAGGATCACAATATCCTCGATCGGTCGCGTTTCGACGAAGACGCCTCCCGGGCCGCAGCGCACCAGGAAGGTCCTGTCGTCCCAAAGCGGCTTGACCTCGACGCCCGGCGCGATCTCGCGCCAGCTGCCTTCCTCCAGCCTCTCTTCGACGGTCTCATCGAGGTCGGTTCCGGCCCGGTCGACCGCGCCGCCGATCCTTGCGTCCAGCCCCGCCGGCGGGGCGATCGCCGGCATGGCCAAAGCGAGCGGCGCCAGCAGACCCCCCCACCTTTCGGCCTCGGCCTGGGCCTTCGCCCCGCGCCAGTCGCTCCGGCGTCCGTGCAGCGCGAGCTCCAGGCCGGCCCCGGCATCACCGTCACTCATCGACCAGGCTCTTCCTGAGGGCGCCGGCGGCGCGGCGGACCCAGCTTTTCACCGTCCCCAGCGGCGCGCCCATCGCCTCGGCGAGCTCGGCATGGCTCAGCCCATAGACATAGGCCAGCAGCAGCGCCTTGCGATGCGTCTCGGGCAGCGCTTCCAGCGCCCGCGCGAGGCCGGGATCGAGCATGCCGGTTTCCGGCTCTTCGGCTGCGATCTCGACCGGTTCGGCCACCGGCTCGCGCGGCCGCAGATCGAAGGCGGCGCGCCGGACGATGATGACGACCCAGCCGAGCGCCGATCCGCGGGCAGGGTCGAACTTGCCGGCGTTGCGCCAGATCTTGACGAACGCCTCCTGGATCGCGTCCTCGGCGAGCGCGGAATCGCGCAGGATGCGATGGGCGATGCCGTAGAGGCGGGCGCCGAACCGGTCGTAGAGCTGCTTGAGGGCGGCGCGCTCGCCCGCGGCGATCGCCGAGATGATGACCGCCAGATCGGCGTCAACGTCCGCCACCCGATTCCCCTGTTGGCCGCGGCCGGCGCGGCCCGGCCGGATTCTACACCCAAGGCCGCGGCGCATCCACAGCTTGTTGTCGATGCAGAGCGCAGTTCCGGCCTGGTCATGTACCCGTTGCGGCAGCCCGCTCCGGATGCACGCGGCCCGCTCTACCGCTCGAATATTTCGCGCAGCGCGGCCGCCGCCTCGGCGATCGCCCGGCGGGCGGTCGGCAGGGCGCCCGACATGGTGACGAAGCCATGGATCATGTCCGGATAGTCGACGTGGACGGCCGCGACGCCGGCCGCCTCGAGCCGGTCGGCATAGGCCTTGCCTTCGTCCTTCAGGGGATCGCAACCGGCGGTCACGACATAGGCGGGCGGCAGGCCGGCAAGGTCCGGGGCGGCAAGCGGCGAGATCCGCCAGTCGTCGGGATCGGCGCCGGGCGCGTAATGATCGAAGAACCGGTGCATCCCGGCTTTCTCGAGAAAATAGCCTTCGGCGAAAGCATTCATCGACGCCGTCTCGGCTTTCCATTGCGTCACCGGGTAGATCAGCAGCTGATGAAGGATGCGGGGACCCTGTCTCTCCCTCGCCATCAGGCAGACGACCATCGCGAGATTGCCGCCGGCCAAGTCCCCGGCGACCGCCATTCGGTCCGGATCGATGCCGAGCCGGGCCGCGTTCGCGGCCACCCATGAAGTCGCGGCGTAGCAATCCTCGACCGCCGCCGGAAACCTGGCCTCGGGGGCGAGGCGATAGTCGACCGAAACCACGCGGCCGCCGGTCTGGTTGGCGAGCGCGCGACACAGAGCGTCATGTGTATCGAGATCGCCGAACATCCAGCCGCCGCCGTGGAAGTAGACGATGCCGGGAAGGGCGCCCTCACCCGCGGCGACCGGCGTGTAAACGCGCAGTTCGAGCTCGCCGCCCCCGCCCCAGGCCGGCATCGACACGCCCTCGACATGTCCGATCGCGAGGTCTTGCGGTTCGAGCATCAGCGTGACCGCGCGGTAGCGCGCGCGGGCGCGCGGCGGCGGCTCGTCCCAAAGCCTGGGCGCGGGGTCGGCCGCCATCTGGTCGAGCAAGCCTTTGGCGATCGGATCGAGCTGAGCGACGCGCTCCACGGTCAGCTCGCGATTGCCGCCGCCACCGCGGCGCTGTCGACGAAATCGTCGAGCCTCACCACGAGCCCGTCGCGGATCTTCCAGAAATGGACGAAACCGGACTGGTAGCGGCGGCCGGTCGCCGTCGATCGTCCGCCCTCGATGCCGCGCACCGCAACCTCGTCTCCGGAGGAGATCATCGTCTCGGCCTCCAGCTGCTCGATCGCCACCGTCGATCCGAGCTCAGCCGAACCAGCGCTCGATCTCCCGGTGACCCTGACGCGTGCCGCCATAGGGAATGGTGTCCGGGGCGTGGACGATCAGCCGTGCCTCGGGATGAAAGCGGGCCATGAGGGCGGCGACGTCGCCGCGCGCGAATTCCCCATACATGGACTGGACGATATCGATCGGATTGGTTGTCGACATTTCTGTCTCCTTCATTTCTCGCAATGACGATTGTTCGGAAGGTGATCACGCTCCAGGGGGAGCGGGGCTCCGGACCCGCCGGGCCCGAAGCTCCGCCAGTGGGACGTGGCAAGTCCAGCTTGTGGCTAGGCCGGCAGCAGCTCGAAGTCGCCCAGGTCGAGCGCCCGGGTCCGCGCCCTCCACGCCATCGTCGAACGCGGCCAGTTGTTGGTGATCTTGCCGCGCTCGGTCATGTACCAGTTGCGGCAGCCCGCCTTCCACACCGAGTTTTCGAGCTCGGCCTGGAGGGCGCGGTTGTAGGCCGCCATCGCGGCGGACCGGACGCCGATCGAGCACAGCCGACGCTCGAACAGGGTCTCGACCAGTCGCATCATGTGAGCGACCTGCTGCTCGACCATGAAGATGATCGAATTGTGCCCGAGATTGGTGTTGGGGCCATAGAGAATGAACATGTTGGGGAAGCCGGCGACGGTGGTCCCGCAATAGGCCTCGGCGCCTTCCGCCCAGCGTTCCTGCAGGTTCGCGCCGGCCGCGCCGGTCACCTCGATCGGCGCAACGAACTGGGTGCTCTTGAAGCCGGTCCCGTAGACGATGACGTCGACCTCATGCGTCCGCCCGCTCTTGGTGACGATCCCGGTCGGCGTGATCCGCCCGATCGCGTCGGTCTCGAGCGCGACATTGTCCCTGGCCAGCGCCGGCAGGAAATCGTCCGACACGATGATCCGCTTGCAGCCGGCCGGATAGTCCGGGGTGAGCCGCGCCCGCAATTGCGGATCGGGAACCTGCCGCTCGAGCACCTTGCGCAGCCTGTGGGCCAGGAAGCGCGCGGCGAGCGAGCCCTGGCGGAAGCCGAAATAGAGCAATTCCCGCTGCAGGTAGATGAAAGCGCGGTGGAGCCGGGCATAGAAAGGCAGATGCCGGAACAGCCACTGTTCGAGCCGGCTGTAGGGCCGGTCGCCGCGGGGATAGAACCAGTTCGGCGTGCGCTGGAAGATGACCAGCTGGTCGACCTCGGGCGCGATCTCCGGCACGATCTGGGCCGAGGACGGGCCGTTGCCGATGACCGCCACGCGTTTCCCGGCAAGATCGACATTGCCGTCCCACTGGGCCGAATGGAAAGCGGGGCCCTGGAACAGATCCGTTCCTTCGATCTTCGGGATCGCCGGCCGGCTGAGCTGGCCCGTCGCCAGGATCAGGATGCGCGCCCGCAGCTCGCCGCCGTCCGCGCAGGTCACGGTCCAGGCGCCGGCCGCTTCGTCATAGGCGGCCTGCTTCACTTCGGTGCCGCATCTTATGTGCGGACGCAGGCCGTAGGTGTCGGCCACCCGCTCCAGATAGGTCAGGATCTCACTCTGCTGCGGATAGGCGCGGGTCCAGTCCGGATTGGGCGCGAACGAATAGGAATAGAAATGCGAGGGGATGTCGCAGGCGCATCCCGGATAGCGGTTGCTCCACCAGGTGCCGCCGAGGCCTTCGCTCTTCTCCAGGATCTGGAGCTTGTCGAAACCGGCCGCCTTGAGGCGGATGGCGGCGAGCAGGCCGGACATGCCGGCGCCGACGATCAGCGCATCGAGCATGGTTTGCTCCTCCCGAAGTCGGCACATCGCCGAACGGGCATCACTCTCACATTCGTCATCTCGTTCCCCTCCTTGGATGGGGACCGTGAGCGGTCCCGATGCCGATACGGCCGGGGAGGGGAAATTGGATGCAGGGCAAATGGGGACAGCGACGTTTTGCAGCAAAAAGTCACTGTCCCTGTTCAGCCCTTGACGCAGACCTCTGCCGCGGCCGTTCTTCAGGCGATCGGTCCGATCAGCAGCGTCTCGACCCTCTCTCCGGGGGCGGCGGCAGGCACGCCCGGCGGTCGTCGCACCAAAGCGTTGGCGGCGGCGAGCGGCGTCTGCAGGCTGCTGTCCAGGCGCGCATCGGGCTCGACGCGAAGCTGCCCTTCGGCGTCGGCGCCAACTCGCGCGCGCCACCAGACTTCCCGGCTGCCGCCTTCCGGCAGATTGCGGGTCAGCGCGGCGAAGAATCGCGGTTCGCGATCGGCCCGCCCGAGCAAGGCGCGGAGCAGCGGCTTCAGCAGCAGGTGCGCGCAGACGAAGGCGGAAGCGGGATTGCCGGGCAGACCGAGGACCAGCCGGCCGTCGCCGAAGCGGGCGTGCCAGCAGGGCTTGCCCGGTTGCACGGCGATGCGTTGGAAGATCGGGCGCGCGCCGGACGCCTGGATCAGCGGCCGCAGCACGTCACGCTCGCCGACCGACGCGCCGCCAATCGGAACGATGATGTCGGCGCCGAGATCGGCGGCGCGGAGCGCTTCCTCGCACCGCGCGCGATCGTCGGGCAGAATCGGATGACGGATCGGAATGCCGCCCCAGGCGGCGACGAGCTCGGCCAGCGCATAAGCGGCGCTATTGACGCTGATCCCGGCCTCGAGCGCCGAGCCCGGTTCGCGCAGTTCGTCGCCCGAGGCGAGCAAGGCGACGCGCGGCCGACGGCGAACCTCGAACGCGCCGAAATTGGCGGCGGCGGCCAGGCCGATCCGGGCGGAGTCAGCTCCTCTCCGGCATGGATCAGGATCTCGCCGGCGCCGAAGTCGCAGCCGGCGGCACGGACGAAGGTCGCCGCGCCCGGCGCTGCGGCTATCCGGATCCGGCTCCCCTCGCGCTCCACGATTTCCTGCACGACGATGCGCCCTGCGCCCGGCGGCACGACGCCGCCCGTGGCGATCTTCACCGCCGTTCCGGGCGTCACCGACCCGCCGAACGGGGCGCCCGCAGGGGCTTCGCCGATCACGGTCAGCACCGCGCCGATCCGCGCTTCGTCGGATCCCACCGCATATCCATCCATGGCGGAAACCGGATCGGGCGGCTGGTCGCGTATCGCGACGATATCCGCGGCGAGCGTGCGGCCGCCGCACGAAGCAATGGGCAGCGTCTCGGCGTCGACGGGGTCTATGCCCGCCAGCAGCAATGCCCGCGCCTCGTCCAGCGAGATCAGGCTCATTTGTCCCGCCGCCAGCTGCCAGAT
>CAWKEE010000006.1:0-627469 GCA_963848555.1 uncultured Alphaproteobacteria bacterium | reverse complement strand
CGTAGTCGCGCTGGTCCTTGTAGGAGAGCTTGGTCCGCTGCCGCGCCATCGCCGGTTCGGACCGGCCGGGCGCGGGCACTTTCGGACTGTGCTGGTGCGGGCGGCGCTTGCGCTCCCAATCCTCATAGCCGCCGGCGACGATGTCGACCCGGCCGGAGCCGTCGAGGCCGAGCGTGATGGTCACGGTGCGGTCGAGGAAGTCGCGGTCGTGGCTGACGATGAGGACGGTGCCGTCATAATCGGCGATCACTTCCTGCAGCAGGTCCAAAGTCTCCATGTCGAGATCGTTGGTCGGCTCGTCGAGCACCAGCAGGTTCAGCGGCGGGCGAACTCGCGCGCCAGCAGCAGCCGTGAGCGCTCGCCGCCCGACAGCGTCGCCACTCTGGCGTCGACCAAAGCGGGATCGAACAGGAACTCCTTCAGATAGCCCTGGACGTGCTTCTTGTGGCCGCGCACCTCGATCCAGTCCCGCCGTCGGCGAGCACGTCGCGCACCCGTTTCTCGGGATCGAGCAGCCGGCGCAGCTGATCGATCATCACCCCGGTCAGCGTCTTGGCGCGGGTTACCGTGCCTTCGTCCGGCGCGATGTCGCCGGTGAGCAGCTTCAAGAGGGTGGTCTTGCCGGTGCCGTTGGCGCCGACCACCCCGATGCGGTCGCCGCGCTGGATGCGAAGCGAGAAATCCCGCACGATCGGGCGGCCGTCATAGCTTTTGGCGACCCGGTCGGCCTCGATCACCATCTTCGTTTTCACTTCGTCGCTGGCCAGCGCCAGCTTCGCCGTCCCGGCCGGCCCGAGCATCGCCGCCCGCGCCGCCCGCATCTCGTGGAGCTTCGCCAGCCGCCCCTGGTTGCGCCGCCGCCGCGCCGTCACGCCGCGCTGCAGCCAGTGCAGCTCGAGCTTCAGCTTCGCGTCGAGCTTGTCCGCCGCCCGCGCCTCCTCGGCATAGATCCGGTCGGTCCAGGCTTCGAACCCGCCATAGCCGACCTCCGCGCGCCTCAAACTGCCGCGGTCGAGCCACAGCGACGAGCGGGTCAGCCGCCTCAGGAAAGTGCGGTCGTGGCTGATGACGATGAACGCGCCGGCATAGCGGCCGAGCCAGTCCTCGAGCCATTCGATGCCGGCGAGGTCGAGATGGTTGGTCGGCTCGTCGAGCAGCAGCACCTGCGGCTCGGCTGCCAGCGCCCGGCGATTGCCGCCCGGCGCCGCTCGCCCCCGCTCGCTGTCTCCGACGGCCGGTCCAGGTCGAGGCCGATCTGCTGCGCGATCGCCTCGACCGCGTGCGCCGCCGGCGCATCCGGCCCGGACAGCGCGAAATCGCGCAGGGTCGCGAACTGATCCACCGGCGGATCCTGCTCGAGCAATGTCACCTTGATTCCGGGCTGGATCGTCCGCCGGCCCTCGTCGGTCTCGATCATCCCGGCGAGGCATTTGAGCAGCGTGGTCTTGCCGGCGCCGTTGCGGCCGATCAGCGCCAGCCGGTCGCGCGCGCCGATAAAGAGGTCGAGCTCGCGGAACAGCCAGCCGGAGCCCTGGATCAGGCCGAGATCTTCGTAAGCGAGGACGGGGGCAGCCATTGCGGGGCAGATAGGGGCCCAATCGTGTCCCGTCACCCCTCGCACCAGCAACCCACGGCGGGGCGACGCCCCCGCGTTCACGTCGGTCGCACCGGCACAGATGAGGCGGGGTCGAGAAGTATATCTTGACATGAGACTACAGTCTCATTAGGGGCGTTCGCCAGAGGGAAGGGGTGCGAGGCGATGGCGCTGACACGTGAGCAGATGGACGCGAAGCTCGATGAGCATTTCGGATTCGAGGCCGCCGACGATGTAGAGGGCGTGCTGGCGACGCTGACCGACGACGTCGAGCACGACGTCGTCGGCTGGCCTTCGGGTCCGGCGCAGGGGCATAAGGCGGTGCGGCCTTTCTACGAATCCTTGTTCGCCGATCTCGCCGACGGCAAGGTGGAATCGCGGCGCCGGCTCTACGGCGAGGATTTCATGGTCGACGACAGCGTCTGGCGCGGCACCGCGCCGGGCCGCCCGTTCGGCATCGAGGGTAAAGGCCGTCCGCTCGAATTCCGGCTGCTGCACGTGCTCGAGTTCGACGCCCGGGGCGACATCAGCCGCGAGAATGTCTGGATCGATCTCGCCGCGATCCAGCGGCAGCTCGCCTGATGGCCGCCGCCGACGCACCCGGGCGCCCCAACCAGAAAAGCCGAACCCGCAAGGATCTGCTGCGCGCGGCGGCGCGGCTGATGCAGGATGGCAGGACCCCGACGCTGGAGGAGGTGGCCGAGGAGGCGCTGGTCTCGCGCGCCACCGCCTATCGCTATTTCCCCGGCGTCGACGCGCTGCTGACCGAAGCGGCGCTCGACCTCGCCATGCCCGACGGCGACAGCTTCTTCGCCGCCGACGATTCGACCGAGCCGCTCGACCGGCTGCTGCGCGCCGACGCCGCGGTCGCCGACATGATGCGGAGCAACGAGCCGGCGCTGAGAGCGATGCTGATCCACAGCCTCCAGCAGGGCCTCGCCGGCGGCGCCGCTGGCGTGCCGGTGCGCCAGAACCGCCGCACGCCCCTGATCGAGGCGGCCCTCGCGCCCGGCCAGGCGGCGTTCGCGCCCTGGGTCCGCGACCGCCTCGCCAAGGCGCTCGCCCTCGTCATCGGCACCGAATCGATGCTCGCCTTCAAGGACGTGCTGCGCCTCGCGGACGAGGAAGCCGATTCCGTCCGCCGCTGGATGATCCGCGCCCTGGTCGAGGCGGCGCGCAAAGCCTAGCGCGGATCGGCAGTCAAAATCCCTCTCCCCGGCGGGGAGAGGGTAGGGGTGAGGGGGCTCGGCCTCCGAGTATGTTTTCCGACGCCCGACACCCTCACCCTACCCTCTCCCCGCCGGGGAGAGGGGATTCGGGGGCTGGATCGCCGTGCCTCACCCGCTTGCAACCGCGCCGCGGCTGACCGACACCGGAGCCTGGCGGCGGTTCGGCGCCGTCTAGGGAGATTGCCATGACCGACCGTCGGGCCGCTTATCCGATCGACCCCATGTTCCTCGAGCGCTGGTCGCCGCGCGCGTTCGACGGTTTGGAAATCCCCGAGGCGGATCTGCTCGCGATGTTCGAGGCGGCCCGCTGGGCGCCTTCGGCGTTCAACTCGCAGCCGTGGCGCTTCCTCTACGCGCGGCGCGGCACCGCCGACTGGCAGCGCTTCCTCGGTCTGCTCATCCCGTGGAACCAGAGCTGGGCGCACAGCGCCTCGGCTTTGGTCTACATCCTGTCCGACACGCTGCCGTTCACCGACAAGGCGACCGGCGCGCCGGCGCCCTCCGCCACCCACAGCTTCGACGCCGGCGCCGCCTGGGCCTGCCTGGCCTTGCAGGCGAGCCTGATGGGCTATCACGCCCACGGCATGTCCGGCATCCAGCACGACCTCGCCCGCGCCGAGCTCGCCATTCCCGACCGCTGGACGCTCAATGCCGCCTGCGCGATCGGCCGGCTCGGCGATCCGGCGATCCTTTCGGAAAAGCTGCACGCGCGCGAGTTTCCGAGCGACCGCAAGCCGCAGCAGGGGTTCGTCCATGCCGGCGCCTTTCCGGCCTGATCGCGGGCTTGTGCGCGCCGCCCTTTGCGGACACATTCCCGCTCTGACGATGAGGGGCCGATGACGGTTGAAGCCGGCACATTGAGGGGGCGCGTGGTCACGCTGCCGGCGCGGCCCGAGCCGATCCGGGTCTCGGTCGACGAGACGGCTTTGGTCGTCGTCGACATGCAGAATGCCTATGCCTCGCCCGGCGGCTATCTCGACCTGGCCGGCTTCGACATTTCCGGCGCCGCCCGGGTGATCGACCAGTCGGCCAGGGTGCTGGAGGTCGCCCGCGCCGCCGGCCTGCCGATCATCTATTTCCAGAATGGCTGGGACCCGGATTATGTCGAGGCCGGCGGCCCCGGCTCGCCCAACTGGCACAAGTCGAACGCATTGAAGACGATGCGCGAGCGGCCCGAGCTTCAGGGGAAGCTGCTCGTCCGCGGCGGCTGGGATTATGCGCTGGTCGACGCGCTCGAGCCCGCGCCCGGCGACATCGTGCTGCCCAAGTCCCGCTATTCGGGCTTCTTCAACTCGCAGCTCGACAGCCTGCTGCGCTCGCGCGGCATCCGAAACATCGTCTTCGTCGGCATCGCCACCAACGTCTGCGTCGAATCGACGCTGCGCGACGGCTTCTTCCTCGAATATTTCGGGATCGTGCTCGAAGACGCGACCCACCAGGCCGGCCCCGACTTCGTCCAGAAGGCGGCGATCTACAATGTCGAGACCTTTTTCGGCTGGGTTTCGACCGTCGCCGATTTCTGCGGCGCCTTCGGCCAGATAGCGGAATGAGCGCGTCCAGCCGCCGTCATTGCGAGGAGCGCAGCGACGCGGCAATCCAGGCGGGGGTGGGAGCAGCTGGATTGCTTCGCTCCGCTCGCAATGACGACAGGAGATCATGATGCCGTTCGAACCGGTCAATCCGCCGCAATTCCCGACTCCGATCGCGCCTTATTCGGCGGGGACCCGAGCGGGCGACATGGTCTACGTCTCCGGGACGCTGGCGCTGGGCGAAGGCGGGACGGTGCTGCATCCCGGCGACGCCGGCGCGCAGACCCGGTACGTGCTCGAGACGATCCGGATCACGCTCGAAGCCGCCGGCGCCTCGCTGGCCGACATCGCCTTCAACCACATCTTCCTTGCCGACTGGGCGGATTATGCGGCGATGAACGCGGTCTATGCCGAATATTTTCCGGGGGCGAAGCCGGCCCGCTACTGCATCCAGTGCGGGCTGGTGAAGCCGGGGCTGCTGGTCGAGATCGCCAGCGTGGCGCACAAGGGAGGCTGAGCGATGGAAGTCGGGATCTTCACGCCGATCGGCAATAATGGCTGGCTCATTTCCGAGAACAGCCCGCAATACATGCCGAGCTTCGATCTCAACAAGGAGATCGCCCTCAAGGCCGAACGCTACGGCGTCGATTTCCTGCTCTCGATGATCAAGCTGCGCGGCTTCGGCGGCAAGACCGAATTCTGGGAATATAATCTGGAGAGCTTCACTTTGATGGCCGGCCTTGCCGCCATCACCGAGCGGATCAAGATCTACGCCACCTGTCCGACCCTGGTCATTCCGCCCGCTTTCTGTGCGCGGATGTGCAACACCGTGGATTCGATCAGCCACGGCCGGTTCGGATTGAACCTGATCACCGGCTGGCAGCGTCCCGAATACAGCCAGATGGGGCTCTGGCCGGGCGACGAGCATTTCCGCAACCGCTACCAGATGCTCGGCGAATATGCCCACATCCTGCGCGAACTGTGGGCGACCGGCGTATCCGACTTCAAGGGCCAATATTATCAGATGGACGATTGCCGCGTCCTGCCGCTGCCGCAGGGCGACATGAAGATCATCTGCGCCGGCTCGTCGGACGAAGGCCTCGCTTTCTCGGCGCAGTGGGCGGATTACGCCTTCTGCCTCGGCAAGGGCGTCAACACCCCGACCGCTTTCTCCTCCAACAACGACCGGCTGATGGCCGCGACCGCGAAGACCGGCCGCGACGTCCGCATCTACGCTTTGTTCATGGTCATCGCCGCCGAGACCGACGACGAGGCGATGGAGAAATGGATCTGGTATCGCGAGGGCGTCGACGAGGAGGCGGTCGCCTGGCTCGGCGCGCAGGGCGCCGCCGACAAGACCTCGACCACCACCAACGTGCGCCAGCTCGCCGACCGCGAATCGGCGGTCAATCTCAACATGGGGACCCTGGTCGGCTCCTACGAGAATATCGCGCGCATGCTCGACGAGGTGGCGACGGTGCCGAACACCGGCGGCGTGCTCCTGACCTTCGACGATTTCATCGAGGGCACCGAGAATTTCGGCACCCGCATCCAGCCGCACATGAAATGCCGCGCCCGAGTGCGGACCCCGGCCATGGCGGCGACATAGAGCGAGTCGTGCAGTTCCTCCCCATCGCAAGATGGGGAGGGGGACCATGCGAAGCAGGGTGGAGGGGTGAAGGCGCAGGCCTGAGCCAGTTACCCCTCCACCGCACTTCGTGCGGTCCCCCTCCCCAAGCAAGCTTGGGGAGGAATCACGCTTCCCCCCGGGACTCCGCCGCCGCCGGCCACAGCGCCGCCACCGCCGCTTCCGCGGCGACGCCGACCGCCAGGCCGGCGCCGACATCGCTCGGATAGTGGGCGCAGCGCGGAATCTGGGCCAGCGCGATCAGCCCGGCCGCGCCGAGCGCCGGCGCCCTATATTCCGGATATTCGCGCGCGAACGCGCGCGCCACGGCGATCGCGCCGGCGCTGTGGCCGGACGGAAAGCTGGTTTCCTCCTTGCTGCGCTTGCGGCCGGGCTTCATCCTGTGGCCGTCGCGGCCAGTCGCGCTGCGCGGGCGCGTGCGGTCGATCCGGTGCTTGATGAAATTCTTGGCCGCCGTGGCCAGCAAATGGGCGGCGATCATCCGCGCCCCGGCGCGCGCCATCCGTCCGTCGCCGCGCGCCAGGCCGAGGGCGAGCAGCCCGGACGAGAGCGTCAGCATCTGCGGCTGGTCGCCGAGCTCGCTGTACCAGGACAAAGCCTCGACCGCCTTGCTGTCGCGCCATGGCTCCACCGCCGCGAGCGCCGCGGCGTCGGCGCCCATCACGGCGCCTTCCGCCTTCTTCGCCTGGTTCGTCATGACGGCAGAACGCCGCGACCGCCGCCCCGGTGCCGGCAGCCTCGAACCTCTCCCTTGCTCCGCCATGCTCGCCCTCGCCGCTGGCCGCCTTGCCCCTTTTCTGGCAGCTTCCGGCGATGGCCAGGACCATCTTCCTCTACGCGCTGGCGCTGGCCGCCGGCGCCGCCGCGCTGCAATGGCTCGAATATCGCTATGTCGCCCGCGCCTTCTCGGGCGAGATCTACATCTTCCTGATCGCGCTCGCTTTCATCGGCCTCGGCATCTGGGTCGGGCAGCGGCTGACGCCGCGCACTGCCCCGCCTTCATTCTGCCGCAACGAGGCCGCGATCCGCTCGCTCGGCCTCACCGCGCGCGAATGCGAGATATTGGAGCTGCTCGCCTCGGGGCAGTCGAACAAGGAGATGGCCCGTTCGCTGTCGATCTCGCCCAACACGGTCAAGACGCACATCGCGCGCGTCTATGAGAAGCTCGAGGTGGAGCGGCGCGTGCAGGCGATCGAAAAGGCCCGCTGGCTCGCGCTGATTCCCTGACCCTTTTGGAGGATTTCAGCCAAATCACCCTCTTGGGCGATAGGCCGCCGCCCGCCGAACCTGTATCCCGCAATGATCGAATTGCACAGGAGGCGGATATGCCGGTAGTCGGAATGGGCGGTTACTTCTTCCGGTCGAAGGACCCGGAGAAGCTGAAGGCCTGGTATCTCGAGCAGCTTGGGGTCGGCGGCGGCATCGGCACCGACGAGACCGGCGCCACCAACCCCTATTGCTGGTATCATGAAGGCGGCCCGATGGTGTTCGAGCCGTTCGGCGAAGACAGCGACTATTTCCCGAGCGACCGGTCGGCGATGATCAACCTGCGCGTTCGCGACCTCGCCGGCCTGGTCGAGCGGCTGCGCGCCGCCGGCATCGAAATCATCACCAAGCCTGAATGGGAGGCGACCGAGGCAGGCAGCTTCGTGCGCATCCACGATCCGGAAGGCAATCCGATCGAATTGTGGGAGCCGCCGGCGCGCAGCGCACAAGCGGGAGAGGCCGAATGAAATATGCTCTCGTCTATGGCGGCATCGCCGGGGCGATCGTCGTCGTCATCCTCTGCGCCGGCCTCGCCTTCGACATGCCGAGCCACGCCACCTCGGTCTGGTTCGGCTATCTGATCATGCTGGCGGCGCTGTCGCTGATCTTCGTCGGGGTGAAACGCTATCGCGACGTCGAGTGCGGCGGCGTCATCGGCTTCGGCCGCGCTTTGGGCGTCGGCCTCGGCATCGCCGCGGTCGCGGCCCTGATCTACGTGATCGGCTGGGAGATTTTCTCGGCCCTCTGGAGCCGCGACTTCATGGCCGAATATACGGCCGGGATCATCGACGAGCTGCGCGCCGGCGGTGCGAGCCAGGCGGCGATCGACGCCAAGGCCGCCGAGATGGCGGCGCTGAGCGAGCGTTTTCGCAACCCCCTGTGGCGGATTCCGATGGTCATGGCCGAGATCCTGCCGGTCGGCCTTCTCGTCGCTCTGGTTTCAGCCGCCTTGCTCCGCAACCCGCGGCTGCTGCCGGCGCGCCCATTGCGCGCGGGCCAGACGGGCTAGGGTGCACCGGTGCCCTCGTCATTGCGAGCGGAGCGAAGGAATCCAGGCGGGCGCTCGACGCCAGCCTGGATTGCCGCGTCGCTTCGCTCCTCGCAATGACGTTCACAACGCCCTAGCGGCCGACATCGCCATATTCATAGCCATGCTCGAAGTCCGGTCCCTGATAGGGCGGCAGGCCGAGCGCGCCGGCGAGTTCGCGCGAGCCGGAATAGCAGAATTCCTCGACCTCGGAGAAGAAGGGCGAGGTCCAGTAATTGGCGCCCTGTTCGTCCTTGACGCCCCGCCGCTTGCAATCGTCGCGATAATCCTTCCATTGCTTCTTCCACACCGCGGCGCCCTGCTTGGTCGAGTGGAGCAGTTCGTGGAGGACGATCAGCGGCAGCCCGCCCGGATGCGCGTTCCAGCCGTTCACGGTGTCGTAGCGGATATGCGAGGTCGCGGACTTGTAGTCGAACGAGCCGCCATAGCCCGGCGGATAGACCCGGTCGGTGACGATGAAGACGATTTTCGACCACAGCTTCTTCAGGCTCTTGACCGGGATCGGCACGTCCCGAATTCGCTGCGGGTTCGCCGATCTGATGGTGACCAGCTTCTTGCCGTCGAGCGCCTCGAAAGCCGGCGTGACCTGTTGAATGAAGTTCCTGAGGTCGGTTTCGGCCTTCCTGATGTCGGCCTGCCGCTGCGCGTCGAACGGTAATGTCGCCTCTGACCGGACCGTCGCCATGGGCACCTCCGCAATGACATTGGCAAGAGGCAGGATCGACTACGGGCGGTCCGCCGTCAACCTCGCTTGTCTTTGCCGATGCTCGGCCGGGATTGTGCGGCCCGGCCGATCATCGCCCAGCGAGCTGCGCGCGGCAGCGGGCGGCCTCCCCCTCGCGGGAAAGGTCGCGCAGAAACAGCCGCTGGAAACGGACCGTCTCGCGTCCGGCCGGCAGCCAGCTCAGCAGCCGTTCGCCGCTCGCGTCGGCGACCCGCATCACGATCGGCACGCCGGCATCGCCGGGACGGAACGATTCGCGCCGGACATAGCGCATGCCGGGCCGCAGGCCCGCCGCCCAGGCCGGGCCGGCCGGGTCGACGGTGGCGAAGAAACGCCCGTCGGGCCGCTGCTCGGCGGTGTAGCCGACGGCATAGACCGGCTGCTCCGCCCAGCCGATCGTGCCGCATCGCGCGAACAGCTGTTCCGGCAGCGCGATCGGCTCGCCGCGGACGATCGCCGCGTCGATCCGCCCGGCCAGCCGATCCGCCCCGAGCGCGGTGAAGGCCAGCGCGAATCGCGCCGCCTCGGTCATGTCCGCCGGAAACGACTCCGCTTCGGCCGCCATCCGCGCCAGCGTCTCGCGCATCGCCCCGGCCGGCGCCTCGCCGCCGAGCGCCAGCGCGAACAGATGGCCGCGGTCGTAGAGCATCTGCCGTGCCGCATCGTCCTGCCAGAAGGCCGAAGCCAGCTCGGCATTGGGCCGGCTGCGCGCCGGCGACTGGGCGTAGCGCAGCAGCAGATCGTTGAGCGCATCGGCATAGTCGCGCTCGCTCCACAGGCCGGCCTCGACCAGCGACTGGGCGGCGACGAAATCGTTAAAGCCTTCGGTGAACCAATATTCGGGCGCGTCCGGCTCCGGCGTCGGCCCGAGCTCGCGCCCGAACCAGCGATGGCCATATTCGTGCGCCAGCGTCCGCAGCAGATAGTCGAGCGCGACATTGTCGGTCGAAGCGAGCGCGAAGCCGCCGGTGCGTCCGGTCCCGCCGAGGCTGATCCCGCCGGTGTCGCCGCCGGTCAGCGGGATCAGCGACACGAAGAACGGCACCGCGGGCGAGGCCATGTAATGATTCTCGGCGGCGATCACCCGGGCGAGCGCGTCGGCGAAGGCCTCGGCGCCGAACGTCCAGCGGCCGCGGACGAAGACGCGCAGCCGCTGGCCGCCGACCTCGCGCTCCACCAGCCGGAAATCGCTGCCGCCGGCAAGGATCGACTGCGCCGCGTCGTCGACGGTGAGCCCGGCGCCGGCGCCGTCGACGCTGCTCGCCACCTGCCATCCCGGCGGCGTCGCCGCCCAGCGCAGCCGCGCCGGCGCCCGGCCCCGGCCGGCGGGCGCGGCGAAGGCGCCTTCGCCATGCACATAGAACCAGCCCGGCCGCAGCACCGGCCGCGCTTTCTCATAATCGAGACCGGGATCGGCTTCGCTGAGGTCGAAACTGTAGCTGACGGTCAGCCGCGCGCCGGGCGCATGGCGGATCAGCCGTCTCGCCGGATCGGCGGTGGCGGCGATCATGCCGCCGCTCACGTCCAGATTGCGGATCGCCCTGTGGAGACCGCTCGTTCCCGCCCAGCGATCGGGCAAATCGAGCCCGGTTTCGCCGTCGGCGTCGCCGTCGAAGCTCACGAAGATGCGGATATGCTCGAGCGCGCCGCCGCTTATGAGCGGCTCGACCAGATAGTCGACCGGCGCCGCCGCGGCCGGCGCCCCGCCGGCCAATGCCCTTCCAAGCAGCGCCGCGGCGGCGAAGACGGCAAATCTCACCGCGCGGCTTCGCGCGCCCGCGCCTCCGCCACCATCCGCTCGACGCTGGCGAGCAAGGCGCGGGCGTCGTAGACGATGCCGTCCTTGATCGTCCAGCGCACGCCGCCGACCCGCTCGACCCGCTGCGTCTCGGGATCGAGGCGCATATGGCCGGTGCCGTACAGCACCTTCAGATTGGCGAGCGGATTTTCCGGCACGATCACCAGGTCGGCGAGCAGCCCCTCGCGCACCAGGCCGAACGGCGGATCCTCCCCGCGCGGCTCGTAAATCTCGCGCGCGCCGTTGATCGTCGCCGCCTGGATCACCTCGAGCGGCGAGAAGCCGGCCTCCTGCAGCATCTCCAGCTCGGAAATGTAGGAAAAGCCCCAGGTCTGGTAGATATAGCCGGGATCGGAGCCGACCGTGACCCGTCCGCCCATATTCTTATATTCGTTGGTCAGCCGCATCCAGGTCCCGTAGAAGCGACGCCAGGCGATCTCGTCGGCGGTCGTCCAGTCCCAGAAATAGGAGCCGTGATGGACGCGGCTCGGCTCGAAGAAGCGCTGCAGCGACGGCAGGGTGTAGCGCGCATGCCAGTCGGCGTTGCGCGCCCGCATCACGTCGCGGCCGGCCGAATAGATGTTGAACGTCGGCGAGAAAAAGATGCGGCGTTCCAGCTGCCGCTCGAGATAGGCGCGCCATTCCGGGCTGCCGGGCTCGACCGCCTGGTCGGCGAGCCGGGCGACCTGGCTGAACCGCCATTGCTCGTCGAACATGTTGTAGCCCACCGGATAATTGGGGATGCGGTGGTCGCGCAGCAAAGATTCGAAATGGCCGTAGAAATGGGTGATGCCACCCAGCCCCATCTCGCCGGCGCGGTCGGCATTGACCTCGGCGACGCCGCCCTGCGCGAGATGGGCCACGGTGCCCATCCTGAGCCGGCGCGCCTCCTGGATCGCCGCCTCGGTCGCCGCGGCCGGCACGTCGTTGAACAATTTGACGCCCTCATAGCCCTGGGCGGCGGCCCAGCGCACCCAGGCCCGCGCCCGCTCCGGCGTCGAGACGTCGCCGCCGCTCCAGCCGTCGCCGAGCGCGAGCCAGGGGAACAGCCGCGGCGCGACGATGCTGTTGTCGCGGCTGCGCTGGCGGTCGGACAGCGCCATCGCGCTGTCGGATCCGAAATAGAGCGAGACGCCGCGCACGCTGGTGACGCCGTGGGCGAGCCACAGGCGGTAGCCGTAGCCGGCATTGGGCGCCTTTTCCGGGTCGCCATTGTGACCGTGCACGTCGACGAAGCCGGGCAGCACATACATGCCGGCGGCGTCGATCTCGCGGTCGAAGTCGCGCGGCTCGCGGTCGGGCGCGATCGGCAGGCCGGGCGTGCCCGCGCCCCTGATGCTCTCGATGCGGTTGCCGGCGATGACGATGTCGACCGGGCCGCGCGGCGGCGCGCCGCTGCCGTCGATCAGGGTGGCGCCGCGGATGACGAGGCGCCGGAACGGCCCTTCGCCTTCGCCGGGCTGGCGGTCCGGCACGCGCTCCATCGCCGGGGAAGGATTGTCCTGGGCGTGAAGCGCCGGCATCGCACTGAGCCCGGCGGCCGCCGCCGCGATCGTGCCGATCTTCCACAGCCGCATGCTCACCCCCTGGTTGGCGAATGTTAAGCTTCACCTACAGCCGCATTCATGGCCTATTCAATGGCATCTGCTATTCCCGCTTGCGATCTTCACGAGAAAAAGCTGAGTTCGTTCCGATGCGTATCCTATTTCTGCTCGCCGCCGCCGGCCTTGCCGCGTCCGCGCTTCCCGCGCAGGCGCAGGGGCTGCAGCTGCGCGAGCAGGACGCCGCCTACCAGGCCGCCCGCCAGGGCCGGATCCTGCCGCTGCCGACGATTCGCGCCCGCATCCGGGTGCCCGGCGCCCAGTTCATCGGCGCCGAGTTCGACGGCGTCACCTACCGGCTCAAATATATGCGCGGCGCCGAGGTAATCTGGATCGACGTCGACGCCCGCACCGGACGCATCCTCGGCCGGCAGTAGGGCCGCGGGGCGACTTTCGCCGGCTTCCCAACATTCAACCCGTCAGCCCAGCGAAGGGGCACCCCGCAAGACAGTACTTTGCGGGGACCCCGATGGCTGGGGTCCATATGGCGTCCGAGCCCGGCTCCGCATCCGCATGACGTCGAATGGCGATTCACGTCCCGGCTGAACGTGGCGCTGGCGTAACGTCGCTGCTATTCCCATATCCGAGCCGGAACAATTTCGCGGCCGCACCGATTGGAACGCGGCCGAAACGCGAAGGGATGGAATATGCGGGTCCTGATCGTCGAGGACGAACCCAATCTCAGCCGCCAGCTGCGCGCCACCCTGGAAGGCGCCGGCTATGCCGTCGACCATGCCGCCAATGGCGAGGACGGTCATTATCTCGGCTCGACAGAAAGCTATGACGCGATCATCCTCGATCTCGGCCTGCCCGAGATAGACGGGCTCACCGTGCTCGATCGCTGGCGCAAGGAAGGGATCAAGGTGCCGGTGCTGGTGCTGACCGCCCGCGACAGCTGGTCGGACAAGGTCGCCGGCCTCGACGCCGGCGCCGACGACTATCTGGCCAAGCCGTTCCAGACCGAGGAGCTGATCGCGCGGCTGCGCGCCCTCATTCGCCGCGCCTCGGGCAATGCCAGCTCCGAGCTGACCGCCGGGCCGGTCCGGCTCGACACCAGGTCGGGCAAGGTCACCCTCGACGGCGAGCCGGTCAAACTGACCGCCCAGGAATATAAATTGCTCTCCTATCTGATGCACCACAAGGGCAAGGTCGTCTCCCGCACCGAGCTGATCGAGCATATTTACGACCAGGATTTCGACCGCGATTCGAACACGATCGAGGTGTTCGTCACCCGCATCCGCAAGAAGCTCGGTCCCGACGTCATTACCACCATAAGAGGGCTCGGCTATTCGCTCGAAGAGCCGACGGGCTAAGCATGCGTTCATCCCCCATTTGTCATTCCCGCGAACGCGGGAATCCAGGCTGATTGCGCGCCTGGCGATGAGGGCCGTCCGGACTCCCGCCGGCGCGGGAGTGACGCTCTGGCGATGCTGCTGAAACGGTTCTGGGCACGCTCGGCGGGCAAGCGCCGGACCGGCTCGCTGACCCGGCGCATGATCGTCGTCGCGGCGATCTGGATCGCGGTCCTGCTCGGCGTCGGCGGCTATGCGCTCGACCGCATCCTCACTTCGGCGATCACCGACAATTTCGACGCCCAGCTCGATTATGTGCTGACTGCGATGATCGCTTCCTCGGAGATCGGCCCGGAGGGCGAGGTGCTGTTCAACCGCCCGCCCGCCGACCAGCGCTTCCTCGAGCCTTATTCCGGCCTCTATTATCAGATCAGCGGCGAGGGCTTCGATCCGTTCCCGTCGCGCTCCTTGTGGGACCGGCGGCTGTCGACGGGCAGCCCGCACAGCGACGACGAGGTCCATTTCCGCGACAGCGACGAATTCCCGATGGAGCGGCTGCGCATCGCCGAACGCGACGTGCGGCTGCCCGGCTCGCCGGTGCGCTGGCGCTTCCAGGTGTCGCAGGCGCGCGACATTCTCGACGAGCAGATCGGCGTGCTGCGCAAGACGCTGCTGCGTTCGTTCGGCATCCTCGGCCTCGGCCTGATCGTGCTGGCCGCGCTGCAGGCGATTTACGGCCTGTGGCCCTTGCGGCGGGTGCGCCGCGCGATCGCCGCGATCCGGTCCGGCCAGAAAGCGCGGATCGAGGAAAAGCTGCCGCGCGAGATCGAGCCGCTGACCGAGGAATTGAACGCCCTGCTCGCGCATAACGAAGTGCAGGCCGAGGAAGCGCGCCGCCATGCCGGCAACCTCGCCCATGCGCTGAAGACGCCGCTGACCGTGATCACCAACGCCGCCACCGCCCAGAGCCCCGATCTGGTCGCCACCGTCTGCCGCGAGGCGACGACGATGCGCCGCCAGGTCGACCATCATCTCGCCCGCGCCCGCGCCGTCGGCCGCCGTTCGAGCGCGCAGGCCCGCGCCCCGGTCTGGCCGGCGCTGGAGGCGGTCGAGCGGGCGGTCACCCGGCTCTACGAGAATGTCACCGTCGACCTCGCCGGCGACAAGGCGGCGGCGGTCCGGGTCGAGCGCCAGGACCTCGACGAAATGCTCGGCAATCTGATTGAAAATGCCGCCAAATACGGCCACGGCCGGGTGTTCGTGACGGTCAAGACCACGCCCGATTGCGTCGAAATCGAGGTCGAGGATGACGGCCCCGGCATTCCCGAGGCGGAGCGGGTGTCGATCTTCGACCGCGGCGCCCGCCTCGACACCGGCAAGCCCGGCACCGGCCTCGGCCTCGCCATCGTCCGCGACGTCGCCCAGATCTATCTGGGCTCGATCCATCTCGAGGAGAGCGAGGATCTGGGCGGCCTGCTCGCCCGGCTGAGGCTGCCGCTGTCGGGGTGAGTGTCCCCTTCGGCGCTACTCCGTCCGCATCGCCTCCTCGGCCAGCTTGCCGGCCTGGAGCAGCAGTTCGTCCTCGGCCGCTCCGGCCGGCGCCAGTTCGCGGCCGATCATGATCAGCACCGGCACCGCCAGCGGCGTGATCCGGTCGAGGGCGACGTGGAGCATGGTCCCGGTGGCGCGGTCGAGCAGCGACGCCAGCCGCCCGACGTCGGTGAGCCGCGTCCGCGCATCCTCCCAGGCGGCGCGCAGCAGCAGATGGTCGGGCTCGTAGCGGCGCAGCACGTCGTAGATGAGGTCGGTCGAGAAGGTCACCTGGCGGCCGGTCTTGCGCCGCCCCGGATGCTGGCGCTCGACCAGCCCGCCGATCACCGCGACCTCGCGGAACGCCCGCCTGAGCAGGTTGGAGCCCTGCACCCACTGGACGAACTCGTCCTCGAGCAGGTCGGCGCCGAGCAGGGCGGCCGGATCGGCGATCGGCTCGAGCCCGTAGCAAGCGAGCGCATAATCGTTGGAGACGAAGCCCAGCGGCTTCAGCCCCGCCGCCTCCATCCGCCGCAGGATCAGCATGCCCAGCGACTGGTGGGCGTTCCAGCCCTCGAAGCTGTAGATGACCATGTAATGGCGCTGCTCGTGCGGAAAGGTCTCGACCAGCAGCTGGTCGGGCCGCGGCAGCACCGAGCGCCACGCCTGGACCTCGAGCCATTCGCGGACGTCGTCCGGGAAGCGTCGCCATTGTTCCGGGTCGGCGAGGAAATGGCGCACGCGGTCGGCAAGGTGGGTGGTCATCGCCATCCGCGTGCCGACATAAGCGGGGATGCGCGCCGATTTGCTGGTGGCGTGGACGATGATCTCGGTGCCGCTCATCCGCTCGATCTCGAGCGTCAGCCCGGCGAAGTGGAAGGTGTCGCCGACGCTCAGCGTGTTGGCGAAATAATCCTCGACCGTGCCGAGCCTGCGGCCGTTGCGGAAGCGCACGTCGAGCAAGGGCGCCTCGACGATGATGCCGGCGTTCATCCGGTGCTGCTGGATGAAGCGCGGATGTGACACCCGCCAGGTGGCGCCTGCCCCGGACCCCGATCCGGGGTCCTCGTCGCGCTTCAGCCTCTTGTAGCGGTCATAGGCGCGCAGCGCGTAGCCGCCGCTCTCGATGAAGCCCAGGATGCGGCCGAACGTCTCCGCGTCGAGCCCGGCATAAGGCGCCGCGCCGCGCACCTCGGCGAGCAGCTCCTCCTCGCGGAACGGGCCCGAGCAGGCGGCGGCCATCACATGCTGGGCGAGCACGTCGATCGCGCCCGGCCGGAACTGCTCATGGTCGAGCGCTTTCTCGCCGATCGCGTCCAATGCGGCGCGCGCCTCGAGATATTCGAACCGGTTGCCGGGAACCAATATCCCCTTGGACGGCGTGTCGAGCCGGTGGTTGGCGCGGCCGATCCGCTGCAGCAGCCGCGAGGATCCCTTCGGCGCGCCCATCTGGACGACGAGGTCGACGTCGCCCCAGTCGACGCCGAGATCGAGGCTGGCGGTGCAGACGATCGCCCGCAGCCGCCCGGCCGCGATCGCCGCCTCGACCTTGCGCCGCGCCTCCACCGCCAGGCTGCCATGATGGATGCCGATCGGCAGCCCGGCCTCGTTCTGCGCCCACAGATCCTGGAAGATCAGCTCGGCAAGGCCGCGGGTGTTGCAGAACACCAAAGTGGTGTTGTGCCGCTCGATCTCGCGCATCACCCGTGCCGCCGCCCAGCGCCCGCTATGGCCGTACCAGGGGACCTTTTCGTCCTCGGGCAGCATGATCTCGATTTCGGGCTCCGCGCCCGGATCGCCGCGCACCAGCCGCACCGTCTCGACGTCGCCATGCGGCGCCAGCCAGCCCTGATAGGCTTCGGGGTCGGCCACCGTCGCCGACAGCCCGACCCGCCTGAGGCCGGGCGCGATCCGCTGCAGCCGCGCCAGCGCCAAGCTCAGCAGGTCGCCGCGCTTGGTGGTGGCGAAGGCGTGGATCTCGTCGATCACGACGGTGCTCAACCCCTCGAACAGCCGGAAGCTGTCTTCGTGGCTCAGCAGCAGGCTCAGCGATTCGGGCGTGGTCAGCAGGATTTGCGGCGGCCGCACCCGCTGACGCGCCTTGCGGTCGGACGGCGTGTCGCCGGTCCGGGTCTCGACCCGGATCGGCAGGCCCATCTCGCCGACCGGATCGAGCAGGTTGCGCTGGACGTCGACCGCCAGCGCCTTGAGCGGCGAGACGTAAAGCGTGTGCAGGCCGTCGGCGGGCCGCTCGACCAGCCCGGCCAGGCTGGGCAGGAAGCCGGCCAGCGTCTTGCCGGCGCCGGTCGGCGCGATCAGCAGCGCGCTGCGGCCGGCCCGCGCCGCCTCGAGCATCTCCCGCTGGTGCCGCCGGACCTCCCAGCCTTTCGCCGCGAACCAGCCGGCGATCGGCTCCGGCAGCAGGGTCATCGCGTCATCGGCTCAGGGAACGTGGTCGCTCTCGCCATGATGCTCGCGCTCTTCCTCCTCATAGAGGCGGCGGGTCGCTTCCTCGCTGTCCTCGGCGCGCGGCTGCGAGCTGCGGTTGCGAAGCGCCGCCCAGGCGATGACCACGGCCAGCAACGCCGCGCCGACGATCGTCAGCAGGGTCCAGTTGAAACCGCCCCAATCCATCGCATCGCTCCTTCCCCGGCTGCCCGGCTTGGCCGGCGCCCGGCGCCGGCCCATATAGCTCATCATGGCCCGTCTCGGTTCCTGGATCGAGCCTTTTTCCGAAGGCATTTACGTCCGTCCCGCCGACGCCTGGATCGATCCGTCGCGGCCCAAGGCAAGAGCCTTGGTCACCCACGGCCATGCCGACCATGCCCGCGGCGGCCATGACAAAGTGTGGGCGACGCCGGAGACGCTGGCGATCATGGAGTGCCGCTACGGGCCGCAGCCGGGCGAGCCGGCGCATTATGGCGAGGTGGTCCGGCTCGGCGAGGTCGACATCAGCTTCGTGCCCGCCGGCCACGTGCTCGGATCGGCCCAGATCGTGCTCGAGCATGGCGGCGAACGGATCGTCGTCTCGGGCGACTATAAGCGCCGGCCCGATCCGACCTGCGCGCCGTTCGAGCCGGTGCCGTGCGACATCTTCGTCACCGAGGCGACGTTCGGACTTCCGGTGTTTCGCCACCCGGCCACCGCCGAAGAGATCGACCGCCTGCTGGGTCGGCTGCACGACAATCCCGACCGCTGCATCCTGGTCGGCGCCTACGCGCTCGGCAAGGCGCAGCGGCTGATCGCCGAGCTGAGGAGCCGCGGCCATCAGGATCCGATCTACATCCACGGCGCGCTGCAGCGATTGTGCGACCTTTACGCGCGGTTCGGCGTGCCGTTGGGCGAGCTCCGCCCCGCCACCGGCGCCTCGAAGGACGAGCTGCGGGGCCGGATCGTGCTGGCGCCGCCCGGCTGCCTCAACGACCGCTGGTCGCGGCGGCTGCCCGATCCGATCACCGCGATGGCATCGGGCTGGATGCGGGTGCGCCAGCGCGCCCGCCAGCGGATGGTCGAGCTGCCGCTGATCGTCTCGGATCATGCCGACTGGGACGAGCTCACCGAAACCATCACCGAGCTCGCGCCGCGCGAGGTGTGGATCACCCACGGCCGCGAGGATGGGCTCAAGCATTGGTGCATGACTCGCCAGATCAAGGCGCGCGAGCTCAATCTGGTCGGCTATGAGGACGAGGACGATTGAAACTTGCTCCCGGCGCTGACCGGGAGCAACAAGAGGGCAGGAGGATAGAGTGGCCAGCTACAGCAGCACCGAGGCGCGGGCGAAATGGTGTGAGCTGGTTCGACGCGCCGCCGCTGGCGAGGAGATCGAAATCCGCCGTCGTGGCCGGCCCGCGGTGAGACTGGTTGCGGCCCCTCAGCCGGTGCAGCCGCCCGCTGTCCGTGAGCCTCTCGATGTCGACAAGCTCCGGGAGCTGACCGACGGGATGAAGTTGTCCAGGGTCAGCGGCGTCGAAATCCTGCGGGAGATGCGCGACTCCCGAGATTGAAAGTCGAGCTCGCACAGCCGGCAATATGGAAAGGGATGATTGAGCTTGTTCCTCCCCGCTCGCGGAGCGAGGGGGGAGGGGGACCATGCGAAGCATGGTGGAGGGGTAGCTGACGCGGCCTTGCCTTCTACCCCTCCACCAGCCTTCGGCTGGTCCCCCCTCCCCGAGCAAGCTCGGGAAGGAACTCTAGGCGTTGAGATAGACGGCGAGTCCGAGCGCGGCGACGATCAATATCCCCCAGCGCACCTGCCGCTCCAGCGCCGGGTCGTCGGACTGCGACAGGACCTGCAGGCTTGACGCGCTGATCAGCACCAGCAGGCCGAGCGACAGCAAGGCTCCCATCCACAGGCCCGCATAGATGCCGCCGGCGAGCGCCAGCGCCGCCCAGGCGAGGCAGAAGAGCAGGGCTTCGAGGTGCAGTCGGGGCATCGGTCCGGCTTCGATAGAGCGGCCGGCGAGGAAAATCACCCCGTCAGGGTTCGTCACGCCGTTCGAGAAGCGCGGAGACATAGTTGACCGGGGCATGATCGGCGCCCGAGCGGGTCGGGACGTTGCCGGGACGCCAGGCATGTTTGCGGCGATAAAGGCGCCGGCCCGCCCGGCGATCCTCGCGCATCGCGGCCGCGTCCGGCGGCGGGCTGTGCACCGCGCCGCGATGATCGATGTAGGTCATCTCCCCGATATGGTCGTAGCCGATCGGCGGCGGCAGGCGCGGAACGCCGTCGACGCAATCGACGTATCGGCGGACGTCGCGCCCGGCGAAATGGTCGACGAAGGCCCGGTTGCCCACGCGCGGCGAGCCGAAAGTCACCAGTTGCGCCTGGTCGTGCAGCGCCGCCATCAACGTCGCCATCGCCGCGCCGAGGCTGTGTCCGGTGACCACCAGGCGCTTCCCGCCAGCGCCCGTCACCCAGGCATTGACGGCCTTTCTTATGCTCCGATAGCTGTTCCAGAAGCCCCAATGAACCCGGCCTTCACCGGCCCAGCGGAGCGGAGGCGCCGCCACGTCGGCGAAAATGTCTCCAAGGCTCGTGATCTGCGTTCCCCGGAACGCGACGAACATCGTCCCATCCGGGGCGAGAGTGCCGAACCCCTGAGCGCCGGTCCACCGGCTGTGGAAACAGCCCGGCTCGCCGACGAACCCCGCTCGCGCCAGCGCGGCCTCCAGCCTGGGCCTGTCCTTCTTTTCGAACCGCACATAAGCGAGCCGCGACAGTTCGGCGCAGACCGGGTCGAGCGGCCAGTTCGCGCTGAAATCTTCGACCGGCGCTCCCTTTTGGGGAAAGAACAACGCCTTGAGTGTGGGATCGTATCGCATACGCCCCCCTTCGGGCCGCGTTTTCGGACCATGGCGAGACTATCCCGTGCGGTTGCGCCTTGCACGGACTGACCGGTCCGATTCCGTGCTAATGCCCCGCCTGCGGGCCGCGCTCGATCCCGGACAGGCCGAGCTGCTCGTCGATCTGGGCGACCAGCCGCTCGAGCCCTGATTCGTCCTTCGCCTCGGCGCGGGCGACCAGCACGTCCTGGGTGTTCGATGCCCTGAGCAGCCACCAGCCGTCCGGCGTGCTGACCCGCGCGCCGTCGGTCCGGTTCACGTCGGCGCCTTTGGCGGCGAGGCGGTCCAGCACCTCGTCGACGACGGCGAACTTGCGGCTCTCGTCGACCTGGAAGCGCATCTCCGGCGTGTTGACGATTCCGGGCATCGCCGATTTCAATGCGGTCAGCGAACCGCCCATCCGGCTCACCGCCCGGATCAGCCGCACCGCCGCGTAAAGCGCGTCGTCGAAGCCGTAATATTCGTGCGCGAAGAAGATGTGGCCGCTCATCTCGCCGGCCAGCGGCGCCCCGGTCTCCTTCATCTTCGACTTGATCAGGCTGTGACCGGTCTTCCACATGCAGGGGCGCCCGCCGAGCTCGGCGATGCGGTCGAACAGCGCCTGGCTCGCCTTGACGTCGGCGATGATCGTCGCGCCGGGCAGAGCCTCGAGCACCGGCTCGGCGAGGATGGCGAGCAGCTGGTCGCCCCAGATCACCCGGCCTTCGCCGTCGACCGCGCCGATGCGGTCGCCGTCGCCGTCGAACGCGACCCCGAAATCGAGCCCCTGCTCGCGAACCAGCCGCTTCAGGTCGGCGAGATTGGCCTCGTCGGTCGGGTCGGGATGGTGATTGGGAAAGCGGCTGTCGATGTCGGTGTAGAGCAGATGATGCTCTCCGGGCAGCCGCGCCGTCAGTTTCTCCACCGCCGGGCCGGCGGCGCCGTTGCCGGCATCCCAGCCGACCCGGAACGCGCCGCCGTCAAAGCCCTGCACCAGCCGGTCGATATAAAGGTCGAGCACGGCCTCATCGCGAATCGTGCCGCTGCCCTGCGACCAGTCGCCGGCGGCCGCCATCCGCCCGGCTTTCTGTATCTCCTCGCCGAAAAAGGCGCCGCCCCGCAGCACCATCTTGAAGCCGTTATATTCGGGCGGGTTGTGGCTGCCGGTGATCATGATGCCGCCGTCGACGTCGAGCTCGGCCTCGGCGAAATAGAGCATCGGCGTCGGCCCGACCCCGACACGGACGACGTCGGCGCCGCTTTCGTTGAGGCCCCTGACCAAAGCCCGCTCCATTGCCGGCGAGCTTTCGCGTCCGTCGCGTCCGACCGCCACCGTGGCGCCGCCGCCGCGGCGGACCAATGTGCCGAAGCTGCGGCCGAGCGCCCAAGCGTCGGCTTCGTCCAGCGTCCGGCCGACGACGCCCCTTATGTCATATTCGCGCAGCGCGGTCGGGTTGAAGCGGTGGCTCATCAAGGACTCCGTCAGAATGGGAACAGTTCCACCCCGCTAACGCGCGCCCGGCGTCCGGCGGTTCATTTCGGCGACCAGCGCGTCGCGGGCGGCGTTGACGCGGGTGGCGAGCTCGGCCGAGCCGCCGGTGTCGGGATGGACGCGGGCGATGAGGCGGCGGTGGGCCTCGCGTATCTCCTGGAGGGTGGCGGCCTCACCGACGCCGAGCAAGGCGCGCGCCTCCGCGGCCGGCATCGCCGCCACCCGTCCGATCCGGCGCTTCAGCCAGGTGTAGATCATCACCCCCAGCAGGACCGCAAGGCCGATCTTGATCAGCCAGCCCATCAGCCGGCCATGGCGGTGCGGCGCTGCGCCGATCCGGATTCGGGCAAAGCGAAGCCGGCGATCATCTCGCGCAGCTCCTGGCGGGCGGCGACATGGGCGACCGCCACCTGACCGACCTGGCCGATCTGCTGGAGATCGAGCAGGGTCAGGCCCTTGGGAAACAGCTCGCGGAAGATCACCCGCTCGTGCAGGCCGGGAATGACGCGAAAGCCGACCCGCCGCGACAATTCGCCCAGCGCGTCGCCGACCCGCCGCATGTTGCGCGCCTCGATATGCTGCATCCGGTTGCGCAGCACCACCCAGTCGACGCTCGCGCCATGGGTCTTGGCGCGCTGCGTGCGGCTGTTCCAGACCAGCTCCGCATAGAAGCTGGGGCGGCGGACGCGATAGGTTTCGGCGTCGACCTCGCCGATCAGATCGAGGTCGACGAAGCTGTCGTTGATCGGAGTCACCAAAGTGTCGGCGCGGACCATCGCGGCCCGCGCATACGGATCGTCGCGGCCCGGCGTGTCGATGACGATGATCTCGGCATCCTCGGCCAGCCGTTCGATCGCCTCGTCGAGCCGCTCGCCGCCGTCGGGGTCGAAGGTGGCATAAGCCGGCATCGGCAGCTCGACGCCGAGCCGTTTGATGGTCGCGGCGCGGTTGTCGAGATAGCGGCCGAGCGTGCGCTGGCGGGTGTCGAGGTCGAGCGCCGCCACCCGGCGCCCGCGCGCGGCCAGCGCGACGGCGCTGTGGACGGCGGTGGTCGACTTGCCGGTGCCGCCTTTTTCATTGGCGAAAACGAGGAAATGCGGGCTGGCGCCGGCCATCTTGTCTGTTGCCCCGAACACTTGATCTTCAACGCTCCGGCCCGCAAAGAGCCGCCTCTTCCCTCTATCGGAGGCGGGAAAGCGGTGCAAATCATCCGTGCGCTCGAGCCGCTGCGACACGCTCTGGCCGAATTCCGCGCCGACGGCGGCGGCATCGCGCTGGTGCCGACGATGGGCGCGCTCCATGCCGGCCATATGGCGCTGGTCGCCGAGGCGCGCCGCCGGGCGGCGTTCGTCGTCGCTTCGATCTTCGTCAACCCGATGCAGTTCGGCGCCAATGAGGATTTCTCGACCTATCCGCGCCGCGAGGCCGCCGATGCGGCGATGCTGGAGGCGGCCGGCTGCGCCTTGCTGTGGGCGCCGGAGGCCTCCGCCGTCTATCCGGAGGGCTTCGCCACCACGGTCAGCGTCGCCGGCGTCAGCGAGGATCTCGACGGCGCCGCCCGCCCCGGCCATTTCGACGGCGTTGCCACGATCGTCGCCAAGCTGCTCAACCAGGTGCGGCCGGACTTGGCCCTGTTCGGCGAAAAGGATTATCAGCAGCTCGCCGTGATCCGGCAAATGGTCGGCGACCTCGATCTGCCGGTCGAGATAATCGGCGTCGCCACCGAGCGCGAGCCCGACGGCCTCGCTCTGTCGTCGCGCAACTTCTATCTGTCGGACGAGGAGCGCCGCGCCGCGCGCGCGTTGCCGCGCGCGCTCGGCGAGGCGGCGCAGGCCATATCCGGCGGCGCACCGGTCGCGGCCGCGCTCGATCGGGCGCGTGCCAGGCTCGCCGCGGCCGGCTTCGATCCGATCGACTATGTCGAGCTTCGCGACGCGGCGACGCTGGCGCCGCTGGCCGCGCTCGACCGGCCGGCGCGGCTGCTCGCCGCCGCGCGGATCGGCCGGACCCGGCTGATCGACAATCTGCCGGTGATTCCGATCTGAACATCGTCATCGCCCCGTTAACCTTTTGTTGGGGAAGAAACGCCACACAGCTCCCAAGAGGCAGCAAAGGGGGCATGTCCGAATGGCTCACAGTCTCAAGTCGGCCGCTTTCCTGATCGAAAGCCGGATCGCCGACGCGGCGCGCGGCAACGTCCAGGCGCTTTATGAGCTCGGCGTCGCTTATTCGACCGGCAGCGGCGGCGTCGCCGTCGACCTCATCGAGGCGCATAAATGGTTCAACCTCGCTGCCTTGAACGGCAGCACGCGGGCGCAGGAATGCCGCGCCGACATTGCCGAGGAGATGACCGCCCGCGAGATCGCCGAGGCCCAGCGCCAGGCCCGCGCCTGGCTCGCCGAAATGGGCTCGGCACGCCGCGCGGCTTAGGCAAGAAGTCAGACACCCCAGAAGAGTCATCCCGGCGAAAGCCGGGACCCATGAACACCGCGGGTCGCCATCGGCCTGAGCTGCGGAGCCAGACTCCATGCTCTTGAGTTCTTGGATCCCGGCTTTCGCCGGGATGACTCAATCTTGCTGCCGCGTCTCTGTCGTCGTCCCTGCCGCCGCCGGCGGCGCCCCGTCCCGATATCTCTCGAACCAGGCGAGAATCGCCGCCGCCTTGGCGCCGCTCTGCGACGGCCGCGCCGCCAGCCCGCCATGGCTGGCGCCGGGCACCTTGACTAGGGCGGTCGGCACGCCGCGCAGCTGCAGCGCGGTATAATATTGCTCGGATTCGCTGACCGGCGTGCGGTAATCCTCGCTGCCGACGACGACCAGGGTCGGGGTGCGGACGTTGCCCACCAGCGACAGCGGCGAGCGCCGCCAGAAGGCTTCGGGATCCTCCCACGGATAGGCGCCGAACCAGTAGCGCGAGAAGAAGGCCGGGGCGTCGGCGGTCAGCGCGAAGCTCGACCAGTCGATCACCGGCTTTTGCGTCGCCGCCGCGCGGAAGCGGTTGGTGCGGCCGACGATCCAGGCGGTGAGCACGCCGCCGCCCGAACCGCCGGTGACGAACAGCCGCTCGGGATCGGCGAAGCCCTGGGCGATGGCGGCGTCGACCGCGCTCATCAGATCGTCATAATCGTTGCCGGGATAGGCATGGTGGATGAGGTTTGCGAACTCCTCGCCATAGGAGGTCGACCCGCGCGGGTTGACCGACAGCACCGCATAGCCGGCCGCCGCGTAAAGCTGATTGTCGGTCGAGAAATGCGGTCCGTAGGCGGCGAAGGGTCCGCCATGGATTTCGAGGATGAGCGGATGCCGCTGCCCGTCGCCATGGCCGGGCGGCAGCGTCAGCCACGCCTCGACCGGCCGGCTGTCGAACGAGGAGGGGGTGGTGATCCGCCGCACCTCGCCGAGCCTCTTGCCGTCCAGCAGCTCGGCGTTGAGGCGGGTCAGTTGCCGCGCCGCGCCGCCGCGGGCGAGGCGGATGTCGGCCGGCCGCGTCGCGCTGCCGCCGGCGAAGGCGATCGCGCCGTCGCGGGCGACGGTGAAGCTGCCGCCGGTATAGGGCCGGTCGAGGCCGGGCCCGCTCAGTCCCTCGGCGACGGTGCGGATCGCGCCGTCGAGGCCGACCCGCGCCACCCTGGTCTCGCCATGTTCGTCATAGGCGACGTAGATCGAGCGGCCGTCGGCCGCCCAGACCGGCCCATCGACGCTGCGGTCGAGCGACGGCGTCAGCGCCCGCCGGTTGGAGCCGTCGGCGTCCATCACATAGAGGATGGCATTCTCATAGCTGCGGCGGCGGTCGTCGAACCCGGTATAAGCGATCAGCCGGCCGTCCGGCGACGCCGCCGGCTGGGCGTCGGGGCCGTCGCGGTCGGTCAGCGCGCGGATCGTGCCGGCGGCGACGTCGAGCGCATGGACTTCGCTGTTGACCGGGTCGCGCTCCCAATTGGCGCTGCGATTGCCGCTGAACAGGATGGTCCGTCCGTCCGGCGTCCATGACAGCGGCCCGCTATTATTATACGCTCCATAGCTCAGCTGGCGCGGCGCGCCGCCGTCGGCCGAGACCAGGAAGATCTGCTCGTAGCCGGGCCGCAAATAGCCCTGGCCGTCGAACCGGTAGGTGACCGCGCTGATGATCTGGAGCGGCTCGGCCCATTGCGCGCCTTCGGGGCGCGACAGCGGCGTGCCCAGCTTCAGCCCCTCGTCGGGCACGAACATCGAATAAGCGATCTGCCGCCCGTCCGGCGACCAGGCGATGCTGCTCGGCGCGTCGGGCAGGCCGGTGATCCTGACCGACTCGCCGCTCGCCATCCAGCGCACGAACAGCTGGGCGGCATTGCCTTCGGCGGTGGAGATGTAGGCGATCCGGTCGCCGGTCGGCGACCAGCGCGGCTGGCTGTGCGCGCCGGTGCCGGCGACCAGCGGCATCTGCGCGCCGGTGCGGGTGTCGATCAGCCAGATCGCCGGACGGAAGCGGTCGGTCATGATGTCGCCCGAGCGCCGGACATAGGCGATCCAGCGGCCGTCCGGGCTGATCTGCGGGTCGGCGGCGACCTCGAGGCTGAACAGGTCGCGCGCGGTGAGCGTGCGTTCCGGTCCTGCCGGCGGCTCGGCGCCGGCCGGCACCGCGATCAGCACGAACAGCGCCCACGCGCACAGCCGCTTCAGCATGGCGATATCTCCCCTGTCGTTGCGGAGGGATCATAGGGGCTCGGCGAAGGCGGGCAACAGGGGACAGTCACTTTCACGCGCGGCAGCCGGAAGTCGATTCGCAAGCGAATGCAAGAGTGACTGTCCCCATTCCGGCGCCGATGGGACAGTTACTTTTCCCACAGCGGTGCATCCGGTCAGCCGCCGACGCGTGAAAGTCACTGTCCCTGCTACCCCCGCCTGAACGGGGTGAATTCCTCGAGCGCGGCGATCTCGCGGGAAACCGCCCGCCGCTCCGCCGCCAGGAAGCGGGCCACCGCCTCGCGGAAAGCCGGATCGGCGATATGATGGGCCGACCAGGTCGGCACCGGCCGGTAGCCGCGGGCGAGCTTGTGCGCGCCCTGCGCGCCGGCTTCGACCCGCTGGAGGCCGCGGGCGATCGCCGCCTCGATCGCCTGATAATAGCAGATCTCGAAATGGAGGTGCGGCACCTCCTCGGTGCAGCCCCAGTAGCGGCCGTACAGCGCGTCGGCGCCGATCAGGTTCAATGCCCCGGCGACCGGTCTGCCGTCGCGCATCGCGAAGATCAGCAGCACCCGTTCGGCCAGGCGCGCGCCGAGCAGCGAGAAGAAGCGGCGGGTCAGATAGGGCCGCCCCCATTTGCGCGCGCCGGTATCCTGATAGAAGGTCCAGAAGGCGTCCCAATGCGCCTCTTCGATCGCGCCGCCCTGAAGGTGCGCGACGGTCAGCCCCTCGAGCGCCAGCGCCCGCTCGCGGCGGATCATCTTGCGCTTGCGCGAGGACAAAGACGCGAGGAAGTCGTCGAAGCGGGCATAGCCCTCGTTGATCCAGTGGAACTGGCTGTCGGCGCGGATCAGCCAGCCGGCCTCGGCGAAGCGCTCCACCTCTTCGGCGGCGATGAAGGTGGCATGGGCCGACGACAGGCCGTGCGCGGCGACGATCCGCTCGGCCGCCGCGATCAGCGCCGGCGCCAGCGCCGGCGCCCGCGCCAGCAGCCGCCGGCCCGGCACCGGCGTGAACGGCACCGCGATCTGAAGCTTGGGATAATAAGAGCCGCCGGCCCGCTCCCAGGCGTCGGCCCAGCCATGGTCGAACACATATTCGCCCTGGCTGTGGCTCTTCACATAGGCCGGCAGCACCGCGTCGGGGCGGCCGTCCGGTCCGTCGATCGCCACCGGCAGCGGCTGCCAGCCGGTCGCGGTGGCGGCGCTGCCCGAATCCTCGAGCGCGGACAGGAAAGCGTGGCTGACGAAAGGGTCGGCGGCGCCGGCGCAGCGGTCCCAGTCGGCGGCGTCGAAGGCGGCGACCCCTCGCGCCAGCCGGGCGACGATCGGCTCGCCGCTCATCGCCTCGGCCCCGCGGTCCGCACCGGCTCCGCGGTCCGCACCGGCTCTTCGTAGATGATCTGGTCGGCATGCTCGCCGGCGCGCGCCCAGTCGGCGTCGCTGCGGCAGGTCCAGGTCAGCACCGGCAGCCCGTTCGACCGCGAAGCGGCGGCGAAGGCGGAGGGCAGGTCGCGAAGGTCGTAGGCGAGGAAATCGGGCCGCGACCGCCACAGCGCCAGCCGCCGGGCCAGCCAGCCACGCCAGCGCCGCCTTTGCTCGGTCACCACCAGCCCGCGCAGCGTCTCCGGCTCATGCCGCGCGAACCATCGGCCGACCTCGGGGTTGAATGACATCACCGCCACCGGACCCTTATAGCCCGCCAGAGCGCGCGCGACTGCTCGGCTCGCCGCGTCCGCCCGCCGGTCCGCCGTTTTCACCTCGATCAGCAGCCCGGTGCGGCCGGCAATGAGCGCAAGCGCTTCTTCCAGCGTCGGAATCGTCTCGTCACTATGCCTGAGGCGGATCGCGCCCAGCTGGGCGGCGGAACGCTCGGCGACCCGGCCGCGCGCCTCGGCCAGCCGGTCGAGCTCTGCGTCGTGGAACACCATCGCGATGCCGTCGCCGCTGGTGCGGACGTCGAGCTCGATGCCGCGGCCGGCGGCGATCGCGGCGGCGAAAGCGTCGCGGCTGTTCTCGACCCGCCTTTGGCCGTGCAGCCCCCGGTGCGCGAACGGCCGCGAGATGAGCCCGGCGAGCCTAATCCGTCTTGACGGCGACGACAGCATCGATCTCGACCGCCGCGCCGAGCGGCAGCACCGGCACGCCGACCGCGCTACGGGCATGGCGGCCCGCTTCGCCGAACGCCTGCTCCATCAGCTCGGAGGCCCCGTTGGCGACCTTGGGCTGGTCGGTGAAGCCGGCGGTGCTGCTGACGAACACGCCGAGCTTGACGACCCGCTCGACCCGGTCGAGCGAGCCCAGAGCGGCGCGCATCTGCGCCAGCAGCATGATGGCGCAGCGCCGTGCCGCCTGCCGGCCATATTCGAGGTCGCGATCCTCGCCGAGCCGCCCGGCCATCAGCGCGCCGTCGGCGAACGGCAGCTGCCCCGAAATGTGGAGCAGGCCGCCGGCCTCGACCGCCGGCACATAGGCTGCAACCGGCGCGGCCGGCTCGGGCAGCGCGATGCCGAGCTCGGCGAGACGGTCGGCGATGCGGTCGATCATCGGATCGGTAAGCACTTGCTGCGGCATCCGCGTCAAGCCTCGGCGAGCCGCGCCAGGATCCACGGCAGCGCCTCGCTCCAATCGTCGATGCGGGCGTGCGCATGCTCGGCCGGCGGGGTGCGCTCGGCGAGGCGGGGCTCGGCGATCATGTGCAGCCGCCACACGTCGGGCGCGTGCTTGGCGACCGATTCGTGATGGACCGAAAGGTCGTCGACGAACACCGTCGCGCTCGGGCGCATCTCCTCGATCAGCTCGAGCACCGGCCGGCCCTTGCCGCCGCGGTTGCACAGCACCCGGTGGCGGATGTCGAACGCCTCCAATTGGGCGACCCGATTGGCCTGATAATCGTCGCCGATATTGGTGAGGATGACGATATCGGCATGGCGGCCGATCTCGGCCAGCGCCTCGGCCGCGCCGGGAACCACGTTCTGGCGGTGCATCTCCTTCTCGAAGAACAGGTCGAGCAGCGGCCACACCCGCTCCGGCGGCACCACCTGTCCGTCGCGGCTGCGCAGCGCGCCGGCAAAGCCCGGCGCGTCGAGCGCGAAGACGAGGCCGGCGGCCTCGTCGACCCATTCGGCGAAATGGCTGACGAAGTGGAGGATCACCTCGTCGCAGTCGCTGATCAGCAGCGGCCTGCCCTGAGCCTGCCCGACCGGTCCGGTCATCGCTCGAGCGTCCGGCGCGCGGCGACCAGCTCGCCCGGCGCCACGCCGATCGCGTCGGCGCAGGCGATCAGGTCGGGCTCGAACGCCTCGAGGAAGCGCAGGCTCGCGGACAGCAAAGCGGGCTCGCCGATACGGTCGCGCAGCGCCTCCGGGTTGAGCCCGGTCAGCGCCAGGAAGCGCGCGGCGCGCTGGTCCTCGCCGAGCATCCAGCCAAGCGCCCGCAAGGCCAGCGCCGCGGCGTCATTTGTCTGTTCACCGATCATCGCCTACACGCTGCCCGGTGGGACAAAAAATCCTGGTTGTCGAGGACAACGAGCTCAATCTGAAACTGTTCTGCGACCTGCTGCGCGCCCACGGCTACGAGGCCGAACCGGTGCGCGACGGGCGCGACGCGCTCGACCGCGCCCGTGCCTTCGGGCCCGATCTGGTGGTGATGGACATTCAGATGCCGCACGTCAGCGGCCTCGAGCTGATCGAGCAGATGAAGGCGGACGCCGAGCTGCGGCCGACCCCGATCATGGCGGTCACCGCTTATGCCGCCAAAGGCGATGAGGAACGGATCCGCGACGCCGGCGCCGAGGGCTATGTGTCGAAGCCGATCTCGGTGCTTCGGTTCGTCGAGGCGGTGGCCGGGCTGCTCACCGTCGCCGCCGAGCGGGCGGCGGGGGAGGCGCAGGGAGACGACGGGGAAGCTCCAGCGGGGATCGAAGCGGAGGAGCCGGCCTCATCGTCCGCCCGTCATTCCGGCGAAAGCGGGAATCCCGAGGGAAGCGGGGAAGCCGCGCCGACGCTGGACGACGAAGGCGAGGCGGAGGAGGACGCGGAAACGCCGGACCCGTCACCCACCCGTCATTCCCGCGAAAGCGGGAATCCAGACGGCAGCGGGGAAGGGAAGGAAGAAGAAAAACTGGATCCCGGATCGAGTCCGGGATGACGGCGCCCCCTGCGGGGCCGCCGTCACTTGATCTTGGCTTCCTTGAACTCGACGTGCTTGCGCGCGACCGGGTCGTATTTGCGGAAGGTCATCTTCTCGGTGATGTTCCGCGGATTCTTCTTGGTGACGTAATAAAAGCCCGTGTCGGCGGTGCTGACGAGCTTGATCTTCACCGTGGTCGGCTTGGCCATGACAGCCTCTTTCGAAAATGAGTTTATGAAAAAACAAGGCGGCGCTGCCGCCGCCCTCGTGCCGCGCGCATGTGCCCCCCGGAGGCGATTCTGTCAAGGGCGAGGCGGCCTCCGCCAGGGTTAACGGAGCGGTAACCATAAAGGCGCATCCTTGGCCGGCAATCGCAGGAGCAGGGGCCATGCGCTGGGACGAGGACGGGATGCTGGTGGTGCGCGCCGATCTTTGCGACCGGCTCGACCGGCTGCAGCGGACCGCGCAGCGGATGACGGTGCGCGACCTGATGCAGGGGATCGGCGCGATCCGGACGATGGCCGCCGCCTACGGGCTGGCGCCGGTGGTCAGCCTCGCCGACGCGTTCGAGCGGGCGATCCGCGCCGAGCCGCGCGGCTGTCCGGCCGGCCTCTATTTCGACCGGCTGCGCGACGCGATCGGCTGCCGGCGGCTCGACGATGCCGCCAGCGAGGCGCTGATCGCGTCGGTCTCGATCCGGCTCGGCGCCTAGGCCTCGGCCTGGACCCCGGATGGACGCGCTCGTCACCGCCTTCGTCACCGCCGCTCTGGCCGAATGGGGCGACAAGACCCAGCTGATCGTCGCTCTGCTCGCCGCCCGCTCCGGCCGGCCGGCGACGGTGATGCTCGGCCTCTTGCTCGCCGCGGCCGCGAGCAGCGCCGCCGCCGCCGTCGCCGCCGGCCTGGTCGCGGGCATGATCACGATCAGGGCGATGAGCCTGATGGTCGCGCTGGCGCTGCTGTTCGCCGGCATCGCCGGGCTGATCCGGCGCCAGCCGCCGTCGATCGGCTCGGCGCGGACGCCGTTGATCCTCGCCGCGCCTTTGCTGTGCCTGGCGGCGGAACTCGGCGATCGCACCCAGTTCCTCACTTTCGCGCTGGCCGGCCGGTTCGATCCGGTGCTGGCCGCGGTCGGGGCGGCAGCGGGGATCACGGCCTCCTGCCTGCCCGCCGCTTTGCTCGGCGCGGGCCTCCAGGCGGCGCTGCCGGTGCGCGCGGTGCGCGTCGGCGGCGCGGTCCTGTTCGTCCTGGCGGGCTTCTACGTCGCGGTGAGCGCGCTGCGCCTCACCTGACGGGGGGTGCTGAACCCCCGCTTTCAGAAGATAGCGTCGAGCAGCCCGAAGAACATCAGCAAGGCGACGACGATCACGATCAGCACGATAATTCCGAGCAGGCGAATCATATCCAGTCTCCGAAGGGCTGTTGCCACCCCTCAACGGGCGGTCGGGGTCGCTGTTCCGGCCGGGGGCCCTAATCGGATCAGCCACATGTCCGGCCGCGCCCCGATCCTGAGCGGCAGAATGCTGGTGCCGAGTCCGGCGCCGACGATCAAAGTGCGGCCGGCTTCGTCGATCCGTCCGCAGGCGTAACGCTGGCCATGTTCGGACATGGTCCTCGGCGCGCCGACCAGCGGCAGCCGGATCTGGCCGCAATGGGTGTGCCCGGCGAGCATCAGGCCGATATCGGCCGGCACCGCCGGAAACGGGTCGGGACTGTGGCTGAGCAGCAGCTTCGCGCCCGGCAGCCGGCGCAGCTGCCGCACCGTCCCGGCGAGATCGTCATGGCCGGTAAATTCGTCGTCGAGGCCGCCGATCGCCAGCGGGCCGGCGCGGACCGCGCGATTGTCGAGCACCGTGATTCCGGCGGCGCGCAGCGCCGCGCGCGCCTCGGCCGCGTTCCGCCAATGGTCGTGATTGCCGAGCACCGCGAAAGTCCCGAGGCGCGGCCGCAGCCGGGCGAGCGGCGCCACCGCCTCGGCCAGCGAATAAATGCGGGTGGCGAGCCGCTTGTCGCTGACCAGGTCGCCGGCGATGAGAACGATGTCCGGGCGCAGCGCCTGGATCCGGGCGACGATCCGCGCCAGCCGCCGCGGCGGCATGTCCGGTCCGGCGACATGCACGTCGGAGATGAGCAGCGCCGTCACCGGCGGCTCGCCCGGCGGCCAGCCGGCCAGTGCGACCGCGCTCTCCCGCACCACCGGATCGGAGGTCGCCGTGCCATAGCCGATGCCGAGCAGGCCGAGGCCGGCGAGCAGCAGCAACAGCAGCAGCCACCGGATCGGGATCACTTGCCTTGGGCGGGCCACCACGGACAAAGACGGGCGTTGAGGCGGTGACATGCGAGATTTCTCCCAGCTTCTCGACGCGCTTGTCTATACCCGTTCGCGCAGCGCCAAGCTGAAGCTGATCGGCGACTATCTCAGGCGGACGCCGGATCCGGATCGCGGCTATGCGCTGGCGGCGCTGACCGGCGAATTGAAACTGCCGGCGGTCAAGCCGGCGGCGATCCGGGCGATCGTCGAGGAACGGATCGATCCCACATTGTTCTACATGAGCTGGGACTATGTCGGCGACCTCGCTGAGACCGCCGCTTTGCTTTGGCCGAAGCCGGACGGCGAGGGCGCCGGTCTCGACGACGGCACGCTGCGCATCGCCCGGCTGGTCGAGCGGCTGGCCAGCCTCGGCCGCGCCGACGCGCCGGGCGCGCTGGCCGGCATGCTCGACCATCTCGACGCCAGCGGCCGCTTCGCGTTGCTCAAGCTGGCCACCGGCGAGCTTCGGATCGGCGTCTCGGCCCGGCTCGCCAAGGTGGCGCTGGCGCGGGCGTTCGACCTCGACGTCGACGCCGTCGAGGAGGTCTGGCACGGCATCGGTCCGCCCTATCTGCCGCTGTTCGACTGGGCCGAAGGCAGGGGGCCGCAGCCGACGTCGGAAAACGTGCCGGTGTTCCGCCCGTTCATGCTGGCCCACCCGCTCGAGGATCTGCGGCTGTCGATGGACGAATATGCCGCCGAGTGGAAATGGGACGGCATCCGCGTCCAGCTGGTCCGCGCCGGCGGCGAGACCCGACTTTACAGCCGCGCCGGCGACGACATCACCCGCAGCTTCCCGGACGTGGCGGCCGCGTTCGACCGCGAAGGCGTGCTCGACGGCGAGCTGCTGGTCCGCGGCGACGCCCAGGGCGGCGAGGCGGGCAGCTTCAACGCGCTCCAGCAGCGGCTCGGCCGCAAGACGGTGTCGGCGCGGATGCTGGCCGATTATCCCGCCTTCGTGCGCCTCTACGATTTGCTGATCGACGGCAAAGAAGATGTCCGGGCGCAACCGTGGCGCGAGCGGCGCGCCCGGCTCGAAGCGTTCGTGCCGGGCCTCGATCGGGAGCGGTTCGACCTTTCGGAGCTGATCGAAGCGCCGGATTTCGACGCCCTCGAGGCGATCCGCGCCGGCACCCGCGACGCCGCGATCGAAGGCGTGATGCTGAAGCGGCGCGACAGCCTTTACGTGCCGGGCCGCCGCACCGGCCTGTGGTACAAATGGAAGCGCGACCCGCTCACCGCCGACTGCGTGCTGATGTATGCCGCGCGCGGCAGCGGCAAGCGCTCTTCTTATTATTCCGATTATACGTTCGGCTGCTGGGGCGCGGAAAGCGAGCTGCTGCCGGTCGGCAAGGCCTATTTCGGCTTCACCGACGAGGAATTGATGTGGCTCGACCGCTTCGTCCGCAACCACACGCTGCAGCGGTTCGGGCCGGTGCGCGAGGTGGAAAAGACGCTGGTGCTCGAAGTGGCGTTCGATTCGATCCATGCCAGCCGGCGTCACAAATCCGGGCTGGCGATGCGCTTCCCGCGCATTTCCCGCATCCGCCGCGACAAGCCGGCGCACGAAGCCGACACGATCGCGGCGCTGCGGCGGCTGGTGACATGAAGCGCCAACCGGCGCAGCTTCGCCGCGGCAAGGTGATGTGATGGCCTTCCTCGATCGGCGGGAAACCTGGCTGGCGACCGACTGGCGGCGCATCCTGCTCGGCATCGTCGCCGCGCCGGTCGTCCCGGCGCTGCTGTTCGGCCCTTCCAGTCTCGGCATGATCTGGCAGGTGGCCGCTCTCGGCTTCGCCTCGGTGATCTTCCTGTTCCTGCCGTTGCTCGCCTGGCGTCTGCCGAGGACGCGCCATCCGCTGCTGACCTGCATCGTGGCGGGCGCGGTCGCCGCCCCCGGTCCGTTCGGCTATGCTTTCGTCCTGATCGGCTTGGCCTATCATTCCGGATGGCTCGCCCTGGGCACCCTGCTGTTCGCGGCGCCGCTCGGCGCCATCGGCGGGTTCGTCTTCTGGCTGTGCGCCGTGTGGGACGGCGCAGCGCGCAGCGAGTCGGGTTAGACGGTCGGCCGGGACGGCGCCGCCAGCGTCTCCCCGATGTTGCGGAAATCGCGCCCGCCGCGCTGCAGGGCAGCGCCGCATTGCTGCAACAGCCGCTCGCGCGCCTCGCCGGCCGGCACCGCCGCGGCGTCGAGGTCGGCCCCCGGCTGGGCCGCGTCGATCCGGCCGAGGAAATATTGGGCGGCGATCCGGCCGGTCGAGCGGACCCGCGGATCCTCGTCCTCCGCCAGCTCCGCCATCAGCTGGAAGCAGGTGAGGTCGAGCCCGGCCGAAGCGGTGGCCGCTTCGGCCGGGGGTACCGATGGAGAAGCCGCCAGCAGGGCGGCGATAAGCACGCTTTCCATGCCCGGCGTGGTAAACGGCAAAGGTGGACGATCGCTCAGGAAAGGCGGTTTACGCGGAATTAGGTATGAGTGGGCGGCGCTATTGTGTCCCGGCGAAGGCCGGGACCCAGTCGGGCTTCGAAACTGGACCCCGGCCTTCGCCGGGGCACATCATTACTGGATCGGCACCAGATTGACCGCGGCGGTCTTGCCGCGGCGGTCGACCTCCAGTTCGAACTCGATCCGGTCGCCCTCGTTCAGCGAGATCATGCCGGCCCGCTCCACCGCCGAAATGTGGACGAACGCGTCCGGCTGGCCGTCGTCGCGGGTGATGAAGCCGAAGCCCTTGGTGGCGTTGAAGAACTTCACGGTGCCGGTGGCCTTCTCGCCGGTCAGCTGACGCTGCGGCCCGCGGTCGCGCGGCGCGCCGCCGCCGCGATCCTCGACCGGCAGCGGGTCGCCCTCGATCCGAAGGTCGGTCGCGGAGATGCGTCCGCCGCGGTCGACCAACGTGAATTCGAGCGGCTGGCCCTCGGCCAGGCCGGTCAGGCCGGCCTGCTCGACCGCGCTGATATGGACGAACACGTCCTCGCCGCCATCGTCGCGCACGATGAAGCCGAAGCCCTTGTGCGGGTTGAAGAACTTGACGATGCCCTTGCCTTCGCCGACGACCTGGGGCGGCATGCCGCCGCCGCCGCGCGGGCCGCCGAAGCCGCCGCCGCCGCCCGGACGCGGGCCGCCGAAGCCGCCACCGCCGCCGCCGCCGCGATAGCCGCCGCCGCCACCGCCGCCGCCGAAGCGGTCGCCGCCGCCGCCGCCGCCGCCGAAGCGATCGCCGCCGCCGAAGCGGTCGCCGCCGCCCCGTTCAACTCCGCCTGGACCTTCTTCCCCGATGAAATCGCGCTTGTCTCTGCCGCGCCCACCGCGCTCGCCGCGGCGCCCTCTGTCGAAACCCATTTGATTCAAATACTTTCCAGCGCCCAATCCCCTGTTCAGAACCACCGCGCTGGGCAGAACGCGCAAAGGCCTTCGCGCCGGAACACCGGCACGCCGCCGATTCTATAGCGGAAATGGGGCCGAGGGGCGAGGCACTTTCTGCGCGCCGCCTCGAGGGGCCAAAGCCGGTCCCGGAGGGGGCCGGCTTCGGCCGTCAATGGGCCGCGCCGCCGCTGCCGCGATGGGCGAAGGCATGGTGAACGGCGACGATCACCGCCCCGATCGCCAGGCCGAACAGGCCGGCGCCGAGGGCGCCGACCAGCCATTCGACGATGCCGGCCAGCGCTCCGGCCCAATGGCCCGCCGCCGCCGCCGCGTCGTGGATCAGATGGGCGATGGCGGTCAGGCCGAATTCCTCGAGGCCGTGGACGATGATCCCGCCGCCGACCCAGATCATCGCGGCGATGCCGATCACCGACAGCGCCGCCATCACCAGCGGCATCGCATGGACCAGGCCCCGGCCGAGCGCGCGCGAGCCGCGGTTGCGCCGCTCGGCGAGATGGAGCCCGACATCGTCCATCTTCACGATCAGGCCGACCGCGCCGTAGACGCCGGCGGTGATCGCGACCGCGACGATGCCGAGGATCGCCGCGCGCAGTCCGAGCGGCTCGGCCGCGACTTCGGCGAGCGCGATCGCCATGATCTCGGCGGAAAGGATGAAATCGGTGCGCACCGCGCCGGCGACCATCTCGCGCTCGTGGCTTTCGCTGTTCAGCTCGGCGGCCAGCTCGTCGAGGCTGGGCTCCTTTCGCGCCACTTCCTCCCAGACCTTCTCGGCGCCCTCGAAGCAGAGATAGGCGCCGCCGAGCATCAGGATCGGCGTGATCGCCCACGGCAGCAGGCTGCTCAGCGCCAGCGCCGCCGGCAGGATGATCAGGAGCTTGTTCTTCAGCGATCCCTTGGCGATGCGCGCGATGATCGGCAGCTCGCGATCGGGCGTGAAGCCGGTGACGTAGCGCGGCGTCACCGCGGTGTCGTCGACGACCACCCCGGCCGCCTTCACGCCGGCGCGGCCGGCGGCCGCGCCGATATCGTCGATCGAAGCGGCGGCGAGCTTGGCGATCGCCGCGACGTCGTCGAGCAAGGCAGCGAGACCACCGGGCATGCGCGACCTTTCCACCGTTGACGCTTCGGCCCCTGTACGGGAGGTCCCGCGCCGATCAAGCCCGCGTGGCGTATCGAGCGTGGTCGGGAGCGCGGCGTCGTGACGCCGCGACCGCCATCGACGCCCTTTCGTTCGCGCAAAGGCGCGAAGGCGCGAAGGGGCCGCGCCGGGCTCGGACGCCGCACCCGGCGACAGCCGGCATTTCGGTGACGTCGCCTTAGGAATGGGGACAGTCTCAAGCGACTGTCCGGGGCTATTTCTTTCTTTCTTCTTCGCGCCTTCGCGCCTTTGCGCGATCCAATCGGGTATCAGGGCCATTCGCTTTCGCCTGAGAGCCAGGTCCTGCCCGTGTGCCGCCTCGTCATCGACGCATTGAGCCGCCTTCGCCTTTCGCCTATCTCGGGCCGGACATGAGCGTCTATTTTCACGAAGAGGACCTGCCCGAAGGCGTGCTCGGCCCCGGGCCGGTCGCCGTCGACACCGAGACGATGGGTCTGCAACTGGGCCGCGACCGGCTCTGCCTGGTCCAGATCGCCGACGGCCGCGGCGACGAGCATCTGGTGCGGTTCGGCCAGGGCAGCGCCTATCAGGCGCCGCGGCTGAAGGCCGTGCTCGCCGATCCGGAGCGATTGAAGCTCTATCATTTCGCCCGTTTCGACCTCGCCTCGATCCAGGCCTATCTCGGCGTCGTCGCGGCGCCGGTCTATTGCACCAAGACGGCGTCGCGGCTGGTGCGCACCTATACCGACCGGCACGGCCTCAAGGACATCGTCAAGGAGGTGCTCTGTCAGGAGATTTCCAAGCAGCAGCAGCAGACCGACTGGGGCGCCGCCTGCCTCACCGACGCGCAGAAGGATTATGCCGCCTCCGACGTGCGCTATCTGCACGCCTTGAAGGAGAAGCTCGACGAGCGGCTCGAGCGCGAGGGACGGATGGCGCTCGCTTTGGCCTGCTTCGATTTCCTGCCCCACCGCGCCATGCTCGACCTCGCCGGCTGGGCCGAGCAGGACATTTTCGCCCATGTCTGAGCTTGCCGAACGCGAGCGGCTGGTCAAGCGCGGCTGGGCGGCGCCGGGCGGCGCCCACGACCATCTGATCCGGATCCTGAAGCTCGTATTGCCGGCCGCGATCGGCGTCGTGCTCGCCTTCCTCGCCTTCGCGCCGCTCGAGGAAAAGCAGGAGTTCAGCTTCATCCTCGACAAGGACAAGGTCGACCATGCCGAGGAGAGGATGCGGGTGCAGTCGGCGCAATATCGCGGCCAGGACAGCCGCGGCCGGCCGTTCGTGCTGAACGCGCGCTCGGCGCTGCAGCAAAGCTCGACGGTGCCGGTGGTCGACATCAGCGACATGAGCGCGCAGATCCTGCTCGACGAGGGGCCGGCGCGGCTGCGCGCGCCGCGCGGGCGCTATCTGATGGATCGCGACCAGGTCGAGATCGTCGGGCCTTTGCTGTTCACCGCCGCCGACGGCTACAGCCTCGGCACCCGCGACGTCACCGTAGACCTTCGCCAGCGCACCCTGGTCAGCCGCGGCGCGGTCGATGGCCGAATGCCGCTCGGCCGCTTCTCCGCCGGCCGGCTCGAGGTCGACCTGCCCGGGCGGCGCGCGGTGCTGAGCGGCCGCGCCCGGCTCCACATCGTCCAGGGAGGCGGCGGATGAGACGCCTGCGCCTGTTCGCCCCGCTCGCCGGCCTGATCCTGCTCGCCGCCGCCCAGGGCGCCTCCGGCCAGAGCGGCTCGGCCCTCAAGGGCCACGACACCGACGCGCCGGTCGACGTCGCCGCCGACCGCATCGAGGTCCAGGACCGCGCCGACCGCGCCATCTTCACCGGCAATGTCGAGATGCGGCAGGGCAATCTGCAATTGAGCACCGCCCGCCTGACCGTCGCTTACGCCAGCGCCGGCGGCATCGAGATCGAGCGGCTCGAGGCGAGCGGCGGCGTGCTGCTGCGCAGCCCTTCCGAGACCGCGCGCAGCCGCTTCGCCATTTACGACCTCGACCGGCGGCTGGTGACGATGATCGGCGGCGTCACCTTGACCCGGGGCCAGTCGCATGTCGAAGGCGGCCGGCTGGTGATCGACCTCGACAGCGGCCGGGCGGTGATGGACGGCGGCGCCCCCGGCACCGGCGCCGAGGGCGGCCGCGTCACCGGCCGCTTCACGGTCCCGCGGCGCAGGGGGAATTGACGCCGCAGGCGTCACCCCGGCGAAAGCCGGGGTCTCAGGGGGAAGTGCCGTGACTTTTCGTCCCGAGGTCCCGGCTTTCGCCGGGACGACGAATCGCCCGAGGTCCCGGCTTGCGACGGGACGACCTTTCCATGCAAGACTCTTGCCGGTTGAGCAAAAGCCGCCGATCGCCTAACTTGGCCAAAGGGATAGCGGAGCGCGCATGAACGAGACCCTCGCCATCGAACGGCCCGACATCGCAGCGGCGGTGGGCGACGTGTCGCGCGGCCTTTCGGTGATCTCGATCGCCAAATCCTATGAACGCAAGGCGGTGCTGACCGACGTCTCATTGGGCGTCGACCGCGGCGAGGTGGTCGGCCTGCTCGGTCCCAACGGCGCCGGCAAGACGACCTGCTTCTATTCGATCATGGGGCTGGTCAAGCCCGACAGCGGCCGCATCCTGCTGGACGGCGACGACATCACCGGCCTGCCCATGTACCGCCGCGCCATTCTGGGCCTGGGCTATCTGCCGCAGGAGACGTCGATCTTCCGCGGCCTCACCGTCTCGCAGAACATCATGGCGGTGCTCGAGGTCGCCGAGCCCGACAAGGCGGCAAGGGCCGAGCGGCTCGAGCAATTGCTCGGCGAGTTCCATATCGCCCATCTGCGCGACGCCCCGGCGATGGCGCTGTCGGGCGGCGAGCGGCGGCGCTGCGAGATCGCCCGCGCGCTCGCCGCCAACCCGTCGATCATGCTGCTCGACGAGCCGTTCGCCGGCATCGACCCGATCTCGATCCAGGACATTCGCGACCTGATCGGCGAGCTGAGGAAGCGCCATATCGGCGTGCTGATCACCGACCATAATGTCCGCGAGACGCTCGACATCGTCGACCGCGCCTGCATCATCTATGGCGGCCAGGTGCTGTTCGCCGGCAGCCCGGAGGGCCTCGTCAGGGACCCCAACGTCCGCCGCCTCTATCTTGGCGAGAGCTTCGAGCTTTGAGATGCCCGCGCCTGCCATCCTCTCCTCGTCATTCCCGCGGAAGCGGGAATCCGGACGGACCCGGAAAGGCCCAGGCGCGCCTGGATTCCCGCTTTCGCGGGAATGACGGCTTGAGCGTCATGGGCCTCGGCCCCCGCCTCGACCTACGCCAGTCGCAGTCGCTGGTGATGACGCCGCAGCTGCAGCAGGCGATCCGCCTGCTGGCGCTGTCCAACCTCGAGGTCGAGACGTTCATCGCCGAGGAGCTGGAGAAGAATCCGCTGCTCGACACCGGCGGCGGCGACGGCGAGCCGGCGCCCGAACCGGTCGAGCCTCCGGCCGAACGCGACGAGCCGGCGACGGTCGACGAGCTGGTGATGACCGGCGACGGCATCGCCGACGCGCCGCTCGACATGGATCTGAACAGCGAGGATTTCCACCAGGACAGCGCGGCCGACGCCGGGATGGGGCTGGACGGCGGCCTCGGCCTCAGCGGCGCTTCGGGCGCCGGTGCGGGCGCCGGCGAGGACGGCCCCGATTTCGACAGCTTCGAAGCCGATTCCGTGTCGCTCCACGACCATCTGCGCCATCAGGCCGGCGAGCTGCTGTCGGGGGCGGACCTGGTCATCGCCGACCAGATCATCGACCAGATCGAGGAGACCGGCTGGTTCCTCGCCTCGCTGATCGACATCGCCCAGCGGCTCGGCGCGCCGCTCGGCGAGGTCGAACGGGTGCTGGCGGTGATCCAGACCCTCGATCCGGCCGGGATCGGCGCGCGCAGCCTGGCCGAATGCCTGGCGCTGCAGGCCAAGGACGCCAATCGTTACGATCCGGCGATGGCGCGGCTGATCGCCAATCTCGATTATCTCGCCAAGGGCAATCTTGCCGCATTGAAGCGGATCTGCGGCGTCGACGACGAGGATCTCGCCGACATGATCCGCGAGCTGAGGGCCTATGATCCCAAGCCAGGCTGCCGCTTCATGGCCGGCGACCGGGTCGAGGGGATCGTCCCCGACGTCTTCGTCGCCCGCCGCGGCGCCGGCTGGGCGGTCGAGCTGAACAGCGCCACTTTGCCCAGGCTGCTCGTCAACCGCGCTTATTATCTCGAGCTGGCGAGCGGGCCGCAGGACAAGCGCTCCCGCGCCTGGCTGTCGGAATGCCTGCAAAGCGCCAACTGGCTGATGAAGGCGCTCGACCAGCGCGCCCGCACCATCGTCAAGGTGGCGAGCGAGATCGTCACCCAGCAGGAAGGCTTCTTCCGTCACGGCGTCTCGCAGCTCAAGCCGCTGACGCTGCGCGCGGTGGCCGAAGCGATCGGCATGCACGAATCGACGGTGAGCCGCGTCACCTCGAACAAATATCTGTCCTGCGAGCGCGGCCTTTACGAGCTCAAATATTTCTTCACCAGCGGCATCCAGAGTTCGGAGGGCGGCGACGCCGCCTCCTCGGAATCGGTGAAGAGCCGGATCAAGGCGCTGATCGCCGCCGAGGATCCGGTCCGGGTGCTGTCCGACGACCAGCTGGTCGACATGCTGAAGGGCGAGGGCTTCGACATCGCGCGGCGCACCGTCGCCAAATATCGCGAGGCGCTCGGCATCGGCTCCTCGGTCCAGCGCCGCCGCCAGAAAGCGATCGGCCGGGCGGCGTGAGCACGGCTTGGCCCGAACGTCCTTGCGAGCCCCGAAGGGGCGCGGCAATCCAGCCTCGCCGATAAGGGATCGCCACGGCGCTGCGCGCCTCGCGATGACGAGGTTTGCGGGAGCGGTCTAGGCATCGCCGCCCGGTTGTGCTTTTTCGCCCTCCATCCGTTGACCGATCACAAGGAAGCCTCATGAACCGCGCTCTGCTGCTCGCCTCCGCCGCTCTCGCCTTCACCGCCTTCGCCGCCGCGCCCGCCGCCGCCGAGGAAGGGATGTGGACGTTCGACGCCTTTCCGGCCGAGCGGGTGCGCGAGACCTATGGCTGGGCGCCGGACCAGGCCTGGCTCGACAATGTCCGCGCCGCCGCGGTGCGGCTGACCGGCGGCTGCTCCGCCTCGTTCGTGTCGCCCGAGGGGCTGACCTTGACCAACCATCATTGCGTCATCGCCTGCGTCCAGGACCTGTCGAGCGAGGGCAACGACCTGGTCAGCCTCGGCTTCACCGCCGCCACCCGAGCCGAGGAGCGCAAATGCCCCGGCCAGCAGGCGGAGGTCGTCACCGCCATCTCCGACGTCACCGAGCGCGTGCAGCGGGCGATCGGCACCGCTGCGGGAGCGGCGCTGGCGCAGGCCCGCGACGCCGCCATCGCGGGAATCGAGAGCGAGACCTGCACCGATCAGGCGCGCGAGCGCTGCCAGGTGGTGTCGCTCTACGGCGGCGGCCAGTACAAGCTCTACCGCTACCGCAAATATTCCGACGTGCGGCTGGTGTTCGCGCCCGAGGCGCAGGCGGCGAATTTCGGCGGCGACCCCGACAATTTCAATTTCCCGCGCTACGGCCTCGATGCCGCCTTCCTGCGCGTCTACGAGAATGACCGGCCGGCGGCGACGCCGCGCCATCTGCGCTGGAATCCGCGCCCGCCGGTCGACGGCGAGCAGACCTTCGTCGTCGGCAATCCCGGCAGCACCCAGCGGCTGTTCACGGGAGGCCAGTTCGACATGCGCCGCAACCTCCATTTCCCGACTCTGGTGCCGTTCTTCGCCGAATATCGCGGCCGGCTGATCGCGGCGATGGAGGACGATGCCGAGCGCACCCGCACCGGCGCCGACACGCTGCAGGGCATCGAGAACAGCTACAAGGTCTATATCGGCCAGTGGCAGGCGCTGCGCGACCGCGCCTTCACCCAGCGGCTCGCCGACGCCGAGCGCGACCTGCGCGCCCGCGTCGCCGCCGACCCGGCTTTGGCGCAGACGGTCGGCGACCCCTGGTCCGAGGTCGACGCCGCCACCGCCGCCTACAGCAGCTTCTTCACCGACTATCTGCTGCTGGAGCCGCTGGCCGGCTTCAACTCGCGACTCTACGGCTATGCCGAGACGCTGGTCCGCGCAGCCCAGGAGCGGGAGAAGCCGGACGCCGAGCGGCTGCCCGATTTCACCAGCTCGCGCCTGCCCTTGCTCGAGCTCCAGGTCACCGACGCCGCGCCGGTCCATCCCTGGCTCGAGGAGCTGTCGCTCGCTTTCTGGCTGTCGAAGGTGCGCGAGCGCTCACCGCCGACGATCCGCGGGTGCGCTCGATGCTCGGCCGCGAATCGCCGGAAGGGCTGGCCGAGCGGCTGGTCGCCGGCACCCGGCTCGGCGATCCGGCGGTGCGCCGCCAGCTGTGGGACGGCGGCATGGCGGCGATCCGCGCGTCGGACGATCCGCTGATCCGCTTCGTGCTCGCCAACCAGCAGGGGCGGGCGCTGCTCGACCGCTATCGGGCCGAGGTCGACGCGCCGATCACCGCCGCCCAGTCGCGCCTGTCCCGCGCCCGTTTCGCCGCTTTCGGCGACAGCCTCTATCCCGACGCCACCTTCACTTTGCGCATCTCCTACGGTTCGGTCCAGGGCTGGGACGAGCGCGGCCGGCCGGTGCCGCCGGTGACCCGGATCGGCGGCCTCTATGAGCGCGCGACCGGCGCCCCGCCTTACGATCTCGCGCCGAAATGGGCGGCGGCGGAATCGCGGGTCGACAAGAATGTCGTTTTCGACTTCACCTCGAACAACGACATTATCGGCGGCAACAGCGGCTCGCCGGTGATCGTCCGCGACGGCTCGGTGATCGGCGCCGCCTTCGACGGCAACATCCACTCGATCGGCGGCTCCTACGGCTTCGATCCGCGCGTCAACCGCACCATCTCGGTGTCGGCCGCGGCGGTCCAGGAAGCGCTGCGCAACGTCTACGGCGCCGAGGCTCTGCTCGCCGAGCTGAATCGCTAGGGTCAGTCACCTTCACGCGCTGCAGGGGACAGTCAGCTTTCACGCTCGGCGGTTGGCCGTAAGGCGCGAGGGGTTCCCAAAGTGACCGTCCCCGGCGTGAAAGTGACTGTCCCTTGCCACCCGTCTGTGCTTTAGGCGCGCCGCATGAACATCCACGAATATCAGGCCAAGGAACTGCTCGCCGGGTTCGGCGTGCCGGTGCCGGCCGGCTTTGCCGCGATGGGCGTCGAGGAAGCCGTCGCCGCGGCGGAAAAGCTCCCGGGCCCGCTCTATGTCGTCAAGGCGCAGATCCATGCCGGCGGCCGCGGCAAGGGCCGGTTCAGCGAGCTCGGCCCCGACGCCAAAGGCGGCGTCCGGCTGGCACGGACGCCCGAGGAGGTCCGCGCCCATGCCGAGGAGATGCTTGGGCGCACCCTGGTCACCGTCCAGACCGGCCCGGCCGGCAAGCAGGTCAACCGCCTCTACGTCACCGACGGCGTCGACATCGCCCGCGAATTCTACCTTGCTTTGCTGGTCGAACGCAGAACCGGCCGGATCGCCTTCGTCGTCTCGACCGAGGGCGGCGTCAACATCGAGGAGGTCGCGCACGACACGCCGGAGAAGATCCACAGCTTCACCGTTGACCCGGCGACCGGCTTCATGCCCCATCACGGCCGCGCGGTGGCGCATGCGCTGGGGCTGGACGGCGCGCTCGACCGCCAGGCGCAGGAGGTGGCCGAATTGCTCTACGACGCGTTCGTCGGCACCGACGCCTCGCAGATCGAGGTCAACCCGCTCGCCGTCACCGACGATGGCCGGCTGCTGGTGCTCGACGCCAAGATCGGGTTCGATTCGAACGCCGACTTCCGCCATCCCGATCACGAATCGCTGCGCGACGAGAGCGAGGAGGATCCGATGGAACTCGAGGCGTCGAAGCACGACCTCGCCTACATCAAGCTGGACGGCAATATCGGCTGCATGGTCAACGGCGCCGGGCTCGCCATGGCGACGATGGACATCATCAAATTGAATGGCGCCGAGCCGGCCAATTTCCTCGACGTCGGCGGCGGCGCTTCCAAGGAGAAGGTGACCGCGGCGTTCAAGATCATCCTGTCGGATCCGGCGGTCGAGGGCATATTGGTCAACATTTTCGGCGGCATCATGCGCTGCGACATCATCGCCGAGGGGATCATCGCGGCCGCGCGCGAGGTCGATCTCGATGTGCCTCTGGTGGTGCGGCTCGAAGGGACCAATGTCGAGGAGGGCAAGGCGATCCTCGCCGATTCCGGCCTCGCCATCGTCCCGGCGGACGATCTCGGCGACGCGGCCAGGAAGATCGTGGCGGCGGTGAGGGAAAAGGAACCGGCTTGATGTGAAGGCGGTGGGCGAGGTAGCTCCCGCCCGTCATCCCGGCGAAAGCCGGGACCCCGGTGCGAGTATTCGCTGAGATGCCGGCTTTCGCCGGCACGACGAAGGAAGAAGACATGAAGCTGCTGGTCGCCGTCAAGCGGGTGATCGATTTCAACGTCAAGCCGCGGGTCAAGGCGGACCAGACGGGGGTCGACCTCGCCAACGTCAAGATGAGCATGAACCCGTTCGACGAGATCGCCGTCGAGGAGGCGATCCGCCTCAAGGAAAAGGGCGTCGCGACCGAGATCGTCGCGGTGTCGATCGGTCCGGCCAAGGCGCAGGAGACGCTACGCACGGCGCTGGCGATGGGCGCCGACCGCGCCATCCTGGTCCAGAGCGACGACGAGGTCGAGCCGCTGGCGGTGGCCAAGATCCTCGCCGCGATCGCCAAAGAGGAGGAGCCCGGTCTGTTCATCCTCGGCAAGCAGGCGATAGACGACGACAGCAACCAGACCGGCCAGATGCTCGCCGCCCTGCTCGGCTGGCCGCAGGGCACCTTCGCGTCGAAGGTCGAAGTGGCGGAGGGCAAGGTCGACGTCACCCGCGAGGTCGACGGCGGCCTCGAGACGGTCAGCCTGAAACTGCCGGCCGTCGTCACCACCGACCTGCGCCTCAACGAGCCGCGCTACGCCTCGCTGCCCAACATCATGAAGGCCAAGTCGAAGCCGCTCGCGCAAAAGACGCCCGCCGATTATGGCGTCGACACCGCGCCGCGCCTCACCATCGTCAGGGTCAGCGAGCCGCCGAAGCGGCAGGCGGGAATCAAGGTCGGCTCGGTCGACGAGCTGATCGACAAGCTGAAGACCCTGGGAGTGGTGGCATGAAGACGCTGGTTCTCGTCGAACATGAAGGCGGCAAGGTGAAGGACGCCACTCTGGCCGCGGTCACCGCCGCGTCGAAGCTCGGAGAGGTCCACCTGCTCGTCGCCGGCGCGGGCGTCGCCGGCGTCGCCGAGGCCGCCGCCCGGATCGCCGGAGTCGGCAAGGTCCATGTCGCCGACGACGCGTCTTATGCCCATGGCCTCGCCGAGAATGTCGCGCCTCTGGCGGCGCAGCTGATGGCGGATCACGACGCCTTCGTCGCGCCCGCCACCACGACCGGCAAGAATATCGCTCCGCGCGTCGCCGCCTTGCTCGACGTCATGCAGATCTCGGAGATCCTGTCGGTTGAGAGCGAGGACATTTTCACCCGCCCGATCTATGCCGGCAACGCCGTGGCCACCGTCAAATCGTCCGATCCCAAGAAGGTGATCACCGTCCGCGGCACCGCTTTCGAGAAAGCGGCGGCGCAGGGCGGTTCGGGGACGGTCGAGAATGTCTCCGCCACCGGAGACAAGGGCTTGTCGAGCTATGTCGGCTCGGAGCTGTCGAAATCGGAGCGGCCCGAGCTGACCAGCGCCAAGATCATCGTCTCCGGCGGTCGCGCCTTCGGCTCGTCCGAACAGTTTCACAGCCTCCTGGACCCGCTCGCCGACAAGCTGAAGGCCGGGGTAGGGGCCAGCCGCGCCGCGGTCGATGCCGGCTATGCGCCCAATGACTATCAGGTCGGCCAGACCGGCAAGATCGTGGCCCCGGAAGTCTATGTCGCGATCGGCATTTCGGGCGCGATCCAGCACCTCGCGGGCATGAAGGACAGCAAGGTCATCGTCGCGATCAACAAGGACGAGGACGCGCCGATCTTCCAGATCGCCGACATCGGCCTGGTCGGCGACCTGTTCAAGATCGTCCCGGAGCTGACCGAGAAGCTCTGAACGGGCATTCCTCCCCATCGCCAGCGATGGGGAGGGGGACCGCGCGTAGCGCGGTGGAGGGGTAAAAGTCTCCACCGGTAGCGGTTGCGCGACAGGTTTCCGGCGCCGGCGCCGCTTACCCCTCCACCATGCTGTGCATGGTGCCCCTCCCCATCCTTACGGATCGGGCGGAACCACGCATTCCATCCATTTCGGATTGAATTGCGGGCGGTTCGGTCCGTTTCGGATTCACCTGCCTGCGACCTCGGCGCTCTGCGGGCGCAGCCTCCCCTTCGGGGGAGACTCGCTCATGAAGCTCTGGACCGTCTTTGCCGCTTTCGCCGCGTTCGCCGCGCCGCCGGCCGCCGCTTTCGCCCAGCCGGCCGCCGCGCCCGCTCCCGCGGACCTCGCCGGGCCGCCCGCGGTCGGCGCCTTCCTGATCCACGCCATCGACGTCGGCACCGGCCTCGCCATCTTCGTTGAAGGCAGCGACTTCACCTTGCTCTACGATGCCGGCAGCAACGACGATACCGCGCGCGGCGAGAATAACCGCGTCGTCGCCTATATTCGTGCGGCCCGGCCCGGCCTCACCGCCATCGACCATCTGATCCTCAGCCATCCGCACAAGGATCATTCCGAGCTGATGCCCGACATCCTCGCCGCCTTCGAGGTGCGCAACATCTGGGATTCGGGCGCGCTCAACCGGATCTGCAGCTATCGCGCGCTGCTGGCCGCGATCGTCGACGAAGCCGGCGCGACCTATCACAACGCGCTGGTCGACAACGGCACCCACCAGGCCGAATTCGAGGACCAGCGCTGCTACGGACGGCCGCTGCCGGCGACGACGATTCGCGTTCCCGCCGGCAGCGAGATCGTCGAGCACGTCGCCGTTCCGCTCGGCGTCAATGCCGGCATGACCTTTCTCCACGCCGACGGCAGCCGGCAATCCAGTTTCAACGAGAACAGCGTGGTCGTGCGCCTCGATCTCGGCGTGCGGCGTATCCTGCTGCCCGGCGATGCCGAGGCCGGCGGCCGCAAGCCGCCCTCGACTGCGCCCTCGGCTCACTCGATCGAAGGCGAGCTGATCGCCTGCTGCGCCGAGGCGCTGCGCTCCGACATCCTCGTCGCCGGCCACCATGGCAGCATGACCTCGTCGCGCACCGCGTTTCTCGATCAGATCAGGGCGACGCAATATGTCGTCTCCGCCGGGCCGACGCGCTACGGCTCGGTGACGCTCCCGGACGCGGTGGTCGTCGAGGAGCTGGAGCGCCGCGGCACGGTGTGGCGCACCGACATCAACGACGAGACGTGCGGCGACAACCCCGCCAAGATCGGCCCCGACGCCGACGGCAAGGCCGGCGGCTGCGACAACATCCTGATCACCGTCGATACCGCGGGCACGCTGACCGCCGGCTATCACTCTATCTCCGACTGATCCGCTCGGTCCATTTCGGATCAAATCTGCCCCTGCGCCGGGCCTGTTCCCGCCATTTCGGATGAACCTGCGCGGGACCGCCGCAGAGGCGAGGCGCAGCTTCTCCGCAGGGGAGACTCGCCATGAACATCGTTCCGCGCTGGCTGCTGGCCGCGTTTGCACTCGCTATCACCCTCATCCTTAGCCCGCCGGCGCTGGCCTGGGGCGATTCCGGTCATCGCACGGTCTGCGAGATCGCGCTGAGGAACCTGACTCCGACCGCGCGGGCCGAGGTGAGCCGGCTGCTTCAGGCGCATCCGGCGATCCTCGGCGCCAATCCGCTGAACGCCGAATATGGCTGGGCCTGCACCTATCCGGATCATCCGGCGAATGACGGGCCCGGGCGGCGCAGCCCCGAGCATTTCGTCAATTACGCGCGGGACCTGACGCAGGTCGGCGGTCCCGGATGCGGGGTCAACTATCCCTGCATCGTCTCGGCGATCGCCGCCGACTTCGCCATCCTGAGCTCGCGCTGGGCGCTCGACATCCAGCGGGCGGAATCCCTCGTCTATCTCGGCCACTGGCTCGGCGACATCCACCAGCCGCTGCACAGCTCGTTCGCCGACGATCGCGGCGGCAACGACCTCAATGTCAGCGGCATGTGCACCACCAACCTGCATTCCGCGTGGGATACCTGCATCCTCACCGAGCGCCAGCAGCTGGGCAGGACCCCGTCGCTCGAAATGATCCGCGGGCTGGCGGCGCGCTGGAGCGATCAGGTCGTGGATACCGACCGCGGCGCCTGGCTGTCGTCCATGCCCTGGCAGTGGACGGCCGAATCCTACGCCGAGACGATCAGGGCCACGGTCGGCTATTGCGTCGTCCGGCCCGACGGATGCGGTTATTCGGAGAGCCAGGCGACCTGGTCCCAGGGCCAGTCCAAGCGGTCGGTGCGGATCGACGCCGCTTATGCCGACATGGCGATGCCGATCATCCAGCGCCGCATCACCCAGGCCGGGGTCCGGCTCGCCCATTTGCTGAACCTGGCGCTCGACCCCGCTTATACCGGCTAGCGCGGCAGCGCCGTCAGCGGCGTCCAGTCGATCGCCGCAAGGTCGCATCCGGCCGATCCGGCGAGCGCGAGAAGCGGATGGCGCGGCGGGTCGAAGCCGATCCGGCGCAGCTCCCGCCCGAGATAGAAGGAGGCGAGCGGGCCGAGCCGCGGCGGGGCCTGCGCGATCCTGCCGCGCCAATGGTAAGCCATCGGCCCGACCGATCGGCCGAGCAGCGCGATCGGCTCGGCGAAGGTCCCCTGCGGCGGATAATCGGCGACCATCAGGGTGCAGCCGCCGCGGCGGCCGAACACCACCGCGCTGAACGGGCGCACGACGCGGCCGGTCCTGAAACCGGCGCCGCGGAGCAGCGCCTCGGCGCGAGCGTTGAACAGTTCCGTATCGGGCGGCGGCGCCTCTCGCGTCCAGGCTGCTTTGGCGCCGAGCGTCAACGCCAGCGCGGCCGCGACGGCGAGCCTAAGCCGGACGGAAAATTTCACGGCGCGCTCCGAAGACGCAAATTGCCACCACCAGCAGCAGCGTGACCCACATCAGCAGCGCGGAGATCCAGCCGGTATGGATCGGCCCGAAATGCTCGGGATGAGTGAGCAGGCCGCTGATCCGCGCGACGTTGACCAGCATTGTCGCGGCAACCGCGGCGACGCCATAGCCAACCGCCCGCCGGTCGAAGCGCACGCCGAAATACTGATTGACCGTGGCCCAGAACAGCACGGCCAGCGAGATGCCCTGAAGCGAGGAACATCCGGGCGCGACGATCACCCGCATCCCCGCTTGCGCCGACCAGATCAGATTGCCGGCGCGGTCGGCCCCGAGCAGGGTCGACACGAACAGGGCGTCGAGATCGAGCAGCGGTCGGCCGAAAACCGCAAGCAGCAGACGGCCCCAGACCAGGCTGCCGGTCGCGGCGAGGAAGATGATGGCGGAACGGCGCAGCGGCGTCGCGGCCCCGGCGGTCGCGATCGCCCACGACGCGGCAAGGGTCAGCGCCAGGCCGCTGGCGACCGGCACGGGGATCGCCGCCGCCAGCATCGTCATGGCGGACAGCGGCGCGTCGCCCCGACGCCACGGCGCGCCGCCGCGATCCCGGGCGAGGATGGCGAGACCGGCCGCGAGCGCGACCCACAGGATGGCGCTGATGCCGAACAGGTCGAAGGCGGCGCGCGCCGGGCCGACCGCCTCGATCTGGCGTATCGCCGGCTCGGCGAAGGCGTTCAGCGTCGCCACCAGGAACAGAGCGAAAAAGAGCTCGGAGCGCCCGACGGCGCGCAAACGGCCGAAACCGGGCTTCGCGGCGACGGCGGCGGTCACCAGCCCGACACCCGGCCCGGGCGCGGCGGCCGCGGACGCCCGCAGCTCATCGTCGCGCCCCGGGCGGGCGACGCCTCAGCTCGCGTCGCGGTCGCGGCGCATCCGGCGGATCAACCAGTAGCCGCCGGCGAACAAGGCAAGCGCCGGCAGGCCGGCGCCGATCAGCGGTCCCGGCACGGGCGTGCCCGCCAGCGCCGGTGCCGCGGCGGCCGCCGCGGCAACGCCCACAAAAGCTGTCTCGAGCACAAATCGACCGGGCTTGATCATCTTCCTGCTCCTCGGGCTGCATCTTTGGCTCGACTGGATCAGTACGGCGACGGTACAATGAGACTCCGATGATCGACTGTCAACGTGGCCCGGAGACCAGGAGCGACCGATGAGCGCCGGCCGGCTGCGCGCGGGACCACCATGCCGCTGACCGCCGGCTGGCAGAGCGGAGCGGCCCTGCTCGTGCTGCTTGCCCTCCTCGCCGCGGCCGAGACGATCGCCCCGCTGCGGCCGTCGCGCGACGCATCGAGCCGGCGGCTGGCCACCAATTTCGGTTTCGGACTGGTCAATTTCGGCCTCGGCTCGCTGCTGCCCTTGTCGAGCCTGGTCGCCGCCTTGTGGGCGCGCGAGGCCGGCATCGGCCTGTTCAACGCCATCCCGATCGCCCCGCTGCTGCTGGTCGTCGTCACGATCGCGGCGCGCAGCCTGCTCGGCTACTGGCTCCACCGCCTGTTCCACATCGTGCCGCTGCTGTGGCGGGTCCACCGCGTCCACCATGCCGACCCGGCGGTCGATCTTTCCACCGGCTTTCGTTCGCATCCGGCCGAGATGCTGATCGTCGCCGGCGCGGCGGCCGCGCTCGCCGCCGGGCTCGGCCTGTCGCCGGAGGCGCTGCTCGCCTATGAATTGGCGGGCGCCGCGATGTTCATCGCCAGCCACGCCAATCTCCGCCTGCCCGAAACGGTCGACCGGCGGTTGCGCGCGCTGCTCGTGACCCCGGCCATGCATCATGTCCATCACTCCAGCCGGCGACGCGAGACCGACAGCAATTTCGGCGAGCTGTTCAGCGTCTGGGATCATCTGTTCGGCACCTGCGTCCGGCTCGAGCGCGAGGAATTGCTGGCGATGCGGCCGGGTCTCGGCGACGGCTTCGACGCCGGCGCGGCGAGCTTTGCCGGCCAGATGTGGCTGCCGTTCCGGCGCCCCCGGTCGAGCCGCACGATCGAGGAGCCGCTGACGCGGGTCTGACGCTGTTGCCGCGGCGCCGCGCGCCGGCGTCGCTCAATAATCGCTGAACACGGTTCGCGCGACCGGCAGCCGCATCCGCCGGCCGACGCGCTCGAACGCCGCGCGCACCGCCGGCCGTCCGAGCAGGCTGAAGAAGCGATCGTCGTTCGGACTGGGGTCGGGCGGACGCTCGGGCGGAACCTCATAGTCCTGGAACCACAAAGCCAGCGAGACGGCATCGTCGCCCTCGAGCCGGCGGATCGCGACCTGTTCCGCCGCGTCCATCTGGTCGAGGCAGATCAGGGCGCGCATCAACGTGCTGAGGTTGCTGGCTTCGAGCGCGCGCAGCCGTTCGAGGACCGGCGCCGCCTCCGCCTCGCGCCCAAGGGCGGCCAGCTCGCAGACGATCGAGGAGGCGATCACCGACTGGCCGTAATCATTGGCATATTGGCCATGCTCCTGTTCGATGCGCCGGGCATAAGCGAGCGCTTCCTCGTGCCGCCCCGCTTCGCCGAGCACGATGCTCTGGTTGATATAGGGTCCGATCAGGCCGCCATTTTCGGACAGCGGCACCGCGACCAGCCGCTCCATCAGCGATACCGCCTCGGCGTCGCGGCCGAGCGCGAGCAGGGCATAGGCCGCCTGGTTGACGATCCACATGCCGTGATCGTGCGCCGCGACGGTGGCGGCGACGTCGCGGGTCAGCGGCTCGAGCACCCGCAGCGCCTCGCTCTCGCGGCCGAGGCCGCGCAGGAAGCGGGAGCGCTCGAGCACGAACGGCACCGTGGCGGATCCGCCGGCCAGATTGTCGGCGGTCTGGCGATCATATTGGTCGAGCGCCGTCCGCAGCCTCGCCACGCGCTCGTCGTCGCCGCCGAACAGCGCGTCATATTCGCGCATCACCAGCAGCGGCAGCAGATTGGCCGGACTGACGATGCCGGCGGCGAGGTCCGCCGCCGCCGCCCGGTCGCCCTGCTCCAGCCGTTCCTCGAGCAGGATCATCCGCAGGAAGTCCGAGGTCTCGATGTCGCCTTCGCCCGGCCAGCCGATCCGGAACAGCGACCGCGCCAGCCGCACCCGCAGCTCGTCGCGGTCGCTCTCGTTCAGCTCCTGAAGCACCGGCAGGATGAATTCCCGCTCGAGCGGTTCGCGAAGCTCGGCCCAGTCCACCCCCGGCACGTTGCGGCTGGCGATCTCGACCGTCCGCACCAGCAACGCATGGTCGGAAGTGAAAAGCGCGGCCGAAATCGGCCCGCCATAGGCGAAGGGCTGGCGCGGCCTTTGGGCGAGCAGCCGTTCCGCCGAACCCAGTATCTCGTCGCGCCGCCCGAGCGTCATCAGCGCCGCTATGCGGAGCGATTCAATGGCCGCCCGCAATTCGGGGTCGTCGGATCGCTCGGCGGCGAGCCGGTCGAGATGGACGAGCATTTCGGCGGCATAGTCGCGTTCCGACATCAGCCGCTCGACGTCGATCTCCGCCACCGCCGCGCGCGACGCTTCCAGCTCGTCCTGGACGGCCGCCGCCGCTTCGGTGGTGGTCCGGGCCAGGCCGGCCGCGGCCGGACAGGGCAGGGCGGCCAGTGCGCAGGCGGCCACGGCGATCGTGCGAATAAGCATGATTTCCCCCTGTCCAGGACTTAGCGGGCCGGGAGGCCGGGACCAAGCGGCTTTGCTGAAGCTGGCGCCCGCCCCCCGTTTCATCCGGCTGGCCGCTGTTGCGGCTGGCCGCGCGGGGCGCCGGACGGCGGCGCATCGCCCTAGAAATTCCCCCAATAGGTCCGGTCGAGGGGGAGGGTCAGCACCCGGCCGACCCGGGCCAGCGCCGCCTGGACGGCCGGCCGGTCGCGCAGCGCGATCAGCCGGTCATAGCGCGCGGCGATCCCCGGCGCGTCGCGGCCGATGCCGTAATCCTGCAGCGCGAGGATCGCCGGCACCGGATCGGCGCCCTCGAGCCTTTGCACCAGCAGCGCACTGGCCGCATCGTCGTCGCCGAGGCAGAGATGGGCCTGGGTCATCGCCGCGGGGTTGGCATCGGCGATCGGCCGCATCCGCTCGAGCTGGGGGCCCGCGTCCGCCGCCCGCCCGAGCTCGGTGAGCCCGCACACGATCGTCGAGGCGATCCACATCTCGCCATAGTCGCTGGCATGATCGCCGGCCTCGCGCTGCAGCCGGGTCGCATGGTCGATTGCCTGCTGATGGCGGTCGGCTTCCTCGAGGATCTCGGCATAGTTGATGCTGGCGCTGATCAGATAGGGATGTTCCGCGAGCGGCAGCTCGGCGATCGGCGCCATCAGCGCCACCGCTTCAGCGCTCCGGTCCAGTGCCATCAGCGCGTAGGCGGCTTCGTTGACCAGCCACATGCCATCCTCGCTCTCCGCCGCGGCAGCGCCGGCATCGCGGATGAACGGCTCGAGCAGCGCGACCGCCTCGGCGTTGCGGCCGACGCTGCGCAGGAACTGGGCGCGTTCGAGCAGGCGCCGTTTGTGCTGGGGGGCTGCCGCCACCGCCTCAGCACTGGCCCGGTCATGCGCTTCGAGCGCCTGCCGAAGCAGCTGAAGCCGGTCGCTCCCCGCCCCCAGCACGGCATCGTAGCGAGGCTGAACGATCATCGTCAGGATCGTGTCCGGGTCGGTGATGCCGGCAGCGATCTCGGCGGCGGCCTGAACGTCGCCACGCGCGAGGCGCCCGTCGATGAGCTGCGACCTCAGATAGTCGGCCGTTCCGCCTTCACCGTCGCCCGGCCAGCCGATCCGGAACAAGGCCTCGGCAAGGCGCAGCCGCAGCTCGGGCTGGTTGTTGCGCCGGAACTGGCCGAACAGCGGACTGACGACGTCCCGCTCGAGATAGGAGCGAAGCTCGGGCCAGCCGACGCCCGGAACGTTGCGGCTGGCGGTCTCGATCACCGTCAGCATCAGCGCGGGGTCGCGGATCGCCGACGCCGCATAGATGACGCTGACATAGTCGTTTGCCTCGCGCGGGCGCCGGCCGGTCACCCGCTCCACCGTGCGGCGGATCTCGTCCCGCCGCTCGAGCGTCACCAGCGCAACCAGGCGCAGCGAATCGACCGCGATCGCAAGCTCCGTTTCGTCGCTCCTCTCCGCGAGGAGGCGGTCCAGGTCCTCCAGAGTGTCGGCGGCATAGTCGCGGTCGCTGGTCAGCCGGTCGACGTCGATATCGCTTTCCCGCCTCTCCTCGTCCGGCTGGGCGGCGGCGGTCGCGGCTCCGGCACGGCCCGGGCCGTGCGGACAGAGCGCGGCCGCGAATCCGCAGACCGCCATGATCAAGGCGCGAATGGACATGACTTTCCCCCTTGCCCAATGGCTTAGCGGCTAGTGTGCGGGATTTGAAGTTCGCCTGATTATCGGATCACGCTCCGAGCGAACTTCAAATCCAAGAAGCACACGAGTTTCATAGGGTTGCCAGTGTGGCTGAAGATTCGGAAATTCGCTCCGGCGCAGCCATCGGATCAGGCGAATTTCCGAATCGCCACACTGGCGCGGGCGAGACAAGCGGCATCGAGCGAGGGGCGGGCCTTGCCGAAGGCGTCGACATGACGCTAGCTGCGGCGATGCTCCCGCTGCTCCTCCTCGCTGCCGCCGCCTGCGCCGACCTGCAGGCGGTGCCGCAGGATGCCGCCCCGCCGGCTTTGTCGCGCGACGCGGAATGCGTGCCGCTGGCGGACGACTGGCGCTCGACCGCGACCGACGACGACCGCCGGCGGCTGCGGCAATGGCGCGACGCCTGGACCGAAGCGCAGGTCCAGGCGCAGGGCGCCGGCCACGCCGCCGCCATCGCCGCCGAAGGGGCGCTGCTCGATCCCGACGCGGCTTTGCCCGGGCCGCTGCCGCCGCCCGGCGACTATGCGTGCCGAACGATCAAGATCGGCAGCCCTTCGGATCTGCTTCCTTTTGTCGCCTATCCCCCGTTCCGCTGCCGGATCGGCGCGGACGGCGGCCGGTCGAGCTTCACCAAGCTGACCGGATCGCAGCGCCCGATCGGCCGGCTGTTCGCCGACAGCGAGCGGCGGATGGTGTTTCTGGGAACGATGCAATTGGGCGACGAGCGCCGCGCCTATCAATATGGCGTGGATCGCGAGCGCGACCTCGTCGCGGCGCTGGAGCGGATCGGCGAAAATCGCTGGCGGCTGGTCTTTCCCTATCCGCATTTCGAATCGCTGCTCGACGTGATCGAGATCAGGCCGCTGGACGCCCCTTGAGGAAAATCGATGACGAGAAGATTTCTGGCAGTGATGCTAATGGCCTCCGCGATGACGACCCCGGCTTTCGCCCAGCAGCTCGGTGAGGCGGTCCGCCAGGACCTGCCGGAGCTGATGGCGCTGTACCGCGACCTGCACCAGAATCCCGAATTGAGCATGCAGGAGACCCGCTCCGCCGGCCTGCTGGCGGCGGAGGCGCGGCGGCTCGGCTTCGACGTCACCACCGGCGTCGGCGGCACCGGCGTCGTCGCGGTGCTGCGCAACGGGCGCCGGTCCGACCCTGCTGCTGCGCGCCGACATGGATGCGCTTCCGGTCGAGGAGCAGACCGGCCTGCCCTTCGCCAGCCGCGCCCGCGGCACCAGCCTCACCGGCGTCGAAAGCGGCGTCATGCATGCCTGCGGCCACGACACCCACATGGCCGCCTGGGTCGGCACTGCCCGCCGGCTGGTGGCGATGCGCGAAACATGGTCGGGGACTCTGGTGATGATCGCCCAGCCCGGCGAGGAGATCGGCCGCGGCGCCGCCGCCATGCTCGACGACGGCCTCTACACCCGCTTCCCCAAGCCGACCCACGCCATCGCCTTCCACGATTCGGCGAGCCTGCCGGCGGGGGTGATCGGCTATTCGGTCGGCCCGGCGCTGGCCAATGTCGATTCGGTCGACATTTCGGTGCGCGGGGTCGGCGGCCACGGCGCCTATCCGCACACCACCCGCGACCCGATCGTACTCGGCAGCCGCATCGTCACGACCCTGCAGACTTTGGTCAGCCGTGAATTGAACCCGCTCGATTCGGCGGTGGTGACGGTCGGCAGCTTCCAGGGCGGCACCAAGCACAACATCATCTCGGACGAAGCGCGGCTGCAGCTGACGGTGCGCAGCTACACGCCCGAAATCCGCCGCCAGCTGCTCGACGGCATCGCCCGCATCGCCCGCGGCGAGGCGATCGCCGCCGGCCTTCCCGACGATCGCATGCCGGTCGTCACCCTGCGCGAGGCCGAGTTCACCCCGGCGACGCTCAATACCGAGGCGCTGACGACAAGCACCGCCGCCCGATTCCGCGCGCATTTCGGCGAGGCCCGCGTCCGCCAGGTGCCGCCGGTGATGGGCGGCGAGGACTTCTCCCGCTACCATCTCGCCGATCCGGCGATCGAGAGCCTGATCTTCTGGGTCGGCGGCGTGCCGCAGGCGCGCTGGGACGAGGCGGACGGCGATCCGGCGCGGCTGCCCTCGCTGCACAGCCCGTTCTGGGCGCCCGAGGCCGACACCGTCATCTCGACCGCCACCGAAGCGATGGTGGTGGCGGCGCTGGGCGTGCTCGGGCGCAACTGACCCCTCGCATCTCGACCCGATTCCGTCATCGCGAGGCGCGAAGCGCCGTGGCGAACCAGAATCCGCGCGGCTGCATTGCCGCGCCGCCGCGCGGCTCGCAATGACGATCCAGCGTCTGGCGTCTAACCCCGCGGCTTGCCGCGAGGCACCACCTTGCCCGGCGGCGGCAGCGTCGGCTCTTCCTTGCCGAGGCGGAACAGCGCGCGGTCCTCGGCGGTGAAGCCGCGCACCCAGACGACCAGGCCGAAAGTGACCAGGATGAGCGGGATGCCGAGCGCCAGCTCGGTCCATTCCCATGCCTGCGGGAGCGCGGTGAAGCCGTAGCCGACCAGGACCGCGGCCGCCGCCGCCCATATGAGCGACCAGCGCCAGCCCTGCACGGGGGCGCCGAGCAGCCGGCCGAGCAGCCGCGCCTTCAGCACCGAAGCGAGGCCGAGCGCCAGCGTCAGCGCGATCGCCGCGCCCGCCGCCTGGAAGGCCTGGCGCATTTCCGGGTCGGCCGGCCATTTGAGCGCGTCCAGCGCGAAGATGATGCCGACCGTCAGCGCCGCCTGGCTGGTCAGCATCAGCAGCGAGATCAGCAGGTTGCGGTGCCTCGCGACATAGACCAGAGCCGCCTCGGAAACCGCCGCGGTCGCCGCGACGACCTCGGCGCCGAGCAGGAAGGCCAAAGCGGCGGTGCCGCCGACGAACGCGCCGCCGGGGCCGAACAGGCCCATCACCGCTTCGCCGGGAATGCCCAGCGACAGAGCGATCGCGGCCTGGGCGGCGATGATCCAGAAGCCGACCTGGCGCACCTGGCGCGCCACCGCGGCCTTGTCGTCCTCGACCAGCTTCTGGGTGATGACCGGGGCGAGGATCGGATCGAAGCTCGTCTTCAGCTTCTGCGGCAGCGACGCGACCTGCTGCGCGACATAATAGATGCCGACGAAGCGCGGCTCGACGAACAGGCCGAGGATGGCGATGTCGAGCCGGCGCGAAACCCATTCGATCGCGTCGGCGCCGGCGAGCGGGATGTTCTGGCGCGCGACCGCGAGCAGCTCGGCCGGCTTCGGTTTCCAGCCGCGCGGCAGGCCGTAGCTGCGATAGAGCCGCCACAAAGCCATGGCGAGGCCGGCGGCGATCGAGATGACGTAAGCGATGATCAGGCCGTCGCGCGACGACAGGTAGATCATCGCGCCGGCGGCGATGCTGATCGTCCACGGTTCGACGATGGCGCGGACCTGGACGGTCGAGGCGACGTCGTGGCGATAGGCGAGCGCGGCGAGCGCGACGTCGGCGCCGGCAATGCCGAAGATGACCAAAGGCAGCAGCCAGTCGGCGCCGACGATGTCGCCGGCGGGGAACATCGCCTGGGGGAAGACCATCAGCACGGCGCTCGCCGCGGCCGAAGCGATGAACGCGGCGAGCATGCCGTCCCAGACGACGCAGACGTGCGGCTGGTCGGTGGTCGACAATCGCTGGGCGAGGCCGCGCTTCAGGCCCAGAGTGGCGAGCTGCGCCGCGAACTCGATGACGATGATCGCATAAGCGAAGCGGCCGAGCAGGTCGGCGCCGTAATAATGGCCGGCGATGAACAGGAAGGGGAGCCGCGCCGCCAGCCGCAGCACGAAGCCGAGGAAGTTGGTCCGTCCTCCCCTCGCCAGCGCGGCGATGTCGTCGGGAGGGGCGGCAGCCAAGGCTCAGGCCACCGGATGCAGGTTGGCGTCGAAGTGGATCGAAATAATTCGCGCCGGCCGATTCTCGGGCCGCAGGCTGTCGGTCTCGATGCGGATCGCGACGCTCCCTCGGCGTGACTCGGTGTCGAGCCAGGCGGTCACGCAAAGGCCGGCCGCCGGCGGACAGGGCGCGATGCGCAGATATTGCAGCCGCCGCAGGTCGATCGCCCGCAGGAAGGCGCGCGGGTCGCGGCAGCGCGGTTCGACGCTCGGATGACAGCGGGACGCGATCGTCCCGGCGTTACGGGCGGCCATTATCGTGCGGTAGGCGAAGGCGATCTGGCCGGGCTCGGGCTCCTGCCCTTCATAGTCGAGCTCGGCCATCGGCCAGGGCCGCTCGAGGAGGATCGGGCTCAGCCCGCGGCATTCCGCCGCATCGGCGTCCGCAGACGATGGCGCAAACGACGGCGCCGGACCGGTGAGGGCATAGCCGTGATAATGCACGGTGCGGCCGACGAACAGCTCCGCACTTGGCTCGCGAGGCTCCTCGAACTGGAGCCGGGCGAGATAGATCTCGACCCGGCAAAGGCCGGAAAGGCCGGTCGGGTCCGGGTGCTGCGCGAAAAACAGGTTGACGCCCGACCATTGTGCCACTCCGGGAAGCCAGACGGCCTTCGCCTCGACGATCGCCGGCATCGGCTGGCCAAAGAGGCGTTCGGCGAGCGCCGGGGTCGGGGCCTCGAGCTCGCTGAAGAGAACGCGTATCTGCGCGTGAGCCGCGCCGGCGGCGAGCAAGGCCAGCGACGCGCCCGCCAATGCCCTCAATGCGCCGCCCCCCAATTCGGGCCGGTGCCGATGTCGACTCCGAGCGGCACGCTCAACTTCACCGCCGGCTCCGCCGCCCCCGCCATCACGCGCCGGATCAATGCCGTCGCCGGCTCGACCTCGTCCTCGGGCACCTCGAACACCAGCTCGTCATGGACCTGGAGCAGCATCCGCACCCGGCCGAGTCCGGCCGTTTCCAGCGCCGGACCCATGCGGGCCATCGCCCGCTTGATGATGTCGGCGGCGGTGCCCTGGATCGGCGCGTTGATCGCCGCGCGCTCGGCGCCCTGCCGTTCGTGCTGCACCTTCGACTTGATCCGCGGGAAATGCGTCTTGCGGCCGAACAAGGTGGTGGTGAATTCGGTCTCGCGCGCCTTGGTCAGCGTCTCGCCGATATAGTTGCGGATGCCGGGGAAGCGCTCGAAATAGCGGTCGATGATCGCCTGCGCCTCGTCGGCGGTGACGCCGAGCCGGCCGGCCAGCCCCCAGCGCGATATGCCGTAGAGGATGGCGAAGTTGATCGTCTTGGCCGAGGCGCGGGTGTCGCGGTTGACCTCGCCGAACAGTTCGCCGGCGGTCATGTTGTGGATGTCGGCGCCGGCCGCGAACGCCTCGCGCAATTGCGGCACGTCGCAGATATGGGCGGCGAGCCTGAGTTCGATCTGGCTGTAATCGGCCGACAGCACGACATGGCCGTCCTCGGCGATGAAGGCGTCGCGGATGCGCCGCCCGATCTCGGTCCGGATCGGGATGTTCATCAGATTCGGGTCGGTCGAGGCGAGCCGGCCGGTCTGCGCCCCCGACAGGCTGTAGCTGGTATGGACCCGCCCGGTATTGCGGTTGATCTGCTCCTGCAGCGCGTCGGTATAGGTGCTTTTGAGTTTGGTCAGCTGGCGCCAGTCGAGCACCAGCTTCGCGATCGGCACGCCCTCGCGGGCGAGGCGCTCCAATTCGGTGACGTCGGTCGACCAGGTTCCGGACTTGCCCTTGCGGCCGCCGGCCAGGCCCATCTTGTTGAACAATATTTCGCCGAGCTGCTGCGGGCTGCCGATGGTGAAGCGGCAGCCGGCTTCGCCGCACACCTTCTCCTCGAGCTCGGCGATCTGGGCGTTGAACTCGGCCGACAGGCGCCTCAGCACCTCGCGGTCGACCTTGACGCCGTCGCGCTCCATCCGGCCGACCACCTCGACCATCGGCCGGTCGACCATCTGATAGACCCGCGTCGCCCGCTCGAACGGCATCCGCACCCGGAACCGGGCCCACAGCCTCAAGGCGACGTCGGCATCCTCGGCGGCATATTCGGTGGCGCGGTCGATCGGCACCTTGTCGAAGCTGATCTGCTTCTGGCCGGTGCCGCACAGGCTCTTGTAGCTCAGGCACTCATGGTCGAGATGCTTCCTGGCGAGGTCGTCGAGCGCGTGGCTGTTGAGGCCGCCGGCATCGAGGTTGAAGCTCATCACCAAAGTGTCGTCATAGGGCGCGACCCGGATGCCGCGCCGATCGAACACCACCCAGTCGAACTTGAGGTTGTGGCCGATCTTGAGCACCGCCGGATCCTCGAGCAGCGGCTTCAATCGCGCCAGCACCAGCTCGGCCGGCAGCTGGTCGGGACGCTCACTGATGAGGTCGTGGCCGCCATGCTCGAGCGGAATGTAGCAGGCCTTGCCGCATTCGGTGGCGAGGCTGATGCCGACCAGCCGCGCCGTGACGCAGTCGCGTCCGTCGGTCTCGGTGTCGATCGCGACCAGGCCGTTGGCGAAGGCTTCGGCGATCCAGCCGTCGAGCGACGCCTCGTCGGTCACCGTCCGATAGGCCGAGCGGTCGATCTTCGGCTCGGGCCGCACCTCGGCCTGGGTCGGGACCGCGGACGGCGCCGGCGCCGCCTGGCCCTGCGCGCCCAGCCGGGCGAGCAAAGTGCGAAAGCCGTGATGTTCGAGGAACTCGCGCAGCGGCTCCTCGGGAATGCCCCTCAGCGTAAGCTCGTCGAGCGGCTCGGGCAAAGGCGCGTCGCAGATCAGCCGGACCAGCTCGCGCGACAGCCGCGCTTTCCCGGCATGCTCGATCAGATTGTCGCGCATTTTCGAGGGCTTCATCGCCGGCGCCGCGGCGAGCACCGATTCAAGGTCGCCAAACTCGTTGATCAGCTTCGAGGCGGTCTTGGGGCCGATGCCCGGAACCCCGGGAACATTGTCGACGCTGTCGCCCATCAAGGCGAGCACATCGCCGAGCCTGGCCGGGGGAACGTCGAACTTTTCAACCACCTGCTCCTCGCCGATGCGCCGGTCCCGCATCGTGTCGAGCATGTCGACGCCGGGCTCGATCAGCTGCATCAGATCCTTGTCGGAGGAGACGATCGTCACCTGCCATCCCTGCTCGCGCGCCGCCTTGACGTAGCAGGCGATGATGTCGTCGGCCTCGAGCCCGTCCTCCTCGATGCACGGCACCGAGAAGGCGCGGGTGGCGTCGCGGATCAGCGGAAATTGCGGCACCAGCTCGGGCGGCGGCGGCGGCCGGTTCGCCTTGTACTGGTCGTACATCTTGTTGCGGAACGTGCTCTCGGAGGCGTCGAGGATGACGGCGAGATGGGTCGGCCCGTCCTCCTTGTTGAGGCTGTCGGTGAGCTTCCAGAGCATCGTCGTGTAGCCGTAGACCGCGCCGACATTGAGCCCGAACTTGTTGGTGAGCCCAGGCAATACGTGGAAGGCGCGGAAAATATAGCTGGAGCCGTCGACGAGATAGAGATGCGGGGAGGGCATATGCGGGGTCTAGCCTGTTCCCTCTGCCATGGGGAGAGGCAAGCAAGCCCCCTCTCCCCGGCGGGGAGAGGGTCGGGGCGAGGGGGCTCGGTGCTCGCGAAGCTCCTCCTCTGTTCGACAGAAGTAAGCTTGCGTTCAAGCTTCGGCGTTTAGGGAAAGCGCATGAATCGCCGCCATTTCATCGTCGCAAGCCTCGCTTTGGCTCTCGCCGGCTGCCTGCCGGCCGCGCAGGCCGCACCGCGCTTCCAGCCGACGCGCTTCACGGTCGAGGTGCGCGGCGAAGGTCCCGACGTCATCCTGATCCCCGGCCTGACCTCGAGCCGCAACGTCTGGAACGCCACGATCGCCGCCGTCCCCGGCTATCGCTACCATCTGGTCCAGGTCGCCGGCTTCGCCGGCGCGCCGGCGGCCGGCAATGCGCGCGGCCCGGTGATCGCGCCGCTCGCCGATGAGCTCGCCCGCTATATCGCTGACCGCCGCCTCGAGCGGCCGGCGATCGTCGGCCATTCGATGGGCGGCACGCTGGCGATGATGGTCGGCGCGAGGAGCCCGGACCTGGCCGGCCGGATCATGGTCGTCGACATGCTGCCGCAGCCGGCCCATTTGTTCGGCGGCAATGCCGACGATCTCGGCCCGCTCGCCGGCCGGCTGCGCGACATGATCGCGACCCCCGGCGGCCGGCGGCTGTTCGCCAATTTCATGACCGCGTTCAGCCCGCCCGATTCGGCCAATGCCCGCAGCGATCCCGACGTCGTCGGCCGGGCGATGCACGATCTCGCCAACCTCGACCTGACGCCGCAGCTGGCCCGCATCCGCGCGCCGCTGACGGTGGTCTACGCCTCGCCCGACCCGCAGGCGCGCGCCGCGATCGATCGCAGCTTCGGCGCCGCCTATCGCTCCGCCCGCAATGCCAGCCTGGTCCGGATCGACGGCAGCGGCCACATGGTGATGCTCGACCAGCCGGCGCGGTTCCAGACGGTGCTGCGCGAATTCCTTCGGAATTAGGTTTTGGGGATTGGGAGAGAACCCGGTCCCAACCCCCTGATCCCTGATCCCTGATCTCCTTTGCGGAACTTCCCCATCGCCGCACTCGTCGGGTAGGCAGCCGGCGCGGCTTCCGCACCGGCCGCGACCGCCTGGAGGAGTGTCCGACCGCCGATGATGATTCTCGGACGCAACATCCTGGTCTGGGTCTTTCGGCACCTGCTCGCGCTGGTGCTGATCGTGATCATCCTGATCGTCGGCCGTTACCTCGTCCCGCCGGCGGCGGCATGGCTGAAAGCGCAGAATGAGACCGCCCGAAGCGTGTCGACGCAAAGGTCGGCTCTGTCGGCGGCGCGCGAGCGGTTCGACGCCTGGGCCGATGTCCGCCGCGGTGAGGTCGACGCGCGATCCGCGGCGCTGGCGCGGTCGCCGGAGGCGGGCCTCCACGCTCGCCGCGCCGAAATCGAGCGATCGATCGCCGCGCAGCGGCGGTCGCGTCTCGGCGGCGGCCAGCTCGCTCTCGCCGCCGCCGCCGGCAACTCCGACCGGATCTTCGACCATGCTCGGGCCGGCGCCGAGATCGCGCTGCTCGAGCGCGAGCGCAGCCTGGTCGATGCCCTGCTCGCGGCGCGCACGGCGCGCGGCGGCGAGGCCGATCTGGCGACGCGGCGGCGTCAGGCGATGCTCGAGCTCCGGGCGAGCCATGCGCGGTGGCGCGCCGCCGCGGACCGGGTCGATGCCTATAACCGGCGCCCGCTCGCCGGCGCGCGAAACCTGCTCTGCCGGACCACGCGGCCCCGGGTCGGATGCACCAATTATCGGGCGCTCGAGGCGGCGCGGGCGGAGCGCGACGCCGCCCTCGCCGCGAACCGGCGGGCCCGCGCCACGATCGAGCTGATCGACCGGCGGGTGCGGGCGGTCGGCGCGGCCCGCGCGCAGGCGGCAGCGGCGTCCTCGGCGTTCGAAGCGCAACGGGACGCGCTCGCCGCCCGGACCGCCGAGCTCCGCCGCGCGGAGCGTGGCAACTGGATATTGTGGATCCGCCAGCCGGTGCTGGAAGTGCTGCCGACCGCCTTGCTCATCCTCGCCGGGGTCATTTTCGGCCCGTTGCTGATCAAGGCGCTCCTCTACTTCCTGGTCGCGCCGGCCGCGGCGCGGCGGCCGCCGATCCGGCTGGTGCCCGATGAGCGCGGCGAGGCCGACCTGCAGGGCGAATGGTCGTCCGCATCGCAGCGGGTCGAGCTCGCCCCCGGTCAGGAGCTGCTGGTCGTTCCCGAGGCGCTGCAGAGTACGCCGCACGAAGCCGACAAGGCGACTGTATGGTTGCTCGACTGGTCGATGCCGCTGAGCAGTGTTGCGTCGGGGATGGTCGCGCTGGTCCGCATCCGGCCTCACCGCGCGGATTTCGTTCGCCTGTCGGCGACCGGCGACCCGCTCGCCGAGATCGCCCTGGTCACGATTTCGGCCGGCTCGGCGATGGTGCTGCGGCCGCGCGCGCTGCGCGGCCTGGTGCAGCCGCTCGGACAGCCGGCCCGGATCAGCCGGCACTGGCGGCTGGCGAGTTTGTCCTCCTGGCTGACGCTGCAGCTGCGCTATCTGGTATTCCACGGCCCGTGCCTCGTCATCGTCCAGGGCCGGCGCGGCGTGCGGCTGGAGCCGGCCGGCCAGGGCCGCGGCGTCAACCAGGCGGCGACGATCGGTTTCAGCGCTGGGGTCGCTTACTCGGTTCGGCGCAGCGAAGCGTTCGGCGCCTATCTGATGGGCCGGCAGGAGCTGTTCAACGACAGCTTCGAAAGCCCCGCCGGCCATTATCTTTACGAGCAGATGCCGCGCGAGGGTGAGCGCGGCGGCCTGTGGGGCAGGGGCATAAGCGGCCTCGGGGACGCGCTGTTGAAAGTGGTCGGGCTCTGATGCGCGGGTTCGTCCGGCGCCTGTTCCTCCCCGCGCTTCAGGCGCGGGGAGGGGGACCATGCGAAGCATGGTGGAGGGGTAATGGACCCGGACTGAGGAGTTCTGCAGCGCCAACTCGGCGTCGCGTACCTTTTACCCCTCCACCACCCTTCGGGCGGTCCCCCTCCCCATCCTATCCGGATGGGGAGGAACTACTTCCCGCCACCATCTGCCGCAGCTGCTTGCCGTAGACCCGGCCCGCGGTCAGGCGCTGGCCGCTGCGCAGCACCACCTCGGCCCGCCCCAGCCCGGCCGCGCGCAGCTCGGTTATCGCCGCCTTGCGCACCAGCCAGCGGCGGTGGATCCGGATGAAGCGCTCGGGGTCGAGGCGGGCCTCGAGCTGGCGGATCGAGCCGCGCAGCAGATAGGATGTCGTCGCGGTGTTGAGGCGGACATATTCGTCCTCGCTGGCGACCCATTCGATCGAGTCGACCGGCACCTTGACGAAGCCGCTGCCGTTCCTGACCCAGAATTCGGATTCATAAAGGGAGCCGCCTTCGCTCGCTGACGAGCGCAGGTTGCGGACGATCTCCTGAAGCTCGGCGACGCGCTGTTCGGCATCCGCCTCGCCGCGGCGCCGGCGCGCCCGTTCGAGCGCCTGGCCGAGCCGCTCGCGGTCGACCGGCTTCAGGAGATAGTCGACGGCGCGGGTTTCGAACGCGCGGACCGCGAACCGGTCGAAGGCCGAGACGAAGATGATGACGGGCGCGACCGGCCGGCGGGCGAGCGCCTCGATGAGGTCGAAGCCGCTGCCGTCGCGCATCCTGATGTCGAGCAGCACCACGTCGGGGGCCAGGCTGGCGATGCTGGCGAGCGCGTCGCTGACGCCGCCCGCCTCGCCGACCTGCTCGACATAAGGGAGGGTCTGGAGCAGCAGCTTCAGGCGGCGCAGCGCCAGCGGCTCGTCGTCCACGGCGAGGACGCGCAGCAGGTTCATGCCGGTTCCGCCGGCAGCGTCAGCCCGACGCGATAGCCGCCGGCCGGCAGCGCGCCGTTGGTCAGCGCGGCCCGGCCGCCGTAAAGCAGGCGGAGGCGCTCGGCGACGTGCCTCAGGCCGATGCCGGCGCCGGCGGCCGTCGGACCGGCGCCGGGGCCGTTGTCGACGACTTCGATCCGCAGCCGTTCCTGCACTTTGGCCGCGGCGATCGAGATCCGGGTCGGCGGCGGCGACCCGGCGACGCCGTATTTGACGGCATTCTCGACGATCGGCTGCAGGATCAGCGACGGCACCAGGACGTTTTCGAGCTCCGGCGGAAGCGCGATCTCGACCTCGAGATCGGGGTAGCGAAGCCGCTCGATCTCGAGATAGGCGCGCTGCAGCGCCAGCTCCCTTTTCAGCGTTATCCTCTCGCTCGGATCGACCGCCAGCCCCATGCGCAGGAATTGGGAGAGCTTCGAGACCATGTCGTCGGCTTCGGCGGCCTTGCCGTCGAGGATCAGCGCCGAGACCGAGTTCAGGCTGTTGAACAGGAAGTGCGGGTTGATCTGGCTGTGCAGCGCGCGCAGCTGGGCCGCATGCGCCTGCGCCTGGAGCTCGGCGACGCGCTGCCGCTCCTCCTGGACGTCGAAATTGTAGACCAGGGCCAGATAGAGGCCCGCCCAGGCCAGGAAGAACCAGGTCCAGAAGGAGATGGCGCGGACCACGTTGGGCCAGGTGACATTGCCGAAGCTGACCGCCGGGTCGGCCGCCATCTCGGCGAAGAACATGACCCACGCGAAGCTTTCGGCCGCCACCGGCGCCACCAGCGCCAGCGCGATGATGCGCCGACGCAGGCTGGCCAGAGACGGCCGGCCGAGCAGGCGATGGATGAGGTAGCAGAGCAGGAGGCCGAACAGCAGCGCCAGCGCGCGCATGCCGGTGATGCCGGCGAGATAGGGATTTCCCGCCAGCGCCGTGCCGAGCGTCAGCAGCAGGAAGTTCGACAGCCAGAAGGCCAGGGTCAGCCAGACGATCGCCCGGCCACGCGCCGTCGCCGGCCAGCGCGGCGATGCCGCGGCCGGCATCGGTCCGGCGGGAGGAGAATCCGGCCATGCGGTCGCCATCGCTCGAGCATGCGTCCGCCGGCGCCGATTGTCGATTGCCGCTGGGCCGCACCGAATCGACGTTCGCCGACAGTCTGCGCCGCTCGCGCCCTCGGCGGCGCCGTCGATCGACAGGCCGGCTCCAACCGCGCGCGGCAGGTGCCAGAGATCGACGCCACCGCTTCGGGAGCGTTGCATCGATGGAAGAAGTCCGGGAAGCGGGAGCCGTTCGAAGCGAGCCGATCGTCGCGGCGCTGACCGGCGGCGCCGCCGCCGGGCTGATCGACCTGCTCTACGCGATCGGCGCCAATCTGCCGGCCGGGGTGGCGCCGATCCGGGTGCTGCAATCGGTGGCGAGCGGGCTGCTCGGCCGCGCCGCCTATCAGGGCGGCGTCGGTACCGCCCTGCTCGGCACCGCGCTGCATTTCGCGATGACGATCGTGATGGCGGCCCTGTTCGTCGCCGTGGCCCGATCGGCGCCGCCGATCCGGCGACATCTGATCGCGGCCGGCCTCGCCTACGGCGTGCTCATCTATTTCGCGATGCGGTGGGTGGTCGTGCCGCTCTCTCATTTTCCCGGCGACCTGCGCGTCGTTCGTCCGGTCGAGCTCGCCGTCCATGCGGTCGGCGTCGGCCTCGTCATCGCGCTGGCGGCGCGCCGCTTCGCGCTTCGCGCCGAACGAGTCGCGGCATGAGCGCCATTTCGGTCTCGGCTTCCGGCCCCTTTTCTCGCGAAGAGGAGCCGCAAGTCCGGGAAGGACAGCCGGTGACGTGCCGGATCCGGGGACCCAAGCCCACCTCCCCGGCCCGTCGCGGCACCGGCTGCTCCTCGAAACCCTTGCCGCTGCCGGCCGGGCCCGGCGGCGCGATCCCGCCCGGTCCCGCCGCGGCCGGCGCGGGGCTCGGGGCGCAGGCGAAGGCGTGGACCTTATTCTGGCAGGAGCAGGGCGCCGCTTCCCGCTGTCTGGCCGACGCCCGTCCCGACGTCCGGTATTTGCTGAACGATCATTGGGCGGCCCTTGCCGCGACGCTCGCGCCCGCCTCCCGGATCCTCGACGTCGGCTGCGGCGCCGGCGCCGTCGGGCGCGCCCTGCTGGCCGCGCGGCCCGGCTTGCGAATCACCGGCATCGACCTGGCCGGGGTCCCGGCGCCCGGCGACCGGCGGATCGCCCTGCTGCCCGGCACGCCGATGGAGGAGCTGCCGTTCGGCACGGGATCGTTCGATGCCGCCGTCAGCCAGTTCGGCATCGAATATGGCGATATCCGCGCGGCGGCGGCGGAGCTGGCGCGCGTGCTCCGCCCCGGCGCGCCCTTCTCGTGCGTCGTCCACCATGCGGGAAGCTCGGTCGTACGGCGGAGCCTGGCCCGGAGCCGGGCGCTCGCCGGACTGCTCGGCGAGCCGGTCAGGCGCGCCTTCCTGGCCGCCGACGCAGTCGAGCTCGACCGGCAGATCTGGCCGGTGCGGCGTGCCGCCCCCGGCGAGGCGATCGTGGCCGAAGTCGCGCAGGCGCTGCGCGGCCGCCTCACCCGCGGCGCCGCCGAGCGGGCGGCGATCTGGGACGCGGTCGCCGCGGCGCTGGCGCCGGAGCGCGAAATACTGGCCGCGCTCGAGGTCTCGTGCGTGGCGCCCGAACAGCTCGGGCCATGGCTTGCCGGCCTGGCGGGCCGCTTCGACCCCTGTAACGCTTCGGTGATGCGCCGGCCGGACGGCGAGGTGATCGCCTGGAGAGTCGAGGGGCGCAGCGCTGTGGGCCGGTCGTCCTGATCGCTACAGCGGGTGCGGTCCGTGCCGCGCGCATTCCTCGTCGACCTCGACCTGGAAGGTCGAATGGCCGATCCGGAAGCGGTGCCCGATGCCGTGCGCGCATTCGGCCAGGAAGGCGTCGCCCGGAAAGCCCGCGGGCATGACCAGATGCGCGGTGAGCGCGAACTCGGTCGTGCTCATCGGCCAGATGTGGAGATCATGGACCCGCGCGACGCCGGGCAGCTCGAGCAGATGCGCCTCGACCTCCTCGTGGCTGATGCCGAGCGGGACTCCGGCCAGCGCCATCACCATCGAATGTCGGAACAGGTCGACGCCGGCGACGAGGATGATCGCGCCGACGACCAGCCCGATCACCGGATCGATCCACAGCCAGCCGGTCGCCGCGATCATGATGCCCGCCACCACCACGCCCGCCGAAACCAGCGCATCGGCGACCATGTGCAGATAGGCGCCGCGGATGTTGATGTCGCCGCGCCGTCCGCGCGCGAACATCCAGGCCGTGGCGCCGTTGATCAGGATGCCGATCGCGGCGACGATCATCACCGTCCGGCCTTCGACGACGTCGGGAATGATCAGCCGCATCACCGCATGGTAGGTGATGAAGGAGACGGCGATGAGCAGGATCAGCGAGTTGGCGAGCGCGGCGAGGATGGAAGCGGCGCGCAGCCCGTAGCTGAACCGGCGCGATGGCGGCCGCTTCGCCAGCACCGCGCCGGTCCACGCCGCGGCGAGGCCGAGCACGTCGGAAAGGTTGTGCCCGGCGTCGGCGAGCAGCGCCATCGAATTGGCGAGGAAGCCGTATACCGCCTCGACGACGACGAAGCCGAGATTGAGGGTGATGCCGATCGCGAAAGCGCGCCCGAACTCGGCCGGCGGATGGTGATGGCCGTGGCCCGCGTGCTTATGGTTATGGGCCAAGCTCAGCTCCGCACCGGCGCCCCGGAGGCCGACACCTAGCGTTTCGCCCCTCGCAAGTCAGCAGGCTATCGCCCGCGGCCGGTCAGATTTCCCAGAACGGGCCGGTCAGGCCGTGCGCGGCGAACAAAGCGCGCACCTCGTCGGGGCCGCGCTTGCGCCAGCCTTGCTCGAGGCAGCCGCCATACCAGTCGCCGGCGAAGGGCCAAAGCCGATCCAAGGTCATCACCGCGCCGCGCGGGATGGCGTGGCGTTCGCACCACGGGTCGATGTCGGCTTCGTCGGCGAAGGGCTGGAACGAGGCACAGGCGAAGATGACATTGTCCCACCAGTGCGCAGCGGGCACTGGCAGATGGAAGATGCCGTCGGTCTCGGTCAGCCTTCCGTTGCTGACATGGTAGCGGACGGTCTCGCTCTCGCCGCCGAGGCGGGTGGTGACAACGGCGTCGCTGTCGAGGCACGCGGCGATGCCGAGGCCGCACCACAGGCAGTTCGCCCAATAGCCGCGCGCCGGCGTCTCGACCCAGCATCCGCCGGCCGACAAGGCGAACGGATGGACCACCCACGGTTCGCATTTGTGCGGGTGGAGCAGCAGCGCGTGCCCCTCGTCCAGTCGACCGAGCGATTGCGCGACGGTCGCTTCGTCGGCCTGAGCCGCCGCCGCCAGCCCGGCAAGGCCGGGCGCATGACCGCGCTCGGCGATCATCCGCGCCAGCAGTCCGCGCAGCTCCTGGTCGGACGCCGTCAGCGCCGTCACGGCGCCGGTACCGCGATCATCCGCCGGCCGGCACGCGGGCCGGCGTCGGCGGGAGAGGATGCGCAGGCATGTCTCAAGGAATGCCCGTGTAATTCTGAATGTCGACGGACAATATCCGGATGTCGGCGGCGTCCGGGTCCGGCAGGCGCGCATCGGTCCGAAGGCGGACCGACAGACGCCGCAATCCGCGAGGCCAGCCGGGCGGCGGCAGGTAGCGGGCTTCCACGCATTGACCGGCGCCGGTTTCGCAGCGTTCGATCGCGACTTCGGTCAGAAGATCGGGCGAAAGCAGCGCAAGCGTCGCCAGGCCGTCCGCGCACGCGAGACGATGGTCTTCGTCGCAGCCCACATCGGCCAGCGTACCGGCCGCGCGCTCGCGTGCCGCCTGGCGCAGCACGCGCACGGCAAAGGCGACTTCGGACAGCCTGTTCAGGCTGCCGAAAAAGCGTGGCGGGACGGTGGGGTCCCAGACATTCGCAATGATCGGCCCCGCCTGTGCGCACAGCGCGTCCAGCTGCGCCGCATCCGGGACGGCATTCGCGTCGCCGGCCGGGCCGACCATCTTGAAGTCGGTGGCGGTCTGCAGGCTCTCGATCACCCAGCCGCGAACCGGATTCCCTGTTTCCCCGGGTCCGGCAGGCCGGAAGTGGAGCCAGGCAATGTCGGACCGGCAAAGGCCGGGGCTCCCCGCCGGCCGCGGCGGCGTGGCGAAGGCGATCTCGACGACGTCGCCCAAGGCTCGCGGCCATGGCTGGATGGAGACCTCCCGGTAGAGCCTGCCGGTCGGCCCGAGCAGCCTTGTCGCCAGTTGAGGCGTCAGGCTGCGCGCTTCCTCCAGCGTGATCGGCGGCGGCTGAGGCGGCGGTTCCGCCTGCAAGGCGGTGACGGCGGCAAGAACCTGCGACCAGATCATGGCGCCAGCACTGTATCGACCGCCTCGGCCAGCGTCTCGGGGAAATCGAGCGTGAAATGGAGGCCGCGGCTCTCCTTGCGCGCCAGCGCCGAGCGGACGATCAGGTCGGCGACGACGACCAGGTTGCGCAGCTCGATCAGGTCGGGCGTCACCCGGAAATGGCCGTAATAGTCCTCGACCTCCTGCTTGAGCAGGCCGATCCGATTGTGGGCGCGCTCGAGCCGCTTGGTGGTGCGGACGATGCCGACATAATCCCACATGAAGCGGCGTATCTCCTGCCAATTGTGGTGGACCACCACCTCCTCGTCGGAATCGGTCACGCGGCTCTCGTCCCAGGCGCGGATCGGCGGCGGCGGCGCCAGCTCGCCGAGATGCGCGTTGACATGGCGGGCCGCGGCGAGTCCGAACACCAGGCATTCCAGCACCGAGTTGGAGGCGAGCCGGTTGGCGCCGTGCAGCCCCGACATCGTCACCTCGCCGGCGGCGTAGAGCCCGTCGAGATCGGTCCGTCCGTCGAGATCGACGATGACGCCGCCGCACGTATAGTGGGCGGCCGGCACCACCGGGATCGGCTCGCGCGTGATGTCGATGCCGATGTCCGGCTCGGCCAGCCGGGCGGCGATGGTCGGGAAATGGGACAGGATGAATTCCGGCTCGCGGTGGCTGATGTCGAGATGGACGAAATCGAGGCCGAGCCGCTTCAATTCATGGTCGATGGCGCGGGCGACGATGTCGCGCGGCGCCAGCTCCTCGCGGGGGTCGAACCGCTTCATGAAGCGGCGGCCGCTGGTGGGGAGCCTGAGCTTCGCGCCTTCGCCGCGCATCGCTTCGGTGATCAGGAAGTTCTTGACCTGCGGGTTGAACAGGCAGGTCGGGTGGAACTGGGCGAATTCCATGTTGGCGACGCGGCAACCCGCCCGCCACGCCATCGCGATGCCGTCGCCGGTCGAGCCGCGCGGATTGGTCGAATAGAGCCAGGCGCGGCTGGCGCCGCCGGTGGCGAGGATCGTCGCCCGGCCGCTGAGCAAGGCCACCCGGCCGCTCTTGCGGTCGAGCGCATAGACGCCCCACACCCTCCTGCCTTCGCCCGGCCGTTCGGCGTGGCGGCCGGTGGCGAGGTCGATCGCCGCCATGTCGGGGACGAGCGTGATGTTGGGATGGGCGGCGGCGGCCTGCTCGAGCGCCTGCTGGACGGCGCGTCCGGTCGCGTCGGCGACATGGACGACGCGGCGGTGGCTGTGGCCGCCTTCGCGGGTCAGGTGCCAGCGATCGGCTTCGCCGCGCGTGAACGGGACGCCCAATTCGGCCAGCCGCTCGATCGCGGCCGGCGCGTTCTCGACGACGAACTCGACCGCGCGGCGGTCGTTCAATCCGGCGCCGGCCCGAATCGTGTCCTCGACATGGCTTTCGAACGTGTCGCCGGCCTCGAGCACGGCGGCGATCCCGCCCTGCGCGTAGGCGGTCGAGCCCGGTCCCTTGGCGAGCACCGCCACCTTGAGCTCCGGGGCGAGCTCGAGCGCGGCGCTGAGCCCGGCCGCGCCGGAGCCGAGCACGACCACGTCGAAAGCGTGCTCAGCCATCGGTGCCGGTGGCGCGGGTCAGGTTCAGGAACACGTCCTCGAGGTCCGCCTCGCGGGTCGAGACGTCGACGATGCCGAGCCCTTCCTTCTGCAGCGCGGCGAGGACGTCGCCGGCATTGACCCGGTCCTTGCGGTAGGTGATCGCCAGCGTGCGCTCGCCCGACAGCTCGATCTTGTCGAAGCAGGGCGCGTCCAATGGCGCGGTGACGTCGCGGTCGACCGTCACCTCGACCACTTTCTCCTGCGCCATGCCGACCAGCACCCGTGTCGTCTCGTTGGCGATCAGCCGGCCATGGTTGATGATCGCGATCCGGTCGCACAGCTCCTCGGCTTCCTCCATATGATGGGTGGTGAGGACGATGGTGACGCCCTGCGCGTTGAGGCCGCGGACATAGTCCCACAATTGCTGGCGCAGCTCGACGTCGACGCCGGCGGTCGGCTCGTCGAGCACCAGGATCGGCGGCGAATGGACCATCGCCTTGGCGACCAGCAGCCGCCGCTTCATGCCGCCCGACAGGGTGCGCGAATAAGCGTCGGCCTTGTCCTCGAGCCGCACCGCCCTCAAGAGCTCGGCGGTGCGCCGATCCGCTTTGGGAATGCCGTAAAGGCCCGCCTGGAGCTCGAGCGCCTCCTTCGGGGTGAAGAAGGGGTCGAACAATATCTCCTGCGGCACCACGCCGATCGAGCGCTTGGCGTTGCGCGGATGCCGGTCGATGTCGAAGCCCCAGATCGAGGCGCTGCCGCCGCTCTTGGTGACGAGGCCGGCGAGGATGTTGATCAGGGTCGACTTGCCGGCGCCGTTGGGGCCGAGCAGCCCGAAAATGCCGCCGCGCGGCACGTCGAGCGTGATGCCGTCGAGCGCGCGCTTGCCGCCCCGATAGGTCTTCTCCAGCGCCCGGATCTCGATCGCCGCCTCGGCCATGGGCGAGGGCATAGCGGCGTTAACCCTTCCCGCAAAGCGGCGGTTAACCGGGCGGCGCGATCCTTCGCGCCATGTTCGTGCAGCTCCACTTCCAGGGCCTGGCCCGCACCGCGCTGGTCCTCTCGGCAGTAGGCGCGGCGTTGCTGGCGCTGGCGACGGGCGTGCCGGGAGCGATCTAGATCTTTCCTCCCTGCGAGCGAAGCTCGTGGGGAGGGAGACCATGCGAAGCATGGTGGAGGGGCTGGCTGAGTCAGAAGGCCCCTCCACCGCACTTCGTGCGGTCCCCCTCCCCATCGCCTTCAGCGACAGGGAGGAATGTCAGGGCGATGGTCCACTGCCGCACGAGGGCTACAACTCGGCAATCACCCTGTCGATCGGCAGGAACAGGGTGCGGCTGTCGTCCGGATATTCGATGAACTTCGCACAGGCCATGTAGAAGCGCCTGGCCGGCTCATTCTTGGCATGAACGACCACGGCGGCGATGCCGATGCTATGCGATGCCGCCGCGATGCGCCGCAGGGCATCTGCGAGCATGTCGGCACCGAGGCCCTTCCCCGCCTGTCCCCGGGTCACTGCCAGCCGCCCGATGATGGCGACCGGAATCGGTTCCGGCGCATTTCGCCGCACCCTGGCCGGTGCGCCGCCGCGCCTGACCGCGCCCGCCGAGATGCAGAAATAGGCGACGACCCTTTCATCCTCGCTGATGACGTAGGTTCGTGAGAATCGGCTTTCATTCTGGAGCGCGCGATTCTTCAGCCAGTCGTTCAAAGCGGGCTCGCCGCAATCGAATTCCGACAGGTCATGGTCTGCGGTCAGGGGGACGGGCGCGGAAAGCCGCTTGGCGGATCCGCCCCGCTTCATCTCTCCCAGGCCGGGATGCGACTCATCAGCGCCCGCAATTTCGGATCGGGCTCGGGCGGGTCATTCAGCACCTTGACGAAGGCGTCATATTGTTCCGGATCGAGCACGAACAGGCGACGGTCGAGCAGCACGTCGATCGCTTCGCGCCGCGCGCTCTCGATCATGAACTCGGTCCGGCTCTTGCCGAGCACTGCCGCCGCGTCGTCGATCAACCGGCGGACCTCGCCGTCGATGCGCAGGTTGATGCTGCCTTTCGGGGCGTCGGCCGGCTTGTTTCCGGCCACAGTCCATCCGCTGCCCGACAAATCTTCAGAAACGCGGGAGCTTCTCTTGGCCATCCGGAAGCCCTGGCATGGCGTATATACAATGTCAATACAGAAGGGGCAGGCATTGTTCCTGCCCTGCACCATTGCTACAGCCCGTCCATGGCCGCGACCGACCCCTACACGCCCGAAATCGCCTATACCGACAGCCCGCGCGTGGCCTGCGACGGCGCCACCGCCATCTCGCCCGCGCTCGGCCATCCGCGCGTCTATCTGCAGATCGACGAGAAGGGCTATGTCGAGTGCGGCTATTGCGACAAGAGGTTCATCCTCAAGGGCGGCCCCGCCGATTCCGCATGACCGCGCCAGCCGGGCGAGCGTGCTGACGCTGCTGGCGGCGATCTGCCTGTCGACGCCGGCCCTCGCAGCGGAACGCGACTGCCGCACGATCCGGGCGCTCGCCAATGCCGACCGGCGCGACTTCGCCGATCTCAGGCTCGCAATGGGTCCCGATTCCGGAGTGTCGCTCAGCGCCCGGTCCCGCCCGGCCGATCTCGAGCCCGCCGACGAATGCCGGCTGAGCCGGGAGGGGGACCGGAGGGATCTCTCCTGCCGATGGCGCTTTGCGGATCGGGCGCAGGCGCTCGCTTTCTTCGAGCCATTGCTGGAAAGGATGGGCCGCTGCCTCGGCACCGGGCTGACCCAGGTGGAAATCGAAGGGGCCGGGGCTGACCGAGCGGCGACGCGCAGCCATCAGGCCCTGATCACGGCTTCTTATTCCCAGACCCGCGTGGAGCTGTCGGTGATCGAACCGGCCGGCGCGACCGACGAGGGTCCGGCCGGCTTCGCTCAACATGTCGTGCAGCTATCGGTCGAATTCGAGCAGGGAGATTGACGCCGGGCCGACGCAGCCTTCGACATTCTTCCGATGCGCCCTATATCGGCCCGATGACGCCCGATCCCCGCCGCTTCCTCTACCGGCCCGACGGCCTCGATCCCGACGCCGCCCTGCGGCTCACCGCCGACGCGCTCAGGGGCTGCGACGATGGCGAGCTCTATCTGCAATATATCGCCTCGGAGAGCTTCTCGTTCGACGACGGGCGCCTCAAGAGCGCCGACTTCAACACCCAGGCCGGCTTCGGCCTGCGCGGCGTCTCCGGCGAGACCACCGCCTTCGCCCAGGCCAATGAGCTGTCCGAAGCGGCGATCCGCCGCGCCGCGGAGACGATGGCGGTGCTCGATCCCGCCCGCGGCGCGCGGCCGGCGCCGCCGCGGCGGACCAACGCGAAACTCTATACCGACGACGATCCGCTCGGAATCATTCCTTTTGCCCGCAAGGTCGCGCTCTGCCAGCAGATCGACGCCGCCGCCCGCGCCCGCGATCCGCGGGTGTCGCAGGTGTCGGTGGCGTTGTCGGGCAGCTGGAGCGTGATCGACATCGTCCGGCCCGACGGCTTCGTCGCCCACGACGTGCGGCCGCTGGTGCGGCTGAACGTCCAGATCGTCGTCGAGCAGAACGGCCGGCGCGAGAGCGGCTATCACGGCCTCGGCGGCCGCTATCTCTATGATGATCTGCTGCGGCCGGAGACCTGGAACCGGACCATCGATGTCGCCCTCGCCCAGGCGCTGGTCAACCTCGAATCGGTCGCCGCGCCGGCCGGCGAGATGACAGTCGTGCTCGGTCCCGGCTGGCCGGGCGTGCTGCTGCACGAGGCGGTCGGCCACGGCCTCGAGGGCGATTTCAACCGCAAAGGCACTTCGGCCTTTTCGGGCCGGATCGGCGAGCGGGTGGCCGCGCCGGGCGTCACCGTGATCGACGACGGCACCATCGACCAGCGCCGCGGCTCGCTCACCATCGACGACGAGGGCACGCCGACCCGGCGCAACGTGCTGATCGAGGACGGCATCCTCAAGGGCTATATCCAGGACCGGCTGAACGCCCGGCTGATGGGGGTCGAGCCGACCGGCAACGGCCGCCGCGAGAATTTCCAGCACGCGCCGATGCCGCGCATGACCAACACCTTCATGCTCGGCGGCCGCGACGATCCGCGCGAGATCCTCGCCCGCGCCAGGAGCGGCATCTATGCGAAGAGCTTCGGCGGCGGCCAGGTCGACATCACCAGCGGCAAGTTCGTCTTCTCCTGCACCGAGGCCTATCGGATCGAGGACGGCCGGCTCGGCGCCCCGATCAAGGGCGCGACCCTGATCGGCGACGGCCCGACCGTGCTCACCAAAGTCGCGGCGATCGGCGACGACATGGCGCTCGACGAAGGCGTCGGCATTTGCGGCAAGGCGGGCCAGTCGATCCCGGCCGGCGTCGGCCAGCCGACTTTGCTGATCCAGGGCCTCACCGTCGGCGGCACCGCGGCGTGACCGACTCGCCGGGCGAGGCGCGCAGCCGGCGCTGGGCGCGGGAGGTGCTCGACTTCTGGTTCTCCCACGGCTGGGAAGACTGGTGGAAGCGCAACGACGCCTTCGACGAGGAGATACGCGAGCTCTTCTTCCATTTGTGGGAGACCCAGCGCGAACGGCAGGTGGAGGACTTTCTCGGCTCTTCCGAGGACGCGCTGGCGGCGGTGATCCTGTTCGACCAGTTCCCCCGCAACATGTTCCGCGATTCCGCCGACCAGTTCGCCACCGACCATCTCGCCCTCGCCATCGCCAAAGGGGCGGTGGCGCGCGGCTATGACGACGGCATGACCTCCGACCGGCGCGGCTTTCTCTACATGCCGTTCCAGCACAGCGAGAATCTCCAGGACCAGGTCCAGTCGCTGCTGCTCTTCACCGCTTTGGGGGTGCCGGAGCAGCTGCGCTACGCCCGGCTCCACCATCAGGTGATCGAGCGCTTCGGCCGCTTTCCGCATCGCAACAAATTGCTCGGCCGCAAGCCGACCGCGATGGAGCGCGCGGCCGGCGACGTGGTCCCCTGGTGATGGCGCTGGTCGAGCTCGCCACCTTTCCCGATCTGCTGGCGGCGGAAATCGCCCGCGGCCGGCTCGGCGCCGAGGGCGTCGAGGCGGTCCTGTTCGATCCCGGCCTGTCCGGCCTCGGCCTCGGCACGATGGTGCCGGTGCGGCTGATGGTCGGCGAATGGGATCTGGCCGCGGCCCGGCTCATTCTCGGCGAAGGTGAGGGCGCAGCGGACTGAGGTCGTAGCCGGCGGCCGCCGCCTGGCCGATCAGCGTCTCGCCATCGGCGCCGCCGCGGGCGCGGGCCAGCGCCCACAGGAAAGTCGAGCGGGTCCCGGACCGGCAGAAGACGAGCGTCTTCCCCTTCGCGTCCGCCAGTGCCCCGGCCATCTCTTCGATATGCTCGCCGGACAGGCCGCCGGCCACGGGAATGTGGATGTAATCGAGCCCGATCGCCCGCGCCGCCGCCTCGATCTCGGCGCCCGACGGTTGCCCCGGCTCCTCGCCGTCGGGGCGGTTGTTGACGATCAAAGTCACGCCCGCGGCGGCGGCCTCGCCAACCTCGTCCGGACCGATCTGGCCGGCCACCAGGGTCGAGCGGTCGAGCGTGCGGAACATCAATCGGGAGCCCAGGACCGGATCAGCTCGACGAACGCGTCGCCATAGCGCTCGAGCTTGGCGGCGCCGACGCCGCTGATCCGCGACAGGGCCTGGCGGCTGTCCGGCCTCAATGCCGCCATCTCCCTCAAGGTGCTGTCGTGGAACACGACATAAGGGGGCACGCCGGCCTCGGCGGCGATCTCGCGCCGGCGCGCGCGCAGCGCCTCGAACAGCGGGTCGTGCGGGAATTCCCGAGCGGTCCGGTCGCGGCGGCGGGAACTGCGCTTCGGCGGCAGCACCACTTCCAGGCTCGCTTGGCCTTTCAGGATCGGCCTGGCGGCGGGACCGAAGGAAAGGCCGCCATAATCGTCGGCGCGCAGCGCGTCGCGGGCGAGCAGCGCCCGCGCCACCGGCTTGACCAGCGCCAGCTCCTCGGCGTCGGCGATGCCGAACACGCTCAGCCGGTGATGGCCGAAGCCGTGCACCTTGTCGGTCTCGCGCCCGGCCAGCACGTCGGTCAGATGGCCGATGCCGAACCGCATCTCCGTGCGGAAGGCGGCCGACAGCAATTTCTGGGCGGTGGTCGTCGCATCGACCGCCTGCGGCGGCGCCAGGCAATTGTCGCAATTGCCGCAGCGCTCGGGCGGCTGCTCGCCGAAATGCCGGAGCAGGATCGCGCGGCGGCAGCCGGCGGTCTCGACCAGGGTCGCGAGCGCGTTCAGCCGCTCGCGCTCGGCCGGCTGGCGCGCCGCCTCGACCTCGGTCGCGATCCGCCGCCGCGCCTTGGCGAAATCCTCGGCGCCCCAGAACAGCCAGGCCTCGGCCGGATCGCCGTCGCGCCCGGCGCGGCCGGTCTCCTGATAATAAGCCTCGATCGACTTGGGGATGCCGGCATGGGCGACGAAGCGCACGTCCGGCTTGTCGATGCCCATGCCGAAGGCGATGGTCGCCACCATCACCATCTCCTCGGACCGGACGAACGCCGCCTGGTTGCGCGCCCGCACCGTCGGGTCGAGCCCGGCATGATAAGGCAGAACCGGCCGGCCGGCCGCGCCGAGCTTTTCGGCCAGCCGCTCGGTGCCGTCGCGGCTCGGCGCATAGACGATGCCGGGGCCGGGCTGGTCGGCGAGCAACGCCTTCAATTGCGCAGCGACGTTGTCGCGGGGGCGGACATGATAGCGGATATTGGGCCGGTCGAATCCGGCGAGGATCAGCCCCTCGGCCGGGATGCCGAGCTGGACCAATATGTCGTCGCGGGTGCGGCGGTCGGCGGTGGCGGTGAGCGCGAGGCGGGGAATTTCGCCGCAGGAATCGAGCAGCGGCCGCAGCAGCCGATAGTCCGGCCGGAAATCGTGCCCCCATTCCGACACGCAATGCGCCTCGTCGATCGCGATCAACGCGAGCTTCACGCCTGCGACCAGGCTGCGGAACGACTCGCCGGTCGCCCGCTCCGGGGCGACGTAGATGAGGTCGAGCTCGCCGTGTTTCAGCCGGTCGATCGTCTCGGCTCGATTGGCGTCGGCCGAGGTCAAGGCGGCGGCGCGGATGCCGAACGCCTGCGCCGCGCGGATCTGATCGTGCATCAAAGCGATCAGCGGCGAGATCACCAGAGCGGTCCCGTCCCGGGCGAGCGCCGGCACCTGGTAGCAGAGCGACTTGCCGGCGCCGGTCGGCATCACCGCCAGCGTGTGCCGGCCGGCGAGCACCCGGCCGATCACCTCTTCCTGGACGCCGCGGAAATCGCGAAAGCCGAACGTCTCGCGCAGGATCGAAAGGGCGGGGGTCACGTCATCCACAAGATCGGCGGCCGGCAGGTCGAGTTGCATCGCCGCGAGTTACCCGGAACAGACTCGGAACGCCAGCGCCGCCGGCGCGATCCGTCCACTCCGCGTCCGGCATGGCCCGCTTATTTGTTCGCGCAAAGGCGCGAAAGCGCGAAGAAGAAAGTAAGAAGGGACGAGACTGTCTTTCCGGCGACAGTCGGAACGATTCTTGCCGGCCTCGCCGGAAGGGCGCTGAACAAGCGGCCCGCTCGTCGCCTTCGCGCCTTCGCGCCTTTGCGCGAACCGGGCGGCGCTTGAGCCGCCATCACGGTGACGAACGGTCTCGGCTTGCCTCGTCAATCCACATCCAGGTCGGGTGTGACGATCAGCACGGCGAGGTCTCGGTCGGGGCGCCAGTTGGTCCGGCGCATCTCGAACTGCGTCGGCGAAATGCGCCTGAGGCCGATGCCGCAGAAGCTGACGATATTCTCCGGCCGGCCCTTGTCGACCACCAGCCGGAAGTCGCCGATCGGCGCGCGCCAGTTACCGCCGGTGGTGAGGATGTAGCGGATGCGCTGCTCGCCGAGCAGAGCCGGCTGCTCCGGCGTGCCGCGCGCGCTCATCCGCTCGATCGCCGCGATGAACGCCCGGTCGACGCAATATTCCTCGATATCGGCGCGGACCTCGGGGGATTCGCGTCGCTCCGGGAAAGCGAGCAAAGTGCCGACGCTGCCGCCCACGCCCGGCGTGTAGCTGTGCTCGACCACCAGGTCGCGGCCGGCCGGGAAGATCTGCTGCCAGTACCAGGTCTCGCTCAGCGTCCAGATCGGCTCGAAACCGACGCGCGGGCCCTCGCCCGAATCATATTCGACCGCCTCGATCACCCCGGCATCGATCAGCCGCTGCTGCTGAACGGGCGTGAGCCGCTCGACCGCTTCCGCCACCGCGGCGTAGATATTGTCGGCGACGATCGGGACGCCGAGGCCGCTGAGCAGGTCGGTGCGATCCGCGCCGCCACCCATGGCCCGGCGCTCGACCCGCATCTCCACGGCCCGGCCGTCGACCCGGGTGGCGAAATCCGCCGGCCAGGCGGTGTCGGAATAGCGCAGCTCTTCATAATCCCGGTCGGGCATCGGAAAGGCGACGGTGACGGTGACGTCCTGAGGCGCGCGGTTGCGGAAGACGTAGCGCACCCGCACCTGCTCGGCGGAGACGTAGAGATCTTCCGACACCATATCGATCTGGTCGCTCTGCTTCAGCACCAGCCCGCCGGCGGCGGTCTCGGCGACGGTGTCATTGGCGCCGGCCGCGCCTGCGGCCAAAGCCGCAGCGATCAGGACGGTGGCGCTCCAGCCCGTGCGATGGTCCATTTCGGCCTCTCCCCCCTTGCCTTATTGCAACCGGAAGGCCGACAAGGAAAGCGCACGACCGGCAGGAGGCGATGATGGGCGGGTTCAGGAGCTTTGCCGCGGCGGCGTTGCTGGCGCTTTCGCCGGTGGCGTCGGCGGCGCAGTCCCCGGTCGGCGAGGTCGCGTTCGAGAATAGCGGCGCGCCGGCGGCGCAGGCGCCGTTCCTGCGCGGCCTCGCTCAGCTCCATAATTTCGAATATGTCGCGGCGGCGGCCGCCTTCCGCGAGGCGCAGGCGGCCGATCCGGGCTTCGCCATGGCCTATTGGGGCGAAGCCATGACCTACAATCATCCGGTGTGGATGGAGCAGGATCCGGCCGCGGCGCGCGCGGTGCTGGCGCGGCTCGGCGCCGACCCCGGGCAGCGCCGCGCGCGCGCGCGCACCGAGCGCGAGCGGCTCTATCTCGACGCCGTCGAGGCGCTGTACGGCGACGGCGACAAGCCGGAGCGGGACCGCGCCTATTCGCGGCGTATGGCCGCGCTCCACGACGCTTTTCCCGACGACGTCGACGCGCGCGCTTTCTATGCGCTGTCGCTGCTCGGCCTCGCCCATCATGGCCGCGACGTGCCGCTCTACATGCGCGCCGCCGCCCTGCTCGAAGAGGTCCATCCGACCCATCCCGACCATCCCGGCGTGCTTCATTATCTGATCCATAGCTATGACGATCCCGCGCACGCGCCGCTCGGGCTGCGCGCCGCGCGGCGTTACGCCGCGGTCGCGCCCGAAGCGCCGCACGCGATCCACATGACCTCGCACATCTTCCTGGCGCTGGGGCTGTGGGACGAATCGGTCGCCGCCAACAGCGCGGCGATGGCCACCTTGAACCGGCAGCGCGCGGCGGCGGGCCGGCCGCCGGTCCAGTGCGGCCATGCCGTCGAATGGCTGGTCTACAGCGAATATCAGCGCGGCCGGGCCGACGCCGCCGACGCTTTGGTCGAGCTTTGCCGCGCCGACGCGCTGGCCGAGCTCGCCCGCCCCGCCGAGGGGGCGATCGAGCCGGCGCGGTCGTTCGTGCGCTCTTATGCCGACATGGCGGTGCGGCGGCTGACCGAGACCGGCCACTGGACCGGTGACGAGGGGCTGGGCCTGCCGGCGGACGGATATCTCGCGGCCCGCTTCACCTTCGCTTATGGCGACCTGCTCGCCGCCGGCGCCGATCGGGCGCGGATCGCCGCGGCGCAGGCGCGGCTGCAGGCGGCTTCGGCGGCGCTGCGGGCGGCCGGCGGCCCCGGCTCGCCGGCGGCCGCGCGGCGCGAGGAGATCGTGCTGATCCAGGCGGCGGCGCTGGAACGGCTGAGCGTCGGCGACGCGCCGGTGGCGCTGGCGGCGCTGCGCGGCGCTGCCGAAGCGGAGCGCTCGATCCCGGCCGAGTTCGGGCCGCCTTTGGTCGAGAAGCCGAGCGCCGAGCTGCTCGGCGACGTGCTGACGGCGCTGGGGCGGAGCGAGGAGGCCCAGGAGGCCTATCGGGCCTCGCTGGCGCTCGCCCCCGGCCGCCGCCTGTCGACGCGGCCGCCGCCCGCGGAAAGCGCCGCGCGCTAGCCATTCCCCTCCCTTGCAGGAAGCGGTCGGCTGGAGTTTAGGTCAGCGGCTTGTGGAAAATGACCAGCCGCACGCCTTCCTCGAAGCCGGCCGCGCGATGCCAGGCATGGCTGGTTTCATTGTCGATCAGGGCATCGGACCCGAAACAGGCGAGGCCGCGATCGCGCGCCCAGCCTTCTGCCGCCGCCAGCAAGTCTTTGGCGATCCCGTGACGGCGCCATTCGGGCTCGACCCAGATGCCTTCGAGATAGCCGGCCGGCCCGGGCGGGCAGCCGTCGACCACACTGCGCACGCTCACTTCGGCGAAGCCGACCAGCCGGCCGTCTTCCGCCTCGGCGATAAGGGTGACGTAGGGCGTTCCCGACGACTCCAGGTCGGCGATCTCGGCGTCGAGCTCGGCGGGGTCGAAATCGTCCCACAGCCGGTGGCGCATCGCCGCCCAGGCCGGCCGGTCCGCCGCAACCGCCGGGCGGACGATCACACGGTGAAGCTTTCGCCGCAGCCGCAGGCGCCCTTGGCGTTGGGATTGTCGAAGACGAAGCCGGCGGCGAAATCGTCCTCCTTCCAATCCATCGTCGATCCGATCAGATAAAGGACCGAGCCCGAATCGATGAAGAAGGCGCCGCCGGGCGTGTCGATGCGCTCGTCGAACGGCTGCGCCTCGCTGACATAGTCGACCGAATAAGCGAGGCCCGAGCAGCCGCGCCGCGGCGTCGACAGCTTGACGCCGACCGTCCCTTCGGGGGCCCGCGCCATCAGCTCGGCGATCCGCGCCTCGGCGGCCGGCGTCAGCCGGACCGGGGCGGGTCGTTCGAGACGCCGCTTCGGCGGGCTCAGCGGCTCCTCACGATGAGCGGCCTTGTTATTCATTTCCGATTTCCCGTTTCCGCTCGCCCTGAGGAAGGACCGAGCCTGGCGAAGTCCTGTCTCGAAGGGTCATAGCATCCCCAGCTCCAGCTTGGCTTCGTCGCTCATCTTCTGCGGGTCCCAGGGCGGGTCCCAGACCAGTTCGACCTCGGCGTCACCGATGCCGGGCACCGCGCCGACCCGGAGTTCGACCTCGCCCGGCATCGATTCGGCGACCGGGCAGTGCGGCGTGGTCAGCGTCATCTTGATCCTGGCATGGTTCTCAGGCGTGATCTCGACGTCGTAGATCAGGCCCAGATCGTAGATGTTGACCGGTATCTCGGGATCGTAAATGTCCTTCAGCGCCTCGATCACCCCCTCATAAAGGTCGCCGCCCGGGTCGGCCGGAGCGGGCGCGTCGGCGGCGGGCTGCCGGGCCAGGAATCCTTCCAGATAGTCGCGCTTACGCTCGAAACTGTCGCGGGCGTCGCCGACGCGCGCCTTGGGCGGCGGCGTCACGCCGTCCACCTCCTCGCTCTCGACCCTGCGCTGCTCGTTCACCCGAAGATCCTCGTTACCCGCTCGATGCCGCCGACCAGCGCGTCGACATCGTGGCGGCCGTTATAGACGCCGAAGCTCGCCCGCGCCGTCGCGTCGACGCCGAGCTGCGCCATCAGCGGCTGGGCGCAATGATGGCCAGCGCGGATCGCCACCCGGCTCTCGTCCAATATGGTGCCGACGTCGTGCGGATGCACCCCCTCGACCGCGAAGCTGACGATGCCAGCGGCATCGTCGGGACCGAACAGCCGGACGCTGTTGAGGCTCGACAAGGCGTCGCGCGCCTCGCGGACCAGGGCCGCCTCGTGGGCCGCGATCGCGTCGAGGCCGATGCCCGTCACATAGTCGATCGCGGCGTGGAGGCCGATGACGCCGACCACATGCGGCGTTCCCGCCTCGAACCGGGCCGGCGGAGGCGCATAGCTGGTGCGCTCGAACGTCACCTTCTCGATCATCGCGCCACCGCCCTGCCACGGCGGCATGGCCTCGAGCAGGTCGCGCCGCGCCCACAGCACGCCGATGCCGGTCGGGCCGTACAATTTGTGGCCGGAAAAGACGTAGAAGTCGCAATCGAGCGCGGCGACGTCGACATTCATCCGCGGCACCGCCTGGCAGCCGTCGAGCAGCAGCCTGGCGCCGGCGGCATGGGCGATCTCCGCCGCCCGGCGGGCGTCGAGCACTGAGCCCAGCACGTTGGAGACATGGGCCAAAGCGACCAGCTTGTGCTCGGGCCGGATCATCGCCGCCATCGCGTCGAGGTCGATGCGATGGTCCGAGGTCAGCGGCACGACGTCGATGGCGAAGCCGGCCAGCTGCCAGGGGACGATGTTGGAATGATGCTCGAGCGTCGACAGCAGCACGCGGTCGCCCGGTCCGAGATTTGCTTTGGCCCAGCTTTGCGCGACGAGGTTGATCCCCTCGGTGGCGCCGCGGACGAAGACGATCTCCTCGGCTGAGGCGGCGCCGATGAAGTCGGCCGCCCGCTGCCGGCTCGCCTCGAACGCCAGCGTCATCTCGGCCGAGCGCTGATAGACGCCGCGGTGGACGGTGGCGTAGGTCTCGGCATAGCCGCGCGTGATCGCCTCGATCACGGCGCGCGGCTTCTGCGCGGTGGCGGCGCTGTCGAGATAGGCCCAGCCCTCGGGAATCGCCGGAAAGTCGGCGAGCCGGTCGAGCGGGCGGGTGGCGGTGGCGGCGTCCATCAGCCGAACCAGCTTCCCGCGTCGGCGTAGAAGGCCGCGCGCACTTCCTCCTCGCCGATCCGGTCGAGCGCGTCGGCGACGAAGGCGCGGGTCAGCAGCGCCTTCGCCTCGTCCGGCGTCACGCCGCGGCTTTCGAGGTAGAACAAGGCCTGGCGGTCGAGCTCGCCGACCGTCGCGCCATGGGCGCATTTGACGTCGTCGGCGAAAATCTCCAGCTCCGGCTTGGCGTTGATGGTGGCGCTGCGGGCGAGCAGCAGGCCCTTCAACGACTGCTCGCCGTCGCTCTTCTGCGCGTCGCGGGCGACCTCGACCCGCGCCGCCACCGAGCAGGCCGCCATGTCGTCGGCGACCGAGCGCCACAGCTGGCGGCTCATGCCGCGGGGCACGAGATGGCGGATGACCAGATTGGCGTCATGGCGCTGGCGGCCGCGCGCCAGCAGCGCGCCGGCGGCCTCGGCATAGGCCTCCTCGCCGGCGAGCTCGACCGTGCCGTCGAGCCGGCTGTCGGCGCCGCCGGTCGCGAGCGTCGCCGCCACCAGGCTGGCGCCCTGGCCGACGCGGGCGCGGTCGGTCAGGCTGACGAAGCCGGAGGCGCCGAGCAGGCGCCGGCTCAGCATCAGCCGCGCGCCTCTGGCCAGCCGAATCCCGGTCAGCCGGTTCGCCCAGCCCTCGCCGACGAAGCTTTCCACCACCGAGGCCTGGGCGTCGACGTCGAGCGCGATCTCGGCGGCGAGATGGTCCGCGGCGCCGGTCGAGACATGGATGATCTGGACCGGATGGCCGGTGGCATGGTCGCGGCCGAGCGTCAGCCGCCAGCCGCGGCGGCCGGCAAGGCGGCCGAGCGGGTGCCCGTCGGCGTCGGCTTCGACCGGTCCGATCGTCACCGGTCCGGGATCGCTGCGGCTTTCGTCGAGCCGGCCGTCGACGAACAACAGCCGCGGCCCGGCGCGCTCGCCGGCGATCCAGGGAAGGTCGGCGGGAACGCGGCCGGTCGCCTCGCGCTCGGCAAGGTCCGGCAGCGCCGAAAGGTCGCTCCAGCGCCAGCCTTCCATTCGGTTCGAGGGGAGCGTCAGCAGCATCGGCTCAGCCTGCGCACCGGCGGCGCACCATGCCGCCGCCAGCCTCGTCGGTGAGCGTCTCGCCCGACGCGTCGAGCGAAACATGATATTCCGCCGGGCGCGTCGTGCCCTCGCCGGTTGCGGTGCCGATGATGTTGATTTCGCGGGGACCGGATATTTCGACCCGCGCGACCTCGAACTCCGATTCGTGGAAGCGCAGGGTCCGTCCCGAAATCACCAGCCGGGAAGGATGGGAGAGGTCGCCGCACTCCGCTTCGCTCTCGGCCCAGGTGCCGCGATACGCCGTCGGGACCGGCTCAGGCTCGCGCGCGCCTGAAGAAGAGTTGTCGCCCTCGGCGGAGGGGAGTGCCGCGTTGCCGGGCTCCGCCGCGGGCGCTTCCGCATTCGGGGTCTCGCCGATCCGATCGGCCTGCGGATCCGCCGGCTCGCCGCCGCAGGCCGCGAGCGAGGCGCAGGCCGGCAGGATCGCGAACGGCCTCATGCCGCCGCCTCCGCGACGGCGCCATAGCCCTCGCGCTCGAGTGCCACGGCGATCTCGGGCCCGCCGGAGCGGACGATGCGGCCGTCGGCCAGCACGTGGACATGGTGCGGCTCGACGAGGTCGAGCAGCCGCTGATAATGGGTGATCAGCAGCACCGCTTTGTCGGGCGCGCGCATGATCCGGTTGATGCCGGCGCCGATCACGCGCAGCGCGTCGATGTCGAGCCCCGAATTGGTCTCGTCGAGTATGGCGAGCCGGGGGTCGATGATCCCCATCTGCACCATCTCGTTGCGCTTCTTCTCGCCGCCGGAAAAGCCGACATTCACGCCGCGCTTCATCATGTCCATGCTGAGGCCGAGCCGATCGGCCTGCTCGCGGGCGACGCGCAGGAAATCGCCGGCCGAGAGATCGGCCTCGCCGCGCGCCCGGCGCTGCGCGTTGAGCGCGGTGCGCAGGAACTGGACGTTCGACACGCCCGGAATCTCGACCGGATATTGGAAACCGAGGAACATGCCGTGGGCGGCCCGCTCGTGCGCCTCCATCTCCAGCAGGTCCTTCCCGTCGAGCGTCACCGAGCCCTTCGTCACCTCATAGCCGGGGCGCCCGGCCAGCACGTAGGCGAGGGTCGATTTGCCCGACCCGTTCGGCCCCATCATCGCGTGGATCTCGCCGCGATTCAGCTCGAGGCTGATCCCCTTGAGGATCGCCTTGCCGTCGACAATGGCGTGGAGGTTATCGATCTTCAGCAATTGCGCCCCCATTCGAACGAACCGTGCGCGCGGCCGCGAGCGCTTCCTGCTCGGCCTCCTGGCGCAAGCGGACCACGCTCTCGCCGGCCTGATCCTGGGTCGCACCGTTTCGCATTTCAGCGAACAGGGCTGCGGTGCCGGAGGCAAGGTTCGCCTCGAAGCAATTGGATCGCGCGCGATCGAGCAGGGCCTCGTCGCCGAGGTCGCCGGCCGCGAGCGATCGCGCCTGCTCGATCAGGCACCGCCTGAACGGCTGGTACTGTTCACGAGCCGCGTCCGAGACCGGTGTCGCGACTGCCTGCAACAGAATCAATGCGACGATCATCCTTGCACTCGCTCCCTGTCGGTCGGGGCTCGGGCCGTCTCACTCGCCAACATCTTGCTCCCGGAATTCCTCGCCTCGTCCCCGGGCGACATTGATCACCAGCTGGCGGCGGATGCTGCGATCGAACTCATGCTCGGCGAGCGCGGCACCCTGTTCGCGGGTGAGGTTGCGCGTCCTCAGATATTCCTGGATCCCCGGGTCATCGAGCGCGGCGGGTACCGCCACGGCGAGCGCGGCAGCGCGAAGCCGGCGACACTCGTCGAGCGATTCCTCGGCGATGCGCCGGGCCGATCGGGCCTGGTCATCGCCCGCCGGCCCGGCCAGCCGGTCGGCATTCCCTGCCGCACAGACATAATATCCGAGCAAGGCGGGATGCTCGGCCAGCGCGTCGACGGTCGCGGCCTGCGCCAGCAGCAGCATCAGGGCGCCGATCATGCCGCGCTCCCTTCGACGCTGCCGGGCCTTTCCCCTTCAGGGGAGAGGACGGCGTGCGGCCTGGCGCGCAGGATATGCTCGTGCGATGGATCGCGCACCGGCGCGCCGTTGATCTCGACCTCCGGCGGTGGCTCGGCTGCGGGAACGAGCCTCGGCACGCCGGCGTCATCTTCCCAGACCGAGCTTCGCTTGCGCCCGCTCATCCCACGCTCCCCTCGAGGCTGATCCCCAGCAATTTCTGCGCCTCGACCGCGAACTCCATCGGCAGCTGCTGGAGGACCTGGCGGGCGAAGCCGTTGACGATCAGCGCGACCGAATCCTCCTGCGAAAGGCCGCGGCTCATCGCGTAGAACAATTGGTCGTCGCTGATCTTCGATGTCGTCGCTTCATGCTCGATCTGCGCGGTCGGGTTCCGCACCTCGATATAGGGGACGGTGTGGGCGCCGCATTTGTCGCCGAGCAGCAGACTGTCGCACTGGGTGAAGTTGCGGACGTTCGCGGCGCCATTATTGACCCTGACCAGGCCGCGATAGGTGTTGTTCGAGCGGCCGGCGCTGATCCCCTTCGAGACGATCGTCGAGCGGCTGTTCGCGCCGATATGGATCATCTTGGTGCCGGTATCGGCCTGCTGGCGATTGTTGGTCAGCGCGACCGAATAGAATTCGCCGACGCTGGCCTCGCCCTTCAAAATGCAGGACGGATATTTCCAGGTGATCGCCGATCCGGTCTCGACCTGGGTCCACGACACTTTCGATCGCGCGCCGGCGCACATCGCCCTTTTGGTGACGAAATTATAGATGCCGCCTTTTCCTTCCGCGTCGCCCGGATACCAGTTCTGGACGGTCGAATATTTGATCTCCGCATCGTCATGGGCGTAGAGCTCGACCACCGCGGCGTGGAGCTGGTTCTCGTCGCGCATCGGCGCGGTGCAGCCTTCGAGATAGGAGACGTAGCTGCCCTTGTCGGCGACGATCAGGGTACGCTCGAACTGGCCGGTATTGGCGGCGTTGATCCGGAAATAGGTGGAAAGCTCCATCGGGCAGCGCACGCCCTCGGGCACGTAGACGAAGGTGCCGTCGGAGAAGACGGCGCTGTTCAGGCAGGCGAAGTAATTGTCGCGCTGCGGCACCACGCTGCCGAGATATTTGCGGACCAGCTCGGGATGCTCGCGGATCGCCTCGGATATGGAGAGGAAGATGACGCCCGCCTTCTTCAGCTCCTCGCGGAAGGTGGTGGCGACGCTGACGCTGTCGAACACGGCGTCGACCGCCACCTTGCGCGCGCCCTCGACCCCGGCAAGCACCTTCTGCTCCTCGATCGGGATGCCGAGCTTCTCGTAGGTGCGGCGGATTTCCGGGTCGAGCTCGTCCAATGAGGCGAGCTTGGGCTTCTGTCTCGGCTCGGCATAGTAATAAGCGTCCTGGAAATCGATCACCGGTATGTCGAGCTTGGCCCAGGTCACCTCCTCCATCGTCAGCCAGGCGCGATAGGCCTTGAGGCGCCATTCGAGCATCCATTCGGGCTCGCGCTTCTTGGCCGAGATGAAGCGGACCGTGTCCTCATTGAGGCCCTTGGGCGCGAAATCCTGCTCGACCTCGGAGGTGAAGCCCCATTCATAGCTGGCCGCGCGCTCGGCGGCCTCGATCGCCTCGCGGTTGCGCGTGCCGATATCTTCAGGCGCGCTCACGGCTTCGCCTCGGCCAGGCTCGACAGGCTGACATTCTGCAGCGCGCCGCGCACGGCGCCGTTGACGACGTTCATGTGCGGCCGCACCTGACAGGCGCTTTCGAGCACGCAATCGTGGCGGTCGGCGTCGACGCAGCTGGTCATCAGGATCGGGCCTTCGACCGCCTCGACGATATCGGCGAGGCTGATGTCCGGCGCCTCGCGCGCCAGCCGGAAGCCGCCGCCCGTTCCCCGCGCCGTCGCGAGCAGGCCGGCGGCGGCGAGCCGGCCGGTCAGCTTCTGCGCGGTCGGCAGCGGCACGCCGGTTTCCTCGGCGAGCAATGTCGCGCTCAGTCGCGCCCCGGTTGGGTGGCGCGCGGCCGCGGCCATCATCACCACGGCATAATCGGCAAGGGAGGTCAGGCGCATAAATAAGACCGATTTGTTCCGATTACGATCTGGGCCTGAAAGCCGCGGGAATCAAGCTTTTCCGTCATCCCGGATTATGCCGGGATCTCAGCGGGAAGGTCCGAACATGCTGGTCTCGAGACCCCGGCTTGCGCCGGGGTGACGGTAACGCCATAGCCCGCCGCAATGGCCCTCTACCCCCTGGTCCGCCCGCTCGCTTTCGCGCTCGACGCCGAGCGGGCGCATCGGCTGACCGTCCATGCACTCAAGCTGATGCCGGCCGGCCGCGGCCCCAAACCGGATCCCGTGCTTTCCGTCCCGCTCGCCGGACTCGTCTTCCCCAATCCGGTCGGCCTCGCCGCAGGCTTCGACAAGGACGGCCAGATATTCCGCCAGATGCTCGGCTTCGGCTTCGGCTTCGTGGAAGTCGGCACGGTGACGCCGCGTCCGCAGCGCGGCAACCCGCGGCCGCGGCTGTTCCGGCTCGCCCAGGACCGGGCGGTGATCAATCGTTTAGGCTTCAACAATCGCGGTCAGGCGGCGGCTTTGGCGCGGCTGGCGAAACGCAAGAGCGGGCGCGGCATCGTCGGCGTCAATATCGGCGCCAACCGGGACAAGGTCGCCGGCGACGCCGCCATCGCCGATTATGCATCCGGGGTGCGGACGATGGCCGCCGCCGCGGACTATCTCACCGTCAACATCTCCTCGCCCAACACGCCCGGGCTGCGGGCGCTGCAGTCCGGCGCGGCGCTCGACGAGCTGCTCGCCGCAATCGTCGAGGCCCGCGCCGGAACGATTCCGGTCTTTCTCAAGGTCGCGCCCGACCTCGAGCCGGCCGATGTCGCGGCGATCGCCAGGACCGCGATCGACCGCGGGCTGGACGGGCTGATCGTCGGCAATACGACGTTGAGCCGGCCGCCGCTGCGCTCGCGCCACGCTCGCGAGGCGGGGGGGCTTTCCGGCGAGCCGCTGAAGGCGCTGGCGCTCGGCCGGCTGCGCGATTTCGCGCGGGCGACGGCGGGAGCGCTGCCGCTGATCGCCTGCGGCGGCGTCGAGAATGGCGTCGACGCCTTCGACCGGATCCGCGCCGGCGCCAGCCTCGTCCAGCTCTACACCGCTCTGGTCTATGACGGGCCGGGCCTGGCCCGCAGCATCACCCACGAGCTGAAGCGGCTGCTCGCGCTCAATGGCTTCGCCCGCTTGACGGACGCGATCGGGACTGAAAAGCCCCTTTGATGTTTTCCCGCCTGCTGCTCCCGCTCGCCTTGCTCGTCGCCGCCTGCGCGACCGCGCCGGCGGCGGATGCGCCCGCCGCCGCGGTCCGCACCGGCGCGGTGTCGGCGGCCGATCCCCGCGCGGCCGAGGCGGGAATGGAGATTTTGCGCGCCGGCGGCAGCGCCTCGGACGCGGCGGCGGCGATGATGCTGGCGCTGACCGTGGTCGAGCCGCAATCCTCCGGCATCGGCGGCGGCGGCTTCCTCGTCTATCATGACGAGCGCACGGACCGGATCTCGAGCTATGACGGCCGCGAGACCGCGCCGGCGGCGGCGACGCCCGCCTGGTTCCTCGACGACCGGAGCCGGCCGCGGCCGCGCGACGAGGCGGTGCCCGGCGGCCTCAGCGTCGGCGTCCCCGGCAATTTCCGGCTGATCGAGCTCGCCCATGAGCGGCACGGCCGGCTGCCCTGGGCGCGGTTGTTCGCGCCGGCGATCCGGCTGGCGCGCGACGGCTTCATGATCACGCCGCGCATGCATCGGGCGCTCGGCCGCGAGCGCGAGCTGGCCGGCCTGTCGCCCTGGGGGCGCCGCCAGTTCTTCGGCGCGGACGGCGAGCCGCTGCCCGTCGGCACCCTGGTCCGCAATCCCGAGCTCGCCGCTCTGCTCGAGCAGGTGGCGGCCGTCGGGCCGGAGCATTTCTATACCGGCGCCGCCGGCGATGCGCTGGTGCGGACGGTGCGCGGCGCGCCGCGCAACCCCGCGCCGATGGCGCGCGACGACCTTGCCACCTATCAGGCGCGCGAGCGGCCGGTGCTGTGCGGAAGCTATCGCGGCCATCGCATCTGCGGCATGGGCCCGCCTTCGTCGGGCGCGACCACGGTGTTCGCGATCCTCAAGCAGCTCGAGCGCTTCGACCTGCGCGCGATGGGCCGCGACGATCCGGCCGCCTGGCACCTGATCGCCGAATCGATGCGGCTCGCTTATGCCGACCGCGAGGCGTATCTCGCCGATCCCGATTTCACGCCGGTGCCGGCGGCGGGGCTGATGGACGAGGCCTATCTCGCCCGCCGCTCGGGCCTGATCTCGCCGGATCGCGCGATCCCCCAGGTCGAGGCGGGGCTGCCGCCGGGGGCGCAGCCGCGCACCGCCGCCGCCGCCGCCGAAGTGCCGTCCACCTCCCATTTCGTCGCCGTCGATGCCGCCGGCAACGTCGCCTCCTACACCTCGACGATCGAGGGGCCGTTCGGCTCGGGCCTGACCGTCGACGGCTATTTCCTCAACAACGAGCTGACCGATTTCAGCTTCGTTCCCGAGCGCGACGGGGCGCCGGTCGCCAATCGGGTCGAGGGCGGCAAAAGGCCGCGCAGCTCGATGTCGCCGACCATCGTCTACGGTCCGGACGGCGAGGTCAGGATCGCGATCGGCGCCGCCGGCGGCACCACCATCATCGCCCAGGTCGCCAAGGCGCTGATCGGGGTGATCGACTGGGATTTGAGCGCGCAGCAGGCGATCGCTTTGCCCCAGCTGATCGGCATCGGCGACGGCGTCCGGCTCGAGCGCGGCACCGCGCTCGAGGCGATGGCGCCGGCGCTGCGCGCGTTCGGCCATCGCGTGACATTGGTCGAGCCGGGCTACAAGGCCAATGCGGTCGAGCGCGTCGCGGGGCGCTGGATCGGCGCCGCCGATCCGCGCAGCGAGGGCGTGGCGCTGATCGAGTGAAGCCGCTAATCATGACGGGCATCGAGCCAGGGGAGGGATGATGCGTCAGCTCGAACATTTTCCGAACCTGGTGACGATGTTCTTCACCCGCGTCCGCGAGAAAGGCGACGCGCCTTTCCTGTGGGCGAAGGACAAGGGCAGCTGGCATTCGCTGAGCTGGGCCGAGGCGGCGGCGAAGGTCGCGCGGCTGTCGGCGGCGCTGAGGCGGCTCGAGCTCATCCCCGGCGACCGCGTCATGCTGGTCTCCGAGAACCGGCCGGAATGGCTGATCTCCGACCTCGCGATCATGGCGGCGGGCTGCGTCACCGTCCCCACCTACACCACCAACACCGAGCGCGATCACCAGCACATCCTCGACGACAGCGGCGCCCGGGCGGTGATCGTCTCGACCCAGAAGCTCGGGCGGGCGCTGCTCCCGGCGGCGATCCGCTCCAACAGCTGCGAGCATGTGATCGGCATCGAGCCGCTGCCGGGCGGACAGGCCGGCAACGTCCGGTTCCACGACTGGGCGGCGCTGATCGACGCGGAGCGGGCCGACGTCGAGGCCTGCGCCGCCGGCGCCGGCTTCAGGCGCGCCGATCCGGCCTGCATCATCTATACGTCGGGCACCGGCGGCGCGCCGCGCGGCGTGATGCAGCATCACGGCGCGCTGCTCCACAATATCGAGGGCTGCGCCGCCTTGATCGCCGAGGATTTCGGCTGGGGCGACGAGATCTTCCTTTCTTTCCTGCCCGCCAGCCACGCCTACGAGCATAGCGGCGGCCAGCTCTTCCCGATCGGCCTGGGCGCCGAAATCTATTATTCGGAAGGGCTGGAGAAGCTCGCCTCCAACATCGAGGAGGTGCGCCCGACCATCATGGTGGTGGTGCCGCGGCTGTTCGAGGTGCTGCGGCAGCGCATCCTCAAGCAGGTCGAGAAGCAGGGCCGGCTGACCAACTATCTGATGGGCCGGGCGCTGAGCATCGGCGCCAAGGACTATGCCGGCTCGGTGCCGATCTGGGACCGGCCGATGGACCTGTTCCTGGCCCGCACGCTGCGGCCGAAGATCGCGGCCCGCTTCGGCGGCCGGATCAAGGCGATGGTGTCGGGCGGCGCGCCCTTGAATCCGGAGGTCGGCATCTTCTTCCACTCGCTCGGCCTCACCTTGCTGCAGGGCTACGGCCAGACCGAGGCGGCGCCGGTGATCAGCTGCAACCGGCCGCGGGCCGGCCTCAAGATGGACACGGTCGGACCGCCGCTCAAGAATACCGAGGTGAGGATCGCCGAGGACGGCGAGATACTGGTCCGCGGCGAGCTCGTCATGCAGGGCTATTGGCGCAACGAGGCCGAAACCGCCCGCGTCCTCAAGCAGGGCTGGCTGCATACCGGCGACGTCGGCCATCTCGACGACAAGGGACGGATCGTCATCACCGACCGCAAGAAGGACATCATCGTCCTCGACAAGGGCGACAATGTCGCGCCGCAGAAGGTCGAGGGCATGCTGACGCTGCAGCGCGAGATATTGCAGGCGATGGTGGTCGGCGACAAACGGCCCTATCTGGTCGGGCTGATCGTCCCCGATCCCGAATGGTCGGCGGACTGGTGCGCCGCCAACCGGCGCGGCTGCGATTTCGAGCGGCTGAAGACCGACCCCGATTTCGTCCGCGCCCTCTCGGCCGCGGTCGACCGGGTCAATGCCGAGCTGTCGGTGACCGAAAAGGTGCGCCGCTTCATCATCGCCGACGAGCCGTTCACCGTCGACAACGAGCAGCTGACCCCGTCGATCAAGATCCGCCGCCACGTCATCAGGGCGGTCTACGGCGAGCGCCTCGACGCCTTGTACAAGCGCTGACCGCCCCCTCTCCGCCGTGGGGGAGAGGGTCGGGGCGAGGGGGTTCGGCCTCCGAGTGCCTGGAACCGAATTCGTCATCGCGAGGCGCGAAGCGCCGCGGCGATCCAGTCCATCGTCTGGATTGCCGCGCCCCTTCGGGGCTCGCAATGACTTCAGTCCCTAATCCGTCCGCCGGTACGGCACGAACTCGCCCAGCGAGCAGCCGCCATATTCGACGCCGCTGACCGGTTCGAAGGCGGTGACGATGTCGCCGGAGCACAGGCTGCCGGTCGGGTTGCTGGTCCGGATCGCGCGGCCGAAGGCGAGCGCCTGGCAGCCGCCGGCGCCGCGATTGACGTAGATGATGTCGCCCGGGCCCTCGAACAGCAAAGCGCCGGCGATCGTGCGGGTGTTGCGCAGGCCGCGCTGGCTGACGCAGGCGACCGCCGGTCCGGCGATCCTTCCCTGCACCGCCTCGGCGATCGCGCTCTCGTCGGGTCCGGCCCGTTCGACGCCCTCCTGCATCGCGCAGCCGGCGGCGATCAGCGCCGGGATCAACATGGCGAATGGCTTCATCTCCGCCTCCATCGGCAAAACGCGCGAGGCCCGCCTTGCGTTGCTAACCGGCGAAGCCGTCCTTCGCCGACCGCCGCCGCGCAAACTCCTCGACCGAGCCGGCGCGGACGAACGGGTTGGTCGCCCGCTCGAGCGCGATCGTCGTCGGCAGCGTGACCTCGCCGCGCTCGCGCATCGCGCGCACCTCGTCGACGCGGCGGACGAGCGCTTCATTGTCCGGCTCGACGCTGAGCGCGAACCGGCCGTTGGCCAGCGTATATTCGTGCCCGCAATAGATCCGCGTCTCGTCGGGCAGGGCCGCGAGCCGCTGCAGGCTGTCGTACATCTGCCGCGCATCGCCCTCGAACAGCCGGCCGCAGCCCATCGCGAACAAGGTGTCGCCGACGAACGCCGCCGCTTCGCCCGCAATATGGAAGGCGACATGGCCGGCGGTGTGGGCGGGGATGTCGATCAGCCCGGCCGCGATCGCGCCGATCCGCGCCTGGTCGCCGCCGGCGACGATTCGGTCCATCCTCGACACTTTCTCCGCTTCGGCCGGGCCGGTGATCGTGCAGCCGGTCGCGGCGCGGATCGCGTCGTTGCCGCCGGTATGGTCGGGATGCCAGTGGGTGTTCCAGACCTGGCTGATCCGCCAGCCCCGCGCGGCCGCCGCCTCGAGCACCGGATCGGCGACCGACGGGTCGACCGCCACCGTCTCGTCCGATTCGGGATCGTGCAGCAGCCAGACATAATTGTCGCGCAGCACGGCTACGGGCACGATCTCGATCATCACCAACGGCCCTGGTTCGGCATCGACGCCCACGGCTCTTCGGGCGGCAGCGCCGGTCCGGCCTGGAGCAATTCGATCGAGATGTTGTCGGGGGTGCGGACGAACGCCATGTGGCCGTCGCGCGGCGGCCGGTTGATGGTGACGCCGCCGTCCATCAGCCGCCGGCAGCTGTCGTAAATATCGTCGACGCGATAGGCCACATGGCCGAAATTGCGCCCCTCGCCATAGCCCTGCTCGTCCCAATTGTGGGTGAGCTCGATCTGCGCCTGCTCGTCGCCCGGCGCGGCGAGGAAGATCAGGGTGTAGCGGCCCTTTTCATTGTCCATCCGGCGCACCTCCCGAAGGCCGAGCAGCCCGAAGAAGCGGAGCGTCGCCTCGGGATCGGAGACGCGGATCATCGTGTGCAGATATTTCATTGCGGCTCCCTCAACTCGTCGCTATCAATGCACGGTTCATCGTCGGCGGTGCAGATGGACAGGGACCGACACGCCAGCTTCGAGTCGGCGGGAGGAGCAATAGCATGGCCGAAGGATCGGCGGGCAACCGCAATCTCACCCTGATCGCGGCGATCATCCTCGCGCTCGGCATAATCGTCGGCGGCTATCTGCTTGGCGACGGCCTCAGGCGCGCGCGCATGGCCGACCGCGCCGTCACCGTGCGCGGGCTGGCCGAGCGCAACGTCACCGCCGATCTCGCCACCTGGACGATCAGCTTCACCGGCCAGGGCACCGAGCTCGGCCCGGTCCAGGCCGAGATCGACCGCGACGCCCGCATTGTCGTCGAATTCTTCCGCGCCGCCGGCTTCCCGGCCGAGGCGGTGAGCGACGCCGGCGGCTCCGTGAACCAGTATTTCGACACCAACCGCGGCGAGAACAACGTCACCATCAACCGCCGCATCCAGCTGCGCACCAACGACGTGATGCGCGCCCGCCGGGCCTATGCCCGCCAGTTCGACCTCATTCGCCGCGGCGTCGCCATCCAGGAGGGGTCGGGCATGCAATATGTCTTCACCCGCCTGAATGCGATCAAGCCGGAGATGATCGCGGCGGCGACCCAGGACGCGCGCCGCGGCGCCGAGCGCTTCGCCAACGATTCCGGCACCGCGGTCGGCGGCATCCGCTCGGCGACCCAGGGCTATTTCTCGATCGGGCCGCGCGACGGCGACGACGCCGAGGAGACCTATGGCGGCCGCGACTCGCCATTCCAGAAGGTGCGGGTCGTGACGACGATCGAATTCTATCTGGATTGACCCTTCCCGGCGGGATGAGCTTCTCTCTCTTCCGTCATTGCGTGATGGGGTGGACGCCCCCGACGGCATCTATGTGCCATGATGGTGGTGTTGAACGACCATCATTAAGGGAGGCGCCCGTGGAACAGGTTACTACGATTGGTCTGGATATCGCAAAGCAAGTTTTCCAGGTGCACGCGGCGGATGCTTCCGGCTCGGCGCTGTTCAGCCGGAAGCTGAGCCGTGCCAAGCTGCTGGGCTTCTTCGCGTCGCAGCCGCGCTGCCTGGTGGCGATGGAGGCGTGCGGCGGCGCCCATCACTGGGGTCGCGAGCTGCGCCAGCTCGGCCACGAGGTGCGGCTGATTCCACCGGCCTATGTGAAGCCGTTCGTCAAGCGGCAGAAGAACGACGCGAAGGATGCCGAGGCGATCTGCGAGGCGGCGCAGCGGCCGGGCATGCGGTTCGTCGCGGTCAAGGACGAGGCGCAGCAGGCGAGCGCGGCGGTGTTCCGGGCGCGCGATCTGCTGGTCCGCCAGCGCACCCAGCTGATCAACACGCTGCGCGGGCTGGTCGCCGAGCATGGCTGGGTGGCGCCGCAGGGGCGGTTCCGGATGGCGCAGCTGATGGCCGACATCGAAGACCCGGCCTGCGCGCTGCCGGAGGCGGCTCGAGGTGCCTTCGAGGTGATGATCGACACGATCAGGGCGCTCGATACCCGTATCGACGGCTTCGAGCGCGAGATCGTTCGGCGTGCGAAGCAGGATCAGGATGCCCAGCGGCTAGTGACCATCCCCACCGTCGGTCCGATCATCGCCACCGCCGTGCTGGCGCTGGCGCCGCCGGCACAGACGTTCCGGTCCGGCCGCGACTTCGCCGCCTGGCTGGGGCTCACGCCCAGGCAGCGATCGACCGGCGGCAAGCAGCGGCTCGGCAGCATCACCAAGGCCGGCGAACGAACGCTGCGCCGGCTGCTGATCATCGGCGCATCCGCGGTCGTACGCCAGGCCAGCCGACGTGGCGCTCCGGAAGGATCGTGGCTGGCGAAGATGCTGGCGCGCAAGCCGCGCATGCTGGTCATCGTCGCGCTGGCCAACAAGACGGCGCGGATCATCTGGGCGCTGCTCGCCAAAGGCGGCGTCTACCAGGCTCCGGCCGTGGCCGCCTGACGGCAGCCGCAGCCGCGAGGTCGTCGAAGGTGTAAGCGAGCGAAGGAGGGTATGGCGAAACAGTCGGCGAGACGGGATCGGGAAAACCAGTTGAGGTCCTGTGTGCCAACAGCACGCTTGCGTGATTTGGACCCGGTCCGCGAACTCCCATACAGGCCCGCAGCCATCATCGCTGCATTCAGAGGCCGGACAGATGGCAGCATCCGACGAAGCGCCAACCACCAAAAATCGCTTGCACTGACGGGGGCGTCCACAGAAGGACCCCGGCGCAAGCCGGGGGACGCGGCAATCCAGACGGCGTCAGGCGCAGACTGGGTTGCTTCGCTTCGCTCGCAATGACGAAGGGAAGTCAGCCTCGATCCGGTTGAGCGGACTGCGGTGCAGGCGGCGGAGCCTGCGGCGTGGGGTCTGGTGCCGCCGGCGCCTCCACCTCGACCTCGCGCAGCGTCTCGAGGCTGGCGCGGGCGGCGCGGCCGGCCTCGCTGTCGGGCGCGGCCTCGACCACCTGGCGGTAGAGCCGCTCCGCCTCGGTCATGTCGCCGGCCAGGCCGGCGAGCGTCCCGGCCAGCAGCATGATGTCGGGGCTGTCCGGGGCAAGCTGGAGCGCGCGGCCGATGTCGGTCCGGGCGCGGACGAGGTCGTTCTGCCGCCGGGCGAGCGCCGCCGACAGATACCAGGCGAAGGGATCGGCGGCGACCAGCTCGAGCGCGCGGTCGAGGTCGCGCCGCGCGCCGGCATCGTCCCCGAGCGCGACCATCGCGCGGGCGCGGTCGAGATGGACCTCGCCGCGCAGCGCGTCGGTGAGATTGGGGGTGGCCAGCGCACCGTCGAGCGCGGCGAGCGCGCGGCTGGCGTCGCCGGCGGCGAGCCAGGCATTGCCGGCCTGGACCCTCAAATCGGCGCGGCGCGGATCCGAGGCGAGATCGGCCTCGCCCGCGGCCTGCTCGTAGACGCTCGCCGCCTCCGCCCAGCGCCCCAGCGCGACATAAGCGAGGCCGAGGCACTGGCGCGCGTCGATGCCGCCGCCCTCGATTTGCCAGCCGGAAGCCGTCTCGACGGCGCGCTCCGGCGCGCTGCGGACCAGAGCGGTGCAGCTGCGCAGGCGCGCGGTGGCGGCATCATCGGCGGGAGCGGCGGGAGCGGCCGGAGCGGCGCTCTGGGCGGCGGCGAGCGCCATCAGCAACGGGATCACATGCGCTCCATCAGGGCTTTCACCGTCTCGATCAGCAGCGCGATGTCGGTATCGCGCGACAGCCGGTGGTCGCCGTCCTTGACGAGGATCATCTGCACGTCGGCTGAACGAAGCCGCTGCAGCACCGCCAGCGACCAGGACCAGGGAACTTCGGCATCGGCCTCGCCATGGATCAGCCGGACCGGGCAATGGGCGTCGATCGGCGCGTGGAGCAGCCGCAGCGCCTCGCCGCTTTCCCAGAAGGCCCGGCTGGTGACGTAGGGCCGCTCTTCGTCGCCGGCCGGCTCGACCAGACGGCCGTCGCGAAGGATGGTCATCTTCTGCGCGTCGGTGAACCCCCAGCTGGTGAAATCGGGCGCGGCGGCGATGCCGACCAGCCCCGCCACCCGGTCCGGCCGCGCGATCGCCGCGTGCAGCATCAGCCAGCCGCCCATCGACGATCCGGCCAGCACCACCGGCCCTTCGGCGACCTGATCGATCATCGCCAGCGCGTCGTCGCGCCATCCGTGCAGCGTCTGCGCCTCGAAATCGCCGCCGCTGGCGCCGCAGCCGGCATAATCGAAGCGCAGCATCGCCCGGCCCTCGGCTTCCGCCCAGGCGTCGAGCGCGGTCGCCTTGGCGCCTTCCATGTCCGACATGTAGCCGGGCAGGAAGACCAGGGTCGGCGTCCGGCCCGGCCGGTGCTTGTAGGCGAGGCGCTGGCCGGCGCCTTCAGCCGGCACGTCGGAGAAATCGACGATCATGGCGCCCGCTTAGCACGCCGCGGCGCGCGCGACAGCGGGCCAATGTCACGGCTGCGCCGGAACCGACAGCCGCTCCCGAAGACGGGGCGCGAAGACGGCGGGCGCACATATCGCCAGCCGCCCAAACTGGCGGGGCGTCAAGGAACCGACCGGCGCCGGGCGCCGGGAAAAAGGCGGCGGGCGCGGCCGGCCGGCCCGCCGCCCGCTCGATCAGTTGCTCGAGCTGTCTGATTCGTCGTCGCCGTCGAAGCAGTCGGCGAGCAGGCAGATGGCGACGCCGGCGGCGACCAGGCCGACGACTGATCCACAGCGTATTGCCTTCGCCGGTCAGGTTCATCTGCCGCTGGCGGTCGAGATTGGCGAGATCGAAGCTGGCGACCCGCGCCTGCCTCAACTCGGTGCCGTTGAAGCGGAAGTCGGCGAAGTTGACGGCGCGGCTCATCGTGCGGCCGTCCGTGCCGGGAGCGGCGACGGTGTGGCCGTAGCCGAGGGTCAGCCCGTAGCTGGCCCGCTCGGCATGTTCGCGGCCCATCGGCACGCGCACGTTGACCGTTGCGGTGGCGCCCCGCGGGGCGTCGAATCCGGCGAAGCGGTAATCCTGCGCCATCGCCGGCGCTACGGACATCATGCAGAGGGCGGCCGAGACGGTCGCGGAAACGAACTTCCTCACCATAATTCCCCCTTTTCTTCGTACGGCCGCTCCCACCGCGGGTGCGGCGCTCGAAGCTATAGCACAGTTGATTCGCGCTCGGAACGAAAACGCGCATCCCGTTTGCTTGACACGCCTCCGCCCCTATTTAAGGCGGCGCCGCAAACCCTTTGCCGAAAGCCGACGCAAGGCCATGACGGAGCTGATCAGGATTTCGCTGCCCGACGGATCGATCCGCGAGGTCGAGCCGGGCACGACGCCCGCCGATGTCGCGGCGGCGATCGGCCCCGGCCTCGCCAAGGCGGCGATCGCGGCGCGGGTCAATGGCGAGCTGCGCGACATCGGCCGGCCGCTCGACGGCGACGCCGAGCTGGCCCTGATCACCGCCCGCGACGAGGCCGAGGCGCTCGAGCTGGTCCGGCACGATTATGCCCATATCCTCGCCGAAGCGGTGCAGAATCTGTTCCCCGGCACCCAGATCACGTTCGGGCCGGCGACCGATGACGGCTTCTATTACGATTTCGCGCCGGCGCCCGGCCGCGGTCCGTTCGCCGAGGACGAGCTGCCCGCGATCGAGGAGGAGATGCGCCGGCTGATCCGCGCCGACAAGCCGCTCAAGCGGGAGGTGTGGACGCGCGACCGGCTGCTCGGCTGGTTCAGGGACCATGGCGAAAGCTTCAAGGCCGAATGGGCGGCGGAGCTGCCGGAAAGCGAGGAGCTCACCGTCTATCGTTCCGGCGAGGACTGGCTCGACATGTGCCGCGGCCCCCACCTCGCCTCGACCGGCAAGCTCGATCCCGCCGCGTTCAAGCTGACGCGCGTGTCCGGCGCTTATTGGCGCGGCGACCAGAAGAACGCGATGCTGTCGCGAATCTACGGCACCGCCTGGCTCAGCCGGAAGCAGCTCGACGAGCATCTCGTCCGGCTCGAAGAGGCGGCGAAGCGCGACCATCGCCGGATCGGTCAGGAGATGGACCTGTTCCACCTTCAGCCGGAGGCGCACGGCTCGGTCTTCTGGCACCCGAACGGCTATGTGATCTGGCGCGAGCTCGAAGCCTATCTGCGCCGCCGCCTCGACGCCGCCGGCTATGACGAGGTCAAGACGCCGCAGCTGATGGACGCGCGCCAGTGGGAGGCGTCGGGCCATTGGGGCAAGTATCGCGAGAACATGTTCATCGTTCCCGACGAGATCCCCGGCACCGAGGAGGATGCGCCGATCCTCACCGGCACCGCCGACCTGATGGCGCTGAAGCCGATGAACTGCCCGGCCCACATCCTCATTTTCCGGCAGGGCATCAAATCCTATCGCGACCTGCCGATCCGGCTGGCCGAATATGGCTGCTGCCACCGCAACGAGCCGCACGGCGCGCTGCACGGCATATTGCGGGTGCGCCAGTTCACCCAGGACGACGCCCATATCTTCTGCCGCGAGGACCAGATCGTCGAGGAGGTGCGGCTGTTCTGCGACCTGCTCGACATCGTCTATCGCGACCTCGGCTTTCCCGATTATGCGATCAAGCTCGCGCTGCGGCCGGAGAACAGGTTCGGCACCGACGCGATGTGGGACAAGGCCGAGCAGGATCTGCGCGAGGCGGTCCATGCCGCCGGCCGCGCCACCGCCCAATATGGCTGGGAGGAGCTGCCCGGCGAAGGCGCCTTCTATTCGCCCAAGCTCGAATTCCATCTGACCGACGCGATCGGCCGGACCTGGCAGATGGGGACGATCCAGCTCGATTATGTCATGCCCGAGCGGCTCGGCGCCTTCTACATCGGAGAGGACGGCGAAAAGCATGTGCCGGTGATGCTGCACCGGGCCATTTTCGGCTCGATGGAGCGCATCATCGGCGTGCTGATCGAGCACCATGCCGGCCGCTTCCCGCTGTGGCTGGCGCCGGTGCAGGCGGCGGTGGCGACGATCGTTTCCGATGCCGACGATTATGCGCGCGAGGTCGCCGCGACGCTCGGGCAGGCGGGGCTGCGGGTCGAGGCCGATCTCCGGAACGAGAAGATCAACTACAAGGTGCGCGAGCATTCGCTCGCCAAGATCCCCTATCTGCTGGTGGTCGGCAAGCGCGAGGCGGAGCAGCGGACGATCGCCTTGCGGCCGCTGGGCGCGGACGCGCGCCAGGAGGTGCTGGGCCTCGACGCGGTGGTCGAGCGGCTGCGCCGCGAGGCGCATCCGCCCGACCGCCGCGACTGAAGCCGCGCACGCGCCTCACGCCCGTGCGCGGCCCCGTTCAGACGATGTGAATCATCCCGAGATCTTCCGGCTGGGCGCCGATGCCGGCCTCCATGCCCGACATGCCCATCGTCCCGGCTGTGGCTCGCTCGATCATCATGTCGCGCGTCATCACCCCATCTTCCAGCCACAGATATTCGATTCCGTGGTTTGATGAGGTGTACATATACTCGAAATGTATGCCGACGAGCCCGTCCGTGGTCGATATGAACACAGACTGCCAATAATCCCAATAGCTGAAATTCAGTTCAGTGGAACGATAGCCCGTCAAAAGGGCAACGTCTTCGGTGCCTCCCATGTCATATATCCACATGAAGGAATTGGGGTCGATCAGATAAGTATCATTCCCGCCGGTATCGCTGATCGTGTCGCCATACACGGTTGTTCCTGGCGCAATGAAGTCGTTCCCGGTCCCGCCGGTGATGATGTCGCTCCCGGCTCCGCCTTTGATCGTGCTGCCGAAAAGGCTGGCGGACAGATCGATCGTGTCGTTTCCGGCCCCGCCGTCGACATAGTAGCTCCGGTCGTCGGCCTGCACGCGGGTGGTCGAGACATAGTCGTCCAGGCTGCCGAGCTGAAGGCCGTGCACGCGCCCGCCGTTGACGAGGAAGTTCCGCAGATCGGTGATGTTCGCCGCCGGGGCGTTCGGCTGCGCGACCGCGATCTTGTCAAGCGCATCGAGCTCCACCAGCGCCCATGTCGAGTTCGAATAGAGCAGCTTGGTCCCTCGACTATAGGCCTCGAACCCGACATCGTAGGCCGATCCCGTTCCGCCGCCCGAGCGTGCGAAGCTCGCGACCGCATAGACTTCGTTGCCGTTCGACTTGTAGCCGCCGCCGCTTCCGGTCAGGTTGACCGACACCACGCCCGAGTTGGCAAGCGTCTTCAGCTCGCCGGCATCCGAGATGCCGTCCATGTCCGAGTCCTTCCAGATCCGAAACCGGCTGAACATGGCATCGCCCGAGTCGAGCTTGTTGTTCAGGTTGGTGTCGAAGGCGCGGAGCCCCTGAAGGTCGGTCATCGCCCCCGGCGAATTATGGAGGAATGAAATCTCCGAGCCATTGTCGACGAATCCATTCTGATTGCCGTCATAGACCAGCAGACCGTCTCCTCCCTTGAACCATCCGGTGGTGTTGACATGCCCGGAGGCAAAGAAGTCGAAGCCCGGGCTCGCGCTCGCCGCCGTCACCTCGAGCCCGTCGCCGTCGAGATCGAGCACGACCGGCTTGATTTGGGTGGCGGACGCCTCGACCCAGCGCCACGACGAGGAAGCCGCACCGCCCTCGACCTGGACGCTGGAATAGACCCAGTGACCGCTGGATCCGCCAAAGCTGAGCGTCTGGTTCGTTGGGTTGGTCGTGCCCCCCAGGAACCGCTCGCCGGTTCCCGCGAACCCGAAATGATGCTCGTAATATTTCAGGCTGGCCGACGGAGGAGCGCTCTCGTCCCCGTTGTACTTGTGGTACAAATTGAACAGGTTTCTGAGGTCGGTTCCCCCGCCCGGCGTCCAGAACGTACCCAATGGCGAACTCGAGTTGATCGACACGGTCGGCAGGTTGGCCCAAGCCAGGCAGGTGTTCACGACCGAATTGGAGTTCGTCACGAACATGGTGTAGCCCAGATTGGCATAGTCGATCTGGTTGGCGCACTGCGTCATGCTGGTCCAGTAAGAGGAAAGGTCTGCGCCGCTCTTGACTACTTGAGTGGCGACGTCCAGATTCCTGTATTGGTAGTCCAGTGCATTGGAATCCCAAGTCCTTACCTGAGTATCAAGCTGCCCAAGTCCGGTTACAGACGCTCCATTACCATTGGACCATCCACCTAGATAGTATTGCTGGCCCGACGAGTTCGTATAAATGACATACATGTGGTGGGGCGTGATCAGTGGGGTGTCGCCGAAAGCTGCTGTCTGTCGGATGTGGACAGTGATCGTTTCGTTAGGCATGAATTTCCTCTCTTACTCCAATGTTGTTGTTCTGCTCGTGCCGGCGACACGAACTATATTCTGGGATAGCGGACGCAATGTGGTCGTCCATGTGTAGTGTCTGGGAAAGTTTCGCGGCCATCGCGCCTTCACGGTCACTTGGCATTCGATCAGGACGCCGGATCGAACAAGATCCGGATCAAGGCGCTGATCGAGGTGAACCGCCGACCAGATCGGTTCGTTCGTCAGGCAGTGCCCGCCGAACCGGCGAACGAGCATGTGCATTTGCAGCCGGGACACGTCACGTCCCCAGCCATGCTCCCGCCATGCTTCCCGATGTTGGCGAAGCGCGGCGCCGATCTCCGTCCGATTGTTGTAAAGGCCGTCCCTTGGCAGGGTGAACATGCAGGTCGATACGGCCAGGACGACCGCGAATGCCGCCAACAACGACGCCTTGCGCAATATTGAACGACGTCCCCCGCGAATCACGCGACCAAGCATACGCTACCCTACCCCTGGCGAGCGGGGTAACGGCGAAATCGAAACACATCAAGCCTTTGTACGGGCGCGTTTTTCTTTATTACGCGCGGCTCGCCGGCATTCGCCATGCTTCACGATGCCCGGCGGGCGGCGGAAGGCTGCGCGCCCGGCCCGGCATCGCGGCAACCGACGCTGGCGCCGGGCCCGCGACCCGCGCCATGCCCCGCTTCCTGGCGGGGGGAATCCGCGGCGCATGCCGAAATTCGCGGTCCTGGGCGAGGACATCTTTCAATGCGTGCCCGCTTCCACTACGTGAGGGGACCTTTCGGCCTCAGGAGACACCAACATACGTCCGCCTCTTAACCGGCGCCCCGCCGCCCCGCCGCTGAGCGGCCCCCGCTTCAACGAATTCATCTCCGTGCCCAAGGTGCGCGTGATCGATGAAAATGGCGACAATCTCGGCATCCTGCTCACCGCCGAAGCGATCGAACAGGCCGCCGAGGTCGGGCTCGACCTAGTCGAGGTCTCGCCCAATGCCGATCCGCCGGTGTGCAAGTTCCTCGACGTCGGCAAATACAAATACGAAGCGCAGAAAAAGGCCAATCTCGCCCGCAAGTCGCAGAAGACGCAGGAGGTCAAGGAGATCAAGATGCGTCCGAACATCGACGACCACGATTACGGCGTGAAGATGCGCAAGATCAACGAGTTCATCGAGGAGGGCGACAAGGTCAAGGTCACCCTGCGCTTCCGCGGCCGCGAGCTCGCCCATGGCGAGCTCGGCATGCAGCTCCTGCAGCGGGTCCAGGCCGACGTCGCCGCGTCCGCCAAGGTCGAGCAGCATCCGCGGATGGAAGGCCGCCAGATGCTGATGGTGCTGGCGCCGCGCTAGGCGGCCGCGGGCAACTCGCGCCGCCGGGGTCCAATACGCACCCTCGGAGTCATCCCGCGAAGGCCGGGATCCATGAACATCGGCCGCCGCGATAATTCTCCGCGTCCGTGTTCAGGGGTTCCGGCTTTCGCCGGAATGACTCCTTCTCGATGGGCACCCGGGCACGCCCTCGTGCGCGACGCTGCCGGCCCAGCTTTCCGTAGCGGCAGCCCCGCGACCCGTTGCAACTTGCAACGCTTATGTTGCGGATTTGCAATAGGCCTCCAAACCTACGGGAAACCGCGGTTTTTTCGCTGGCGAAAAGGTCACATTCGGTTTAGCTCTTCCTCCAAAATACCGAAATATTGGAGGGGGAATCCATGTCGAAGACCTTTTGGCTGCTGTCCGCCGGCCTCGTCGCGCTCGCCACGCCCGCCCAGGCGCAGGACGATCCCACCACTCCGGAAGAGGCGCCGACCTCGACCAGCGGCACCGAGCAGGGCGCCGTCCAGGAAGGCGACGCCGCCGCCGAGAATGAAGGCGCCGGCATCGTCGTCACCGCCCAGGGCCGCCGCCAGATCCTGCAAGACGTCCCGCTCGCGGTCAGCGCGGTCGGCGGCGAGCAGATGCAAAATAGCGGCGCCACCGACATCCGGCAGCTCAACCAGCTCGCGCCGTCGCTGCTGGTCTCCTCGACCGGCTCGGAAGGCAATGGCTCGGCGCGTATCCGCGGCATCGGCACGGTCGGCGACAATCCGGGCCTCGAAAGCTCGGTCGCGGTGTTCATCGACGGCGTCTACCGCTCGCGCAGCGGCATCGGCCTCAACGAGCTCGGCGAGGTCGAGCGGATCGAGGTGCTGCGCGGCCCGCAGGGCACCTTGTTCGGCCGCAACGCGTCGGCCGGCCTGATCCACGTCATCACCCGCCGTCCCGAATTCGAGTTCGGCGGCTATGCCGAGCTGTCCTACGGCAATTACGATTATGTCCGCGCCGCCGGCGCGGTCACCGGGCCGATCGGCGAATCGCTCGCCTTCCGGATCGACGCCGTCTATGTCCGCCGCGACGGCTTCTACGACGTCGTCAATGCCAGCGGCGGCACCGAGTCCGACGTCAACGACCGCAACCGCATCATGACCCGCGGCCAGCTGCTGTTCGAGCCGAACGACCGGCTGTCGGTCCGCGTCATCGGCGACTTTTCGACCCGCGACGAATCCTGCTGCGGCGCCGTCTATGTCGAGACCCGCGAGACGTTCGATCCGACGCCGGGCGTCCCTGGCGACTTCGCCTACCGCGCCCCGGGCGCCGGGGGCTCGCCGACCGGCAACCGCATCCTCGACGTGCTGCAGAGCCTCGGCGGCACCATCCCGTCGAACGGCGACCCGTACAACCGCCAGCTGGCGGTCACGCCGGGCACCACCTACGAAGGCGAGACCACCGACTGGGGCGCCTCGCTGCAGCTCGATTACGATTTCGGCGGCGCCAACCTGACCTCGATCACCGCCTATCGCGACTATGTGAACTATTTCCCGTCAGACACCGACTACACCAATGTCGACATCCTGAGGCGCAACGACGACGACAATGCGTTCCGCGAGTTCCGCACCTTCACCCAGGAAGTGCGGCTGCAGGGCTCGGCGTTCGGCGGCGTGCTCGATTGGCTGATCGGCGGCTATTACGCCAATGAGAGCCTGCACGTCCGCGACAATCTGCGCTTCGGCTCGCAATACGGCACCTTCGCTTCCTGCCGCTTCATCACCCTGATCAGCCCGCTGCCGGTGCTGCGCAACACCGCCGCGCCGGGCTGCCTCAGCGCGATCGCCACCAATCCCGGCAATCCATTGGTCCCGGGCAGCGGCGGGCCGTTCAGCGGCAACGGCGCGCTCGGCGGTCTCGGGCCGCTGTTCGCGGCGGGATTGGCCCGGCTCGGTCAAGTCCAGAATATGGGCGACAATTTCGCCAATTATTTCCAGGACAGCACCAACTGGGCCATCTTCACCCACAACATTTTCAACCTGACCGACAATCTCAGCCTGACCGTCGGCCTGCGCTACACCAGCGAGGACAAGAGCTTCGAGGCCGATTTCAACAACACCAACACGATCTGCCCGGCGCAGCAGGCATTCTTCGCGCCGTTCCTCACCGGCGGCGCCACCCCGTTGCCGGCGGGAACGCCGCAGGCGCTGGCCGCCGCGCTGGTCAACCTCACCTGCCAGGGCAACAGCTCGAGCTCGCTGAACGCGCTCAACCTGTCCGACGATCGCGACGAAAGCGAATGGACCGGCACCGGCGTGCTCGCGTTCCGGCCGAACAGCGATCTGCTCCTCTATGCGAGCTATTCGCGCGGCTACAAAGCCGGCGGCTTCAACCTCGACCGCTCGGCGCTCGGCCAGCCGATCTTCGCGCCCAACGATCCGCGCCAGTTCGGTGGCCGCAACCCGGGCTTCAACACCCTCAACCTGCAGTTCGACCCGGAGATCGTCGACGCCTACGAAGCCGGCTTCAAATGGACCCGGCGCCACTTCATCCTCAACGTCGCCGCCTTCCGCCAGCTGTTCAGCAACTTCCAGCTGAACACGTTCAACGGCTCGGTCTTCCTGGTCCAGAACATCAACGGCTGCGGCGCCGACCTTGGCACCACCGATTCCGATCTCAGTCCCGCCACCGGCTCCTGCGCCAGCGACGACGTCAATGCCGGCGTCACCACCACCGGCGTCGAGGTCGAGGGCGTCATCTATCCGCGCCGCGACCTGACGGTGACGGCGGGCTTCACTCTCGCCGACACCCGCTACCGGGACGATCTGGTCGGCCGCGACACCGGCACGCCGCTCGACCCGGCTTTGTTCCTGCTGCCCGGCGAACGGCTGTCGAACGCGCCGGAGCTGGTGGTGACGAGCTCGGTGACCTGGACGCCGGCGATCGGCAGCTCGGGCATGACCGCTCTGGTCTATGCCGACGCCCGCCTGACCTCCGACTTCAACACCGGCTCGGACCTGTTCCCGGAGAAGGAGCAGGACAGCTTCGCGATCATCAACGCCCGCCTGGGCCTGCGCGGCCCCGGCCAGCGCTGGTCGGTCGAGATCTGGGCGCAGAACCTGCTCGACCAGAATTATCAGCAGGTCGCGTTCAACGCTCCGTTCCAGGGCTCGAACAGCCGGGCCCATGTCATCGCCTTCCAGGGCCAGACGGCCAATCAGATGTTCGCCAGCTTCCTCGCCGAGCCCAGGACCTACGGCATCACCGGCCGCTTCCGCTTCTGACGAAGTCGGACGGCAGGAATGAGGCCCCGCCGGCAACGGCGGGGCCTTTTTCGTGGCGGCCGACCCGTCACCCCGGCGCAAGCCGGGGTCTCAGCGGGAAGTACCTTGGCCAGGACTGGTGACTTCTTGTCCCGAGATCCCTCCTTACGCCGGCGCGACGCCCGCGATCAGGCCGCCTTGCGCCCCGGCGCGGCGGGACCCGCCGCGGCCTTGAGCAGCCGCGCCTGCAGCGTCTTCAACTTCACTGGATTGTCGATCTTCGCGCCCTTGAGGTCGGTCAGATAGAAGACGTCGACCGCGCGCTCGCCATAAGTGGCGACATGGGCACTGTGGATCATCGTCCGCGATTCGGTGATCGCCTGCGCCAGCTCGCACAGCAAGGCGGCGCGGTCGCGGGCATTGACCTCGACCACCGTGTAGCGGCTCGACGCCTTGTTATCGATGAAGATGGCGGGCTGGATGGTGAAGGCCTCGGCGCGTCGCAACGGCAGCGCGCGCGCCGCCAGCCGCTCGCGCGCCGGCTCCTCGCCGTCCACCGCCGCCAGCATCGCCTGGCGCAGCCGCTCGAGCTGGTGGCGGTCGGCGAACGCCGCCCCGGCCATGTCCTGGACGAGGAAATTGTCGAGCGCCATGCCGTCGTCGGTGGTGTGGATGCGGGCGTCGATGATGTTGCCGCCGACCAGGCTGATCGCTCCCGCTATCCGGTAGAACAGGCCCGGCCGGTCCTTGGCATAGACGCTGGCCAGCGTCGCGCCGCGCTCGGCGAGCACCCGCGTCTCGATCGGCGCGACCCGGTCGGGATCGCGGTCGGCGGCGTCGATCAGCCGGGCATTGCCTTCGAGCACGTCGCCCGGCTCGGCGAGCCAGTAGCTGTCCGGCAGCCGCCAGGCGAGCCGGGCGAAGCGGCTGTCCTCCCAGCCGAGGCGCGCGGCCAGCTCCTCCTGGATGGCGGCGATCCGTTCCTTGCGCCCTTTCTGCTTGTGGCCGAGCCGCAGCAGCTCCTCGGCCGCTTCGAACAAGGCGCGCAGCAGCTGCGCCTTCCAGCTGTTCCAGGTGCCGGGACCGACGGCGCGGATGTCGACCGAGGTCAGGATGAACAGCAGACGCAGCCGCTCCAGGCTTTTGACCCGCTCGACGAAGTCCTGGACCGTCTTGGGATCGGAAAGGTCGCGCTTGAACGCCGTCGCCGACATCAGCAAATGCCAGCGCACCAGCCAGGCGACCGTCTCGGTTTCCGCCTCGTCGAGCCCGAGCCGGGGGCACAAGGCGCGCGCCACTTCGGCGCCGAGCAGACTGTGGTCGCCGCCCCGGCCTTTGGCAATGTCGTGCAGCAGCACCGCCACGTACAGCACCCGGCGCGAGGCGAGCCGCTTGATCAGCCCGGTGGCGAGCGGATGCTCCGCCCGGAGTTCGCCATGCTCGATCCGCGACACCAGGCCGATCGCCCGGATCGAATGCTCGTCGACAGTATAATGATGATACATGTCGAACTGCATCCGGGCGACCACCCGCCCGAAATCGGGAATGAAGCGGCCGAACACGCCGGACTCGTTCATCCAGCGCAGCACCGTTTCCGGGTCGCGCGGGCTGGTCAGCACGTCGAGGAACAGGGCGTTGGCCGCCGGGTCGGCGCGCACGCCGGCGTCGATCAGCTTGGCGTGGCGCGCCGCCGACCGCATCGCCAGCGGGTGGATCTCCAGCCCATAACGATCGGCCAGCGCGAACATGCGGACCAGCCGAACCGGCTGCTCGGCGAGGAAGGCGTCGTTCGGCACCGCCAGCCGGCCGCGGTCGAGCATGAAGCCCTCGAGCCGGCTCGGCCGCCGGCGCAAGGTCGGCAGCGACGGCAGATAGAGACGCTGGCCGCGGCGCGCGAATTTCTCGTCGAGATGGGCGAGGAAGACGCCGGTCAAATCGCCGACCGTCTTCGCGTAGAGGAAATAGTGGCGCATGAAGCGCTCGACCGACGATTTGCCGGGTCGATCGGCATATTGCATCCGCGCCGCGATCTCGCGCTGATAATCGAAAGTCAGCCGCTCCTCGGCGCGGCCGGCGAGGATATGGAGGTGGCAGCGCACCGCCCACAGGAAGCGTTCGGCGCGCTGGAACTGGCGCAGCTCCGCTGGCGACAGCAGACCGGTATCGACCAGCTCGGCGACCGACTGCAGCCGGTAGGCATATTTGCCGATCCAGAACAGGGTATGGAGGTCCCTGAGGCCGCCTTTTCCCTCCTTGATGTTGGGCTCGACGACATAGCGGCTGTCGCCCATTCGCCGGTGCCGGGCGTCGCGCTCGTCGAGCTTCTCCTTGGCGAACGCCCGGACGTTGCCGGCCGCGACCTTCTTCCAGAACTGCGCCTGGGCCTCGTCGAACAGCGGCTCGTCGCCCCAAACGTAGCGCGATTCGAGCAAGGCGGCGCGGACCGTATGGTCGGCGGCGGCGGCGCGCGCCAGCTCCTCGATGCTGCGCGTCGAGGGACTGGCCTTGAGCCCGAGATCCCACAGCAGATAGAGGATCGAATTCGACCATCGTCTCGGTCCAGTCGCTCGGCTTCCACGGCGTCACGAAGGCGATGTCGACATCCGAATGCAGCGCCATCTCGCCGCGGCCGTAGCCGCCGACCGCCATCAGCAGCAGCCGTTCGGAGGTGGTCGGATTGCCGATCGGGTGGAGCCGCTCGGTCGCGAAGTCGAACGTCAGCCGCAGGATCTGGTCGGTCAGGAAGGCATAAGCGGCGGCCGCCTCCGCGCCGGCATAGGGCTTCTGCTCCAGCCGCCGCCCGATCTCCGCGCGGCCGGCGGCGAGCGCCTGCTTGAGCGCCGCGGCGGCGCTCTTGCGGCTCGCCTGCGACAGCTGCTCGGCGAGCGCGCGCCGGTCGATGATCTCGCGCCGGCTGGCGATCGCCGAGAATCGCCCGGGCATCAGCCGGCGTCCGTCTGCAGCCGCTTCAGCCGGTAGACCAGCTCGAGCGCCTCGCGCGGGCTCAGCGTGTCGGGCTCGATCTCGGCCAGCGCCGCGTGCAGCGGATCGGGCGCCGCTTCATCCTGCGCCGCCGCCGCGAACAAAGGCAAATCGTCGAGACCGGCGGCGATGCCGCCGGTGGCGGCGCGCCCCGCTTCAAGCCGGCCGAGCACCGACTTGGCGCGGGCGACGACCGCCGGCGGCAGGCCGGCCAGCTTGGCGACGGCGATGCCGTAGCTGCGGTCGGCGGGGCCGCTCGCCACTTCGTGGAGCAGCACCAGATCGCCCTTCCATTCGCGGGCGCGGACATGATGGAGCGACAGCGCGTCGAGCCGTTCGGCGAGCCGGGTAAGCTCGTGATAATGGGTCGCGAACAGGCAGCGGCAGCGGCACTTGTCGTGGACCGCCTCGACCACCGCCCAGGCGATGGCGAGGCCGTCATAGGTCGAGGTGCCGCGGCCGACCTCGTCGAGGATGACGAAGCTCCGCTCGGTCGCCTGCGACAGGATGGCGGCGGTCTCGACCATCTCGACCATGAAGGTCGATCGGCCGCGGGCGAGATTGTCGGAAGCGCCGACGCGGCTGAACAGGCGGTCGACCAGGCCCAGAGTGGCGCTGGCGGCCGGGACGCAGGAACCGGCCTGGGCGAGGATCGCGATCAGCGCATTCTGCCTGAGGAAGGTCGATTTGCCGCCCATATTGGGGCCGCTGACCAGCCACAGCCTGTTGTCCTCGCCGAGCCCGCAATCGTTGGCGACGAAGCGGCCGCTGCCGGCCTTCAGCGCCTCCTCGACCACCGGGTGGCGTCCGGCCTCGACCTCGAAGCGGGCGTCGGGGACGAAATAGGGCCGGCACCAGCCGCCCTCGGTCGCCCGCTCGGCGAGGGCGGCGGCGACGTCCAATCGGGCGAGCGCATCGGCGGCGGCGGCGATCGCCTCGGCACGATCGAGCGCGGCAGCGGTGAGCATCTCGAGATGACCCGCCTCGGCGGCAAGCGCATGGCTGCCGGCCTGGGTGACCCGCATCGCCTGCTCGTGCAAATCGGGCGCGTTGAAGCGGACCACGCCGGCCAGCGTCTGCCGGTGGGTGAAGCCGGATTCGGCCGCCATCAGCCGGTCGGCGTGGCGGGCCGGCACCTCGATATGGTAGCCGAGCACCGCATTGTGGCGGATCTTCAGCACCGAAATGCCGGTCTGGTCGCGATAGCGCGCTTCGAGCGCGGCGATCGCGCGCCGCCCCTCGCCGCCGGCGGCGCGCAGCGCGTCCAAAGCGGCGTCATAGCCTTCCGCGATATAGCCGCCCTGGCCGGCATCGATCGGCGGCGACGGCACCAAAGCGCGCGTCAGCAGCTCGGTCAGCTCGCCGTGGCCGGTCAGGGCCGGCAGCGAAGCGGCGAGCAGGGCCGGCGGGTCGGCGACCCGGGCCAGCCGGTCGTGCAGCCGCCGCGCCTCATTGAGGCCGTCGCGCAGCTGGCCGAGGTCGCGCGGCCCGCCGCGCCCGGCCACCAGACGGCCGAGCGCGCGGCCGAGGTCGGGCAGCGCCTTGAGCTGCCGCCGCACCAGCTCGCGCAGCGCCGCGTCGCGCTCGAACAAGGCGACCAGGTCGAGCCGCGCCTCGATCCGGGCACGGTCGAGCAACGGCGCGCCGAGATCGGCGGCGAGCAGGCGGGCGCCGGCGCCGGTGACCGTGCGGTCGATGCAGCCGAGCAGGCTGCCGGAGCGGCCGCCGGACAAGGACTGGGTCAGCTCCAGGCTCTCGCGCGTCGCCGCGTCGATCATCATGTGATCGCCCGAAGCGACCGGCAGCGGCGGCCGCAGGAAAGGCAGCGACTCGCGCGCGACCTCGTCGAGATAGGCGAGCAGCCCGCCGGCCGCGCACAAGGCCGCCCGGTCGAAGCCGCCGAACCCGTCGAGGGTGGCGACGCCGAACCTCTCCTTCAGGCGGCGCTCGGCGGCGAGGCTGTCGAAGCCGGCGCGACGCGGCTGCGCGCCCTCGATCGGCTCGGGCGAGATGATTTCGGCCGCCGCCAGCCGCGCCAGCTCGGCGTCGAGCGCCGCCGCCGGGACCGAGCTCAGCTCGAACCGGCCGGTCGAGATGTCGGCGGCGGCGATGCCGTAGCGCTCGCCGGCGCGCGCTACCGCGGCGAGCCAGTTGGCGCGGCGCGAATCGAGCAGGGCCTCCTCGGTCAGCGTCCCCGCCGTCACCACCCGGACGATGGCGCGGTTGACGACCGCCTTGTGGCCGCGCTTCCTCGCCTCGGCCGGGCTTTCGGTCTGCTCGGCGATGGCGACGCGGTGGCCGGCCCGGATCAGCCGGGCGAGATAGGCTTCGGCGGCGTGGATCGGCACCCCGCACATCGGTATCGGCGCGCCGTCATGCTCGCCGCGCGCGGTCAGCGCGATGTCGAGGCACTGGGCGGCGACCTTCGCGTCATCGAAGAACAATTCGAAGAAGTCGCCCATCCGGTAGAAGAGCAGGCAGCCTTCGGCCTCCGCCTTGAGCGCCAGATATTGCGCCATCATCGGCGTCGCCGCGGCGCTGTCCTTCACCCGGGTGGCCATGAAGCGAGGTTAGTGGGTCTGCACGCAAGGGGGAACCGCTGAGTTGGCCACCGAGTGACCGACCTTGCCGCGCCTCGGCCTCCGCGCCTAGAGCGGAACTCGCCGCGACAGGGAGAGGCGAGGATGAGCGAAGGCAGCAACGTCAAATTCTCCGAAGCCGAGGCGCTCGAATTCCACGCGTCGGGCCGGCCCGGCAAGATCGAGATCATCGCCTCCAAGCCGATGGCGACCCAGCGCGATCTGAGCCTGGCTTATTCGCCCGGCGTCGCCGTGCCGGTCCGCGCCATCGCCGCCGATCCCGCCGCCGCCTACGATTATACCGCCAAAGGCAATCTCGTCGCCGTCATCTCCAACGGCACCGCCATTCTCGGCCTCGGCAATCTCGGCGCGCTCGCCGCCAAGCCGGTGATGGAGGGCAAGGCGGTGCTGTTCAAGCGCTTCGCCGACGTCGATTCGATCGACATCGAGCTGGCGACCGAGGATGCCGATCGCTTCATCGACGCGGTCGAGCTGATGGAGCCCAGCTTCGGCGGCATCAATCTCGAGGATATCGGCGCTCCGGCCTGCTTCATCATCGAGCAGGCGCTGCGCGAGCGGATGAACATCCCGGTCTTCCACGACGATCAGCACGGCACCGCGATCATCACCGCCGCCGGGCTGATCAACGCCTGCCATCTTACCGGGCGCCGGCTCGGTGACATCCGCGTGGTCGTCAACGGCGCCGGCGCCGCGGCGATCGCCTGCACCGAGCTGATCAAGGCGATGGGCGTGCGCCACGACCATGTCATCATGTGCGACCGCAAGGGCGTCATCTATCAGGGCCGGCCGGAGGGCATGGACCAGTGGAAATCGGCCCATGCCGCCGACACCGCGGCCCGTACGCTGTCCGAGGCGCTCAAGGGCGCCGACGTCTTCCTCGGACTGTCGGCGGCCGGCGCGCTCAAGCCGGAGATGGTCAAGGACATGGCGAAGAGGCCGATCATCTTCGCCATGGCCAATCCCGACCCCGAGATCACCCCGCCCGACGCCAAGGCGGCGCGGCCCGACGCCATCGTCGCGACCGGCCGTTCCGACTATCCCAACCAGGTCAACAACGTGCTCGGCTTCCCGTTCATCTTCCGCGGCGCCCTGGACGTGCGGGCGACGACGATCAACGACGAGATGAAGATCGCCGCCGCCCACGCGCTGGCCGACCTCGCGCGCCAGCAGGTTCCCGAGGAAGTCGCCGCGGCTTATGGCGGCAAGGCGCATACGTTCGGCGTCGATTATATCATCCCCGCCCCGTTCGACCCGCGGCTGATGGAGATGGTCCCCGCCGCCGTCGCCCGCGCGGCGATGGACAGCGGCGTCGCCCAGCGGCCGATCGCGGACATGGACGAATATCGCACCGCGCTGCGCGCCCGGCTCAATCCGACCACGTCGGTGCTCACCCTCGCCTACGAGGCGGCCCGCGCCGACCCGCGCCGCGTGCTGTTCGCGGAAGGGGAGGAGGATGTCGTGCTGCGCGCCGCGATCGCCTTTCGCGACGGCGGCTACGGCATTCCGGTGCTGGTCGGGCGCGAGGATGTCTACGACCGGCTCAAGGCGCTCGGCGTCGAGGATCCGCAGTCGTTCGAGGTGTTCAACAGCCGCAATTATCCGCGAGTCTCGGAGCTCGCCGACTATCTCTATGCGCGGCTGCAGCGGCGCGGCTACCTCCACCGCGAGGTCGAGCGGATGGTCAACCAGGACCGCAACATCTTCGCGGCCTGCCTGCTCGCCGCCGGCGAAGCGGACGCGATGATCACCGGCATCACCCGCACCTACGCCCAGAATCTGCGCCAGATCCGGCGCGTGCTCGATCCGAAGCCGGGCGTGACGCCGTTCGGCGTCCATGTGCTGGTCGGCCAGAGCCACACCGTCTTCCTCGCCGACACGACGGTGACCGAGCGGCCGAGCGCCGAGCAGCTCGCCGAGATCGCGATCCAGACCGCGCAGGGGGCGCGGCGGATGGGCCACGAGCCGCGCGTCGCCTTCCTCTCTTATTCCAATTTCGGCAATCCGGAGGGGAGCTTCCTCGAGCGGATCCGCGACGCGGTGAAGCTGCTCGACGCCCGCGACGACGTCGATTTCGAATATGAAGGGGAGATGGCGCCCGACGTCGCGCTGAACCCGGTGATGCAGCGCATCTTTCCGTTCAGCCGCCTGACCGGTCCGGCCAACGTGCTGGTGATGCCCGGCCTGCAGACCGCCAACATCTCGGCCAAGCTCCTGAAGGAGCTGGGCGGCGACGCGCTGATCGGGCCGATGCTGGTCGGCATGCAGCATCACGTCCAGATCGCCGCGATGACCGCGACCGCGTCGGACCTGGTGACGCTGGCGGTGCTCGCGGCGGGACGGATCGTTCGATAGCGAATGCCTCCCCATCGCTCGCGATGGGGAGGAACTGGATTATTGAGGATTGTCCGCGGTCTGGCCCTGCTGGCCGCCGCGTCCGAGCGCGCCGATATTGCCGAACAATTCCTCGAGCAGGCCGCGCTCGCGGCCCAGCGTCGGCGTCTCCTCGTTGGCTGGGTCGATATTGACGACCAGATCCATGCCGGTCCGCTCGACCCGCTCGACATTGCCGTTCGCGTCGAAGCGGATGTGCAGCACGGTGTTGTCGCGTGGCCGCGGCATGTTGAAGGCGAGCTGGCGGGTCTGGCGCGACACATAATACCAGTCGCGCTGATCGAACTGGCCGACGAAGGTCGGCCGGCCGAGCGTGCCCGCGACCAATTCGCGATTGTCGACGCCGGGCTGGATGGCGGCGACCAGCGGCTCGTCGATGACGAAGCCCTGATGCTCGCGAATCGGCGAGCAGCCGGCGAGCAGGGCGGCGGCGGCGACGGCGGCCAGCATGAAGCGGGGTGCAATCGACAGGCTCATCGCGCGCAAATCTCCTGATCGTCCGCTTTTGCGAGGAAAGGCGCGGACTTGACTAGCCTCTCCAATATGAACATCGCCTAGCCGGCGCAAGCCGCCCGGCATTTGGAAGCACGCCCCTTGTCTTTCCTGCAGCGCATCTTCGGCAACCGGGACCGGCAGGCGCTCGATCCGCTTTACCGCGCGGTGGTCGCGGCCGGGCGCGACCCGGCCTGGTATCGCGACGGCCGGGTGCCCGACAGCGTCGACGGCCGTTTCGACATGGTGGCGGCGATGATGGCGCTGGTGCTGCTGCGGCTGGAGGCGGACGGCGCTCCCGGGCGCGAGCCGTCGGTGCTGCTGACCGAGCTGTTCGTCGACGACATGGATGCCAGCCTCAGGCAGATCGGGATCGGCGACTATGTCGTCGGCAAGCATGTCGGGCGGATGATGGGCGCGCTCGGCGGCCGGCTGGCCGCCTTCCGCGCGGCGGGACCGGCCGGCGACTTCGAGGCCGCGGTGCGCCGCAACATCTTCCACGAGACGCCGCCCGACGAGCAGGCGGCGCCATGGGTGGCGGCACGGCTGCGGCGCTTCGCCGAGGCGCTGGGCGCGCAGCCGCTGTCGGCGCTGCTCTCCGGCCAGCTCCCCCGCCTGTGACCGCGCCCGAATTCAGCCGCCCGGTCCGGATCGACACGCTCGGGTCCGAGCCGCGGTCGATCGCGATCGAGGCCGGCCCGGCCGAGCGGGCGGCGCTGGCGCGCCGGTTCGACCTGGTCGGCATCGACCGGCTTGGCGCGCAGGCCTCGCTGGCGCGCGACGGGATTGAGGTGATCGCCCGCGGCCGGCTGGCGGCGTCGGTGGTCCAGAGCTGCGTCGCCAGCGGCGAGCCGGTCGCGGCCGGCGTCGACGCCCCGTTCGAGCTCGTCTTCCGGCCGGCTCCCGGCGACGCCCGTCCCGACGAGGAGGTGGAGCTCAGCGCGGCCGAGCTGGACGTCCTCTTTTACGAGGGCGGCGCGATCGACCTCGGCGAGGCGGTCGCCGAGACGCTGGCGATCAGCCTCGATCCTTATCCGCGCGCGCCCGCCGCCGAAACCGCGCTCAAGGCGGCCGGCGTGAAAAGCGAGGAGGAAGCCGGCCCGTTCGCCGCGCTGGCGGGGCTGAGGGACAGTTTGAAGAAATAGCGTCATCCCGGCGCAAGCCGGGACCTCAGGACAAACAGGCTCGGCGGGTCTCTACGAGACCCCCGCTTTCGCCGGGGTGACTTCCCGTCGGGGCCGTCAGAACGGAACGTCGTCGTCGAGCTCGGTGTCGAAGGCCGGCTGCGTCTTGGCCGGCTGGCGGGGGCCGCTGCCCACGCTGCCCGAGCCGCTCGCGCCGCCGAAGCTGTCGCCCTGGTCGTCGCCATAGCCGCCGCCTCCGCCGCGGCTGTCGAGCAGCACCAGCTCGCCGCGGAATCGCTGCAGCACGACCTCGGTCGAATAGCGGTCCTGGCCCGACTGGTCGGTCCATTTGCGGGTCTGGATCTGACCCTCGAGATAGACTTTGGAGCCCTTGCGCAGATAGGATTTGGCGACCCGGCCGAGATTTTCGTTGAAGATCACCACCCGGTGCCATTCGGTCCGCTCCTGGCGGTTGCCGTCGCGATCCTTCCACACTTCCGAGGTGGCGACGCGCATGTTGACCACCTCGCCGCCATTGTTGAGCGAGCGAGTTTCGGGGTCGTCGCCGAGATTGCCGACCAATATGACCTTGTTCACGCCCGACATCGTCTCTTCCTTTCTCCAGCGCGGTTTCTCTCGAATCTTCACCGGTCCAGAAAGTCTGGGAGCCAAGGCCGGTTCGGCATTCTTCGCTCCGCTATAATGAGCCGGTCCGGCCGCGTCACGTGCGCGGGCGATTTATCCCCACCATTTGGCGGCGCGCGGCGACCGGCCGCCGGTTCAGGCGGTGGCGGCGGCCGCCGTCCGGCGCGAGCGCAGGAAGCCGGCGGCGAGCAGCAGCGCCATCGCCGCCTGGGCGATCAGCGTCTCCGCGGTCGGATAGAGGCCGAGCATCGGGCTGCGCGGCAGGCCGGCGAGCGGGGTCACGCCGATCAGCCCGGCTTCCTGCAGCGCCGCCACGCCCTTGCCGGCGAGCACCACCGCCAGCACCGCGATCAGGACGGCGCTGTACTGGAAGAATTTGGCGATGGGCAGCCGGCGGCCGAAGCGCAGCATCGCCCAGGCGATCAGCGCGAGCAAAGCGGCGGCGGCGGCGATGCCGCCGGCCATCGCCGCGCCTTCGCCCTGCGCGCCGAGCGCGGCATAGAAGATGATCGTCTCGAACACCTCGCGATAGACGGCGATGAACGACAGTCCGAACAACAGCCAGGCCGAGCCGCGGCTCAGCGCGCGGTCGAGCTTCTCTTTGACATAGAGCTGCCAGGCGCCGGCCTGCGCCTTGCCGTGCATCCAGATGCCGACGAACAGCAGGATCGCGGCGGCGAGCAGCGATCCGAAGCCCTCGGTCAGCTCGCGGTCCGCCCCGCTGATCGCGACCGCATGGCTCGCCACCCACCAGGTGGCGACGCCGCCGGCCAGAGCGGCGATCCAGCCGCCATGGACGTAGCGCAGCAGCTCGCGCCGCTCGGCCTTGATCAGGAAGGTGATCATCGCCACCACGATCAGCAGCGCTTCGAGCCCTTCGCGCAGCAGGATCGCGAACGCGCCGAGGAAGGTGGAGGCGCTGCTCGCGGCTTCCGGCGCCAGCGCCGTCTCGGCGGCGCCGAACAGCGTCTGGAGCCGTTCGATGCGGCCGGCGACGTCGGCAGCCGGGGCGCCGCGGCCGATCGCCGCGCGCAGTCCGCCCATCTCCCGTTCGACTTCGGCGACGAGATCGCCGTCGCGCGCGCCGAGCAAGGCTTCGACCGGCTCGAAGCCGTCGAGATAGGCGGCGAGCGCCAGCTCGGCCGCTTGCTCATTCTCGCCGCTCCGGTAGGCGGCGAGGCTCTGCCGGAGCAGGTCGCGCGCCGTCGCCAGCGACCCGGTGCCGGCGCGCTGCGTCACCACGTCCGGATGGGCGCGCAGATACGCCGCGATCGCGCCGGCCCGCGCCTCGCCGATTTGGCCCGCCAGCGCCGCCGGGGTCAGCGCCACCAGTACCTGAAGATCGGGAATGCGGGCGCGCAGCGCCGGATCGTCCCGCCACAGCCGCGCGCCGGCTTCGGCGCCGGCGGCCGGATAGGCGAACCGGCCGGCATGGAAAGCGAGCGCCCAGCGATCGGCCTCGGGCAGATGGGCGAAGCTTTGCATCGCCGTGCCTTCCAGGCCCTGGCCGATCACCTGGTAGAGCGCGAACAGGCTGCGCTGGCCGGCCCTCGCCCGGTCGGTGAAGGCGATCGGCGGCGGGTCCATGCCGGCCGCGGCCGGGGTGCGCGCGCTGCCGTCGGCGCCGTGGCAGGACGCACAATGCTGCGCGTAGAGCGCCTCGCCGCGCGCGAGGTCCGGGGCTTGGGCCGGCGCGAGCGGCACTGGATAAGCGGCGAGCAGCTGCGCGGCGAGCGCCCGGGCGCGCCGCTCGATCTCCGGCGGCGGCGCCCTGGCGACGATGGCGGCCTGCAGCGCACGGGCGCCGGCGACCAGCGCCGGCCGCTCAGGCCGCTCCGGCAGCGCCGCCAGCCGCTCGGCCACCGAGCCCGAAAATTCGAGCATCTCGTCATATTCGAGCTGGCTGACGATGCGCCCGTCCTCGATCGCGCCGGGATAGTCGACCGCGATATAATCGAGCAGCCGCCAGCTGGTCTGGACCGCGGCGTCGTCGGCGCGCGCCGCCGAGGCCAGGCCGAGCGCCAGCAACGCCGCCATGAGCAGCCGCACGAGACAGGCAAGGCGGTCGGGCATATTCCTCCGGGCAGCGCTCGAAACCGGACTCGGCCTATCGTTCCTGCGATTGATTATCAATAGCGCGAGGGGCGATCACGCCGCCGGGTAGCGCAGCCGGCCGAGGAAGCGGCTCAAGGAGGGCAGCCGTTCGCGGGTGCCGCCCCAGCTCGCCTTGAACTTCTCGAAGCGCATGACGTCGTCGATGCGCCGGCCGAGGAAGGCTTTTGTGTCGGCGAGGTCGGCGCTGTCGTCGTCGAGAAAGACCAGAGTGGCCGAGCCGTAGACGCCGATCAGGATGGCGCGCTTGCTGTAATGGTTGAAGTCGGTCGCGGTGTCGCCGGCGGTCCGCCAGATCCGGTCGGCGGCGCGCCAGGCGAGCCGGGCCGCGCCCGGCGCGTTTTGCGGCAAAGCGAGGATGGCGAGCGCGCGGCGCAGCGCCTCGCGGTGGGGCCGCATCGCTTCCAATCGGAACAGCACCAGCTCGCGGATGCGTTCGCGGATCTTCATCGCCGCGATCCGCTCGGGCGGGAAGGCCGTCAGCATCGCCTCGTCGACGGCGTCGAACCAGGCGTCGATCATCTGCGCCTGGCCGCCGGGGAAGGCGAGCCGGGCCCGCTCCGCCGGCACGCCGAGCTCGGCCGCCGTCATCGCCAGCGCCTGGTTCGACCAGCCGTCGAAGGCGGCATGGCCCGGCAGCAGCGGCGCCAGCGCGGCGCGCAGCTCGTCGAGAGTCATTTCGGCCGGGGCGACCATGGCCGGTCAATGAGCCGTCGCGCCTTCGGTTGCAAGCCTGCGGTCCGGCAGCCGGATCAGCACCAGAGCGACGCAGATCAGCAGCGCGCCGGCGGCGTCGCTGGTCGTGAATCCCTCGTCATAGGCGGCCCAGCCGATCGCCGCCGACACCACCGGCTGGGTCAGGAAGCACAGACCGACCAGCACCGGCGACAAATGCCCCATCGCAAAAACGAGCAGGCCCTGGCCGATCAGCTGGCTGCTCAATGACAGCAGCACGAGCGCGGTCCAGTCGTCGGGCATGACCTGCTCGCCGAGCGCCAGCGCGAACAGCAGCAGCGGCAGCGCTCCGCCGGCGGTGGCGATGGCGAGCACCGGCCAGGGCGCCATCGACCGGCGGGCCCGGTCGACCGCGATCAGATAGAGCGCGTAGAACAGGCCGGCGAGCAAGGCGAGAAGGTCCCCGCTGAACTGCGCCGGCGACAGCTCGAAGCTGCTGCCGAGCAGCAGCAGGGTGCCGGCCGCGGCGAGCAACAGCGCCAGCGCCTGCACCGGCCCGGGCAGCCGCCGCAGCAGGATGAAGCCGTAGACGGCGAACAGGAAGCTGGCGAAATTGCCGAATAAAGTGGCGTTGGCGAGCTTGGTGCGCAGGATCCCCTCGTGCCAGGCGGCGAGGTCGGCGGCGAAGAACAGGCCGCCGAGGGCGACAGCGGCGATCAGCGTCCAGCCCGGCACGGGGCCGCCCGCGGCTCTGGCGCAAAGCGAGCCAGGCGAGGAACGGCACCGCCAGCGCCAGCCGCCAGAACGCCGCCGCCACCGGCCCGACGTCGGCCAGCCGCACCAGCCACGGCCCGAGCGCGAGGAACAGGTTGGCGAGGAGCAGCGCCGCAAAGGCGTAGCGGGCAGGAGTTGGGGCGTGGGAACCCATCGTCGCCGCGGTTGGCCGCCTTCGGCACCGGCGTCAACGACGAGTGCAGCTCCAGTTGCTTGCGGGATATGGGCGGAGCCCACCTTTCAGCCGGTCCGGCAATGGCACCCTGACTGATCCGGACTCGATGAACGAAGGTCATCACTGCACCCATGCATCGCCGACTGCTTTCAAGACTTCTCTATCCGATTGCTATGGGTGGATGATGATAGCCGTTCAGCGTAAGGTTTCGGTGCACTGCGAGTCGCTGACAAACCCGCAGAGACTGAGATTGGGGAGGGGCGCCATGAAAAAGGTTCGCATATTCATCGACCACGCCAACTTCGATATTGCTTGGCAGGAGGAGTGGGGTGATGGATCCCCACATATAGCCTGGGACCGACTACCTGGTGTCATCATGGAAAGGCTCGCGCGGCGTAGTTTCGTTCGCAAAGGCGACGCAGAGCTGAGAGGTGTGTCCGTTTATGCCTCGACGCATCCCAAACCTAATGAACATGACGAAAAGCGTGAACACTGGCTGAAGTACGTTCTCGATCAAATGCCGAGTTACACGGTCAAGACATCCGTTAAGCAGCGTCAACCATGTGACCATGGAATGCACAAAGAACACTTCGTTGAAAAAGGCGTAGACACGATGCTCGTGTGCGACATGCTTTCGTTGGCCATGAGGGACTTCTACGACGTCGGAGTCGTCATCTCAAATGATGCGGATCTGATACCGAGCATCGAGACAGTGCAAACTGTATTGGACCGTCAGATGGTGCATGTGGGCTTCCGGAATTCTGGGCAAGCTATACGCAGCGCCGCGTGGGGACATCTACTTCTCGACGATATGAAAAGTGATCTCAAGGGTCCACCGCGAAAGGGACCCAAGGACCCGCAACGATCCACCTTGCTCGGCGAGCGCCTGAAGACGGCGATTGGGAACGCAAGCGCTGGACCAAGCTAGCTCGCAGCGGCGGCATCGCCAGCGCCGCTTCGGCCGCTTCACGGCCATTGTCCTTGGGCGCGGGATCGCCTCTTCCACGGCATGGGACGGAATCATGGATCCGCCGCAGGAGCGGCTTGCATCTGCTACGCAGTAGGATCATCGGAGTTGTGCACAGACGGGGCTTGGCGATGACCCGGGTTAGGATCTTTGTTGACTACGACTACTTCAGTTTTGCCTGGAAGGGGCTATCCGATTGTCGCTCCAACTGGGCGAAGTTACCGAAGGTTATATCTGAGCGATTGGTACTCTCGGAATTCATTGATGCCCACGCGCCCGTCGTCAAAGGTGTCTTTGTTTACGCCTCCATTCACCCCGACCCTGGTGCCGCACAGGAGCGCTTCAACGATTGGCTGCGGTTCAACCTGAGTCAGCAGCCAGGCTATACCGTCAGGTTATCTGAAAGGCGGCCAGTAGTCCAAAGTTGTGCCCACGGCCACAAGATAGAACATTACATCTCAAAAGGTCTCGATACGAGAATCACATGCGATCTTATCTCATTCGCAACGCGCAATACTTACGACCTCGGGGTTTTGGTCTCGGGTGACTCTGATCTCATCCCGGCCGTCGATTTCGTCCAGGAATCGCTTGATAAGAAAATTGTGCACATCGGGGGTGCAAAGGGGAGTCAAGCTCTTCGTTGTTCGGCGTGGGGTCACATTCTCTTAGACGATTTAGTGCCTGAACTAGAAATCCCTAAATCAATTAGTGAGGGCGTCGCACGTGATAAGAACTAAGTACAAATTGCAAATTATGCTATGTCGTCAGAAACGCTTTCTCTCACAACAAAGGAAAATCGGTTTGACTCGTGGGGAGTAGCAGAAAACTCACAACTCCCCAGAGTGCCATCCATCAATCTATAAGCTACAGTCACGAGGAGCGGACTCATGTCCTTTATGTTATATTGCAATTCGAGCCGCTGTGAATCTCCATTCTTCAGAACAGGGTATTCGTAAGAACGATTCACGAATTGTCCAGTAACATTCAGCTTAACGTCTGAGCAGTCAGCGCCTATGTTGTATAGGACAAACCTCGACGTTATCTCACCGCCAGTGGACATGCCACCTTGGCTCCTAAGCATAATTCTCGGCGATAGGGCTAGTTTCCGAGCGTGCCGCTCCTCTTTTAGGGCCTCTAGTTCTGCCTGTGCCTGAGTTCTCGTAACCTCAACAAGGGCCTTTTGTTGCTCAACTGAGTTACGGAGTTCCTCGCTTTGAAGATTTAGCGCATGTACGCTGCTTCTCAACTCGTCTCCTTGCTGCCAGAACCCAAGCACTAGCCAGTAGATAGCCAACGGTCCCAGCACTCCAGCGACAAAGTCCCCGACTTCATTGGGGCTAAGTGCGCTGAATTGAGACCATTGTGTTGTAACGTAGGCTGCGAGCAATGCTGCGTAGGAAGCCGTGCCGGCAAGGCCTATGAGCCGGTAATTTCGTGATCGTTCTGGTGGTAATTGAGACACTTGTGGGCCCTTCGCACTAGAGCAGATATTCCTTGAGCGTCAGCATCGCCAGCGCGGCCTTGGCCGCCTCGCCGCCTTTGTCCTTGCGCTTTGGGTCGGCGCGCTCGAGCGCCTGGGCCTCGTTCTCGACGGTGAGGATGCCGTTGCCGACGGCAAGGCCGTCGAGCGTGAGCGCCATCAGCCCGCGCGCGCTTTCGCCGGCGACGATCTCGAAATGGAAGGTCTCGCCGCGGATGACGACGCCCAAGGCGACATAGGCGTCGTAGCGACCGTTCTCGGCCGCCAGCGCGACCGCGCCGGGTATTTCGAGCGCGCCGGGCACGCTCACGATTTCGTGGGAATGGCCGGCCGCTTCGATCGCCGCGCGCGCTCCGGCGAGCAGCCGGTCGCTCAAATGCGCATAGAAGCGCGCCTCGACGATCAGGACATGCGCCATTTCAGCCGCCGGCCGGGATCGGCCGCTCGCCGACGATGGCGAGCCCATAGCCGGCGAGCGCGACCGGCGTGTGATGGCTGTTGGTCAGCAGGATCATGTCGTGGACGCCCAGGGCGGCCAGGATCTGGGCGCCGACGCCATAATCGCGCAGCTGCTCGGTGTCGTGCCGTCCGGCCTCGCCGGACCGCAGCTTGAGCGCCTGGCTCAGCGCGTCCGGCATCGGCCGGTTGATGACGACGATCACGCCGGCGCCTTCCTCGGCGATCGCCTTCATCGCGCCTTCGAGCAGGCCGCCGCGCCCGCCGTCCTCGGCGAAAGCGTCGGCGAACAGGCTCAGGGCGTGCATCCGCACCAGGGTCGGCCGCGCGGGATCGACATGGCCCTTGACCAGGGCGATCTGCTCGGTGCCCGAGGCCTTGTTGAGGAACGTCTTGGCGGTCCAGCTGCCGCCCCAGCGGCTCTCGAAGCCGGCCTGCGCCGTCTCCTCGACCAGCCGGTCCTTCTTGAGCCGATAGGCGATCAGGTCGCGGATCGTGCCGATCCGGAGATTGTGGAGCTGGGCGAAGACGAACAGATCGTCCATCCGCGCCATGCTCCCGTCGTCGCCCATGATCTCGCAGATCACCCCCGACGGGTTCAATCCGGCCAGCCGGGCGACGTCGACCGCCGCCTCGGTGTGGCCGGCGCGGACCAGCACGCCGCCGTCGCGGGCGACGAGCGGAAAGACATGACCCGGCGTCACCAGGCTTTCGCGTCCCCGTGCCGCATCGATCGCGACCGACACGGTGCGCGCGCGGTCGGCAGCGGAGATGCCGGTGGTGACCCCGTCCCTGGCCTCGATCGAAATGGTGAAGGCGGTCTCGAGCCGGCTGTCATTGTGCCGCGGCATCAGCGCCAGGCCGAGCTGGTCGACCCGCTCGCGGGTCAGAGCGAGGCAGACCAGGCCGCGGCCATGCTTGGCCATGAAGTTGATCGCGTCGGGCGTCGCCATCTGCGCCGGAATGACGAGATCGCCCTCATTCTCGCGCTCCTCATCGTCGACGAGGATGAACATGCGGCCGTTGCGCGCCTCGTCGATGATCTGCTCGGCGCTCGCCATCACCCCGCGCGAGCCGCCGGCGAGGAACTTCTCGAGCTTGAGCAAGGTGTCGGCGGTGGGGTTCCAGTCGGAATCGCCCAGCTTGCGCAGCGAATTGGGATGGAGGCCGGCGGCGCGGGCGAGGCCGGCGCGGCTCATCTCGCCGGCCGAGACGATCTCGGCGAGGCGCTCGATCAGGACGGTGCTCATGGCGACTCGCTATCACACTACAGTGTGACACGGCAATGCAGTTTCACACTCAGCTGGCGCGCATGTCGATCATCCGTCCGAGATAACGCGCGAGTATATCGATCTCGATATTGACGGCGCGTCCGGCCCTGACCGCGTCGAAAGTGGTCTGGCGGGCGGTATGGGGGATGATGTTGATGCCGAAGGCGATGCCGCCGCCGGCCAGGCCGGTCACCTCGTTGACGGTCAGCGAGGCGCCGTCGAGCGCGATCGACCCCTTCGGCGCGATATAGCGGGCGAGGTCGCCGGCCGCGGCGACGGTGAGCTGGAGCGAATCGCCGGCCGGCCGCACGCCGGTCACCTCGCCGACGCCGTCGACATGGCCGGTGACGATATGGCCGCCAAGCTCGTCGCCGACCTTGAGCGCGCGCTCGAGGTTGAGCCGGCCGCCCTCGGACCACATGGCCGGCGCGGTGCGGCTTTGCGTCTCGCCGGAGACGTCGACCGCGAACCAGTCCGCTCCCTTGTCGACGACGGTCAGGCAGACGCCCGAGCAGGCGATCGAGGCGCCGAGATCGACCGTCGCCAGGTCGAAGCCGCAGCCGATGCGCAGGCGCAGGTCGCCGCGCGTCTCGACCGCCGCGATCGTTCCGACGTCGGTGATGATCCCGGTGAACATGTCAGCGGATGCGCTCGTAGACTTCGAGCCGGTCGATGCCAAGCGCGCGGCTGTCGCTCAGGCGCCAGCGATGCCGGGCGTCGGCGAGGCTCTCGAGGCCGACAGGGCCGACCGAGGACTTGCCCTCGCCGATCAGGATCGGCGCCCGGTAGACGAGCATGCGGTCGACCAGATCGGCGGCGAGGAAGGCGGTGGCGGTGGCCGAGCCGCCTTCGACCAGCAAATCGTTGACGCCGTCGAGGCGATGCACGGCGTCGGGCGAATCGAGCATGGTCCAGCCGGCCACGGCGGCGCCGCGGCTGAGCAAAGCGCGGCGCGGCGAGCGGACCTCGAGCCCCGGCAGCCGCACGTCGAGCCGGGGCGCATCCGCCTCGTAGGTGCCGCGCCCGACCAGGATCATGTCCGAGCGGGCCCGCTCGAGATGGACGTGGGCGCGCGCGTCCTCGCCGGTGATCCAGCGGCTCTCGCCCGACGGCAGCGCGATCTTGCCGTCGAGCGACATGGCAAGCTTCAGGGTGATGAACGGCCGCCCCAGCCGGAGGCGGGTGAGGAAGCCGGCGAGGCTGCGCTCGGCCGCCTCGCGGCCGATGCCGAGCTCGACCGCGATGCCGGCCGATTCGAGCCGGGCGAGGCCGGCGCCGTCGGTGCGGGGATCGGGATCCGGCGCCGCCACGACGATCCGCTTCGGCTTCGCCTCGACCAGCAGATCGGCGCAGGCCGGGCCGCGGGCGCTGACATGGGCGCAGGGCTCGAGCGTGACGTAGAGGGTCGCGCCGCGCGCCGCTTCGCCGGCCTGGGCCAGCGCCTCGGCTTCGGCGTGGGGGCGGCCGCCCGGCTGGGTCCAGCCGCGGCCCACCACCTGGCCTTGCGCCGCGACGATGACGCAGCCGACATGGGGATTGGGCGCGGTCCGGCCGCGGCCGCGCTCGCCGAGCGCGATCGCCGCGTCCATCCAGCGCTGGTCACTCAAATGCCGAGCCGCTTCAGCCGGTCGTCGAGCTGCTTGAACTGGCGCTGGCGTTCGGCCTCGCGCGCCCGGCGCGCCTCGAGATCGGCCTTCTGCTTCGCCCTTATCTCGGCGTCGCTGCGATTGGCCGGCCAGCTGTCGACATAATAGATGGTCTGGCGGGGCCGGACGTTGGTGTAGGAATCGACGTAGAAACTGAACAGGATGCCGATCGGGATCGCCACCGCCAGCGTGCCCGCCACCCATTGATGGCGCGGGCGCTGGCTCCAGAAGGCGCGGATATCGTTCCAGAGCGCGCTCGGGCGGGCGGGGCGGGGCAAAGGCATGGCGGCAAGATAGTGCGATAGCGTCCCGTCCGCCAGTGCGAGGGCGGGGACAGTCGAGGGGACAGTCACTTTCACGCGCCGGCGCCTGTAGGTCGCCGCGGAGCTTGATAAAGTGACTGTCCCCATTCCAGCGCATAACGGGGACAGTTACTTTTCTTTCGCCGTGCGAGCCTTCTACCGTCCGCGCGCGAAAGCAACTGTCCCCACCCCGCCCTAACCCTCAATCCGGAAGGTGACGTTCATCGTCTTGCTGCTCTCGATCGGCCGGCCGTCCAGCGTCGCGGGCCGGAACCGCCAGCGGGCGAGGGCATGGCGCTGGGTGGCTTCCCAGAAGGCGTCGCTGGTGGCGCTCAGCCGCTCGACCGCCTTGACCCGGCCGTCGGCGCCGATCGTCACCCGCAACCGGACCACGCCCTCACGCTGGGCGCGCTCCTCCAAAGGCGGATAAGGCGGCTGCAGGCTGCCGGCAAAACGCGGGTCGAACTGGGCGGCGACGCGGACCGAAGGCGGCAGCTCGACCCGGGCCAGCTCGACTCGCGGCGCCGGCGGTTCGGCGACCGGCGGCGGCTGGACCGGCGGCTGCCAGACGACCGGCCCCGGAATCTGCCGCTCGATCACCGGCGGCACGGTGTCGATCCGAGTCACCGGCTGGAGCGGCTGCGGCTCGACGCGCGGCTCGGGCGGCGTCTCGGGCGGGGGGACCGGCTCCGGACGGACGTCATAGGTGTCCAGCGGCTCCGGCGGCGGGACGAAAATCGGGCCTTTGGCCAGCGCCAACGCGCCGAGCGCTGCCGCGTGCATCGCCACCACCAGCGCGAATCCGGTCGGGCTCAGGCTCTTCTGCTCGTAAAATCCACCAGCGGTCATGACTCCTCTCCTCAAGCGCGACTCGACGACGATCGATGACACAATATATCATAATGATATACCATATCTAAAGTTCCACCCCGAATCGGGCCGGAAAGGGTGATAGCGGCTCGGGGCTAGCGCGCGGCGGAGCGCAGGCGGGCGACGGTTTCGTCGCGGCCGATCAGCGGCAGCAACGCCGCCATTTCCGGGCCGCTGTCGCGGCCGGTCAGCGCCTGCCTGACGGGAAGGAACAGCGCCTTGCCGGCGCGGCCGCTGCTTTCCCGAAGGCGCGCGACCAGCTGCGGCCACGGCGCCTCGGCCCAGTCGAGCGCGGATGCGGCGTCGGCGGCGGCGGCGAGCAGCTCGCGATCCTCCGGCGCCGCCGCGCGCTCGACATGGCCGTGCAGGATCTCCCACCACTCGCCCGCCTCGGCCACGGTCCTCAGGTTCGGCCGGATCGCCGTCCAGTCCGCTTCGGCCATGCCCGGCGGCAGCCGCTCCTCGACCGCCTCGTAGGGCAGAAGGTGGAGGATGCGGGCGTTCAACGATGCCAGCTCGTCCATGTCGAACCGGGCCGGGGCGCGGCCGAAAGTGGCGAGGTCGAACCCCTCGATCAGCGGCCCGGGACCGGTCACCGGCTCGACCGGCAGGCTGGTGCCGATCCGCGCCAGCTTGGCGAGCAGCGCGATCGATTCGATGCCGGCTTCCTGCATCGCCTCGGCGCCGAGCGAGCCGAGCCTTTTCGAGAGCTTGCCCTCCGATCCGACCAGCAGCGCCTCGTGGGCGAAGGCGGGCGGCTCGCGCGCCGAGCGCCTCGAACATCTGGATCTGCAGCCCGGTATTGGTGACATGGTCCTCGCCGCGCACGACATGGGTCACCGCCATGTCGATATCGTCGACCACGCTCGGCAGCATGTAGAGCCAGCTGCCGTCCTCGCGGCGGATCACCGGATCGCTGAGCAGCGCCGGATCGAGATGCTGGCGGCCGCGGATCCGGTCCTCCCACTCGATCGGCGAAAGGTGATCGAGCCGGAAGCGCCAGTGCGGCCGGCGTCCCTCGGCCTCGATCCGGGCGCGGTCGGCCTCCGTCAGGGCCAAAGCGGCGCGGTCGTAGACCGGCGGCTTGCCGCGGCCGAGCAGCACCTTGCGCTTCAGCTCGAGCTCCTGGCCGGTCTCGTAGGCGGGGTAGGCGCGGCCGCTCCCGGCCAGCCGGGCGAGCGCTTCCTCATAGCGTCCGAAGCGCTGCGACTGGCGGTGCTCTTCGTCGGCGTCCAGCCCGAGCCATTTGAGGTCGGCGCGGATCGCCTCGACATGTTCTTCGCGGCTGCGCTCGCGGTCGGTGTCGTCGATCCTGAGAATGAAGCGCCCGCCGGCCTTGCGCGCCAGCAGCCAGTTGTGCAGCGCGGTGCGCATGTTGCCGACATGGAGCCGGCCGGTCGGCGACGGCGCGAAGCGGGTGACGACGGGCATGGCGCGGCTCTATTCGCGGCCGCGGTCATGGGCAACGCTCTTGCCTTCGCGGGGCGGCGCCCTAAGACGAGCGCAGCCGAGAAGCCGCCTGGGGTCCGCGATGAAATTGATGTCGGGCAATTCGAACCCGCCGCTGGTCCAGGCGATCTCGCAATATCTCGAAATTCCGATCACCCAGGCGAGCGTGCGCCGCTTCGCCGACGAGGAGATTTTCGTCGAGATCCTCGAGAATGTCCGCGGCGAGGACGTGTTCATCGTCCAGTCCACTTCCTATCCGGCCAACGACAATCTGATGGAGCTGTTGATCTGCATCGACGCGCTGCGGCGCGCCTCGGCCAAGCGGATCACCGCGGTGCTGCCGTATTTCGGCTATGCCCGCCAGGACCGCAAACCCGGTCCGCGCACGCCGATCTCGGCCAAGCTGGTCGCCAATCTGATCACCGTCGCCGGCGCCAGCCGGGTGCTGTCGGTCGACCTCCATGCCGGCCAGATCCAGGGTTTTTTCGACATACCGACCGACAATCTCTACGCCGCGCCGGTGATGTCGGCCGACATCCAGGCGCGTTTTTCCGGCCGGGCGATCACCGTCGTCTCCCCCGACGTCGGCGGCGTGGTGCGCGCCCGGGCGCTGGCCAAGCGCCTCAACAACGCCCCGCTCGCGATCGTCGACAAGCGCCGCGAGAAACCGGGCGAGTCGGAGGTGATGAACATCATCGGCGACGTCGAGGACCGCTTCTGCATCCTGATCGACGACATGGTCGATTCGGCGGGCACCTTGTGCAACGCCGCCGCCGCGCTGAAGGAGGGCGGCGCCGAGGACGTGGTCGCTTATTGCACCCACGGCGTGCTGTCCGGCGGCGCCGTCGCCCGGGTCGACAATTCGGTGCTGAGCGAGCTCGTCATCACCGACACGATCGCCGCCTACGAGGCGGCCGAGGCGAGCCCCAAGATCCGCCTGCTGACCATCGCGCCGCTGCTCGCCGAGGCGATGAAGCGCATCGCCGAGGAAGCGAGCGTGTCGAGTCTGTTCGATTAAGCCGTCATCCCGGCGCACGCCGGGATCTCAGCCGGAAGTGCCGAGACTTCTTGTCCCGGGATCCCGGCTTTCGCCGGGAGCACGATCAGCCGCTCCAGCTCAGCTGCCACGACACGCCGAACCGGTCGCCGACCCAGGCGAACCGGCGGGCGAACGGATATTCGCCCAAGGGCATCATCACCGCGCCGCCGTCCGACAGCGCCGCGAACAGCCGGTCGATCTCTTCCTCGCTTGCGCAGTCGACGAACAGCGAAATCGACGGCGTGAAGCCGAAAGCGTGGGGAACCGGGCTGTCGATGCAGATGAAGCGCTGGCCGTTGAGCAGGAAGTCGGCGCGCACCACCGTCCCTTCCTTGCCGGGGCCTTCGGCGCCGTAACGCTCGATCCGCTCGACCCGCGAATCGGGGAACAGCGAGACATAGAAATCCATCGCCTGCCCGGCGCAGCCGTCCTGGAACATCAGGAAGGTCGTGATCCGCTCCGCCATCGTCCTCGCATCCCTTGCTTTTCGGCGCCTCTCCCCATATAGGCGCCTGCTTTCCAGACCCTGGAAATATCGAACGGCCCGGCCAAAAGGGCTGCCGTGGCTGTTCTCAAACGTCCGCCCCTCGTGGTGGCCAAGGAGACGAAAATGCCCAAACTGAAGACCAAGAGCGGCGTCAAGAAGCGCTTCAAGCTCACCGCCACCGGCAAGGTCAAGCACGGCGTCGCCGGCAAGCGTCACCGCCTGATCAGCCACAATGCCAAATATATCCGCCAGAACCGCGGCACCGAAGTGCTCGCCGACGCCGATACGGCGCGGGTGAGGCTGTGGGCGCCCTACGGCCTGAAATAAGGAGGATATAGAGATGGCACGCATCAAGCGCGGCACCACCACGCGCGTCAAGCACAAGCGGCTCCTCGATCAGGCCAAGGGCTATTATGGCCGCCGCAAGAACACGATCCGCATCGCCCGCCAGGCGGTCGAGAAAGCCGGCCAGTACGCCTATCGCGACCGCAAGGTGAAGAAGCGCTCGTTCCGGGCGCTGTGGATCCAGCGGATCAACGCCGCGGTTCGCGCCGAGGGGCTGACCTACGGCCGCTTCATGCACGGTTTGAAGCTCGCCGGCGTCGATCTCGACCGCAAGGTGCTGGCCGACATCGCGATGCACGAAGGCGACGCCTTCAAGGCGATCGTCGCCCAGGCCAAAGGCGCGCTGCCCCAATAATAATTCCTCCCCATCGCTGCGCGATGGGGAGGGGGACCATGCGCAGCATGGTGGAGGGGTAAACCCCTCCGGCCTCATCGCCTTCTACCCCTCCACCCCCCTTCGGGCGGTCCCCCGCCCCGGCGAAATGCCGGGGAGGAACCAGAGGCGCGCGCCGCCGAGCGCGGCCTCGCTCAGTGCCTCGCCTCGGCGGCGATGCTGTAGCGGGTGGTGGCCGAGCCGGCGCGCGGGCCGTAGGTGAGGCGCATCCATTCGTTGCGCGCCTTGCGCTCGTCGTCGAACGGTCCGACCATCTTCTCGGTGCCGGGGATCAGGGCGCGAAAGGCGGCATCGGCATATTCGCCGCCGACGACCCAGTAGCGCGTCGTCATCTCGTCTCTCCTCAGGCTGCCTGCATCTGCGCGAACTGCGCCGCCTCGGTCGATTCGGCGAGCGCCACCGTCGAGGCTTCGCCGTCGGCCACCGCCTGGGCGACCAGGTCGAAATAGCCGGTGCCGACCTCGCGCTGGTGGCGGGTGGCGGTGTAGCCGGCCGCCTCGGCGGCGAACTCGGCCCGCTGCAGCTCCGCATAAGCCGCCATGCCGCGATCCCGATAGCCGCTGGCCAGCGCGAACATGCCGTGATTGAGGGCGTGGAAGCCGGCCAGGGTGACGAACTGGAACTTGTAGCCCATCGCGCCCAGCTCGCGCTGGAAGCAGGCGATGGTGGCGGCATCGAGCTTCGCCTCCCAGTTGAAGCTGGGCGAGCAATTATAGGCCATCATCTTGCCCGGAAATTCGCGCTGGATCGCCTCGGCGAAGATACGCGCCTCGTCGAGATCGGGGTGGCTGGTCTCCCACCATAACAGGTCGGCATGCGGCGCGAAGGCGAGGCCGCGCTTGACGCAATGAGCCAGGCCGCTGCCCTCCTCGAGGCGGAAGAAGCCCTCCGGGGTGCGCTCGCCGGTCAGGAACTCGCGATCGCGCGGATCGACGTCGGAGGTGATCAGCCGCGCGCTCTCCGCGTCGGTGCGGGCGATCAGGATTGTCGGCACGCCGCACACGTCGGCGGCGAGCCGGGCCGCGTCGAGGTTGCGGATATGGGCCGCAGTCGGGATCAGAACCTTGCCGCCCAGATGGCCGCATTTCTTCTCGGCGGCGAGCTGGTCCTCGAAATGGACGCCGGCGGCGCCGGCCTCGATATAGGCCTTCATGATCTCGAAGCAGTTCAAAGGCCCGCCGAAGCCGGCCTCGGCGTCGGCGACGATCGGCGCGAACCAATCCCGCCCGGCGCCGCCTTCGCTATGCTCGATCTGGTCGGCGCGCTGCAGCGCCTTGTTGATCCGCCGGCACAGCTCGGGACCGGCATTGGCCGGATAGAGCGACTGGTCGGGATACATGGCCCCGGCGGTGTTGGCGTCGGCGGCGACCTGCCAGCCGGACAGATAGATCGCCTTGAGGCCGGCGCGGACCATCTGCATCGCCTGGTTGCCGGTCACCGCGCCGAGCGCATGGACATGATCGTCGCCGGTCAGCAGCTCCCACAGGCGGTTGGCGCCGCGGCGGGCGAGGCTGTGCTCGATCGGGATCGAACCGCGCAGCCGCTCGACGTCGGCGGGTCGATAAGGGCGGGCGATGCCGTCGAAGCGGCCCGGCGGCGCGGGGACGATGGCGTCGAAGTCGGTCATGATGGGCCTCGCAAGCGACACGTGTCGGCATCAAGACCCGAAACGGCCGGCGAGGCGCGCCGAAAAGGGTCGCGCTGTCACAAAGCGACTTGCGACTCATGTAAATCTTTGACAAAAACACAAGATGGGCACGGAGCGGAAGCTCTATCTCGGCGGACGGCTGCGGCGGCTGCGGCGCGAGCTCGGGCTCAACCAGAGCGCGATGGCGGCCGAGCTCGGACTTTCGCCTTCCTATCTGAACCATCTCGAGCGCAACCAGCGGCCGCTCACCGCCCAGGTGCTGCTGCGTCTCGCCGATGCCTATGACGTCGACCTCAAGGGCTTCGCCGCCGAGGGCCCGGACGGCACCGGGCCGGATCAGCTCGGCGAGATTTTCGCCGACACCCTGTTCGCCGACCTCGGCATCCCCCGTTACGAGCTGGTCGAGGTCGCCGACAACGCCCCGGCGGTCGCCGACGCGGTGTCCCGGCTTTACGCCGCGCTCGCCGAGCTGCGCCGCCAGCCGGCCGTCGGCGGCGAGCGCGACGGCGCCTCGCCGCTGACGCCCGAGACCTGGGTGCGCGACTTCATCCAGGCCCAGCGCAACCATTTCCCTTATCTCGAGGAAGCGGCCGAGACGCTCGCCGGCGCGCTCGGCGACCCGCTCGGGCTCGCCGAGCCGCTGCGGCGGCGCTTGAAGGAGGGGTTCGGGGTCGAGGCGCGGATCGTGCCGCCCGAGCTGCTCGACGGCGCCAGCCAGCATTACGATTTGCACCGCAAGCGGCTGATGCTGTCGGCCTTGCTTCGGCCGGAAAGCCGCACTTTCGGCCTCGCCTACCAGCTCGCCTTGCTCGAATTCCGGCCGCTGCTGGCGCGGATGATCGATTCGGCCGCCCCGCCCGACCCGCCGACGCGGCGGCTGCTCCATATGAGCTTCGCCAATTATGCCGCCGGGGCGATATTGATGCCCTATGCGCCGTTCCTGGCGGCGGCCGAGCGCCATCGCTACGATATCGACCGGCTGTGCGCCGATTTCGGCGCCAGCGTCGAGCAGGTCGCGCACCGCCTCACCACTTTGGGGCGCACCGGCGCCCGGGGCGTGCCCTTCTTCATGCTCCGCGTCGATGCGGCCGGGAACATCTCCAAGCGCTTTGCCGGGGAGAGCTTCCCTTTTTCGCGCTTCGGCGGCACCTGCCCGCGCTGGAACCTCCATGCCAGCTTCCAGACGCCGGGCCGGATCGTCACCCAGGTCGTCGAGACTCCCGACGGCCAGCGTTTCTTCACCCTGAGCCGCACCGTCGAGCGCTCGGTCAGGCTCGACCCGCGCGAGGACAGCTCGCTCGCAATCGGCCTCGGCTGCGACGTGCGCCATGCCGGCCGGATCGGCTATGCCGACGGCATCGACCTCGCCGCGCCGCTGGTGACGCCGATCGGCCCGGCCTGCGCCATCTGTCCGCGCATCCGCTGCCCGCAGCGCGCCGCCGCGCCGGCCGGCCGCACCCTGACCGTCAGCGAGACCCGCAAGACGATCTCGCCCTTCCCCTTCCTCGGCGGTTAGACCGGGCGCGGCACGCGCGGGCGCCCGCGCGGGCCTTCGAGCGCGGCGCGGTCCCAGCCGCCGAGATCGGCGGCGGCGGCGTAGCTGCTGTCGAGGAAGGCGAGCAAGGCCGCGTCGGGATCGCCGGCGGTGCGGACCGCCTCATAATCGAGCACGAATTCGCCGAACTCGCCGCCATAGCGCGCCGCCGACGGTTCCACCTTCGCCTCGGCGAAGCCTTGAGGTGCCGGATAGGCATAGGAATAGAAGAAAGGCTCGACCGCGCCGCCGGCGCTGCCGGGCCAGAAGCCGGCGCTCGACACTTCGTGGCTGTAGGCCTCCCGCGTCACCGCGTCGGGGAGGTTGGGAACGCCGCCCGGATGCGGCGGCGCCGGCCGTCCCGAAAAGCGGGTGACGGCGAGATCGAAGCCGCCCCAGAAGAAATGGACCGGGCTGACCTTGCCGAGGAAGCCCGAGCGGAACAGGCGCAGCACGCGGTCGGCGGCCAGCAGCGCACCGAGCAGCCGCCCGGCGCTTTCCCGATCGTAGGTCCGGGCCTCGACATCCTCGGCGAACGGGATCGCCGGCTCGACCTCGTTCGGCGCGCCGTGGAGGCGGACCTCATAGCCCGCCTCCGCGAGCATCGCCGTCACCGCGGCGTGGAATTCCGCCACCGGCATCGACCGCAACGCCACCCTGCGCCGGCCATGGGCATCCTCGAGCAGCACCGCATGATCGACCAGATCGAAGGCGAGGCCGAAACCGCGGCCTGCGCAGTAGAGCGGCTCGGTGCGCAGACCGCGGGGCGTCAGGTGCAGCGTCAGGTGCCAGCCATGGTTGCGCCAAGGGAGCAAAGCGGTCGGCACCTTGCCGATCACCTGGGTGAACAGATGGAGCGCCGCGATCGTCGGCCCGTCGCGTGCGGCGGTGAGCGGCGGCCATGGGCATGAGACTGACACGGGCGCCCGGCCGCTAACGCCGGCAGGCGAGCGCGGCGGCGTCCATCGCGGTGGCGGCGCCGCGCAGGCGATATTGGTCGCGGACCAGCTGGCCGCCGGCCGAGCGGGTCTGGACGATCATGTCGATGCCGGTGCGCATCGCCGCCAATATCTCCTCGTCGGCGCGGCCGTCGGGCGCCCAGGCGTCGCGGCCGCCGCCGCGCAGCTGGAAGCTGCGGCCGTCGATGCGCACGAACACGGCCGAGTCCTGACGCTTGGCGCGGCTCAGCCGGACGTGAAGCTGGCCGCTGATCCGCCGCGCCGGCCAGTGGCCGACCGCGACATAGGGGCGCCAGCCCTCCAGCGCCGGCGCGCTGATCGGCTCGGCGATCGCATAGCATCGCCCGTCGCCGCGAAACGCGCCCCACATGCCGAAAATGCCCAACGCCTGCTGGGCGCCGGCGGGAATCGCGCCGAGCCCGCACAGCAGCAGGCAGACGCCCGCCAGCCCTGCCGCCCCGCCCGATTTCCTGTGGCCCGTCCGCAACAGCCAGCCCCGTTTAGCTAGGGTTCATGAAACCTTTCTTCCCGGCCGCGCGTGGAAGGCCCGTCCTTCGGGACCCGAAAACAGGGGTCCATCGACAGAATAGGGAGTTTGCGTTCATGCGTAAGTATCTTTTGGCGAGCCTGCTCGCCGCGACCGTCGCGGGCCCGGCGCTGGCCCAGGAAGCGGCGCCCTTCTCGGGCGTCAGGGTCGAGGGCGTGGTCGGCTACGACACCACCGACGTCGAGGGTGAAGGCTCGGACGGCGTCACTTATGGCGCCCAGCTCGGCTACGACGTCCAGTCCGGCGGCGCCGTGTTCGGGGTCGAGGCCGAGGCGAGCGATTCGACGATCGACGAATGCGTCGGCGACGTCGACCTGGCCGGCGACGAGCTGTGCGTCGAGGCCGGCCGCGACCTCTATGTCGGCGGCCGCGCCGGCGCGGCGGTCGGCCGTAACCTGCTGGTCTATGCCAAAGGCGGCTACAGCAATGCCCGCGTCGGTGTGGATTATGAGGACGGCACCACCGGCACCGCGCTCGACTTCGAGCAGGGTCGCAACCTGGACGGCGTGCGCGTCGGCGGCGGCCTCGAGGTCGCGGTCGGGCCGAACAGCTATGCCAAGACGGAATATCGCTATTCCAACTATGAGGACGGCTTCGACCGCCACCAGGTCGTCGCCGGCTTCGGCTTCCGGTTCTGACGGGCGCGGCAAGGCGCGACCCGTCATCCCGGCGCAAGCCGGGATCTGGGGGGAAGGGCTGAGCCTGTTTGTCCTGAGGTGCCGGCGTTCGCCGGCATGACGAAAGAGGGCCGGGGCCGCGTCGCCCCGGCCCTTTTTTCCGACTTGCGGCGAAGTTGCTCTAGCAGGGGCCGGTGCGCCGCTCTAATACTCTTTGCAAATACCAATTGGGGGACCTTCATGAAGGCGACGATCGAACGGGCCACGCTCCTCAAGGGACTGGGCCACGTCCATTCCGTGGTCGAGCGCAGGAACACGATCCCGATCCTGTCGAACGTGCTGATCGAGGCCGACGAGGAAGGCGGCATCCGGCTGATGGCGACCGACCTCGACCTGCAGATCAACGAGACCGTCGAGGCCAACATCACCGATCCGGGCGCCACCACCGTCCCCGCCCACACCCTGTTCGACATCGCCCGCAAGCTTCCCGAAGGATCGCAGGTCGAGCTGATCGCGGCCGAGGGACGGATGCAGATCAATGCCGGCCGCGCCCGCTTCACGCTGTCGACGCTGCCGCGCGACGATTTCCCGGTGATCGCCGAAGGCGAGCTGCCGGTCCGGTTCGAGCTGCCGGCGGCGACGCTGCGGCAGATCATCGACAAGACCCGCTTCGCCATCTCCACCGAGGAGACGCGCTACTATCTCAACGGCATCTACCTGCACGTCTCCGACGAGGCGCAGCCGGTGCTGAAGGCGGCGGCGACCGACGGCCATCGCCTCGCCCGGGTGACGGTGCCGCGTCCTGACGGCGCCCAGGGCATGCCCGGCGTCATCATCCCGCGCAAATGTGTCGTCGAATTGCGCAAGCTGCTCGAGGAGGTCGACGGCACCGTCCAGGTGTCGCTGTCCGATTCGAAGATCCGCTTCGGCCTCGGCAATGCGGTGCTGACCTCCAAGCTGATCGACGGCACCTTCCCCGATTACAGCCGGGTCATCCCGACCGCCAACGACAAGCTCCTGAAGATCGATCCGCGCGGCTTCGAGGAAGGCGTCGACCGGGTGTCGACGATCGCCAGCGAGCGCACCCGCGCGGTCAAGATGGCGCTCGAGCGCGACAAGGTGACCTTGTCGGTGACCTCGCCGGAGAACGGCACCGCCGCCGAGGAGGTGCCGGCCGATTATGGCGCCGAAAGCTTCGAGATCGGGTTCAACGCCCGCTATCTGATGGACATATTGGCGCAGATCGAGGGCGACACGGTCGAGGTCCATCTCGCCGACGCCGCCGCGCCCACCTTGCTGCGCGAGAATGACAAGGCGCCGGCGCTCTACGTGCTGATGCCGATGCGGGTCTAGCGGCCGGCCCGAGGGCCTGACCCTAGTATCCCGGTCGCCGGCTGCCTACATTGACTTGGGGCAGGCGCGCTGATAGGCGCGCGGGCTTCCCGATAGACCCGAATTTCACTGGAGCTGCCGCATGGCGCGCGTAACCGTCGAAGACTGCGTCGACAAGATCCCCAACCGCTTCGAGCTGGTCCTGCTCGCCGCCCAGCGCGCGCGCCAGGTCTCGGGGGGCGCCGAGCTCACCATCGACCGCGACCGCGACAAGAATCCGGTCGTCGCGCTTCGCGAGATCGCCGAGACGACGGTGAAGCCGCGCGACCTCGAGGAGGCGCTGATCGGCAGCCTGCAGCGCGTCCAGGTCGACGAGGACGACGTCGCCGACGAAGCGATGTCGCTGTCCGCCTCGGCCGAGGCGCTGCGGCTGACCGCCGCCGCCCCCCAGCGCAACAACAATGCCGGCGGCGACTACGAAGGCTGATCCTTCGATACGGGCCCTCGACGCAGTTTATCCTGAGCGCCGCCGCAAGCGGCGTCGAAGGGCTCGGTCCCTACTCAGGATGAGCGGAATCTGGATTTCCAAGACCCATACCGCTCATCAGAGTAGCCGTTGAGCTTGTCGAAACGGCGTATCGAAGGACAAGCTCAGCCCGAACGGAGGAGTGCGTGAATCGGGCGCTTCAGCCTTTCGAGCTTTGCCCCTCGGACTCGCGCACTTCCGACCGGTCCAGCCATTCCAGCTCGTTCAGCGCCAGCGTCCGCCCCTCGCGGGAGCGGACCGCCATCGGCGCGATCGGCTGGCGCGAATAGCGGTCGACCAATACCGGGTTGCTCGGCTTGCCCGACACCCAGCGCTCCCCCCACTGGCGCAGCGAAAGCAGCACCGGCAGCAGGTCGCGCCCCTTTTCGGTCAGCCGGTAGGAGATTTTGCGCCGGTCCGAAGCGTCCGGCGCGCGCTCCAATATGCCGTTCTCGACCAGCCGGCCGAGCCGGTTCGACAGGATGTTGCGGGCGATGCCGAGCGTGGTCTGGAACTCCTCGAAATGGTGCAGGCCGTTGAACGCGCCGCGCAGGATCAGGAACGACCAGCGTTCGCCGACCGATTCGAGCGCGGCGGCGATCGAGCATTGCGAAAGCAGCTCGCGATGGCGCTCGAGGTCCAGCACCGCCTCTCTCCTGTCGTTCTTTTCTCCGGTCGAATATGGGCCCGGCCGGGCCCAGTTGCAAATAAAGACGCATCCCGGCCTGCCGCCGACTTGCATTTTCGGTTGCATCATCAGGGGCGCTCACCCCATCTAGGACCGGTGCTGCGCCAATATGAGCTGGTCGAGAAGGTCAAGGGCTACGACCCGGACGCCGACGAGGCGCTGATCAACCGCGCCTACGTCTTCTCGATGAAGGCGCACGGCTCGCAGACCCGGGCTTCGGGCGACCCCTATTACAGCCATCCGATCGAGGTCGCCGGCATCCTCACCGACCTGAGGCTCGACGACGAGACGATCGTCACCGCCATCCTGCACGACACGATCGAGGACACGCTCGCCACCCCGGAGGAGATCAAGAAGCATTTCGGCAAGAACGTCGCCCGGCTCGTCGACGGCGTCACCAAGCTCAGCAAGATCGAGGCGCAGAGCGAGAGCCAGCGGGCGGCGGAGAATCTGCGCAAGTTCCTGCTCGCCATGTCCGGCGACATCAGGGTGCTGCTGGTCAAGCTCGCCGACCGGCTGCACAACATGCGCACCCTCCATCACCTCCAGGACCCGGAGAAGCGCCGCCGCATCGCCCGCGAGACGATGGACATATATGCGCCGCTCGCCGAGCGGATCGGCATGTACGAGTTCATGACCGAGATGCAGACCCTCGCCTTCGCCGAGCTCGAGCCGGACGCCTATGAATCGATCACCAAGCGGCTCGACCGGCTGCACAAGGGCGGCGGCGGCGACCTCATCCAGCGCATCGGCCGCGGCATACGCGCGCATCTCGAGGCCAATGGCGTCGAGGCCGAGGTCCAGGGCCGCGAGAAGCATCCTTTCTCGATCTGGCGCAAGATGGCCGAGCGCCACGTCAGCTTCGAGCAATTGTCCGACGTGATGGCGTTCCGCGCCGTCGTCGGGACCGTCGACGAAATCTACCGTACTTTGGGCCTGATCCACCAGCGCTGGCCGGTGGTGCCGGGGCGGTTCAAGGACTTCATCTCGACCCCCAAGCGCAACGGCTACCGCTCGGTCCATACCACCATCATCCATGACGAGCAGATGCGGATCGAGATCCAGATCCGCACCGCCGAGATGCACGCCCAGGCCGAGCACGGCCTCGCTGCCCACTGGGCCTATAAGGAAGGCAAGCTGGTCGCCGAGACCAAGCATCCGTGGATCAACGATCTGGTCGAGATCCTCGAACATGCCGCCACCGCCGAGGAGCTGCTCGAGCATACGCGGATGGCGATGTACCAGGACCGGATTTTCGCCTTCACGCCCAAGGGCGAGCTGATCCAGCTGCCCAAGGGCGCCACCCCGATCGACTTCGCTTATGCGGTCCATACCGATTTGGGCGACCAGACCGTCGGCGCCAAGATCAACGGCCGGGTGATGCCGCTGCGCACGCCACTCAACAATGGCGACCAGGTCGAGATCCTGGTTTCCAAGGCCCAGCATCCCCAGCCGGCCTGGCTGTCCTATGTCGTCACCGGCAAGGCGCGGGCGAAGATCCGCCGCTGGGTCAAGTCGAAGGAGCGCGAGGAGACGGTGGCGCTGGGGCGCAAGATCTTCGACGAGATCGTCCAGCGGCTGCCCGCGCCGTTGGGCTGGGAGGCGATCACCGAGGCGCTGCGCCGGCTGCATTTGCCCGACGACGAGGCGTTGATGGAGGCGATCGCGCTGAAGCGGGTCGACGACATCGCGGTGATGGAAGCCTTGATGCCCGGCTCGACCACCGAGGGCGGATCGAAGCCGCCGGCGCAGCGCACCGCCATCTCGATCAAGGGGCTCACGCCCGGCGTCGCCTTCCAGCTCGCCGAATGCTGCCACCCGATTCCCGGCGACCGCATCGTCGGTTTGCGGCGCGAGGGCGCCGGCATCGAGGTGCATACGATCGGCTGCGACAATCTCGCCGACGGCGTCGACGCCGACTGGGTCGACCTCGCCTGGGGCGACGAGACCGACGGCGGCACCGCCCGGCTCGCCATCGTCATCAAGAACCAGCCGGGGTCGCTGGCGGTGGTCGCGGGCATCCTCGGCAGCCATGGCGCCAATATCGTCAGCATGGACCAGACCGCCCGCGACGGCTCGTTCCACACCTTCCATCTCGACATCGAGGTGCACGATCTGCCGCATCTGATGAAGATCCTGGCGGCGCTTCGCGCCACCGACGTGGTGGCGACGGCGGAGAGACTGTAGGGACAGTTACTTTCACGCGCCGTCGTTCGGCGGCGATGCGCATGCCGGATAAAAGTAACTGTCCCCTCAGGCGCCGGAATGGGGACAGTCACTTTAGGCCACGCCGTGCGGAATGGCCCGCATCCGCGCGTGAAAGTGACTGTCCCTACAGAGGCTCGATCCGGAAGATCTCGCCGCCGAAATCGACGATGTAGAGATTGCCGGCCTGGTCGACGCCGAAGCTCGAAATGCTGTTGATCGTGCCCACGTCGGGCGCGAAATCGGCGTTGCGCAGAGTGAATTCGCTGCTCGCCAGCGTCGAGCCGAACTGCACCCGGGACACCGGGATCGACCAGATGTTGCTGCGGACGAAGTCGGCGAAGAAATAATGGCCGCGTAAGCCCTCGACCGGGCCGCGATAGACATGGCCGCCGGTCACCGAATTGCCCTGGCGGGGGCCGGTGCCGTGCAGATATTCGGCGACCGGCGGCACCATTCCCGGCCGCGGCGTGCCGCTGAACACCGCCGTCCCCTCCATGATGTCCCAGCCGAAATTGGCGCCGCGCTCGGACGGGCGCATCAGGTCGATCTCCTCGCGCGCGCCCTGGCCGACGTCGCCGACCCAGAGATGGCCGGTGAGGGGATCGAAGCTGGCGCGGAACGGGTTCCTGAGGCCGTAGACCCAGATTTCCGGCGCGCCGCCGCCGCCGGCGAACGGATTGGTCGAGGGGATCGCATAGTCGCGGGCCGGATCGTTGGGGAAGGCGTCCTGGGTGACGATGATCCGCAGCATCTTGCCCAATAGCACGTTGCGGTTCTGGGCGTTGTTGTTGGGATCGCCGCCGCCGCCGCCGTCGCCGACGGCGAGATAGAGGCCGCCGCCCGGGCCGAAGCCGATCCAGCCGCCATTATGGTTGGAGAAGCCGGGATGCGGGATCCGCATGATGATGTTGCGGCTCGCCGGGTCCGCCCGGTTGCGGTTGTTCGGGAAGGTGCGGTAGCGCCGCACCTCGATCGTTCCCGAAACGTTGGTCATATAGATGTAGAAAGTGCCGGTGCTCATGAAGTCGGGCGCGGTGGCGAAGCCGAGCAGGCCGCGTTCGCTGTCCGTCGATATCTCCGTCGAAACGTCGAGGAACGGCGTCGCCGCGACCGCGCCGGTGAGCGGGTTCAGGTGGTGGATCCGGCCGCCCTTGAGCACGACGAACACCCGGCCCGAGCCGTCCGGCATCGGCGCCAGGAACAAAGGCTGGGCGAGGCCGCTCGCCACCCGGCGGACGCGATAGCCGTCCGGCCCGGCATTGGTGACGGTGACGGCGAGGTCCATCAGGGCGCCGGCGGTGCCGTCACTGACGGCGAGCTGGACCAGGTAGACATTGTCGAGATCGGCGTCGCCCGGCACTTCGAAATCGGGCGGCGCGACGAAGGAGAGCGCGCCGGCCGGGCTGAGCGCGAACAGCGAGCGGTCGGCGCCGCCCGCCAGCGAGAAAGTGAGGTTGCGCGTGTCGGGATCGGTCGCGGTGGCGGTATAGACGATTCCCGTTCCATTCTCGGGGGCGTTGGTCGCGGCGGGCGAGGTGAAGACCGGTGGGCCGCGCGGGGAGGGCGGCTGCGGGTCGACCACGCGTTCGTCGCTGCCGGCGACCTGCGCGTCGCATCCGGCAAGCAGCAGCGCCGCCGCGAAAGGCAGGATCGCCCGGAAAGCAAACGGGAAGCGCCGAGCCATGGCTTCAGCCTCCCTATCAGAAGCTGCGTGCCGGGACAGTTACTTTCACGCGTCTGCGTCTGACGGCCCGCAAATAGGCGTGGAAAAGTAACTGTCCCCATTCGGCGTCGGAATGCGGACCGGACGGGGACAGTCACTTTGGCGCGCTGCGTTCGATGGCCTACACTGCGGCGTGAAAAGTGACTGTCCCCATCAGGCGCCGCAAATGGGGACAGTCACTTTAGCCCCCGCCGCGCCAGACATCCGCCGCCTGCGCGTGAAAGTGACTGTCCCCTGCCATGGTGTTAGACCGCCGCCATGACTCAGCCCGACGCCATGACCTACGGCCATTACCTGGCCCTCGACGCGCTGCTGGCGGCGCAGCATCCGATCTCGGCCCATCATGACGAGATGCTGTTCATCGTCATCCACCAGACCAAGGAGCTGTGGCTCAAGCAGATCGTCCACGAGCTCAGCCTGGCGCTCGAGCTGGTCCGGAAGGACAAGCTGATCGAGGTCCACAAGAATCTGTCGCGGGTGTCGCGAATCCAGGCGGTTATGACCCAGAGCTGGGACATATTGTCGACGCTGACTCCGACCGACTATCTCACCTTCCGCGGCGTGCTCGGCACGTCGAGCGGCTTCCAGTCGGCCCAGTTCCGCACCGTCGAATTTCTGCTCGGCCTGCGCGAGGGCGGCCATTTGCGCCACCACCGCGAGGACAGCCCGGAATATCGCATGCTCGCCGATGCGCTGGCGCGGCCGAGCCTGTGGGACGAGGCCAATGCCGCGCTCGCCCGCGGCGGCTTCGCGCTGCCGACCGAAATCCTCGAGCGCGACTGGAGCGAGCCCTACCGGCCGAACGAGCAGGTCGAGGCGGCCTGGGCCGAAGTCTATCGCGACGTCGAGCGTTACTGGCCCTTCTATCAGCTCGCCGAGAAATTGGTCGACGTCGACGACGCGCTCGCCACTTGGCGGCACAAGCATGTCGTGACGGTGGAGCGGGTGATCGGCTTCAAGCGCGGAACCGGCGGCACGCCGGGCGTCCCTTATCTCCAGTCGACGCTCGCCAAGCGCGCCTTCCCGGAGCTGTGGAGCCTCAGGACGCGGCTCTGACCGGAAGGGGCGCAGGCGGGCCGGGATAAGCGGCGAGCAGGTCGGCGCCGCCGGCCGCATCGAGCGCCGCTTCCCCTTCCACCCGCCAAACCGAGCCGGGCCGGAGCGGCTGACCATCCAGCGCGCCGGCCTCGCCGAGCGGGATCAAATAGCATTCGCGACCGCCGTCGACCCGGAAGCGGCCGTCGAGGCTCCAGCGCTCGACGGTGAACGAGCCCCCGGCGGTCAGGATCAGCCGGCCCGGCGCAGCCTCGATCGGCGCGGCGCCGGCCGCGACCGGTCCGGGGCACGAGGCCGCCACCGCCTCGTCGAGATGCAGCTCGCGCGGCCGCCCATAATCGTAGAGGCGATAGGTGAGGTCGATATTCTGCTGGATCTCGATCAGCGACAGGCCGCCGCCGATCGCATGGATCGTGCCGGCCGGCGAGGAGAGGCTGTCGCCGGCCGCGACCGCGCGCCAGTCGACCAGCTGCTCGATGCTGCCGTCGAGCGCGGCGGCGCGCAGCTCTTCCTTCGAGGCTCTGCGCTTCAGCCCGAGGCCGATGACGGCGCCGGGATCGGCGTCGAGCACCAGCCAGGCTTCGTCCTTGCCATGGGCTAATCCGGCGGCGCGCGCCTGGCGGTCGTCGGGATGGACCTGGATCGACAGCCGGTCGGAGGTGAACAGATATTTGACCAGCAGCGCGTCGTCGGCGTCGCCGGCGAACCAGATCTCGCCGATCGGCGCACTCCCGCCGGCGCAGTCGGCGAACGCGTCCGGGAGCCGATGCCGGCCCCAGACCCGCTCCACCGGTCGCCGTTCGAGCCGTCTTGCCGTCACGTCCTTCTCTCCGAGGCCGATCGGACGAGCCCTTAGCCTTTAGACCTCAACATTTCGTTTGGCCCGGGTCGCCGGCGCCGGCAATGGGGCTTGGCGCTGCCGGGCGAATGTCGCTAGGGCTGGCCTCCGCCACAGCGGGGGGTGATTGCGTGCCGAGGGCGAAGGATATCAGGATCGTCGTCGTCGGGCTCGGCTATGTCGGCCTGCCGCTGGCGATCGCTCTGGCGCGCCAGTTCAGGGTGACCGGCCTCGACGTCGACGCCGGGCGGATCGAGGAGCTCAAGCGCCATCACGACCGCACCGGCGAGGTCGAGCCGATCGTCCTCGAACATTCGCCGCTGGAGCTGACCGGCTCGCCGGACGATTGCCGCGGCGCCGACGTCTATATCGTCACCGTGCCGACCCCGGTCGACGCGGACAATCGTCCCGACCTTTCCGCCTTGACCGGCGCCTCGCAGACGGTCGGCAGGCTGCTCGATAAAGCGCGCCGCCCGATCGTCGTCTATGAGAGCACGGTCTATCCCGGCGTCACCGAGGAGATTTGCGGACCGCTGCTGGAGCGGGAATCGGGGCTGGTCTGCGGCGAGGATTTCTTCCTCGGCTATTCGCCCGAGCGGATCAATCCCGGCGACCGCGAGCACACGGTCGAACGGATCGTCAAGGTGGTGGCCGGCCAGGACGAGGCGGTGACCGATCGGCTCGCCGGGATCTACGGCGCGGTCACCACCGGCGGCGTGTTCCGCGCCGCCTCGATCAGGGCGGCCGAGGCAGCCAAGGTGATCGAGAACGCGCAGCGCGACATCAACATCGCCTTCATGAACGAGATCACCCAGATCTTCGCCAGGCTCGATCTGTCGATCTGGGACGTGCTCGACGCCGCCGGCACCAAATGGAACTTCCTCGACTTCCGGCCCGGCCTGGTCGGCGGCCACTGTATCGGCGTCGATCCTTATTATCTCAGCCATCGCGCCCAGCAGCTCGGCCACGAGCCCGACGTCATCCTTGCCGGCCGCACGATCAACGACCGGATGGGCCGCTGGATCGCCGACAGCCTCCACCAGCGGCGCGGCGGCCGGCCGGGCAGCGTGCTGGTGATGGGGCTCACCTTCAAGGAGGACGTTCCCGACCTCAGGAACAGCAAGGTGATCGACGTCGTCCGCCGGCTGGAGGCGCTCGGCCACCAGGTCAGCGTCCACGATCCGCGCGCGGACGCCGGCGAGGCACGGCACGAATATGGCGTCGAGCTCGACGAAGGCGCGCTCGAGCGCCGCTACGACCTCGTCGTTGCCGCTGTCCCGCACGCCGAATATCGGCTCCTCGCCGCCGAGGACGTTCGCCGCCTCGCCAAGGAGGGCGGCTGCATCGCCGACATCAAGGGCATCTGGCGGGGGCTCGACCTGGGGCCGGGCGTCGACAGGTGGACGCTCTAGCCAGTCCTGTCGCCGGGTCTTGTGGGGAAGCGCGAGGCGGCCGCCGGGGCCGGATCGGCCCGGATCAACGCCATGACGCGATGCCGGGCCGGCCTTTCATAGGCGAAATGATAAGCGAGGCTTGCCAGCACCGACGCGATCACCGCGACGGCCATTCCGGCCAGCCAATGCTGGCTGACCGCGGCGACGAGGCGCGAGGTCGTCGAGATCAGCGGATTGTGGATCAGGTAAAGCGCGTAGGAGGCTTCGCCGAGGACGATCAGCCATGCCGCCACCCGGAGCCTGCCCGCCTGTTCGAGCCGGACCAGCACCGGAATGAAGAAAGCGAGGCCCAGCCCGAACATTGCGGACCAGGCTTTCGGCGCGCCGATCGCGAAGAAGCCGGCGACGAACAGGGCGCCGAGCGCGCACATAGGCAGGGGCCGGTCGAAGCGGCCTTGCAGGACCGCCCAGGCCGCGACCATCCCGAACAGGAATTCCAGGTTGATGGGGTGCAGCAGCACGGCCGCGACGCTGTAGGTCGGCGGCGGCTCGAGCGGCCAGCCGAACGCCTGCCAGGCGAAGATCGCGCTCGCCCAGCCGGCGGCGAGCGGCAGCGGGCCGCCCCGCTTCAGGAACAGCAAGGCGAGCGCGTAGAAGACCAGCTCGTGCTGGAGCGTCCAGGCGACCGTCAGCGCCGGCGAGGTCCCGGTCGGCACCAGCGTCAGCGTCGAAAGCCAGCCCCAGTCCGGCGTCGCCCGGCTCACCCCGGGCAGGAAGAGGTAGAACAAAGCCATCGCGATCCCGACCGGGAGATAGGGCACGAATATCCGGACCAGCCGGCTTTCCGCGAACCGGCGCCGCCAACCGGGCCGCTCGGTCTGGCCGTGATTGGTGTAGAAGATGATGAAGCCCGAAAGCACGAAGAAGAAGTCGACGCCGAGATAGCCTTGTCCGGCCGCGGTCTCCAGCCATGGCGGCAGCGGCCCGACGAACGCGTCGGTCGCCACCTGCGCGTGGAGCGCCACCACCGCCAGCGCCGCGATCGCCCGCCCCGCCTGCAGGACCTCGAGCCGTTTGCCCTCGGGCGCCGCGCTCGCCATGGCCCCGTCTAAATCCCGTGATACTCCCGGTACCATTCGACGAACTTGGGCACGCCTTCGTCGATGCTGGTGGTCGGCTCGAAACCCAGATCGCGGTGGATCGCGCTGATGTCGGCATAGGTGTCGCGGACGTCGCCCGGCTGCATCGCGACCATCTGCTTGTCCGCCTCGCGGCCGCACGCCTGCTCGATCAGCCCGATCATCCGCATCAGTTCTTCCGAGCGGTTGTTGCCGATATTGTAGAGCCGGTGCGGCGAGCGGCTGCCGCCGGCTTTCTCGGCGCCGTCGTCCGGCGGCGGGCTGTCGAGCGCGGCGACGACGCCGGTGACGATGTCGTCGACATAGGTGAAGTCGCGCCGCATATTGCCCTCGCCGATAGACCTCGATCGGCCGGCCCTCGAGAATCGCCCGGGTGAACAGCCACATCGCCATGTCGGGGCGGCCCCACGGGCCGTAGACGGTGAAGAAGCGCAGGCCGGTCTGCGGCAGCCGGTAGAGGTGGGCATAGGTCTCGCTGATCAGCTCGTCGGCCTTCTTGGTCGCGGCGTAAAGCGACAGCGGATGATCGACCCGGTCCTCGACACGGAACGGCAAAGTCTCGTTGCCGCCATAGACCGAAGAGGAGGAAGCATAGACGAAATGCGGGCTCTGCCGGCGCCGGGCGAGCTCGAGCAGATTGACGTGGCCGACCAGGTTCGAGCGCACATAAGCGTGCGGATTCTCGAGCGAGTAGCGCACGCCCGCCTGCGCCCCGAGATGGACGATGCCGTCATATTCCAGGCCGTCCAGGCCGGCGTCGAGCGCGGCCAGGTCGGCGAAGTCCGCCTCGACGAAGCGGAAGCCGTCGCCGTGCCGGCGCTGGAGCTCGGCGATCCGGTCGCGCTTCAGCTGCACGCTGTAATAATCGTTGACGTTGTCGAGGCCGATCACCGGCTCGCCGCGCCCGAGCAGGCGGTCGGCGACGTGAAAGCCGATGAAGCCGGCGGCGCCGGTGACGAGGATGGTCATGAAGCCCCGATGCTTTGTGGTTCGCCCGGGCGCTTAGCGAAGGCCGGCGGGATCGACAACCGGCGCAAGGCGAGGCGGCATCGGGCCGGAGCCGGGCTGTAAGGTCGAACAGGTTTACGGTTGCAACGCCATTCCTTATCGAAGTTCGATAAAGTCCTTGACGATATTCGATATGAACCTTATTGAAAGTCGAGATGTCCCCGGCATGGGACGCTGGAGCCCGCTCGATGCCCCAACCCTTCGCCTCCGCGCTGTCGCTGTCGCACGCCGTCCTGCGGGCGCTGATCGTCCTCAATATGTTGTTCGGCCTCGCCATCCTCGCCTTGCTGGTCGCGAGCCTGGTCGCCGAGGGGCCGGTGATGGCCGCCCTCGGCGCGCGCCCCTCCCTCTACCTCGGCATGCGGCTGCTCACGGTGATCGGCATCCTGTCGGTGCCGCTCGCCCATGTCGTGCTGACGCGATTGAAGGCGATCGTCGAAACGGTCCGGGCCGGCGACCCGTTCGTGGCCGCCAACGCCGCGCGGCTTCAGAGGATCGCCTGGGCGCTGCTCGGGCTGGAGCTGCTCCATCTCGCCGCCGGCGCGATCGCCGCCGCATTCTCCTCGCCGGCCACTCCGCTCGACATCGACTGGAGCTTCTCGGTGACCGGCTGGCTGGCGGTGTTGCTGCTGTTCGTGCTGGCGCGGGTCTTCGAATCCGGCGCGCGGATGCGCGAGGACCTGGAAGGGACGGTCTGACATGATCATCGTCCGGCTCGACGACCTGCTGCACGACCGGCGGATGACGCTGACCGACCTCGCCGACCGGATCGGCATCACGCTGGCCAATCTGTCGATCCTGAAGACCGGCAAGGCGCGCGCGATCCGTTTCTCGACGCTCGAGGCGATCTGCGGAGCGCTCTCCTGCCAGCCCGGCGACCTGCTCGATTATGCCGCCGGCGCGGGTTCGGAGGATGGGGTGCTGGACGCCGCCGCCTGACGGCGTGCCGGCCTGCTGTCACGGGCAAGAAGAGGAAATGGGTGTGATGACCGAAGTTTCGCTGTTCCGGATCTATGCGCTGCGCGCCGCCTATCTGCTCGTCGCGGTCGGGCTGGCGCTGACCATGTGGCCGGCGATCGTCAGCCACGATCCGTCCTGGCCGCTGATGAACGGGGTCGTCGCCTGCATGCTCGGCGCGGTCTGCCTGCTCGCCGCTTTAGGCCTGAAATATCCGCTGCAGATGCTGCCGGTGCTGCTGTTCGAGCTGCTGTGGAAGACGATCTGGCTGCTCGCGGTCGCGCTGCCTCTGTGGTCGGCCGGCCGGCTCGACCCGCGCACCGCCGAAACGGTCCGCGACTGTCTGCTCGGTCTCGTCCTGGTTCCGGTCATCCCCTGGTCGTGGGTGATCGCGCATTATCTGCGCCGGCCCGGCGCGAGATGGCGCGCGCAGCCGCCGGCCGCCACGCCGAACGGCGCGGGCGCGCCGGCGCGGCCATGAGGCGGGCGGGGGAGAGGGGCCGGTGAACACGCTCCAGGTCGCCGCGACCAGCCCGTGGTGGCTGCACGCCGGCGCCGCCGCGATCCTGTTCATCCACATCGCCGGCGGCACCGTCGGCATGCTGTCCGGGGCCGCGGCTTTGGGCCTGCGCAAGGGCTCGCGCCGGCACAAGCTTGCCGGCCACCTCTTCTTCGGATCGATGCTGGCGATGGCGTCGATCGGCGCGCTGGTCTCGCCTTTCCTCGTCTCGGCCGAAGGCGACCCGCGCTGGTTCGACGCGCTCGCCGGCGCCCTCGCTTTCTATCTGGTGGCCACCGGCTGGGCGACCGTCCGGCGCGAAGCGGGGACGATCGGCCGGTTCGAGGTCGCGGCCTTGCTGTTCGTGCTGGCGCTGGCCGCGGCGGCGGCCGCGTTCGGCCTCGAGGCGCAGAGCCGGCCGGCCGGCTCGCTCGCCGGCTACGGCCCCGAGGGCTATTTCATCTTCGCCGCCCTGTTCGCGCTCGCCGGAGGGCTCGACCTCAACATGATCCTGCGCGGCGGGCTCACCGGCGTGCCGCGGCTCTCCCGGCATGTGTGGCGCATGTGCACGGCCTTGTTCATCGCCGCCGGCGCCTTCTTCTTCGGCCAGCAAAGGGTGATGCCCGAGCTCATCCAGGGATCGCCCTTGCTGTCCGTTCCGCCGCTGGCGACATTGGGCCTCATGCTGTTCTGGCTGCTCAGACTGCGGCTGGCGAAGATGTTCGGACGCCTCACCCGGAGGCATCGCTCCCGCCGCCCGGCGGCGACGTCGCTCGGCTGAAGGGGCCCGGATGATGAGGAAGGCGCTTCGCATCCTCGCCTGGCTCGGCGCGGCCGCCGCGCTGCTGCTGGCGCTGGCCATCTATCTGCTCTACGCGCCCGCCCCGCCCGAGCCGGCGCTCAGCGCCCCCGTCCAGCGTGGGACGCTGACCGTCGGCGGACGTGAGCGAAGCTATCTCGTTTTTGCCCCGGCGCGGCGGCCGGCGGCGCCGGCGCTGGTCGTCGCCTTCCACGGATCGATGGGCAGCCCCGGCGCGATGCGCGTCGCCAGCGGCTACGGCTTCGACCGGCTCGCCGACCGCCACGGCTTCATCATCGCCTATCCGCAGGGGCATGACGGCAACTGGAACGATTGCCGCCGGTCGGCCGACTATGAAGCGCGCCGGCTCGACATCGACGATGTCGGATTTTTCGAGGCGCTCGTCGCGCGGCTGCAGCGCGACTATCAAGTCGATCCGGAGCGGGTGTTCGTCGTCGGCCTGTCGGGCGGCGGCCATTTCGTGTTCCGGCTGGCGCTGGAGCGGCCGGAGCGGATCGCCGGAGCCGCGGTGTTCGCGGCGAACCTGCCGACGCCGGACAATAATGTCTGCGCCGCGCGCGGCCGCCCGCCGCCGGTCATGCTGGTCAACGGCACTGCCGACCCGATCAATCCTTTTGCGGGCGGCAAGGTCACCCTGTTCGGCTTCGGCAATCGCGGCACGGTGATTTCGGCGCGGGCGAGCGCCGAATATTTCGCGCGGGCAAGGGGTTTGACCGGGAGCTCGACCGTCTCCATGCCGTCCTCGTCGGCGTCGGACCGAACCTGGGTCGAGCGCATCGACTGGGCGCGGCCCGGCGAGGGCGTCGACACGGTGCTGGTCGCGGTCCATGGCGGCGGCCATGTCCTTCCCCAGACCGGCTGGCGGCCGCCCCGGCTGCTTGGCCGCGTGACCGGAATCGTCGACGGGCCGGCCTGGGCCTGGGCGTTCTTCGCCGAACAGGGCGCGGAGCCGGTCGCGGATCGCTGAGCAGCCGGCTTTCCGCGGCGGCGATTCTCCCGGCGCCGGGCAGTGGACTTGATCGCCGCTTGTTCCTAACGCCCTTCTCTCTGATCGAGCGGAGCTTTCAGGATCTCGGATCGTGGCCGTCCTACCCGGTAGATATGCGATGTCGCGCCGCGCGGTGTGGAGCCGGCCGGGCTTCCAGCTCGGCATGGGCCTCTTGGTCGCGGTGCTGCTGCCCTGGGCGGTCCGCGTCAATCTCGAGGTCGCCGAGCTGGAATGGCCCGGCCTGCAGAATTCGCTGGCGGGAACGATGCTCGCGCTGGCCGCCGGCTATTTCGGCTTCACCCGGCTGTCGCGCTATCCCGGCGTGCGCGCTTCCTACAATATCCTGCCCACCTTCGCCGCCTCCTACGGGCTGGTGCTCGCCATCTTCTTCTTCGCCCGGCTGGACTATAGCCGCCTCCATTTCTCGGTGAGCTTCCTGCTGTGCCTGTTCTGGTTCTTCCTGGTCTATTTCAACGAGCGGCGACGGCGCCTCAGGATCGGCTTCATCCCGGCCGGCGACGCCGCCCGGCTCACCCACATTCCCGACGTGGTCTGGACCGACCTCTCCGCCGGGGAGGTGCCTTCGGCCGATCTCGACCTGATCGTCGCCGACCTGCGCGCCGACGTCGGCGAGAAATGGGAGCGTTACCTCGCCGATCGCGCGCTCGACGGCACTTTGGTGATGCACGTCAAACAGATGGAGGAATCGCTCACCGGCCGCGTGGCCATCGAACATCTTTCCGAAAACACATTGGGATCGCTGATCCCGGCGATCGTCTATGCCCGGCTGAAGCGGATCGGCGATTTCGCCACCGCGCTCGTCGCGCTGCCGCTGCTGGCGCCGTTCATGCTGCTGATCGCGCTGGCGATCCGGCTCGATTCGTCCGGGCCCGCTTTCTTCCGCCAGCAGCGCATGGGCTATCGCGGCCGTCCCTTCTCGATGCTCAAGTTCCGGACGATGCGCTCGGACGCGCCGGCCGACGAGGATCCGCGGCTCGCCGCGATGACCGGCGACGAGGATTTGCGGGTGACCCGGGTCGGCCGTTTCCTCCGCCGCGCCCGGCTCGACGAGCTGCCGCAGGCGATCAACGTGCTCAAGGGCGAGATGAGCTGGATCGGCCCGCGCCCGGAGGCGATCCCGCTGTCGCGCTGGTACGAGGCGGAGCTTCCCTTCTATCGCTACCGTCACATCGTCCGCCCCGGCATCACCGGCTGGGCGCAATTGAAGCAGGGCCATGTCGCCGAGGTCGACGAGGTGCTCGAGAAGCTCCATTACGATTTCTACTACATCAAGAATTTCTCCTTCTGGCTCGACCTGCTCATCCTCGCCGGCACGATCCGCATCATGCTGAGCGGCTACGGCGCCCGCTGAGGTGGGTCCGGTCGGGCAGATGCCGCTCGACAGGCCCGAAAGGCGATTGCGCTGCGTTCACACGATGGTGCGGAGGACTTTCGTGCCGGTCTACAATGCAGGCCAGGCCATTTTCATCCTGTTGGTGTTCGTTGCCTTGGTGCTGCTCGGCCTGTTCTCCGATCCCGTACTGGCCGTCTATGTGGGTGTCGGCGCCTATCTGGGCAGCGTCGCGAGCGCGCTGCTGCTCGGCCTCTACCCGATGCAGGCGGAAATCGACGAAGCTGAAGCCGCCCGGGTGGCGGAATGGCTGGACTCGTCGTCCCTTCTCGAGCGGATCGGGTCGCGCGTCTGGGCCGGCCGGCATTATCGGTCGCACTTCTGGGCATCGGACTGGATCCGCATCGACGCCATTCCGGGCGCCTCCCGTCTGTGCCTGTCCGCGCGAAGCCGGGACATGCGATTAGCCCTCGAATGGCTCGACGGCCCCGGCTGACGCCGTTCCGTTCAACGTCGTCCGCACCGGGGGACGTGAAGCCGTGGCATCGAGAACCCCGATCATCCTCATCGGCGTTTCGCTGCTCCTGTTTGCGGGCCCGATCGCGCTGGGATTCTCTCTGCTGGACCGGGGATATGATCTGCCGTGGCTGGCGACCATCGCCGGCGTCGGTGGCGTCGCACTCAGCGTTTCGCTGGCCTGGAGCCTGGCCCATTTTCGCGCGCTGCGGCGTGAACGAAGGCGAAGGGGTCGCGGCAACAGCGCGCTGCGGCGGAGGCGACGCGATCGCTGAGGCGGCGGCGCCGGCGGGCGAAGCCGCGTCGAGCCGGAACTCAAACCCACTTGTCAATGCGGCCGATTCATCATTTCCTCGCTGGCGACGCGACCATGGGACTCATGAAAAGGCGACAGATTCGCTTGGCGTCGGTGGCGACCGGCTTGCTGCTGTCAGGATGCGCGACCCCCTCGTCGCGGCCAGGCGAAGCCTATTTGTCGGAAGATGAAGTGATCGATCTGATGCAGAATCCCAGGGTATGGGATGAGCGCATAGTGACGATCAGAATTTACCCGTACGACAATGGCTTCGGTCGCTCTTACGTCGTGTGCTTCGAGCCATGTGACGAGGCTTACGCCGAGGACAGCCCTTTTGTCATTTTCACCCGTGAGCACAGGTTCAGGGGATATAGGGGTGACCGGCCGGTTGTTGTCACCGCCAGATATTCATCCTCCTGTTTTTATGGAAGCACATTGCCGTGTGTGCATTTCAGATTTGGACGGTTCACCGAGATTGAGCCGCAATGACCTGCTGGCGGGGCAGTGCGCGGGGCGCACCGGGATCAGCGCATGACCGTCAGCCCGGCGCAAGCCGGGGCTCGGGACGGGAAGGCGTTGCGGGTCTCGCTGAGATCCCGCCTGTCGGGGTCCCCTTTCGCCGGGATGATGCGTTGCGCGAGCAAGCTTGCCCCCCGCACCGCTTGCAATTAGTGGCTCTCCCGGGGGCGCGGGCCGAACATCCGGGACAGTCGAGACGGCATGAGTTTGTTGAGGAAATTGGCGCGCGGCCCGTCGGCACGGCGGCGCGAGCCGCCACGCGGCAAGCCGGGCGCGCGCGCTTATGCGGTCGGCGACATTCATGGCTGCCTCGACCTGCTCGACACTTTGCTCGGCCGCATCGAGGCCGACGCCGCGGCGCGGCCGCCGAAAAAGACCTGGATCGTCTTCCTCGGCGACCTCGTCGACCGTGGCCCGGCCTCGGCCGGCGTCGTCGACCGGCTGATGAACTACCGCCCCGATTTCGCAACCCCGGTCTTCCTCGCCGGCAACCATGAGGAGATATTGCTGCGCGTGCTCGGCGGCGAGCCCGAGATCCTCAAGGATTGGCTGAAGTTCGGCGGCGCCGAATGCGTCCAAAGCTACGGCCTCGATCCCGGCGCGCTGAGGAAGATCGAACCGGAGGCCGCCGCCGAGCGGATCCGGGCGAAAATGCCGCCCGAGCATGTCGCCTTCCTCGAAACCTTCGCCGACACCTTTCGCTTCGGCGACTATCTGTTCGTCCATGCCGGCATCCGGCCGGGCATCGATCTTGCCGAGCAGGACCAGTTCGACCTGAGGTGGATCCGCGAGCCCTTCCTCAGCGACAAGGAGGAGCACGGCCTGGTCGTCGTCCACGGCCACACCATCTCGCCCGAGGTCGAGGAGCGGCCGAACCGGATCGGCCTCGATACCGGCGCCTATCAATATGGCGTTCTGACCGCGCTCGGCATCGAGGATGAGGAGCGCTGGTATCTGTCGACGTCCGACGCGCCGGGGGCGGCGCGATGAGCCAGCGGGACTGGGCCGACCGGTTCCGTCCCGAGCCCGCCGCCGGCGAGCCCGCCGAACGGGCCGAGGCGGCGGCGGAGACGGAGCGGTCGCGGCGCGGCCGCCTGCCGCTGGCGCTGGCGGCTCTGGTCGGAGCGCTGCTGATCGGCTGGCTGATCCTCCGCTATTCGGCGGTCAACGCCCTGCTCGAGGTGGATCCCGATTTGGCGGCGGAGCTGTCCAGCGCCCATCCCGACGTCCGGCTCGACCGCGCCTTCGAGCGGCTGCAGCTGACCGGCGGACCGGATCCGGAAACCCGCGCCGGCGCGCTGGACGCGTTCCGCCACGCGCCGCTATCGGAAGTGCCGCTGCTGATCGCCGCGCGCGAGGCGATCGCCGCCGGCGACGATGCGCGCGCCGACCGGCTGATCGCGGTCGCGAGCCGCCGCAACCCGCGCTCGCGCTACGCGCTGCTGCTCGAGCTCGACCAGCATATCCGGCTCGGCCGCGCCGCCGAGGCGGCGACGGCGATGGCGGTGCTGACCCGGTCCTTCCCCGACGCCGGCCGGCTGCTCACCGCCCAGCTCGCCCGCATGGCTGCCGATCCCGCCACCCGCGACGCGGTGCGCCGGGCGATGGCGGCCGATCCGCAATTGACCACCGGCGTGCTCGAGCAGCTGGCGCGGCAACGGGCCGATCCCGACATCATCCTCGCCCTCGCCGGCGATTCGCCGCCGCGGACCGCGGCCGGCGAGACGCCGGCCTGGCAGCGGCTGCTGCTCGAGGGCATGGTCGAACGCGGCCAAATCGGGGAGGCGCACGCCGCCTGGCAGCGGCTGACCGGCGCCGCATCCGGCGGCCGCGCCGGCGGCGTCTACGACCGCGACTTTGCCGGCCTGCCGGGGCCGCCGCCGTTCAACTGGCAGCTCGAAACCGGCAGCGACGGCTTCGCCGAGCGCACCGCCAACGCCCTCCACGTCGAATATTATGGCCGCCGCGACGTCGGGCTGGCGAGCCAGCTGCTGCTGCTGGCGCCCGGCCGCTACCGGCTCTCCTTCACCGCCGAAGGCGAGGCCGAGGGCGGCGAGGGCGGCCGGCTGGCCTGGACGATCAACTGCCATCCGGGCGCGCGGCGGCTGACCGCGATCGTGCTCACGGGGGTCGATTTCAGCGGCAAGAGGATCAGCGGGGACTTCGTCGTTCCCGACAGCGGCTGCCCCGGCCAGTGGCTGCGGCTGGTCGGCAATTCCGCCGAATTTCCCAAAGACCAGCAGGTGACGATCCGGCAGCTGCGCATCGAAGGGGCGGGATTGAGGTGAGCCGGAAGCTGACCTCGGGGCTGCTGGCCGCGTTTCTTTTGCTGTGCCTGCTGCTCGGCGGCGCCAGCGCCGCCGGCCTGTGGGCGAACCTGCTGCTGCAGCTGCTCGCGACTCTGATGATCTTCGCGGCCATCGCTTTCGGCGGGCGAGCGCCGCTGACCCGCGCCGGCAAGAGGCTGATCCTGCTGCTCCTGCTGCTGATCGGCATCATCCTCGTCCAGCTGGTGCCGCTGCCGCCGTCGATCTGGACCGCGCTGCCCGGCCGCGAGCCGGTCGCGCAGGGCTTCGCGCTGCTCGGCCAGGACCTGCCCTGGCTGCCGCTCTCGCTCGCGCCGAACGACACGATCGCCTCGGCTTTGTGGCTGCTGCCGGCGGTCGCGGTGCTGCTGTGGATGCTGAGGTTCGGCGCCCGGACAAGCTGGATCGCCTGGACCCTCGTCTTCGCGATGACGCTGTCGGTGCTGGTCGGGGCGATGCAGATCACCGGCGGCGAAGGCTCGCCCTGGTATTTCTATCGCGTCACCAATTACGGCGTCACTGTCGGCTTCTTCTCCAACGCCAACCATCTGGCGACCTTCCTGGTCGCCGTTGTGCCGTTCCTCGGCGCGCTCTCGATGGCCGCCCGCAGCCGCGGCCGCACCGCCCAGAAATCGGCCGGGCTGGTCGTCATCCTCGGCGGCTTCTTCGCTCTGGTGATCGTCGGGCTCGGCATCAACGGGTCGCTAGCGGGCCTCGGCCTGATGCTCCCGGTCAGCGCCGCGACTTTGCTGCTGATGCTGCGCGGCCGCGGCATCCCGCTCTGGGCGATCGGGCTGGTGCTGCTGCTCGGCGCCGGCTCGGTCGCGGCGGTCTTTTCGGGCCGGTTCGACAATAATCTGATCAGCGCCGAGGCCCAGAGCGACACTGTCTCGCGCTACACCACCTTCACCACCAGCTTCGCGGCGGTGAAGGACCATCTGCCGTTCGGCTCCGGCATCGGCACCTTCCAGCCGATCTACCGCCTCTACGAGGACCAGGAGCGGGTGACGACGACCTATATCAACCATGTCCACAGCGACTGGATCGAGATCGTCCTCGAAACCGGCCTGCCCGGTCTGGTCGTGCTGCTGCTGTTCCTGGCCTGGTGGGGGCGGCGGACGATCGTGATCTGGCAGTCGGCGGAGGCCGATTATTTCGCGCGGGCGGCGACCATCGCCTCGGCCGCGATCCTCGCCCACAGCCTGGTCGATTATCCGCTGCGCACCGCGGCGATCGCCGCTTTGTTCGCGGCCTGCTGCGCGCTGATGGCGAGCGGCGGCGCCGCGCCCGGCCGCGGCGCCCGGCGCTCGGCCGCGAAACGCCCGGCGCGCCATCTCGAGGCGGACTGAAGCGCGGGCGACTTCAGAGCGGGGACAGTCCCCGTTCGGGGACCGTCCCGCTCCCCGTAATACCGTCAGCGGGGCGGAACCAGTTCGTCGAGCAGCTGCAGATAGGGCGCGATCGCCCACTGCTCGCCATAATCGCGTTCGACCCGGGCGCGGCCGGCGGCGCCCATCGCCGCCCGCTCCGCGGCGGTGAGGCGGATCATGTTCAGCATCGCCTCGGCCAGCGATTTCTCGTCCCGGACCGCGCACAGCAGCCCGTTGACGCCCTGCTCAACGACCTCGCGGCAGCCGGGCGCGTCGGTGGCGATCAGCGGCCGGCCCATCGCCGCCCCCTCCAGCAGGGCGCGCGGCAGCCCTTCGCGCCAGGAAGGCAGGACGATGCAGTCGGCCGCTGCGATGTGCGGGCGCACGTCGTCGCTGTCGCCGAGATAGTCGATCAGGCCGGCCCAGGCGTCTATCTGCTCGCGCGGCACGGCGGAGCGGTTGGGCGCGTCGAGGAAGCCGAGCAGCCCGAACCGCGTGTCGGGCGCCGCGCGGCGGACGATCCGCGCCGCCTCGGCATATTCGCGCACGCCTTTCTGCCACAGCAGCCGCCCGATCATCAGGAAGGTGAACCGACCGGCAGTGCCGGGTCCGCTGTCCGGGGGCCGGAAATGGTCGAGGTCGATGCCGGAGCCGGGGAGCAGCCGCGCCTGGTCCGGGCGGACCAGACGCGCGGCGAGGAACAGGGCGCGGTCGTCCGGATTCTGGAAGAACACCGCCGCCGATCGCCTGAGCGCGATCCGGTAGAGGAAGGAGAGGATCCGCCGCAGCGGTCCCGGCTCGATGAAGGCGGTGCCGAGGCCGGAAATGTTGCTGATCACCGGGATGCCGAGCGATCCTGCGGCGAGCGAGCCCCAGACGTTGGGCTTGGCGGTATAGCCGAGAAAGGCGTCCGGCCGGATTCGCCGCAGCCGCCGCCGATAGTCGCGCAGCAGCTTCAGGTCGCGCAGCGGCGACAGGCCGGCGCTGTCGATCGCGATCGGGACATGCTCGATGCCGTGGCCGGCGAGGCGGGCGCTGTAGCGGTCGGCCGGCGACAGCGCGACGACGCGCCAGCCCTGTTCGCGCAGCGCCGCGATCAGCCCCAGCCGGAAGTTGAGGATGTTCCACGAGGCGTTGATCGAGATGACGAGCGTGCGGGCCATTCCAGCCGCTCGAAGCATCGCCCCGGGCGAGTTGGCAAGCGCTTTCCCCTGCTGCGCTGGACTGGCAAAGGCGGGTCTTTATGATAGGGGCGAGGGCTTCGGGGGACTATTCCCCCCTTCTCCGGGGATGTCGACCCAGGTGGCGGTGAGATTCTGGCTATGACGAATTTCGCCCTGATCGGCGCCGCCGGCTATATCGCGCCGCGCCACATGCAGGCGATCCAGGCGACCGGCAACCGGCTGGTCGCCGCGCTCGACCCGAGCGACAGCGTCGGAATCATCGACTCCTATTTCCCCGACAGCGCCTTCTTCACCGAGTTCGAGCGCTTCGACCGGCATATCGACAAGCTGCGCCGCGCCGGCGGCGGCGAGCGGGTCGACGCCGTCTCGATCTGCTCGCCCAATTATCTGCACGATTCCCATATCCGCTTCGCGCTGCGATCGGACGCCGACGCGATCTGCGAAAAGCCGCTGGTGCTCAATCCCTGGAACATAGACGGGCTGATCGAGGCCGAGGCGGCGGCCGGCCGCACGGTGAGCACCATCCTGCAGCTGCGCGTCCACCCCGAAATCCTCGCGCTGCGCGAGCGGATCCGGGCCGAGCCGGCGAGCGCCGGCAAGCATGAGGTCGACCTCACCTACGTCACCGCGCGCGGCCGCTGGTACCTCTATTCGTGGAAAGGCGACGAGAAGAAATCGGGCGGCATCGCGACCAATATCGGCGTCCACTTCTTCGACATGCTCCATTTCGTGTTCGGCGACCTCGAGGACAGCCGGGTCCATCTGAACGAGCCGGCCCGCGCCGCCGGCGCGCTCGAATATCAGCGCGCGCGGGTGCGCTGGTTCCTGTCGGTCGACGCCGACGACCTGCCGGAGGCGCCGCGCCGGGCCGGTCAGCGCACCTTTCGCTCGATCGCGGTCGACGGCGCCGAGATCGAATTTTCCGGAGGGTTCGCCGATCTCCATGTCCGCAGCTACGAACTGATCCTCGCCGGCCGCGGCTTCGGCCTCGAAAGCAGCCGCTGCGCGATCGAGACGGTGGCGGCGATCCGCACCGCGAGGCCGGCCGGCGCGGTCGGCGACTGCCATGAGCTGGCGGCGCGGAGCGCCCGCCGATGACTTATTATCGCCACGACAGCGCGATCGTCGACGACGGCGCCGAGATCGGCGAGGGATCGCATGTCTGGCATTTCGTCCACGTCTGCGCCGGCGCCCGCATCGGCCGCGACGTCACGCTCGGCCAGAATGTGTATGTCGGCGGCGGCGCGGCGATCGGCGACGGCTGCCGGATCCAGAACAACGTCTCGGTCTATGACGCGGTGGTGCTGGAAGACGGCGTCTTCTGCGGGCCGAGCGCGGTCTTCACCAACGTCGCCAATCCGCGCGCGGGGATCGAGCGCAAGCACGAATATCGCGAGACGCGGGTGCGGACCGGCGCGACGCTCGGCGCCAATTGCACGATCGTCTGCGGCGTCACCATCGGCCGCCACGCCTTCGTCGGCGCCGGCGCCGTCGTCACAAGCGACGTTCCCGATTTCGCGCTGGCCGCCGGCGTGCCGGCGCGCCGGATCGGCTGGATCAGCCGGCACGGCGAGCGGCTCGACCTGCCGCTCGACGGCGACGGCGAGGCCGCCTGTCCGGCGACCGGAGAGCTTTACCGGCTCGAGGCGGGCCGGTGCCGCGTGCTGGAACGATGATCCCGTTCGTCGACCTTCAGGCGCAATATCGCGCGCTCAAGGAAGATATCGACGCCGCCATCGCCGGCGTGATCGGCCATGGCCGCTTCATCATGGGCCCCGAAGTGGCCGGGATGGAGGAAGAGCTCGCGGCCTATTCCGGCACCCGCCACTGCGTCGCGGTGGCGAGCGGCACCGAGGCGCTGCTGATCGGCCTGATGGCGCTCGGCATCGGCCCGGGCGACGAGGTGATCGTGCCGGCCTTCACCTTCGCGGCGACGGCGGAGGTGGTGATCCTCGCCGGCGCGATGCCGGTGCTGGTCGACGTCGAGGCGGACACCTGCAATATCGACGCGGCGCAAGTCGAGGCGGCGGTCACCGCGCGCACCCGGGCGATCATCCCGGTCGGCCTCTACGGCCAGCCGCCCGACATGGACGAGGTCAATGCGATCGCCGCCCGTCACGGCCTGACCGTGATCGAGGACGGCGCGCAGAGCTTCGGCGCCGATTATCGCGGCCGCCGAAGCTGCGCGCTGTCGGCGATCGGCTGCACCAGCTTCTTCCCGTCCAAGCCGCTCGGCTGCTACGGCGACGGCGGCGCCCTCTTCACCGACGATGATAATCTGGCCGCGACCTGCCGCGAGATCCGCGTCCACGGCCAGTCCGGCCGCTATCATCATGTCCGGATCGGTCTCGGCGGCCGGATGGACACGCTGCAATGCGCGGTGGTGCTGGCCAAGCTGAAACGGTTCGACTGGGAGGTCTCGCGGCGGCGCGAGATGGCCGCGCGATACGAACGGATGCTCGAGCAGCGCGGGATCGAGCGGGTCGCGCAGCGCGCCGACCGGACCGGCACCTTCGCCCAATATACGATCCTGATCGACGATCGCGCGGCGATCGTGGCGGCGCTGGCCGAAGCGGGGATCCCGACGGCGGTCCATTATCCGGCGCCGTTGAGCGCGCAGCCGGCCTATCGCGACCGCTGCGTCTACGGCGAGCTGCCCCGTTCCGACGCCGCCGCGCGGCGGGTGCTGAGCCTTCCGATCCATCGCCTATCTCGAAGACGAGGTGCAGGACCGGATCGTCGCCGCGCTCGACGAGGCGGTCCGCTCGATCTGATGGCCGATTTCGTGGTCATCGGCGCCGGCATCGTCGGCCTGGCGGTCGCGCGCGAGCTGAAGCGGCGCGAGCCCGGTGCGCGGGTGCTGGTGCTCGAGAAAGAGGATCGGCCCGGCCGCCATGCCAGCGGCCGCAACAGCGGCGTGCTGCACAGCGGCATCTATTATCCCGCGGGGTCGTTGAAGGCGCGCCTCTGCGGCGCCGGCGCGCGCGAGATGGCCGAATATTGCGCCGCGCGCGGCCTGCCTTTGCGGCACCTCGGCAAGATCCTTCTTCCCACCGGGCCGGGCGACGGCGCGCAGCTCGACCTGCTCGCCTCCCGCGCCGCGGCGAACGGCGTCGAAGTCGAGCGGCTCGGGCCGGCCGAGCTGGCGCGGCGCGAGCCGGAGGCGCGTTCGGCCACCGGCGAGGCTTTGTTCGTCCCGGCGACCGCGGTGGTGAGCCCGGCCGAGATCATGGCGGCGCTCGCCGCCGACGCCGCCGGGGCCGGCGTCGAGCTGCGCTGCGGCGGACGGCTCGAAGCGGTCGATCCCGGCCGGCGCGAGCTCATATGGTCGGGAGAGCGGATCGGCTTTGGCCATGCGGTCAACGCCGCCGGCCTCCACGCCGACCGCGTCGCCCGCCTGTTCGGCGCCGGCCGCCGCTACACCATGCTGCCGTTCAAGGGGCTTTACTGGAAGCTCGATCCCGCTTCCGGCATCCGCATCAACCATCTGCTCTATCCGGTGCCGGACCTGCGCGTGCCCTTTCTCGGCATCCACAGCACGACCGCGATCGACGGCAGCATCTATCTCGGGCCGACCGCGATTCCGGCCTTCGGCCGCGAGAATTATCGCGGCTGGCAAGGCGTCTCGGCGGGCGAGACGCTTCGCATCGGCGGCCTGCTCGCCCGCCTGCTGCTGACGGGCCGCGACGGCTTTCGCCGGCTCGCCTGGCGCGAGGGACGGCGTTTTTCCCGGCGGCGCTTCGCCGCGGCCGCGCGGCTGTTGCTGCCGCGGCTGCGGGCGGAGCACCTGCTGCCTTGCGACAAGGTCGGCATAAGGGCGCAGCTGCTGGACCGGTCGGCCGGCCGGCTGGTCACCGACTTCCTCGTCGAGTCTGGACCGGCTTCGACCCACGTGCTTAACGCCGTCTCCCCGGCCTTCACCAGCGCCTTCCCGCTGGCGCGCCACCTGTGCGACAGGATGTTGGACATGAAAGACCGCCATGCGACTTGAGGGCAGCAAGCTGGTGCTGATCGGCGGCGCCGGGCTGATCGGATCGCACACCGCCGACCGCCTGCTGAAGGAGGATGTCGCCGAGATCCTCGTCTACGACAATTTCGTTCGCGGCCGGCCCGAGAATCTGGAGACGGCGCTGAAGGACAAAAGGGTGCGGATGTTCGAGGCCGGCGGCGATATATTGCAGACCGACATCCTCGAGGCGGCGCTCGACGGGGCGGACGGCGTGTTCCACTTCGCCGCTTTGTGGCTGCTCCAGTGCCACGAATTCCCGCGCAGCGCCTTCGACGTCAACGTCCGCGGCACCTTCAACGTGATCGAGGCCTGCGTCGCGAAGGGCGTGAAGCGGCTGGTCTATTCCTCCTCGGCCTCGGTCTATGGCGACGCCGTCGAGGAGCCGATGACCGAGGACCACCCGTTCAACAACCGCAACTTCTACGGCGCGACCAAGATCGCCGGCGAGGCGATGCTGCGCGCCTTCCACCACCGCTACGGGCTCGATTATGTCGGCCTTCGCTACATGAACGTCTACGGGCCGCGGCAGGATTATCGCGGCGCCTATATCGCGGTGATCATGAAGATGCTCGACGCCATCGATCGCGGCGAGAGCCCGAATGTGCTCGGCGACGGTTCCGAGGCGTTCGATTTCATCGCCGTCGAGGATTGCGCGCTCGCCAATGTCCGCGCGATGCAGGCCGACGCCAGCGACCGCTTCTACAATGTCGGCACCGGCCGGCGCACCTCATTGAAGCAGCTGGCCGAGCTGCTGCTCGAGCTGACCGGATCGACCGGGACGATAAACTACGCGCCGCGCAGCACCGCCACTTTGGTGCGCAACCGGATCGGGTCGCCGGAGCGGGCGGCGGCCGAGATCGGCTTCACCGCCGAAACCGGCCTGCGCGAGGGGCTGGAGCGGCTGATCGCGTGGCGCGCCGCCCACAAGGCGGAGGTCGACGCAAGGCGGCGTGCCGACGGCGCCGGGGCCGGCGCATGACCGAAGCCGCCGAGCCGGCCGCGGCCGAGCTGTTCGACCGCGAGCTGCCGGTGGTCGACGGCGTGCGCATCGCCGATGCCGGCGTCGCGGCGGACCATGCGGCGCGCACCGCCGGCGCCTTCTCCGACAAGTGGGCGGCGCTCGATCAGGCGGCCGGGCCGGACGAAGGCTGGCAGAGCTTCCAGCTGCGCTGGTATCTCGATTGCTACGGCTATGAGTCCGAGGCGGCGCTGGCCGCGGCGCTGGCGCCGCGGCGGCGCATCCTCGACGCCGGCTGCGGTCCGGGCCACAAGGCGGCCTGGCTGGCGCGCCTCAACCCCGCCGCTTTGGTGGTGGCGATGGACCTCTCCGATTCGGTGTTCCTCGCCGCCCGCCGCCATGCCGGCGTCGCGAACCTGCTGTTCGTCAAGGGCGACATCGCCGCCACGCCGTTTCGCGACGGCATTCTCGATTTCGTCAATTGCGACCAGGTGCTGCACCACACCGCCGACCCGCCCGCGACGCTGCGCGAATTCCGCCGGATCCTCGAACCGGGCGGATCGCTCAACACCTACGTCTATGCCAGGAAGGCGCTGCCGCGCGAGCTGCTCGACGCTCATTTCCGCGACTATTCGAAGACGCTGTCGAGCGACCAATTGTGGGCGCTGAGCGAGCAGCTGACCCGGCTCGGCCGAACGCTGGCCGAGCTCGAAATTGAGATCGACATTCCCGACATGCCCGCTTTGGGGATAAAGGGCGGCCGCACCGACCTGCAGCGCTTCCTCTACTGGAACTTCATCAAATGCTTCTGGAACCCCGAGCACGGCTTCGACGGCTCGCGGATGGTCAATTTCGACTGGTATGCGCCGGAAACCGCCTTCCGCTACGACCGCGAGTCGTTCGAAGCGATGCTCGCCGAGGCCGGCTTCACCGCCGACTTCCTCCATTCCGAGCAGGCTTGCCACAGCGGGCGGTTCAAAGCTTGAAATGTGCGGGATAGCGGGCCTCATTCATCTCGACGGCGCGCCGGTGTCGCCGGCGGTGCTGCGCGCGATGAGCGATGCGATCCGCCACCGCGGGCCGGACGGGGAGGGGCAGTGGATCGAGGATGAGGTCGGCTTCGGCCACCGCCGGCTGGCGATCATCGACCTCACGCCGGCCGGCCAGCAGCCGATGGTCAGCGACGACCGGCGCTATGTGCTCAACTATAATGGCGAGGTCTATAATTTCCGCGAGCTGAGGGCCGAGCTGGAGGCGCTGGGCCATGCCTTCCGCTCCCGCACCGACAGCGAGGTGGTGCTGAACGCGCTTGCCCAATGGGGAAGCGCCGCGCTCGACCGCTTCAACGGCATGTTCGCGCTGGCGCTGTGGGACCGCAAGGCGCGCCGGCTGCTGCTCGCCCGCGACCGCTACGGCGTCAAGCCGCTCTACATCCTGCGCGACGGCCGCCGGCTCGCCTTCGCCTCCGAGCAGAAGGCGTTCATGGCGCTGCCCGACTTTTCGTCGCGGGTCGACCGCCGCGCGCTGTTCGAATATTTCACCTTCCAGAACATCTTCACCGACCGCACCCTGATCGAGGGCGTCGAGCTGCTCCCGCCCGGCTATTATGCGACGCTCGACCTCGACGCGCGAGCGGGCGCTCCCGATCTGACCCGCACCCAATATTGGGATTTCGACTTTCGCGAGCCCGACCGGCCCGAGGAGGACGAGGCCTATCGCGAGGAGCTCGACCGGCTGTTCCGCCAGGCGGTGTCGCGCCAGCTCGTCACCGACGTCGAGCTCGGCTCCTATTTGAGCGGCGGCATGGATTCGGGGTCGATCACCGCGATCGCCGCTTCATCCTTTCCCTGGCTCAAGACCTTCACCTGCGGCTTCGACCTCAGCTCCGCCTCGGGCATCGAGCTGGGCTTCGACGAGCGCGCCAAGGCCGAGGCGATGTCCTACCATTTCAAGACCGAGCATTATGAGATGGTGCTGAAGGCCGGCGACATGGAGCGGGCGATGGCGAGGCTCGCCTGGCATCTCGAGGAGCCGCGGGTCGGGCAGAGCTACCCCAATTTCTATGCCGCCCAGCTCGCCTCCAAGTTCGTCAAGGTGGTGATGAGCGGCGCCGGCGGCGACGAATTGTTCGGCGGCTATCCGTGGCGATATTATCGCGCCGTCGTCAATCACAGCTTCGACGATTATGCCGACAAATATTACGGCTTCTGGCAGCGCATGCTCAGCGACGAGGAGCGGGCCAGCCTGTTCGCGCCGATCCGGAGCGACGTCGCCGCCGTCTCGACCCGCGACATCTTCCGCGGCGTGTTCCGGCACCATGAGGAGGCGCTCCACAGCCCCGAAGGCTATATCAACCATAGTCTCTACTTCGAGGCGAAGACCTTCCTGCACGGCCTTCTGGTGGTCGAGGACAAGCTCAGCATGGCGCACAGCCTCGAGACCCGGGTGCCGTTCCTCGACAACGACCTGGTCGATTTCGCGATGCGCGTGCCGGTCCGGCTGAAGCTCAACAATCTCGCGGAGGTCGCCCGCCTCAATGAGAACGAGCCCGGCGACAAGCCGGCGCGCTTCTTCCAGCGCACCCGCGACGGCAAGCAGATCCTGCGCGACGTGATGGGCGGCTTCATCCCCGAGGAGGTGGCCAGGGCGCAGAAGCAGGGCTTTTCCGCGCCCGACGCGAGCTGGTTCAAGGGCGACAGCATCGACTTCGTCAAACGCGCTCTGCTCGACCGCGACGCGCGGCTCTACGAATATCTCGATCCCGACACGGTCGAGCGGCTGGTGGGCGAGCATACAAGCGGCATCCAGAACCGCCGCCTGCTGATCTGGTCGCTGCTCAGCATCGAGGAGTGGTTGAAGCAATTTGGCTGATCGGCGCGAATCGCGCATGAGGGGGCAATGCGGCGGATCGTGATCACCGGCGGCACCGGCCTGCTCGGCTCCTATCTCCTGCCCCTGCTGGCGGAGGAAGCCGAACTGCACGTGGTCGGACGCGAGCCGCCTCAGGCGGCCGGGGTCGTCCACCATCGGTGCGATCTTGCCGAGGGGCTCGAACGCGCAAAGCTGCCGCCCGCCGCCGACGCGGTCATCCATCTCGCCCAGTCCCGCCGCTTCCGCGCCTTCCCGGACGAAGCGGCCCATGTCGCCCGGATCAACTGCCAGGCTGCGGTCGAGCTTGCTTCTTATGCCGTCCGCGCCGGCGCGCGCCGCTTCGTCTACGCCTCGACCGGCGGCGTCTATGCGGCCGGCCCGGCCCCGCTCGCCGAGACGGCGCCTCCGGCGGCCGGGCCGGCGCTCACTTTCTATGCCGCGACCAAGCAGGCCGGCGAACGGCTGCTCGAGCCGTTCGCCGGCCTCATCGACCTGGTCATCCTCAGGCCCTTCTTCCTCTACGGCCGCGGCCAGGACGAGGCGATGCTGATCCCGCGGCTGGTCGGCCGCGTCCGGTCGGGCGAGCCGATCCGCCTCGCCGGCCGCGACGGCATGCGGATCAACCCGCTCCATGCCTCGGACGCCGCCGCCGCGCTGCGCGCCGCGCTGGCGCTGGACGGGCGGCACATCGTCAACCTCGCCGGCGCCGAGGTGCTGAGCCTGCGCGCGATCGGCGAGGCGATCGGCCGCGCCATCGGCGCCGAGCCCCGGTTCGAAACCAGCGCGGACGCCGGCGGCGGCGACCTCGTCGCCGACATCTCGGCGATGCGGCGGCTGCTGGTCGCGCCGGCCGTGAAGTTCGCCCGCGGGCTCGAGGATCTGGTCGGCGCGGAGGCGGGCCGGGGATGATCCGGGCGCTGCTCAGCCACAGCCTGGTCTACGGCCTCACCTACATGATCGCGCGCGGCACTTTGCTGGTCTCGCTGCTGGTGCTGCCGGCGATCCTCGCTCCGGCCGATTATGGCGCGCTCGCCATGCTCACTCTGGTCGGCAACCTCGCCGCCGTGATCGTGCCGCTGCAGGTGGCGCAGGGCCTGGCCCGCCATCACGGCGCGACCGCCTCGCGCCAGGAGCAGGATCTCTACGCCGGCAGCGCCTGGTGGTTCACGCTCGTCACCCAGGCCCTGTTCCTCGGCCTCGGCCAGGCCTTTGCCGGCTGGGGCACGGCCATGGTTCTCGGCGATCCCGCCTATCTGCCGGTGTTTCGCATCGCCTTGCTGGTGATGGTGTTGAACTGCCTGTTCTTCTTCCTGCAAAGCCAGTTCCGCTGGACCTTCCGCCCCGGCGATTTCGTCGTCGTCAGCCTGATCTACAGCCTGCTCACGCTCGGTCTGTCGATCGGACTGGCGCTGGCCTGGCCCGATCCGCTGCGCGGCGTGGTGATCGGCCAGGCGATCGGCGGCGCCGCGGCGGTGGCGTGGGGCGCGTGGCGGCTGCGCGCCCGGCTGGCGGCGCCGATCGACCGCGGCCGGCTCAAGGAGATGCTGGGCTTCGCCGCGCCGCTGGTGCCGGCGGCGCTGTCGGTGATGCTGGTCATCTATGCCGGCCGCATCGTCCTCAACGACATCGGCAGCCTGGCCGATGTCGGCGTCTTCGCCTTCGCCAGCCAGATCGCTTCGATCGCGACGCTCGCCGTGGTCGGCGTCCAGGCGGCGATGACGCCGCTCATCACCGTCCACCACGAGGATCCGGGGACGCCGGCGGCGCTGGCGCGCGTGTTCCAGGCCTTTTGCGCCGTCGCCTTGATCCTGTGCCTGACGCTCGGCCTGTTCGCCCCGGAGGCGATCGCCTGGCTCGGCGACCCGGATTATGCGCGCGCGGCGCCGCTCGTGCTCATGCTCGCCCCGGCGGTGCTGCTCGGCGAGATGTACATCTTCGCTCCCGGCTTCTGGATCGCCAAGCGCACCGGCGTGCAGGCCGCGCTCTGTCTTGCCGCCGCCGGCTTCGCCTTCGCCGCCGGCTATGCGCTGATCGGCGCCTTCGGCCTGGCCGGCGCGGCGATCGGCACGCTGGCCGCCTCCTTGCTGTTCTTCACTTTGTGGTGGGTGGTCAGCGGCCGCTTCTATCCGGTGCCGGTGCGGTGGGCGCCGCTGTCTTTGTACGTCCTCGTGGCCGGCGCGGCCGGGGTCGCCGCGTTCCAGCTGACCACGCCCGGAACGCCGGTCGGCATCGCCGTCAAGACGGCGGCGCTGGTGCTGGCGGCGGCGCTGGCGGTGGCCGCCGGGCTTGTCCCATGGCGGGAGGGGATGGTAGCGGCGATTTCCCTGGTGAAGCGCAAGCCGCCTTTGTCGCCCGGTCCATCGAGCTGAACCCCGGTAAGCCCATGTCAGCAAAGGAGCGCAGCCTGCTCTACATCGATATGGCCTACACCGTGGAAACGGTGCGCCGGAAGCGGCACCAGCAATTTTTCGAGATGCGCCACAGCGGCGATTATTTCGCCCGGGTGTGGGGCGTGCATCCGCTGGCCGACGCCGCCGGCAAGAACAGCCGCGCGATCGAGTCGATCGCGTTCAGCGAGCGGCAGACGGTCATCGAAGGCGTCGCCGAGATGCTGAAGCTGCCCCGGCTGCTGCTGCCCTTGAACTTCATGGTGTCGCAATGGCGCCTGCTCAGGCGGCTGCGGCGGCTGGTCCGCGAGCAGCGTATCTCGCTCATCTATGCCACCGACGCTCATTATGCCGGCCTGTTCGGCCTGATCCTGAAGCGGATGACCGGACGTCCGCAGGCGGTCGGGGTGTTCGCCAACCAGGACGATCTCTATGCCGCCACCGGCGCGCTGGCGATGCCGCGGCTGCTGCCGTTCCGCTGGCTCGAGCGGAGGGTGGCGCGGCTGGTGCTGTCGCGGGCCGATCTGGTCGTCGCCGGCAACCGCAACAATCTCGACTTCGCGATCGCCAACGGCGCGCGCGGCGACACCGCGATCATCCCGGTGGCAAAGAATGTCGAGGACGTCCATCTCCAGCCGCCCGAAACGCGGGCCTCGCCGGCGCCTTTGCTCGACGCGCTCGGCATCGCCGCCGGCGCGCCGTTGCTGCTGTTCGTCGGCCGGCTGCTGGCATTGAAGCATCCGGACGAGGCGGTCCGCGCGATGGCCGCCATCATCCGCCGCCGACCCGACGCGGTCGGTCTGATCGCCGGCAGCGGTCCGATGCGGGCGGAGCTGGAAGCGCTGGCCGCCGCGCTCGGCGTGACCGCGAGCATCCGCTTTCTCGGCCATATCGACCAGGCCGAGCTGAGCCGCCTGATTCCGCGCTGCATCACCTTGTCGCCGCTGACCGGCATGGCGCTGATCGAATGCGGCCTCGGCGGATCGCCGCTGGTCGCGTTCGACCGCGACTGGCAGGCGGAGTTCGTCGCCGACGGCGTCAACGGCTTCGTCATTCCCTTCCTAGACCATCAGGCGATGGCGGATCGGGCGCTGACTTTGATCGAGGACGGCGCCCTGCGCGAGCGGATGTCGAAGGCGGCGCGCGAGCGGGCGCTCGATTTCTCCGACCGTCAACGCATCCAGGCGCAGGAGCATGAGGCCTATGACCGGCTGCTCGCCCGGTGGCCGGCATGAGGTTGCTGTTCGCGATCAAGACGCTCGCTCTGGCGGGCGGCGGCACCGAGCGGGTGCTGGCCGATCTCACCTCCGCGCTGGCGCAGCGCGGTCACGCCGTGACCGTGCTGACCTTCGATCGCCACGGCATCGAGCCCTTCTACACCTTCGAGCGGACGGTCCGGCGGGTCGCGCTCGGCATCGGCGAGGTTGGCCGCGGCACCAGGCCGAGCGAGGCCGCCCGCCGCGTGCTCGCGCTGCGGCGGCTGGCGAAGGAAGTGAAGCCCGACGTGGCCGTCGGCTTCATGCACAGCGCCTATATCCCGCTCGGGCTCGCCTTGGTCGGCACCGGCGTTCCGGTCATCGCCAGCGAGCATATCGCCTACGATCACTATCGCACGCGGCCGCTGCAGGCGGCGCTGCTGCGGCTGACGCCGTCGCTGGCGCGCGCGATCACGGTACTCTCGCCGGCGATCCGCGACGGCTTCCCGCCGTCGCTGCGGCGGCGGATGGTGGTCGTTCCCAATCCGGTCAGCGCCCAGGACCGCCGGCCCGCCGACGTGTCCGGCGACGGCCGTCCGCAGCGGACCTTGCTCGCGGTCGGCCGCCTCGAGGAGCAGAAGGACCATCGCACCCTGATCGGGGCGTTCGGCCGCATCGCCGGCGACTTTCCCGACTGGCGGCTGCGGATCGTCGGCGAAGGTTCGCTGCGCGGCGAGCTCGAGGCGCAGGTCGCCCGGCTCGGCCTCGACGGCCGGATCGGCCTGCCCGGCGCCACCACCCGGATCGACGACGAATATGTCGCGGCCCAGCTGTTCGCCATGCCCTCCTCCTATGAAAGCTTCGGCCTCACCACCGCGGAGGCGCTGAGCCACGGCTTGCCGGTGGTCGGCTTCGCCGACTGTCCCGGCACCAACGAGCTGATCCGCGACGAGGTCAACGGGCTGCTGGTCGCCGGCGCCGACCGCGAGGCGGCGCTGGCGACCGGGCTGGCGGCGCTGATGGCATCGGCCGAGCGGCGCCGGCTCCTCGCCGCCGCGGCGCCGGCGTCGATCGACGGCTTCGCGCTGGCGCGGGTCGTCGACCTGTGGGAGCAGCTGCTCGCACGGACCGCGGGGATGGGCGAGTGATGTCGCAGTCCCTCGACCGCGCGCAGATCGAGCACAATATCCGCGTCCACGACCATGTCGCCGGACGCTACGAGGCGACCCATGACGAGATCTTCAACCCCGTCGAGCAGGCGCGGCTCGCTGAGGCGCTTGCCCGCGCGGCGGCCGCGGTGCGGACCAATACCCCCCGGCCGCGCGCGCTCGATTTCGGCTGCGGCTCGGGCAACCTTACCCGCCATCTGCTTGCGTTGGGCTTCGAGGTCGTCGCCGCCGACGTCTCGCCGCGCTTCCTCGAGCTGATCGAACGGCGCCATAGCGGCGATCCGGTCACCGCGTGGCGGCTCGACGGCGAAAGCCTGGCCGGGGTCGCCGACGCCGGCTTCGACCTGGTGGCGACCTATTCGGTCCTTCACCACGTGCCCGATTATCTCGGCGCGCTCGACGAAATGGCGCGGGTGACCCGGGCCGGCGGCGTGCTCTACATCGACCATGAGCACAGCCCCGGCTACTGGCGGGACGATCCGGCCTATCGCGAGTTCGTTCGCCGGGCGCGGCGCTTCGACTGGCGCAAGTTCTTCGTCCCCGCCAATTATTACGGCAAGCTGCGCCGGCTGCTGGTCGATCCGCATCATTCCAACGAAGGCGACATCCACGTCTGGCCCGACGACCATATCGAATGGGACGCGATCGAGCGCCGGCTCGGCGAGCAGGGCTTCGCTACCCTGTTCGCCGAGGATTATCTGGTCTTCCGCGCCGGCTATCGAAGCGAGGTCCACCAGGCGTGGCGGACGCGCTGCGCCGACATGCGCGTGATGGCGCTGCGCAAGGACGGCTGAACGATGTGCGGCATCGCCGGGATCGTCGGGCGCGGTCGGATCGATCCGTCGCTGCTCCGGCGGATGGCCGAACAGATCGGCCATCGCGGGCCCGACGATGAGGATTTCTGGTCGGACGCCGAGGCCGGCATCGGCTTCGCCCATCGCCGGCTGGCGATCGTCGACCTGTCGCCGGCCGGCCGCCAGCCGATGACGTCGCGCGACGGCCGCTGGGTGCTCAACTATAATGGCGAGATCTACAATCATGCGGCGCTGCGCGCGGAGCTGGAAGCGGGCGGCGGCGGACCGGCGGCCGGCGGCGGCGCGTGGCGCGGCCATTCGGACAGCGAGACCCTGGTCGAATGCATCGCCGCCTGGGGACTGGAAAGGACGCTCGGCAAGGCGGTCGGCATGTTCGCCATGGCGCTGTGGGACGCGCGCGAGCGGCGGCTGCATCTGGTCCGCGACCGCTTCGGCGAGAAGCCCTTATATTATGGCTGGGTCGGCGGCAGCTTCGTCTTCGCCTCGGAATTGAAGGCGATGCGGATCGTGCCGGGGTTCGACAATTGCCTCGAACGGCGCGCGCTCGGCCTCTATGCCCGGCTCGGCTACATCCCGGCGCCGCTGTCGATCTTCGAGAGGATCTACAAGCTCGAGCCGGGCTCTATCCTGTCAGCCCCGGCCGAGCGCCTGCTCGACCCTCCGGCCGCCCCGCCCGAGCCGGGCGGGAACCTCGTCCGCCGCTACTGGTCGTATCGCGACGTCGTGCTCGCCGGGCTCGCCGATCCGGTCGCCGACGAGCGCGAAGCGCTCGATGCGCTCGAACGGGCGCTGCTCGACGCGGTCCGGGACCAGGCGATGGCCGACGTGCCCGTCGGCGCCTTCCTGTCCGGAGGGGTCGATTCCTCGACGGTGGTGGCGCTGTATCGCCAGCATGGCCCGGTGCGGACCTTCACCGTCGGATTCGAGGACGCCGCGTTCGACGAAGCGCCGCACGCCCGCGCGGTGGCGGCTCATCTCGGCACCGACCATCATGAAGCCTATGTCAGCGCGGGCGACGCGCAGCAGGTGATCCCGCTGCTGCCCAATATCTATGACGAGCCGTTCGCCGATTCCTCGCAAATCCCGACCTACCTCGTCTGCCGCCACGCCCGCTCGCAGGTGAAGGTGGCGCTGTCGGGCGACGGCGGCGACGAGATGTTCGGCGGCTATAACCGCTATCTCGCCGCCGACCGTTTGTGGTCGCGCCTCGCCCGGCTGCCGCGGCCGCTGCGGGCCGGCGCGGCGGGGCTGCTCGGCGCCGTGCCGGCGGCCGCCTGGGACGCCGGCGCCGATCTGGCGCGGCGGCGCAGCCGCCAGCCCCATTTCGGCGCCAAGATCCGCAAGTCGCTGCGGGCGATGGCCTCGGCCGGCGGCATCGACGACGTCCATGACAGCTTCGTCGACGAATGGCACCGCCGGCAGGGGCCGGTCGAAGGCGAGGAAGCCGGGATGAGCCGCGCCGGCGCCGGGCTCGGCGGCGCGGCGCCCGATATCGTGCGGATGATGTATCGCGACGCCGTCACCTACCTGCCCGACGACATCCTCTGCAAGGTCGACCGGGCGGCGATGGCGGTGAGCCTCGAGACCCGCGTCCCCTTGCTCGATCACCGCGTCGCCGAGCTGGCGGCGCGGATACCCCTTGGCCTGAAGTTCGCCGGCGGCGCCGGCAAGCAGGTGCTGCGCCGGCTGCTCCACCGCCATGTGCCGGCGCATCTGTTCGACCGGCCGAAGACCGGCTTCGCGGTGCCGGTCGGGGAATGGCTGCGCGGCCCGCTGCGGCCGTGGGCCGAGGAACTGCTCGACGAGCGCCGGCTGCGCGACGGCGGCCATTTCCGCCCGGGGCCGGTGCGCGCGCGCTGGCGCGACCATCTGGCCGGGCGCGGCGACAACACCGCCGCCATCTGGTCCGTGCTGATGTTCCAGGCATGGCTCGACGCGCAGAGCGGGGACAGTCCAGGGACAGTTAGGTAACTGTCCCTGGACTGTCCCTAAACTGTCCCCGGCTTCAGCCGTAGACGTAGAAGTCCGCGTTGGTGACGGCGGTGCCGTCATTGACGGTTGCGAACAGGATCGCCGCCGCGCCGCCGACGCCGTCGGCATCGTAGAAGATCCGGCCCGTCGGCTGGTCGTAGAGGATGCGGTCGTCGGCATCCAAAGCGGTGGTGCCGACCCGGAACGCCGAGGCGCTGAGCACGCCGTTGGCGGCGATGCCGGAGAAGATGTCCTGGTCGAGCAGGATCCAGTCGTCGGCCGGCGTGAAGTTGATCAAATTGTCGACGTTGGTCGAGGCGTTCAGCGCGGTGTCGAAATAGAAGCGGTCGGTGCCGCCTTCGCCGCGAAGCGAGTCGTTGCCGCGGCCGCCGAAGATGCGGTCGTCGCCGGTCCCGCCCAGGATCGTGTCGCCGCCGCCATGGCCGATCAAGGTGTTCGCCGCGGAGTTGCCGGTGATGTGGTTGGCGCCGGACGTGCCGGTGCCGTCGATCGCCGCGGCGCCGGTCAGCACCAGATTCTCGACATTGGCGCCGAGCGTATAGCTGATCGAGGCGCGCACGGTGTCGGTGCCGGCGGAGGAGGCCTCGATCACGTCGTCGCCGGCATGATCGACGATATAGGTGTCGTGGCCGCCGAGCCCGCGCATCGTGTCGGCGCCGCCCCGCCCGTTCAGCTGGTTGCCCGCGCTATTGCCGGTCAGGTTGTTGGCGAGCGCGTTGCCGGTGGCGTTGGCGGCCCCCGCCAGCAGCACAAGATTCTCGATGAAGTCGCCGAGGGTGAATGAAACCGAACTGCGGACAAGGTCGATCCCGCCCAAAGCGCCGCTGATTTCGTCGACGTCGTCCAACAGGGTATCGACGATGTAGGTGTCATCGCCTCGCCCTCCACGCAGCTCGTCGTGGTTGGCGCCCCCGTCCAGCACGTCTGCTCCGTCAAGGCCTTCGATAAGATTGGCGTGCGAGTCTCCGGTGATTCGGTTCGCCAACTCGTTGCCGTGGCCGTCCTGCACGCCGTGCAGGAACAGATTTTCTACATTGGCGGGCAAGGTGTAGTGCCGGCTTTCGGCGTGGATCGTATCATCTCCTTCATCCGGGTTTTCGATAACCGCGGCATTCGGCGATTCCCCATCCTGGGGGTGCGAAAGGAAATAAGTGTCGTTACCCTTCCCGCCGGCCAGTGTGTCACCTGGACCGCCGCTCAGGGTGTCGTCTCCATCGGTAGCCATAAATTGATCGCTCCATCGCTCGGTGTCAGTCCACGATCGGACCGACCGCCAGGGGCAGCGCCTCACCCAATCTGAACCATCTGGCGTGATTCTCTCCCAGGCACAATGCTTTATCTCTGTTCAACTGCATCCCGTTGAACTGCCAGATCGTCGCCGCCGAGCGCCTCATATTCGGTTTCCGCGGTCGCTTCATATTCCCGTTCGATGTCGATGACATCGCCGCCGCCGGTTCCCTGATAGGCCATTGTCGCTCCTCCCCAAATGCGGGCGCTGACTTACGGCCGCAGCTTGCAATCTCAACGGCGGAGGCCTGTCCGCGAATGGCCCCCGACCGTTCGCTAATTTGACGCGGAAGCGGGCGCAATCACCCCTTCGGGTCAGCCGATGGTGAAGAAGTCCGCGTAGGTGACAGGGGTGCCGTCGGGCACGGTCGCGAACAGGATCGCCGCCTCGCCGCCGACTCCGTCCTCGTCGTAGCGGAGCTTTCCGGTCGCCGGGTCGTAGAGGATCCGGTCGCTGGAATCCTGCGCGGACGTGCCGAGCCGGAAGGCGGACGGATGGAGGAGGCCGAAGCGGTCGATGCCTTCGAAGACGTCCAGGTCGAGGATGATCCAGTCGTCGGCTGGGGTGTAGTTGACCAGATGGTCGACATTGGTCGACGCATTGAGCTGCGTGTCGAAATAGAATCGGTCGGTCCCGGCGTCGCCGCGCAGCGAATCATTGCCCTTGCCGCCGAAGATGCGATCGTCGCCGGCGCCGCCCCTGAGCGCGTCGTTGCCGCCGTGGCCCCTGATCGTGTTGTCGCCGGAATTACCGGTGATGCTGTTGACCTGGTTGTTGCCGAAGCCACCGCGGTCGAAGGTACCGGTCAGAATCAGCCTCTCGACGTTCAGGCTGAGAAAATGGGTGTCCGAGGAAATGACGGTGTCGAAACCGCCGGACGGAGCTTCGAAGATATCGTCGAGGACGCTGTTGGCGATATAGGTGTCGTTGCCGCCCAGCCCGGTCATCTCGTCGCCGGTCGGACTGTCGCCGCCGGCGAGCCGGTTGGCGGCGGAGTTGCCGGTGATCTCGTTGTTGAGCGAATTGCCGGTGCCGTCGATCGCGCTGCTGCCGGTCAGCACCAGATTCTCGGTAAAGGCGCCGAGCGTGTACGAGATCGAGCTGCGCACCGTGTCGATGCCGCCGAGCTCCCCGCTGACTTCGGCAACCGAATCCTGGACATGGTCGACGACATAGACGTCGTCGTCCCGGCCGCCGCGCAGGATGTCCGCTCCGGTTCCGCCGTCGAGCAGGTCGTCGCCGTCCATGCCTTCGAGCGTGTTGGGATTCTCGTTGCCGGTGATCTCGTTGTCGAGCTCGTTGCCTCGTCCGAGGGTCGCGATCGAACCGGGAACCAGGATGAGATGCTCGAAATTGGCCGGCAGGTTCTTCGAGACGTGCGACCGGACGGTGTCGGTCCCTTCATCCGCATCCTCGGCGATCACGTCGCTGCTATGCTCGACGATATAGACGTCGTTGCCGGCGCCGCCGCCCAGAACGTTATGGCCGCCGCGCCCGGCGAGCTGGTCGTCGGTGTCGCCGCCGTAGAGCTCGTCGTCGCCGCCGCCGCCATAGAGGAAGAGGCGTTCGACCGCTTCGTAGGTCAGGCCCACCAGATTGCCGGTCCGGGCATCGACCACCGCATCCTGCTCGGCGTCGGTCATCACGACGAAGCGCAGGATGTCGGTCCCCGAGCCGCCGTCGACGTGGAAGGGATCCGGATCCGGGTCGCCGTCCGGTGTGTCCCTTATATCAAATCGGAAGGTGATGAGGTCGTTGCCGCCGAGCGCCTCGACAGTGGTTTCGGTTTCTCCGCTGGCTTCCCATTCCTCGACGACTTCGATGTCGTCGCCGCCTTCGGTTCCCATGATGGGCATTGGTTGGCCTCCAATTGCCGCGCTAAACGCCGATGCTAGCTGCGCTTTTTCGCGGTGGCAACCGGTACGCCCCTAACCGCGCCCGAGGCCGGCAAAGGAGCCCGAGAAGCTTTCGTCCTCGACCCGGGCGCCGCGATAATTGTTGACGAAGCGGCGCGGCGGCGCGGCGTCGGTCGACCAGTTATTGCCGCGGACCAGCCGCGCGCCCTGGAAATCGCCGACCAGGTCGTCGCCCGAGCCGCCATGGCCGCGCGCCGAAACGAAGATCTGGTTGTTCTCGAACTGGTGATTGGGGTTCGAGCATTGGAACAAGGAGCGCGAGGTGAAGGCCCGGGCGGGCCGCAGCTCGAACCGGTTGTCGTGGATCCGCACCTCGGGATGGCGGGTGCTGAGATCGTAGACCGGCGCCCAGTCGGGATCGTCGCCGGTCCAGGTGGCGCCGGTCACCTCGATCGTCATGCCGTGCTGGAAGCGGCGGGCGGCGTAGGCGCAGGCGATCTGGACATTGTGCCAGCTGCCGCCGCGGACCAGATTACGCTCGCCGCGCGGCGCCAGCCGCGACATCGTCCGCGACCGGCCGCCGCAGTCGATCAGCTCGACGAAGGCGGTGCGGTCGGGGCTGGCGGCGGTCACCGGCGGCCCGCGATTGTCGTCGAAGCGGCAGCGTATCGCCCGGAAATCGGAGCGGGCGGTGACGTGGCCGTAAGGCTCGACGTCGACGCCGGCGCTCGGCGCATGGCGATAGTCGGCCGCTCCGCCGGGCCGGCCGGTCTGGCTGAACTCGCAGTCGGTGGCGACGACGCCGGCGCCGCCGGCGATGGTCATCCCCTGGCGCGCATTGTGGGTCACCCTGACCTGGTTCAGCCTGATGTTCCGGCACGGATCATTGTCGCGGCCGCCGATCGTGCCGAGGCGCACGCCGTCGCCGGAGAAATGGTGGATGTGCAGCCCCTCCAGCAGCACGTCGTCGCTGCCGTTGATCGACACTCCGTAGCCGCCGCGCTCGTCCACCTCGGGGTCGCGCGTCATCCGGTCGATATGACCGTGCAGCGTGCCGTTGGTGATGACGACGCCGTTGCAGCGGTTGATCAGGAAAGGCGTGATCTGGTTGAGCCAGGAGTGGCGGCCCTGATTGGTGTCGCCGCGGCGGTGGAAGTCGCCCTTGACGTGCACGGTCGAGCCGTTGAGGTCGATATTGAGTCCGCGGCAGCGGTTGAACAGGATGTTGGTGAGCTCGTTGCGGCTGGGCCCGCCCCAGATCTGGATACGGTCGATCAGATAGTGGCGGCCGCGCCCGAACCTGACATTGCCGCCGCCCGCTTGGTTGACCGCCGCGGCGAGCCGCTTCAGCGCGTCATAATCGTCGGTCCGGCCGTCGCCGCGCGCGCCGAACATCTCCGGCGTGAAAGTCGTGCCCGACTGCGCCCGGACCAGGGTCGGCGAGACCGCGATCACCAACGAGGCGGCCCCGATGCCGGTGAGGATCTCGCGCCGGGAACTGTCAAAATGCGCCATGGTCGAACTCCATCGCTCAACTCTGGACGACCCGGGCTGGATCCATTCTGAATGGACTCGAAGGCGGGCGTTCAGATAATCGCCAAGCGACCGATACGGCGCTGGAATCCGGCGATTTCCTCGTGTAGGAATGGGATTGGGCGGCGGGGCGACAGCGTGAAGAACCGGGCACCCGGTCCGCGGCCGGCAATGGGGCGGCGGCGTCCGCCGCGGGGTGTGGACAAATGAACGAATCGATTTTCTGGCTGGTCGCGGCGGTCGCGGCGATTCTCGTCGTGCCGCCGATCGTGGTCTCGCTGAACGAGCGGCGGATGCGCCGCCGCCACCGGCTGCTCGCCGGGCGGCGCAAGCAGAAGCTGCGCCTTTAGGGTCGCGCGCTGCGGCGGGCCGGGCCCGTCCAGGCGGCCATTTGCAAGCGGCGGCGGCCGCCTCTATCGGGGTCGGCATGAACTGGATCGAGTTCAAGGATTATCTGTCGCAGGTCACCAGCCTGGACCAGGACGCGCTGCACATCTATGCGGCCGTGCTGATCCAGATCGGCGCGGCGGCCTTGTTCCGCCGGTCGCTGGCCAGCATCCTGCCCTGGCTGACGGTCTGGGCGGTGCTGATCGTCAACGAAGCGGTCGATCTGTGGCTGCCGCGGGAAACCATCGGCCAGTGGCAGATCAGCGGGGGAATCCAGGATTCGTGGAACACGATGGCGCTGCCGACCCTGCTCTGGCTGCTGGCCTATCACGCGCCCCGCCTGATGACCGACCGCGCGCCGGCGCCGCCCGCGGCCGCGCCGTCGACCCACTCGTAACGCTCCGCCACGCCGGTACGACCATGAGCGAGCCCTTCCTGCCGAACCTTGTCATCATCGGCGCGATGAAGTCCGCCACCACCAGCCTCAACCATTATCTGGCTGCGCATCCGGAAATCCACATGGCCGGGAGGAAGGAGCTCGACTTCTTCGTCGAGGAGCAGAATTGGGGCAAGGGACTCGACTGGTACAAGTCCTGGTTCCGCACCGACCGCAAGATCGTCGGCGAGGCCTCGCCCAATTACACCATCTACCCGTTCCGGCGCGGCGTGCCCGAGCGGATGCATCAGGTGATACCCGAGGCCAGGCTGATCTATCTCGTCCGCGATCCGATACAGCGGATGATCTCGCACTATCTCCACTCGCTGTACATGCGGCGCGAGACCAGGCCGATCGACGAAGCGCTGACCGACACCGGCAGCTGGTATTTCCATCGCAGCCTCTATTTCGAGCAGCTCGCGCAATATGCTCCCTTTTATGACGCATCGCGGATTCTCGTGCTGTCGAGCGAGGAGCTGTCGGACGACCGGGCCGGCATGCTGAAACGGGTGTTCGGCTTCGTCGGCGCCGACGACTCCGTCCAGTGCGAGGCGTTCGAGGAGGTCAGGCACGTCGCCAGCGAGAAACGGCAATTGAGCCGCGCCGGCGCCGCGCTGGCCAGGGCGCTCGAATTCGCCCGGCCGGTGCTTCCGGCCGGCGCCCGCCGGGCGATGGGCGCGGTCAAGCGCGACCTGCTGTCGCGCCGCATCGAGCGTCCGGAGCTGAGCGCCGACGCCCGCGACCGGATCGCCGCCCAGCTCGCCGACGACATGGCGCGTCTGCGCGCCTATACCGGGCGCGAGTTCAGCTCATGGTCGGTATAGCCCGGACGCGAGCAGTCGATCGTCCAGCAGCAATGAACAGGAACAGAGTGTCACGAATTTCAACTTCCGGCGACGCGGCCGCCCGCATCCGCCTGACCCATCTCGACCGGCTCGAGGCGGAAAGCATCCACATCATGCGCGAGGTCGTCGCCGAGGCGTCGCGGCCGGTGATGCTCTATTCGATCGGCAAGGACAGCTCGGTGATGCTGCACCTTGCCCGCAAGGCCTTCCATCCGGCGGCGCCGCCTTTCCCCTTGCTCCATGTCGATACCAGCTGGAAGTTTCGCGCCATGTACGAGATGCGCGACCGGATGGCCGCCGAAGCCGGGATGGAGCTGATCGTCTACCGCAACCCGGAGGCCGAGCGGCTCGGCATCAACCCGTTCGATCACGGCTCCGACCATACCGACATCTGGAAGACGGAAGGGTTGAAGCAGGCGCTCGACAAATATGGCTTCGACGCGGCGTTCGGCGGCGCCCGCCGCGACGAGGAGAAGAGCCGCGCGAAGGAGCGCATCTTCAGCTTCCGCTCGGCCAATCATCGCTGGGACCCGAAGAGTCAGCGGCCCGAGCTGTGGCGGCTCTACAATGCCCGCAAGAAGCCCGGCGAGAGCATCCGCGTCTTTCCCTTGTCCAACTGGACCGAGCTCGACATCTGGCAATATATCCATCGCGAGCGCATCCCGATCGTGCCGCTCTATTTCGCGGCGCCGCGGCCGACGGTCGAGCGCGACGGCCTGATCCTGATGATCGACGACGACCGCTTTCCGCTGCGGCCCGGCGAGGCGCCGGTGACCCGATCGATCCGCTTCCGCACTTTGGGCTGCTATCCGCTGACCGGCGCGGTCGAGAGCGAGGCGGCCAGCCTCACCGACATCATCCGCGAAATGCTGCTGACCACCACTTCAGAGCGGCAGGGCCGCGCGATCGACCATGACCAGGCGGCGAGCATGGAGAAGAAGAAGCAGGAGGGTTATTTCTGATGACCCTCGAAGTTTACGGATCGTCCGAGCTGATCGAGCAGGACATCGAGACCTATCTCGAGCAGCATCAGAATAAGGGCCTGCTGCGGTTGATCACCTGCGGCTCGGTCGACGACGGCAAGTCCACGTTGATCGGCCGGCTGCTCTACGATTCGAAGATGATCTTCGAGGACCAGCTGTCGGCGCTGGAAGCGGATTCGCGGCGGCACGGCACCCAGGGCCAGGAGATCGACTTCGCCCTGCTCGTCGACGGCCTTGCCGCCGAGCGCGAGCAGGGGATCACGATCGACGTCGCCTACCGCTTCTTCGCGACCGACCGGCGCAAGTTCATCGTCGCCGACACGCCCGGCCACGAGCAATATACCCGCAACATGGTGACCGGCGCCTCGACCGCCGACCTTGCCGTCATCCTGATCGACGCGCGCAAGGGCGTGCTCACCCAGACCAGGCGGCACAGCTACCTCGTCCACCTGCTCGGCATCCGCAACGTCGTGCTCGCGGTCAACAAGATGGACCTGGTCGGCTACAGCCAGGCCCGCTGGGAGGAGATACTGCAGGATTATGGCGCGTTCGCCGCCGGGCTCGGCCTCGACCATTTCGCCGCCATCCCGATCTCGGCGCTGCGCGGCGACAACGTCACCTCGGCTTCGCCGAACATGCCCTGGTACGAGGGGCCCAGCTTCATCCGCCATCTCGAAGAGGTCCCGATCGACGATGAGCTGATGCAGCGCGGGCCGCTGCGGATGCCGGTGCAGTGGGTGAACCGGCCCAGCCACGAATTTCGCGGTTTTTGCGGCCTCATTTCCAGCGGCGTCGTGCGGCCGGGCGACAGGGTCCGCGTGCTGCCGTCCGGGCAGACGTCGAGCGTCAGCCGGATCGTCACGATGGACGGCGATCTCGACGCGGCCGCCGCCGGCCAGTCGGTGACCCTGACCCTCGCCGACGAGGTCGATTGCTCGCGCGGCGACGTCATCGCCGCGGCCGACAGCCCGCTCGAAGTGTCCGACCAGTTCGAGGCGACCCTGGTGTGGATGGACGCGGAGGCGATGCTTCCGGGCCGGTCCTACTGGCTGAAGATCGGCGCGGCGACGGCCGGCGCCTCGATCACCGAGATCAAGCATCTGGTCAACGTCAACACGCTCGAGGAACTGCCGGCCAAGACGCTCGAGCTGAACGAGATCGGCGTCGTCAACCTCGCGCTCAACTGGGCGGTGCCGTTCGCGCCGTTCAGCGAGGAGCGCGATCTCGGCGGCTTCATCCTGGTCGACCGGCTGACCAACGCCACGGTCGGCGCCGGAATGATCCGCTTCGCGCTGCGCCGCTCGCACAACATCCACTGGCAGCATCTCGAAGTGACCCGCGAGGCGCATGCCCTGGTGAAGGGCCAGGCGCCGAAGGTGCTGTGGTTCACCGGCCTGTCCGGCGCGGGCAAGTCGACCATCGCCAACCTGGTCGAGAAGAAGCTGCACCGGATGGGCCGGCACACTTTCCTGCTCGACGGCGACAACGTCCGGCACGGCCTCAACAAGGATCTCGGCTTCACCGACGCCGACCGGGTGGAGAATGTGCGCCGCATCGGCGAAGTGGCGCGGCTGATGGCCGACGCCGGCCTGATCGTGCTGTGCGCCTTCATCTCGCCGTTCCGCGCCGAGCGGCGGATGGTGCGCGAGATGCTGCCCGCCGGCGAGTTCCTCGAAATATTCGTCGACACGCCGCTCGGCGAGGCGGAAAGGCGCGACGCCAAGGGCCTTTACGCCAAGGCGCGCAGCGGCGAGCTGCCCAATTTCACCGGCATCGACAGTCCCTACGAGCCGCCCGAGCATCCCGAAATCCGGATCGACACGATGGCGATGACCCCCGAGCAGGCGGCCGAGCACATCGTTCACCGGCTGCTCTGAGCCGGGCCGTGTCGGGCCTGCTGCGCGATTTGAGCCGCCGGCTGCCCGGCCCGCTGCGGCGCTTCCTGCTGGTGCGCCGCCGCGCCCGCTATTGGCTCGAGGCCGGCATCGTCTTCATCCACGTTCCCAAGGCGGCGGGGACGAGCATCAACGAAGCGCTTTACGGCCGCTTCATCGGCCATCCGCGGGCGATCGACGTCAAACGCTGGGCTCCGGCAGCGGTCAAGGCGCTGCCTTCCTTCTCGGTCACCCGCAACCCCTGGGACCGGCTGTTTTCCGCCTACCGCTTCGCCAAAGCGGGCCGGGGGATCGGCGACAGCTACCGGGCCGGCATGTGGCGGCCGCATCTCTATAGCGGGCCCCCATTCGCAAGCTTCGAGCGGTTCGTGAACGAATGGCTGGCGCCGCGCGACGTGACCCGGCTCGACGGCGTGTTCCAGCCGCAATCCTGGTTCCTGTGCGACCGCGACGGCAAGCTGCTGGTCGATCATGCCGGCCGGCTGGAGGATCTCGGCCCGACCTACGCCTTCATCGAGGCGCATGTCGGCCCGATCGCTCCGCTCGCGCGCGCCAACCGTTCCGGCGAGGCGGTCGATCATCGTCAGCATTATTCACCCGAGCTGGCGCGGCGGGTCGGCGACATATACCGGGACGACATCGAGCGGTTCGGCTATGATTTCTAGGCATTTGCCGGGCTATGGACGCAGGGAATAGCGGGCACTATCAGCGGTCAGCCATGCCCCGACCCAAGCCCGGCCTGCGCCAGCGCATCCTCACCTCGCGCGCCGCTTATGCGGCGCGCTACCTGCTTTACGGGCGCTTCGCGCGGATGCAGCATGTCACCGAGGGGCTGCTTTCGCCGGCGGTCTACAAGCTGATCTATGAGCGGTTCCGCGCCGCGCCCGATCTCGACACGATCGAAATCGGCGGCGCGGCCGGCAGCGCCAGCATCGCCGTCGCCTGGGCCAAGATCGAAAGCGGCCAGAGCTCCAAGCATATCGTCATCGAGAAGCTCAGGGGCGGCAGCCGCCACCGTTTCGGCGGGTTCGAGGAAAATCTCGCCCGCTTCAACCGCCATCTCGCCCGGTTCGGGGCGGCGGAACGGGTCGCTTTGTTCCCGCACAATCTGAGCCTGGAGAATGGCTCGGAGGTGATCGCGATGGTCGAGACCCCGCGCATCGCCGGCTTCATTTCCGACGCCGACGGCCGCATCGACCGCGATTTTTCGCTGTTCCTGCCGCTCGTCCATCCCGACGGGCTGATCGTCGTCGACGATTATCATCCGACCCGGTCGTGGAAGCATGTGCTGACCTGGCGGCTGTTGAACCAGCTGATCGACTGGAAGCTGTTCAGCCTCGACGAGGTCAGGCGCGGGACCGCGTTCGGCCGGCCGCATCCCGACGCCGACATCGCCCGCCTCGATCCCGAGGTCTGCGCGGAGATCATCGCCGGGGTGAAGCGCGATTTCAGGGGGTCGACGGTGCGGCTGCCGCCCTTCCTGCTCGACGAAGCCCGGGCCTGACCGGCGTCAGCCGGAGGCGGTCGCGCCGCGCAGCCGGGCGAGCAGCTTCTTCGCCATGTCCGCGACTTCGGTTTCGGGGCCTGACGCCCGTCCGCCCGCCATCCACAACAAGGCGGTGACGAGCAGATAGACGGCGGCGCCGGCCGTCGCCGACACGGCGATCGACAGCGCCCAGCCGGCCGGCCCGGCCGCCGCCGGCATCAGCTGCTGCAGGCCGATCACCGCCGCCGCCATCGCCGTCACCGCGGCGAGGCAGCGATGATTGGCCCTGAGCTGGGCGAGGATGCCGAGCCCGGTGATCGAGCGGATCATCACCATATTGATGAAGATGCTGATGATGCCGACCAGCGACCGCCCGTAGAGGAAGCCGGCCAGCCCCCAAAAATACATGCCGGTGATCACCAGCGGAAGCCTGACGATGAACACCTGCAGCGAGCGGTTGAACAGCAGCTTGTTGCGCCCGGTCGCCATCGCCAGCGGCATCACCAGCGAGCCCAGGGTCTGGAAGGCGTAGACCGAGGCGATCACCTGGATGACCAGGATGGCCGGCGCCCATTTCTGGCCCATCGCCAGCCGCACCAGCGGATCGGCGATCAGCGCGCAGCCGATGCCGGCCGGCAGCGCGACCGCGGTCACCAGCGACTGCGCGCGCTGATAGGCGCGGCGCAGCCGGGCAAGATCGTCGGCGACCGCGGAAAAGGCCGGAAACAGCGTGCGGGTCAGCGGCAATATCGCTTCCCGGCTCGGCAGCACCGCCAGGTTTCGCCCGACCGAATAATAACCGAGCTGCGCCCGGCCGAGGAACCAGCCGACCAGCAGATGATCGATCCGATAATTGAGCACGTTGATCGCCTGGCCCAGCGTCAGCCACATCGAAAAGGACCACAGCTCGCGCACGTGCCGCCAGCTGATCCGCGGGCGGAACGGGAACAAAAGATAGGACAGGATCGTGCTCGCCAGCTGACCGGCGATCGCGCCGAACACCAGCGCCCAATAGCTGTCGTAGATGAGGGCGATGACGATCGACACCAAAGCCATCACCAGATTGTTGGCGATGTCGAGCACGAACACCTGCCAGAAGACGAGCTGCTTCTGCATCATGATCAGGCGCGGATTGGCGAGGCCGGTGAGCAGGACGACCGACGCCAGGGCGTACATGACCTCGTCCAGCCGGGCGTCGCGGTAGAAGAGCGCCGCCGGCCAGGCGAGGGCACAGAAGATCAGCGCCAGCGCCACGCCGCGCACCACCGACAGGGTCCAGGCGGTATGATAATGTTCCGGCGTCGGATTGCGGTGGTGGATCAGCGCCGACGCCATCGAAATGTTGGTGATGGCCGACAGGATGGCGAGCATCGTCGAGGCGAGCGCGACCAGGCCGAAATCGGCGGGGACGAGAATCCGCGCCAGCATGATCGTGCTGAGCACAGTCAGCAGATTGGAGGCGGCGCGGCCGCCGCTGATCCACAGGCTGCCCCTGACGAGACGCGGCCGGATGTTGCGCAACTTGACTTCGTCCTCGATCTGCCAGGGGCCCCCGTCCGGCCGCCGCGCGTGCTGCTTCTCCGATAAAGCGAGGCCAGGCAAGCCGCAAACCGTCCCGCGCCGCCGCGCTGGCGGGTTGGCAAGGGCGGGCGGGCACACTACGGGTTCGCCGAAGGAAACCGGCAGCAGTCAGGAGCCCGTTTTTCAGTGAATGTCTTCATCCTGTGCACGGGCCGGTGCGGTTCGACGACTTTCGTGCGCGCCGCCCAGCATATGACCAATTTCACCAGCGGCCACGAATCCCGGGCGAAGCTCGCCGGGCCCGAACGGCTGGCCTATCCCGAAAACCATATCGAGGCCGACAATCGCCTGTCCTGGTTTCTCGGCCGGCTCGACCGCGCTTACGGGGCGGACGCCAAATACGTGCATCTGAAGCGCGACCCGGCGCAGGTCGCCGAGAGCTTCAACGAGCGCTGGGATTCGGAGCTGGCGATCATCTCGGCCTACCGGAAATCGATCCTCAAGGGCGCGCCGCGGGCCGAGGGCCTCGATATCTGCCGCGACTATATCGAGACGGTCACCGCCAATATCGAGCATTTCCTCGCCGACAAGCCGCACCGGATGGAGTTTTGCCTCGAAAGCGCCGAGCGCGACTGGCGGACCTTCTGGGACTGGATCGGCGCCGAGGGCGACCTGGCGTCGTCGCTCGCCGAATGGTCGGTCGCCCACAACCGAAGGCGCGCCCCCGCGCCGCCGCCGCCGCCCCGCAAGGGGTTGCGGGCGATGGCGCGCCGGGTGTTCGCCTCCTGACCGGGCCGGATTCCGAAATGGACGGCAATCCGCGGGCGCGGCCGGCATGACCCGGCTCGATCTGGCGATGATCGCCGGCCTCCTCCTGCTGGCGGCTTTGTGCGTCGTCGCCATCCTGACTTATCATCGGGTGCGGACGCTGCTGCACTGGGTGCGGGCGACGCATCACCGCGCCACGATCGCCGAAAAGAAGGCGGCCGACCGCTGGCTCGAGGACCAGGCGCGCCCGTTCCTCGCGCATTTGCTGAAGATCGAACCGGGAGCGCTGCCGCCGTTCGGCCCGTGGGTCGCCCGCGCCGATTTCCTGACCCTGATCGTCCAGCACATCCTCTCCGCCAGGCCGCGGCTGGTGGTCGAGTTCGGATCGGGCGCCTCGACCCTGGTCATCCTGCGCGCGCTCGAGCTGAACGGATCGGGGGCGCTCGTCTCCTTCGACCATGACGCCGGCTATGCCGAGATCACCGGGCAGCGGGCGCGATTGCTCGGTCTCGAGCCCGACATCCGTGTCGTCGCGCTCGGCCCCGCCGACCCCCATGCCGGTCAGTGGTACCGGACCGGCGAGCTTGCCGGCGAGATCGACTGCCTGGTCGTCGACGGGCCGCCCCGCACCATCCATCCCGAAACCCGCGAGGGCGCCGCCGCCCTGTTCGACCGGCTCGGGCCGAACGGAATCGTCTTCCTCGACGACGCCGGCCGGCCCGGCGAGAAGGCGATCGTCGAACGGTGGGCGCGGGCCCATCCGGAGATCGCCTTCCGCTATGTCGCCACCGTCAAGGGGACGGCGATCGGCGAAAAACGCGCCGCGCCTGAATAGGGACAGTCCCCAATCGGGCGGCGCCCTTGACGAAGCCGCGATCGAAAGGCTGGTAGTCGGTTCATGTCGGTGCGGGTTTCGGTGATCATTCCGGTCTTCCAGGACTGGGAGCGGCTCGCGCTCTGCCTCGCGGCGCTGGAGCGGCAAACGCTGCCGCCGGGCGACTTCGAGATCATCATTGCCAATAACGAGCCCGACGGCGATGCGCCGGCGCCGCGGCTGCCGGTCAATGCCCGGATCGTCCACGAGCCGCGTCCCGGCTCTTACGCCGCGCGCAACCGCGCGGTCGCCGGGGCGTCGGGACGCTTTCTGGCCTTCACCGACAGCGACTGCGTGCCCGAGCCGCAATGGCTGGAAAGGGCCCTGGCGCTGCTCGCCGATCATCCCGACTGGCGGGTGACCGGGCCGGTGCCGATCTTCCGCGAGCCGGGCACCAACCGCTTCGTCTACCTCTATGAATTTCACACCGCCTTCCGCCAGAAGCTGGCGGTCGGGCTGGGCAAATGCGCGACCGCCAATCTGGTGGTCGCGCGCAGCGTGTTCGACGCGGTCGGCCCGTTCGACGAAAGCCTCGCCTCGGGCGGCGACACCGAATGGGGCGAGCGCGCCCATCGGGCGGGCGTGCCGATCCACTATGACGAGCGCGTGTCGGTCGGCCATCCGGCGCGTCGCAGCCTGGCCGAAATGATCAGGAAGAAGCGCCGGCTCGCCGGCTCGATCGCCCAGCGCAAATCCTATCCGACCTGGCGCTACGCCCTCTACCGGCTGGCGCCGCCGTTCCGCCATTTCTTTCGCAACGTCGTCGGCTTCCGGCGCGGCCCGATCAATCCGCTCGACGGCGTCGCCCTGTTCTTCCTGCACTGGCTCGGCCAGCTCGCCGAAGGCCAGGAGTTCCTGTTCGTCCGCAAGGGCTGGAAGCGGCCGAACAGAAGCTGATGCCCCGTCGAAATCGAGGGGAGGGTCAGCGCGTCAGCAATATCCCGACATTGTTGTTGATCACCACCGCGCCGTCCACCTTCGGATCGTCGAGCAGCTCCTGCCACCCTTCGAAGCAGGTCCGCTTGCTCTTCGGTTCGGTGATGGCCCGGATTTCGGGCGACCGGTCCCAGGCGATGTCGTCGATCACATAGAGGCTCTCGGGCTCGAGCATCGGCGCGATCGTCGCGAAATCCGACACGTACCAGTCGCCGGTATGGCCGCCGTCGTGAAACACGAAGTCGAACCGCCGCTCCTCCGCGGCGAGCCGCGGCAGCGCCTCGACCTTGTCCTGCTTGATGCACTCGACGTTGGTCGCGCCCACCGCGCGCAGATTCTCCGGCCCGATGCTCGACTGCGGCTCGGGAAAGTCGATCGTGACCACCCTGGGCCGCTCCTTCGACGTGGCGATGGCGATCGAGCTCAGCCCGTAGGCGGTGCCGACCTCGAGCACCGATTTGGCGCCGCGATGGCCGACCAGCTGCTGGAGCAGCGCCAGCTTGGGCTCGCCGGAGGACGAGCCGGCGAAATGGCGCGCGACCGTCCCGTAGCGCGGATCGGGGTGGGGGTCGCTGCGCTCGCGCATGCTGGCCGAGACCTGCTCGACCGCCCGGCGGGCCTCGGCGCCGAGCGAGGCGGTGCCCTGCAGCAGCGCCGCCAGCCGCTCCGCCCGGGGCGACGCCTTGACCACCTCCACCTTGCGCGGACGCGCGCGCAGCCTGCGCCAGATTCTCCTCAACAGGTTCATTCACCAGCCCTTTTCAGCCCGTCATGGTCCCGGACGCACAACGGCGCGTCCGCTTGATGACGGTTCGATTTCCGATTAGGGCGTGACGCATAGCAGCATGTTTGCCCAGCGCAATGGCCTGCATTTGCCGTGATCCCGGCCGCGCTCGAAGGTGATGATGGTTCAGTCCAGGTCTGCGCATTCCAAAGTGATTTCCGTCATCATCCCGGTCTATCGCGACTGGGCGCGGCTGCGTTCGTGCCTCGATGCGCTCGAGCGGCAGACGATCGGGCGCGACACGTTCGAGATCATTCTCGCCAACAACGAGCCGCAGACGGGCTGCCCGCTCGAGGCGCTGCCGGCCAATGCCCGGCTCGTCGACGAGCCCCGTCCCGGCTCCTACGCGGCGCGCAACACCGCCATCGCGGCCGCGGCGGGCCGCGTCCTCGCCTTCACCGACAGCGACTGCGTTCCCGATCCGCACTGGCTCGAGCGCGCTCTTCGCCGGATCGAGGCGGAACCGGGCACGCGGGTGACCGGCCCGATCCCGGTGTTCCGCGAGCCGGGCTCCTCCTATCTCGCCTTCGTCTACGATTTCCATACCGCCTTCAAGCAGGCCCAGTCGGCGGCCAAGGGAAGCTGCGCCACCGCCAACCTCGTCGTCGCGCGCGACGTGTTCGACCGGGTCGGCCCGTTCAACGCGGCTCTGGTCTCCGGCGGCGACACCGAATGGGGCGAGAGGGCGCACCGCGCCGGCGTGCCGCTGCTCTATGACGAGAAAGTCACCGTCGCCCATCCGGCGCGGCGGTCGCTTGCGGAGATCATCAGGAAGAAAAGGCGGGTGGCCGGCTCCGAGGCCCAGCGCAGATCCTATCCGACTTTCTGGTACGTGCTGTTCAAGCTGCTGCCGCCGTTCCACAATTATTCGCGCGCCGTCTTTTCGACCCGGCGCGGCCCGGTCCGGCCGCTCGACCGCTTCATGCTGTTCTTCGTCCATTGGGCCGGCGGAATTGTCGAGGCCCAGGAATTCCTGTTCGTCCGGCGCGGCTGGAAACAGCCGAACCGGAGTTGATCAGGGTGGATCCTTGGTCTTGATGGCGGGGGACCGGCCGATTAGGGCGGGCGCGCCGACAGCCGGCCGATTGTCGAAAGCCGAACCGGGAAGCCCCTCCGCCTGATGCTGCGCCGACCGCCCTCCATCCATGCCAAATCGCCGCCGCGCCGCGCGTCATGAGTGTGGCGATCTCCGTCATCATTCCCGTCTATCGGGATTGGCCGCGGCTCGCTTTGTGCCTCGAGGCGCTGGGCCGGCAGACGCTCGCGCCGGACCGCTTCGAGATCATTGTCGCCAATAACGAGCCCGAGCCGCGTCCGCTGCCGCAGGGATGGCCGGCCAATGCGCGGATCATCCACGAGCCGCGGCCGGGCTCCTATGCCGCCCGCAACGCCGCGGTGGCGGCGTCGGCCGGCCGCTACCTCGCCTTCACCGACAGCGACTGCCGGCCCGAGCCGCAATGGCTGGAGCGCGGGCTGACCCTGCTCGAAGAGCATGGCGATGTGCGGCTGACCGGGCCGGTCGAGATATTCCGCGAGAACGGCGCCGGCTATTACGCCTATCTCCACGATCGCCATCTCGATTTCCTGCAGCGCGAATATATCGCGCTCGGCGCCTGCGCGACCGCGAACATGATGGTGGCGCGGTCGGTGTTCGACCGGGTCGGCCGCTTCGAGGAATATTATTCGGGCGGCGATTTCGCCTGGAACAAGCAGGCGCAGGCGGCCGGAGTGCCGATCCTCTACGACGGATCGATCGCCGTGCGGCACCCGGCCCGTCGCCGGATCGGCGAGATCTTCAGGAAGCGGCGGCGCACGGCGGGCTCGATCCGGCGGGAGATACCGACCCATCGCTTCGTGCTGCAGCGGCTGAAGCCGCCGCTCAGCCGGCTGCTCATGCTGCGCCGGGAAAAAGTGAGCTGGAAGGACGCGATCATCCTGTTCCTGATCCTGTGGGCGGCCCGCCTCGTCCAGGCGCAGGAGCTCAGCCTGGTCCGGCTGGGCGTCAAGAAGCCGAACAGGAGCTGAGCCGGCCGGCGGGCGGCCCGGCCGGCCCGCGGCCCCGGAGTGACGATGGACGACAAAGCACGAGTGACGGTGGTGATACCGGCCTACAAGGCCGAAGCGACGATCCGTCGCGCCGTCGACAGCGTGCTCGCCCAGCCCGGCGTCGACACCGAAATCGTCGCGGTGGTTGACGGCGTGTTCGACCGGACGCCGCAGCTGCTGGCAAGCTATGACCCGTCGCGCGTCCGCACGCTCATCAACGAAACCAATCTCGGCCCGACCTTCGCGCGCAATCGCGGCCTTGCCGCCGCGACCGGCGAATATGTGATGTTCCTCGATTGCGACGATTTCGTCGAGGGCGACATGCTCGCCGGGCTGGTGCGGGCGATGCGGCGGGACGAGGCCGATCTCGGCTTCGGGCCGCTTCAGATCCTCAAGGAAGGCAGGAATGTCCGCCTGCCGATCGTCGAGCGCCGCTTCGGCTCGCCGGCCGACCTGTTCGAGCGCTGGCTCGCACTCGCCCACACGCTGCCGCCCTGCACCACTTTGTGGCGCACCGACTTCATCCGCCGCATCGGCGGCTGGACGGAAGGGCTCAAGCGCAACGAGGATGGCGAGCTGGTGCTGCGCGGAGTGATGGAAGGCGCGCAGCTGGCCTTTTCGAGCGAGGGACGCGGCGTTTACGTCCACCACGATTTGGCCGAGCGGCTGACCCGCCGGACCGATATCCTCGATTCCCGGCTCACCGTCGGCGAGCTGCTGCTCGCCCGGCCGTCGCAGGTGATAGCGCCGCCGCTCAAGGTCAGCGCGGTGGCGCGATATTTCTACCGGGTGGCGATGCATTGCTATTCGGTCGGCCGCAACGACCTCGCCGAAGCTTCGCTGAAGCGGGCGCGGCAACTGGGCTTTGCCGGCCATGGCGGGCCGCTCTGGCACCGGCTCGCGGCGGGCCTGCTCGGCGTTCGCGGCCGATATCGCCTGACCAACTGGCTGAAGCGTCGCCGTCCGTTCGGGTCCGCGGCCCGCTAGCGGATCGGCAAAAGCATGGCGCAAGCGCAGAAGAGCCGTCTCGCCCTGGTCGCAGCGTCGATGCGAATGGGCGGCGCCGAGCGGATGACGCTCAACCTCGCGGCGGAGTTCGCCCGCCGCGGCCACGACGTCGATCTCGTCCTGATCGACCGCACCGGGCCGCTGCTCGAGCGGGTGCCGCCCGGCGTCCGCGTCGTCGGCCTCGGCGGCGCCCGCGCGCGCCAGGTGATCGGCGCGCTGCGATCCTATCTCAAGCGGGAGCGGCCGGACGCCCTGCTGTCGGTCGCCTTTCAGACCAACATCCTCACCATGCTTGCCTCGCTCGGCCTGCGTCCCGGGCCGCGCATCGTCCTCAGCGTCCGCAATTCGTACAGCGCCACGCTCGCCGCCGGCAGCCGCATGACCCGGGCCCTGTTCGGCCGGGCGACGCGCCTGCTCTATCCGCGGGCCGACCGGGTGGTCGGCATCTCCCACGGCTGCTCCGACGACGTCCGCCGCAATGCCGGCCTCGCCGCCGACCAGGTCGTGACGATCTACAATCCGGTGCTGGACGAGGATTTCGACCGCCGCGCCGCCGCGCCGGCCGACCCCGCCGATCTCGAAGGCGAAGGCGCGCTGATCGTCACCGTCGGCCGGCTGGCACCGCAGAAGGACCATGCCACCCTGTTGCGCGCCTTCGCCCGGCTGGCCGGCAAGCATCCGGCGCGGCTGCTTCTGATCGGCGAAGGCCCCATGCGGGCCGAGCTCGAGGCGCTGGCCCGGGCGCTCGGCATCGCCGGCCGGGTCGCCTTCGCCGGCCTCAGGGACAATCCCTATCCGGCGATGCGCGAGGCCGACCTGTTCGTGCTGAGCTCCGCCTGGGAGGGATTCGGCAACGTGCTGGTCGAGGCGATGGCGGTGGGAACCCCGGTCGTCGCGACCGACTGTCCGGACGGGCCGGCGGAAATATTGGAAGGCGGCAAATGGGGACGGCTGGTTCCCCCCGGCGATGCCGACGCGCTCGCCGCGGCGATGCTCGACGTGCTTCAAAACGGGGGCGTCGACGCCCGCGAACGGGCGCGCGCGTTCACCGTCGAACGCGCCGCCGACCTCTATCTCGATCAGCTGCTGACCGAAGGCCGGGACGCCAGAGACTGATAGAGTTCGAGATGCGCTTCGACGCAGGCGTCGAGGGTGAAGCGCCGTCCCCGCTCGATCGCGGCCTGTGAGAAGCGGAGGTAGAGCGCCTCGTCCGAGAGCAGATCGACCAGGGCATCGGCAAGCGCGTCGGGCCGGCCCGGCGGCACCAGCCGGCCGTTGATCCCGTCGGCAACCACCTCGGCATTGCCGCCGACGTCAGTGGCGACCGTCGGCAGGCCGGACATCGCCCCTTCGATCAGGGTGATCGGCAGGCCTTCGAACACCGAAGAATTGGCCAGCGCCGCCGCCCGGCCCATCAGCGCCGCCACGTCCGGACGGGCGCCCAGCAGCTCGAACTCGCCGCCGACGCCGAGCGAGGCGAGCCGCGCCTCGAGCCGCGGCCGCTCGGCCCCCTCGCCGGCGATCGCGAAACGGGCCTCGCGCCCCAAAGCGGCGAGCCGCGGCAGGACGAGCGCCGCCGCTTCGATCAGGGTCGCATAATCCTTTTGCGCGCTGAGATTGCCGACGGCGAGGATCAACGGATCCGAAGGCAGCGACGCGCGTGCGCCGCCCTCGGCGAAAGCCGCCGGCACACCGTTCGGGATCGGCACGATCGGACGGCGCGCGTGCCTTTCCAGCAGCCGGCGGCAGGCGTCGCCGATGGCGACGTACCGATCGACGCTGAGGTCGAACAGCCGGAACAGCCAGGGCGAGAAATTGATGACGACATTATGGTGGGTGAAGACGGTCGGCACGCCGACGCCGCTGAAGCTGCGCCACATCAATGCCCGCGCCAGGTGGACATGGAGGATGTCGGGCCGGAACCGCCTGACGACCCGGCGCAGGGCGCGCGCCCCGGCGAGGATGCCGCCGAACGCACCCGGCCCGGCGATGTCGTGGCCGACGCCGTCGGCCGCGAGGCCGGCGAGAAAGTCCCTCTCGAACGCCGGCGGATTGCCGACACCGGCGGCGTCCGACATGAACAGGATGCTCGCGACGTGGCCCCGGCGGACGAATTCGGCCGACAGGTTGCGCACCAGCATCTCGGCTCCGCCCGGAGCGGGCGACGCCACCATCGACAGGATCCTCATCCTTCTCTCTTGCAGCTTTCGATGGCGGCCTCTCGCCGGAGCGAATATTGCCCGGTGCGCGGGCTCTTCGCCCGTCGCCGCCTCCTTTGCAAGCGTCGCCGCGCCGGGCGGCCGAGGCGGGCGTCTGCGAACCGATCCCCATCTTGCTCTGGTAAAATGATTTTGTGCTGCTAGAGACGAGCCGTGCGCCGGCCACCGCGGGTCGACCGGCGCCGGGGGCGAAGGGGAGGCATCAGGCTGCCGCGCCTCCGCCGGCTTCGCCGGCCGATTTTCGAACGACGGGTAAGCTGCTCATGATCGTATCGCTGCTCGGACTGGTCATCAGCCTGTTCGGTTATCTGATCGCCTTTCCCAACGAGCGCTCGCGCCGGTTCGACATCTATGCGGCCCTCCTCGCGCTCCACATCCTCGGATCGATCGCCTTCTGGCTGATGAGCTTCGAGTCGGCGATGGACGCCTTCATGTATTACCGGGATCCGTTCGGCTTCATCCGAAACAATCCGTTCGGTTCGGGCACGTTCTTCATCGTTCACCTGACGCAGGGGATCAAGACGTGGCTTGGAGGCTCGTTCCTCGACCATTTCCTGTTCTATCAATGTTTCGGCATGATCGGGATGGCGCTGCTCATCCGATCGCTCAACGAAATCGCGGAGTCGCTCAACACCCAGGTGCCGCTGCTGGTCTACCTCACCTTGTTCCTGCCGGGGATGCATTTCTGGACCGCCGGCATCGGCAAGGACAGCCCGATGATGCTGGCGATCTGCCTGGCCGGCTGGGCGGCGATCCGGATCGAGAAAAGGTTCGTCTGGATGTTCCTGGCCCTGGTGATCATGGCCTGCATTCGTCCCCATATCACGCCGATGGTGATCGCCGGCGTGGTCGGCGCGCTGATGCTCACCAAGCAGATTCCCTACCGGATGCGGGTCATCCTGGCGCCGGTGGCGCTGGCCGGCCTGGTCGTGTTCGTGGCGAAGGCGGCTACCAGCCTGAACATCACGCTCGAGGCCGAATCGGTGACCGGATTCGTCGAGGGCCAGCAGCAGCTCGGCAGCCGGTTCGGCAGCGGCGCCGATCTGGCAGCTTTGCCGCTGCCCTTGAAGATATTCAGCCTGATGTTCAGGCCGTTATGGGTCGACGCGCCCGGGCTGATGGGCATGGCCGCGTCGGCGGAGAATACCATCCTGCTGTTTTTCTGCCTTTACATCATGTTTCACTGGAAGCTGTTGTACCAGTTGTCGAGAAACGTCTTCGTGGTGATGTATTTCATCATCTTCGATGCGCTGTTGATTGTCGCGCTGTCACTGGTCAATTACAATATCGGGCTCGGACAGCGGCAGAAGATGATGGCGGTTCCCGGCATCCTGCTGCTTTTCGGCACGATCTACATCTACAAGAAGGCGCAGGCCTCCTGGCGGAACGCGGCGGCTCAGCCGCCGTCCGGTCCCGCGCCGGACCAGATTCCGGCCGGCGCCTGAGCGCCCGGCCCGCGATCGAGCCGCCGACGCATGGATCCCGGCCTCGTCCGTCACCACAGCCGCGACTCCGGGCAAAAGGTGCTGCTGCTTGCCTCCTACGCCCCATCGCTGATCAACTTCCGCGGCCCGCTGATCCGCGCGTTGCTCCGCGGCGGCCATCAAGTGCTGGCGGCCGCCCCGGAGATGGATGCCGCCACGGAAGGCAAGCTGCGCGAGCTGGGCGCGGAGCCGCTGACGCTGCACCTCAGCAACGCCAGCCTCAACCCGCTGTCCCTACTGGCCTCGATCAGGGAGCTGCGCCGCTTGCTGCGCCTGCATCGGCCCGACCTGATCCTGTCCTATACGATCAAACCGGTGATCGTCGGGGCCTATGCGGGGCATGCGGCCGGGGTGCCGAAGATCGCCTCGCTGATCACCGGCGTCGGCTTCGCCTTCACCGACGGGCGAGGCGGCCCGCGGCGGTGGCTGGTGCGGCGGGTCGCCGCCTGGCTCTATCGGGCCGCGCTTCGCCGCTCGCACGTGACGATCTTTCAGAATCGCGACGACGAGGCCCTGTTCCGGGATTTCCGGCTGGTCCCGGAAAGCGCGCACGTCGCGATAGTGGACGGATCCGGCGTCGATCTCGACCATTTCGCGCCGCGGCCGCTGCCGCGCGCGCCTTCCTTCCTGATGATCGCGCGGCTGCTGCGCGACAAGGGCATTCACGAATTTGCCGAGGCCGCGATTCGGCTGCGGCGGGAGCATCCGGAAGTGCCGGTGGGCCTGGTCGGCCATCTCTTTCCCTCGCCCAATTCGATCAGCCAGCGCGAGCTCGATGAGCTCGCCGCCCGCGGCATCCATTGCTACGGCAAGCTGGAGGATGTCCGCCCGGCGATTGCCGACCACAGTGTCTATGTGCTGCCCAGCTATCGCGAGGGAACGCCGCGCTCGGTGCTCGAGGCGATGGCGATGGGCCGGCCGGTCATCACCACCGACGTTCCGGGCTGCCGGGAGACTGTCTCGGAGGGCGTCAACGGCTTCCTCGTCCCGGCCCGCGATGCCGAGGCGATCTATGCCGCGATGAAGCGTTTCGTCGACCAGCCGGAGCTGATCGAAAAGATGGGGGCCGAATCGCGCCGGATCGCCGAGCGGCGATACGATGCGCGCAAGATCAGCGCCGACATGCTTCGCCACCTCGGGCTGGACGCTAGCGCCGCAGGCGCAGCAGCATGAACGCCTCGGCGGCCGCGGCGCCGATCTCGGCTCCCCGCATGACCGCCAGCGCCTTCACCGCCGCGGCCGATCGCGGCGTATCCCCGGCCTGCTGCTGGCTGCGATAGCATTCCCAGGCCCGCAGCTTGGTCTCGATGGTGTCCGACACGTCCACCCAGAAATTGGGCGCGAAGGGCGGGGCGAGCTGGCCCGGGAAGAGATGGGTCTCGGTCGGCGTCTCGTACATCGCGATCAGACGGATCCGGCGGCTGCGCTCGAGATAGGCGCGGGCATGGACCAAAGCGGCATAAGCGATCGCCTGATGGTCGCCGTGCAGGTCGTGATAATAAGGCAGGTACAATTCTTCGGGATCGAACCTCGCGATCATGTCCGAAACGGCCTTGTTCAGCGCGTGGACCGGCAGGTCGGGCACGCAGACCGCGGGAAGCTCCTCGAACTCCAGCCGGGCGACGCCGAGCACCTTGGCGGCCTCGGCCGCCTCGGCGCGGATCACGTCCCATACCTCGTGCGGCCAGATCGGGTGCGGTTCCGCGCCGGGGCCGGTCATCACCGCGACATTGACCTCGCGGCCCTCGCTGCCGAGGCGGGCGATGGTGCCGCCCATGCCCAGCGTTTCGTCGTCCGCATGTGGCGCGATTACCAATATGCTCATGTCATCGCCCGAATCTCGGCTGCCCCCTGATCGCCCCGCCGGCCGGCTCGCCGTCGGCGGTGAGTATCTCGTAATCCGTCAATGCCAGATCGGTGCCGGCGCCGCACCTGACAATCGGCGCCCCATCGTCATAAGCGAAGGACTGTCCGGATTGCGCGGTCCAGTGGGGATAGCGGACCACCCGGGCGGCCCAGACCACAAGCTTTTGTCCATTCAGCCACGTGAAGGCGCCGGGATAGGGACGCGACACGGCGCGGACCAGGCGTTCGATCTCATCTGCGCTCCGGGTCCAGTCGATCTCGCCGTCGGCGGGCCGACGGACGGCGGCATAGGTCGCCTGCGCCTCGTCCTGCGGGCGCGCCGGCACCTCGCCGGCGGCGAGGCGGTCGAACAGCCGCGGCACCATCCTCTCGATCGCCCGACAGTGGAGCGCGATCAGGCGCCGCACATCCGTGTCCGGCGCGAGATCGAAAAGCTCCTGCGCGGCGATCGGGCCGCTGTCGACACCCTCGTCGAGCCAGAACAGGGTGCCGCCGGTGCGCTCGAGGCCGAGCAGGATCGTCCAGGCGAGCGCAGCCCGTCCGCGTAGGCTGGGCAGCTGCGTCGGATGGTAGCCGAGCGTGCCGATGCGGGCGGCCGCCCGGAACTCGGCGCGGCAGATGCGCGACCAGCCGATGACGAGGACGACGTCGGGCTCTACCGCGCGGAGCGGCCCGAGCACCTCCTCCGCGTTGACGTCGACCGCCCGGGCGATCGGCACGCCGAGTTCCTCGGCGACCGGTGCGAGATCGACGAAGTCGGAATGGCGGGACGCCTTGTCGAGCGGCAGGGTGATCAGCCGCTCCGGCCGGTGGCCGGCGCCGGCCAGCGCCCGCAGCGCCACTTCGGTCGACCAGATCGCGCCGACGACGACGATGCGCAGGCTCATCTCAGCCGCGCTTCCGGCCGCGGCGACGCGCTCGGCGGCGGCGGTTGCGGGCTGTCGGCGGCGCCGAGATCGGCGAGCGTACGGCTGATCAGGTCTTCGTCGCGCTTCTGGCCGGCCACCAGCATGACGATTGTCCTGACGAGGATCCTCAGGTCCATCGGGATCGACCAATGGCGGATATAATAGAGATCGACGGCCAGCTTTTCGGGGTTGGTCAGCAGCGCGTTGCCGGACACCTGGGCGAGGCCGGTGAGGCCGGGCCGCATCGTCGTCCGCTCCGCCGATCCGGGCAGGCCGGCGAGGATCCGGGGCGGCAGCGGACGCGGTCCGACCAGCGACAGGCGGCCGCTCAGCACGGCGACCAGCTCGGGCAGCTCGTCGAGGCGGAAGCGGCGCAGCGCGCGGCCGATTGCGGTTACCCGCTCGCGGTCGGGCAACAGCCGCCCCGACGCGTCTCGTATATCGCGCATGGTGCGGAACTTGATCATCCTGAACCGTGCGCCGCCGCGGCCGACGCGGACCTGCCGGAACAGCACCGGCCGGCCGAGATCGGCCAGGACCAGGGCGGCGACGATCAGGATCAGCGGGGAAGAGGCGAGCAGCGCCATGAAGGCGATGGCGCAGTCGATCGCCCGCTTGAAAGCGTCCTTCAAATCCGGCCCTCTCTCGGTTCGGCTCACCTCTGCCAATAAGGCGGCAGCGGCACAAGCGCCGCCTCACAAACGGCTGGATATTATCGGCCCATCGGCTAAGAAGCCGGTCCTGAATCGGGTAACGGGGATGGCGGTCGTCGCGAAAACATCAGTTTGCCTTTCCGCCTGATCGGTATATGATTGACGCGGCAGGAGATTTCGTGGCGCCCAGCGCACGATTCATCCGGAACCCGAAACGAACGAATGGACATTGGATGAGGTTGGTCGTGCGATCAGCAGCAATTACGAAGGCGGGCGCGGTGATGCTGCTCGCTTTGTGCGTGGCGCTTTCCGGATGCGGATACCGGCGGGCTCATCTCCCGGGGCCCACCGCGGAGTTCAACCAGCAGCCCGACCCGCTGTTCGCGGAGAATCGCGAGCATCGGCTCGGCCCGTCCGACCTGGTCACCGTGTCGGTCTATCGCGCGCCGGAATTTTCCGGCGATTACCGGGTCGACGCCGCGGGCAACATCATGGTGCCTTTGCTCGGCCTGATGCAGGTGCAGGGCATGACGACGATCCAGCTCGCCGACAATCTGCGCCAGCAATTGAGCGGCCGCTATTATGTCAATCCGGACGTCAGCGTCGCGCTCAAGGAAAGCAACAGCCAGCGCGTGTCGATCGACGGCTCGGTCAACTCGCCCGGAGTCTATCCGGTGGTCGGCCGCACCACGTTGATGGAGGCGATCGCCCGCGCCGGCGGCGCCACCGGCAACGCCAACCTGCGCCGCATCGTGATCTTCCGCCAGATCAACGGCACGCGCCATGTCGCCGTCTTCGATCTGCAGGCGATCCGCGAGGCGCAGGCCGAGGATCCGCTGATTTTCGCCTCCGACATCATCGTCGTCGACGGCAACCAGACCCGCCAGGTGCTGCGCGACATCATCGGCACCTTGCCGATCATCTCGCTGTTCCGGCCCTTCATCTACTAAAGCAGCAGGTTCCAGCTTCATGAACACTCCGATCCAGCATTCGCGACCTGCCTCGCCGCCGGTGCCGACCAACAGCCTGGGCTTCCCCCTGGTCGCGGCGCCGGTCCAGGCCGGACCGGCCCCGGCCCGCGCGGTCACCTTCGGCCTGGCCGACATCTGGCGGATCCTCACCAAATATCGCTGGCTGATCCTCGCCTCGCTGCTGCTCGGCATCGCCTCGGCGATCACCGTGGTGATGATGACGACGCCGCAATACCAGTCCTCGGCGACGCTGGAGATCAGCCTCGAGCAGGTGAAGATGGTCGATGTCGGCGGCACCGTCGCCGCGACGCCGATGACCGACGTCCAGTCGATGGAGACCCATTACGGCCTGCTGCGCAGCGCCTCGCTCGCCGAGCGGGTCGCGCGCGACATGAACCTGGCCGACAATCCGGCCTTCGCCAACCCGGAATCGCCGCCGCAAAGCCGGCTCGAACAGGCGACCGGGCGGCTGATCGGTGGCTTCACCGTGACGCCGATCCCGAGCAGCCGGCTGGTGACCATCTCCTACAAGCATGCCGATCCGGTGATGGCCGCACGCGTTCCCAACGCCTTCGCCGAGAATTTCATCGCCTCGGTGCTCGAGCGTCGCTACGGCGCCAGCCAATATGCCCGCGAGTTCCTCGAGCGGCGCATCAACGAGGTCCGCGGCCGGCTCGAGGAAGCCGAGCGCCGGCTCACCGCTTACGCGCTGCAGCAGGGCATCGTCATCGTCCGGTCCGGCAATAACGACCGCAGTCAGGGCGATGCCGCGTCCGACAGCCTCGACGGCGCGCGGCTGATCGCCGCCAATAACGAGCTCGCCTCGGCCCAGAATTCGCGCGTGGCGGCGGAAATGCGCTACCGCCAGGCGGCCGCCGGAGATCCGACCAGCGAGGTGCTGCAGAGCGGCCCGGTGCAGGGGCTGCGGGCGCAGCTCAACAATCTGCGCTCGCAATATGAGACCCGCGCCAATCTGATGCGGCCCGAGCATCCCGAGATGGTCGACCTGCGCACCAACATCGCCGCCCATGAAGCGGCGCTGCAGCGGGAGCAGGCCCAGGTGGTCGGCACTTTGCAGTCCGAATATCAGGCGGCGCTCGGCCGCGAGAACGAGATAGCGGGCCGCGTCAATCAATTGCGCTCCGCGGTGCTCGACCTGCGCGGCCGCAGCATCCAGTACAATATCCTGCAGCGCGACGTCGACACCAACCGCGCCACTTATGACGCGCTGCTGCGGCGCTATAACGAGGTCGGCGTCGCCGGCGGCGTCGGCGAGAATCTGATCTCGGTGGTCGACGAGGCCCAGCAGCCGCGCGCCCCGGTCGAGCCGCAGCCGGTGCGCAGCACCGTGATCGGCGCGCTGATCGGCCTGCTCGCCGGCCTCGCCGCCGCCTTCGCGCTGGAATTCCTGACCTACACGATCAGGAGCCAGGAGGATCTGGAGACCAAGCTCGAGATCCCGCCGCTCGGCGTCATCCCGAAGGGCGATCGCGGCGCAGGCATCAGCGACGTGCTCGACAATCCGCGTTCGCCGATGATGGAGGCCTATGCCTCGCTGCGAAGCGCCATCCAGTTCGCCACCGCGCAGGGCGCGCCGTCGACTCTGCTCGTCACCAGCTCGGGGCCGGCGGAAGGCAAGACCACCACCGCGCTCGCGCTCGCGCGCAATTTCGCGCGGCTGGGCTACAGCACGCTGCTGCTCGACGCCGACCTTCGCAACCCGTCCTTCTCGATGGAGGAAGAGAGCGAATTGCACGGCTTCTCCGGGCTGTTGACCGGCGCCTCGAAGATCGAGGACGTGATCCGGCCGACCAGCATTCCGGGCCTGTCGCTGCTCGAGGCCGGCAAGGTTCCGCCGAACCCGGCCGACCTGCTTTCCGATCCGGCGCTGGCGGAAATCCTGCGCAAGCTTTCGGGAATGTACGACATCGTCATCCTCGACGGCCCGCCGGTGCTCGGCCTCGCCGACGCGCCTTTGCTGTCGGCGGTTTGCGACCGCACCCTGATCGTGTTCGAGGCCGAGAAGATCAAGCTGTCGGTCGCCCAGAACACCGTCAACCGGCTGCGTACCGCCGGCGCCCGCATTGTCGGCGGCGTGCTGACCAAGTTCGATTCGCGCACCTCGGGCTATGGCTACGGCTATGGCTACGGCTATGGCTACGGCACCACCGGCAAGGACGAAGCGTCGCGGACGCGGTTCATCCTGCCCGGGCTGATCGGCAAGCGCGCCGCCCGCGCCGACGAGCCCGCCGAGGACGCGGAGTCCGGTCGCGCCTAAGGTCAGGGCGGCAAAGCTTCTCTCTCCCGTCGAGCGCGGGCTTTGCCTGCTCGCGCTCCCGGTTCTGCTCTGGCTGATCCTGCGCAACGCCGCCATTTCCCTGTTCGCGCAGGCCCAGCCGTCGCTGGCGCTCACCTTCGCGCCGTCTTCGGGAACCGCGCTCGCGGCCGACGCCGCCCAGCGCCGCCGCCTCGCGCCGGAAGCCCGCGACCGCCTCGCCATCGAAGCCCTCGGGCGCGATCCCGTCTCCGCCTGGCCGCTGGTGGCCGCGGCCCGGTCGGCGATCGAGCGCGGGGATCCGGCGCGCGCCGCATGGCTGCTGGAAGCGGCGGTGCGCCGCAACTCGCGCCACGTCGACGCCCGCCGCCGGCTGTTCCAGCTCTATCTCGATGACGGCCGCCTGGGCGAGGCGATCGACGAAGGGGTGGCCGTGGCCCGGTTGCGCCCGTCCATGAACCGCAACGTGATGGAGGCGTTTCTGCTGCTGCTCGACGATCCGCGCGGCCGCGCGGCACTCGCAGCCAGGCTCCTGCCGCGGCCGGGTCGCGGGCCGCCGCCGTGGCGGCAATGGCTCGAGTCCGCGGCCGTCGGCCATCCGCGCCAGCCGCAGCTGGCCGACCTGCTCCGGCAGGTCGACCGCGGCGCGGCCGGACCCGCCGCCGGACAACCGGACCGGGCCGGCCGATGACGTCGCCGGTCCGGTCGAAGCTGGCGGCGGCCTATCTCCTCTTCTGTCTGGCGCTGGGCGGCGCCAGCGCCGCCGGAATCCTCGCCAACGGCCTGCTCCAGATCGCCGCCGCGATCCTGCTCGTCACGGTCGCGATGACCGCCGCCGGACGCGCGCCCGATATGGCGGAAAAGCAGGCCTGGGCGCTGGCGGCCGGTTTCGTGATCCTCGCGACGCTCCAGCTGGTGCCGCTGCCGCCGGAGCTGTGGACGCGGCTGCCGGGCCGCGCCCTGATCGTCGACGGCTTCGCGCTGCTCGGCGCGCCTTTGCCCTGGCTTCCGGTCTCGTTGACGCCCGACGGAACGGTGCGGGCGTTGCTGTCCCTGCTGCCGGCGCTGGCGCTGTTCGCGCTGGTGGCGTCCTGCACCGAGCCGTCGCGCCGCCTGTTCCTGCCGCTGCTGCTCGGCTTTGGCGGTGCGGCGCTGCTGCTCGGTCTCGCCCAGTGGGCGGCCGGACCGCAATCGCCGCTCTATGTCTACGCCAACACCAACCTTGGCGATACGGTCGGCTTCTTCGCCAATCGCAACCACCAGGCGACTTTGATGCTGATGCTGCTGCCGTTCGTGGCGGCGCTGGCGACGCCGTTGCTCCACGGCGGCCGGATCCGCGAGGAAGCGGTGCCGAAGATGCTGATCATCGCCTTGCTGTTCGCGATCGTCGCCGGTGGCGTCGCCACCACCGGCTCGCGCGCCGGGATCGCGCTGCTGCCGGTGGTGGCGGGCCTGTGCGGGCTGATGGTGCGCAAGGATCTCACCGGCAACGTGCCCGGCAGGTGGGTGGCGGCGGCCGGCCTGCTGCTCGCCGCCGGCCTCGCCGCGGTGGCCGCCTCGGGCGTGGTGACGCGCGACGCGCTGTCGGCGGGCAGCGTCGCGGCCAGCACCCGCGAGGCGATCTGGGAGGGCACGGCGCGGCTGGCCGCCGATTTCCAGCCGGCCGGCGGCGGCCTCGGCAGCTTCGTCCCGCTCTACCAGACGCGCGAGCATGTGCTGAACCGGCCCGACGAATATGCCAACCATGCCCATAACGACTATCTGGAATGGCTGCTCGAGACCGGCGTGCCGGGGGTTGTGCTGCTGCTCGCCTTCCTGATCTGGTTCGCGGTCCGGGTGAAAAGGCTGTGGGCGTCGGAAGAGGCGGCGCTCGGCCGCGCCGCCTCGATCGCGATCGGCGCGATGCTGCTTCACTCGATGGTCGACTATCCGGTCCGCACCACCGCGCTCGCGGCGCTTTGCGGCCTGTGCCTGGCGCTGATGATCCCGCCGCCGCCGCCGCGCGCGGCCGGACCCTAGGCGCGTAAACGGGGACAGTCCCTGTTTACGCGCCGGCGGCTAGCCCTCGTCCAGCACCTCGGCGACGATCTCGGCGACGGCGTCGGCCCGGTCGCGCAGCCGCCGGCTGTCGAGGGTCGGGTGGACCTCGAACATCAGGCTGCTGTCGCCGAGCGCCTTCGCCACCGGCAGCGGCTGGACGTCGAGGTCGGCGAACGCCGCCTCGCGGTAGATTTCGGAGCAGGAGCCCGAAAAGGCGCGAATGCCGGCCGCCGCCGTCCGCTCGAGGATGCGGTCGCGCAGCCGTCCATTCTCGGCCGGGTCGACGTCGAGATAGGCGTAGAATTTGTAATAGGCGCCGGTGAGGTTGCGCGCCGGGCGCGGCACGCGCATGCCGCGAACGCGTTCCAGCGCTTCGGCCCAGCTTTCCGCGTTGCGGATCCGGCGCGCCCGCCATTGCGGCAGCTTGTCCATCTGGATCAGCCCGACCGCAGCCTCGATCTCGGTCATCCGCCAGTTGGTGCCGACCCGGTCGTGCAGCCAGCGGAAGCCCGGCTGGGCCGGATGCTCCATCGCCCGCGCCCGGTCCTTGCCATGGTCCTTGTACGACCAGGCCCATTCATAGGCGTCGTCGTCGCGGAAGGTCACCAGGCCGCCTTCGCCGGCGGTCGAGATGATCTTGTCCTGGCAGAAGGAGAAAGCGGCGGCGTCGCCGAAGCTGCCGACCGGCAGGCCGTCAATCTCGGCGCCCTGCGCCTGCGCGCAATCCTCGATGACGATCAGGCCGCGCGCTTTGGCCAGCGCCATGATCGCCGGCATGTCGGCCGGCCAGCCGCCGAGATGGACCGGGATGATCGCCCTGGTGCGGGGGGTGAGCACGGCGGCGATGGTCTCGGCGGTGATGTTGCCGCTGTCGCGGTCGACGTCGGCGAAGACCGGCGTGGCGCCGACCAGCCGCACGCAGAAAGCCGAGGCGACGAAGGTTCGCGGAGTGACGACGACCTCGTCGCCGGGGCCGATGCCGAGCGCGCGTACCGCCAGCTCGAGCGCCACCGAACCGTTGGCAAGGGCGATGGCGCGGCCGTTGCGCAGCTGGCGCGTATAGGCCTGCTCGAACTCGACCACCCGGGTCCCGGTCCACTGATTGACCTTGCCGGAACTCAGCACCTCGACCACCGCGGCGATCTCGTCCTCGCCATAATAAGGCCAGGCCTCTTCGGCCAGCTGGGTCACCGCCGGCGCGGTCCGCCGGCGCGCCGAAGGCCGCTCGATCCGCTCGGGGACCCTCGCCGCCAGCGGCGCGGCCGACGCAGCACCCTCGCCGGCGGCGAGCGCCGGCTTCATCTTGTAATGATCCTCGGACTTGCGCCGCGATCCCAGCTTGTACCGACGGCCGCGCCGGAAGGTCATCGGCGCCGCCGGCCGCGACAGGCCGCTCAGCAGGCGCAGCAGCTTGCGTGTCCCCGGGCTGAAGCGCCCGGGCTTGCGCAGCAAATATCGCGAACCGACCATGACCAGGATGAACAAAGCGAGGATGAGGATGACGGCGAAGGCCTGCATCCCGACGTCGCTCATCAGGCCGGGCTGGTAATATTCGCTGGTCTCATAATGGGGAGGCTCTGACAATTTTTGTCCCGTTTTGCGTGACGTCGACGGTAGTAGCGGCGGCGGTGCGGGATGGGCAAGGCCGGACCCGGCCGACCGTTGCCGTGAACGCCGCTTTCAGTCGCGGTTGAAGCCGGGCTCAGCCGTCCGGCGTCTCCGGCACCGGCCTCAGGCCCTTGTGCGGAGTTGCCTTCTGCTTGGGCGGCCGCTCGGTCCATCGCCCGAAATTGATCGTCGCGTCGTAGACGATGGCGGCGAGGATGAACAGGCCGAGCCCGAGCACCAGCTTGACGAACGGCCGCTTCAGATAGCGGGCGAAGGCGGCGATGATGCCGCCTTCCGCGCCCCTTTCGATGATCAGCCCGTGATCGTCGCCGCTGACCTGGTCGACCCTGTGCTCGGGCTTGCGGCTCGGCTGCCAGGTCCTCGGCGCTTCAGGGGGGGCGGCCGGCGCGGCATCGCCTTCCGCCTCGGATTGAACTTGATCGGGCATGGGTTTCAGCTCGTCGACAGGCTGATCGGAGACAGATCGGGGGCGGTGACGGTCGCGGTGCGTCCGGCCCCGGCGAAATCCAGCTCGAGGATCTTGTTGAGCACGGCGCGCACCGCGCGCGCGTCATGCGCCTCGAGCGCGATGTCGAGCCGCCGCAGCTGCGGCCGCAGCTCGTCCAGGGGGATGTGACGCTCCATCGCCATCTTGATCTGCGGATGGACGGTTTCGGTCACCAGCTCGCCGACGAACAATTCCTCGTGCAATTTCTCGCCCGGCCGCAGCCCGACATAGCATATCCCGATGTCGCCCTTCGGATTGTCGGCGGTCTTCTCGGTCATCCCGGAAAGGGCGATCATCGTCCGGGCGAGATCGGCGATCCGCACCGGTTCGCCCATGTCGAGCACGAACACCTCGCCGCCGGCGGCAAGGCTGTTCGCCTGGAGCACCAGCTGGGTCGCCTCCGGGATCGACATGAAGAAGCGGGTGATGTCCTCATGGGTGACGGTGATCGGACCGCCGCCGGCGATCTGCCGGCGGAATTGCTGCACCACCGAACCCGAGGAATCGAGCACGTTGCCGAAGCGGACGATGCCGAACCGGGTTGGGATTTCGGGCAGCCGCGCGAGCGCCTGGATGTAGAGCTCGGCGACCCGCTTGCTCCGCCCCATCACGTTGGTCGGGCGCACCGCCTTGTCGGTCGAGATCATCGTCAGCCGCGGGATGCCGGCCTCGATGCAGGCGTCGGCGAGCACCCGCGTGCCGACGACATTGTTGGTGACGCCGACCACCTCGTTCAGCTCGAGCAGCGGCACATGCTTGTAGGCGGCGGCATGGAAGACGGTGTCGATATCGTGGTCGGCGAGCAGCTCCCTGACCAGCCGCTCGTTGAGCAGCGAGCCGATGATCGCGACCAGCTCCGGCGGCTCCCTGAGCTCGTCGAACAGGGCGCGCAGCTCGGTCTCGATGCTGTAGAGCGCGAACTCGGAATGATCGAGCAGCACGATCCGGCTCGGCCGGTACTGGACGACCTGCCGGCAGATTTCCGATCCGATCGATCCGCCGGCGCCGGTGACGAGGATCGACTTGCCGTTGAGGCCGCCCTCGATCAGCTCGGCGATCGGCGGCACGATGTCGCGCTTGAGCAGGTCCTCGACGTTGATCGGCCGCACGTCGGAGATGGTGTAGTGGCCGGTCATGATCTCCTCGTAGGAGGGGATCGTCATCACCGGCACGCCGAGCCCGGACAGCGAGGCGAGCGCCGCCATCCGCTCGCTGCGCGTGGCCGACTGGATGGCGAGGAACACCTGCTCGACCGCGCCCGTCTTGATCTCCTCGCGCAGCTGCACCGAAGAGCGGATCGGAACGCCGACCATCAGCCGGCCGACCAGCGCGGGGTTGTCGTCGACGAAGCAGCGCAGCCGGTATTGCGGGTGGCGGTTGAGCGCCTCGGCCAGCGACGATCCGGCCTGGGTGGCGCCGTAAATGGCGACCCGGCTCTCCTTGACGATGCTGCCATTGGCGCCGGCGACCGGCGCCAGATGCGGGTAGGCGCGGTTGAGCAGCCGCGCGGCCGCCAGCCGTCCGAAGAACATGAACAGGAAGGCGATGCCGAAATAGATGAAGCCGACCGAGCGGGGCAGATTGTTGACCCGCGAAATGTAAGCGAGGATGAACCAGGCGGCCGACACCGCCCCGGCGCCGAGCGCCAGCTTCATCGCCGCGTTCACGTCGAGATAGCGGATCACCACCTTGTAGACGCCGAGCAGCAGCAGCGCGCCGATGCCGAGCATCACCGCGCCGATCGCCAGCGGCGCCACCCACTGGTTCACCGGCGTGTAGAAGATGCCGTAGCGGATGCAGAAGGAAAGCCACAGCGCCAGCAGCAAAGCGGCCGCGTCATAGGCGATGATCACCGCCCGCTTGCGGGCGCGGCCGAGCGTCGTGAGCTGGTCGATCAGCCTGTTCATCTTACCCTTTGTTCCGCCCTGCGGCCGCGCTTTCCGGGGTCGCGCGTTCATCGCTTTGTTTGTAGGGATTTTTTCTCCGGTCGTCAAAGACGCTGCCCCTGAATGTCCGCCGCCCGCCTGCCGTCGCGCCGCTGCCGTCGCACCGCCGCCGTCGCTCAGCGGTCGAACTCGGTAACGGTCTCCTGCGCCAATATCTCCGACGTGTCGCTGTTGCGGATCGTCACCACCTGCTCGCCCGGCTCGCCGGTCGCGCAGACGATCTGGTAGGCGATGGCGTTGATCAGCGCGTCCTGCATCCCGGTCGGGATCTCGTCCCACAGGGCCTTGCGGATCCGGGCATTGCCCTGATTGTCATATCTGAAGCTGCTTTCCGCCGCCTTCATCTGGCCGAGCAGCCGCCCGGTCTCGCCGCAGGCCTGCATCAGGTCCGTGACATTCTGCTCCGGGGAAGGCTCGCTCATCTGCCGGCACGAGACGGCCAGAAGGGCAGCCAGTGCGATCGCCGCTTTGTTCAACTTGCCCGATCCCCTCATCGTTCGAACCGGACAGCGCGGCTACAGGACAGGGACGGGAAAGACAATAAGGTCAAGTCCTCCCCGGAACGGGAAGGATCAAGCGGCGCCTCATTCCGCGGCGGGCCCGGTGCGGAAATCGGTCGAAGGCACCACCCGACGGCGCTGCAGCACGTCGCCGGTCTCCGCGCGGATGACGATCTCGACTTCCCGCTGCGGCGTGGCGGCGGAGCAGCCGGCCACGACCGCCAGCCTTTCGATCAGACGGTCGCGGCTTCCTTCGTCCATCCGCAGCCAGTCGCCGCGCTCGATCATCGCCGTGCCATCCTGCTCGTACAGCAGGCCGCCGTCCCGGCCCTGGCGATCGAGCGCCGAGCGCGCCCGTTCGCAGGCGGGCTCGGGCGGCCGACGGATCGGCCGTTCGTCCTGCGGCGGCGGCGGCTCGGCGCCGCAGGACGGCAGCAGCAGCAGGGCGGCGAGCAGACGGCAGAGCCTCTTCGGCATGAGCGAGCTCCGGCGGCGGGGAGAAGTCGATACCAAAAAAATAGCGGCCTTTCGGCCGCTATTTTTCCTGTCGATGCTGCGTCGGTTACGGGCTGACGGGGTTGTCGTCGTCTCCGCCCATCGCGCACAGAATGCCGATGATGATCGCGATGATCGCGAGCAGAGCGATGAACGCGCCCCCGCGCAGATCACTCGCATCCTCCATGCCGGCGCCGCTGCGGGCCGCCGCAGTCGGGGCCGAGGCAGCCGTGGCGGTCTGCGCCAAAACCTGCGTGCCGGTCATCGAGACCGCGAGCATCGCCACCAAAGATGCCTTCTTGAAACTCATGTCGAACTCCCTGTTGAGCTGGCCTCTTGTGCACTGCCACAGCGTCCTGCCATTGACAACCCCCAAATTTGGACCGGCTCCGAACCGTTCCGGACCTGTTGCCCTTTTGCAAAAGCGGTGGCCGGGCGGCCACAAGTCGGCGGCGCCCAGGGTTTGATCTGGCTATCCAGAACCGGTTAATATCCTGTAGCACGGACCGCCCGGACCGCCAAACTATCGCGTGAGAAGTTCTTGATCAGCCTCCCTTTTCGTCGCGCCGCCCTGATCGCCCTGCTGTTCGCCGCGCTGCCGGGCGCGGCGCCGGCCGCACCGGCCTCGCTGGAGGCGTCGCTGCTGGCGCTGCGCGCGCTCGACGAGCGGGTCGCCAATATCGGTCATCGGCTTGCGGTCGGTGCCGGCGAGTTTTGCCCTAACCGGCAATGGCTTCCCGGCTTCGCCGTGCACGATCTCTCACAATATGAACGAGAATATCGCTCCGCCGCGATTCGCGCTTTCGGCCTGACGTCGGAGCCGGCGGTGCTGGCGATCGTCGCCGGCGGGCCGGCCGAGCGCGCCGGGCTGAGGCCGGGCGACGTGCTGCTCAGCCTCGACGGCGAGGCGCTTCCGGCGGCGGCGCGCGCGGCCGGTTCGTTCGAGCGGATGGAGCGTATCCTCGACGCGCTCGATCGCGCCTTCGCCGACGGCAGCGCGACGGTGGAGGTCCGCCGTGACGGAGCGGCGCTTCGCCTGCCGCTGGCCGGCGATGCCGGCTGTCCGACCCGCTTCCACCTGGTGCCGGCACGGCGTCTCAACGCGTCGGCCGACGGCCGCTACGTGCAGGTCACGACCGGGATCGGCAATTATGTCAGGGACGATGACGAGCTGGCCGCAATCCTCGCCCACGAATTCGCCCATAATGTGCTGGGCCATCGCGCCCGCCTCGATGCGGCGCGGGTGGGGCGCGGCTTCTTCGGCAATTTCGGCCGCAGCGCACGGCATATCCGCGAGACCGAGGTCGAGGCGGACCGGTTCAGCGTCTATCTGCTCGACCGCGCCGGCTTCGACCCCGACGGCGCGGTCCGTTTCTGGTCGCGCTTCGGACGTCACGGCCTCAACTTCCTGGGCACCCCGACCCATCCCAATTCGCGGCGGCGCGTCGAAACGCTCCAGGCCGAGGTCGCCGAGATCAGGCGCGCCCGCGCCGCCGGCGCGACGCCGATGCCGGCCTTCCTCGCGGCGGTGCCGCCCGCGGCGTCCGAGCGATGAGGGCAAGACGACGCGCTTTTGCCGGACGAGCGGCCCGCTGGCGGCCGCTGCTGGCGCTGCTGCTGCTGTTGCTGCTCGGCCACGCTCCGGCCGCCGCCGCCGTCGAAATCGCCTTCTATTCGCGCGACGCCGGCGGCAGCCGCTTCCCCCACGCCTTCATCCGCCTCAGCGGCACGCTGGAGACGACCGGCCAGCCGGTCGACACCACGTTCGGCTTCACCGCGCGCGCGATCACCCCGGCCATCCTGCTCGGATCGGTTTCCGGCCAGATCATCGTCGAGGCGCCGAGCCAGGTCGCGCGCAGCGACCGCCAGTTCGTCCTCACCCTGACCGACGCCCAATATGGCGCGGTGCTCGGCGTCGTCGAGCAATGGCGCAACCGGCGCCAGCCTTCCTACAATGTCAACCGCCGCAACTGCGTCCATTTCGTCGCCGACCTGGCGCGCGCGGTCGGCCTCAGGGTCGAAAATGCCGACGGGCTGATGAAGCGTCCGCGCGCCTTTCTCGAGCATGTCCGCGCCCTCAACCCGCAGCTGGCCGGCGCCCGCTAGGAGTTCGGATTCAAGACCGGATTTGTGCCGGTCTTCGCTGAATTCGGCGAGGACTGGCGCCGGCCGATCTGCTATGCCCGTCTTTCCAGACGGGAATTCCCGGGGAGCGGATCGAGGGGCGGTCTATGTTTTTGCCGGCGCAAGCCGTCCAAGCGCGCTGGTCCCGCGCCGGTCCTCGCGACCGGGCCGCGGTCGGCAGGCTGGCATCGGCGGCCGCCCTGGTCCTCGTCATGGCCCCTGTCGACGCCCAGACGCCGCCGCCGCTGCCGGCGCCGCCGACCCGCGAGCAGGTGACGCCGCCGGCGCCGGAGCGGCTCGAGCCGCCGCGCCCGCGGCTCGACGTCGAGGGCGGCGTGGAGCGCGCGCCCTGCGCGCTCGACCGGCCCGAATATCAGGGCATCAGCTTCACCCTCACCGACGTCCGGTTCGCGGATCTGCGCGGGCTTCCGGCCGAAGCCCTGCGCCCGGCCTTCGCCCCCTATGTCGGGCGGCAGCAGCCGGTCGCGATCATTTGCGAGATACGCGACCGCGCCGCCACCATCCTGCGCGACGCCGGCTATGTCGCCGCGGTCGAGGTGCCCGAGCAGCGCATTGCCGACGGCGTCGTCCGCTTCCAGGTGCTGATGGCCCGCCTGGTCGGCTTGCGCGTGCGCGGCGAGGCCGGCCGCGCCGAGCGGCTGATCGCCGCCTATCTGGGACCGCTCACCGAGCGCGAGGTGTTCAACCGGTTCGACGCCGAGCGCGCTTTGCTGCTCGCCGGCGACCTGCCCGGCTACGGCGTGCGGCTGGCTTTGCGCTCGGCCGGCCGGGCGCGCGGCGAAGTGATCGGCGAGGTGGTGGTCACCCACATGCCGGTGCTGGCCGACTTCACCGTGCAGAATTTCGGTTCGCGCGAGCTCGGCCGCTGGGGCGCGCTCGCGCGCGGCCAGCTGTTCGGCCTGACCGGTCTGGGCGACCGCACTTTGTTCGCGCTCTATGCGACGCCCGATCTCGACGAGCAGCGCAGCCTCCAGGTCGCGCACGACTTCCGGCTCGGCGGCGGTGGTCTCGCGCTCGGCGGCCAGCTCACCTACGCCTGGGCCGAGCCCGATCTCGGCGATCCGGCGGTGAGCATCGAATCGCGCACCCTGTTCGCGACGATCGAGGCGAGCTATCCGTTCGTGCGTCGCCAGGCGCGGACGCTTCGCGGCGGCCTCGGCTTCGACCTGATCGACCAGGACACCGAGTTCAACGGCCTCGGCTTCGCCCGCGACCGGCTGCGGGTCGTCTTCGCGCGACTGAGCTATGACGCGCTCGGCCTGCCCGCCGCCAACCCGCTTTATTCGCCGGCGGAGCCGCGCTGGCGGCTGGGCGCGACCGCCGAGGCGCGCCGCGGCCTTGCCGTGCTGGGCGCCAGCCACGGCTGCGGCCCCGATCTGACCGGCTGTATCGGGCCGGACGGGGTGCCGCCGACCCGGCTCGAGGGCGACCCGACCGCCACCGTGCTGCGCGGCACCGTCGACGGCGAATATCGACCGGCCCCGCGCCTCACCTTCGCGCTCGGCGCCCGCGGCCAGCGCAGCACGCAGCCCTTGTTCAGCTTCGAGGAATTCTCGGCCGGCAATTACACGGTCGGGCGCGGCTACGATCCCGGCGCGATCCTCGGTGACAGCGGCGTCGGTCTGCAGGCCGAGCTTCGCTACGGCCGCGCCGTGCCCCGCGCGCCCGGCGCGCTGACCTTCGAGCCGTTCGTCTTCCTCGACCAGGCCTGGACGTGGAACGAGGACCGGCTGCCGCCGGTACCGCGGCAGGAGCTGACCTCGATCGGGGGCGGCGTGCGCGCCGCCTGGGGCGACCGGCTGCGGCTCGAGGCGCTGATCGCGGTGCCGCTCGACCGGACCCTGTTCCAGCCCGACCGCGATCCGCGCCTGCTGGTCACGGTGACCACCCGGCTGCTGCCATGGAGCTGGCGGTGAGCGGCGCGCGCCATCGCGGCCTCGGCCGGGAGCGCCGGCGCCTGCTTGGCGGTTGCGCGCTCGCCGCCTTGCTCGCGGTCGCCGCGGCCGGCGAGGCGAACGCACAGGCGTTCAACGCCAATCCCACCACCACCGCCGGCACGGTCGACTATAACCGGCTGACTCCGGGGCAGGACATCGTCACGGTCCAGACGCCGACCGCGATCGTAGAGTGGCTGCCGACCGTCGGCGGCAATCCGATCAGCTTCCTGCCGGGCGGCACCGTCGCCATCTTCCAGAACGGCCCGGGGATCAACAACTACGTCCTCCTCAATCGGGTGCTGGCGAAGGACCCGATCCGCTTCGACGGCACCGTCATAGGCCGGCTCGAATTGGGCAGCGGCAATTTCACGCCGGGCGGCACCCTGCTGTTCGCCAGCCCGGGCGGGATCATCGTCGGCCAGAACGCGTCGTTCGACGTCGGCAACCTCGTCCTCACCACGCTGGGCGTCACCGACGACGGCGCCGGCAACTTCATCACCGCCGACGGCGGCTTCGCGTTCGTCGGCGACGAAGCCTTTGCGACCCGCTCGGTGGTCACCGAGACCGACGCGCAGATCCTCGCCACGCCGGAGAACAGCTATGTCGCGTTGGTGGCGCCGCGGGTCCATCATGGCGGCAACGCCGACGTCAACGGCTCGACCGCTTTCATTGCCGGCGAGCAGCTCCAGTTCACCGTCAATCAGGGGCTGTTCGACATCGTCGTCAAGCTCGGCAGCATCAATGCCGACGCGATCGTCCACAGCGGCACGACCGGCGGGCCGGCCAGCACCGGCGGCACCGACAATCACCGCATCTACATGGTGGCGGTGCCGAGGAACCAGGCGATCACAGCCTTGCTCAGCGGCGACGTCGGCTTCGATCCGGCGGTCAGCGTCTCGGTCGAGAATGGCGCCATCGTCCTGTCGGCGGGCTTCGACGTTGCGGGCGACGACGTCGCGCCGAACTCGATCTCGGCGACCGATGCCAGCTTCTCGATCCGTAACGCCACCGTCACGTCCGACCTGACCGGCCACGCGACCGGCGCGATGACCGCCGGCGGCGGCGCCGAGCCGCTCACCTTCGAGCAGAGCCTGCGCCTGTTCGCCGACCAGCAGGCGAGGCTGTTCGCGGCGCCCGGGCAGATCGTGACCGTGCTCGGCAACGTCAGGGTCTCGGCGGCGCGGTCGCCGACCACCGATCCGGGCGTCAGCGACCTCAAGGGCGGCAATGCCTCGGCCGACGCGGGGGTCGGCGGTCTGCTCGACATTGCGGGCAATCTGACAATCGACGCCTCCGGTACGGGCGGTATCGAGCCCGGCGGCCCGGGCGGCGACGGCACCGGCGGCAATGCCCGGCTGCTCGCCGCCGGCGGCGACATATTGGTCGGCGGCAACGCCACGATCCTCGCCGACGGCACCGGCGCCGACGCCATCTTCCTTGCCGGCGGCGACGGCGCCGGCGGCGACGCCGCAGTCGAATCCTCGGGCCGCGGATCGATCAATGTCGGCGGCACGATCCGGGTGAGCGCCGACGGCACCGGCGGCTCGGTCACCAATGCCAATGAGAATGCCGGCGGCGGCACCGGTGGCCGCTTGACGGTGACGGCCGACAGCGGCGCGATCGACGCCGCCGGCGCCGACCTGTCCGCACGTGGCGCCGGCGGCGAGCTGTTGCTGCCGTTCGTCCCGCTCGACGGCGCCGCCGGCTCCGGCGGCATCGTCGACATAAACGCCGGCGGCGGTGGTTCGCTCACTTTGGCCGGCCCAGTCTCGATCGACGTCGCCGGCCAGGGCGGCGGCGGCGCGCTGGGCAACCGCGGCGGCGATGGCGGCGGCGGCGACGTCATGCTGTCCGCCGAAGGCGCCGCGATCGACATCGGCTCGACCCAGGTCCAGGCCGGCGGCTTCGGCGGCGCCGGCGGCGGCGCCCTGCCCGGCGGCGTCGGCGGCGTCGGCGGCGAGGGCAGTGGCGGCGACGTGCGGCTGGCGGCCGGACCCGGCGGCACGCTGACGATCGAGGATCTGGGTGCCGAGGCGCATGGCGAAGGCGGCGCGGGCGCCGCCGGCGGCGGCCATGACGCCGCCGCCGGTGCGGGCGGCGCCGGCGGCGACGGCACTGGCGGCGAGGTCGAGCTGCGCAGCGACGGCGGCGCCGTTCTCGTCACCGGCAAGGCCGGCACCGCGCTGACCGCGCGCGGCCTCGGCGGCGACGGCGGCGACGGCGGCGAGGGTTTCGGCGGCTCGGCCAGCGGCGGCGATGGCGGCGCGGGCGGCAGCGCTGCCGGCGGCGATGCGCGCATCGTCTCGGCCGGAGGATCGGTCGGCGCCGGGCCGGCGACGGTCGCGGCCGGCGCGACCGCCGGCGCCGGCGGCGCCGGCGGCAATGGCGGCGGCACGGGCGGCGCCGGCGGCACGGGCGGCGATGCGTCGAGCGGCGGCGCCCGGCTGCTCGCGCTCGGCGGCACGCTGGGTGTCGGCGACGCGGTGGTGACGGTGAACGCGCGCGCCGGCGCCGGCGGCAGCGGCGGCAGCGGCGGCACCAGCGACGGCGACGGCGGCGGCGGCGGCAATGCCGTCGCCGGCCTCGACGACGTCGCGTTCACCCGCGGTGCCTATGTCAACGCCGAAGGCGGCGATCTCGATGTCGCCTCGGCGGTCATTCAGGCGACCGCCACCGGCGGGGAGGGCGGCGCCGGCGCCGGCGGCGGCGACGGCGGCGACGGGTCGGGCGGCGGCGCGCGGTTCGGCTCGACGGCGGGCACGCTCGAGGCCTCCGGCCTGGTTGCGCTGGCCGCGAACGGCCTTGGCGGTGATGGCGGCGCCGCGCTGCAGGCGGCGGGGACCGGCGGCGACGGCGGCAGAGGCGGCGCGGGTTTCGGCGGCCGCACCCTGGTGTCGGCGCAGGGCAGCCCGGCGGCGGCGGTGGATGCCCAGCAGGTTCAGCTGTTCGCGACCGGCATCGGCGGGAATGGCGGCTCGGGTGCGTCAGGCGCGGTGAACGGCGGCAACGGCGGCGACGGCGGTGCCGACACCGGCGGCGAGGCAGGTATCCTCGCCGCGCGCGGCACGCTCGCGCTCGGCGATGCCCGATTGGGCGCGAACGGTTTCGGCGGCGACGGCGGCGTGGGGGGCGAAGGCGATCCCGGCATCGGCCAGGGCGGCGCCGGCGGCGCCGGCGCGACCGGACAGGGCGGCAGCGTCGCCGTCTCCTCGGGAAGCGCGGCGGCGACCCTCGGCGACGTCGAGCTGGTGGCGAGCGGCACCGGCGGCACCGGCGGCGCCGGCGGAGCGGGCGCAACGCCGGGCGCCGGCGGGGCGGATGCCGGCGATTTCGGCGGCCAGGCCCGGCTCGAATTCGAGCCTGGCCGATGCCGGCGACCCGGCCGGTTCGCTGACCGCCGGCGCGGTCACCGTGCGCGTCGAGGGTGATGCCGGCGGCCGCATCGATGTGGCGACCCGGTTCAGTCCCGCCACCTTCGACAGCCTCGACATTTTCGGCCGCGGCGTCGTGTTCGCCTCCGTCTCCGCCGAGGACAGCCTGCTGCGGGTGGACGGGCAAGCCTTGTTCGACGTCGACAGCGACCTGTACCTGTTCACCCTCGGAACCGGCGTGATCGACGTCGGCGGCCTGCTGAGCGTCACCGCGACCGGCTCGATCATCGCCGACCGCAGCCCCGACGAGGTCGTGGCGGCCAGCACCATCGCCGCCGGCACGTTCCGCGCCGAGGCCGGCGACGACTATCGCGGCGACGGCTCCACGATCGACTCCGCCGGCCTCATCGACATCGACACGCCGGGACGGGTCGAGGCGGGGACGCTGACCGCCGGCGGCCGGATCGAGATCGATGGCGACGGCATCGCGCTGACCGCCGGCACCGCCGCCGGCGCCATCGACCTCGCCGCGCCGGGCGCCATAGATGTCGGCACGGCCGACGCCGGCACCGGCTTCGTCGCCGTCGCGGGCGCCGACTTCACCGCCGACGATGTCGTCGCCGACGCCGGGATCGCGATCGACGCCGCCAGCATCGTGCTGACCGCCGCGACCGCCGGCGGCGACATCGACCTGGACGCTCCCGGTGCCATAAATGTCGGCACGGCCGATGCCGGCGCCGATTTCGTCGCCGCCGCCGGCGCCGATTTCACCGCCGCCGACGTCGACGCCGACGCCGGCATTGCGATCGACGCCGCCAGCATCACGCTGACCGCAGCGACCTCCGGCGGCGACACCGATCTGGCCAGCCCCGGCGCGATAGATGTCGGCACGGCCGATGCAGGCGCCGATTTTCTCGCCGTGGGCAGCGGCTTTACCGCCGACGACATCGACGCCGACGCCGACATTGCGATCGACGCCGCCAGCATCGTGTTGACCGCCGCCACCGCCGCCGGCGCCATCGATCTGGCCAGCCCCGGCGCCATCAATGTAGGCACGGCCGATGCCGGCGCCGAGTTCATCGCGGTCGCGGGCGGCGCCTTCGCGGCCGACGACGTCACCGCGGGTGGCGTTATCACGATCGACGGCACCAGCATCGCGCTGACCGCCGCCACCTCCGGCGGCGACATCGATCTTGACAGCCCCGGCTCCATCACGGTCGGCACAGTCGATGCCGGCGCCGATTTCGTCGCCGTCGCCGGCGCCGGCTTCACCGCCAATGACGACGTCACCGCCGACGGCGGAATCATGATCGATGGCGCCAGCATCGTGCTGACCGCCGCGACCGCCGGCGGCGCCATCGACCTGGCCAGCCCCGGCGCCCTGAATGTCGGCACGGCCGATGCCGGCGCCGATTTCGTCGCCACCGCCGGCGCCGGCTTCACCGCCGACGACGTCGATGCCGGCGCCGGGATCGCTATCGACGCCAATACTATCCAGTTGACCGCCGCCATGGCCGGCGGCGAGATCGATCTCGATGCCCCCGGCGCGATCTCGGTCGGCACCGCCGATGCCGGCGCTGACTTCGTTGCCGCCGCGGGCGCCGGCTTCACCGCCGACCGGATCGACGCCGACGCCGGGATCGCGATCGACGGCGGCAGCATCACGCTGACCGCCGCCGCCGCCGGCGGCGACATCGATCTGGCCAGCTCCGGCGATATCGATGTCGGCACCGCCGCTGCCGGCGACGATTTTCTCGCCGCCGCCGGTGGCCGCTTCACCGGCGCCGACATCACCGCCAATGTCGGCAGCGACATATTGATCGACGCCGTCGGCCTGCTTCAGCTCGACAATGGCGAGGCGAGCGGGCTGATCCGCCTGACCTCGACCGGCGATGGCGTGGTCAGTGATGGCCGGCTGCAGGCGGGCAATACGTTGGCCGTCGACGCAGCGACCGATATCGATCTCGCGGAGGCCGAAGCCGGCACGATCGACCTCGCGGCCGGCGACGACGTGGCGGTTGCCGGCATGGATGCGGGTGGCTCGGTGCTGGCGACCTCCGGCGGCGACATCGCCGCGACCGACGTCCAGGCGGGGCAGAATGTGGATTTCGACGCCGGTGGCAACGCCAGCGTCGGCAACGCGACCGCCGGGCGCGACCTGTTGCTCAGCGGCGTCAATGTCAGCCTCACCGACGGCGTCGCCGGCCGCGACATCCGGCTCGACGCCGGCGCCGCGGTCGCCGTCACGCGCGCCCGGGCGGGCGACGATTTCCGCGCCGTCGCCGGCACCACCTTCACCGGCGGCGATGTCGATGCCACCGGACTTGGACCGGACAGCGAACCGGGCACCGGCCCCTTGAACGGCGCCGGCAATATCCTGATCGAGGCAAATGGCGCCCTGCGCCTCGACAATGGCGATGCCGCCGGGCGGCTGCGGCTCGATTCTTTCGGCGCCGGCATTACCAGCGACGGCGCGCTGGCGGCGGCGCGGCTGGAGGCCACCGCCGCCGCCGACCTGGCGCTCACCGATGCGACCGCGAGCGGCGCCATCATCCTGACGTCGCAGAATGGCGGCATCGCCGGCGCGGGCTTCGACAGCGGTGGCGGCCTCCGGCTCGACGCCGCAGGGGCGGTAACCGTGGCCGATGCGCAGGCGGGAACCAACCTCGTCGCCGACGCCGCCTCGGTCGATTTCGGCAATGCCGTCGCCGGGCGCGACGTCACCCTGACCGCCGACGCCGGCATCACCCTTGGCACGGCCGAAGCCGGCGACGATTTCAGCGCCACCGCCGGAGCCGGATTCGGCGCCGACAGCGTCGTCGCCACCGGCCTCGCGGCCGATAGCGAAAACGGGGTCGGCGCGCTCGCCGGCAGCGGCAATGTCAGCGTGACCGCGGCCGGCGACCTCCGCCTCGACGACGGCACCGCCGCGGCGGCGGTCGCGCTGTCGTCCGACGGCAATCTGCTCAGCGACGGCCTGATCAGCGCCGGGACCACGCTGACGGCCGGCGCCAGGCTCGACCTCGACCTCGACGATGCGCGGGCCGGAAGCGTCCTCAACCTTGCGGCCGATGGCGCTGTCGACGCCGGCGACCTCAGCGGCGGCGATCTCATCTTCGCCGGCTCGCGAGGCAGCGTCACCATCGCCAGCGCCGACGCCGACGGTCCGATCAGCATCGAGGCGGAGGGCGACGTGACCGCGGGCAATCTTTCGGCCGGCGGCTTCATCGGGGTCGACGCCGGCGGCGCGGCGGATATCGGCGCCGCCGACGCCGCCAGGTTCATTGCCGTCACCGCGTCCGGACCCGCCGATCTCGGCGTGCTGAACGCGGCCCGGGACATCGATGTCGACGCTTCGGGCATCACCGTGGCGAGCGCGACCGCCGGCCGCGACGTGACTCTGGACAGCGGGGCCGCCATCGCCGCCGGACAGGTCGCGGCCGGCGACGACTTCCGGGCGACCGCGGGCGGCGCCATCGCCGCCGGCACGGCGATCACGACCGGCCTGGGCGCGGACAATGAGGGCGACGGCAGCCGGATCGCGATCGAAGCCGCCGGCGACCTCCGGCTCGACAATGCCGCCGCGCCGGGCCGGATCGGGCTGGTCTCCAACGGCGGCGACATCCTCAGCGACGGCACCTTGGCCGCGGCCCGCCTCGACGCCGAGACCGCATCGGACCTCCGGCTCAATGACGTCATCGTCACCGACGATCTCGCGCTGGCGGCAGCCAGTGGCGCGATAAGCGGCAACAGCTTCACCAGCCAGGCCGGCATCGATCTCGACGCGTCCGGCGCGGTCGCGCTGGCCGCCGTGGATGCCGGCGATGGCCTGGTCGTTGACGGCGCTTCGATCGACCTCGCCTCCGCGGCCGCCGGCGGTGACATCGCTTTGACCAGCGCCGGGGCGCTGATCGTCGGCCCGGCGGCCGCCGGGGGCGCGTTCATCGCCCAGGCCGGCGGCGATGGAAGTTTCGCGGGCATCGGCGCCGGCTCGGTGACCGTCGATCTGGCCGGTGCGGCGGCATTTAACGGGGCCGTGCTCGCCGACACCATCTCGGTCGGCTCGGCGGATATCGACATAGGCGCGGCGGGCAGCCTCGGCGGCCCCGACGCCCAGCTGGTGCTGCTGCGCCCGCTGGACGGAGGCCCGCAGACCGTGCTCGGCGGGTCGATCGACGGTCTCGGCTTCACCCTGTCCGAGGCCGAAGCCGGCCGCATCGCCGCCGCCGTCCTGCGCATCCAGGCACCGCCCGCCGCCGGCGGCGGCGCCGACCTGCTGGTCCGCGACGTCACGCTGGACGCCGGCCGGGTCGGCCGGCTCGAGTTGCTGGTCGCGGGAGTCGCCCGGGTCGAAGGCGGCTTGCGGCTGACCGGTGCGGGTGCCGACCATGCCATCGCCATCGCCGCCGACGACCGTCTCGAGATCGTCGCGCCCGCCGGCGGCATCCGCCTGCTCGACGGCGGCGGCATGCCGGCCGGGACGCTGACCGTCCGCGCCAATTCGATCTGGTCGGCGAGCGCGCTGCTGATCGACCGGCTGGCGGCCGACCCCGATTTCGCGGGCCGCGACGTGCTGCTGCGCACCAATGGCGGGCCGTTCGCGCCGCGGGGGCAGGTCGAGGCCGACGGTATCGCTTTGTTCGTCCGCGACAGCCTGTTCGTCCAGAATAGCGGCCGGCCGACCGATCTCGCCGGCCTCACCGTCGGCGCCGGCGGGCTCACGCTGACCCCGACCGGCGCGGCCCCGCTCAACGTTTATGCGTTCGGCCGCCGCATCGATCCGGCGGGCGGCTTCGTCACCAACACCGCTTTCTTCGGCGAGGTGCGCTACGAGCCCGGCACCGCCGGTTATTCCGAGCCGGCGCAGTTCAACCTGTGCTTCATCAACACCGGCATCTGCAACGCGCCGGACGCGCCTTTGTCCGACGGCTCCGATCCGATCCGCGGCCCGTTCGACGTGCCGGGCCCGGCCGAGTTTCGCGATGAGCTGATCGACGCCAGCTTCGCGGCCGAGCCGCTGATCGACGAGCCGGTGACGAGCGGCTCGGACACGATCGAATGGGCCTGCGAGACGGACGAGGAGCAGGATTGCCCGCGGGAACCGCGCGATGACTGATATCGCGCGGACCGGCCCCCTGTTGCTCGCCGCCGCGCTGCTGACGCCGCTGTCCGCGGCCGCCGCCCAGCCCTTCGCCGCCCGCGACAGCTTCCGGATCGGCTCGTCCGGCGGTCTGGTCTGCACCGCCCAGGCGGTGCTCACCGATCCCGCTTTGGCCGGCATGTTCGACCGCGGCTATTCGATCGCGTGCCGCGATGCGGCGCTGCCGGTCGGCCAGGTCTATGCCCTGCGCACCCGCGACGGCGACCCGCTGGCGCGGCTGGCGCAGATCCGCGGCGGTCGAGCGACGTGCGCGGCCGGCGAGCCGGCCGAGCTTGACGGCGTCGGCCGCGTCGAGACCCTGTCCTGCCGCCTCAACCAGGCCGATGTCGCCTACCGCGTCTATGTCAGGCAGGGACGCGGCCTCGTCTTCGTCGCCGAGGGCCTGGCCGGCTATGCCGGCGCGATCGAGCTGGCGCTGCGGAGCGTGATCGAGGGCCGCGAGGTGGAGGGGGAGGTCGCGGTCGCCACCACCGGCGCCGGCGATCCCGCCGCCTTCGCCCGCGTCCAGGCCGGCAATCTCGACGCGCAGCGCGCGCTCGCCGAAGCCTATCGCCGCAACAATGCCGGCAGCTATGCCGAGGCGGCCGAATTTTTCGGGCAGCTGACCGAGCGCGGCGAAGGCCCGACCCTCGCCGCCGAGGCGCTGGCCAACGAGGCGCTGCAAAAGTCCAATCTCGGCCGCTACGCCGAAGCCGACGCGCTTCTGGCACGGGCCGGCGACCTGGCGGGAGGCGAGCCGGTGACGGCCCGCCGGCTGCGCAACTACCGGGCGATGCACCTGCTCAACCAGGGCCAGGCCGAGCGTGCGCTCGCCGAGCTCGATCGGCCGATGCCGCCGGTCGACCCCGGCGGCGATCTCGCCGGCCTGGCCATCGACCGCTCGACCGCCGCGCGGCTGAGCGCGGAATCGCCCGGCGCGCGGCGGCTGGCGGGGAGCGAGGGGCTGACCCCGGCCGACAAGGCCGGGATTCTCGACGGCCAGGCGCTGCAGCTGCGCGGCACCGTGATGCGCCTTTCCGGCCGTGAGGCCGAGGCGGTGGCGCCGCTGGTCCGGGCGCTGGACGAGCTGGTCGCGATCCGCGAGGGCCGGGTCGCGGCGACGATCTGGATGCGCGCCCAGATTTTCGCCGAACTTGCGGAAATGGCCGAAGCGCGCGGCGAGCGGAGCGAGGCGGAGCGGCTGCATCGCGAGGCGGTCGCCTTGCTCGAAGCCGATTATCCGGGCTCGAGCGCCTTGCTGACCGCCAAGGGCCGGCTGGCCGGGCATCTGATCGCAACCGGCCAGGTCGAGCCGGCGATGGCGCTTTACCGCGAGATCGTCGGCGCCGTCGCCGAGGGCGTCCAGAGCGCGCCGTCGCTGCGGATCATCCTCGCGCCCTATTTCGCCCGGCTCGCCGAAAACGGCGCCGACCCGGCCGCCGCCGCCGAGCTGTTCGCGGCGAGCCAGCTGCTGGTGCGTCCCGGGGTCGCCCAGACCCAGGCGGTGCTGGCCCGCGAGCTTTCCGGCGGCAGCGACGAGGCGGCGCGGCTGTTCCGCCAGTCGGTGAACCTGACCCGCGATATCGAGCGGGCGCGGGTCGAGCTGGCGCGGACCGCCGCGAGCCCGCAGCAAAGCGCCGCCTCGGCCGAGCGGGCGGCGACGCTGCGCGGCGCGCTCGACCAGCTTGAGCGCGACCAGATCGCCACCCAGGCGCGGCTGGGCGATTTCCCGCGCTACCGGGTGGTGGCGGCCAGCGCGATCGCGCTGGCCGACCTGCAGCAATTGCTCCGCCCGGGCGAGGCCTATTACAAGATGATGGCGGTCGGGGACGAGGCTTATGCGATTTTCGTCACCACCGACGCGGCGCGCGCCTTCCGCATCGGCGCCCCGCCGGAGGAGCTGGAGCGCCAGGTCGACACGCTGCGTGCGACCATCTCGACCGTCGAGAACGGGCTGCACCTCACCTACCCGTTCGACCTCGACCTCGCTCACGCGCTCTACCGGAACTTGTTCGGCCCGGTCGACGGCGAGATAGAAAGCGTGCGCCACCTGGTGTTCGAGCCGGACGGAGCGCTGCTGCGCCTCCCGCCCAATCTGCTCGTCGTCGATGCCGCCGGGATCGCGGCCTATCGCGCGCGCGTCGCCGACCCGAAGGCCGACGGTTTCGATTTTCGCGGCGTCGAATGGCTCGGCCGACGCCGCGACATCAGCACCGCCGTCTCCGCCCGGGCGTTCCGCGACGTCCGCCAGGCGCCGCCGTCGCGGGCCGCGGCAGGCTATCTCGGCTTCGGCCGGAATGCGCCGGTCCCGGTCCATCTGCGCCCGGCCGCGGGCGGGCGCGGGCGCGGCGACCAGGATCCCTGCTCGTGGCCGCCTTTGGCCTGGAACCGGCCGATCGCCGCCGATGAATTGTACACCGCCAGCAGCGCCGTCGCCGCCGCCGGCGGCGGTACGGAGGTGGTCACCGACGCCGATTTCAGCGACACCGCGATCAGCGGCCGCGGCGACCTTGACGACTATCGCATCCTCCATTTCGCCACCCACGGCCTGGTCGCCGGGCCCAGGCCCGAATGCCCCGCCCAGCCGGCGCTGCTGACCAGCTTCGGCGAGGCAGGATCGGACGGCCTGCTGACCTTCTCGGAAATATACGATCTGCGGCTCGATGCCGATCTCGTCATCCTTTCCGCCTGCGACACCGCCGGCCGCGGCAGCCGCGCCGCCTCCGAAGCCGCCGGCCTGGCCGGCGGCGGCGATTCCTCGCTCGACGGGCTGGTGCGGGCCTTCGTCGGCGCCGGCAGCCGGATCGTCGTCGGCAGCCACTGGCCGGTGCCGGTCGACTTCGACGCCACCCAGCGGCTGATCGCGGGATTGTTCACCGCGCCGCCCGGCACCGGCACCGCCGGCGCGTTGCGGGCCGCGCAAACGCGCTTGATGGATGAAGCGGAAACGTCGCATCCTTATTACTGGTCGGGCTTCGCCATCGTCGGCGACGGCGCGGTGCCGGTGATCCGGGTCGCGGCGGATCGGCCAGAGGACGGAAATTGAACCTTTTTTTCACAGGATCGTTTCAGGGCCGGTACTGGTTTCGGCGGGGGCGAGCGGGGGGTTGAGGGAAGCGCACATCATCCTGGCCGCGATTGCCGGCGGCGTCCTCGCGGCGCCGATGCCCGCGCCTGCGCAGGATCCGCCCGCCCGGAGCAGCGATCCGGTCGACCCGGAACCGATCATCTCCGATTCCGAGTTCGAGGAGCAGCTGCCGTCGCTCGATCCGGCGCTCGTTGAGCCGCTCGAGCCGCTCGAGACGCTCGACCCCGCCGCGCCGCCTTTTCCGCCGGTACCGGGCCCGGTCGAGGATGCGCCGCTCGGCGACCCCGCTCTGGCCGAGCCGCTGCCGCCGCTCTCGACCGTCGAGACCGAGCCGATCGAGGACGTCGTCGCCGACCCCGCCGACGATGCCGACGACCCGGTGCCGATCCGCTACGCGATCGTCGTCGAGGGGCTCGAGGAAACCGGCCTCGAAGGGCGTTTCCGCGATCTTTCCGCGCTCGAGGATGCGCGCGGCGAGGCGGTCAACGGCGCGATGATCGCCGTCCGCGCCGAGGAGGATGAGGCGCTGGTCGTGCGGCTGCTGCGCTCGGAAGGCTATTATGACGCGATCGCCGCCTCGTCGATCGAGCAGCTGCCCGACGATCCGCCCAGCCTGAGGGTGACGATCACCGCCTCGCCGGGGCCGATCTACAGCTTCGGCGACATCCGCATCAACGGCCCCGAGACGGTGCCGCCCGGCCTCGCCCGCGAGGCGCTGGCGCTGGAGAGCGGCCGGCCGATCATCGCCGAGCAGGTCGAGGCGGCGGAGGCGAACGTGCTGCTGCGGATGCCGCAGCAGGGCTATCCGTTCCCCGAAATGGGGCTTCGCGACATCGAGCTCGATCCCGAGACCCGGCTCGGCGCTTACACGCTGCCGCTCGATCCCGGGCCGAGGGCCAGCTTCGGCGGCTTCACCACCGAAGGCGATCTCGCCTTCGACGCCGAGCATGTCGGGGTGCTGGCGCGGTTCGAGCGCGGCGAGCTGTACGACCGGCGCAAGGTCGACGATCTGCGCGAGGCGATGGTCGCCACCCGCTTGTTCGAAAGCGTCACGGCCGAGCCGGTGCTGACCGGCGAGGCCGCGCCCGACGGCACCCAATATGTCAACATCCTGGTGCGGCAGGAAGCCGGCCCGGCCCGTTCGCTCGACGCCAATGCCGGCTACAGCACCGGCGAGGGGCTGCGGCTGGAGGCGGCCTGGGAGCATCGCAACTTTTTCCGACCCGAAGGCGCGCTCAGGATCGCCGCCATCGCCGGCACCGCCGAGCAGAATCTCAGCATCCGCTTCCGCCGCAACAACTGGCACCAGCGCGACCGGGCGCTGCTGATTCAATTCGAGGCGGGTCAGCGCGACTACGAGGCCTTCCAGGGCTATACGACGCGGCTGCACGGCCTCGTCACCCGCGAATCGACGCCGATCTGGCAGAAGGTCTGGACCTATGCCTATGGCCTCGAGATCCTCGCCACCAACGAAAGCCGCGTCGGCCGGGCCGAACTGTCGCTCAGCGACGCTTTCTTCATCGGCGGCCTGATCGGCCAGCTCGGTTATGACCGCTCCAACAGCCTGCTCGATCCGACCCGCGGCTTCCGCCTGCTCGCCCGGGTCAATCCCGAGGCGTCGTTCGGCAACGGCAGCGATTATTATGTCCGCAACCTGATCGACGGCAGCGGCTATTTTCCGTTGGGCGAGAGCTTCGTCCTCGCCGGACGCGCGCGCTTCGGGTCGATCTACGGCATTCCCCGCGACCGCCTCGCCCCCTCGCGTCGTTTCTATGCCGGCGGCGGCGGTTCGGTGCGCGGCTTCGGCTTCCAGGAGCTCGGACCGCGGGACATCCTGCCCAACCCGGATTTCGATCCCGAGGATCCCGACGCTCACCCGGCGACGATTTCCGTCCCGCGCGGCGGCCGGTCGCTGGCCGAGTTCGCGATCGAGGGCCGCTACCGCTTCGGCAATTACGGCGTGGTCGGCTTCGTCGACGCCGGCCAGGTCTATGAAAGCCAGTTCCCGACCTTCGATTCGATGCGCTTCGGGGTCGGCGTCGGCGGCCGGGTCTACACCAATTTCGGCCCGATCCGGCTCGACGTCGCCACCCCGATCGGACGGCGCCGGGGCGAATCGCGCTTCTCCGTCTATGTCTCGATCGGGCAGGCCTTCTGATGGCGACCCGGGCGGAAAGCGGCGAGACGATCGTCGTCCGGCGGCATCCGGCCCGCAGCGTCGCCAAATGGGCCGGCATCTCGCTGCTTGCTATCCTGCTGCTGGTGGCCGCCTTCCTCGCCTGGCTCAACACCGATCCGGGCCGCCGCTTCATCGTCCGCCAGATCAACGCCTTCGAGACGGTGTCGGGGCTGCAGGTCGAGGTGGGCCGCATCGAAGGCTCGGTGTTCGGCGAGCTGACACTGCACGACGTCGCCTTGCGCGACCCCAAGGGTATCTTCTTCCGCGCGCCCAGGGCCGAGATCGAATATCGGCCGTTCGCCTATCTGCGCAACCATATCGACCTGAGGTCGCTGGTCATCCCCGAGGCGCGGATGAGCCGCCTGCCCGAGTTGCGGCCCGGCGATCCGGACGCGCCTCTGCTCCCCGACATCGACATCGACGTCGGCCGGCTGCGGATCGACCGGCTGCTGATCGATCCGGCGGTGACCGGCCGGCGGCATTTGATGTCATTGGACGGGCGGGCGAAGATCGCCGACGGCCGGGCGGAGGTGGCGCTCGACGCGGGCACGATCGCCGCGCCCGGCCTCGCCGGCGGCGACCGCATTTCGCTGCGCGTCGACGCCGAGCCGGAGCAGAACCGGCTCGACCTCAACCTTGGCCTGGTCGGGCCGGGCAACGGCTTCATCGCCGGCCTGATCGGCGTCGACCAGCCGGTGGCGGCGCGGCTTCAGGGCCGCGGCGACTGGGCCGAGTGGCGCGGCCGGGCCGCCGCCGCGCTCGGCGGGCGGCGCTTCGCCGACCTCGCTGTCACCGCCCGCGACGGCACCTTCGCAATTCAGGGGCCGCTGCGCCCGGGCCTGGTGATGCAGGGGCCGGTGGAACGGCTCGCCGGCCCGGTGATGCTGATGAACCTGGTCACCAGCTGGGAGGATCGCCGCGCCGACATGCGGCTGCGATTGAGCAGCCGGGCGCTGGCGGTCGCCGCCGAGGGCCTCGTCGATCTCGGTCAGAATCGCTACGAGAATCTGCAGGTGGCGGCGCGGCTGATCCAGCCGGGCGCGATCGCGCCGAACCTCAGCGGCCGCGACGTGCGGCTGGCGATGATCCTGAACGGGCCGTTCGCCACCCCGGGCGTGCTCTACGATTTGCGCGCGGCGCGCCTCTCTTTCGGCACCACCACGATCGAAGGGCTGCGCGCGGCGGGCAGCGCCCGCGTCCGCGCCGAGGACATCATCATCCCGGTCTCGGCGCGGGCGGAGCGGATCCTCGGCATGGACGCCATTGCCGGCGGGACCGTCGCCAACGTCCGCATGGACGGCGAGATCGGCATCGCCGGCACGCGTCTGGTGTCGGACAATCTGCGGCTGCGCTCGGACCGGATCGACGCCACGCTGGCGCTGGCCTTCGACCTTTCGGCCGGCCGCTATCTGGCGGCAGTCCAGGGCCGGGTGAACAATTATCGCGTCGACGGTGTCGGCCTGTTCGACGTCCAGACGAGCTTCGACATGGTCAACCAGGCCGGCGGCTTCGGCCTGCGCGGCCGCGTCGCGGCGCGCACCCGCCGGATCGACAACGCCACCGTCGCCCAGCTGTTCGGCGGGCCCGGCACGATCACCGCCAATATCGCGGTCGAGCCTTCCGGGCTGGTGCGGGTCGCCGACATCAGGGTCGCCGCGCCGCTGCTGCGGGTCACGTCCGGGGAAGGGGTGTACCGCCCCAACGGCACGATCGACCTGCGGCTGACCGGGGTCAGCGAGACTTATGGCGCGCTCACCGTCTACGTCACCGGCACCGCGAGCGCTCCGCAGATCCGGCTTTCCTCGGCCCGGTTCCGGTTCGGGATCACCGACCTCGAGGCGACGGTGCGGGCGACGGCGGGCGGCTGGGCAATCCAGGCCACCGGCACCACCGCTTATGGCGAGTTCGCCGCCGACGTCGTCATCGGCACCGGCCGCGGCGGCATGACGATCGACATCAGGCGCCTGACCTTCGCCGGCGTGGAATTCGCCGGGCGCATCGTCCAGGGTCGCGGTGGCCTCTATGCCGGCACGCTGACCCTGGCCGGCCAGGGCCTCACCGGCCGGGTCGAGCTGAGCCCGGCCGGCGCCTACCAGCGGGTCGACATCGCCGCCGACGCCAATGGCGCGCGCACGCCGGGCGACGTGCCGATCCTGCTGCAGCGCGGCATCGTCCGGGCGACCGCCTTGCTCACCCGCGACTTCACGCCGGTCTCGATCGCCGGCGACGCCCAGCTCGCCGGTCTGAGCAGCGGCGACCTGTTCGTCGAGCGGGCGCGGGCGCGGATCGGCTATGAGCGCGGCGAGGGCCGGGTGCAGCTGCTCGCCGAGGGCCGCCGCGCGGTTCCGTTCCGGGTGGCGATGAACGCCCGGCTCGAAAATGAGGGCGCCGCCGGCGATCTGGTGCCCGATCTGATCCACGCCGCGATCCAGGGGCAGGTCAACAACATCCCGTTCCGCCTCGCCCAGCCGGCCGAGCTGCGCCGGCTGGCCGACGGCTGGCATTTGCAGCCGGTGACGATGGTTCTGCGCGAGGGCCGGGTGCGGCTGGCCGGGCGCTGGGGCGACGGCCTGCTGATCCAGTCGCGGCTGGACAGCCTCGATCTGTCCATCCTCAACGCTTTCTCGCCGGGCCTCGGCATTGGCGGGCGCGCCACCGGCAGCCTCGATTTCAGCCTGCCGGCGGACGGCTCCTTCCCGCGCGCCGAGGCGAGGCTCAACATCGCCGGCTTCACCCGCACCGGCATCGCCACCCGCTCGGTCCCGGTCGACATGGCGCTGGCCGGCGCTCTGGTCCCCGAGGGCGGCCGGCTGGCGGCGGTGATCCGCCGCGGCGGCACGATCATCGGCCGGATGCAGGCGCGGCTGCAGCCGCTCGGCCCGGCCGCCGGCTCCTGGAACACCCGCCTGTTCGCGGCGCCGCTCGAAGGCGGCATCCGCTATAACGGCCCGGCCGACGTGCTGATGTCGTTCGCCAACATGCCGGGCCACCAGCTGACCGGCCCGATCGCGGTCGCCGCCGACTTCCGCGGCCGGGTCCAGACTCCGCAATTCGCCGGCATCGTCCGCGCCAACAACCTCACCTATCTGAACGAGCAATATGGCACGCGGATCGCCAATCTGGCGCTGACCGGCCGCTTCGACGCCTCGCGGCTGGAGATCGTCTCGATGAGCGGCCGCGCCGGCGACGGCACCGTCACCGGCCGCGGCAGCATCGGCCTGGCCTCTGCCGCCGGCTTCCCGATCGACCTGAGGCTCGAGTTCGACGATGCCCAGCTCGCCCGCAGCGACGATATCGGCGCCACCGCCACCGGCACGCTGGCGATCGTCAACAATCGCGAAGGGGCGCGGATCAGCGGCGAGCTCGCGCTCGGCGAGGTCCGCTACCAGTTCGTCCGCCAGGCCGCGACCGAGGTCAGGCAGCTGGCCGGGGTGCGGCGGCGCGGCGATCCGATCCCGCCGCCCGATCAGGTCGCCGAGGAGAGCGGGGTGCCGAGCATCTGGCAGCTCGACCTGCGCCTTCGCGCGGACAATCGCGTTTACGTCGCGGGCATGGGGCTCGAATCCGAATGGTCGGCCGATCTGCGGGTCGAGGGGACGAGCGCGACGCCGCGCATCGTCGGCACGCTCGACCTGATCCGCGGCGATCTCAGCCTCGCCGGCCGCCGCTTCGAGGTGCGCCGCGGCCATGTCGCCTTCACCGGCCAGCGGCCGCCCAATCCGCGCATCGACCTCGAGGCGGTCAGCGACATCGAGGGGGTCGAGGTGGCGATCGTCGTCACCGGCAGCTCGACCAATCCCCAGATCGCCTTCACCTCCTCGCCGAGCCTGCCGCAGGACGAGGTCGTGTCGCGGATCCTGTTCGGCAGCTCGGCGACCGAGATTTCGGCGCTGCAGGCGGTGCAGCTGGCGGCGTCGCTGAACACGCTGCGCGGCGGCGGCGGCGGCGGCCTCAACCCGTTGGGCCGGCTGCGCTCGGCGACCGGCATCAACCGCATCCGCATCCTCGGCGCCGACGAGACCACCGGCCGCGGCACCGCGATCGCCGCCGGCATGTACCTCAGTGACGACATCTACATCGAGATCATCACCGACGCCAAAGGCTTCACCGCCACCCAGCTCGAAATCTCGCTGTCGCGCACCTTGAGCCTGCTCTCGCAATTCGGCAGCCAGGCCGGCACCAACGTCAATCTGCGCTATTCGCGCGACTATTGACCCGTCACCCCGGCGAAAGCCGGGGCCTCAGGGAGACCTGTCGAGGCCGTCACCCCGGCGAAAGCCGGGGCCTCAGGGAGACCCGCGGAGCCCTCTCCGTCATTGCGAGCGAAGCGAAGCAATCCAGCGGCACCGTCTCCGGCGTCTGGATTGCTTCGTCGCTTCGCTCCTCGCAATGACGAAGGGCGGGCCGCGCTCTAGCCGGGAGGCATCCGCAGGCTCAGCAGATCGTCGGTCACGGTCATCGTGAAAGCGGGCTTGTTCCCCGGCGGGGTCTCGGCGATCGCGTCGACGAACGCGGCGCGCGTCTCCGGATCGTCATAGACCATCTTCGCGTCATACGCCTTCTGCCAGCTCGCCTCGTCGGGCCATTCGGCATAGCCGACGAACCGCCCGTCGCGCTCGCGGTGCAGCCGCGACCCGTAACTGCCGTAGATCCGCGCGATATGCTCGGTCCCCCGCCGCCAGGCGGCGCGGAACTGCTCTTCCTTGCCCGGATGCACCCGCCACCAATAGACCGCGACGAACATCACTCGTGCCTCCTCGGCCGATCATCGAAGGGGGCTGGTGCCCAGGGGCGGAATCGAACCACCGACACCGTGATTTTCAGTCACGTGCTCTACCAACTGAGCTACCTGGGCATACCAGCCTGTCCCCGCGAAAACGGGGACCGGCCGCGGAAGCCGCCGCCTATAGAGGCGCTTAGCGCCGCCTGTCCAGCCCGTCCTCGTCCGCGCCATAATCGTCCGGCGCCGCCGGCGGGCCGGGGATGCGATAGCCGTCCCCCAGCCAGTTCAGCAGGTCGCGATCCCGGCACCGCCGGCTGCAGAACGGCCGGTGCTCGGCGGCCGCCGGCCGGCCGCACAGGGGACAAAGCTCGCCGGCCTCAGCTGTGGACGCTCTGGACATGCCCGGCCGATATGGAAAGCCCCGGGTCGGCCTGCAAGTCGATGGCGCCGCCGGCCTGGCGCCGCAGCGCCTGCGTCCATCCCGGCTCGGCCTCGAGCCGCGCGATCACCGCCGGCGCGGCACGAACGACGAGGCCGCCGGCGAGACGCTGCGCCCGCCGCAGCAGCGCGCGCGCGGCGGCGCCGGGGGGATCGGCCTGCACGATCTCCGGGATCGACGCCCGCGTCCGGCGGCGGACGATTTGCAGGAAGCCGAAGCCATTGACGGCGGTGCGTTCGAACGGCGGCGGCAGCAGCGCGTCGAACGCGGCGGCGGCGGCCTGCCGCCCGGCGCGGCCGGGCAAGGTGGGAAGGTCGATGCCGATCGATCCGCCGAGGCCGAACCGGCGGATCGCCCGCGCCGCCGCGGCCGCGCCCGCACTTGCGAGCCCGGCCGGGGGCAGGCTGCCGTCGACGTCGAACAGGGTCATGGCCGGGGTCAGGCTCATCCGCAGCGCGCCGCCGTCGAAAGGGATCTCGCCGCACGTCGCCTGTTCGAGCAATTCCGACCAGCCCGCTTCCTCGAACCGGTCCGGTCCGATCCGATCGTGGCGGGCGAAGGCGCCGATCCGCTCCGCCAGCGTCGGGCCGGGCCGGAGCCCGGCGTCGATCGCGCGCGCGCGCGCCAGCTTCGGACGGCCCGGCTCGGCGATCGGCTCGCGCACCAACTCGGCGTGGAAAGCGGCGCCCTCCGTCAGGCCCGGCGGCAGCGGCTCGACCAAGGCTTCCTCGCCGCCGTCGAGCGCGGCGAGGCCGCGCCGGCCGGGCGCCTGGATCCCGACCAGGCGGGCGGCGACGACTGCGCCGGCGCGAAGCTCGCCGGGCAGCTCGATCGCTGCCTCGACGATCTCGTTGCCGTCTATCAGGATCGCGCGATTCTCGCCGATCCCCTCCTCGTAGAGCCACTCAGCCAAGCGTGTAGCCGGCGCCGCGCAGCAGCGCGCGCGTCTCGAACAAGGGCAGGCCGACAATCCCCGAATAGGAGCCCGAAATGGCCCGGACCAGCGCCTGGGCGCGGCCCTGTATCGCATAGGCTCCGGCTTTCCCCTGCCACTCGCCGCTGTCCAGATAGGCGCGCAGCTCCTCCCGGGAGAGCGGCTTGAAGGCGACCATCGACGTCGACAGCCGGTGGCGGGCGACGCCGCCGGCGTCGATCAGGGTCACCGCCGAATGGACCCGGTGCCGGCGCCCCGACAGCAGCGACAGGGTCGCCTCGGCTTCCGCCTCGCTCGCCGGCTTGGGCAGGATGCGGCGGCCGGCCGCCACCACCGTGTCGGCGGCGAGCGTCAGCGCCCCCGGCCCGGCGACCGCCGCCGCCTTCTCCGCCGCCATCCGGCAGGCATAATGCAGCGGAAGCTCGCTCTTGCGGGGCGTCTCGTCGATCTCGGCGGGGACGACCGCATCGGGCGTCACGCCGATCCGCGCCAGGAGGTCGAGCCGGCGCGGGCTGGCCGAGGCGAGGATGAGCCGCATCGCGCGGTCTCTCCTATTTGAAGCGGTAGGTAATCCGACCCTTGGTCAGATCATAAGGGGTCAATTCGACCAGCACCTCGTCGCCGGTCAGCACGCGGATGCGGTTCTTGCGCATCTTGCCGGCGGTGTGGCCGAGTATCTCATGGCCGTTCTCCAGGCGGACGCGGAACATCGCATTGGGCAGCAGCTCGACGACCTGCCCGCGCATCTCGAGAAGCTCTTCCTTGGCCATCCGCATCCCTGGGTTCAGCTGGACGGCCGCCCTTAGCCGCTCGGCGGCGAATTGGAAACCCCGCCGTCGGCACTCGTGGCGGGCGTGGCCGCGGGCGCGCGCGAGGGGTTGTGGCGGGCGAGGAAAGCTTCGACCCGCCGCATGAAATCGACCAATTCCTCGAGCGTCGTGAAGTTGTGCCCGGACTTGGGATAGAAGACCGATTCGACGGCGGCGCGGCGCCGGGTCAAAGCGCGGACCAGGTCGCGCGACTGGTCGACCGGCACCCTTATGTCCTGCTCGCCATGGCCGATCAGCACCGGCACCGTCAGCCGCTGCGCCTGGCGCAGCGGCGAGACGGCGTCGAGGTCGGTGCGCGTCTCGCCCTCGATCTGCCGTCGCCGCTCGCTCATGTAGCGGTTCGGGATGATGTAGCGCCGGTCGTAGCGGAGCATCCGCTCGAGATCGCTCGGGCCGGCCCAGCTGATCGCGCATCGATAGCGGTTCGGGCTGCGCATGGCCGCCCAGATCGCGGCATAGCCGCCATAAGAGGCGCCCATGATGCACACCCGCGCGGGATCGATTATGCCTTCGCGCGCCAGCCAGTCGACGCCGTCGTCCATATCGTCGATCATCCCGGTGCCGAGCTGGCCGTAGCCGCGCTCGACGAAGTCGCGGCCATAGCCGGTCGAGCCGCGGAAATTGGGCTGCAGCACCGCATAGCCGCGACTGGCGAGGAACTGGACCTGGGAATCGAACCGCCAGCTGTCGCGCAGGAAAGGGCCGCCGTGCGGCATCACCACCAGCGGCAGCGCGCTTTCCCCCGGCCCGGCCGGCAGCGTCAGATAGCCGTGGATGGTGAGGCCGTCGCGGCTCGGATAGTCGACCGGCCGCACCGGCGCGAAGCTGCGGCCCTGCAGACCGTCATAGGGGCTGGCGAAAATCTCCATCCGCCGTGCCGCCTGGTCGAACACATAATAGGTGCCGGGGTCGTCGGGGGCGGAGGAGAAGATCAGCACCCGATTGCCGTCCCGGCTGCGGTTGACGATGACGTTGGTCTTGCCGGGAAAGGTGCGGTCGATGCGCTGCTGCAGCCGCTCGAGCGTCGGATTGAGCCAGCGCACGCGCGGCCGGTCGTCCTCGTAGAAGACGCCGTCGACGCTGCCGTCGGCGCCGAAGATGGTGGTCGTGACGTCCACCTGCGGATGCTCGAACAGGACCGCGCCGCGCGTGTCGGTGGCGAAATCATATTCATAGACGGCAAAGCGGCCGGTCTCGGCATTGGTGACGATCAGGCCGCGCTCGGTGTTGGAGATGAACCGCACCATGTCGACGACGCTGTCGTCGAGCAGGTTGCGCCGCGTCTCGAGCAGCCGCAGGTGGGCGCCGGCGGTCGGGCGATAATAGATTTTGGTGCGCCGCTCGCCATAGTCGACGCCGACCCGGACCACCCCTTCGGCATCGGCGAACCAGCTCCATACGCCGGAGCGGCTGGGCTGGACCTCGACCGACTCGCCGGTGGCGAGATCGATCCGGTGCACGCTCGGCGAGCGGTCGAGCTCGACCTGCATCGACAGCAAGACGTGGCGGCCGGCCGGATCGACATAGATGAGCTCGTCGAGGAAGCCGGAGGAATGGCCCAGGGTCGCGGTCTTGCCGGAGGTGAGGTCGTGGCTCATCACCCGCCGCACCGGCACCGGCAGGCTCGCCCGTCCGAGCGTGAACACGACCAGGCTGGTCACGCCGATCACCAGCCGGTTGTCGCCGGCCCAGGAAAAGGTATCGACATTGCCGGCCTCGATCAGCTCGGGCGGGCGCTCGCGCGGGTCGGCGAGGGTCCAGACGCCGATCACCTCATTGCCGTCGACGGTGACGCGCCCGGCGATGCGGGTGCCGTCGGGCGACAGCAACGGATTGGTGAGGAAGGGCAGCTCGGCGAGCGCCTCGACCGGATGGGTCGTCGCCGCCGCCGGCTCAGCGGCGGAAGGGGCCGGCGGCGGCGCGGGGTCGGGCGGCTGGGCGGTGGGAGCGGGCGGCGGCGGCGCGAGGCCGGCCGGCTGGGCCAAAGCGAGGGCGGGCGCGGCCAGCGCCGCCACCGCCGCGAGCGGCCAGGATCCGACCCTGAACAGCCCTGTCACTTTCCCTGTCCCCGGCGCGCACCCTAGTCCAGCGTCCAGTCCATTGCAAAGGCGCAGGAAAAGCGCCCCGCCGGCCGGGCCGGCCGGGCGCTGGGGGACAGTCCAGGGACAGTCACGTGACTGTCCCTGGACTGTCCCTAAACTGTCCCCGATTCAGCCGGCGGCCTGACCGGCCAGCGCCGCCAGCAGCAGCAAGGCGACGATATTGGTGATCTTGATCATCGGGTTGACCGCCGGTCCGGCCGTGTCCTTGTAGGGATCGCCGACCGTGTCGCCGGTCACCGCGGCCATATGGGCCTCCGAGCCCTTGCCGCCATGATGGCCGTCCTCGATATATTTCTTGGCATTGTCCCAGGCGCCGCCGCCCGAGGTCATCGAGATGGCGACGAACAGGCCGGAGACGATCACCCCGATGAGCAAGGCGCCCAAGGCGGCGAAGCCGTGCTCGCGTCCGGCCACCGCGCTGATCGTGAAAAAGACGACGATCGGCGCGAACACCGGGAGCAGGCTCGGCACGATCATCTCCTTGATCGCCGCCTTGGTGACGAGATCGACGGTGCGGGCGTAATTGGGCCGCGACGTCCCCTCCATGATGCCGGGATTGTTGCGGAACTGCTCGCGCACCTCCTCGACCACCGCGCCGCCGGCGCGGCCGACCGCCATCATGCCCATCGCCCCGAACAGATAGGGGAGCAGCGCCCCGAGCAGCAGGCCGACGATGACGTAGGGGTTGGCGAGGGTGAAATCGATGTCGCCATAAGCGACGCCGAGATCGCCGGCGAACCGCCTCAAATCGGTCGTGTAGGCGCTGAACAGGACCAAAGCGCCGAGGCCTGCCGAGCCGATCGCATAGCCCTTGGTCACCGCCTTGGTGGTGTTGCCGACCGCGTCGAGCGCGTCGGTGCGCTCGCGCACATCGTCCTCGAGGCCGGCCATTTCGGCGATGCCGCCGGCATTGTCGGTGACCGGGCCGTAGGCATCCAATGCCACCACCATCCCGGCCAGCGCGAGCATCGCGGTGGCGGCGAAGGCGATGCCGATCAGGCCGGCGAGCTGATAGGCGACGATGATGCCGACGCAGATCACCAGGGTCGGCAGCGCGGTCGCCTCGAGGCTGACCGCGAGGCCCTGGATGACGTTGGTGGCGTGGCCGGTGCGCGAGGCGCTCGCGATCGACTGGACCGGACGATAGTTGGTGCCGGTATAATATTCGGTGATCCAGACGATCAGGCCGGTGACGGCGAGGCCGACCAGCGAGCACCAGAACAGGTCCATGCCGGTGAAGCCGTCGGTGATCGCGGTGGTGGCGACCGCCGGGTCGACGTCGAGGCCGGCGGCCTCGCGGGCGCCGCCGATCACCGCGTTCATGTCGCCCCCCAGCGTCTGCTTCATGGCAAAATAGATGGCCGGAATCGACAGGATCGCGGTCACCAGGAAGCCCTTGTAGAGCGCGCCCATGATCGACTGGCTGCGGCCGAGGCGGACGACATAGGTGCCGGCGATCGAGGTCAGGATGCACACCCCGCCGATGATCAGCGGCAGGCTCATCAGCCCCAGAATCTCGGCCGCGCCGGCGGTGACGAGCAGGGCGATCAGCACCATCGTCGCGCCGACGGTGACGACATAGGTCTCGAACAGGTCGGCGGCCATGCCGGCGCAGTCGCCGACATTGTCGCCGACATTGTCGGCGATCACCGCCGGGTTGCGCGGATCGTCCTCGGGAATGCCCGCCTCGACCTTGCCGACCAGGTCGGCGCCGACGTCGGCGGCTTTGGTGAAGATGCCGCCGCCCAAACGGGCGAAGATCGAGATCAAAGAGGCGCCGAAGGCGAGCGCGACCAGCGCCTCGATCACCTCGCGGGCGTTGGGCTCGAGCCCCTGGATGCCGACCAGATAATAGAAGAAGACCGAGATGGCGAGCAGCGCCAGGCCGGCGACCAGCATGCCGGTGACGGCGCCGGCCCGGAAGGCGATGGTGAGGCCGCGCTGCAGGCTGGTGCGTGCCGCCTCGGCGGTGCGGACGTTGGCGCGCACCGAGATGTTCATGCCGATATAGCCGGCCGCGCCGGACAGCAAAGCGCCGAGCGCGAAGCCGGACGCTTCGAGGCCGCCGAGGAAGAAGAAGACGAGCGCGCCGACCACCAGGCCGACGATGGCGATGGTGGTGTACTGGCGGCCGAGATAGGCCTTCGCCCCCTCCTGGATCGCCGCCGACACCGCGATCATCCGCTCGTTGCCGGCGGAGGCGCGCAGCACCTGGAAGCTGGTGAGGATGCCATAGAGCACGGCGACGAGGCCGCAGCCAATGGCGATGAGCACGACGGTCATGAAACGTCCTTCCCCTGAATTTCAAGCAGGCAAGGGCAGGCGCCCGGAAAAGGGCGCGCCCGGTGTGGCGCGGCCTTTAAGCGGGAAGCGAAAAGGATTCAACACCGGAGGGTTAGCGGTAATCCTCCCCGGCAAATGTCGTCGAGGAATTATCGGCGATGCTCGAATCCGAGCCGTTCGGGCAGCGGCACCGGCGCGCCGGCGTCGCTGAGCGACAGCCCCTCGCCCGCCTCGAAGCCGCCGATCGGCGACAGCGACAGTCCGATCTCGTCGGCGAGGGCGAGGATGCGGGGCGCCGCTTCCGGGCCGGCGGCGAACAAAAGCTCGTAATCGTCGCCGGCGGTCGCCGCCGCGAGGCGCGCCGCGCGGTCGCCGCCGCCCCGGCCGAGCAGCGCGTCGGACAAGGGCAAGGCGTCGAGCTCGATCGTGGCGCGGCAGGAGCTGGCCGCGGCCATCCGGCCGGCGTCGATCAGCAGCCCGTCCGACACGTCCATCATCGCCGTCACCAGGCCTGCGAGGCGCTCGCCCGCCTCGAGCCGCGGCCGGGGGTTGCGATAACGCTCGATCAATTCGGCCGGCTCGGTCTCGCCCCGCTTCAGCAAAGCGAGGCCGGCGCCGGCGTCGCCGATCGTGCCGCTGACCCACAGCCGGTCGCCGGGCCGGGCGCCGCTGCGCGACGGCACCGCCCCGGCCGCGGTTCCGATCGCGGTCAGCCCGAGCGCGCGCGGCGCGCCGGCCGGCATTGCGACGGTGTCGCCGCCGAGCAAGGGCAGGCCGAACGCAGCCAGCACGGTGCCGAGCCCCTCGGCAAAGGCCCGATCCCATTCGTCGCCGCCGAGCGCATAGCCGAGCAGCGCGCCCAGCGGCCGCGCGCCCTTGGCGGCGAGATCGGACAGGTTCACCGCGACCAGCTTCCAGGCGACGTCGGCGGGCGGGTCCTCGGGCAGAAAATGGACCCCCTCGACGATCATGTCGTGGGTCAGCACCAGCGAGACGCCCCCCACCTCCACCACTGCCGCATCATCGTCGAGCCCGCGCGCGGCCGGATCGCCCGCCAAGGCGCGCAGGGATTCGATGAATTGCTGTTCGGTGGAAATGTGCCCGTTCCGCCGCCTTAGCGCGGCGGGCCCATGCTGCGATCGCGGCGCTTCTCCAACAAATACATACCGATCATCAGCGAAAGGAACGTCACCGTGACGACGACGGCGATGATGAGGATCTGGGTTTCCATCGACATATTGTTCATGTCTCCGTCTCGTTGAGAACGGCCTGGAGGCGGTCGGCCTCAGCGTCGCGTCCCGCGCCCCGCAGCTCGAACCGCGCTGAAAAAATAGTGCCCACGATGAACAAAAGCAACGTGAAGCCGGCCGTCACGAGCGCGGCGGAGCCTGCCTGCCGCTGGATATAAAGCAGGAAGGCCGCGGTCAGCAGCGAACCACCGCCAAATCTGGCCATGCTATCGGCCAGCTTCGCATCCAGATGCGATCGGTTCGCAGTCGCGCGAATGTCGATGATTTCCTGGCGCAGCGTAAGGCGCTCGATCGCGGGCCGTTCGCTCGCCATGATCCTGTTGGCGGTTGCGACAAGGTCGCGGCCCGCAGAGGCTTGGGTGGTGGGCTGGGATTTCCCGGCCATGGCAACCCTGATCGAAGGTGCGCGGCCAAGTTGCGCCTTGAAGCTCCACGATGACTAGGTTTGCTCGGACCGGGAAGCCCTCACCGCCTTCGCCACCGCGTCGAGCAGGCCGTTGATGAAGCCGGCTTCGCGCTTGTCGTAGAACGCCTTGGCGACGTCGACATATTCGGTGATGATCGTCGCCGTCGGCACGTCGGCGCGGGCGACCAGCTCATAGGCGCCGGCGCGCAGGATCGCCTTCATCGGCTTGTCGAGCCGCGCCAGCGACCAGCCGTCGGCGAGCTTGCCGGCGATCAGCGCGTCGAGCTCGGCGAGGCGGGCGTCGACGCCCTTCACCAGATCGTCGAAGAAGTCGACCTCGGCGTCGGCATATTCGATGCCGTCGATCGTCGCCCCGAGCCGGTGATGGTGGAATTCGTGGAGTAAAGGCGCGACCGGAGTCCCTCCCATGTCCCGCTGGTAGAGCGCCTGCACCGCGGCGAGCCGGGCGGCGGAGCGGGACAGCGAACGGGCGGGGGGCGCGGGCATGGCCGGCGGCATAGCCGCGCCACCCCGCCAGCCCAAGCCCCAAATGGCTCAGCCTCCGGACGATCGTGCCTTCGTCGACGAGGCCGAACGGGTTGCACCAGGGATGTCGGGCTTCAGGCGAGCCTGGCTGTCAGCGCGCCGCCTCGGGCGCAGCGCCGGCGGGAGCGGGGCCGGCCGGCCGGCGGCCGGCGGCGGCCAGGCCGAGCATGGCGATCAACTGGAAGGCGATCACCGCCGGCGTCACCGACAGCCCGAAGAAATTGAGATACTGGACGAGCATCGGCAGCAAAGCAGCAAAGCAGCAGGCGGCACGCCACGCTTCGCCGCTTTGGCCGGCGCCGCGGTGGAACAGCAGCATCGCGGCCAGCCCGATCACCGTCATGTCGTAGTTGAAGGCATAAGGCAGGACGAGGAAGGTGGCGGTGGCGCCGGCGAGGCCGGCCGCCTTGCTGTCCTGCGGCATGCGCAGCAGCAGCAACGCGATGGCGGCGATGCCGATCGCCGCCTGGGCCAGGACCGCAAGCCCGTAACCGGCGCCGAGCTGCATCGCCGAGGGGACCAGGGTCGGCATCATCGTGATGTGGAAGGTGCCGAGATCGTCGACCATCGCCGCCTGCAGCCGGGCGGTCTCGGTCAGATAGGTGACCCACAGGTCGGGCCCGAACGCCAGCGCGGAGACGAGCACGAGCAGGCCCGCGGTCGCCGCCGCGGCGGCGATCGCGAGCCATTCGCGGCGCCAGGCCAGCATGATCGGGGCGAGCAGAGCCAGATGCGGCTTGACGATCATCAGCCCGATCAGGGCGCCGGCCAGCGCCGGCCGCCGCGGCAGATGGTGCCAGGCGGCGAGCCACAGCGCGCCGATCAGGAAGCCGTAATGGCCGGCCCAGAAATTCACCAGCGAGGCCGGCGCGAGGAGCGCCAGCCAGGCCGGCAGGCCGAGCGGGCGAAGATAGGGGCGCGCCGCCGCCGCGAACAGCGCCGCCGTTCCCGCCAGCCATGCGATCGCCGCCACCGGATAGGGGAAAAGGGCGAACAGCCAGGTGTAAAGGAGGGTCACCGGCGGATAGGAATAATTGTGGTGGAGCAGCGCCTTGTCGAAATATTCCACCTGCCAGGCGCGATAGGCCTCGACATCGTAAAGGATGTCCAGCCGGCCGTCGAGCATCAGCGTCCCGGAGCTGTAGACGTTGACGAAATCGCGGCCCCACAGCGCGCCGCCGACGATCGTCATGTCGCCGCCCCAGCGGGTGAGCAGCAGGTCGCGGCCCAGCATCATCAGCCCGATCAGGACGGTCGCCGCCCAGAAGGCGAGCAATGGGCCCCGAAACCGGAAACCGATGGTGCCGGGCCCGCCCGTCGCCTGTTCAATCACGCTGTCGCCCCCATCGTCGATCAAGTCGGCCCCGGCTTTGCCATCCCATCCTCGTAGAAATGGTTAACGGTGCGGACACTGCGGTGGCGATAATCGTCGCCCGGCGAACGCCGGGGCCTCGGGACCGGAAGTCTCGGCATTTCCCGCCGGGATCCCGGCTTGCGCCGGGATGACGAGCGGGGCCTTTACCACTCGTTAACCCTCCAGGCTCACAACTCGGCCGATGGCCGCTGCCGGTGCGGCCGGGCAGGAGCAGCGCGATGTACATGGAGCGGATTGGCCCCGAACGGACGGTCGCCCCGACGCGCCGCCGCGGCGCGCGGCTCGCCGCCGGCAGCGCGCTGATTCTTGCCGCCGCGCTCGTTGCTCTCCCTTATTGGATCGCGCTGGGCCTGTGGCTGGCGGCGGCGCTGGCGGTCAGGGGCGCGGCTCGGCTGGTTCGCCTCGCCGGCGAGACCATCCTGTTCGCCGGAGACCTTGCGCTCGGCGGCGGCCGGCCCGCGACGGCTCCGGCCCGGCTGGAGCGGCGCCGATGACTCCGGCCGCGGCCCGGCAGGCGGACATCGCCTTTCAGAGCAACCTCTATGAGGACGTCAATCCGACCCGGCGCGGCCTCCATTTGGCGCGGCGGCAGTGGGTCGAATCCGCGCTGCTGGCGCATCTTCCCGCTTCCGGCCCGGTGCTCGAGGTCGGCGTCGGCTGCGGCATCTTCACCCGCTTCCTGCAGCGCTCCGGCGCCGAGGTCGACGCGGTCGACATCAATCCCGATTTCATCGCCGCCATCCGTGCGCTGCCGGGGGTGCGGGCCACGGTCGCCGATGCCACCGGCGAATTGGGGCTCGGCCTCCACGATCTGGCGCTTTGCTCGGAAGTGATCGAACATGTGCCGCCGGCGCGGTCGCTGGCGATGCTGCGGGCGATCGCCGCCGCGTTGCGGCCGGGCGGCAGGCTGGTGCTGACCACGCCGCAGCGTTTCGCCACCGTCGAGCTGATGGCGCGCCTGCTCCGCTTTCCGCCGATCCTGGCGCTGGCCCGCCGGCTCTACGGCGCCGCCGACGAGCTCGGCCATATCAATCTCCTCACCGCGCGCGCGTTGCGGGCGCAGATCGCCGAGGCGGGGTTCGTGATCGAGCGGCACGCCTTGCTCGGCTTCTACCTCCCGTTCGTCGCCGAGTTCGGCGGCGAGCCCGGCGCCCGCCTCCTGACCAGGCTCGGCGCCGCGCTCGCCCGGGTGCCGCTGCTGCGAGGCTTGCTGTGGACCCAGGCCTACGTGCTGAGGAAGGCCTGAATCGCCGTGATGTCCCGGCCCGCGCCGGGACACATTGGAGGCCGGAGCTATTCCGCCCCCGTCTCGGCGATGAAGTCGCGGATCGCGGCGATCACCGGCTCCGGCTGCTCCCAGGGGACGAAATGACCGGCATCGGCGACGGTGACGATGCGCAGATCGTCGATCAGCGCGTCGAGGCCGGCGAGCTGGACCGGCAGCAGCGCCCGGTCGCGCAGCGCCCAGATCACCAAAGTCGGCATGGTGACGTGCGGAAACGGCAGCTGCGTCCAGGCCGGGGCCGGCGCTTCCTCGCCGGGCTCCGGCACGACGATCTCGCTGGCCCGGTACCAGTTGAGCATCGCCGTCAGCGCCCCGGGCCCTGACCATTGATCGAGATAGGCCTGCCGTTCACCCTCCGGCATCCGATCGAGATCGGCATGACTGCCGAACGTCTTGGCAAGGAAGGCGTCGAGGCCCATCGCCTCGATCGCCTGCTCCATCCTCGGATTGCGGAAGGCGCGGATATATTGCGACGCGGCGCGCTGCGCCTCGTCCTCGAACACCGACTTCTGGAAGACCAAAGGGTGCGGGGCGTTGACGATGACCAGCCGGGCGATACGATCCTTTTGCCTCAGGGCGGCCAGCCAGGCGACGGCGCCGCCCCAGTCGTGGCCGACCAAAGTGAAGCGCTCCAGGCCCAGCGCATCGGCGAGCGCGACCAGATCGGCGACGATCCGGTCCGCCTTGTAGGCCTCGACACCGTCGGGCTTGTCGGAGCCGGCGAATCCGCGCTGGTCGGGCGCGACGACGAAATAGTCGCGCGCCAGGTCGGGCGCCACCGCCCGCCAGGTCCGGTGCGATTCGGGAAAGCCGTGCAGCAGCATGATCGGCTCGCCCTCCTCGGCGCCGCCGAGCTGGACATTGAGCGTGACGCCGGTGGGCAAGGCGATGCGGCGGGTCTGAAGATCGGCCATGCTCGTTCCTCCCGGCCTTTGCCGGGAAGGGGGACCACCCGTCAGGGTGGCGGAGGGGCCCTCTTCCCGGCAAGGAACCCCTCCACCATGCTACGCATGGTCCCCCTCCCGCGTAAATGGGCCGGTGAGCCGTGCCCCGCACGGCTTAGCCATGTCCGGGGGACATGGCGACCTGCTCATGGGGGAGGATTATGGATAGCTCACCGTCGTCGGCACTTCGGGGAGCGGGATGAACTCGTCGCTGTCGCCGGGGGGCAGCGCGAAGCGGCCGGCATGCCAGTCCTCGCGCGCCTGGCGGATGCGGTCGCGGCTCGACGAGACGAAATTCCACCAGACATGGCGTGGCCCGTCGAGCGGCGCGCCGCCGCACAGCATGACGTGGCCGCCGCCGCCCGAGCGCAAGGTCGCGGCGACGCCGGGCCTCAGCACGTAGAGCCGGCTCCGCTCCAGCTTCAGGCCGTCCAGCTCAGCTTCGCCTTCGGCGAGATAAAGGCCGCGCTCCTCCGCCTCGGGGTCGACCGGCATGGCGCCGCCGGCCTCGAGGTGGATGTCGGCATAGATGGTATGGCTGTGGCATGTGACCGGCGAGGTCTCGCCCCACAGCCGGCCCATCACCACCCGCGCGCGGGCGCCGCCGCCCTCCACTACCGGCAGCGCGTCCCGGCCGACATGCTCGAAGGCGGGTTCGACCTCCTCTGTCGCGGCCGGCAGCGCCAGCCAGGTCTGGATTCCGGAAAGCTCGGGTCCGTCCGTCCGCACGCCCGGCGGCGAGCGTTCGCTGTGCGAGATGCCGCGGCCCGCGGTCATCAGGTTCACCGCGCCCGGCTCGATGGTCTGGAACGTGCCGAGCGAGTCGCGATGGTCGATGGCGCCGGCGAACAGATAGGTGACGGTGGCCAGGTTGATGTGCGGATGCGGCCGCACGTCGATGCCGCGCCCCGGGGCGAGTTTCGCCGGGCCCATCTGGTCGAAGAAGATGAACGGGCCCACCATCGTGCGCTCGCGGTGCGGCAAGGTGCGATGCACCTTGAACCCGCCGAGATCGTGGGAGGTCGCAAGCAGCGTCTGGAGGAAGAGTTCGTTGGGGACAGTCACTTTCACGCACCGCCGTTCGCCATTCCGCACCGCATTGGCAAAAGTGACTGTCCCTGTTCAAGCGCCGAATGGGGACAGTCGCTTTTTCGCGCGCTCCTGCGGGCGTTCCGGCTTCTGCCCGTGAAAGTGACTGTCCCCATACTTTCTGAAAGCGGATGCGCCGTCCTTTAGGACCGTCGCCGGCCGCACATTCCGACATTTGATTCAAGGGCGGAACGACCCCCCCGCTCTTTCGTTCGAGCGACGGCCAACAAAAAACCGTGAAGAACCGTCGACGAGCATGCGGGGTGAATGGCCGCGCAACAATGCGGGCCGGCACAGGACAGGTACGTTGGTCGCCGCCGTCGAACTCCACTTCCAGGCCTATTGCGAGCTGTCGCAGCAGGATCGGGCGCTGATCCAGCGCCTTTCGGCGAGGAACGTGCGGAACGTCGGCGCGCGCAGCGACATCGTCCGCGAGGGCGAGAAGCCCGGTGCGGTCCGCCTGCTGCTGGAAGGCTGGGCCTGCCGATACAGCCGGCTGCCCGACGGCCGCACCCAGATCCTGCAATTCTTCGTGCCCGGAGACCTGTTCGACGCCAACATCTTCGTCCTTCCGGCGATGGACCATTCGATCGCGTCGATCACCGCGATCGCCTATGCCGAGATCAGCGCCGGCGACTTCGAGGCGATGCAGCGGCAAAGCCCGCGGCTGGCCCGCGCGATCCGGTGGAACGATCTGGTCAACGCCGCCATAGCGCGCGAGTGGATCACCAGCATCGGCAAGCGCAGCGCCCTCGAGCGCCTCGCGCATCTGTTCTGCGAAATGCACGTCCGGCTCGGCGCGGTCGGGCTGTGCCAGGGCGACAGCTGCGACTGGCCGCTGACCCAGAACGACCTTGCCGACTCCACCGGGCTGACCGCGGTCCATGTCAACCGCACGCTCCAGGAGTTGCGCGGGCGGGGCCTGGTCGAGCTGCGCGGCAAACGGCTGACCATTCCCGATCTCGCGGCGCTGGCCAAGGTGGCGATGTTCGACCCCGGCTATCTGCATCTCGACGGCAACCCGGTGCGCCGCGCCGCCTAGGGCTTGGACCCTGGGCCCGGATGCGCGTGCATTTAATGAGAGGGATCAAGCGCTTCGTCTAAAACCGCTTGCGCGAATCGGCGCTTTGCGGAAGGCGTGCGCGCGGGGACGCCAATCGCTGGGGCGGCCGGCTGCCTGCCGGGCCGCGTGGAGGATCATTTCAATGCATAAATCCCGTTTCGCCTTGCTGGCGAGCATCGCGCTCGTCGGCGCCGCGCCGATCCTGGCCCAGCCCGCCGCCGATGCTCCGGCGGCGCGGGCCGCCGCCAAGACCCGCTACGGGACGTGGGGCGTCGATCTCGCCGCCCGCGACCTCGCGGTCCGGCCCGGCGACGATTTCTACCGCTACGCCAGCAATACATGGTTCCAGGCGAACCCGATCCCGGCCGACCGCACCGGCTATTCGCTGTGGACCGTGCTCGACGAGGATATCGAACGTCAGCTGCGCGCGATCGCCGAGGAAGGCGGCAGCGACCCCGTCTCCCGCCAGATCGGCGACTTCTATGCGAGCTGGATGGACGAGGCGGGCATCGAGGCGCGCGGAATCGCCGCCGCCCGTCCGTGGCTCGACCGCATCGCCGCGGTCGGCGATCGCGCCGAGCTGCTGCGGCTGTTCGCGACGCCCGGCTATCCGGCGCCGATCGGCATCGGCATCATCCCCGATCCCGCCGATCCGACCCGTTACACCGCCTTCGCCAGCCAGGCCGGCCTCGGCATGCCCAACCGCGATTATTATCTGCGCGAGGGCGAGCAATATGACCGTTACCGCGCCGCCTATCGCGCCTATGTCGTGACCTTGCACCGGCTGGCCGGCATCGCCGAGCCGGAAGCCAAAGCGGATTCGATCATCGCGCTCGAGCGGCGCATCGCCGAGGCGCACTGGGCGCCGGAGCGCTCGCGCGACATCCAGCAGATCTACAATCCGATGAACCGCGAGCAGCTCGCCGCGCTGGCTCCCGAATTCGACTGGACGCCGACATTGCAGCAGCTCGGGCTCGGCGAGGTGCCGACCGTGATCGCGGCCGAGACGACGGCGATCGCGGCGATCGGCGACATGCTCGAAAGCGTGCCGCTGGAGACCTGGAAGGACTGGATGACCTTCCACTTCCTCAACGCCAACGCTTCCTATCTGCCGCGCGCCTTCGATGACGCGAATTTCGCCTTTTTCTCCGGCACGCTGCGCGGCGTCGAGCGGCAGCGCGACCGCTGGAAACGCGGCATCGGCCTCCTCAACAACATGCTCGGCGAGGCGGTCGGCCGGCTCTATGTCGAGCGTCATTTCCCGGCCGAGAGCCGGCGTCAGATGAACGAGCTGATCGGCAATCTGCGCGCCGCCTTCCAGGAGCGCCTGGCGAGACTCGACTGGATGGACGAGGCGACCCGGGCGCAGGCCCTGGCCAAGCTCGACACGTTCGAGCCGCGCATCGGCCACCCCGAGCGCTTCATCGACTATTCGTCGATCCGGGTGGAGCGCGGCGACCTGCTCGGCAACGTGCTGCGCGCCGGCGAGTTCGAGTGGAACCTGCAGCTGTCGCGGCTGCCCAATCCGGTCGATCGCGGCCTGTGGGGGATGAACCCGCAGATCATCAACGCCTCCTACAACCCTTTGCTCAATCAGATCACCTTCCCGGCCGGCATATTGCAGCCGCCCTTCTTCGATCCCCATGCCGACCCGGCCGTCAATTACGGCGCGATCGGCGCCGTCATCGGCCATGAGATCGGCCACGGCTTCGACGATCAGGGCCGCCGCTTCGACGCCACCGGCCGCATCCGCGACTGGTGGTCGCCGGAGACCGACCGCCGCTTCACCGAGCGCGCGACCCGGCTCGGCGCGCAATATTCGAGCTACCAGCCGCTGCCCGGACTGAACGTCAACGGCGAGCTCACCATGGGCGAGAATATCGGCGATCTGGGCGGGCTCGAAATGGCCTATGCCGCCTATCGCCGCCACGTCGCCCAGCATGGCGAGCCGCCGGTGATCGACGGCCTGACCGGCGACCAGCGCTTCTTCCTCGCTTTCGCCCAGGTCTGGCGCAGCCAGCTGCGCGAGGGAACGCTGCGCGAGCGGGTGCTGACCGACGAGCACAGCCCGCCCGAATATCGGGTCAACGGCGTCGTCCGCAACGTCGACGCCTGGTACCGGGCGTTCAATATCCAGCCCGGCGACCGCCTCTATCTGCCGCCCGAGCAGAGGGTGCGGATCTGGTAGCCCGTACCGTCTGACTCCGAGGGGAAGGGGCCGGGAGACCGGCCCCTTTGCCGTTTCCGGACCGCTCGACGCGGCGCGATCGGGCAAGCGACGCGGCGGCAAAAAAATGCGCCAGTGTGACATTCGTCACAAACGCCCGCCGCGCTCCCCGATAGGAACGGGGTCCGAGGGCGGCACGGATCAGACACGCCCTCGGGAGAGGGGTGCACGCAATGCCGTATCTCCAGGATTATGGCTGGGACATCTTCCTCAGCTACGCGCAGAGCGACGACACCCCGGGCCAGCAGGGGAAGTGGATCAGCGCATTCCAGAAGCGGCTCGGCGACGAGCTGAGGGACCGGCTCGGCCGGCCGGTCGGCATCCATTTCGATATCCGCGACCTCGAACATAACGACAAGCTCGACAAGATATTGGAGAATGTCGGGCGCTCGGCCCTGTTCGTGGCGATCGGCTCGCCCAGCTATGTGCACAGCGACTGGTGCCGAAGCGAAGCCGAGACCTTTGGAGAGAAATGTCGGCGATGCGACCGGATGTTCATCGCGGAGAAGTTTCCGCTTCGGGACGGCATGACCTATCCCGGCCCGCTGTCCGAACTGCTTCGCGCCCAGTTCTGGAACGAGGATCAGGCCACCCGGATCCGACAGACGCTGCCTCACCGCAGCACGCTCTACAACAACCGGCTGGTGAAGCTCGTCGAGAACATCGTCGATTGCCTGCTGGAGCTGGAGAAAGAGCCGCCGGGGGAGCGTGTCGATCCGCTTATTGCCGATCGGCCCGAAGCCGATCCGCCCGAAACCGATCCGCCCGGCACCGAGCCGCCCGGCACCGAGCCGTCCTCCGCCTTGCCCTCGTGCGATCCCGCCCCGGCGAGGCGTCAGCCGGCCGTCTATATCGCTTACGGGGCCGACGACGTGCAGGAGGAGCGCGAACAGCTTCGCGCCTATCTTGAAGACGACGGCATCAAGGTGCTGCCGGCGCCGTTCCTCAAGCCGGGGAGCACCGAACGCTATCTGGAGGCGGTCAAAGCGGGCCTCGACGAGGCGACGATCTTCGCCCAGCTGCTCGGACAGCGGCCGGCGCAGGGCATTGAGGACCTTCCCGAAGGCGACACCTACCATCAATATCGGGAAGCGGCGGCGCGGCCGCATCTCGATTGCCACTTCTGGCGGCCCGAGGCGCTGGATCCGGCAGCGGTCACCGACGCGCGCTATCGCGAATTGCTCGATCGCGGCCAGGCCTGGGGACCGCGCGAGTTCATGAAGACGATTCAGCGAGCCGCCAGGACCGAGAAGACCGGTCCGCCGCCGGGCGCGCCGCCGCTCATCTTCATCAGCGCGAATTGCGCCGACGACGCCTATGCCAACGAGCTGTTCGATGCGTGCGAACGCAAGCAGCTGGACGTCGCGCGCGCTTCGCCGGCCGACCCGGAGGAGCTTCGCCGTCAGTTCGCCGACGCCGATTCGGTGACGCTCGTCTACGGCAAGACCGAGGACGCCTGGCTCACCAACCAGCACATCATCTTCCGGCGGGCGCGGGCGCTGCGGACCTCGCCGATGGGCCCGGTTCCGCTCATCCTTTGCATCGGCCCGCCGGTCGAGCCGGGCAAGCGCCCGCCCATCTCGAGCTCGATGATGCGCAAGGTCGACGTCCGCGAAAAATGGTCGGTCGAACCGTTCGAGCGCCTTCTGGACGAGGTCGTGGCACAATGAGCGCCGATCCTCACGACAGCGACGATTGGGAGGTTGGCACCCCCTATCCCGGTCTGCGACCGTTCGAGCGGCACGAGGCGGTCCTCTTCTTCGGGCGCGACCGCTGCGTCGACGCGATGGTCGAGACGCTGCAGCGCAAGCGCTTCCTCGCCGTGCTCGGCGCGTCCGGCAGCGGCAAGTCCTCGCTGGTCCGGACCGGGCTGTTCGAAGCGCTGGAAGCGGGGCTCGCCCACATTCCGGGACCGCGCTGGACCTTTGCCGACATCCGCCATCCGGGCGGCACGCCGTTTCGCGAGCTGGCCCGCGCCCTGTTCGCAGGCGTCGGCCAACCGGCCGACCCGGAGCGGGTGACCGAGCTCAGCGAAGCCTTGCGGCACAGTCCGCGAAAGCTGATCGACTGGTGGAATGCCGCCGAACGGGATCCCGACGACAATCTCCTGATCCTGGTCGACCAGTTCGAAGAGCTGTTTCGCTATCGGTCCGTCGGCCAGCGCGACAATGTCGAGGCGTTCGTCGACCTGTTGCTGTCGGCCGCCGGGAACGACGATGCGCCGATCTACGTCGTGTTGACGATGCGGTCGGAATATCTCGGTGTCTGCTCGCTCATTTCCGGCCTTGCCGAGCAGATCAACCACAGCCTCGGCCTGACGCCGCGCATGCTGCGCGAAGAATGCGAGGCCGCGATCGTCGGCCCGTCGCGCATCGCCGGCTTCAACGTGCAGCCCGAGCTGGTCAACACCCTGCTCAACGACATGAACGCGCTCGCCCCCTGGCCGGAGGGCAGCGACGATGTCCGGGAGATCGACCAGGCGGAGCTGATCGCGAGGCGCGCGGATCAGCTGCCGCTGATGCAGCATGTGCTGAACCTGCTGTGGACGAAGGCGGTGGCCGCGGCGGACTCGCCCGAGCAGATCGTCCTCACTCTCGATGCCTATCGCGCGCTCGGCGGCCTCAGTGGGGCGCTCACCAAGCATGCCGACGAGGTCATGAACTCGACCGGGGAGCCGGAGCTCACCGAGGCGATCTTCCGCGCCCTGACCGAGGGGGTGACGATCGCCGGCGCGGTCCGCCGTCATCGCACGATCGCCGATCTGATCGCCGAGACCGGCGCGCCGGAAGCGCGGGTGCGCGCGGTGGTCGACCGGTTCCGCGCCGCCGACGCCAATTTCCTGTCGCCGGCGCTGCCGGCGTCGCTCGAGCTCGGCGATTCGGTCGACATCAGCCACGAAAGCCTGATCCGCCAGTGGACGCGGCTGAGCGAGTGGCTGAAGAAGGAGGCCGAGGCCGGCAAGACCTGGCGCGACCTGCAGCGGGCGCTCGACCGCAAGTCGACCGTCGGCCTGATCGGCGACCGGCTGCTCAAGACGAACCTCGACTGGATGGCGGCCCACCGCCCGACCGAAGCCTGGGCGCGGCGCTATGACGGCCGATTCAGCGAGGTTCAGGATTTCCTCGCGGAAAGCGAGGCCGAGGACGCGCGGGCGCGAAGGCGCAAGCGGCTCCTGCGCAGCGCCGCCATCACGGCGATCGCGTTCATCCCCTTCTTCTGGGTGGGCGGCACCAGCGTCGCGGCATGGTATGCCGACGGCGTTCGCGCCGAAGCCGAAAGGGATGCCCAGACGGCGCTGAACAGCGAACGGCAAGCCAGGCTTGTTGCTCTGCAACGGATGCAGAACGCCACCCGGGCGAGCCAGGCGGTGCTTCGGCGGGCAGGGCTGGTTGCCGAGCAGCGGGTGCGAACGGCCGAAGCGCGCGCACAGGATCTGGTCGCAGCCGCGCAACGCGACCGGGAGGCCGCCCGCCTGCAGGCGGAGAAAATGCGGACCGGCGCCGTGCTTTTCGCGCGGTCCTCGGCCGAGCTGCTGAGGGACAGCGTCGCGGCCGAGGTCGAGCAGGCTTTCCAGCCCGGTCGGCCGCACGACCTGGTGAGGCGCAATTTCGACCGGTTCGACGCGACGTTGCGGGGCCTGATGGAGTCGCCGGCCGCTTCGGAAGTCCAGGGCGAAGCCGACTTCGCTGCCCAGCGGGCGATCGTTCAGCTGGCCAATGCCGAATTGCATCAGAGCGAGCTGAGACTCGAGGATTCGCTGGCCGCTGCGCGGGACGCGGAACGGATAGCGTCGGGCGCCGCCCGCGCCCTGCGGGCGGAGGCGCTCGCTCACCAGGGACGGGTGCTGCTGATGGAGCAGCGCAACGACGAAGCGCGTCCGCTGTTCGAGCAGGCCTTGCAGCTGATCGGCCCGGAGCCGGGCGGGCAACTTGAACCCGACATGCTGCGGGCCGCCGCGCTTGCCCATAACGGGCTCGGTCAGCTGGCGGTGGAGGCCCGCCGGCCCGAAGAGGCGGCCACGGTGGCTGATCGCTGTCTGGACCTGACCCACCGCTTCACGCTGCGTGGCGAGTTGGGAGAGCTGCTGACGACGCTTGGTTCCGATTCGGGCGCCGGCGCTGAGCCCGATGCCGCCGGCACGGCGCCCGGCCCGGCCGTCAGCGCGAACCGGCTGTTCGAGGCGAGCCTGCTGTGCATGACGCCGTTGATTCGCGCGGCGGGGGAAGATGATTTCGAGGCGCTGTTTGCCGCCAGAAGTCGCGACGTCATGCTGATTTCGATGATGAACGAGGTCATCGTTCCGACCGACCTTCGATTGTTGCGGCTGTGGTCTGAATTCCTGTTCCGGATGAGCGATGCGATTCCGGATTCTCGCGGCGAATATGGCAGGACGCTGCTCGAGCAATATCCGCAGCCGGTGATGGACGAGGCATCCTTGTTCCGCGCCCAGCTCGGCGACGCCGGTGAGGCCTTCGATCCGTCGGGAGAAGCGTTCGCATCCTGGTACCTGACCGACCTGCTCAATTATTCGCGCGTGCGAAGGATGCGGACGGAGGCCGTCGATTTCGCCGGAATCGACCACGCGCAATATCTCGACACCTCGACGCAGCTCTATAACGCCATCCGCAGAAAGCTCGGCGCGGCTAATGGACCGTTCCTGACCCGGCGCGCCGACGAGGCCGCCGCGGACTTCGAATCGCAATTGGTGGCGATCGGACCGTCGGTGGCGATAACGCCGGGCATGGAGCTGGGCCGGATCCGCACCGAAGCGTCGACTTTGCGCGGGGTGATCGGGGTCGATGACGACGGTGACGGAGCGCCCGACGCGGTGCATCCGGCCATATCGGCGGCGGCCGCCAGGCTGATCGACCTGCTCGCCCGGCCGGAAACCGCCGCCGAGCTGCGCCGCTACCCGAATGTCGAAGGCGTCAGCCGGCTGCTCATCGCGGACGCCGAGGGGATTTGCGCCGCACTTGGCCGGAATGGGGCGGATCCGTGCGCGCAGCGGGGCCTGGACCTGTCGACCCTCGATCAGGCCGTCCAGCAGGAGGCGGACACCCTTGCCGAACGGCAATTGAGCAGCGACCAGATCTCGATGCTCGAAGTGGCGTTCGACGGCATCGACCCGGTCGCCTGCATTGACGACATCGAGAACGGCCGCAACCTTGCCGCCCCTGAGGAGCGCGCCGACGGCGATCCCCCTGTCTGCGTCCTGCAGCGGGGTTTCGGCAGCAACGCGGTCGCTGCCGAGGGCAAGGTCTGGCTTTTCGCGTCCCTCGAAAACAGGCCGCGCTTCCTCGAAAACCCGCAGCTTTATGTGCCGGACAGCATCGCGCAGGCTGCCCCCGCGGTGAGGACGACGACCTTCGGCCGGACCGCCGGCACCGGCGCCGCGCCGTCCCGCATGATGTTCGGCAGGCTCATCGACGGCCGGCTGCGGCTCTATGTCTCCTATCATGAGGCTGTGGACGATCACGGCCATGAGGAAGCCCGCAATCTGGCCCCCTGAGCGAGCCGCTATTCGGGCCGCTCCCGCAGCAGCTCCGACAGCACCCAGCCGTTCGCATGGCCGTCGCCGTTGACGACGTCGTCGAGGAACCAGCGCCGATGCTGTCGGATGAAGATGAAGCGGCTGATGTCGGCCCGGCCGCCATTGGTGAACCGCGCCACCACGGTGCGGCGGTCCTGTCCCGCTTCCTCCTCGGCGACCTCGACCGGCCCCAGCTCCCAGTCCTGGGCATTGATCCACCAGTCGAAGGCGAGCGAGCCGACCAGATCGTCGTGCTGCGCCGCCCACGCCTCATAGGCGTCGAACAGCAGCCGCAGCCGGTTGCTGTAGGCGAAAGCCGGATAGGCGGGCGCCGCGTCGGGGCCGCGGCGATAGGCCTCGTAGACGCCGCGCACGAAAGCGAGCGGATCCTCGACGCCGCGCGCGGCCGCCGCGGCGGCCGGTTCCGCCTGGGGCCGCTTCGGTCCGGCCGCGGCCGCTCCGCCGCCGAGCGCCAGCGCCGCCAACACCCATATCGCCCGCCTCATTGCGCCTCCCGCTTGTTCGCTCGCTGCCACGTCCCGCGGTCGCCGCGGGCAATCCATCGCCCCGCGCCGCTTGACGCTGTGTAGCGTCAAATGCTTGATAGCGAAGGGGGAAAATGATGCGCAGATCGGCCCGCTTGATCACCGCTTTGTTCGTCCTGCTGTCGGCGGCGCCGGCCGTCGCCGCGCAGACCACCGAGGAGCGCGCCCGGCTCGACTGGGTGGAGCGGCGCGGACGGCTGTTGTTCGAGCTCGACCGCGCCGCCTGGGTCGGCACCGACGACATGCTCGAGCGGATGCCGGACGCGGGCTCGCTCGGCATGCGCGGCTCTATCGTCGAGCGCGACGGCGAGGCGCTTTCGGTGATCTTCTTCGGCGGGCCGCAGGAGTCGCCGGTCGCCTTCTACCGCGGCCGGGTGGTCGATCATCATGTGGTCGAGCGCGAGATCTTCCCGGCCGCCGCCCGGCCGCCGCTGGATCCGGCGCAGCGCCGGCTCGCCGCGGTCAGGGCGATGGCGAGCCGCACCGGCAGCCGGTCGTGCAACGAAGGGCCGCTGAACACCGCGATCGTTCCGCCCGAATCGCCCGACGGCCCGATCGACCTCTATCTGCTGACGCCGCAGCTGCGCGCGGGCGAAATTCCGTTCGGCGGCCACTATCGCTTCACGATCGCCGCCGACGGATCGACCGTCTCGTCGCGCGAGTTCACGCGGTCCTGCTTCGCCTTCCCGGCCGCGCCGAACGAGCGCGGCGAGCGCCCGGTGGGGATGGTGGTCACCCATCTGCTCGACCAGATCCCGACCGAGATCCATGTCTTCAATTCGATGAGCGCGGGCATGCCGGTCGCTGTCGGCACGACCGATCCCCAGCGCGTCTGGCTGGTCGAAGGCGACCGTATCAGCCTGATCGACCCCGAACGCTGATCGGGCGACGCGCGTCCGAAAGATTCGCCTGCGACGGTGGATCGGACGCGAAAGCGTGATATCTGCGCCGCGCTCGCCGTGAAGAAGGAACGCTCATGCGCCGTCTCGCCGTCCTCGCCGCTTTGACTTTCATTGCCGCCTGCGCCGAACCGGCGGCCGAGCAGTCCGAGCCGTCGGCCCGCTACACTTTCTGGCGGCCGGCGCCGGTCGAGGGAGCGACCGAGCCTTCCGACGTGATCGCGAACAGCAATGCGGCCGACTGGCGCGCCATCGATCCCGACAACCTGCTGGTCATCGACCTTGCCGACGGCGGCCGCGTCGTCGTCGAGCTCGCTCCCGATTTCGCGCCGGTCCACGTCGCCAACATCCGCGCCTTCGCCCGCGGCGGCTGGTGGAACGAAGCCGCCGTCTACCGGGTCCAGGACAATTATGTCGCCCAATGGGGCAATGGCGATGCCGAGGTCGCGCTGCCGGACGGCGTCGTCCGCACGCCGCCGGCCGAATATGACCGTGCGCTCGAGGGTCTTGCCGCCCGTCCGCTCGGCTTTCCCGACAGCTATGCGCCGATGGCCGGCCATGCCGGCGGCTGGCCGATCGCCTGGGATCCCGAGACCGGGCGCGCCTGGCTGACCCATTGCTACGCCTCGGTCGGCGTCGGCCGCGACCTTTCGCCCGACACCGGCACCGGCGGCGAGCTCTATGCGGTGATCGGCCACGCGCCGCGCCATCTCGACCGCAACATCGCCACCGTCGGCCGCGTCATCGACGGCATCGCCCAGCTGGCGGCGCGGCCGCGCGGCACCGGCAATCTCGGCTTTTACGAGGCCGAGCGCGGCGAGCGGCCGATCCCGATCCGGCTCGCCCGGCTCGCCGGCGACCTGCCCGCCGCCGAGCGCCCGCATTATGAGGTGATGCGGACCGACAGCGACGCTTTCTCGGCCTATGTCACCGGCCGCGCCAACCGCGGCGGCACCTTCTTCATCCGTCCCGCCGGCGGCATCGACCTGTGCAACGTCAACGTGCCGGTGCGCCGCCGGCCCTAATTTCCCCTCCCTGCAGGGAGCGGAGCGCTTTCGGAAAAGGATCCGAAAAAGGAGGCGCCCGCCGAAGCCCTGGGCTTCGACAGGCGCCGGCCGCCTCTCCTGGACTGGTTGCACTTCAAGCGCAGGCGGGGCGGGTCCCGCCGCCGTCGCGGCGGGTTGGGGTCGCGCGCCCGGCGCTAGGCGGCGTAGGCCTGGCCGTTCTGCAGCGGATAGCGGCGCACGGTGCGGATGATCTGTCCGCCGGCGATCAGCGGGGCGCTCTCCAGCGGCATCGCCGTGCCGCAAAAGGCGCATTCCGCCATGATCCGGCCGATATACCAGTGGGTGCGCCCGCAGCCCGGGCAATAATTGGTCTCGTGATCGCGATAGACGATATGGTAACCGCGTTGCGCCACCGGGGGGATGAGGCTGCCGCCGCGGGCCTCGAGCACATTCGTAGCCATACTTCGGCTCCTTCTTACTGACCTGCCCGCCTCAACGCCGTGGCAGAGTCAGAAGTTTCATGGACTTGCGATGAATGGAGCGGCCGCTTCGGCCTTGCCGGCCTCGTCGCGGCGTGCCCGAAGCGGCCAGTGTCGAAGCGGCGAGCCGGTTACCGGACGCGGCGAGCCGCCTTCCCCGGCCGTGTCCGAAGCGCGAAAAAGCGGCCGGAGCGTGGCTCCGGCCGCTCTTCGTTTCAGCGGTCCCGGCTCAGTCGCGCTCGGGCGTTCCCGCCGCAGCGGCCGACGGCGCGGCCGCGGCCGGCGTCTCGGCGGCCGGCGCTTCGGCGGGCGCCTCGACCGGCGCCGGCTCGACCGCCGCCGCTTCCGCCGGCGCCGGCGTTCCGGCGTCCCAGCTCAGCACGGTCGGCTCTTCCGCTGCCACGGCGGCGGGCGCGCTGCCCGCGGGCACCATTGCCACCTGCAGCGGATTGGGCCGCAAGTCGCGCATCGCACCGCTGGCGCCGTCGACGACGGCGCCGATCAGGCCCCCGAGTATGACGTTGCCGGCCATGCCGGCGGCGCCGCCGGTGGAAACGCCGCTCGATACCGTGGCCTGCACCGGCTCATAGCCTTCGCGCGTGATTTCGACCGTGAAGCCGCGCTTGCGCGGCAGCCGCAGCGCGCAGGGCGTGACGCAGGTCTGGCCCGTCGACAGCGCCACCTGCGCCCCCGGCGGATCGGTCTCGATCACATAAGCCTGTTTGGTGCCGCGCGTGACGGTGGCGCATGCCGCCACCGAGACGGCGCAAATCATCACGCCGCCAAGACGTAGGATAGAGTTCATGATTTCCCCCCGTATCAGGAAGAACGCCGTCTTCCCCAGGCATCCCCCGTGGCTGCCCGCGCCGCATAAAACTTGCAAACCGTGGAAAAGCAAGCAGGATTTGCCGCTGCGTGACGAGCTGATGGGGCGGTGGCGGCGTTTATTCGCGCGGAACCCTCGACGGGGCTCGTGGATTGGCGCTGCATGGCTTCCCGGGACGACGCCTTGCGGATTTCACAGTTCCGCCGTCATGGCGGGACCTGGCTGGCGGCTGCCGGCTTTGTCGTCGCCCTCGCGGCGGTAGGGGCGGCCGTCGTCACCGGACGCGAGCCGCCGCCGGCGCCCGCGGAGACGCTGGCCCGGATCGCCGAGCGCAACCAGGATGCCGCGACCGTCGCCGCGGCGCGGATGAAGGCCGAATCGGAGGCCAGCGCGCGCGCGACCGACGCCCGTCTCGACGCCGCCGACACGGCCGCCTCGCGCTAGGAGCGGGCGCCCCTCGCGCTGGAAGCGGGCGCCCGCGCGACGGCGCGACCGGCCCTTTCCTCCTCGATCTCGCCGGGCACGAGCCATTCAACGCCGTCGGCGACTTTGTCGGCGATGCGCGCCTGCTTGGCGCCGAGCGCGTCGCGCAGCGCGGCATCCCGCGAATCTCGCCAGGGCCCGGTCAGCACCGGAGTACGGTAGCGATAGCGAACCACGTGCGTCCCTCCCGCGCTCACAGTCTCGCCCACCCGGCTTTCCTGTCGGAAGTGGTTAATGAATTTCGGTCCGATTTGGCGCCACGGTGGGGCGCCGCCCACCTGTGATTTGCGATTCGCGACGGTCGCGCTTATGGAGCCTGCTCCGCGGCCGCAGGGAGTTCCTCTCATCGCCGAGTCGGCGGCCGGCCCTGTAGCGAGAAGTGTGCATGTCCACCCATCATGAATTCTATCTGGAGCGCGCGGCCGCCGCGCGGCGCGACGCCGACGAGGCGACGCTCGCCAATGTGCGCGAGCGCTGCCTGCGCGCGGCGGCGGCCTGGGACGAAATGGCTTCCCGCGCCGCCCGCACCGAGCGGATGCGCGCCGAGACCGAAGCCAAGAAGGCCCTCGAAGCCGCCGCTCTGGCCGCCCCCGCCGCCCGCCCCCGCGCCGGCTCCGGTCGCCTGAGCGCCGCGAAGCTATCGACGAACGCGGCGCGGTCTCGATGGCAGCCTGGTTCGCGCAAGGGCGCAAAGGCGCGAAGGGTCCGCATATCGGCCATGCGTCATCGCGAGCCGCGTAGCGGCGAGCATCCATCGACCCTTATCGATAGCTCGCTGCGCTCGCGGGGAAGCTCGGAATTCGAAGCGCACCCCTTCGCGCCTTCGCGCCTTTGCGCGAACCAAAATGAGTTCGGGCAGCGAACTGCCGTCATCAGCTTAGCCGATTGTGCGAGCGGAGCTTTCAGCCTGACACAATTGTAACAACTGATTCCAAACCGAAACCAAGATTCCCGTGCTTCGCCCCGTCGAGAGGGTTAATGGCCGTGCATCCGAAACGGACAGCAAATGCGGCGCCGGCAGGCGCGCCGCGGGAGGCCATGATGAAGTTGTCGAACAAGCTGCAGAGCCCGGCCGCGTTGGTCCTTCAGGGTTTCCTGGTGGGCGCTGCGCTGTTCTTCACGCTACAGCCTCTGTCCGGCGCCGACACTGCGCCGCCGCCCGCCGCCGCCCCGTCGGTTCTTTCCGACATCCAGGCCTGAACGGGCGCCCGCCGAGCGCGGTTCTTGCGGTCTGCCTGACCGGATATTTCGACCGTCCGCCCAACGACTCGTCGCCCTGCGCCGCTCGGGCCGTCGATTCCCGGCGACATGAGGCTCGCCCGGCCGGGACTATGAAGGCAGCCACCATTTGGCCGGTGGTCAGGGCCGGCCGGTTCTCGGGACCGACCGGCCCGTTCCGCCTGAAGACGCCGGCGAATCTGCCCTCTCTCCGGCGGCGTCCCCGCTTGATGCCCGCGCCTGAACATGTGACAAACCCCGGCGGTCCGATACGGGATTGGCCAACGTGTCACGGCTGGACGACGTCAACGCGTTCATCAGCGCGAGCCGCGGGGTCGGCGCCGCAGACGACCTGCGTTCCCTGATGGAGGCGGTCACCCGCGAAATGGGCTTCCAGACCTATTCGCTGTTCCAGCATCTCAAGCATTTCAGCTGGAGCGAGCCCAAGACGCTGGCGCTGTCCAATTTCTCGCAGGGCTGGCTCACCTATTTCATCGACAATGCCTTTTTCGCCCACGACCCCGCCTTCGTGGCCAGCCACCGCACCGCGGTCGGCTTCACCTTCGACGAGATCCCGTCGCTGATCGACCTGACGCCGCGTCAGCGCGACATCCTCGATGCCGGCCGCAAGGGCGGCGTCGCGCACGGCTTCGTCGTCCCCGCCCATATTCCCGGCGAGGCGAGCGGCACCTGCACCTTCGCCACCGAATCCCGCCTCGATCTGCCCGAGCAGAATTTCCCGATGGCGCAGCTGGTGGGCAGCTTCGCCTATGAGGCGGCGCGCAAGCTGATGCTCGGCGGCGCGTCGATCATCAAGCGTCAGGAGCGCGAGCCGCCGACCACCCGCCAGCTCGAATGCGTGGTGCTGGTGGCGCGCGGCAAGACCGACTGGGAGATCGCCAGGATCCTCGGGGTCAGCGAGGAGACGGTGGCCGACCATGTCAACGAGGCGCGCCGCCGCTACGACGTCAGCCGCCGGGCGGAGCTCGCTATCCACGCTTTGTATCATGGCGACCTGACCTTCAGCGACATCATCCAGTAAAGCCTGGGGAAATCGGCTTTCCCCCCGAACGGGGGATAGCGGGCCGGGCCGCAAAGGCGGACTTTCGGGCGAGGAGAAGCCCGATGGTTCAACTGGTCAATTCGCACAATGCCGCATCGCACCGCACGTTGCTCGAGCGGATGTTCGAGGACCGCAAGGCGGTGTTCGTCGACCTGCTGAAATGGGACGTACCGCATGACGAGCGCTTCGAGACCGACCAGTTCGACGACGACGAGGCCGAATATCTGATCGTCAACGAGCCCGGCACCGGCGAGCATTTCGCCTCGCTGCGGCTGCTGCGCACCGACCGGCCGCACGTCCTCTCGACCTTCTTTCCCGAGCTGTGCGAGCGCGGCGTGCCCGCCGGACGCGACATTCGCGAAATCTCGCGCATGTGCCTGTCGCCGCGTCACCGCGGCCCGGACCGCACCGCCGCGCGCAACCTGCTCGCCAGCGCGATCACCGAATATGCGCTGCTGACCGGCATCCGCGCTTATACCGGCGTCGCCGATCTCGGCTGGATGAGCCGCGTGCTCTCGGCCGGCTGGCGCTGCGAGCCGCTCGGCCTGCCGCGGCGGATCGGCGGCGCGCTGATCGGCGCGCTGATGATCCACATCCAGCCCGACACGATCCGGCGGCTGCAAGTCTCCGGACGCTACCAGTCCGGCGTGCTGCGAACCGAATATTTCGACCGCCGGCTCGCCGCCTGAACCTGGAAAGGAACGCCCGATGGCCACTTTGCTGCGACGCGAGGAAACCCTCGAACATGAGATCCACTACTGGACCGAGCGGCTGCTCGAGGACGGCTATGCGATCGTCCCCGGCGCCGCCGATCCGGCGACGATGCGGCGGATCGACGAGGATTTCGGCGACGCCTGGCGGCGCACGCCGTTCAGCAAGGGCAATTTCTTCGGCACCCGCACAATCCGCTTCGGCCGGCTGCTGCTGCGCTCGCCGCTGATGGCCGGGCTCGCCCAGCACGAGCTGATCCGCGGCATCGCCGAGCGCATCCTGCGCCCCTGGTGCGAGAGCATCCAGCTCAACCTCACCCAGGCGATCGCCGTCCATCCCGGCGCTCCCGAGCAGCTGCCGCACCGCGACCAGGACATGTGGGACGGGCCGAAGGGCGAGGTCGAATATATGGTCAACGTGATCTGGCCGCTGACCCGCTTCACCGGCGACAACGGCGCCACATTGCTGTGGCGCGCCAGCAACCGCCGCGAGAAGAACGCCTATCTCGCCGATACCGAGAAAGTGGCGGCCGAGATGCCGGTCGGCTCCGCCCTCATCTTCCTGGGTTCGACGCTGCACGGCCAGGGCGCCAATCTGAGCCGCGAGGTGCGCAAGGCGGCGGTGGTCGGCTACAGCCTGTCCTGGCTCAAGGCCTATGAGAACCAGTATCTCGCTTACCCGCCGGCGGTGGCGCGCCGCTTTTCGCCCGACCTCGCCGACCTGGTCGGCTATCGCCAGATCCCGCCCAACCTCAACAATTTCGAGGCGCAGTCTCCGGCCATCCTGCTGCAGGACGAGGTGCCCGCTTTCCCCGGCGCGGTCGACGCCTTCCGCCCCGAGCAGGTCGAGGCGATCGACCATTATCACCGGCACGGCCGGCCGAGGCTGGTCTGATGGCGCGGCCCCGCTCGTCGCGCGCCGTCCGGCTCGCCGTCCCCGTCCCCGTCCCCGAGGAGGAGCGGGCGCCGCCGCCGCTCGACGCGATCCGGCTCGCCGAATTCGCCCGCTGCCTCTATGACAGCCGCCGGCTGCGCGACGGCCTGTTCCCGCCGCGGCTGTTCGGCGAGCCGGCCTGGGACATATTGCTCGACCTGTATGCCGCCGAGACGGAGGGAGAGCCGGTCGACGTCAGCAGCGCCTGCGTCGCCGCCGCGGTGCCGCAGACGACGGCATTGCGCTATATCGGCCGGCTCGAGGCATGCGGGCTGGTCGCCCGCACAAGGGTGGCGAGCGACCGCCGCCGCTCGCTGCTGAGCCTCACCCCCGCCGGCCGCTCCACCGTCGAATCGGTGCTGGTCGCTTTGTGCGGCACCTGGTGGACCAGGGCCACCGGGAGCGACGAGGAGGAGGGGGAATAGGACAGGCGCCGGGCCGATCGGGCCTCCCCGTATTTGCGAGCCCCGAAGGGGCGCGGCAATCCAGCTTCCCTGCAGTCTTGATCGCCGCGGGGCTGCGCGCCTCGGGATGACGGGATGATTTCCAGTCCGCCCGCCTTGGGCGATCGCTACCCGAACACCGCCTGCATCCGCCGCGTCCGGTCGGTGGCGCCGAGATAGAGGTCGAAACGCTCCTGGCCGCGCACCACCCGGTAGATGAGGTCGCCCGGCATCGACTGCCCGCCGGTGAGGTCGAGCAAGGCGACGAAGGCGCGCCCGCGCAGCCCCGCGACGGCGGCGGCGCCCGCGCGGTTGGCGGCCGATCCGATCGGCCGCACCCCGGCCAGCTTCAGCCGGTAGCCGCCGGGCGCCGCGAAGCTGGTGCCGACGGCGCGCGTCCAGTCTTCGTAGCTGCCCTGCGCGAGCGACACCGGCGCTCGCGCCGCCGCCGCCTTGCGTCCGCTCAGCGCGCCCACCGCCTGGCCGAGCACCGATCCCCCCGGCGCCGTGGCGGCCAGCGCCGCTCCGCCGACCCCGACCAGGCCGCACACCACCCGCCGGCGCGAAAGCGCCGCCTGCTGCTTTTCCATCCGATTGCCCCCGATATCCTTTTTCTCTCCGCGCGGGTTAGCCGACCCGCCGCGAAGCGCAAGCCTTATGGTGCGGCGTGCGGGACAGCGGATGCGATCCGAAGGCAGCGGACCGGAAGCGGCGGGGCGAGGGCATTCGCGAAGGCTCGCTGAGCCGCGCGGCGCCCTTTCCCCTCCGCTCGCGCCTTGCTAGAGCGCCGCCAACTGTTCGATCCCTTGAATCCGAAAGGTCTCCCATGACCGCCGTCGGCCAAGACAGCCTCAAGACCCGCACCATTCTCAAGGTCGGCGACAAGACCTACGCCTACTATTCGCTCGCCAAGGCGGGCGAGGCGCTCGGCGATGTGTCGCGGCTGCCTTTCTCGATGAAGGTGCTGCTCGAGAATCTGCTGCGCTTCGAGGACGGCAAAACGGTCACAAGCGACGACATCCAGGCGCTGGTCGACTGGCAGGCCGAGCGCAAGTCGACCCGCGAGATCCAGTACCGGCCGGCGCGGGTGCTGATGCAGGATTTCACCGGCGTCCCCGCCGTCGTCGACCTCGCCGCTTTGCGCGACGCGATGGCGAAGCTCGGCGGCGACCCGCAGAAGATCAACCCTTTGGTGCCGGTCCACCTGGTGATCGACCACAGCGTGATGGTCGACGCGTTCGGCACGCCGCAGGCGTTCGAGCAGAATGTCGCGCTCGAATATGAGCGCAATTTCGAGCGCTACCAGTTCCTGAAATGGGGCCAGCGGGCGTTCCGCAATTTCGAGGTGGTGCCGCCCGGCACCGGCATCTGCCACCAGGTCAATCTCGAATATGTCGCGCGCGGCATCTGGTCGTCGCCCGAGGCGGCGCTGCCGGGCGAGGAGCGCCGCGGCAGCGGCGATCGCCGCCGCACCGCGGCGAGCGTGCCGTTCGAGCGGCGCACGCCGGGCTCGGACCGCCGCTCGGACGAGGCGCCGGCCGACGAGATCGCCTATCCCGACACTTTGGTCGGCACCGACAGCCACACGACGATGGTCAACGGCCTCGGCGTGCTCGGCTGGGGCGTCGGCGGCATCGAGGCCGAGGCGGCGATGCTCGGCCAGCCGGTGTCGATGCTGATCCCCGAAGTGGTCGGCTTTCGCCTGACCGGCGAATTGAAGGAGGGCATCACCGCCACCGACCTCGTCCTCACCGTCACCCAGATGCTGCGCCGGCACGGCGTGGTCGGCCGCTTCGTCGAGTTTTTCGGCCCCGGCGTCGGCGCGCTGTCGCTCGCCGACCGGGCGACGATCGCCAACATGGCGCCCGAATATGGCGCGACATGCGGCTTCTTCCCGATCGACGCCAAGACGATCGAATATATGCGCCTGACCGGCCGGACCGAGGCGCAGATCGCTTTGACCGAGGCCTATTGCAAGGCGCAGGGGCTGTGGCTCGATCCTGACGCCGATCCGCTCTTCACCGAGACGCTCAGCCTCGACATGTCGACCGTCGAGCCCAGCCTCGCCGGCCCGAAGCGTCCGCAGGACAAGGTGCTCTTGAGCCAGGTCGACGAGGAGTTCATCGCCAATTTCACCAGCGAATACGGCCAGGACATCGGCAAATTGAAAAGCCGCTGCGCGGTCGACGTCGACGGCGACGGCATGGTCGAGGCGGCCGAGACTTTGGGCCATGGCGACGTCGTCATCGCCGCCATCACCAGCTGCACCAACACCTCCAACCCGGCGGTGCTGATCGCCGCCGGACTGGTCGCCCGCAAGGCGCGCGCCAGGGGGCTCACCCGCAAGCCCTGGGTCAAGACCAGCCTCGCGCCCGGCAGCCAGGTGGTGACCGACTATCTCGACAAATCCGGCCTGAGCGAGGATCTGAACGCTTTGGGCTTCGAGCTGGTCGGCTATGGCTGCACCACCTGCATCGGCAATTCGGGGCCGCTGCCCGAGCCGATCAGCCAGGCGATCCACAAGAACGACCTGGTCGCCGCCAGCGTGCTTTCCGGCAACCGCAATTTCGAAGGCCGGGTCAGCCCGGACGTGCGCGCCAACTATCTCGCCTCGCCGCCTCTGGTGGTCGCCTATGCGATCAAGGGGACGGTGATCGAGGACATGATCGAGGTGCCGCTCGGCTGCGGCAGCGACGGCGAGGAGGTCTATCTCAAGGACATCTGGCCGTCGAACGAGGAGGTGCGCACGCTGATCGATTCCTATGTCCACGGCGATCTGTTCCGCACCCGCTATGCCGACGTCTACAAAGGCGACGAGCGCTGGCGGAAGATCGCGGTGGTCGGCGGCGACACTTATGGCTGGCCGGCCGGCTCGACCTACATCGCCAACCCGCCTTATTTCGAGGGGATGACCATGTCGCCGGTGCCGCCGGCCGACATCATCGGGGCGCGGCCGCTCGCCCTCCTCGGCGAATTCGATCACCACCGACCACATCTCCCCGGCCGGCGCGATCAAGCTCGACAGTCCGGCCGGCCAGTATCTGATCGGGAAAGGGGTGAGCCGCGCCGACTTCAACAGCTACGGCGCCCGCCGCGGCAATCATGAAGTGATGATGCGCGGCACCTTCGCCAACATCCGCATCCGCAACCGGATGACGCCGGGCGTGGAAGGCGGCGTCACCCGCTACGTGCCGACCGGCGAGACGATGGCGATCTACGACGCGGCGATGAAATATAAGGAGGAGGGCACGCCGCTCGTCGTCATCGCCGGCAAGGAATATGGCACCGGCTCGTCGCGCGACTGGGCGGCGAAGGGCACCAGCCTGTTGGGCGTGCGCGCGGTGATCGCCGAGACCTATGAGCGCATCCACCGCTCCAACCTGGTCGGCATGGGCGTGCTGCCGCTGCAGTTCGTCGGCGAGGTGCCCGAGTTCGACGGCAGCGAGACCTTCACCGTCACCGGCATTGCCGGCCTCACCCCCCGCCAGGAGATCGAGGTCAGGGTCGCCGGCAGCGACGGGAGCGAGACCGCCTTCACAGCCCGGGTGCGGATCGACACCGCCAACGAGCTCGAATATTTCCGGCACGGCGGCATCCTCCATTTCGTGCTGAGGAACCTCGCCGCCTGAGCGTGGAGCTGGTCTTCGTCGAGATCGCCGGCTGGAGCGGCGCGACTTTGATCCTGCTCGCTTATCTGCTGCTGTCGATCGGCCGGCTCACCGGCCAGTCCATGGTCTATCAGGCGATGAACGTCGTCGGCGCCGCCGGCTTCATCGTCAACGGCTGGTGGCACGGCGCGCTGCCGTCGGCGACCCTGAACGTGATCTGGATGATGATAGGAGGCTTGGCGCTGTGGCGGATTCGGATGAGGCGGCGCGCGCCCGCCGCGGCCCCGCCGCCCGGCGCGCCGCCGCCCTGACGGGGAGGACAAGAGTGTGGCGACCCTGATCGACCTCAGCCACCGGATCGAGCACGGCATGACCACCTACAAGGGTCTGCCGGGGCCGCATATCTGCGACTATTGGACGCGCGAGACGTCGGCGGCTTATTATGACGACGGCTCGAGCTTCCAGATCGGCCGGATCGACATGATCGCCAATACCGGCACCTATCTCGACGCGCCGTTCCACCGCTTTGCCGACGGCGACCGATCTGGCCGGCCTCGGCCTCGAGCGGCTGGCCGCGCTGCCGGGCCTCGTCGTCCGCGCCGCCACGGCGGCGGTGGATGCCGACGCGTTCGACGGGCTCGACGTCGCCGGCAAGGCGGTGCTGGTGCACACCGGCTGGGACCGGCACTGGCGCACGCAGGCCTATTTCGAGGACCATCCCTGTCTGACCGAGGCGGCGGCGCGGCTGCTGGCCGGGCGCGGCGCCGCTCTGGTCGGGATCGACAGCCACAATATCGACGATACGCGCACCCGCTCGCGCCCGGTCCACACCGTCCTGCTCGGCGCCGGCGTGCCGATCTGCGAGCATTTGACGGATCTCGGCCGCCTGCCCGAGCGCGGCTTCACCTTCACCGCCGTCCCGCCGAAGATCGCCGGCATGGGCACCTTCCCGGTCCGCGCCTTCGCCGAGCTTGCAGGGGACAGTCGCGCGTGACGGTCCTCTGTCAGAGCGCGATATAGCCGAGCAGATAGAGGATCAGGATCACGGCCAGCGAGACGAGGATCACCGTCGCGCTGTAGGAGAAACCGAAAAAGGCACCGCGGCGAGAGGGCCAGGCGGACCGGTAGCCCCAGCGGTTCATCATGAAGCGACGCAACATCCTGCTGACTCCTTCGGGCGGTGAAACGAATTGCGGCGGAGCCCCGTTCCGGCCGTCGCCGCGGAACCGTCGGAAAGGCGGAATGAGATCCTGTTTCGTCCTTCCCGCGTAAGCGGGAATCCGGACCGGGTCCCGAGCCCCTGACCAACGCCCGCTGGACGACCCCCGCTTTCGCGGGGATTACGGAGAATGAAGGGACAGTCACTTTGACCGCCCCGATCCAGCATCAGCTCACCCACTTCAGCGCGACCGCGGCGATCTCCCAGCGCCGGCCGCTGCGCCGAAGCGCGAGGATCACGCCCTGGCCGCACAGCACGCACTCGAAGCGCGACCAGACGAAGGCGAGGTCGCCGGTGAAGGTGGGCGAGCCGATTTCGAGACGGGGGAATTCGTCGCCGCGGCGGCAGAAACGCAGCGGCGGCCCGATCCAGGCCGGGTCGATCTCCCGGACCCGTCGCCGCTGCCGCGGCCCGATCATCGCCGTCCGCTCTGCCTGCGCCATCTGCGCATCCGCTTCCGGCGAGAGGTCGCGGCCGCGGCCGAAATAGCCCCGGTTGGTCGCGGACAGATGCTCCCAGTGAGAGAAAGGCGACAGGTGCAGCTCCGCCGCATCGACGACGGTGATCACGGTCCCGGCCGGCCGCGGCGGACGCGGCGGCCGGGGCCGCTCATATTCCTCGACCGCGAGCCGGCGTCCGCCGAGGCTGTCCTCGCCGACCCGCCGCAGGACGCAGGGCGGCGGTCCGACCTCGGCGGCGCGGTGGATCTGGGTCTCGAACGCCAGCACGACGCGCAACACCTGGCGGGCGTCGGCGGTCGACGCGGCCGGGGCCTCGGGCGGCGGCGATGCGGCCAGCAGCAAGGCGAGCAGCGGCGTCACCCGCCGCCTTATGACATGACCGGCGGCGACGCGGCTAGTGTGGCGATTGGGGAATTCGCTTTGCCCTGGAGGCGCGCCGGAGCGAATTTCCGAATCTCCAGCCACTAGCAACCCTATGAAACTCGTGTGCTTATTTGGATTTGAAGTTCGCTCCGAGCGTGCCCCGATATACAGGCGAACTTCAAATCCAGCACACTAGTCGGCCTCGTCGCCCTCGAGGTCCTGCGCCACTTTGGGTTCGCGCAGCAGCCGGTCGATGCGGCTGCCTTCGTCGAAGCTCTCGTCGGGCAGGAATTTGAGGTCGGCGGCATATTTGGTGTTCACCCGCCGCGCCACCTCGCCCTTGAGGTAGCGGACATGCTTGCGCAGCGCTTTCAGCACTTCCTCCTCGTCGGCGCCGAGCAGCGGCTTCGCGAACACGGTGGCGTGCCTGAGGTCGGGCGACATCCTGACCTCGGTGATCGACACGCTGTGGCTGGCGAGCGTCTCGTCATGGACGTCGCCGCGCATCAGCACCTCGCTCAAGGCATGGCGCACCTGCTCGCCGACGCGCAGCAGCCGGACCGAGCGGCCTTCGGGAGTTTCTTTGCGGAGCATGGCGTTCGCCAAGCCAAGTAGGGGGCGAGGAGGAAATTTGAAAGTGGCCACGCCGCGGTCCGTGGCGTAGCGTCGGCTCACTCTCGAGAGGGGCCCGCCGATGGAGACGACGCGACGCAGCTTTCTTGGCGGCATGTCCGCGACGGCCCTCGGCCTCGCCGGCCTGAAGCTGCTCGAGGCCGCTCCCGCCTCCGCCCAGGTCCGGGTCGGCGGCTACGGCCCGCTGGTCCCCGACCCGGCGCGGCTGCTCGACCTGCCCTCCGGCTTCTCCTATCGCATCGTGTCGCGCGCCGGCGAGGCGATGAGCGACGGCCTGCGCACGCCCGCGGCGTTCGACGGCATGGCCTGCTTCCCGGTGCGCGGGTCCAGCCATCGGGTGGCGCTGGTGCGCAACCACGAAATCTGGCCCGAGGATACCGGCGGCGGCGCGTTCGGCGACGACCATGCTCTGGCGAGCCGCCTCGCGCCCGGCAAGATCTTCGATCGCGCCGCCGACGGGGCGCCCAAGCTCGGCGGCACCACCAATTTGATCTGGGACATGAGGGAGCAGCGCTTGGTGCGCTCGCATCTCAGCCTGGCCGGCACCTGCGGCAATTGCGCCGGCGGTCCGACGCCGTGGGGCTCGTGGCTGACCTGCGAGGAAACCACCGAGAAAGACGCGCCGCATGTCGGCCGCCCGCACGGATGGGTGTTCGAAGTGCCGTCGCAGGCGCGCGAGCCGGTCGATCCGGTTCCGCTCACGGCGATGGGCCGGTTCCGCCACGAGGCCGCCGCCGTCGATCCGCGCACCGGCATCGTCTATCTGTCCGAGGACCGGCCCGACAGCCTCTTCTACCGCTTCCTGCCGGATGCGCGCGGAGCGCTGGCGCGCGGCGGGCGGCTGCAGGCGCTCGGCCTGGCCGAGGATCGCGACCGGGACCTGCGCAACTGGCCCGCCGACGGCTCCAATTTCGCCGGCCAGGGCAGCGTGCTGGCGGTCGGCGCCGAAGCCGCCGTCCGCTGGATCGATCTCGACGGAGTGGAATCGCCCGACGCCGATCTCAACGCGCGCGGCTTTTCCCAGGGCGCGCTGCGCTTCGCTCGCGGCGAGGGCCTGGCGGTGGCCGGCAGCGGGCGGCATCCGGAATTCTTCCTGTGCTGCACGATGGGAGGGGCCAGCCGCCTCGGCCAGGTCTGGCGTTATCGCCCGAGTCCCCGCGAAGGCGGGTCGGGCGAAGTCGCGGACCCGGGCAGCCTGCAGCTGTTCGTCGAATCGGCAAGATGCCGACCGGCTCAAATATTGCGACAATGTCGTCGCCACGCCGCAAGGCGGCCTCATCCTCTGCGAGGACGGCCCGGAAGACCAGCCGCAATATCTGCGCGGGGTGACGCGCGAAGGCCGGCTCTACACCCTGGCCGGCAACAGCCGGTCCGAATTCGCCGGCGCCTGCTTCTCGCCGGACGGCGGCACCCTGTTCGTCAACATCCAGACGCCCGGCATCACCTTCGCGGTCACCGGGCCCTGGCGGCGGCTCGACCGGCGCGCGCTGCCCGCCTGATCAGGAAGGCGGGCGCTACCGGGCGGTAACGTCGTCATCCCGGCGCAAGCCGGGACCTCAGTGAGAATAGGCTCGGACCTTCCCCCCGAGATCCCGGCTTTCGTGGGTTCCCATCAAAGTAGTACTTTGATGGGGTCCCTCCCGGGATGACGATCAGAGGGTGCGTTCGCGCTCCTCGACCTCATAGGTCTCGACGAAGTCGCCGGGCTTGATGTCGGTCGTGTTCTCGAAGGTGACGCCGCATTCGAGTCCGGCGCGCACCTCGGCGACGTCGTCCTTGAACCGCCGCAGCGAGGCGATCGCGCCATTGTAGACGATGACGTCGTCACGGGTGATGCGGGCCTTGAGCGCCTTGCGGATGAAGCCTTCGGTGACGAGCAGGCCGGCCGCCTTGCCGTGCTTGCCGGCCGAGAACACCTCGCGGACCTCGGCGCGGCCGACCACCGTTTCGACGATCAGCGGGCCCAGCTCGCCGGCCATCGCCGACTTCACCGCGTCGGTGAGGTCGTAGATGACGTCATAATATTGCATGGCGACGCCGTCGCGCTCGGCGATCTCGCGCGCCTTGGCGTTGGCGCGGACGTTGAAGCCGATGATCGGCGCGCCCGAGGCCTTGGCGAGGATGACGTCGCTCTCGGTGATGCCCCCGACGCCGGCATGGAGCACGCGGGCGCGGATATCCTCGTTGGAGATCCTGTTGACGGCATTGACGATCGCCTCGACCGAGCCCTGGACGTCGCCCTTGATCACCAGCGGGAACTCGACCGCCTGCTTCTCCTTCAGCGCGGAGAACATCGTGTCGAAGCTGGCCGGCGCCGAAGTGGTGCGCTTGCGGTCGAGCACGCCCTGGCGATAGGCGGCGACCTCGCGCGCGCGGGCCTCGTTCTCGACCACGGTCAGCGTGTCGCCGGCGGACGGCACGCCGGACAGGCCGAGCACCTCGACCGGCACGCTCGGGCCCGCTTCCTTCACCTGGCGGCCCTTGTCGTCGATCATCGCCCGGACCTTGCCGGCAATCGGGCCGACGACGAAGACGTCGCCGACATGGAGCGTGCCGCGCTGCACCAGCACGGTGGCGAGCGGGCCGCGGCCCTTGTCGAGCTTGGCCTCGACCACGGCCCCTTCGGCCGGACGGTCGGGATTGGCCTTCAGCTCGAGGATCTCGGCCTGCAGCTGGATCGCCTCCAAGAGCTTGTCGAGATTGGTCTTCTTGAGCGCCGAGACCTCGACGTCCTGGACCTCGCCGCCCATGTCCTCGACGATGATCTCGTGCTGGAGCAGCTCCTCGCGCACCTTCTGCGCGTTGGCGCCGGGGCGGTCGATCTTGTTGATCGCGACGATCATCGGCACGCCGGCAGCCTTGGTGTGGTTGATCGCCTCGATCGTCTGCGGGCGGATGCCGTCGTCGGCCGCCACCACCAGGATGACGATGTCGGTGACGTTGGCGCCGCGCGCGCGCATCTCGGTGAACGCCTCGTGGCCGGGCGTGTCGAGGAAGGTGACCTTCGACTTGTCGGCCAGGGTCACCTGATAGGCGCCGATATGCTGGGTGATGCCGCCGGCCTCGCCGGAGACGACGTCGGCGCCGCGGATCACGTCGAGCAACGAGGTCTTGCCATGGTCGACATGGCCCATGATCGTGACCACCGGCGGGCGCGACTGCAGCGTCTCGCTGGCGTCCTCCTCGCCGCCGATGCCGATCTCGACGTCGGACTCGCTGACCCGCTTGATATTGTGGCCGAACTCGGTGACGAGCAATTCGGCGGTGTCCTGGTCGAGCGTCTGGTTGACGGTGACCGGCATGCCCATCTTGAACAGCGACTTGACCAGGTCGGCGCCGCGCTCGGCCATCCGGTTGGCCAGTTCCTGGACGGTGATCGCCTCGGGGACGACGACGTCGCGGACCTGCTTCGCCGACGGGCCGGCGGCCATATGGGCGCGCTTTTCCTTCTCGCGAGAGCGGCGCAGCGCGGCGAGGCTGCGGGCGCGGGCGTCGCCCTCGTCGTCCAATGCGCGGGTGACGGTGAGTTTTCCGCGCTCGCGGCGATGCTCGTCGCGGCCGCGCGCCGGCCGCGCCGGCTCGGGCCGCTTGGGCACGGCATGGCCGTGCTTGGGCCGGGCATGGCCCGGACGGCGCTCGTCTTCCTCCTCCTCGACGACCGCGCCGGGGGCGGGCGCTTCGGGCTGCGGCTCGGGCTGCGCCGGCGCCTCGGCCTCGCGCCGTGCCTCATCCTCGGCCTGCTGGCGGGCCTCTTCCTCGGCGCGGCGCTTGTCCTCGGCGCGGCGCTTCTCTTCCTCGCTCGCCGCCAAAGCCTGCTTGTCCTCGCGCCGGCGCGCTTCCTCGAGCGACGCCTGGCGCGCTTCCTCGGCCTCGCGCAGCAGCCGCTCCTGCCGCTCGCGGCGGGAGCCGGCGTCGTCGGCCGGGCGCGGCGCGGGCTTGGCCGCCGGCGCCGGCTCGGGCGCGCGCGCCGCCGGAGCCGCCGGCGCCGCCGGAGCGGGGGCGGCGGGGGCAGGCTCGCCCGGCCGGCGCAGCGTGCGCGCCTTCTTGGTCTCGACGATCACCGTGTTCGAGCGGCCATGGCTGAAGCTCTGCTTCACCTTGCCCACTTCGACGGTGCGCTTGAGGCCCAGCGGCGCGCGCATTCCCAGCTTCGGCTTGTCAGTCGTCTCGCTCACTTAGATCCCTTCATTCACTTCGACGTGGGGCGCACCCGGTGCTTCCGCCGAAGCGGCCCCTAAACCAGCATCCCGTCCGATAAAAGCGCGCCACCGGTCGATAGCCGAAGCGACGCGCGCCGCCGCGGCCCGGTCCACGATGGCGACATGTACCACATTCTCGCGCCCGAGCGCCAATGACAATATGGCTCGCCCTGCCGGAAAAACCACCCCCTGGAGGCCGCTGCCCTCGGCGCCGGCGCCGACCCGCATGGCCTGGTCGAGCTTGCGCCGGCCCTCGGGGCTGGCATCGGCGGCGTGGATGAGCAAGGCGGCCTGGCCGCGCCGCGCCGCCGTCTCGATCCGTTCGGCGCCGAGCGCGAGATTGCCGGCGCGCGCCTCGAGGCCGAGCCGGTCCAGCGCCGACTGCCGCAGCGCCGCCTCGATCCGCTCGCCGAGATCGGCGGGGACGGCCACGTCCTGCGACTTGAACGCCCGTGCCAGCGCGCCGCGCAATTTGCCCTTCGCCTGCGCCGCTTCGAGCGCGGCCCTGTCGACGCCGATCCAGGCGCCCCGTCCCGGCGCCCGCGCCCGCACGTCCGGCGCCACCTCGCCGCCGGGCGACAGAGCGAGGCGAATGAGCTCGTCTCGTGTCGCCGTGCGCCGGGTCAGGATGCAGGTCCGCTCCGGGGTATGGGACGCGCTCATAATATCCCCCTCCCTGCAAGGGAGGGGCTAGGGGTGGGCGCCGCCGCAGTCGGACGAACCCCTGCGCCCGGGAAAGCCTCGCTCCGCTCGTCTATCCACCCCCGGCCCCTCTTTTGCAGGGAGGGGAGGGAAGGGCGGGACGTTTCGCAACCGCCTAGGGTCTCATTGGGGAGTTTCCGCAACCGCGTCCTCCCCTTCTCCGGCGCCGGCCGGCTCGTCCGGCGACGCCGACGCGGTCGCGTCGTCATCCTCGAACCAGTGGGCGCGCGCGGCCATGATGATCTCGTTGCCCTGTTCCTCGGACAGGGCGTATTCGGCGAGGATGCCGCCTTTGTCCTCGGGGCGGATATTCTCGGCCCGCCGCCGCGGCTCGATCCGCCGCCGCGCGATCAGCTCGTCGGTGGCGAGATCGGCGAGGTCGTCGAGGGTGCGGATATTGGCCTTGCCCAGGGTCACCAGCATCTGCTCGGTGAGATAGGGCATTTCGGCCAGCTCGTCCTCGACGCCGAGCTCGCGCCGTTCCTCGCGCGCCGCCGCCTCGCGCCGCTCGAGCGCCTCGGCGGCGCGGTTCTGCAGCTCGGCCGCCAGCTCCTCGTCAAAGCCCTCGATCGATGACAATTCCTCGGCCTCGACATAGGCCACTTCCTCGAGCGCGCCGAACCCTTCGGCGACCAGCAGCTGGGCGAGCGTCTCGTCGACGTCCAGCTCGTTCATGAACATTTCCGAGCGCTCGACGAACTCGCGCTGGCGCTTCTCGGAAGCGTCGGCCTCGGTCATGATGTCGATCGCCGAGCTGGTCAGCTGGCTCGCCAGCCGGACGTTCTGGCCGCGACGGCCGATCGCCAGCGACAGCTGGTCGTCGGGCACCACCACCTCGATCCGCGCCTCCTCCTCGTCGATGACGACGCGGCTGACGGTGGCCGGCTGCAGCGCGTTGACGACGAAGGTGGCGAGGTCCTGGCTCCACGGGATGATGTCGATCTTCTCGCCCTGGAGCTCCTGGACGACGGCCTGCACCCGCGAGCCCTTCATGCCGACGCAGGCGCCGACCGGGTCGATCGAGCTGTCGTGGGAAAGCACGCCGATCTTGGCGCGGCTGCCCGGATCGCGGGCGGCGGCCTTGATCTCGATGATGCCGTCGTAAATCTCCGGCACTTCCTGCGCGAACAGCTTCTTCATGAAATCGGGATGGGCGCGCGAGAGGAAGATTTGCGGGCCCCTGTTCTCGCGGCGGACGTTGAGGATCAGGCTGCGGGTGCGGTCGCCGACGCGCAGCACCTCGCGCGGGATCTGCTGGTCGCGGCGGATGACGCCCTCGGCCCGGCCGAGATCGACGACGACATGGCCGAACTCGACGCGCTTGACGACGCCGGTGATGATCTCGCCGGTCCGGTCCTTGAACTCCTCATATTGGCGCTCGCGCTCGGCGTCGCGGACCTTCTGGAAGATGACCTGCTTGGCGGCCTGGGCGGCGATCCGGCCGAACTCGATCGGCGGCAGCGGGTCGACGATGAAGTCGCCGACCGCGGCGCCGGGCTGGAGCTTCTGCGCGTCCTCGTGGCTGACCTGCTTGAAATAATCCTCGACCTCCTCGACCACCTCGACCACCCGCCACAGCCGGAGGTCGCCCGAAGTCGGATCGAGCTTGGCGCGGATGTCGTTCTCGGCGCCGTAGCGGGCGCGGGCGGCGCGCTGGATCGCGTCCTCCATCGCCTCGATGACGATCATCCGGTCGATCAACTTCTCGCGCGCGACCGCGTCGGCGATCGCGATGAGCTCGGCCTTGTTGGCGGAAACGGCGCCGGGCGCGCCCGAGCTTGCGGCAGTGGCCATGGTCTAATCCTGTCCTTCTACTTCTAATATCTGGTCGGCGCCTTCCGCGGAAATGGGAGCGGTCGCCTTGATCAGCCGGTCGGTCAAGACCAGCTTGGCCGAAGCGATGCCGGCGAACGGCAGGCCGGTCGGCCCGGCGCCGGGCACGTCGATCATCACCGTCGCGCCCTCGATGCCGATCAGGTCGCCGCTAAACTGCTTGCGGCCGTTGAGCGGCTCGACGAGCTTCAGCCGCGCCTCGTGGCCCTTCCAGTCCTCAAAGTCGTTGAGGCGGGTCAGCGGCCGGTCGATGCCGGGCGAGCTCACTTCGAGCCGGTAGCTGCCTTCGATCGGGTCGGCGGCGTCGAGCACCTCCGACAGCCGCCGCGACAGAAGCTCGCAATCGCCGAGGGTCAGCTGGCGGGTGTCGGGCCGCTCGGCCATCACCTGCAAGGTCGGATCGTCCTTGCCGCCGATCATCATCACGCGCACCAGCGCCAGCCCGAGGGCTTCCGCCTCGGGCTCGATGATCTTCGTCAGTAGGGCGCCATCCGCCATGAAATCCGCTCGCCTGCGCAGTGAAAGCCGTGCCGCCGCCGGCCCCGTCCCCCGGGACCAGCCTCAACGTCGTCACCGATGTCGAGAAAGGCGAGGGCTATATAGGCCGGCGCGGGAAGAGGGGCAAGCGGGTTATGGCCCGTCCGGCTGTCGCCAGGGCAGTACAGCCGCGGGACCATGAGGGCAGTTGCGCACAAGCCGACGAGCCTGGCATTACTTCTCCGACCTGGTCTCACCAGCCTTCCTGAGACAGGCTTTGCCATATGGGAACTCCGGCCAGAGCCGGAATTGCTTGCCGCCAAACAATAGATCAAAAGAATCCGAATCTTTCATCCGTTTCGGAGTCATCATTCCGGCTGATCCATATAATTAGGATGAACTCTAGTCTATAGTCGTAACTCTTGTCGTAATTGTTGCGACTCGATATCGAGAGAGCGGGGGAAGTTGTCATGAGAACGCACATTTTTGTCGCTACGGCTGTGCTGATGATGTCTTCGGCCGCGCCCGCGCAGGACTATGCAGGCGTGAGCGGCGATGATCGCGTAAGCTATGTTGCAGCGAGGAACCAGCAGGGCAACTCGGTTTCGATCCCGGTGGCAGATGTCACGCGCCTGTGCGGGGATATGGATGGTTGCACGGCGCGGCTCGGCATGTACAATTGGGACGGTACGGGCCGCGTCGCCGCCCGCGACTTCCTGCTCTACTACAATCCGCAAAACCGGAACTGGCGATCCTATACGGCGACGCCCGTGGCTGGACCTGTGGACGCCGCAGGACAGGACGCCAACAATGCCGTCGAGCACGTCAATAACAGCTGGACCTGCTACATGACGGACGGCGAATATTCGAATTCGAACGCCTCCGAGGCCGTGGCCGGCTTTGGCCTGCTGTTCTGGACGCAATTCAATGCCGGCGCCTGCTGGCTCACGCTCATCGACTGAGCAAGAGGCATTGAGGGGGCTTCGCGCTGCCGCCGCCAACAGCGCCAGTGCGGCAGGCCGGCCCACGGACTGGAGGTTCCGTTCATCGTCCGGAGGCTAAGGACGAGCGATGGACTTCGACGACCAGTTGCGTCGCTGCTTCGGCACGACCGACCTTTCCTCGCTGCCGCCCGAGGCGCTCGCCGTCGGGATCGAACGCCTGCGCGTCGAGCTCGGGCTCGAGCAGGATCGGGGCCGCCGTTTCGCGCTGTGGGCGCTGCTGCACATGCTTGGCGCCGCGCCCGCGCTCGACGTCGCGTTCAGCAACGAGGAAGACCGCGAAGCGGCCCGCAACTTCATGGACCTGGCCGAGCGGCCGGAGGGGGATGCCTTCAGCGGGTCTGCTTGAAGAACTGGACGCGTTCGACCGCTTCGCGGGTCTCGCGCCGCAGGGTGATCCATTCGGCGCGGGTGCGGCAGATGCGGTTCTCGACGAGCAGCGCGCCCGGCGGCCGGTCGATCACGCAGATGATCTGGTTGGGATCGCCCTTGCCGCTGATCCGGTTCGGATTGCGGACCGTCTGCTCCTCGGCCGCGGCGCCGGCGGCGGCCAGCGCGGCGGCCAGGGTCGCGGCCAGGATCGCAGCCTTGCTCATGGCACCCTCCTTTTGCTTGTTATTCCGTATCTTACCATTGGAGGCGAAACGAATCCATGGGCCTCAGCCGGTCCAAAGCGGGGGAGCGCCGACCCTTGTCCGACCTCCGTTGCAGCACCGGCGCGGCTCTTCTCAGGGCTCGCGGCCTGTCTTATGAGCCTTCCGACCTTCAAAGGATTTCCGCAATGCGCAGACCCCGTTACGTCCTCCTTCCCCTGCTGGCCCTGCTCGGCTGCACCGCCGGCGGCGGAAACGGCACTGCGGCGGCCCAGGCCCGGGACCGGCCGTTCGAGGTCCAGGAGCTCGGCCGCTTCGCCGAGCCCTGGGCGATGGTCTTCCTTCCCGGCGCACGCAATGCCTTGATCACCGAGAAACGCGGGACGCTCAAATTATGGTCGGCGGACGGCGGCGCGGCGATCGACGTCGCCGGCGTGCCGGCGGTCGATTATGGCGGCCAGGGCGGCCTCGGCGACGTCGTCCTCCACCCCGATTTCGCGGCCAACCATCTCGTCTACCTCTCTTATGCCGAGGCCGGCGAGGGCGGCATCCGCGGCGCCGCGGTCGGCCGCGGCCGGCTGGTGGTCGAGGCGGGCGCCGCCCGGCTCGACGGCTTCGAGGTGATCTGGCGCCAGCAGCCCAAATATGACGGGCGCGGCCATTACGGCCACCGGCTGCTTTTCTCGCCCGACGGCCGCTTTCTCTACATCAGCTCGGGCGACCGCCAGGAATTCACGCCGGCGCAGGACATGAACGCCAATCTCGGCAAGATCCTGCGCCTCAATCCGGACGGCAGCGTGCCGGCCGACAATCCGTTCGCCGGGCGCGGCGGCGTCACCGCCCAGATCTGGACATTGGGACACCGCAACCCGCTCGGCATCGCCTTCGACGGTGACGGCCGGCTGTGGGAGGTCGAGATGGGGCCGGAAGGCGGCGACGAACTGAACCTGATCGAGCGCGGCGCCAATTACGGCTATCCGATCGTCTCCAACGGCGACCATTATGACGGCCGGCCGATCCCCGACCACGACACCCGCCCCGAATTCGCCGCGCCCAAAGTCTGGTGGACCCCGGTCATCTCGCCGGGCGACATGATCGTCTATTCGGGCGACCTCTTCCCCGGGTGGCGCGGCGACCTGCTCATCGCCGGCCTGTCGGGCGAAGCCCTGGTCCGGGTCGATCTCGACGGCACGAATGCGCGCGAGGCGGAGCGCTGGGGCATGGGCCAGCGCCTGCGCGAGATCGAGCAGCATCCCGACGGCTCGATCTATCTGCTCGAGGACGAGGATGAAGGCGAAGGCGGCCGCCTGCTCCGGCTGACGCCGGCGGAATAGGCGCATCTCCTCATCCCGGCGCAAGCCGGGATCTCGGGACGAGAAGGCACAGCAATCTCCCCCTTAGGCCCCGGCCTGCGGGGTGCCCCTGCGCCGGGGCGACGAAGACCTATTTCAGCGCCTGCATCGAGACGATGACGAGGATGGCGAGGCCGGCGAAGACGAGCAAAGTCAGGGCGACGAAGATCCAGTGCTGGCGGCCGGTGGCGATCTGGTAGACGCCGTTGACCGCGGTCAGCGCGCCGAACGCGATCAGCGCCCAGAACAGATAGAGGATCAGCCGGGCCTGCTGCGCGGTGCCGGTGAAGCTGCTGCCGCCGGCGGCCTCCTCGCCCGGATGCATCAGCGCCGGCGTCATGTAGAAGGTGATCGCCCCCATCATCCCGATCAGCAGCAGGCCGAGGAGCAGCAGCGCCCAGCCGCGCAGCCGCGATTCCCTGACCGGGCGCATCGGCCCGCCGCATTTCGGGCAGGTCGCGACCATGCCCTCGACGGTGAATGCGCAGGTCGGCGCGTTGCAGGTGCTGAGATCGGCCATTCTTATCCCCCCTTGCCGCGCGGCTCCAATCGCAGGCTACACGGGGTGTGCATCCTCCTGCAACGGTGCGCCTCCAGCGCAGATTTGTTCGCGCAAAGGCGCAAAGGCGCGAAGAAGTGCAGACTCGATGGCGATGCGATTTTCGGCAAGCAACGGAGCAGGTCGATAGGGGGACAGTCACTTGTGACTGTCCCCATTCAAGTCCAGGCGTTGGCAATCCGGCACCTGAGTCTTCGCGTCCTCGGCCCCTTCGCGCCTTCGCGCCTTTGCGCGAACCATGGGAAGACCGACCGAGAAGCGGGCGTGGGTCGATCGGCGCGGGCGATCAGCGGCGGCGGTAGCGGAAGTACCAGACTTGGCGGCCCTCGCGGCGGGCCTTGGCCTCGTAACGGGTCTCCGGCCAGCCGCCGGGCCGATCGAGGAAATCGCGGGCGCTCTGCGCCAGCCAGTCGAAGTCGCCGCGCCGTCCCATCACCATCATCGCCCAGCGGCAAAAGACCGGATCGTCGGTGCCGAGCCGCAGCTCGCCCCCCGGCGCCATCTTCGCCGCGATCAGGTCGAGCGGGCCCGGGTTGATCATCCGCCGCTTCGCGTGGCGCGCCTTCGGCCAGGGATCCGGGTGGAGCAGGTAGACGAAGCGCAGCGCGCCGTCGGGCAGCCGCTCGAGCAGGTCGAGCGCGTCGCCCCTGTGGATGCGGACATTGGCGAGCCGCCGGTCGCGGATGAGGCCGAGCGCGCCGGCGACGCCGTTCAGGAACGGCTCGGCGCCGATGAAGCCGTGGTCGGGCAGCAAATCGGCGCGAAAAGCGAGATGCTCGCCGGCGCCGAAGCCGATCTCGAAATGGAGCGGCCGCGCGTCGCCGAACAGCCGGCGGCTGTCGAGCGGTCCCGCTTCCGGCACCGCCACCGCCGGCAGCAGCCGCTCGATCAGCTCGGCCTGCCCGGCGCGCAGCGGCCGGCCTTTGGAGCGGCCGTAGAGGCGCCGGATCGTGGCGGGGTCGCCCATGGCGACCGCCCTAAGCCCCGGGCGCCGCCTCGCCAAGCCGGCCCGCGCCGGAAAGCCCGGCCCCCGCTTGCGGCGCGGCCCCTGTTGCGTCCCCGGATTTCGTCACCCGCGACAGCACCGCCTCGAGCATCGGCGTCATCAGGTCGAGCCGGCGGGCCTTGATCACGAAGTTCCACAGCGGCTCGAACTTCTTCCAGCCGGCGGCATAGAAGAAATGCTTGGCGCGATGCTTGAGGCTGTCGTGGCCGAGCGCGCCGCGGGCGATGTTGCGCCATCGGTAGAAGTCGCGATAGGCCCGGTCGTAGCCGGCCTTGAGCTGGCCGGGCGTCAGCTTGGCCGGCCGGTAGACGACGTGGCGGGTGTCGTAGAGGTCCCAGTCGCTGGTGGTGATCCGCCCCTGCGCGGTCAGCGCCTGGTGGAGCCGCGTACCGGGATAGGGGGTCTGGATGTGGAAGGTCGAGGTGGTGATGCCGTGGCGCACCGCCCAGTCGACGGTGCGTTCGAACACGTCCGGCCCGTCATCGTCCATGCCGAACACGAACGAGCCGTTGATCATGATGCCGAGGTCGCTCAAGCGCCTGGCGACGGCCGCATAGTCGCGGGCGAGGTTCTGCTTCTTGTTGCTCGACCTGAGATTTTCCGGGCTGAACGTCTCGAAACCGACGAACAGGCTGCGCAGCCCGGCTTCGGCGGCGCGCTCGATCAGGTCGCCGCGCAGCACCGAATCGACGGTCGCCGCGCCCTGGAACAGGCGGCCCATGCCGCGCATCCCTTCGAACAAAGCGGCGGCGAAGCGGCGGTCGCCGAGCAGATGGTCGTCGAGGAAATAGAGGTGCCGGCCGGGCAGGCGGTCGATCTCGGCCAGCGCCTCGTCGACGCGCTGGACGTAGAAGGAGCGGCCGCCCTCGAAGAAGGCGTCCTTGTAGCAGAAGTCGCAATGCTGCGGGCAGCCGCGCGTCACGACGATCGAATTGGGGACGAGATAGCGCTCGCGCCGGATCAGGTCGCGGCGCACCGGCGGGATGCCCTCGATCGAGCGGCCGGCGCTCGAGACGTAGAGCGGGCGCGGCCGCCCGGCCCGGAAATCCTCGAGGAAGGCCGGGAAGCTCTGCTCGCCCGGGCCGGTGAAGACGGTGTCGGCATGCGCCGCGGCCTCGCCGGGCAGCGCGGTGACGTGCAGCCCGCCGAGCGCGACATGGCTGCCTCGCGCCCGGTAATGATCGGCGATCCGGTAGGCGCGATAGGCGTTGGTGATGTAGACCTGGATCACCACCAGGTCCGGCCGGTCGTCGAGCGACAGACGCTCGACATGGTCGTCGACCAGCTCGGCCTCGTCGTCCGGCGACAGGAAGCCGGCCAAGGTCGCCAGCCCGAGCGGCGGAAACAGCGAATATTTGATCGGCCGCCAGAACGGGCTTTTCGCCTCGGTCAGCGCCGGCAGGATCAGCTTCACCTTCATCGGGACAGGATCGGCAGCGCCGCGGCGAGCGGCGGCAGCAGGGTGGCGGCGCCGATCGCGGCGGCGGCGGCGGCGGCGATCAGCACGGCGCCGGCGGCGACGTCCTTGGCGGCCTTGACCCGCGGGTCCGGCCCCGGGCTGACCAGGTCGCAGACCTGCTCGACCGCCGTGTTCAGCGCTTCCGCCGCCCACACCAGGGCCGCGGCGAGGACCAGCCAGCGCCACTCTCCGGCGCCGAGCCGGAGCATCGCGCCGAGCAAAGCCACCGCCGCCGTGGCGGCCAGATGGAGCTTTGCATTGGGCTCGCTGCGCACCAGGAAAAGGAGGCCCCGAAGGGCGTGACCGAAGCATCGCCAGCGAGCCGCCGCCACCAGGCCGGCTCGCTCGCGCATAGGTGAAAGAGGGCCAGGTGAACTTTGCATCACAAAGTCTCCGGCCAAAAGAAAAGCGCGCTCAGCATGGCTGCTCCGACGGCCGGGCGGCGCTCCGGGCCGCGCCGGCGCCGGCGCCGGCGCCGGCGGCCTTGCGCAGCACCTGCTCGAGCACTTCCAGATAGTCGGCGAAGCGCGCGCGTCCCTCCCCGGTCAGCCGGCAGATCGTCTGCGGCCGGCCGCCCTCATGGCCCTTGTCGATCCGGACAAAACCGGCTTCCTCGAGCACCTGGAGGTGGCGTGCGAGATTGCCGTCGGTGAGTCCGCAAAGGCTCTTGAGGCTGGTGAAGCTCAGCCCCTCGCTTTGGCCCGCCAGCGAGCTGACGATGCCGAGCCGCGCGCGCTCGTGGAAGATGCGGTCAAGGCCGTCATAAGCGTAAGGCGCGCTGCGGTCAGCCACCGGCGTCGCCGTCGCTCGCCGCCACGTGAAGGATAGCGGCGACCAGCCCCTGGCCGAGCCCGAACGGAACGCCCATCATCCACGGCGACAGGCTCCCGGACTGACCGGCCAGGGTCAGCACGATCGTGCCGGTGAGCAAATACCAGCCGGCCGCCCAGACGATCGGCCTGGGCAGGCTCGGAATTGCGGCGAAGCCGGCCAGCGCGACCAGCATCTGCCACAGGCCGGGCAGCAGCCTGACGCTCGCCGGGGCGACCGTGACGAAGACGAACGCGATCAGCGCGCCGGCGGTGGCGAAAGGGAGGAACAGCCTCAATGTGCCGCCGATCATCGAATCGGCCATCGCGCCGTGCAGCCGCCGTGAACGGGTCAGCGTCTCGCTGGCGACGATCGCGATCGCGACCGCCGCCGCCGCCGCCCAGACCGCGACGAAGGTGAGATCGTCCGGCGCCAGCGCGGCGGGCCACACGGTCTGCGCCAGCGCCACGCCGATGGCGAGCAGCCCGGTCAGCGCGACCGCATGCGGGCCGAAGCCGCGAAAGCGGGTCGAGGCCGCCATCTGGCTGCGAATGTCGGCGATCTGCGACAAGGCGCGGTCGACGTCGTGCAACTTGGGGACTCCGCCCTACTTTGTATCGCAAAGTACCGTCCGCGGCGCCGGCGGTCAAGGGTGGCGAAAGGCGGGCCCCCAAGAAAGTCATTCCGGCGAAAGCCGGAACCCATGAACACGAAGGGGCGCGATTATCCGCAAATCCCGGTGTTCATGGATTCCGGCTGGCGCCGGGATGACTCGCTGGCCGGTTCCCGGAATTTGGTCGGCCGACGCCGGAAAGGGGCGGTTCAGCGAGGCCGCGCTAGGCCGGACCGATGAAACGCTTTTTCTTCTACGCCGCACCGCTGCTGCTGGTCGCCGAATCGGCTCAGGCCACTGGCGGCTTCGACTGCCGCACCACCGACGGCTCCAACATCGCGCTGAGCGGCGCCGTCGGCCACGTCATCGGCAATCCGGTCGTGACCGCGCATCTCCGAATGGGCGATCGCACGCTGACCACCGTCGATCCCGAGCCGCAGCTGGTCATCGCCCGCAGCTGGCTCGACGCGGAGCGCATCTGGGTCGATCTCGCCGACCCGCAGCTCTCGCGCTTCGAGGCGCAGTTGCGGGTGTCGGTCGGCGCGGAGTGGACGGCGACCGGAACGCTGGTTCGCGACGGCCGCACGCACCCGGTGCGCTGCGACATCGAATGAAGGCGGTCAGACCGCCTGCTTGAGCGCGTCGACCAGGTCGGTCTTTTCCCAGCTGAACAGATGGCCCGACGGCTTGCGGCCGAAATGGCCGTAGGCCGCGGTCGGCTGGTAGATCGGCCGGTTGAGGCCGAGATGGGTGCGGATGCCCTTGGGCGTCAGCCGCACCAGCTGCGGCAGCACTTCCTCGAGGCGGGCGGCGCTGGTGCCTTCTGCCTGCGTGCCGTGCAGGTCGACATAAAGCGACAGCGGCTCGGCGACGCCGATCGCGTAGGAAAGCTGGATCGTGCAGCGCCGGGCGAGGCCGGCGGCGACGATGTTCTTGGCGAGGTAGCGGCTGACATAAGCGGCCGAACGGTCGACCTTGGTCGGGTCCTTGCCGCTGAACGCGCCGCCGCCGTGCGGCGCGGCGCCGCCATAAGTGTCGACGATGATCTTGCGGCCGGTCAGGCCGGCGTCGCCGTCGGGCCCGCCAATCTCGAACAGGCCGGTCGGATTGACGAAGATGGCGTCGTCGTCGTTCGGCATCCAGCCCGACGGCAGCACGTCGGCGAACACGCCTTTGACATAGTCGCGCAGCTTCGCCTGGTCGTAGCCTTTGGCGTGCTGGGTCGAGACGACCAGCTTCACCGCCCGCACCGGCTTGCCGTCCTCATAGGCCAGAGTGATCTGGCTCTTCGAATCGGGCTCGAGGAAGTCGGCCTCCCCGGAATGGCGCTGCTCGGCCAGCTTCTCGAGGATGCGGTGCGAATAATGGATCGTCGCCGGCATCAAATCCGGCGTCTCGTCGCAGGCGAAGCCGAACATGATGCCCTGATCGCCGGCGCCCTCATCCTTGTTGCCGGCTTCGTCGACGCCCTGGGCGATGTCGGCCGACTGGCCGTGCAGGTGGCAGGCGAAATCGGCATATTGCCAGTGGAAGCCGTGCTGCTCGTAGCCGATCCGCTTCACCGTCTCGCGCGCCGCCGCCTCGATCTCGGCGATGGTCGGAGTGACGTCCTCGCGGCAGCGCACCTCGCCGGCCAGCACGATCCGGTTGGTGGTGACCAGGGTCTCGCAGGCGACGCGCGCTTCGGGATCGCGGCCGATGAACAGGTCGACGACCGCGTCGGAAATCTGGTCGGCGACCTTGTCGGGATGGCCTTCGGAGACCGATTCGGACGTGAAGAGATAGTTGCTGCGCATCGCGGGCTCTGATCCTTCCGGGAAAGGGGGAGTTGCGGATATAAAGATATCCTTATGTCCGCGCCCCTAGCGCGCTTTGCGGCGTATCGCAACCGCCGCTGCGACCAGCAGCAGCGCGAAGCCGAAGGCCAGCCGGTTGCCGGCCCGGGCGAACAGGGTCGGCGCCGCCGGCAGCGGCAGCCGGGCGTCGATCACCCCCATCCGGCCGAGCGGGATCGCGTGAAGCAGCCGCCCCTGCGCGTCGACGACCGCCGAGATGCCGGTCGGAGTGGCGCGCACCACCGGCAGCCCCTCCTCGAGCGCCCGCATCCGCGCCTGGGCGAGATGCTGCGGCGGCCCCCAGGCGCCGAACCAGGCGTCGTTGGACGGGTTGAAGATGAAGGCGGGGCGGCGCGCCCGGTCGACCACCTCGCCCGAGAAGATCATCTCGTAGCAGAGCTGGAAGCCGACCGGTCCCAATCCGGGCAGGTCGAGCGTGCGCGGCCCGGGCCCGGCGTCGAAATCCAGGTCGCCCGGCGCCAGCCGCGACAGCCCGATCGCCGACAAGAGCGGCCGCATCGGCAGATATTCGCCATAAGGGACGAGATGGGCCTTGTCGTAGCGGGCAAGGATCGCGGCCGAGCCGTCGAGCGCGAACACGCTGTTGGTGGCGCTGCTGGCCAGCATGCCGTCGCGCGATCGCACGGTGATGCCGCCGGTCAGCAGCAGGTCGCCCGGCCCCAGCAGGGCGTCCAGCTGCGCCCGCGTCACCGCCACCTCGCGCTGATAGTCGAGCAGCCGGCGCTGGTCCTCGAGCGGCTCGGTCACCGCCGCTTCGGGCCAGATCAGCAGAAGCGGCCGCCGCTCGCCGGCACCCGACAGCCGGCTCAGCCGCGCCATGTTGCGCCTCGCGAATTCGGGGCTCCATTTCTGCTCCTGGCCGATATTGGGCTGGACGATGCGCAGCGCCGGGCCGGCGCCGGCCGGCGCGCCGGGCGCGAACGCCCAGGCGGCGGCTGTCGAGCCGAAGATCGCGACGATCAGCGCCGCCGCCGCCTTCGCCGCTTGTTCGCGCATCGCCATCAGCATCGCGCCGGCGATCAGGGTGGCGACGCCGGACAGGCCGTAAGTGCCGAGCCAGGGCGCCAGCCAGGAAAGGCCCGACGGCAGCAGCGCGACCCCAACCGGGTTCCAGGCGAAACCGGTGAACAAAGTCGCGCGCAGCCACTCGGTGACGATCCAGGCGGCGGCGAAAAGCAGCACGTAGACGGTCGGATGACCGCGGCCATGGCGCCAGGCGAGCCCGGCGGCGACCGCCGGATAGATGGCCAGATAAAGCGACAGCAGCACCACCGCGACCCAGCCGAGCCAGGCCGGCATCGCCGCCTGGTAGGTGAAGGCGGTGGCGATCCAGTTGAGGCCGAGGATGAAATGGCCGAGCCCGAACCACCAGCCGCGGGCGAGCGCGGCGCGCAGCGACGGCGCCCGCTCGACCAGCAGCAGCAGCCCGGCCAGAGCGAGGATGGTGAGCGGCCAGTGACCGACCGGCTCGAAGCCGAACGCTCCGGCCAGGCCGGCGAGAAAGGCGAGACCGATCTGCTTCATCCGGGCCGGGCTATGCGCCGAGGACGGGACGCGTCAATGGCGGCGATCCCGCCGGACAAGTCCATTGTGGCCCCGGCCGAACCGCCCTAGAAGGCGGGCGTCCCGGAAAGCGGGCGAGCTCAAGGGGGGAAAGACATGAAGACGACACGCAGATTGAGCCGGCGTTCGTTCCTGACCCGCGTCGCCGGCGGCGCGGTCGCCGGCGGCGGCGCGCTCGTCATGCTCGGCGGCACCGCGCAGGCGCTGCAGGTGACCGACGCCGACGCGGCGCCCAATGCCGATCCGCCCAATCGCGGCCGCGGCAATGTGCGCATTTCCGGCTGCACCGACCGCGACCAGGGCAGCAATTCCGACCCGGCCGGCAATGGCCGGGGCAATCGCGTCACCGATCGCGACACCGGCCCGAACAGCGATCCGGCCAATTGCGGCCGCGGCAGCCGCCGCTAGCCGCCGCCTGGCGTCCCGGCGCAGGCCGGGACCGGGTCGGGAATCGGCCCTGGGGCCCGGCCATCCGGGTCCCCGAAAAATACCTCTTTGCGGGGCGCCCCTTCGCGGGGACGTGCCCGCCTGCCCCTTACAGGAACTGCATGAAGCAAGAGGCGTTCTTGCGGGATCGAAACGTTCGCCGCCGAAGGGGTTGTTGGTGCGCGCCACGACGGACTGGTCCAGACAATTCCCCAGGCACGTGATTGGAGGCGTTTCAGCGCCCTCCGTCGCCGGACTTTCCTGCCAAGCTTCTGTTTCCGCTTCATGAACCCGCTCTAGACCGGGCTGACGCTGTTCCCGCGTCGGGCGCCGGATCCCGTTTCAGCTTCAATCAAGGAAGTGATGGATGATCGCCAAGGCATTGACCTCCCGCGCCGCTGACGGCGCCGCCGCTTCGACCCAGCTGGCCTGCGGCTGCGGAACCTGCACCGACGCGAGCAGCGACTGGCTCGGGCCGGTCGAGGATCTCACCCCCGGCACCTCGGACGTCTCGCCGACCGACGACGGCGACGGCACCGTCGCCGTCGGCGGCTCCTATGAAGGCGCGGTCAACACCGAGGGCGATACCGACATCGTCACCGTCACGCTCGAGGCGGGCGAGACCTACATGATCTCGCTGCGCGGCACCGGGCCGGATGCGCTGCTCGACCCGTTCCTCCAGGTCAGCGATCCGAACGGCGCCGCGGTCGGAACCGACGACGATGGCGGCACCTACATCAACTCGCTGATGACGATCACCGCCACCGTCGCCGGCATCTATGAGATCACCGCCGGCGCGCTGCCGGCCACCGGCGGCATCGGCACTTACACGGTCGACGTCCGGCAGATGGGCGACGACAGCGTCCCCGACGACCTCGATTCGAACGTGACGCTGACGCTCAACGCCAACACGTTCGGCTTCATCGAAGAGTTTGGCGAGTTCGACGTCTACAAGATCGACATGGTGGCGGGCCGCCTTTACTCGTTCGAGGTGGCCGGCGGCGCCGACTACAATACCAGCTATCTGGCTGTTCCCCCCAACGAGCTCGATACCAAGCTGACGCTGTTCGACGCCGACGGCAATGAGGTCGCGTTCAACGACGACATCAACTTCTCGTCGATCCCGGGCGAAGGCGATATCAGCTCGGCGCTCGGTTTCACGCCGTCCGCGGACGGCACTTATTACCTGCGCGTCGAGGCCTATGAGAGCAATGCCGGCGGCGGCACCGGCGGCTACGCGCTCACCGCCGAGGAGGTCGACATAAACGGCCTCGATCCGCTCGATGCGATCGACTGGGGCGGCGTCGACAACAAGACGCCGTCCAACGCCATCACCGTCTATTTCGTGCCGGAGACCGATGTCACCCTCTATGACGGCGAGAAATCGCTCGGCTGGACCCAATATGAGATCGACCAGGCGATGGCCGCGCTCGGGACCTGGGCGGACTATGCGGACGTCACCTTCACCCAGGTCTTCACGGCCGCGGAGGCGACGTTCAAACTGCTGACGGTCGTCAACGATGCCTATCTCGGCCGGATGTACCCGCCCGGCGAAGGCGCCAATTCCGGCATGGGCTTCTTCGCCATCAACTGGCCGAGCTGGGACCGCACCGGCGACACCGGCGCGCTCGAGCAGGGCGCCGACGGCTGGTTCACCCTGATCCACGAATTCGGCCACGGTCTCGGCCTCGCCCATCCCCATGATGAGGGCGGCGGGTCCGAAATCATGGCCGGCGTCACCGGGCCGTTCGACAGCTACGGCGTCTTCGACCTCAACCAGGGCATCTACACGACGATGTCCTACAATGTCGGCTGGCATAAGCATCCCGACTCGAAGGACGGCACGCCGGACGGCGCCACCACCTGGGGCATGAACGGCACCGGCGGCGCGTTCGACATCGCCAAGCTGCAGCAGAAATATGGCGCCAACCCGACCCAGAATGCGGGCGACACGATCTATGTGCTCCCGGAAACGAACGAGGCGGGAACCTTCTATGTCGCCATCTGGGACGTCAGCGGCATCGACACGATCGTCCACAACGGTTCGGTCGCGGCGCAGATCGACCTCACCGCCGCGACGCTCGATTACTCGCCGACCGGTGCCGGCGTCGTTTCCTTCGTCGACGGCATTTTCGGCGGCTTCACGATCGCCCATGGGGTGGTGATCGAGAATGCGACCGGCGGCAGCGGCGCCGACCTGTTGATCGGCAACGCCGCCGCCAACGTCCTCGACGGCCGCGGCGGCGCCGACAAGATGATCGGCGGGGCCGGCAACGACACTTATGTCGTCAACGGCGCCGGCGATCTCATCACCGAGAATGCGGATAGCGGCATCGACCGGGTGAAGAGCTCGATCAGCTTCTCGCTCGCCGGCCGCAACGTCGAGAATCTCGTCCTGACCGGCGCCGCCGCGATCAACGGCACCGGCAATGGCGGCGTCAACAATATCATCGGCAACAGCGCCGCCAACCTGATCGACGGCGGCGGCGACGCCGACATGATGAGCGGCGGCGGCGGCAACGATACCTATATCGTCGACGACGGGGACGACCAGGTGATCGAGCTCGCCGACGGCGGCGTCGACCTGGTCAAGGCCTCGGTCAGCTTCACGCTGGCCGACAATGTCAACAATCTGACGCTGACCGGCTCGGCGGCGAACGCCACCGGCAACGGCCAGGCGAATGTGCTGACCGGCAACGATGCGGCGAACGCCCTCAACGGCAAGGGCGGCGCCGACACGATGAAAGGCGGCAAGGGCGACGACCTTTATTTCGTCGACAATGCCGGCGACCAGGTGATCGAGTTCGCCGCCGGCGGCACCGACACCGTCAGGAGCTCGATCGCCTACACGCTCGGCGACACCGCCAACAACCTCGTCCTGACCGGCGGCTCCGCCATCGCCGGCACCGGCAATCAGGCCGCCAACAGCCTGACCGGCAACGGCGCCGGCAACTGGCTCAACGGTTCCGGCGGCAATGACCGGATCTTCGGCGGAGGCGGCAACGACCGCATTCTCGGCGGCCGGGGGCTGGACGACCTGGAAGGCGGCGAAGGCGCCGACATCTTCCTGTTCAACACCACCCTGAGCCCGGACAATGTCGACGACATCCTTGATTTCTCGGTGCTCGACGACAGCATCCATCTCGACCGCTCGGTGTTCGGCGCCATCGGCGCCAACGGCACGCTCGGCCCCGGCGCCTTCCACACCGGCACCATGGCCCACGACGCCGACGATCGGATCATCTACGATGCGGCGACGGGCCGGATCTTCTACGATCCGGACGGGATCGGCGGCAGCGCCCAGATCCTGTTCGCCACCATCGATCCGGGGCTGGCGCTGACCAACGCCGACTTTGTCGGCGTCAGCTGAGCCGCCCGCGCGCCCGAGCCGGTCTCCTCGTCGGTTGACCCCCGCGCGGGGTCCCGGCTAGGGGCGGCGCTTTCCCGCACCGGAGCCACTGATGACCTTGACCCGCCTCGACGTGCTCGCGATCGGCAATGCGATCGTCGACGTGATCGCCGAAGCCGACGACGATTTCCTCGCGCGCGAAGGGCTGACCAAGGGATCGATGCGGCTGATCGACGCCGAGGAGGCGACCCGGCTCTACGATCATATGGGGCCGGCGCGCGAGGTGAGCGGCGGATCGGCCGGCAACACCGCGGCCGGCGTGGCGGCGCTGGGCGCCCGCGCCGGCTTCGTCGGCCAGGTCGCGCCCGACCAGCTCGGCGAATTCTACATCCACGATCTGCGCGCCGCCGGCGTCGAGTTCACGACGGCGCCGGCCGATTTCGGCGTGCCGACCGCGCGCTCGATGGTGCTGGTCACGCCCGACGGCCACCGGACGATGAACACCTTCCTCGGCGCGGCCCAGCATCTGCCGGTCGAGGCGCTCGACGAACGCCAGATTCGGGAGGCGGCGATCCTCTATCTCGAAGGCTATTTGTGGGATCCCGAGACGCCGCGCTACGCGATGATCCGCGCGATCGAGGTCGCGCGCGGCGCCGGCCGCAAGGTCGCTTTCACTTTGTCGGACACTTTCTGCATCGAGCGCCATCGCGCCGGCTTCCGCCAGCTGATCGACGGCGGCAAGATCGACATATTGTTCGCCAACGAGGCCGAGATCCAGGCGCTGGCCGGAGTGCCGCATTTCGAAAGCGCGATCCGGTCGGTCGAGGACAAGGTCGAGACCCTGGTCGTCACCCGCAGCGAGAAAGGCGCGATCGCGATTTCGGGGAGCGAGCGCGCCGAGGTCGCCGCGGAGCCGGCCGAGGTGGTCGACACCACCGGCGCCGGCGACCTGTTCGCCGCCGGCTTCCTTGCCGGCCGGGCGCAGGGCCGCGGCCTCGAGCCGTCGCTCCGCATGGGTGCGATCGCGGCGGCCGAGGTGATCTCGCATTACGGCGCCCGGCCGGAGGCCGATTTGAAGGCGCTGGCGGCGGAGCGGCTGGGCTGAGCGTCACCCCGGCGAAAGCCGGGGCCTCGGGACAAGAAGTCTCGGCGTGTCCCCCCGAGGTCCCGGCTTTCGGGGTTCCCATCAAAGTATTACTTTGATGGGGTCCCTCCCGGGACGACGGACCGTCACCCGCCCTGACGGCTGATCACGGCGATGCGCGTTCTGTCTCCGATCCGGCTGATCGTCAGCATCGCGCCGCGTTCGCCGTCCCGGCCGACCCCCATCACGCCGCCTTGCGGACCCACGCTGTCGACCCGCACCGGCACGCCGGCCGCGGCAAGACGCTCGCGATAGAATTGCGCCACCTCCTCCGGCGTGTCGTCGGTCTCCATCGCGACCGCATTGCCCGAGCGGCTGTCGGTGCCGGGCGCGCCGAGATTGGGGACCTCGACGCGCCGCGAGTTCGGGTAATCGGGCAAATAATCGGGGAGCGAAGCGGTGCCGGCGGTCCCACTATCCGCCGCCGGCGCCGAGGGCTCGGCCTGACCGGTCGGTTCGGCCTGTGGACCGCAGGCGCCGAGCAGCAACAGGCCGAGCCATCCGAATCGAATCATGGCCGTCTCCTCTGCCGGCATCATGGATTGGACCCGGTCGGAGCCGCTTACACCGATTCGGAATGGATAGTCCGAATTGATTCGGCCCGGCGCATCGCGCCCGCCGGCGCATCGCGCGAAATGAGAGGATCAGGCGCTCGGCGTCGCCGGCGGCGGCGCCGGCGGCATGTCCGGCGCCGGTGCCGGCACGTCGATGTCGGGCCCCGGCGGAGCGATTTCCGGCGGCGGCGCGGTCGGCTGGCCCGGCTGCGACGGCTGCGGCGGCATTTCGGGCGGAACGGACGGGGGCTCGGTGGCCATGAGCTTCTCCTTTCGCCGCTGAACGCCGGGCGGGAGGGCAGGGTTGCCGCTCAGCCCGAAGCCGGGCCCTTCAATTCGAGCGTGTTGCCGAACGGGTCCTGCACGTAGAAGCTGAGGCCCTCGCCGCGCGCGCCATAGCGTATCCCTTCCTCGACGATCTCGACGCCGTGGGCGGCGAGGTGCGCGCGCATCGCCGCTTCCTGCCAGGGGCCGGTGGCGAGGCAGACATGGTCCATATTGCGCCCACCCGCCACGTCCGGCCGCGCCCAGGCGCCCTCCTCGCCGCTGGTGTCGACGAGGTCGATCAGCGCGGCTCCGGCGCGCAGCTGCAGCATGCCATATTCGGGCAGCCGGCGATCGACGGTGCAGCCGATCACGCCGCAATAGAAGGATTCGGCCCGCCCCATGTCGCTGACCAGCAGCACGACATGATCGAGGCCTTCGAGCGTGAACGGACAACGGGCCATGGCGCCTTCCTACGCCGGCCGGGCCGGACGAGAAGGGGGAGGCCGAAGCCTCCCCCCAGCGATGGCGGATGACCGGTGCGGCTAGGGCCGGATCACCGGCTGGCCGCTTTCGTCGAGCGGCGCATCCTCCGGGAAATAGGGCGTCTCGTCGTCGGCCATGACGTCGTGGCCCTTGGCGAGCTCCGAATTGTGCATGCCGTAGACGAAATAGAGGATGACCGCGCCGAGCACGTACCAGCCGAAGAAGATCAGCACATGCGCCGGCACCGTGCTGATCAGCCAGACGCAGGTCAGGATGCCGAGCGCCGGCACCACCGGATAGAAGGGGACGCGATAGCCGCGCGGGATCTCCGGATGGGTCCGGCGCAGCCAGATCACGGTCAGGCAGACGATGGCGAAGGCGGCCAGCGTTCCGACCGAGGTCGCGTCGCCGAGGAAATTGATGTCGAAGAAGCCGCCGGCAACCGCCACCGCGAGGCCGACGACGATGGTGTTGATCCACGGCGTGCGGAATTTGGGGTGGACCCGCGAAAACACCTTGGGCAGCAGCCCGTCGCGCGCCATCGTGTAGAAGATGCGGGTCTGGCCGTACATCAGCACCAGGATGACCGAAGTGAGGCCGATGATCGCGCCGACCTTGATGGTCGAGGCGAACCAGGCCCATTGCGGCCCGAAGGCGTCGACCGCGACCGCCACCGGATCGGGCACGTTCAATTCGCGATAGTCGACGATCAGGGTCAGCACGATCGACACCAGGATGTAGATGACGGTGCAGGCGACCAGCGAGCCGATGATCCCGAACGGCATGTCCTTGGCCGGATTCTTGGCTTCCTGGGCGGCGGTCGAGACCGCCTCGAAGCCGATATAGGCGAAGAACACGATCGAGGCGGCGCGCAGGATGCCGCTCACGCCGAACTCGCCCTGCACACCGGTCGGCTCGGGGATGAACGGATCCCAATTGGGTGCGAACGTGCTCCAGTTGGACAGGATGATGAAGCCGCCGACCAGGATGAAGGCGGTCAGAACGGTCACCTTGATGGCGACGATGATGTTGTTGACCCGCGCCGATTCCGAGACGCCGAGCACGAGCAGCCCGGCCAGGACGGCGCAGACCAGGAAGGCCGGCAGGTTGAAGACGGTGGTGATCGTGGTCCCGTCCGCCAGCTCCTTGGGATAGCCCATCGGTCCGGTCAGCTGCGGCGGGACGTGGATGCCGATGTCGGCGAGCAGGCTCACCATGTAGCCGGACCAGCCCACCGAGACCACCGAGGCGGCCAGACCGTATTCGAGCAGCAGCAGCGCGCCCATCACCCAGGCGGCGAACTCGCCGATCGTCGTGTAGCTGTAGGTATAGGCCGAACCCGACACCGGCAGCGTCGAGGACAGCTCGGCATAGCATAGCCCGGCAAAGGCGCAGACGATGCCGGCGACGACGAACGACAGCAAAACCGCCGGACCGGCGTGCAGCGCCGCGGCATTGCCGGTGCGCACGAAGATGCCGGCGCCGATGATGCAGCCGATGCCGAGGAAGACGAGATTCCATGGGCCGAGCGACCTTTTGAGCTCGCTGGTCTGGGTCTCGCGCTGGACCTGGGCGACGGTCTTGCGCAGCGTGATGCGCCCGAGGAACCCCCTTGGTGAGGCACTGGCCATGTTCATCCCCTTGCGTCGAATATTTCGGTTTGGCGCGGAGCCTAGCCGCTAAATCTGAGCGGGCAAGCGCTAATCAGCGGCTCAGCATCGGACCCAATGGCCGGCCGCCGAAGATGTGGACGTGGAGGTGCGGCACTTCCTGACCGCTGTCCGCGCCGACATTGGCGAGCAGGCGATAGCCGGGCGCGACCAGCCCCGCCTCGCGCGCGATCCGGCCGACCGCGCGCACGAAGCCGGCAATCTCCTCGGCGGAACCGCGCTCCGAGAAATCGTCCCAGGAGACGTAGGCTCCCTTGGGAATGACGAGGATGTGCACCGGCGCCTGCGGATGGATGTCGTGAAAGGCGAGCGCATGCTCGTCCTCATGGACTTTTCGGCAGGGTATCTCGCCGCGCAGGATGCGGGCGAAGATGTTGCTTTCGTCATAGGCAAGGGTGGCGTCGATCGGCATGCGGACCTCCTCGTCCGGGCGCTTACCCCCGGCGCGGCGGCGCGCGCAACGCGCTTGACCCGCTTACCCACCGCGTTACCAGTCGAGTCATGAGCGAGCAGCCGCCCGACAGCCTGATTCCCTATGACGAGATCGTCCAGGAAGCGCTGCGCGCGGTGGTCGGCCGGGTGCTCGGCGAAGTCGAGGCGACCGGGAGGCTGCCCGGCGACCATCATTTCTACATCACGTTCAAGACCGGCGCCGCCGGCGTCGACATCCCCCGCCACCTCTCCGAGCGCTTCCCCGACGAGATGACGATCGTCATCCAGAACCGCTTCTGGGACCTCAAGGTGCGCGAAGAGGGTTTCGAGGTCGGCCTGTCGTTCAACCAGGCGCCGGCCAAGCTGTTCATCCCCTTCTCGGCGATCACCGGCTTCCACGATCCCGCGGTCGATTTCGCGCTCCAGTTCCACGCCCGCGCCGAAGAGGCGGCGGTCGACGAGCATGAGCAGGCGGAGAATGATTCGCCGCTCGCCGACGCCGGCCCGGTCGCGGCCGAGGACGGCTCGAACGTCGTCTCGGTGGATTTCAAGCGGAAGAAGTGACGGCTATGGACCGTCATCCCGGCGCAAGCCGGGATCTCGTCCGCCGCCGTCATCCCGGCGAAAGCCGGGATCTCGGGGAGACCCACCGAGACCGCTTGTCCTGAGACCCCGGCCTGCGCCGGGGTGACGCAGACAGGGGAATGCGAATGCCTTCCACCACCCGCACCGAGAGCGACAGCTTCGGGCCGATCGACGTCCCCGCCGACGCTTATTGGGGCGCGCAGACGCAGCGCTCGATCGAGAATTTCCCGTTCGGGCCGCGCGAGCTGATGCCGGTCGAGATCGTCCACGCGCTCGGCTTCGTCAAGCAGGCGGCGGCGCGGGTCAACGCCCGCGACGGCGGGCTCGACGCCGAGCTCGCCGAGGCGATCCAGCAGGCCGCCGGCGAGGTCGCCAAGGGCGATCATGACGACCAGTTCCCGCTGGTCATCTGGCAGACCGGCTCCGGCACCCAGTCGAACATGAACGCCAACGAGGTGATCGCCGGCCGCGCCAACGAGATCCTGACCGGCAATCGCGGCGGCAAGTCCCCGGTCCACCCCAACGACCATGTCAACAAGGGCCAGTCGTCCAACGACAGCTTCCCGACCGCGATGCACGTCGCCGCGGCGCGGGCGGTCAACGATCGGCTGCTGCCGGCGCTGCAACGCGATCCACCGCCGGCTGAAGGAACAGGCCGAGGCGTGGGACCGGATCGTCAAGATCGGCCGCACCCATCTCCAGGACGCGACCCCGCTGACCCTCGGCCAGGAATTTTCCGGCTACGCCTTCCAGATCGAGGCGGGGATCGCGCGGGTCAAGGCGGCGCTGCCGCGCCTCTACCAGCTCGCCCAGGGCGGCACCGCGGTCGGCACCGGCCTCAACGCGCCCAAGGGGTTCGGCGCCCGCTTCGCCGAGGAGATCGGCGCGGCTGACCCGGCTGCCGTTCGTCACCGCGCCCAACAAGTTCGAGGCGCTGGCAAGCCACGACACTCTGGTCGAGCTGTCGGGGGTGCTCAACGTCATCGCGGTGTCGCTGACCAAGATCGCCAACGACGTCAGGCTGCTCGGCTCGGGGCCGCGCTGCGGCCTCGGCGAGCTCGAGCTGCCGGAGAACGAGCCCGGCAGCTCGATCATGCCGGGCAAGGTCAATCCGACCCAGGCCGAGAGCCTGACGATGGTCGCCGCCCAGGTGATCGGCAATCATGTCGCGGTCACCGTCGGCGGCCTTCAGGGCCATTTGGAGCTGAACGTGTTCAAGCCGCTGATCGGCGCCAACGTGCTGCGCTCGATCGACCTATTGTCGACCGGCGATGGAGAGCTTCACCGAGCGCTGCCTCGACGGCATGAAGCCGGACGAGCGGCGCATCGCCGAGCTGATGAACAAGTCGCTGATGCTGGTCACCGCGCTGGCGCCGGAGATCGGCTACGACAATGCCGCCAGGATCGCCAAGCACGCCCATGAGAAGGGGCTGACGCTGAAGGAAGCGGGGCTCGAGCTCGGCCTGGTCGACGAGGAGACGTTCGACCGGGTGGTCAAGCCGGAGAAGATGCTCGGCCGCTAACCTTGCACCGTGTCCCGGCGCAGGGGCATGCCGCAAAGTGATGCTTTGCGGGGAACCCGCTGGCCGGGACCCGGTACCGGCTCACCACCTGGCCATTAGGGCAGCCGCACCGACAGGCGCAGGCCGACGCTGTCCATGCCCGGATTCTGGCGGCTGAGCAGCTGGGCGTGGCTGATATGGATCCAGCTCGCCTCGATCGAGACATCCTCGCTGATCCGGTAGCCGATGCCCAGCTCCGGCTCGAACAGGATGCGCGAGCCGAGATCGGTGCGCCGTCCCGCGACGACGCCGTCATCGTCGCGGTTGTGGACGGCGAGGCCGATCCCCGGCCGCACGAACAGCCGGCCGCCGATCCGCCAGCTGAGGCCCGCCGCCGCGAAATGGGTGTCGCCGCCGGTCGCGATCGAGCCGAAGGCGTAAGGGGAGGGCGCGCCGATGAAGCCGAGCGCTCGGATTCGCCCGCCGCGCCAGCCGATCTGCAGGTCGGCGCCGTCCTCGAAGCCGCCTTTGGTCAGCGGCGAATCGACGTCGTGGGCGAGGATGCCGCCGAAGACTTCCGCGGCGTCGGCCGGAGCGGCCGCGATCAGCACCAGCGCCGGCAACAGCAAGAGGTGACGCATTTTACGCTCCTTGACCGCCCGCCTGCCAGTTCGCGATGCGCCTCGACCGGCGCGACCAGCATCAGCACGTTCAACGCCAGATTGTCGCGGATGACGATCAGGGTCAGCAGCTCGAAGCCCAATGCGATCGCCACCGTCGCCCAGACCGGCAGCCGGCGGGCGAGGCCGAAGCCGAATATCATCCAGAGGAGGTCGGCGAGCGAGTTGATCACGCTGTCGCCGGTATAGCCCAAAGCCATCGTCGCCTCGCGATAGCGGTCGATCACCCAGTTGGTGTTCTCCAATATCTCCCAGCCGGCCTCGATCAGCATCGCGCCGATCAGCCGGTCGCCGGGCGGGTTGCGGCGCAGGAACAGCCAGCCGAGGAAATAGAAGAGGAAGCCGTGGATGATGTGGCTCGGCGTGTACCAGTCGGCGAGATGCTGGCTGTTGTCGGGGCCGTGCACCTCGCCGACCCACAATTTGACCTCGCCGCAGGTGCAGATGGCCGGCCGCCCCATCCACAGCAGGATGAGGGCGGTGACCGCGGCCATGCCGAGCGCGATCAGCCAGTAGCGGCGGGGGATCAGGGGGGCGGCCAGCGGCAATTTTCGATCCTCATTCGCCGGAGGCCAAGGCGAAGCGGGAGCTGCTTCAGGCTCATGCCAGCATCTCCTTCAGCTTCATCACCGTGCGGTAGTTGCGCGCCGTCGCCGGCGAGCCGATCGCGCGATCGATCAGCGACGGGGTCAGCTTCGAGGTGCCGGCGCCGGCCGGATAATGGATCCAGAGCGCGTCGCCGTTGCGGCGCACCTGCTCGCCGGCGGCGGCCCTGACCTGGATGACATCCTCCGCGCCCTTGGCGGGCGGCCGCTTGGCCAGAAGCAGCATCAGCCGGTTGGGCTCATCCTTCGCCGCCTCGCGAAAGGGATTCCCTGCCGGATAAAGCGACCATGTCGCGGCCGTCCGCACGATGACCGGAACGTCGAACCCGAACGCCTTCGCGATCGCCTTTTCGAGCGCCTGCTCGGCGGCGGCGGCGCTCCCCGGCGCCGAGAAGACGACATTGCCGCTCTGGATGTAGGTGGCGACGTCGGACCAGCCGAGCGTGCCGCACAGCTTGCGCAGAGCTTCCATCGGCAGCTTGCGCCCGCCGACATTGACCGCCCTCAGCAAAGCGACCTTCAGGCCCATCGCCTATCCATAGCAGCAATGAGGGCCGCGTCTGCCCCTTGACGTTGTGCGCCGCCGCACGGCAGGAGCGGCCATGGAAATCGCAAGCGCCATCCAGCGGCGGGGCCTGCTCTACGTCCTCTCCAGCCCGAGCGGCGCCGGCAAGTCGACCATCGCCCGCATGCTGCTGGCCAGCGACGACGGCGTCGCCATTTCGGTGTCGGCGACGACGCGGCCGATCCGCCCCGGCGAGCGCGACGGCCTCGACTATCATTTCGTCGACGATGCCGGGTTCGACCGGATGGTGGCCGACGGCGCGTTTCTCGAATGGGCGCACGTCTTCGGCCATCGCTACGGAACGCTGAAGCGCGAGGTGATGAAGACGATCGAGGAAGGCCGCGACGTCCTGCTCGACATCGACTGGCAGGGCACCCAGCAGCTGAAGCAGGTCGATCCGGATATCGTCCGGGTGTTCATCCTGCCGCCGTCGATGGGCGAGCTCGAGCGGCGGCTGCGCGCCCGCGGCACCGACAGCGAAGACGTGGTCGCCCGGCGGATGGAGCGGGCGGCGGCCGAGATCAGCCACTGGGCCGAATATGATTATGTGCTGATCAACAACGATGCCGAAAAATGCCGCGAGCTCGTCCACAACATCCTCAAGGCCGAGCGGCTCAAGGCGACACGGCGCGTTTTCCTGCACGATTTCGTCCGCGAGCTGATCGGCTGAGCAGGCTTCGCGGCTGCGCTGATTTCGGTTAGGCTCAGCCGGTGTGCTGGATTTGAAGTTCGCCTGATTCTTGGGTCACGTTCGGAGCGAACTTCAAATCCAAATAAGCACACTAGATTCATAGGGTTACTAGTGTGGCTGGAGATTCGGAAATTCGCTCCGGCGCGGCCCCATGATGAGGCGAATTTCCGAATCGCCACACTAGTCAACAGGGAGGATCGGCAATGGCACGGGTGTTCATCGGCGCCGTCGTGGCAACGATCGCGATGTTCTTCATCGGCTTCATCTTCTTCGCCACCCCGCTCGCCCGGCTGAGCATGTCCAAGATCGACGACGGCCAGGCCGCCGCCGTCCAGCAGTCGCTCGCCGCGAACCTGCCGCGCACCGGCACCTATTCGGTGCCCGGCATGGACACGCGCGCCCAGACCAACATGTTCTCGCAGGGGCCGATCGCGACCGTCCACTACAATGTCGGCGGCTTCGCCGCGATGGAGCCGACCACGCTGGCCAAGGGCCTGGTCCTCAATTTCATCGTCGCTTTGCTGATCGGCGCCGCCTTGATCGGGATCGACCGGCGCGTGCCCGACCTCGGCTCGCGGGCGCGGGTGGCGGTGATCATCGCGGTGGCGGCCACGGCTTTCAATCATCTCGGCGAGCCGATTTACTGGCACCACGATTGGACCCACTTCATCTATCTGTTCATCGCCGACGCGGTGATGCTGGCCACTGCCGGCATCATCGTCGCCTGGTTCCTGCCCAAGGCGCGCGTCGCCCCCGCCGACGCGCCGGTCGAAGTGTAAGAACTCCCCTCCCTGCAGGGAGGGGAGCCGTTTACAGCAGCGTCAGAAACCGCGCCGCGGCCTCGAAGTCGCGGCGCCGGGCGGCGAGCGCCGCCGCCGCTTCGTCATCCTCGCCCCATTTCTCGGCCTGCCACAATTCGCCGAGCGCGGCCGCTGACCAGGCCGGCTCGACGCCGATCGCGCCTTCGGCGAGCGCGAGCGCGATCACCAGCGAGCCCGAGATCGTCACCAGCGGCGACAGGCCGGCAAGCTCGAAAGCCGGGCGTACCGCGACCTCATGGGCCAGCCGCTCGAGCGTCGCGCGCGGCTGGGGCCGATGGACGATTCCGCGGGCCAGCGCGAAGTCGACGTCGTAGCGCCGCCGCGCCCAGGCGAGGATCGGATCCCAGCGGGCGGATTCGCGCTCGACCAGGGCCGGCGGCGCTTCGGCGCGATAGCAGAGCAGGTCGCTTTCGCCGTAAGCGGCGAGACCGCGCGCGAAAAGCTGCGGGTCCGCCGCCACCCGATCGATAGCGGCGTTGGCAAGGCCGGTCAGCCGCATCGTCGCCGGATCGATCCGCTCGCCTTGCGCCGCCCACTCGTCGGCGATCGCCTCGGCGAGCGCGCCGCTCGGCACCGCCAGCAGCCGGCGGCCCGGCGTTCGCACCGGGCGCCCGTCGAGCCGGACCTGGCCGTCGACGGCGCCGGCCTGCCGGTAGAAGCGCTTCACCGGGCGGGCGGCTCCCGCCAGCGCCGCGCCAGCCACTGCGGCCCGAAGAAGCTCGCCGCCAGCCCGGCGAGCGCGATCGGAAGGCCGACGATGCTGCCGCCTTCGACGATCAGGTCGCTCTGCCACAGCGCGAGCGCCAGCAGCACGACGACCGTGGCGCCGATCCGCACCAGGTTGATGAGGATGAAGCGGTTGCGCCAGAGCGTGTCGTCTGCGGGCGGGCGGGGCGGTTGGTGGGTCATGGAATGACTTTCATATTCCAGGCGAGGATTTGAGGCGTCCCATCAGGGCCGCATCGCCCTGGCGAGCGCGGTCTCGCCATGGCGTTCGAGCGTGTCGGCGAGGCGGACGCGGATCTCGTCGGGCTTGTCCTGGTCGAGCTTGGCGGTGCCGCGCCAGGTCCGGATCCGCAGCTCGAAGCCGGTGATCGCCTTGACCAGGCCTTCGAAGCGTCCGTCGCTCATCTTGCTTCGCCGCCACGCCGGCTTGGGCGCCAGCCGCGCCTCGTGATGGTCCGACACTTCGTCCAGGAAACGGATCAGCGCGTCCCGATCCAGCGGCCGCACGTCGCCTTCCAGCTCGACGGCGAGATAGTTCCAGGTCGGGACCCGGTCGTCGAGACCGTACCAGTCGGGGCTGACATAGCCATGCGGCCCGGTGGCGACGAACAGGGCGTCGCACCCGCCGATCAAAGCGGCGTGAATCGGATTGCCGCGCGCGACGTGAAAAAGCAGCCGGTCGCCGTCGAGCATCACCGGCACGTGCACGGCGCGCATCCCGTCCCCGGTCTGCGCGACGAGCAGGCCGAAGCCCTGCTCGCGCACCAGCGCCGCCATCGCCTCGCGGTCGTGGATGTGGAACTTGCGGTTGGGGTGCATCAGCCGCGCCCCCGGCTGCGGCGCTCGCCGCGGCGCTGCTGGCGGCGGGCCTTGGCCGCGACCCCCGCGGCCCGGCGCCGGCCCTCGGCGGTCTCGGAATATCTGACCTCGTCGAGCGGCAGGTCGCCGAGCCCGGCATCGAAGCCGAGCGCCGCCAGGCTCTGCCGGAAATGGTCGGGCGGCTCGGCGGCGACGTCGAGCCGGCCGCCGTCCGGATGGTCGATGCGCAGCCGCCGGGCGTGGAGGTGGAGCTTGCGGCTGATCGACCCGGTGAGGAAGGCGTCCTGCCCGGCATATTTGCCGTCGCCGACGATCGGATGACCGATCGCGGCCATATGGACGCGCAGCTGGTGGGTTCGGCCGGTATAAGGCTGGAGCTCGACCCAGGCGGCGCGGTTGCCGGCGCGCTCGACGAGGCGGTAGCGGGTGCGGGCCGGCTGGCCGGCCTCCTCGTCGACATGCATCTTCTCGCCGCCGCTGCCGGGCTGCTTGGCGATCGGCAGGTCGATCAGGCCGTCCTCGACGGCCGGGACGCCGACCACCAGCGCCCAATAGACCTTGCGCGCGGTGCGGCCCGAAAAGGCCTTCGAAAAGGCGGCGGCGGCGCGCGCCGTCCGGGCGAGCAGCAGCACGCCCGAAGTGTCCTTGTCGAGGCGGTGGACGAGCTTGGGCCGCGGTTCGTCCGCCTCGGCGAGACCGTCGAGCAGCCGATCGAGATGGACCTTGGTCCCGGTGCCGCCCTGGGTGGCGAGGCCGGGCGGCTTGTCGACGACGATCGCCGCCGCGTCGCGATGGATGACGAGGCTGCGGACGAACTCGACCTCGTCCGCGGCAAGCGGCTGGCGCTGGCGCTGCGGCCGGGCGGGGGCCGCCTCCTCGAGCGGGGGCACGCGGATCGTCTGGCCGGCCTCGATCCGGTCGCCGGGCGCGGCGCGGCGCCCGTCGAGCCTGAGCTGGCCGGTGCGGGCCCAGCGCGCCACCGTGCCGAAGCTCGCTTCGGGCAGGTTGCGCCGGAACCAGCGGTCGAGGCGGATGCCGTCATCCTCCTCGTCGACGGTGAACGTGCGGACCTGGTCGGCCGCATTCATCGGAGGCACCCGTGCATCGCCGGCGCATGTAGCGGGCGCGGGGACGGGATGCGAGTCGTCATCCCGGCGCAAGCCGTCATCCCGGCGCAGTCCGGGACCTCGGGGGGAAGGGCCGAGACGTCTTGTCGCGAGGCCCCGGCGTGCGCCGGGGCCGACGGTCACCGCCCGTTATTGACGACCAGCGCGACGTCGGAGCCGCGCTCGAGCGGCGTGACGATGACGACGAAGGCGCCGTCGGTGCGCGCGTTGACTCCGCCGAGCAGATGGTCGGCGCCGCGCCTTTGATGCTCGGCGTCGAAGCCGGCGCGCGTCGCCAGGTCGCGATAATGAGCGAGCACCCGCTCATGGGTATCGCCGGTGCGGAAGGTGACGATCCGCACCCGGCATTCGCCGCGGTCGGTTCCCGCCGCCTCGATCACCCGGCCGCCCGGATAGGCCGGAAATTCGGCCGGCAGCCGGCCGGCCCATTGCGGACCATGTTCGAGCGCGTCGGCGCAGACGCCTTCGCCGGCGCTGCCGCCGCCGGTCGCGGCGGCCGCGCGCCGCACCTGCGGCTGGCCGCGCCGGCCCTGGGCGGCGGATCCGGCCGGATATTGCGCCTGGGTCGGCGTGTCCGGGGGCCGCACGCTGTTGGGATTGGCCTGCTGGACGAGATTGGGATCGACCAGGATCTGGTCCTCGAGCGCGCTGGTCAGCGCCGGATCGGCGCCGTTGGCGAGCAGCTCGTTGTCGAGCGCGGCGATATTGTTGTCGGCGCCGCCGGTGCAGGCGGAGAGCGCGAGCAAGGCGGCGACGGCGGCCGGGTGGATCAACGGAGCGATACGGGTCTGCATAAGCGGGTCCTCTCGCCCGCCTTTTAGCCGCATTGCGCCGGGCAATGGGTGTGCAGAGATGGTTAACGAGGGTGATGCGGCCCCGCTGTCTCATTCCTGGACTGCCAGAAGGCGAAGGTTTCCGCCTGCACCGCGGCAATGAAGCGCGCCGCCTCGGGCCCCTGCCACGGCCCCTGATAGCCGCGCTGGCGGCCGCCGCCGGCGACCCACCAGCCCTGGCCGGGAATGCCGTCGCTCTGCCGAACGACGAGCACCGCCAGCTCCGGTTCGCCGCGATCCGCCGCTTCTTTATCGACGGTGCCGAGCGCCGCGCACAGCTGGCGCATCTTCGGCCTCGAGAAAGCGTAGCCGAGATGCCCGAGCAGCTCGCCATAGCTCAGCGCCACCCCCGCTCTGGCGGCGGCGACGAGATGGGCCCGTATGTCATCGGGGTTCATCTGGTCCCTCCCCGTGGCGCAGCCAGGGGAGGGGGACCATGCGCAGCATGGTGGAGGGGTAATGGCCGAAGCCTGCGACGTTGCCCCTCCACCATGCAGCTTCGCTCCATGGTCCCCCTCCCCGGCGAATGCCGGGGAGGAATTATCAGTGCCCGTCCGACAGCACCAGCCGCGCCTCGCTGCCGCCGCCGCCGCGCGGCGTGATGCGGACGGTGAAGCGCTCGCGGTCGTGCCGGCCGGTGCCGGAAATGACGAAGCCGGCGCCCTCGCGCGCCGCACTCTGGATGGTGAGGTCCGAGGCCCGTGCCGGGTCGCGATACCAGGCGGCGACGCGATCGGCCGCGTCGGCGCTGGTGAAGCGCAGCTCCACTTCGCCGTCGGCCTGGCCGTCCGGACCGTCCGGGCGGCCCTGGACGTGGATGCCGCCGAAGGTGGAGCCGGGATAGATCAGGCCGTCCTCATCGACTTCGGCATGGGCTTCCATGCTGTCGGGCAGGTCGACCGACAGGTTGAAGCCGGGCGCCTCGACGGTGAGCCGGCCCTCCTCGGCGCGGCCGGCGGCGCTGGCATTTTCGGCGACCGGGCCGGCATCGTTGCCGAAGCGCGCCTCGCAGGCGGCGAGCAGGCCGGCGGCGGCAAGGACGGGAAGCAGCCTGGGCAGGGTCATCGCGATTCTCCCTCGTCCCGCCAGACTAGCTGTGTTAGTCGCATAATACAATACTTTCCTCCCCAAGCCAGCTTGGGGAGGGGGACCGGCCGGAGCCGAAGGCGGAGGCTGGTGGAGGGGTAAAGGGCTTGGGCCTGCGCCATTACCCCTCCACCAGCCTTCGGCTGGTCCCCCTCCCCATCGCGCGCGATGGGGAGGAACCTTGCCGCTTCGCCATTGCTCCACTACCCGCGCGGCATGGCCGACGATCACAGCCGCACGCGCGCCGGGCTGCTGCTCGGTATCGGCGCCTATCTGCTGTGGGGCGTGCTGCCGCTCTACTTCAAGGCGCTGATCGAGGTCGCGCCGACCGAGATCGTCGCCCACCGCATCGTCTGGTCGCTGCTCTTCCTCGGCGCCCTGGTCACGATCTGGCGGCGCTGGCCGGCGATCCGCGCGGCGGTCACCACCAGCCGGGTGCTGATGACCCTGATCCTCACCGCCTTGCTGATCGGGATCAACTGGCTCACCTATATTTACGCGGTGGTCAGCGGCCATGTGCTCGAGGGCAGCCTCGGTTATTATCTCAATCCGCTGGTCAACGTGCTGCTCGGCGTCGTGCTGCTCAAGGAAAGGCTGAGCCGCGCCCAGATCTTCGCGACCGCGCTGGCGGCGGCGGGCGTGGCGGTGCTCGCCGCCGGCGCCGGCTCCGGCCTGTGGATCAGCCTGACGCTGGCGGCGAGCTTCGCGCTCTACGGCTTCCTGAGGAAGGTGGCGCCGGTCGATTCGCTCGAAGGGCTGTCGGTCGAGACCGCCTTGCTCGCGCCGATCGCTCTGGTCTGGCTGCTGTGGCTGCAGCAGGCCGGGACGATCGGCTTCGGCCGGTTCGGGCTCAATATCGACCTGCTGCTCGCGCTCGGCGGCGCCGTCACCGCCATCCCGCTGCTGTTGTTCACCGCGGCGGCGCGGCGGCTGGCTTATTCGACGCTCGGCTTCCTTCAATATATCGCGCCGTCGCTCCAGTTCCTGCTGGCGGTGCTCGTCTTCGGCGAGCCGCTGACGACGCCGCACCTCATCTGCTTCGGCGCGATCTGGACCGCGCTCGCCATTTTCACCTTCGAAGGCTGGCGCGCGTCCCGCCGTCCGCCGGCGCCCGCCGAGGCTCCGCCGGCCGCGGCCTCTTGAGACGCGCGCGAAAGCGAGTCATCCTCATGCTTTGCGCAGGAGGTGGATGATGAAGACCGACCCCCGCATCGACGCCTATATCGATCGCCAGGCGGATTTCGCGAAGCCGATCCTGAGGCATTTGCGCGAAACGGTGCACGCCGCCTGCCCCGATTGCGAGGAAACGCTGAAGTGGAGCTCGCCCACTTTCATGTATCGCGGCCAGATGCTGGCGGGGATGGCGGCGTTCAAGCAGCATGCCACTTTCGGCTTCTGGCGCGGCAGCCTGGTCGTCGGCGACACGGCCGAGCAGATGAGCGCGATGGGCCAGTTCGGCCGTATCGCGTCGGTCGACGATTTGCCGGAGCGCCAAACGCTCGAAGCGCTGGTCAGGAAAGCGATGAAGCTGACCGAGGAAGGGGTGAAGCCGCCGCGCAACAAGCATCCCAAGGACCCCTTCACCGTGCCCCGGGACATGCGCGCCGCGCTCGACGCCAATGCCGCCGCCGCCGCGACCTTCGACGCTTTCCCGCCCAGCGCGCAGCGCGACTATGTCGAATGGATCACCGGTTCGAAGCGCGACGAGACCCGGACCAAGCGTCTCGCTCAGTCGGTCGAGTGGCTCGCCGAAGGCAAGAGACGCAACTGGAAATACGAGAATTGCTAGAGGGACACTTTGGGGACAGTTTGTAAACTGTCCCCAAAGTGTCCCTAAATAAGGATCAGCGTCCTTGGGCATCGACGAACATGCCGAGTTTGCCGACCTGGGTTTCGCCGCGCCTGCGCTGCGCGAGCTGATCCGCTCCCCGTGGCGGATGGCTTATGGCGCTTCGCTCGAAACCTTGCCGGGGGTGATCGCGCCCGATGCGCATGTCGAGTTCGTGTTCCAGACCGGATCTGCCTGCGCCACCGGGCTGGCGGAGCCCGGCTCGATCCGGGCTTCGCCGCGTGCCATGATCTACGCCCAGCGGCACGGCGCGCTCACGTTGAGACCGACCGGGGCCAACGTGATCGTCGCGTTCAGGACGACGCCGGCGGTGGCTTCCGTCATATTGGGACGAACGCTGGCGGATTGCTGGGATCGACCGATCGATCTTGCGGACTTGATCGGCGCGGAGGCCGATCGCCTGCTCGACCGCCTCGCCGGCGCGCCGGCGGCCGCGCAAATCGGCGTGCTGGAGTCATGGCTGGTCTCGCGCCTGGGGCCGTGGGGCCCCGACCATGAGCGCAACCTGCGGCTCCAGCGCCGCCTGCTCTGGCGCTCCGGCGCGGAGTTGATGTCCGCTCTGGCCGACGATGCGGGGTTCACCGTCCGGACCCTGCGTCGGCATTTCGCAAGGCATGCCGGCCTCTCGCCCAAGCAATTGTCGATGTCCGGCAGGATCCTGCGCGCCTGCTTCTGGCTCAGCGACCGCCGCGACCTTCCCATCGCCCAGATCGCCCTCGCGGCCGGCTTTGGCGACCAGGCCGCGTTCACCAATGCCTTCCGGCGCTATGTGGGGATGACCCCCGCACGTTTGCGCGCCGAGCCGATCGTCTATTGCGAGCGGCCGGAATCCTGAATCCTGTCCGCTTTTTGCAAGACCGGTCGGGCGGGCCGGCTATGATCTCGCGAAAAGGAAATGCGAGATGCGCCTGGCCTTCACCTTCATCCTCTGTCTTTTCGCGCTGGGCCCGAACGCGGTTTCGGCCGCGCCCGCCGCCGGCGACCGCTTGGCCGCGATCGCCTGGCTGGTCGGGGACTGGGGCGGTTTCGGCGAGGGCCGCCCCGGCATATCGGGAAGCAGCCGGCACGCCGAGCGCGTCCAGAACGGCCGCTTCATCCGGGTCGAGGGCCGCTCCGTCTATCCGAGGCAGGAAGGCAATGCCTCGGGCGAAATTCACAGCTCGCTCGACTTCTGGAGCTTCGATCGGCACCGCAACCTGTTCGTCCTTCGCCAGTTCGACAGCCTCGGCTTCGTCTCCACCTATGTGCAGGATCGCGCGGCGAGCACCGGCGGGCGGCTGGTCCTGGTTTCCGAGCATCTCGAGAACGTCCCGGCCGGATGGCGGGCGCGATACACGTACGACCATCCCGCGCCCGACGAATATCGCGAGCTGTTCGAGCTGGACAGCGGCCAGGGATATGAGCGCTACGTCTCCAGTCGCTTCCTTCGCGTGACGGCAAGCCCGTCCAATGGGGACAGTCACTAATGGCTGTCCCCTGTCAGCCCGCCTGGTTCCGCTCCGGCGGCGCGCCGGGACCGGCGACCGGCCGGCACCGGGGCAGGTTAAGCTGCCGGGCATGCTCGCATTCGCGCACCTGGGTGTCGCCATTGGGGGCGATGAACACGGCCCAGTGGCGGCCGTCGCTGCACAACGCCACCCACATCGCCATGTTGCGATAATCCTCCTGATAGGCGGTCGCCTCGACCCGCTGGCAGCGTCGGCCATTGTCGCGGATCGCGCGCATCACGCCGAGCCGCTGCAGCTGGTCGGGCAGCGCCAGCAGCTGGTCGTGGCCGGGGTTGGTGATCTTGGTGGGCGCGGCGGCGGGCTCGCCTGGCTCCTCACCGCCACAGCCGGCGAGCAACGCCCCCAGGGCGAGCGCAAAACAGCGGCGCATCGTCACTGCGCCTGGGCGTTGTCGGGCGCCGCCTCATTGCCGTCGGCGAGCCGCGCCTCCTCGGCGTTGAGCACCGTGGCATTGCCGTCGTTCATCACCACGATCGTCCAGGTGCCGCCGCCGGCGCAGGTCGCGTTCCACACCGGGAAGCCCTGATGCTCGCCGGCCGGCTCGGAGCTTTCGACATGCTGGCATTCCTGGCGGGCGTCGCGGATGGCGCGGATGAAGACCCCGTTGCGCTGCCCTTCCGGCATCGCCATCAGCTGGTTCTGGATCGCCTCCGGCCCGGTCGTCGTCCGGTTTGCGGGCTCCGAAACCGGGGCGTCGCAGGCCGAGGCGGCCAGAGCCGCGATCGCCGCTGTCACTGCCTTCATCATGTTTGCCTCCCATGATTGGGCCTCATGCCCACAATGACCGACCGGGCCGACGGTTGCAGCGCCCGGGGTCCGGACCCGGTTTGGACGCTCAGGCGGCCGCCACCACCCGCTTGCGATAGCGTTCCCTCAATTCGACCTTGTCGATCTTGCCGGTGCCAAGCTTGGGCAGCGGCGCGTCCGGAAACCACGTATGGGCCGGCAGCTTGAAATGGGCCAGCTGCCCGCCGAGGAAGGCGAGCAGCTGTTCTTCGTCGATGCCGCCCTGCTCGCTGTAGATCACCGCCGCCGGCACCTCGCCGAGCCGGTCGTCGGGAACGGCGAACACCGCCGCCTCGGACACCGCCGGATGGGCGTAGATCGCCGCCTCCACCTCCTGGGCGCTGATATTCTCGCCGCCGCGGATGATGATGTCCTTCTTGCGGTCGACGATGAACAAATAGCCGTCCTCGTCGAGGTAGCCGATGTCGCCGGTTCGCAGGAAGCCGTCGGCGGCAAAGGCGGCGGCCGTCGCCGCCTCGTCGCGCCAATAGCCGCGGATGTTCGCCGCCGACCGGATCGCGATCTCGCCGCGCTCGCCGGCCGGCAGGTGCCGGTCGCCTTCGCCGAGGATGGCGAGCTCGACGATCGGCCGGTGCGCGCGTCCGGTCGAGGCCGGCTTGTCGTGATAGTTGGACCAGAAATTGCCGCAGCCGACCGCGTTGGTCTCGGTGAGGCCATAGCCCAGCGCCGGTTGCGCGCCTTGGAAGCTCTCCTCCAGCCTTTTGACGTGCGCCACCGGCCGCGGCGCGCCGCCGGCGGCGATGTCGGTCAGCGAGGACAAATCGTATCGGTCGCGGTCGGGATGCTGCATCAGCTCGAGGCTCATCGTCGGCACGCCGACGAAATAGGTGATCTTCTCCTGTTCGATCAGCCGCAGCGCCTCGCCGGCATCCCATTTCGGCATCAGCACCATCGTGCGGCCGATCACGAAGCTGTTCAAAAGCACCGGCACCTCGCCGGTGACGTGGAACAGCGGCACGTTGACCAAAGTCTTCGGGCTCGGCGGCGTTTCGCCTTCGCTTTCCTTGATGCCGACCAGGGTCAGCAGGCCGATCGTATAGGCATAGACGCCCGAGGTCACCGCGCGGTGGGTCGAGACCGCGCCCTTGGCGAGGCCGGTCGAGCCCGACGTGAACAGGATGGTGGCGTCGTCCTCCGGCGCGACCGGCGGCAGCTCCGCCTCGCCGCCCCGCTCGAGCAAGGGGGCGAGCGCGCACTCGATCGGCTCGTGCACCGGCAGCGCCACCGTCGGGATCGTGCAGCCGCCGGCGCGCAGCCGCTGCGCCCTTGTGTCGTCGGCGATGATCAGCTCCGGGTCGGCCAGGCCGAGCGCGTGGCGCATCTCGTCGGCCTGCCACCAGCCGTTGATCAGGGTGGCGATGCCGCCCGCTTTCAGCACCGCCATATAGGTGACGATCCAGGCGGGGCAGTTGCGCATCGCGATCGCGACCCGATCGCCCTTGCCGACGTTCCAGCCGCCGGCGAGCCGCCGCGCCAGCCCGGTGGCGTGGGCGTTCAATTCGCCGAAGGTCAGCCTCTCGTCGCCGGCGATCACCGCCTCGGTGGCGCCGTGCAGCGCGCAGAAAGCGTCGAACAGGCCGGGCAGGGTCGGCGGCAGGTTGGTGACGATCGCCCGGCCGGATTCGTCGCGGCCGATCTGGATGCGGCCGCCCTCGCCGATCACCTTTTCCAGCACCGCGTCATATTTGCGGTCGAGCGCGCTCGGCATGCCTCATCCTCTCCCGGTGCTTTGCCTTTCTTCCTCCCCCCTCTATGAAGGCGCGAGCCCGGAGGGGGAAGCTTTGACCCACTTACTGACCTCGCTGATTACGGCAAGCGGCGGCGCGATCCTGTGGCAGGATCTCGGGCTCCATCCGGTCGCGCTCGATCTCGGCTTCTTCGAGCTGCGCTGGTACAGCCTCGCTTACCTGGTCGGCATCCTGCTCGGCTGGTGGTATCTGCTGCGGCTGATCGCTTTGCCCGGCGCGCCGATGGCGCGGCGCCATGCCGACGATCTCGTCTTCTATGTGACGCTCGGCATCATCCTCGGCGGCCGGCTCGGCTACGTCCTGTTCTACCGGCCGCTCCATTATCTGCAGAACCCGCTCGAAATCCCGCAGCTGTGGGACGGCGGCATGTCGTTCCATGGCGGCGTCATCGGCGTCGGCCTCGGCATCATCTGGATGGCGCGACGGCACCGGCTCGATTGGCTGCGCATCCACGATTATGTCGTCTGCTGCCTTCCGTTCGGGCTGTTCCTCGGCCGGCTCGCCAATTTCGTGAACCACGAATTGTGGGGGGCAGAGACCGACGCGCCCTGGGCGGTGCGCTTTCCGGAGCACCCGACCGGGCAGTTCATCGGCGGCGAGCCCGAGCTGCTGCCCGGCCCGGCGCGGCATCCGAGCCAGCTCTACGAGGCCGGCCTCGAAGGCATATTGCTGTTCGTCTTCCTCTGGTATCTGTTCTGGCGCACCCGCGCCCGTTACCAGCCCGGCCGGCTGATGGGCGCCTTCCTGCTCTTCTACGGCGTCAGCCGCTTCCTCATCGAATTCGTCCGCGAGCCCGATACGCATCTGCTGGAGTTCGCCCGCCTCACCCACCTCCATATGGGCCAGTGGCTGTCGCTGCCGATGATCATCGTCGGCCTCTATCTGATGCTGACCGCGAAGCGGCGCGCCGAACGGGTGCGGCCGGTGGCCGAAGACGCGGAAGGCTCAAGCTGACCGGTCCGGAGAAATCCGTCGCGGAAAGGCTCCGCCGGCGCATCGCCGCCGAAGGGCCGATCAGCGTCGCCGACTATATGGCCGCGGCGAACGCACATTATTATGCCACGCGCGATCCGCTCGGCGCCGCCGGCGACTTCGTCACCGCGCCGGAGATCAGCCAGATGTTCGGCGAGCTGGTCGGCGTCTGGCTGGCCGACCTGTGGGTGCGCGCCGGCCGCCCCGCCGCCGTCCGTTATGTCGAGCTCGGCCCCGGCCGCGGCACGCTTGCCGAGGATGCGCTGCGGGCGATGCGCGGCGTCGGCCTGGAGCCGCCGCTCGATCTGGTCGAGGCCAGCCCGGCGCTCAGGCGGGAGCAGGCCGAGCGGCTGCCGGCGGCGCGCTGGCACGACGGCATCGCGACCCTGCCCGGCGAGGGGCCGTTGCTGGTCGTCGCCAACGAATTTTTCGATGCTTTGCCGATTCGCCAGCATGGCGACGGCCGCGAGCTGCGCGTCGGCGTCCGCGGCGGCCGCTTCGTCCGCGACGCGGCGAGCGGGATCAGCGAGGATTCGCCGGCCGCGATCGCCATCCTGCGCGACCTCGCGCGCCGGCTCGCCGGCACCGGCGGCGCCGCGCTGATCGTCGATTACGGCCATGACCGCCCGGGGAGCGGCGACACGCTCCAGGCGGTGCTCCGCCATCGCCGCGCCGATCCGTGGCAGGCGCCCGGCAGCCGCGACCTCACCGCGCATGTCGACTTTGCCGCGCTGGCCGAAGCGGCGCGCGGCGAGGGCGCGCGCGTCTTCGGTCCGGTGACGCAGGGCGAATGGCTGGAGGCGATCGGCATCCAGCTGCGCGCCGCGATCCTCGCCAAGGCCGCGCCCGAGCGCCGCGCCGAAATCGCCGCCGCGCGCGAGCGGCTGACCGCGCCCGCCCAGATGGGAAGCCTGTTCAAGGTGCTGGCGGTCACCGCGCCCGGCTGGCCCGAGCCGGAGGGATTCTAGGTGTCGGCGGTGACCTTTCGCGACGCGACGCCGGCCGATGCCGCGCTGATGGCGGCGCTGGGGCCGCGCACCTTCACCGAGACGTTCGGTCATCTCTACACGCCCGAGAATCTCGCCGCCTTCCTGGAAGGCCATAGCGAAGCGAACTGGCACAGGGAGCTGAGCGACGAGCGGTTCGCGGTGCGGCTCGCCGAGCAGGACGGCGAAGCGGTCGGCTTCGCCAAATTGGGTCCGCCGTCGCTGCCGTTCGAGCCGCGGGCGCCCGCGATCGAGCTCAGGCAATTCTACCTGCTCGCGCCGTGGCAGGGCCGGGGCGTGGCCGCCGCTTTGATGGCCTGGGTGCTCGAGGCGGCGGCCGCGCGCGGCGCCGGCGAGGTCTATCTGTCGGTGTTCGTCGACAATTGCCGCGCCCGGCGCTTCTACGAGCGCTATGGCTTCGAGCCGGTCGGGCGCTACGACTTCATGGTCGGCAGTCACGCCGACGAGGACATCGTCATGCGATTGGACCTGGGGTCCAACCTGTGAAGGTCGAGGTGGTCCGGTCCGCGCTGATCGGCGTTCCGCACGGCTTTCTCGGCCGGCGCGGCGGCGTTTCGAAGGGCGTCTGCGCCGGCCTCAACACCGGCTGGGGAGCGGAAGACGACCGCCGGGCGATCGCCGAGAATCGCCGCCGCGCGGTGGCGGCGGTCGCGCCGGGCGCGCGGCTGGTGACCGTCCACCAGGTCCATTCGGCGACCGCGCTGGTCGCGACCGAGCCCTGGCCCGACGACGCGCGGCCGCCGGCCGATGCGATCGTCGCCGACCGGCCGGGCCTGGCGCTCGGGGTGGTCACCGCCGATTGCGCGCCGGTGCTGCTCGCCGATGAGCGCGCCGGCGTGATCGGCGCCGCCCATGCCGGCTGGAAGGGCGCCCTCACCGGCGTCGTCGATGCGGCCGTGGCGGCGATGGAATTGCTCGGTGCCGAGCGCTCGCGCATCGCCGCCGCGGTCGGCCCGGCGATCGCCCGCCGCAGCTACGAGGTCGACGACGGCTTTCGCCGCCGCTTCGCCGAAGCCGAGCCCCACAATGACCATTTCTTCAGCGCCGGCCGCGAAGGCCATCACCAGTTCGACCTCGAAGCCTATGTCCTGGCCCGCCTCGCCGCCGCCGGCGTCACCCGGGCCGAGGCGCTCGGCCTCGACACCTATTCCGATCCCGAACGCTTCTTCAGCTACCGTCGCGCCACCCATCGCGGCGAGCCGACCTATGGCCGCCAGCTCTCGCTGATCGCGCTCGCACAATAAGGTCGCCTTATCGCAGCCGTCGCGCGGCCCCAATTCCCCAACCTTTCAAAACCGGCTAGGAAGCCGGCGGGCAACGGACCTCACCCCTGGGCCGCGCGGTCAGCGCGGCCTTGAGCCCGACTCATCCGGGCGGGCTCGGTCTCCACGCAGCAAAGCGACTGGCTGAAAGGAGACACCTATGGAAGACGAAGCCGACCTCACCGGCGCCACCCCCCGCCGCCGCCCCAAGCCCGACGTGCTCGAAATTGGCAGGCCGCCGGCTCAAGCCCTCGACCCTGATGATGGGCCACGGCTTCGATCCGGCTTTGTCCGAAGGCTCGCTCAAGCCGCCGATCTTCTTGACCTCGACCTTCGTCTTCGAGAGCGCCGCCGCCGGCAAGCGCCATTTCGAGGGGGTCACCGGCAAGCGCCCGGGCGGCGCCGAGGGGCTCGTCTATTCGCGCTTCAACGGCCCCGACCAGGAGATACTCGAAGACCGGCTGAGCGTCTGGGAGGATGCCGAGGACGCCTTGTCCTTCTCCTCGGGCATGTCGGCGATCACCACTTTGTTCCTGACCCATGTCCAGCCCGGCGACGTCGTCGTCCATTCCGGCCCGCTTTATGCCGCGACCGAGACGTTGATCGGCCGCATCCTCGGCCGGTTCGGGGTCAAATGGCTCGATTTCCCGGCCGGCGCGACCCGCGACGAGATCGCCGAGGTGATCGAGCGCGCGAAGGGGATGGGGCGGGTGCCGCTCATCTATCTGGAAAGCCCCGCCAACCCGACCAACGCCTTGGTCGACGTTCAGGCGGTGCGCGCCGCCCGCGACGCCGCTTTCCCCGACGGCGGTCCGCCGATCGCGATCGACAACACTTTCCTGGGGCCGCTCTGGCACCACCCGCTGCGTCACGGCGCCGACCTCTCGGTCTATTCGCTGACCAAATATGCCGGCGGCCACAGCGATCTCGTCGCCGGCGGCGTGGTCGGATCGAAGGCGCAGATCAACCCGATCCGGATGATGCGCAACACGATCGGCACGATCACCGATCCCAACACCGCCTGGATGCTGCTGCGCAGCCTGGAGACGCTGGAGCTGCGCATGACCCGGGCCGGCGAGAATGCGGCGAAGGTCTGCGATTTCCTCCGTCACCATGAGAAGGTCGAGAGCGTCGGCTATCTCGGCTTCCTCGACGACGGCGGCGATGCCCGCCAGGCCGACATCTACCGGCGCCATTGCACCGGCGCCGGCTCGACTTTCTCGCTCTATCTGAAAGGGGGCGAGAAAGAGGCGTTCGCGTTTCTCGACGCGCTCAGGATCGCCCATCTCGCGGTCAGCCTCGGCGGCACCGAGACCCTCGCCAGCGCTCCGGCGGCGATGACTTATTTGTCGGTGCCCGACGATCGCAAGCAGGCGCTCGGCATCACCGACAATCTGGTCCGGGTCTCGATCGGCGTCGAGGACGCCGACGACCTCATCGCCGACTTCGACCAGGCGCTGGAAGCGGTGTGACGCATTCCTCCCCATGCGCTGCGCGCATGGGGAGGGGACCGCCCGCAGGGTGGTGGAGGGGTAAAGGGCGAGGCCCGTGCGGTTACCCCTCCACCACCTGTCGGTGGTCCCCCTCCCCACGGTTTTGCCGTGGGGAGGAAGCGCGGTCCCGTCAGTCGAGCACTTCCGCTATCGGCCGCGCAGGCGGTCGAGGTCGGCGCGCATGCTCGCCGCGTGGAGGCGGGTGATCTCCTGCTGCTCGGCCACGATCCTCTCGACCGCCGCCATGCGCGCGTTGAACGCGTCCATGTCGGCCGTGCGCGTGAACAGGAACTGGCTGCCCTGGCGCTCCCAATCGCCGCGCTCAAGCACGTCGATCGCCCCTTCGAATTCGTCGACCACCGCCAGCTCGAGCGCCCACAGCCTTTCCCCTCGCGGCCGGCTGCCGCTGAGGGCGCGATCGAACCCGTCGAGCGCCTCCCGCTTGCTCTGTCCGGACATGTCGGAGGCGCGGATGCCGTCGGCCATCTCTTCGATGCGGCTCATGTGGAGGGCGCGATAGCGGTGGACGATGGCGCGCGCCGCGGCGAGCCGGCGCCGGGCCTCGCCATAGCCGGAGCGCGGGTTGGTCACCGCCGGGGTGAGTATCTCGGCAAGGCCCGATTCGGCGATCTCGCGCTCATAATTCCGCTTGTCCTCCGCCACGCGCCTGAACAGGTCCAGCGTCAGCCGCTCGATCGTGCCGGCGTCGCCGGTCGCTCCGCTATGGCCGAGCTGCCCCGCATCCCGCCCTTCGCTGGCGATCATCCGCTCGGTGGCCGCGGCGATGCTTTGGCCCGCCGCTTGCTCGGACCGGTCGGCGCCGCTGCCGGCGATCAGCGCGCCGAGCAAGGCGGCCGGCGCCAGCGCCAGCGGGATCTTCCACGCGCCGCCCGGATCCCGCTTTCGGCCGAACGAGAAATAAAGGACCAGGGCGACCGGGATCATCCCGCCGAGCGCGTAACCCAGCAGGAAGGCGACGCCGCCATCCTGCGGGTCGCGCGGCACGGCGGCGCTGAGCAGGAACTGGATGACCGCCCCCACCAGCAGCGGCACGGTCATCCCCTTTTCCGGCTCATAGCCGCCGGCATGCTCCCAACGCGCCTCATCGGCCGGCGCTGCGGCCTGCTCGCCCATGTCCGTCATAAGCGCCCCGAATCCCGGCTCTTTTTCCTTAGAACCCAAGTTCAGGCCGGATGCAACTCCAGGCCTGGGGGTGATCGAGCTGCCTCCGGCCGCATTCGAGCTTCTGTGTCTTTCGCCACAGCCGCGGCGGCGGCAGGATGGCAGCCTTGAAATCCGCGACCGCGACTCGCGCCCGGTTCCGGAAGGGAGACGGCAGCATGACCAGCATCCAGGTTCTTGGCAGGGAGATACCGATCGAGTTCCAGATCGGCGCCGAGCCCAAGCGCCCTCTCGACGAAGCCGGCCTGTTGGCCGGCGCGCAGAGAATGGCCGACCTGATCAACAGCAAGGCCTGGACGGCCGAGCAGGCCGCAGCCTTCCGGGGCATGAACAGGATCGTCTTCTTCGAAGGCAAGGTCGTCGTCGACAGAAACGTGATGGACCGGCCCTGCTGCGATCAGGACGATGCGGTCTTCTACTGGGAAGCCGAGGAGTTCGAGCGCAACACGGACGCGGACGTGCGCGCCAACACCTTCTTCCACGATTGCTGGCACGTCGTTCAGTTCAAGCGCGCGGGAAACCGCTACGCGGAGGGGGACCAGGAGCCGGTCGACCGCGAGATCGATGCGGTCAACGAGCAGATCAAGGTCGCCCGGACGCTCGGCAACAGCCCGGAGGAGATCGCGTTCCTCGAGCGGTTCCGCGACGACCAGGAAGGCATTCGCAAGCGCCTGCGCGAAGGCGTCGGCGCGCGCATCCCGGGCCTGGGCAGGACCTAGCGGCGGAGGGGACCGAGGGGGACAGTCACTTTCCCGGCACGGAGCCGGAAGTCCGGTCGTCGGCGCGTGAAAGTGACTGTCCCTCACGGTCCCGCCAGTCGAGCACCTCCCATCCCCGTTCCGCGGCCAGCCGCGCGAGGCGGGCGTCGGCATTGGCGGCGAACGCCTCGTCCGACCAGGAATGGACCGGCGCGTCGGAAATGTGGTCGGAATAGAAGCGGATATGGACCGCCTCGCGCTCCAGCCCCTCGCGCTGCAGCCAGGCCTCGATCATGTCGAGCTTGGCCAGCCCATAGCAGTTGCGCCCGTCGATGCGCGCGACGATCCGCCCGCGCGCGTCGGGCAGGGTGTCGGTGGCGATCACGTCGTCGAAGCCGAGCCGCTCGGCGATCGCCGCGGCATAGAGGCGGTAGGAGGCGGTCGCCAGCACCAGCCGCCGGCCGGCCGCTCTGTCCTCGGCGATCCGCGTCCGCGCTCCCGGCAGGATGTTGGTCGCCAGCTGGCGGTCGGCGAAGCTGCGCACCACCGGCTCCAGCCGCGCCGGGGCCGGCCGGCCGACCAGCAGCCGGTAGTTGAGTTCCTTGAGGCGCGCCCGGTCGATCAGGCCGAGCGCGTAGCCGGCGCCGGTCGCGAGCAGAGCCGGCGTCAGCGCCAGCCGCCACGGCGCGAGGCGCAGCAGCGCATGGATCAGGAACAGGCCGTAGGTCGGGCGGCGGGTCACCGTCTTGTCCATGTCGTAGATGGCGAGCGCCCCGCACCGGGACGCCGCACCCGCCGTGTCCGCCTCGCGCCTCACCATGCCCTCTTCGCTTGCCGCCTGCGGGGAATTGAAGCACTAGTCGCCGTTGCATGACGGTAACAGCGGATTTCGCCTCTGCTTATGAAGACGGGCGCTGCGTGCTGCGCCTGAGCGGCAATCTCACCTTGCTGCGCGTGCGCAAGCTCTCCGAGCAGCTGGCCGGGATCGACGCGCAGCCGCTGGTGGTCGACTTGACCGAGGTCGAGCGGATGGACACGGTCGGCGCCTGGCTGGTGCACAAGCTCGAGCGTGACCGCGGCGCCGAGATCGTCGGCGCCAGCGAGGACCAGCAAATGCTGATCAACCATGTCGCCCGCGCCGACCAGCCGGTGACGGTGCGGCGCGAATATGAGCCGCCGCTGCGCCAGTTCGTCGGCGAGCTCGGCGCCGCCACCCAGACCGCGATGGGCACGATGGTCGGCCTGCTCGGCTTTTTCGGCGCGCTGCTGATCTCGGTCGCCAACGTCGCCCGCCATCCGCGCCGCTTCCGTTTCAACGCGGTCGTGACCCGGTTCGACGTGGTCGGCGTGCGCGCGCTCGCCATCATCGGCCTGATGAGCTTCCTGGTCGGCATCGTCATCGCCCAGCAGGGCGCGGTCCAGCTCAGGCAGTTCGGCGCCGAAATCTATACGATCAACCTGATCGGCCGCAGCGCGATCAAGGAGCTGGGCGTGCTGATGACCGCGATCATGGTTGCCGGCCGCTCCGGCTCCGCCTTCGCGGCGCAGATCGGCTCGATGAAATTGAACGAAGAGGTCGACGCGATGCGCACCATCGGCGTGTCGCCGATGGAGGCTTTGGTCTTCCCGCGGGTGCTGGCGACGGTGCTGCTGATGCCCTTGCTCGGCTTTTATGCGGCCATTCTCGCGATCATCGGCGGCGGCATCTTCGTCTGGCTGTCGCTCGACATCCCGCCGATCACATTCGTCCAGCGGATCCGCGAGGTGGTGCCGATGACCGACCTCTACCAGACGCTGATCAAGGCGCCGGTGTTCGGCCTGATCATCGCGATGGCGGGCTGCTACCAGGGGCTGCAGGTCGAGGGCAATGCCGAGGAGGTCGGTCTGAGGACGACTACCGCCGTTGTCCAGGGCATCTTCATGGTGATCGTGCTCGATGCCTTCTTCGCCGTCTTCTTCACCGAGATCGGCTGGATCTGAGCGTGGCGAGCGAGCCCGTCATCCAGGTCCGCGGCCTCACCAACCGGTTCGGCGACCAGGTCGTTCACGAGGGCCTCGACCTCGACGTCCGGCGCGGCGAGATCCTCGGCGTGGTCGGCGGCTCGGGCACCGGCAAGTCGGTGCTGATGCGCTCGATCATCGGCCTGCAGAATCCGCAGGCGGGCGAGATCACCGTATTCGGCGAATCGATGATCGACCGCGACGAGGAAGAGGCCAAGCATGTCCGCCGCCGCTGGGGCGTGCTGTTCCAGGGCGGGGCGCTGTTCTCGACGCTGACCGTCGCCGAGAATGTCCAGGTGCCGATCAAGGAATTCTATCCCGGCATCGGTCCCGAGCTGCTCGACGAGATCGCGGCCTACAAGATTTCGATGAGCGGCCTCTCCGCCGACGCCGGCGCCAAATATCCCGCCGAGCTTTCCGGCGGCATGAGGAAGCGCGCCGGAATCGCCCGCGCGCTGTCGCTCGATCCCGAGCTCCTGTTCCTCGACGAGCCGACCGCCGGACTGGACCCGATCGGCGCGGCCGCGTTCGACCAGCTGATCTGCGAATTGAAGGAGGCGCTCGGCCTCACCGTCTTCCTGATCACCCACGATCTCGACACGCTCTATGCGATCTGCGAACGGGTGGCGGTGCTCGCCGACCGCAAAGTGGTGGCGATCGGAACGATTCCGGAATTATTGGCTTTGGACCACGAGTGGATTCAGGCTTATTTCAAGGGTCCGCGCGGCCGCATCGCCGCCACGATAAATGAACGCGAAGAGGCCGCGACCTGATGGAAACCCGATCGAACCAGATCCTCGTCGGCAGCGTCGTCCTCGGCCTGATCGCGGCGCTGGCGGTGTTCATCGTCTGGCTGAGCCAGGTCGGCGACGGCGCCGAGAAGACCTATGACGTCTTCTTCCAGCAGTCGGTCGAGGGGCTGGCCAAGGGTTCGGCGGTCACCTTCCGCGGCGTTCCGGTCGGCCAGATCCGATCGATCAATCTCGAGCCGGCCAGCCCGCAATTCATCCGCGTGCGCATCACGGTGCGCGAGGAGACGCCGGTGCTGCAAGGCACGACCGCGACCATTCGCGGCGTCGGCTTCACCGGCGTCTCGCAGATCCAGCTCGATCCGCCCGAGCCGGTCCCCGGCCAGCCGGCGCCGGCGCTGACCGAGATACGCTGCCCCGAGCAGAATGCGCAGACCGAATGTCCCTATGGCTATCCGGTGATCCCGACCCGCCCGGGCGCGCTCGGCCAGCTGCTCAACACCGCGCCCGAGCTGCTCGAACGGGTATCGGCGCTGACCGAGCGGCTCACCGAATTGCTCTCGGACCGCAACCAGGAGTCACTGGCCGGAATCCTCGACAATATGGAGGAGATCAGCCGCAACCTCGCCGAACGCTCGCCGGAGATCGCCGCCACCTTGGCCGAGGCCCGGGTCGCGATCGCCCAGGCCGGCGCCGCCGCCGACCGGTTCGGCCGGCTCGCCGACTCGACCGAGGCGTTGCTGAACGAGGACGGGCGGCCGCTGATCAACGACCTCAGGCACACCATCCGCGCCGCCGAGAGCAGCATGCGCAATCTCGAGGGCGTGCTCAACGACGCCCGCCCCGGGGTCCAGGCTTTCTCCAGCCAGACGCTGCCGGAAGTCGGCCAGCTGATCCGCGACCTGCGCGCCACCAGCCAGTCGCTGCGCGACATCACCGACCGGCTGAACCAGCAGGGCGTCGGCGGCATTGTCGGCGGCCAGCGCCTGCCGGACTATGATCCGTGAGGGAGGAAGTGACGATGCGAGCGAAGCTCTTCCCGGCGGTGGCGGCGGCATTGATGCTGTCGGCCTGTTTCGGCGGCGCCAGCGTGCCCGATTATCTGCTGACCCTGACCCCGGCGCAGACCCGCGCCGCCGCGACTCCGGTCAGCGCCGGCCAGGGTGAGGCGGTCACAATCGTCGAGCCGACCGTGCCGCAGGCGCTGAACACGACCCGCGTTCCCGTCTATGTCAGCGACACCAGCATCCAGTATCTCCAGGACGCGCAGTGGGTCGAGAATCCCGCGCCGCTGTTCGGCCGGCTGGTCGGCGAGGTCGTCGCCGCCCGCACCGGCCGGGTCGTGCTCGACGCCGATCAGTACAGCCACGATCCCGGCACCAGGCTGACCGGTCAGCTGCTGCGTTTCGGTCTCGATCCGACGCGGATGGAGGCGGTGGTCGTCTATGACGCGACGATCGCCCGCGCCGACGGCGTCACCAGCAACCGCTTCGAAGCGCGCGTCCCGGTCGCCGAAGCGAGCCCCGCCGCGGTCGCCCCGGCGCTCAACCAGGCCGCCAACCAGGCCGCCGAGCAGGTCGCGGCCTGGCTCGGCCGCTAGCGTCACCCCGGCGAAAGCCGGGATCTCGGCGGCAAGTGCCGTGATCTCTCGTCCCTGAGGTCCCGGCTTGCGCCGGGATGACGGGTTAGCGTTCCGTCCGCGGCGCCAGCGCGCCGTGGGCGAGATAGGTCCGCTTGCCCTTTCCCGGCTTGCCCTCATATCGGCGCAGCAGCGCTCCGAGCTCGGCCGCGAGCGCCTGCGCCTCGCTCCGGGTCAGCGCCAGCACCCGCCAATATTCGCACGCGTCAGTCGCCGCCTCGGCGCCGTGCCGGGTCATGATCGGCCGTCCGCCGGCGTCGAGCGCGACGATCATGTCACTGGCCCCCGCCAGCAGCTCCGCCTGGTCGATCGCGGCGCGCATTTCCGCCGACAGCCCGGCGCCGGGGCGCCGGCCGGTCGCGGCGGCGGGGACCAGGAACGCGTCGGCGACCGCCCGATAGAAACGGATCGGCCGGCCGGCGCGCTTCCGCTCGCGGACGATGCCGACAAGGCCGAGCCGCAGCAGCGCGCCGACATGGTAAGCGAGCCGGTTGAGCGGCATGGCGAGCGCTTCCGCCGCCTCCGACAGCGACCGCTCGCGGCCCATGAAGGCGGTCAGGATCCGTCGCCGCACGGGATCGACCAGCGCCGCCGCGCGGTCGGGCGCGTCCAGGCGCAGGGCTCTACTCAGGGAAGGCTCTTCCATTTGAAGTAGGCGCCACCCTATCGGCTGGAGCCGAAGGAGAAAAGAGGTCATGCGTATCGCCCCCGCCGCTCTGGCCCTGCTCGCCTCGTGCGCCTGCGCTTCGGCGCAGCCGCCGCCGACGGCCGCGCTGGACGAGCTGCGCGCCTGCATCGCCGGCCGGTCGGCGCGCGATGAATTTTCCGGGACGATGCTGGTCGGCGAGCGGGGCCGGGTGCTCTGGCAGGAGGCGTTCGGCCATGCCGACGCGGGAGGGCGGATCGCCAACACGCCCGAGACGCGTTTCAACGTCGCTTCGATGGGCAAGATGTTCACCGCCGTCGCCATCGGCCAGCTCGCCGATGCCGGCCGGCTCCGCTTCGACGATCCGATCGCCCGGCATCTGCCCGGTCTGCCGCCGGAGATCGGCGCGATCACGATCGACCAGCTGCTCACCCACCGATCCGGGCTGCGCGACTATTTTCGCCCCGACAACCGGACCGCGATCCAGTCGGCGCGCACCGCCGCCGATCTGCTGCCGATCGCGCTCGCCGACGGCCTCGCTTTCGCGCCGGGCTCGGCTTTCGCTTATTCCAATTCGGGCTATGTCGTGCTCGGCGCGATCGTCGAGCGGCTGAGCGGCCTTTCCTATCCCGACTATCTGCAGCAGCGTATTTTCGCTCCGGCGGGAATGGCCGCCACCTCGCTCGACGGGACATTGGCGCGGGCGGCGGCGATGACCCGGCGCGGCCCCGGCGGCGCGGGCGCCGAGGGACCGCCGCGGCCGGCGCCGCAGATCGGCTCGGCCTGGGGCTCGCCGGCCGGCGGCGCCGTCAGCACGGTCGGCGACCTGCTTCGCTTCGCCGAGGCGCTGCGGCATCACCTTCTGACCCGCCCGGAGACGACCGAGCTCATGTGGCGCGCCCATCTCGTCCCCCCGGCCGAGGCCGGCGGTGAGGGACAAGCGAGCTACGGCTACGGCTTCAACCGGCTCGACCTCGACGGCACCCGCCTGGTCGGCCATGGCGGCGGCTCGATCGGGATCAACGCCCATCTGGAGATCGACCCCGAGCGCGGGCGGGTGGTCGTCGTCCTCGCCAATCGCGACCCACCGGCCGCGACCGAAGCGTTGCGGGCGGCGCGGCGCGCTTTGCTCGGCGGCGGCCCGGTCTGCGGCTGACGCGTCATCCCGGCGCAAGCCGGGACCTCGGGACCAGAAGTCGCCAGAACCTCCCTGAGGTCCCGGCTTTCGCCGGAATGAGGTCACGGTGAGGCCCCCTGAGGTCCCGGCTTTCGCCGGGATGACGCCGGTCGTACATATATTGCGGCGATGAAGGGCGGCTGGATCTACATCATGACCAACAAGCCGCACGGAGTGCTGTACCTGGGCGTGTGTGCCGACATCGTTGCGCGTGTGGCGCAGCACCGGAAAGGCACCGGTTCATCCTTCTGCCGGCGCTACAACCTCAAGCGTCTCGTCTATGCCGAGCCCTATCCCACGATCGACGAAGCCATCGGCCGCGAGAAGCAGATGAAGGAGTGGAAACGAGTCTGGAAGTTGCAGCTGATCCAGGAAGCCAACCCGGACTGGCGGGACTTGTGGGACACGATCAACGGCTGACCCGTCATCCCGGCGCAAGCCGGGACCTCGGGACCAGAAGTCGCCAGAACCTCCCTGAGGTCCCGGCTTTCGCCGGGATGACGTCACGGCACTTGCCCCTGAGGTCCCGGCTTTCGCCGGGATGACGTCACGGCACGTCCCCCTGAGGTCCCGGCTTGCGCCGGGATGACGGATCAGGCCAGGCTCTTGCTGGCCTGCTCGAACACGTCCTTGCTCAGCGCCGGGACGGCGACGATCCGCTCGAGCTCGGCGCGCATCAGCGCGGCCCGGGCTTCGTCGAACCGCCGCCAGCGTCCGAGCGGCGGCACCAGCTTGGCCGCCGTCTGCGGATTGATCCGGTCGACCGCCAGGATCATCCCGGCCAGGAAGCGGTAGCCGCGTCCCGACGCGTCGTGGAAGGCGCGCTGGTTGGCGCCGAACGCGCCGACCAGCGACCGCAGCCGGTTGGGGTTGTTGAGCGTGAAGTCGGGATGGCCGGCCAGTCGCTCGACCGCGGCCGCGGTGTCGTCGCGCGTCGACAGCGCCTGCACCGTGAACCATTTGTCGAGCACCAGCGGATTGTCGCGATAGCGGTCGTAAAAGGCGGCGAGCGCCGTCTCCCGCTCCGGCGAATCGCCGTTGGCGAGCACGCCCAGCGCGCCCTGCCGGTCGGTCATGTTGTCGGCTTCGTCATATTGCCTTTTGGCCAGCGCCGGCGCGTCGGCGGCGCCGGCGGCGGTGATATAGGCCAGGGCGATCGTGCGCAGCCGCCGCGCGCCCTTGGCGGCCGGACCATATTCGTAGCGATTGGCGGCATGCGCGGCATAGGCGCTGCGCCATTCGTCCTCGAGCGCCCGGCCGAGCTCGCGCCGCAGCGCCTCGCGGCGGGCGTTGATCGCTTCGGGATCGACCACCAGCATCTGGTCGCCGATGAACGCCTCGCTCGGCAGCAGCACCGCCTCGGCGATGAAGGCGGGATCGAGCGCGGCGCTGGCCAGCGTCTCGCGGACCGCCTCGACCACCGGCCGATGATCGGTCTCGCCGGCCGCCACCGCCGCGATCAGCGTGTCGAGCATCAGCTGCTGCATCGCCTCGTAGCGGGCGAACGGATCGTCGTCATGCGCCGACAGGAAGGCGAGATCGGCGGCGCTGCGGTCGGTCTCGACGATCACCGGCGCCGAAAAGCCGCGATTGAGCGACAGCACCGGCCGGTCGGGCGCCGCCTCGACCGGGATCTCGGCCTGCGCCTCGTCGAGCACGATCAGCCGTTCCGCGGCCACGGGGCGGCCGGTCGCGCCGTCGAGCAGGGCGATCCGGAGCGGGATCGGCATCGGCCGCTTGGCCGGCTGGCCCGGCGTCGCCGGCACCTCCTGCTCGAGCCGGATGCGCAGGCCGTCTCCGCTGCCGGCGAGGCTCGCTTTCACCTTCGGCGTCCCGGCCTGGCTGTACCACAAGCGAAATTCGGAAAGGTCGACGCCGCTGGCATCCTCCATCGCGCAGACGAAGTCCTCGCAGGTCACCGCCTCGCCGTCATGCCGTTCGAAATAGCGGTCGCAGCCGGCCCGGAACCGCTCCGGGCCGAGCATGGTGTGCATCATCCGGATCAGCTCGGCGCCCTTGTTGTAGACGGTGGCGGTGTAGAAATTGGAGATTTCGATATAGGAATCGGGCCGCACCGGATGCGCCAGCGGCCCGGCATCCTCGGGGAATTGCGCGGCCCGCAGCATCCGCACGTCCTCGATCCTCTTGACCGCTTGTGAGCCCATGTCGGCCGAGAATTGCTGGTCGCGGAAGACGGTGAAGCCTTCCTTGAGGCTCAGCTGGAACCAGTCGCGGCAGGTGACGCGGTTGCCCGACCAGTTGTGGAAATATTCGTGCCCGACGACGCCCGCGATCGCGTCGTAATCCTGGTCGGTGGCGGTGTCCGGATCGGCGAGGATGTAGCGCGAGTTGAAGATGTTGAGGCCCTTATTCTCCATCGCGCCGAAGTTGAAGTCGTTGACCGCGACGATGTTGAAGACGGCAAGGTCGTATTCGCGGCCGAACACCTCCTCGTCCCACGTCATCGCGCTCTTCAGCGACGCCATCGCATGCTCGGTGCGCGGCAGGTCGCCGTCCCTGACCCAGATGCCGAGCTCGACCTCGCGGCCGGACCGGGTGACGAAGCGGTCGCGATTGACGACCAGGTCGCCGGCCACCATCGCGAACAGATAGCAGGGCTTGGGGAAGGGGTCGCGCCACTCCGCCCAGTGGCGGCCATCGTCCAGCTCTCCTGACCCGATCGGATCGCCATTGGCCAGCAGCACCGGATAGAGCGCCTTGTCGGCAATCATCCTGACCCGGTAGCGGCTCAGCACGTCGGGACGGTCCGGAAAGGGCGTGATCCGGCGGAAGCCCTGCGCCTCGCACTGGGTGCAGAGCAGCCCGCCCGATTCGTAAAGCCCCATCAGCCGGGTGTTGGCCCTGGGCGAGATCGCCGCTTCGGTCGCCACGATCGCCCGCTCGCTTTCCACCGGCACCTTGAGGCGGCCCTGCTCGTACCAATAATTGACCGCGACGCCGTCGACGGTGACCGAGAGGATGTCGAGCCCCTCCGCGTCGAGCTTCAAAGGCAGCTTGTGGTCGCCTTCGCGCTCGACCTCGAGCCGGGCGCGGACGATCGTCCGCTCCGCGGCGAGCTCGAGCTCGAGCGCGATCTCCGGCACCCGCCATTCGGGCGGGCGATAATCCTCGCGCTTGATCGCGGGCGGATGGGCTTGGGTAGGGCGGGCGTCGAGCATCCGAGCCGTTTAGGCGGGCGGGCAGGGGCGCGCAATGCGGCAGGCGAGGCCGCTATTGCGGCGACGCAACAGGCGGCGGCTTTCGCACGGGCGGTCGAAATTTTCAGGCTTTCGCAAGCCTTTCGTGCTGATAGTGTGCATCAGGAGCGATGGGGAATCTAGACGACCTGCTGATCGAAAGGGTCTGGTCGCCGGCTGCCGGGTGGATTCAGCACCGCCTCGGCGCCGGGCCGTGGCGCGTGGCGATCGAATGCCTCAACGGCAGCATCGCCTTCTACGTCGCCGCCGTCGCGCTTCAGATCGCCGGCATGGGGCCGGAGGACGGCATCTTCGTCACCATGCTGCGCACGCTCGCCTGGCTGCTGGTGATGGACTGGGTGCGGCGCCACGCCTATCGCCAGGCCGCCTCTTCGGTCGGGGTGCGCAGCGCGCGGGCGCGCGAATGGATGTTCCGCCTCGCTCTGCTGCTGATGCTGCCCTTGAGCTTCGCTTATGCCGACGAATGGCACAACCTGCTCTATTCGGGGTCGCTGCTGCTGCTCGTCTGCCATCTATACTTCAAGGCCTCGGACGCGCCGCCGCCGCGGGAAAAGCGCCAATTCGCCTGGAATCGCGGCTAGCGCGAACGCTGTCTCCGCAATCGGATATGAGCCGAAACGAGGAACAAGCCTGAGGTTACAAGCGTCTCTACCTGCGATCCGCGGCCCCGGCCGGCGGAGCCTCGGTAGGAGTAAAGCCATGGGTCTCATTCTCGCACTGATCATCGGGGGCATCATCGGCTGGCTTGCCAGCATCGTCATGCGGACGAATGCCCAGCAAGGCATCCTTTTGAACATCGTCGTCGGCATCGTCGGCTCTCTGCTCGGCAGCTTCCTGCTCGGCGGCTTCTTCGGCGCCGACGGCAGCATCATCAACAGTCCGCTCGACGGCGGCACGCTGATCGCCGCCTTCCTCGGCGCGGTCATCCTGCTGGCGGTCGTCAACCTGTTCAGCAGGGGCGCGGTCCGCTAGGCGGCAGCCATACCGGTCACTGCAGGGCCCGCGGCACCCCTTCGCCGCGGGCCTTGTCATTCAGGGGCGGCCGGCGGCGCCCGGCCGGCGCGCAGGGCGATGACCAGCCCGGCGATGCCGAGCAGGCCGCCGGCGATCGCCGGCGGCGACCAGCGATAGCCTTCGAGCAAAGTCGACAGCATCATCGCGACGATCGGGATCAGCACGCTCGAATAAGCGGCCTTGGCCGGCCCGATCGCGCGGATGATCCGATAATAGAGCCAGAAAGCGAGCGCGGAGGCGACCACGCTGAGATAGAAAAGGCCGATCCAGTAGCCGGCGCGATACTCCGCCACCGGCGGCCCGGCCACCGCCCAGGCGAGCGCCGAATCGGCGAGCGCGCCATAAAGCATCGCCCAGCCGAGCATCGCCGCGACCGGACGGCTTTTCATCCCTTCGGCCAGCTGCATGACATTGGCGATCGAGGCGGCGAGCACCGCGACCAGCGTCAAAGCGAGACCGGCCAGCACCGCTTCCGGCGCCGCAACCGTCTGGCGCATCTCCTGCACGAACAGCAAGGCGACGCCGGCCATCGCGACCGCCGAGCCGAGCGCGAACCGCCTCGTGATCCGCACCCCGAAGCAGAGCCGGGCGAGCAAAGCGTTGGGAACGACCAGCAAAGCGAACACCACCGCCGCCAGCCCCGAGGTGATGTAGAGCTCGGCGATATAGACGCTGTTATAATTGACGACGAACTGGAACAGGCCGAGCAGCAGCGCCAGCGCGTGGCCGCTCCGGTCGAGCCGCGCTCCGCCGCCGGCAAGCCGGGCGATCGCCAGCATCACCGCGCCGGCGATCAGGAAGCGATAGCTCACCGACCAGACCGGCGGCACCGCCCCCAATTGATCCTTGATGACGATCCAGGTCGAGCTCCAGATCAGCGTGATCAGCAGGAAGGGGAGCAGCAGGCGCGGGTCGCGAAACCCGACGTCGCCCCGGCGAAGGCCGGGGCCTCGGGACCTTCCGTCACCCCGGCGAAGGCCGGGGCCTCGGGACCCACCGTCGCCCCGGCGGAAGCCGGGGCCTCGGGACGAGATGTCACGGTACTTCCCCCCGAGGTCCCGGCTATCGGGGTCCCCGCAAAGTAATACTTTGCGGGGTTTGCTTCCGCCGGGATGACGGGTTGCTCACAGCGCCCGGATCGCGGCGGCGAGCGCGTCGACATGAGCCGGGTCGCTGTCCCAGCTCGTCACCAGCCGCGCCTCGCCCGGCCCCCAGTCGTAAAAGTCGAACCCCTGCCGGCGCAGCTCCGCCGCTTCCTCAGGCGTGACCCGGACGAACATTTCGTTCGCCTCGACCGGCAGCACCAGCCGCCCGGCTCCCGCCGCCTCGGCGAGCCGCGCCGCGGCGGCGTTGGCGGCGCGGGCGTTGCGCAGCCAGACCTCGCCTTCGAGCATCGCCAGGATCTGCGCGGCGAGATAGCGGCCCTTCGACAGCAGGTGGCCGCCGCGCTTGCGCCGGTAGAAGGTCGCCGCCGCCAGCTCCGGGCGGAAGAAGATCAGCGCCTCGGCCGAAAGCCCGCCATTCTTGGTGAAGCCGAAGCTCAGCGCATCGACGCCCGCCCGCCAGCTGAGGTCGGCCGGGGCGCAGCCGAGCCTCGCTACCGCATTCGGCGAAGCGGGCGCCGTCGACGTGGAAGCCGAGCCCGCGGCGGCGGCAGAGCTCGCCGAGCGCGGCGGTTTCCTCGGGCGTGTAGACCAGGCCATATTCGGTGGCGTTGGTGATCGACAGCGCCGCCGGTTGCACCTGGTGGACGTCGTCGCGGAGCGCCGCCAGCTGCGCCTCGACCTCCGCCGGCGCGAGCTTGGCGCCGTCGCCGCCGCCGAGCAGCAGCTTGGCGCCGCTGGTGTAGAATTCCGGGGCGCCGCATTCGTCATTCTGGATATGGGCGTCGCGGTGGCAGACGATCGAGCCGTGCGGCGGGCAGAGCGCGGCCAGAGCGAGGCTGTTGGCCGCCGTTCCGGTCGACACCCACAAGGCCTCGACCTCGGTTTCGAACAGCGCGCCGAAGGCCTGGTTGAGGCGGCGGCTCCAGCCGTCGCCGTCATAGGCGGTGTCGAGGCGATTGGCCTCGCCGAGCGCCGCCAGCGCCTCCGGGCAGGCCGCCGCCGCATTGTCCGAGAAGAAGCGCATCCCGCGGCCATGAGAGGCGCGACCGGCGGCGTCAACTTCGTTGTGGAAAAGCCCGATTCAGCGGCCGATGTTTACTAAAATTTTGGCCCTCTCGGTGTAGTGCCGCGCCAGGAGAAGAGGGAAAAGGGATGGGCGCGGACAATTTCGTGAACAGGGAGGTTGGCGGAAAGCGCGCCGCCAGGCGCGCCCGCGTGCTGCTTGCGGCCAAGCTGAAGACGCCGTTCGGCGAGGTCGACTGCCGGCTGCGCGACCTTTCGCGCAAGGGCGCGCTGGTCGAATGCGGCAAGCAGCCACCGGTCGGCAGCGAGGTGATGTTCATCCGCGGCTCGAACATCGTGCCGGCGCGCGTCGCCTGGACCGCCACCGGCCGCGTCGGGCTCGAATTCCTCTACATGATCGACGAGCAGGAGGTGCTGGTCCAATTGAAGAAGACGTCGTCCGGCAATGGCGGCGACCGCTTCCGGCGCCCCGGCCTCAACGAGGACATGTCCGACCAGGAGCGCAGGCTCGCTACGGCCTGGGGCGTGACCGTCGGGCTGACCGTCCCGGATTGAGCGGCCCGCGATGGACAGCTATTCCGGCGGCTGGTCTTCAAACCTTGCGGGCGGCGGCGCGCCGCTCAGCGGCGAGCTTTCGACCCAATCCGGCTTTGCCGAGCCGGCGCGCCGGGGCCGCCGCGCCGAGCGGGTCTCGGTCGAGCTCGGCGCCGGGTTGCGTCAGCGCGGCGCCTCGGGAATCACCGTCCAGATCATGGATCTGTCGACCGACGGCTTCCGGGCCGCCACCCATCTCGAGCTCTATCCCGGCACCGACGTCTGGCTGCGCCTGCCCGGCCTCGAAGCCTGCCATGCCCGGGTGATGTGGGCGACCGGCCACTATATCGGCTGCGCCTTCGTGCGCCCGCTCCATCCGGCCGTGCTCGACATGATCGTCGCCAAGGGGATTCGCTGAGACGGTCCGCGGAAAAGCGCCGGTCAACCGATTCGAAATCTCGCTTTTCCTATGATAAGCAGACCGAGTTGGGGAAGGCACAACATGGAATCGGATCAGCGTTATTACTCGCGCAGAGCTGCCGAAGAGCAGCGTCGGGCGGCCAATGCGGTCACGCCCGAGGCGCGCGAGCGGCACCGCGAGCTCGCCAGCCTGTTCGCGCGCAAGGCCGGACAGCGGATGATCGGCGAGGAAAGGCAGCTGGCGAGCGGCTGAAGCCGGGCGCCCCTCCGGCGGGGGCGATGGTGCTGCCGGTGAGGATTGAACTCACGACCTCAGCCTTACCAAGGATGCGCTCTACCACTGAGCTACGGCAGCACGATATTCGCGGAAGGCGGCGCTATGGCCGCAGGCCGGATATGGTGTCAAGGCAAGTTCCGCCAAGAGGCTGACAGGCATGGCGAAACGCGATCCCGACCGCGACCGGCGCCTCGCCGAGGCGCTCCGGCAGAATCTCCGGCGCAGGAAGCAGCAGGCGCGTGCCGTGGGGGGCGAGCGCGCCGAGCAGGAAGATGCGGGCGCCAAAAGTCCTCCCCGGAACGGGGAGGACTAGCGAGGACTGCGCCGTAATAACTCCTCCCCGGAACGGGGAGGGGGACCATGCGAAGCATGGTGGAGGGGGCCCACGCCTCCATGCTTTCAGGTCAATGCCGCTTAGACACGGCTCGACTGCCGCTTTTCTTTCCCCCGCAGCACGTGCGGGGCCGCGGGCCCCCTCCACCGTGCGGCTGCGCCGGCCGGTCCCCCTCCCCGTTCCGGGGAGGACTAAAGGGGCGCGCACTGCGCCCTGAGCCATACGAGCGCTTCGCCGTCGAGCTGCGGTCCGATCACCTCCAGCACCCGGGCGTGATAGGCGTCGACCCACTCCCGCTGCTCACGGCTCAGCATCGCGGCGTCGATCAGGCTGCGGTCGATCGGCGCGAACGTCAGAGTCTCGAAGCCGAGCACCGGCTTTTCGCCGCCCTCGACCGGGCGCTCGACCACCAGCACCAGATTCTCGACGCGAATGCCGTAGGCGCCGGTCTTGTAATAGCCGGGCTCGTTGGAGAGGATCATGCCGGCCCTCAAGGGCTCGTCGCCGCCCGGCTGGCTGCTGCCGGCCGGCGCGATGCGCTGCGGCCCTTCGTGGACGGCGAGGAAGCTGCCCACGCCGTGGCCGGTGCCGTGCGCATAATCGAGTCCCGCCGCCCACAGATATTGCCGCGCGAAGCTGTCGAGCTGCGAGCCGCGCGTTCCTTCCGGGAAAAGCGCGCGGGCGACGGCGACATGGCCCTGGAGCACCCGGGTGAAGCGGTCGCGCATCTCGGCCGTCGGCGTGCCGATCGCGACCGTGCGGGTGACGTCCGTGGTGCCGTCGGGATATTGGCCGCCGCTGTCGACCAGATAGAGGCTGTCATTCTCGATCGGCCGGTTGGTCTCCTCGGTCACCCGATAATGGACGATCGCGCCGTTCGGGCCGGCTCCGGAAATGGTGTCGAAGCTCAAATCCCTGAGGTCGCCGCTCGCCTGGCGCAGCTGGTGGAGCTTCGCCGCCGCCTCGAGTTCGTCGAGGCCGCCTTTCGGTGCTTCGAGGCTCAGCCAGTGGAGGAAGCGGACCAAAGCGGCGCCGTCGCGGGCCTGGGCGGCCTTGTGGCCGGCAATCTCGACATCGTTCTTGATCGCCTTGGGCAGCACCGCCGGGTCGCGCTTGGCGACCAGCCTCGCGCCGGCCTGCTCGAGCGCGTCGAAGATCGCCGCCACCGAGCGCTCCGGGTCGACCGCCACCGCCTTGCCGGCGAGGCTTTTGAGATAGGGCTCGAAGGCGTGGCGGTCGTGCAGCCGGACGCCGTTGCCGAGATGCTGGCGGACCTCGTCGCCGAGCTTTTCCGGGGCGACGAACAGATCGGCGGTGCCGTCGTCATGGACGATGGCGAACGAGAGGGCGACCGGCGTGTGGTCGACGTCCTGGCCGCGCACGTTGAACGTCCAGGCGATCGAATCCAATGCCGCGAGCACCGCCGCATCGGCTTTCTGCTCCTTCAGCCAGTCGGCCATTTGCTGGCGCTTGGCGGCCGAAGAGCGGCCGGCATAACGGTCGGGATGGACGATCAGCCGCGCTCGCGACGGCTCCGGCCGGTCCGCCCACACCGCGTCGATCGGGTTGCGGCCGACCGCGACCAGCTCCGCGCCCTGGTCGGCGAGCGCCTCGCGCGCCTTCTTCACCCATTCGCCGGTGTGCAGCCAGGGATCGTAGCCGATCCGGCCGCCCTCGGGCGCATGCGCTTTCAGCCAGTCGGCGACGCTGGTTTCCGGCACCGACTGGTAGCTCCAATGATCGCCGTCCACCTGGGCGCGAACCTGCAGCGTGTAGCGGCCGTCGACGAAGATCGCCGCTTCCTGCGGCAGCACCACCGCCGATCCGGCCGAGCCCTGGAAGCCCGTCAGCCAGGCCAGCCGCTGCGCATAGGTGCCGACATATTCGCTCATATGCTCGTCGGTCAGCGGCACGACGAAGCCGTCGAGCCGGTCGGCCTTCAGCTGCTGCCGCAGAGCGGCGAGACGGTCCGCATAGGTGGACATTGGCAACTTCCTCAAGCGACGTTATCGCGGGCCCATCTAGTCGTCCGGCGCGTGCCGCGCCAGCCTTCAAGCCGGGGTGGGGAACCATGCGCCTCTCAAATACGCTCGTCGTCAGCCTGCTCCTGATCGCCGCGCCGCTGGCGGCCCAGGGTCAAACGCAAACCGGCCAAACGCAAAGGGAATCGATGAACCGCACGCCCGAGCTTCCCGCGCCGCCGCGCGCCGAGCAGCGTCCCCACAGCTTCGAACGCCACGGCATCCGGGTCGAGGATCCCTGGCACTGGCTCAAGGACGATTCCTATCCCAATGTCGACGATGAGGACGTGCTCTCCTATCTGCGTGCCGAGAACGCCTATTTCGAAGCGGCGATGCAGCCGCACCGGCCGCTGATCGAGACTTTGTTCCAGGAGATGCGCGGCCGCATTCCCGAGGATGACAGCTCGGTGCCGGTTCGCGACGGCGCTTTCACTTATTGGTGGGCGTTCCAGCCCGGCGCCCAGTATCGCAGCTGGTATCGCCGCCCCGTCGCCGGCGGCGAGGCGCAGCTGATCTTCGACGAGCCGCGCGAGGCGGAAGGAAAGGAATATTTCCGTTTGGGCGACCTCGAAGTCAGCCCCGACGGCCGCTACGCCGCGATACTGGTCGACGACAACGGCTCCGAACGCTTCCAGCTCAGGATCCGCGACCTGGCGAGCGGGCAGGACATCGAGACCGTGACCGAGGTCGGCATCGGCAGCCCGGTGTGGACCGCCGACAGCCGCGGCGTCGTCTTCACCGAGGTCAACGACAATTGGCGCAGCTATCGCGCCCGGCTCCACCGGCTCGGCGAGCCGGTGGCGAACGACCGCACGGTCTACGAGGAGACCGAGAATGTGGCCTTCAGCGTCGGCGTCGGCCTGTCGCAGGACCGCAGCCTGATCCTGATCAGCACCGGCGAGAACAGCTCCAACGAGGTCCGCTTCGTGCCGGCGGCGAATCCCGAAGCGCCGCCGATCCTGATCGCGCGCCGCCGGCCCGACATCCAATATGGCGTCGACGCCAGCCACGGCCGATTGTGGATCCTCACCAACGACGATCACGTCAATTTCCGGCTGGCCGAGGCGGATCCGGCCGAACCGGGCACCTGGCGCACAATCATCGCCGGCTCGGACGAGGTCTATCTGCGCGGCGTCACCGCCTTTCGCGACCATCTCGCGATCACCGAGCGGGTGGGTGGACTCGATCAGATCCGACTGCGCGGCTATGACGGCGCCGAGCGGCGGATTCCGTTCGGCGAGGCCAGCTACACCGTCTCGCTCGGCAGCAATCCGGAATATGCGCCCGCCGCCTACCGGCTCAATTACGCCTCGATGGTGACGCCGCCGACGGTCTACGATTATCATCCGGCCGAGGAGCGGCTCGAGACGCTCAAGGTCCAGCGCATCCCGTCGGGCTACGATGCCAGCCAGTATGTCACCGAGCGGATCACCGTCCCCGCGCGTGACGGCAGGAGCATTCCGGTGTCGATCGTCTACCGCCGCGGCTTCGAGCGCAACGGCCGGGGGCGGCTGTTCCTCTACGCCTATGGCGCCTACGGCATCGCTACCCCGCCCGGCTTCAACACCAACCGGTTCAGCCTGATCGACCGCGGCTACGCCTTCGCCATCGCCCATATCCGCGGCGGCGACGATCTCGGCTATCAATGGTATCTCGACGGCAAGCTCGAGCGGCGCACCAACACCTTCAACGATTTCGTCGACGCCGCGCGCGGCCTGATCGCGCAAAATTATACGAGCGCCGGAAATATCGGCATCCAGGGCGGCTCGGCCGGCGGCGAGCTGATGGGCGCGGTCGTCAATTCCGATCCCGAGCTGTGGGGGGCGGTGGTCGCCGACGTGCCGTTCGTCGATGTGCTCAACACCATGCTCGACGACACGCTGCCGCTGACCCCGGGGGAGTGGAACGAATGGGGCAATCCGATCGCCGACCGCGCCGCTTTCGAGCTGATCCGCAGCTACAGCCCCTATGACAATGTCCGCGCCCAGGCCTATCCGCCGCTGCTGGTCACCGGCGGCCTCAACGATCCCCGGGTGACCTATTGGGAGCCGGCGAAATGGGCGGCGCGGCTGCGCGCCACGCGGACCGACGACAATCTGCTGCTCCTGAAGATCAACATGGGCGCCGGCCATGGCGGCCAGTCCGGCCGCTGGACGCGGCTGCGCGAGGTGGCCGAGGCCTATGCCTTTATCCTCACCCAGATGGGCGCGGAGTGACCCTGGGGTTCGAGAAAAGGATCACCGCCGGCCCCGGCGACATTGACGAGCTCGGCCACGTCAACAATGCGGCCTGGGTGCGCTGGATCCAGGAGATGGCGACCGCCCACTGGCGGGCGGTGGCGCCGCCCGCGCATGTCGAGGCCTATATCTGGGTCGTCACCCGCCACGAGATCGACTATCTGCGCGCCGCCGGCCCGGGCGAGACGGTGACCGGGCGCACCTGGGTCGGCGAGGCGCCGCGCGGCGCCCGCTTCGACCGCCATGTCGAGTTCGTCGGCGAGGACGGCAAAGTGCGGGTGCGGGCCCGGACGACCTGGGCGATTCTGGACAAGGCGACCGGACGCCCGCTTCGCGTGCCGCCGGAAGTGGCGGCGCCCTTCCTCGCCTAGGCCGCCTGTTCGGTCTCCGGGGGAGCAAAGCTTCGTACGGCTTCGATGATCCGGGGATAGGCGCGGCTGCTGACCGCAAAGGCCATGTGGCCGCAATCGAATTCGAGCTGCCGGTCGCTCTCGCCCGGAAGTCCGCGGGCGCAGGCCGGCGCGACGATGCCGTCGCGACGCGACCAGATTGCGAGCGTCGGCACCGGCGGCTTCTCCTCGATCGCGACTTGGATCGGCGGATCGTCGACCGGATGGCCGGCCACCCATTCGTACAGGCGCCAGACATTGTTGCCGCGCCGGTCGCCGGAGAAAGGCGTGCCGAGGGTGATCACCTTCGCCACCAGCTCGGGGCGCATTTTGGCGACCTCGCGGGCATAGATGCCGCCGAGGCTCCACCCGATCAGGATCACCGCGCTTCCGCCGCCAAAGGCTTCGACACGTGCGACGATCCGGTCGAGCGTATCGGCCTCCACGCCCCGGTTGAGACCGAGGCCCCAGCCGGTGACGCGATAGCCGGCCGCGGCGAGCGCCCGCTGAAGGCCGAGGGTCGTGCGGTCGGTGGCGAGGAAACCCGGGATCACCATCAGCCTGGGCCCACCCACGGGACCGCGATCGCCGAGCCGGCCGAAGGCGCGGTAGAAGCGCCCCAGCAGCGCCAGTCCTTCGCGGGCGAGGTCGCGCCGCGACGGAACCCGTTCGTCAGAGATAGTCGCCACCGATCAGCTCCCGGAGCACCGGCGGCAGCCGGACGCGGCCATCTTCCGTCTGATGATTTTCGAGCAGCGGCACCAGGATGCGCGGGGAGGCGAGCGCGGTGTTGTTGAGGGTGTGGACGAAGCGCACCTTGCGCTCCCCGTCGCGCCACCTGAGGTTCGCCCGCCGCGCCTGCCAGTCGTGCAGCGTCGAGCAGCTGTGGGTCTCGCGATATTTGCCCAGCGACGGCACCCAGGATTCGATGTCGTTCATCCGATACTTGCCGGCGCCCATGTCGCCGGTCGAGGTTTCGATCACCTGATAGGGGATTTCGAGCGCCTCGAGCATCGCCTCGGCATTGGCGAGCAGCCGGTCGTGCCAGCGCGCGCTCTCCGCCTCGTCGTCGCGGCAGATCACATATTGTTCGAGCTTGTAGAATTGGTGGACGCGCAGCAGGCCGCGCACGTCGCGCCCGGCGCTGCCGGCCTCGCGGCGGAAGCAGGGCGAAAAACCGGCATAGAGGATCGGCAGCCGCTCCGCCTCGATGATCTCGCCGGCATGGAGCGAGGTCAGCGCGATCTCGCCGGTGCCGGCGAGATAAAGCTCGTCGGCGGGGATGTGATAGGCTTCCTCCTCGTGGCCGGGGAAGTGGCCGGTGGCGATGAACGCCTGCGGCCGCGCCAGCGCCGGCACCGTCACCAGGGTGAAGCCGTCGTCGGCGAGCCGCTTTTGCGCCCACAGCATCAGCGCCTGCTCGAGCAAGGCGAGCCGGCCTTTCAGGCAATAAGTGCGCGATCCCGCGACCTGGACGATGCGGGCAAGGTCGGCCCAGTCGTTCTTCTCGACCAGGGCGACATGGTCGAGCGGCGCGAAGTCGAAGCCGGGGACGGGGCCTTCCTGCCGGACCACGATGTTGAAGCTCTCGTCCGGGCCGACCGGCGCACCGTCCCAGGGGATGTTCGGCACGCGCAGCAGCAGGGCGTCGAGCGCCTGCTGCTGCTCGCCGAGCTTAGCTTCGATCGCCGAGATTTCGGCGCCGACAGCCTTCGCCTCGGCGCCGAGCCCGGGCTTTTCCTCCGCGGCGGCGGTGCGGAAGCTGTCGCTGATCGCGTTGCGCCGCCGGCGCAGCTCGTCGGCGCGCGTCTTCATCTCGCGCACTTCGCCGTCAAGCCGGAGCAGCGCATCGAGGTCGAGCGCCACGCTCTTGGCCGCGATCGCCTTCGCGACCGTTTCCGGATTGTCGCGGATGAACTGGAGGCTCAGCATCGCGCCCGCCTAGCAACGGAACGCGCCGAAGCCAAAGCCAATCCTGCACATGAGTCATCCCGGCGAAAGCCGGGATCCCGGGACCGGAACGCTCAGTGAGCCTCCGCGAGATCGCGGCTTTCGCCGGGATGACCGGCGTGTCGCTGCGGCTATCCGTCCGTCAGAAAGGCAGCCAGCGATTGCGTTCGGAAAAGCGCATATAGCCCGCATTGACCCCGAGCCGCAGGCCGACGCCCATCCGGATCGGGATCAGCACGACGTCGCCGCGGCGCAGATACTGGGCGTTGAATCCGCCGACGAAATAGGCATGGCCCTCGGCGCCGGGGAAGCGCCTGAACAGGTCCTGGCTGTCGTGGAGGTTGTAGACGAGCACGAACACCTTGTTGGCATCGGCCCCGAAATCGAAGCCGAGCGACGGGCCGGTCCAGTAAACCGCGCGGTCGCCCTCGATCTGGTGGTGCATCGTCCCCGAGCCGTAGCGCACGCCGACGACGAAGGCGCCGCCCGCTTCTTGGCCGGCAATGTAGGCCGTCGGCTCGCCCTGGTCGTGCAATATGTCCTCGATCAGTCTCGCCAGGCCCTCGGCGCCGCTGCCGAACACGCCCTCGGCGGCGCTGAAAATGTCGTCGCGCGGCACGGTGGCTGCGTCGGTCGCCGGTGCGGCCGCCGCTTCGCCGGGCTGGGCGACGGCTTCGGAGAAAGGCTCGACCGACGGATCGGCCGGCACCGCATCGGCGGACTGCGCGTCGGCCGGCGCCCATTCGGCACCCGCCGGAGTCTCCGCGTTCCATTCGTCGGGCGCCGCGTCAGGCGCGGCCTGGACCGGTTCGGTCTGGTAGGCCTGGTTGGGATCGATCGTCTCGACCTGCGCCGGCGCCGGCGCCGCGGTCAGGAGAGCCGCCGCGGCGGCCAGTTTCAGCACGGTCTTCAGCATCGTCATTCCCCCACTCGCTCCGGAAGAAAGGATAGCGCTTTCAAATCTTTCCGTTCAATGAATCGGCGGCGAGCCGAGTCGATCCTGCGCCGGAACGAGTCGCCGAGGCCCGGTTGAACCTTTGGAATCGCGCCTATATAGGCCTTGGGCCTGGGGCCCCGCCGGAGACGTGGGTGAGTGGCTGAAACCAGCGGTTTGCTAAACCGCCGTAGGGGGATTACTCCTACCGAGGGTTCGAATCCCTCCGTCTCCGCCATCCCGCTTCGCGCTGCCACGCCCACCGCTTCCTCCGGGCATCGCCCGGCCCTGCTCGACGAAGAGGCTGGGCCAATGGCCGCCATCCGGCAACATCGCAATAATACGGCCGGCCGACGGCGAAAGAGCCGCAATCCTCGCTGCCGGCACCGCTTCAGCCGCAGCGACGCACCCGTCACCCCGGCGCAGGGGCACCCCGCAAAGTACTACTTTGCGGGGACCCCGATAGCCGGGGCCTCAGGGGGACTCCCTGAGCGTTCTTGTCCTGAGGTCCCGGCTTCCGCCGGGATGACGCGCTAGTCCGCCACCCGCCACGGCAACGTCTCGCCCGCCCGGAACGGCACGACGCGGCTGCCGGCGGCGGGCAGCGAGTCCGGCACCTCGATCGGATCGCGCACCAGCGTCACCTCCCCTTCGTTGAGCGGCAGTCCATAGAAACGGGCGCCATTCTCCGAGGCGAAAGCTTCCAGCCGGTCGAGCGCGCCTTCCTCCTCGAACACCGCCGCATAGCTTTCCAGCGCGACCGGCGCGTTGAAGATGCCGGCGCAGCCGCAGGCGGATTGCTTGGCCTCGATGCCGTGCGGGGCGCTGTCGGTGCCGAGGAAAAATTTGGCCGAGCCCGAGGTCGCCGCGCGGCGCAGCGCCAGCCGGTGCGCCTCGCGCTTGGCGACCGGCAGGCAATAAGCATGCGGCCTCAGCCCGCCGGCGAACATCGCGTTGCGATTGATCACCAGATGGTGCGGCGTGAGGGTGGCGGCCAGGTTCGGGCCGGCGTCGCGCACGAACTCCACCCCCTCGGCGCTGGTGACATGTTCGAGCACCATCTTCAGCCCCGGAAAGTCGCCGATCAGCCGCGTGAGGATGCGGTCGATGAATACCTTTTCCCGGTCGAATATGTCGACCTCCGGATCGGTCGCCTCGCCGTGGATCAAGAGCGGCATGCCGATCCGCTCCATCGCCGCCAGCGCCGGACCCAGGCTGCCGAAATCGGTGACGCCGTGCGCGCTGTGGGTGGTGGCGTGGGCCGGATAGAGCTTGCAGGCGGCGAACACGCCGCGCTCGAAGCCGCGCGCGATCTCGGCCGGATCGGCATGGTCGGTGAGGTAGCAGGTCATCAGCGGCGTGAAGGCCGAACCGGGCGTCAGGACGGCCAGGATCCGGCGGCGATAGGCCTCGGCATGGGCAATGCCGATCACCGGCGGCGCCAGATTGGGCATGACGATCGCGCGCGCGAACGACCGCGCGGTGAAGCCCACCACCGCCTCCAGCATGGCGCCGTCGCGCAGATGGACGTGCCAATCGTCGGGGCGGCGGATCGTCAGGCGATCAGGGTCGGTCATCATGGCGCCTTCATTTTCGGCCGCATTCCCCCTAATCGCTCGACATGGCCGGGACCACCCTCGTCGATCGCGCGCTGATCCGGCTGTCGGGCGAGGATGTCCGCGGCTTCCTGCAGGGGCTGGTCACCAACGACGTCGACCGGCTCGCGCCGGAGCGGCCGCTCTGGGCCGGGCTGCTGACCGCCCAGGGCAAGGCGCTGTTCGATTTCCTGTTGTGGGCCGATGGCGACGACGTGCTTGTCGATTGCGAGCGCGATGCGGCCGGCGACCTCGCGCGCCGGCTGACGCTCTACCGGCTGCGCCGCCCGATCCGCATCGAGCGCGAGGAGGTGCTGTGCGTCCATTGGGCGCCGGACGGCGAGGGACCCGCCGATCCGCGCCTGGCCGCGCTCGGGCGACGCTGGCTGGCGCCGGAGGACGGCGCCGGCGGCGCCGGCTGGCTAGCCCACCGCCTCTCGCTCGGCGTCACCGAAGGGCTGGCCGAGCTGGGATCGGACAAGATTCTGTGGCTCGAATGCAATGCCGGCGAGCTGAACGGCGTCAGCTTCACCAAGGGCTGTTATGTCGGCCAGGAGAATACCGCCCGGATGAACTACCGCAACAAAGTCAACCGGCGGCTGGTGGTGGTGCCGGCCGACACCGCCGGCGAGCGCACGCGAGTCCATTATCCGGCGCTCGGCCTCGCGGTCGAGCATCGCCGGATCGACGATCTCGACGGCGCGATCGTCCCGGACTGGCTGGCGCCGGCGCTCGCCTGATGTCCATTGACTCGGCAAGAGGTAAGACGTATCTTACTTCTATGACTGCGACCACTCGATTATCCGCTAAAGGGCAGGTCGTGATCCCTGTTGACGTGCGCAGGGCGCTTGGCCTCAGCGCCGGTCAGACCTTGCGCGTCACCCGGACGGAAAGCGGCGTTCTGCTGACGCCGATGCTCCCGAAGAGCGGGCGAACGACCGAACAGATTCTCGCGGAGCTTGGCAAAATCTACACCCATCATGGGCCGCCGGTATCGATTGAGGAGATGGACGAGGCGGTCGAGCGGATGTTTGCCGCCCGCGGTCGGGAGGATATCTGAGCAGAGCCCTCGACACGAACGTGGTGGTGCGCATCCTGGTCAGGGACGATGCCACCCAGAGGGATCGCGCGGTCGCCCTGGCGGAAGAAGACTTCGTGCTGACCGCGACCGTGCTCGTCGAAACCGACTGGGTGCTCCGCTCGGTCTACCGCTGGGATCGCCGCCAGCGTGTGGCCGGTTTACGGCTTCTGCTCGACCTCCCGCGTGCGGTCGCGATTCCGGCCCACGCGCATTGGGCGGTCGCCAGAATGGAACAGGGCGCGGACTTCGCGGACATGATGCACATCGCCCTCGCCGCCGAAGCCTCGTCCTTCGCCACTTTCGATCGCCGCCTCGCCCGCTTCGCCGGCCCCGATGCGCCGGTCCCGGTCGAAACGCTCGCCTGATGGCCAAGCTCTATTTCTATTATGCGTCGATGAATGCCGGCAAATCGACGACCCTGCTGCAGGCCGATTTCAACTATCGCGAGCGCGGCCTGGGGACGATGCTCTACACCGCCGCCGTCCACGACCGCAGCGGCTTCGGAATCATCGATTCCCGGATCGGGCTGAGCACGGACGCGAACACGTTCGGACCTGAAACGGCGATCCGCGCCGAGGTCGAAGCGGAGATGAAGCGCCGCCGGATCGACTGCATCCTGCTCGACGAGGCCCAGTTCCTGACCCGCGCCCAGGTGATCGACCTCGCCGCTATCTGCGACGAGCTCAACATCCCGGTGCTCGCTTACGGCCTCAGGACCGACTTCCAGGGCAATCTGTTCGAGGGCAGCGGCGCCCTGCTCGCACTCGCCGACACTCTGGTCGAGCTGAAGGCGATCTGCGAATGCGGCCGCAAGGCGACGATGAACCTGCGCGTCGACCGCGACGGGCGGCCGGTCAGCGCCGGCGCCCAGACCGAGATCGGCGGCAACGACCGCTACATCGCTCTGTGCCGGCGCCACTTCATGGAACGGATCGCCGAGGCCGACGGGGAGCAGCTGCGCCTCCGCCTCGCGCGCCGCTAGCGCCCCCCGGTGCACGGCTGGCTGGTGATCGACAAGCCGGTCGGGCCGGGGTCGACGCAAATGGTGGCGGCGGTCAGACGGGCCTTGCGCGAAGGCGGCTACAAGAAGCTGAAGGTCGGTCATGGCGGCACGCTCGACCCGCTCGCCTCGGGGGTGCTGCCGGTCGCGGTCGGCGAGGCGACCAAGCTCACCGGGCGGATGCTCGACGCCGACAAGGATTATGATTTCACAATCCGTTTCGGCGAGGAGACCAACACGCTCGACGCGGAAGGGCAGGTGGTGGCGACGTCGGACCGGCGGCCGACGCTGGCCGAAATCGAGGCGGTCCTGCCCCACTTCACCGGCGCGATCGAGCAGGTTCCGCCGGCTTATTCGGCGCTGAAGGTGGGCGGCAGGCGCGCTTACGATCTGGCGCGGGCGGGCGAGGCGGTGACGCTCGCTCCACGGCGGGTCAGGATCCATATTCTCTCGCTTCGTCATTCCCGCGAAAGCGGGAATCCAGACGGACTTGGAGAAGGTCTCGGCAGCCTGGATTCCCGCCTGGGCGGGAATGACGGCGTCGATGAAGTGACCCTCTCCGTCACCGTCTCCAAGGGCACCTACATCCGCTCGCTCGCCCGCGACCTCGCTTGCGCCCTTGATACTGTCGGACACGTCACCATGTTGCACCGCACAAGGGCCGGGCCGTTCACCCTCGAAGGGGCGATTTCTCTGGACAAACTGGCGGAAAGCTCTAAGGCCCGCGACCTTGAAACTCACCTCTTGCCGCTGGCGGCGGGGCTGGACGACATCCCGGCTCTCTCCGTCACTCCCGATCAGGCAAGGGCGCTCCGCCAGGGGCGGAAGGCGATCGGGATCGCCGCCAGGCCGGGGCTTCACCTTGCGACCGAAGATGACGTTCCGGTCGCTCTCGTGGAGTTCAGCGAAGGGCAACTTCGCGTGGTGCGCGGCTTCAACCTCTGAAGGCAGGAAAGGAATGGACGATGTCGGTCACCGCCGAGCGCAAGCAAGAGCTGATCAAGGACAATGAACGGGCTTCGGGCGACACCGGTTCGCCGGAGGTGCAGGTGGCGATCCTCACCGAGCGGATCGCCAATCTGACCGAGCATTTCAAGACCCACGCCAAGGACAATCATAGCCGGCGCGGTCTGCTGATGCTGGTCAACAAGCGCCGTTCGCTGCTCGACTATCTCAAGAGCAGGGACGCCGCGCGCTACAGCGCCCTGATCGCCAAGCTCGGCCTGCGCAAATGACACAGGAACGGCCCCCCACGGGGGCCGTTTCGCATATCGGGCGACCGCAATCCGGCGGGCGCCGATAGGGCCATAAGGCCCGAACAGGCGGGCAAGGTTGCCCGCGGCAGGGGTCCCGGGAAAGCGCCGCTTTCACGGGAATCCATTGAGGCCCCGGCCGCATCGGGCGGCCGGACCAGGGAAAAGACAATGTTCGATATCCACAAAGTAGAAATTGAATGGGGCGGCAGGACGCTGACCCTCGAAACCGGCCGCGTCGCCCGTCAGGCCGACGGCGCCGTGCTGGCCCAGATGGGCGACACCGTCGTGCTGTGCGCGGCGACCGCCGCCAAGTCGGTCAAGGAAGGGCAGGACTTCTTCCCGCTGACCGTCCACTATCAGGAGAAATTCTCGGCCGCCGGGCGCATCCCGGGCGGCTTCTTCAAGCGCGAGCGGGGCGCCACCGAAAAGGAGACTTTGACGTCGCGCCTGATCGACCGGCCGATCCGGCCGCTCTTCCCCGAGGGCTTCTACAACGAGATCCTCGTGATCGCGCAGGTCCTTTCCTATGACGGCGAGAACGAGCCCGACATTCTGGCGATGATCGCCGCCTCGGCGGCTCTGACGCTGTCGGGCGTGCCGTTCATGGGGCCGATCGGCGCCGCCCGCGTCGGCTATGCCGATGGCGAATATCAGCTCAACCCGTCGCTCGATGTGGCCCGGGAGGGCGAGCTCGAGCTCGTCGTCGCCGGCACCCGCGACGCCGTGCTGATGGTCGAATCGGAAGCCAGGGAGCTGTCCGAGGAAGTGATGCTCGGCGCGGTGATGTTCGCCCACGAGCAGTCGAAGCCGGTGGTCGACGCGATCATCCGGCTCGCCGAGAAAGCGGCCAGGGAGCCGTGGGAGCTTCCGGAGGACCAGGATTCGCACGGCATATTGGCGAAGCTGCGCGAGCTTGCCGGCACCGGCCTCGAGCAGGCCTACAAGCTGGTCGGCAAGGCCGAGCGCGTCGCCGCCCTCGCCGCCGCCAAGACCCCCTTGAAGGCCGCCTATGAGGAAGCCGATCCGGCGACCCGGTTGAAGGCGACCAAGCTCGGCAAGAAGCTCGAGGCCGAGATCGTGCGCGGCGCGATCCTCAAGGACGGCCGCCGCATCGACGGCCGCGACACGAAGACGGTGCGGCCGATCGAGGCGATGGTCGGCTTCCTGCCGCGCGCCCACGGCTCGGCCCTGTTCACCCGCGGTGAGACCCAGGCGATCGTCACCACCACCCTGGGCACCAAGGACGCCGAGCAGATGATCGACGGCCTACCCGGCCTCTCCTACGAGCGCTTCATGCTGCACTACAACTTCCCGCCTTATTCGGTCGGCGAAGTCGGCCGCTTCGGCGCGCCGTCGCGGCGCGAGACCGGGCACGGCAAGCTCGCCTGGCGGGCGATCCACCCGATGCTGCCGAGCCACGAGGAATTTCCCTATACGATCCGCGTCCTCTCCGACATCACCGAGTCCAACGGCTCGTCGTCGATGGCGACGGTGTGCGGCGCCAGCCTGGCGCTGATGGACGCCGGCGTGCCGCTCAAGCGGGCGGTGGCCGGGATCGCGATGGGCCTGATCCTCGAAGGCAAGGACTATGCGGTGATCAGCGACATCCTCGGCGACGAGGACCATCTCGGCGACATGGACTTCAAGGTCGCCGGCACCAGCGAGGGCATCACCTCGCTGCAGATGGACATCAAGATCGCCGGCATCACCGAGTCGATCATGCGCGACGCGCTCGCCCAGGCCAAGGAGGGCCGCGCCCACATCCTCGGCGAGATGGCCAAGGCGCTCGACCATACCCGCGAGGAGCTGAGCGCCCATGCGCCGCGGATCGAGACGATGCAGATCCCCAAGGAGAAGATCCGCGACGTGATCGGCACCGGCGGCAAGATCATCCGCGAGATCGTCGCCACCACCGGCGCCAAGGTCGATATCGACGACGAGGGCGTGATCAAGATCAGCTCGTCCGATTTGACCCAGATCGAGGCGGCCCGCCAGTGGATCGCCGGCATCGTCGAGGAGCCGGAGGTCGGCAAGATCTACAACGGCAAGGTCGTCAACATCGTCGACTTCGGCGCGTTCGTGAACTTCATGGGCGGCAAGGACGGCCTCGTCCACGTCTCCGAGATCCGGAACGAGCGGGTCGAGAATGTCCGCGACGCGCTGGCCGAAGGCCAGGAGGTCAAGGTCAAGGTGCTCGAGATCGATCCGCGCGGCAAGGTCCGCCTGTCGATGCGGGTCGTCGACCAGGAGACCGGCGCCGAGCTCGAGGACACCCGCCCGCCGCGCGAGGCGCGCGAACCGCGCGGTGACCGCGGCGACCGCGGTGACCGCGGCCCGCGCCGCGAGGTGGCGGCGGCGGCGACGGCCGGCGCGACCGGGGCCGCGGCCGCGGCCGCGACGATCGCGGCGGCCGTGACGACCGGCCGCGCGGCGACCGCCCCCGCGGCGACCGTCCGCCGGGCGAGCGTCCCGAGCGCAAGCGCGACGACGAAGGCGGGCCCGAGCCCGAATTCGCCCCCGCCTTCCTCACCCGCGACGACTGAGGCCTGACAGCCTCAGCCTGTCGGCAGACGAAACGGGAAAAGGCCCCGCAGCGATGCGGGGCCTTTTTTGTCGTCCGGTTCAGTCTCCTGCCGGGCCGGTGCCCCGCACCCAGGCGAGGGCGGCCTCGCGCTCCTCGGGCAGGTAGACATTGTAGCTGATGAAGGGAAGCAGCGCGCTCTCGAGGCGCGTTCCGGCCCGGATCCACCCCTGGTCGGCGACCACGGCGACCCTTCCGAACCGCTTCAGCTTGCCGAACAGCGGCAGGGCGCGAGCCGCATAGCCGGGCAGGCTGGCGATCTCGATACCCTCGATGCTGTGGGTCTCGACGAAGACGTGGACCTTGCCCTCTCGATCGAGCATCGGCTCCAGCCGGTCGAGGATCGCGTCCAGTTCCTCGCCGCTGATCCTGTGCGCGATGCTCACCGCAAGTACGTCCTCTTCGGCGGGAAGAAATTCAAGCATCGTCCTTTCCCCTGCCGGCCGGCGACGCGCGCCCGGCCCGATGCACGACCGGCAACATCGCATAGACGAAAAAAGCGGCAAGCCCCAGCAGCACCGACAAGCGGGCGAACGAGCGCAGATAGTCGCCGGCCGTCACCCCGACCAGCAGGGTCGCCACCGCCAGTTCGGCCAGCATCAGCAGAAGCAAGGCGGTCGCGCCCATTCGTGCGCGGGCGCCCGGCCTCGAAGGCACGCCGAAGCGGCGGATCGTCCAGCCGCAGGCGAACCAGGCGATGGTCAGGATCGCGGGGATTTCGATCAGGACCGCCGCGACCTCGCCCGTCGCCGGCGCCACCAGCAGCGCGCGGACGAGGCCCAGGCCAAAGCCCGCGGCAAATACCGGCGCGAAATAGGCGGCGCCGGCACGGGTCGTCCGGTTCATCTCTGGCGCCCTTCCAGGCCCATGCCGCTTCGTTGACCCTGTCCGCACAACATGGTGATGGGGATCGGGGTTGCTGCGATATTGGCGCCGCTCCGGCGGGGATGGCATAAACGGGGAATGGCTGCGGACAATTTATCGCCGAGGCAGGTCGTCGAGGCCTGGGTCGAGCGCTTCAACGCGGGCGACGCCGCCGGCCTGGCCGATCTCTATCACGATGACGCGGTCAACCATCAGGTGGTGCAGGAGCCGGTGGTCGGCCGCGAAGCGATAAGGGCGATGTTCGAGCGCGACTTCGCCGCCGCCGACATGATCTGCCAGATCGAGGCGATCCACGAGGCCGGCGAGGTCGCCGCGCTCGAATGGCGCGATCCCCTCGGCCTTCGCGGCTGCGGTTTCTTCACCGTGCGCGGCGGCCGCATCGCCTTCCAGCGCGGCTATTGGGACCGGCTGAGCTTCCTCAGGATGCACGGCCTGCCGATCGAATAGGATCGGCGGCCGTTCCGTCCGGTCTCTTCCTTCCGCTCAGATATAGCCGGCGAAGTCGGCGTGGGTCAGCGCCGTGCCGGGGTCGACCCGGGCGAACAGGATCGCCGCCGCGCCGCCGGCGCCGTCGGGATCGTAGCGTATCTCGCCGCTGGCGGCGTGGTAGAGGATGCGGTCGTCGGCATCGGCCGCGGCGGTACCGGCGCGGAACGCGCCGGCCGCGAGCGGGCCGTCGGCGGCGAGGCCGGTGAAGATGTCGCGGTCGAGGAAGAGGGTGTCGCTGACGACCGAGAAATCCGTGATCTCATCGACGTTGGCGGCGCCGGGCGCGGTGTCGAAATGGAAGCCGTCCCTGCCGCCGCCGCCGGTCAGGCTGTCGCTGCCGGTGCCGCCGTAGAGGCGGTCGTCGCCGGCGTTGCCGAACAGTGTGTCGACGCTGCCGCCGCCGCGAATGCCGTCGGAGCCGTCGCCGCCCTCGAGCCGGTTCTTGCCGCCATTGCCGGCCATCGCGTTGCCGAGACCATTGCCGGTGCCGTCGATCGCCGCGGTGCCGGTCAGGGTGAGATGCTCGACATGGTCGCCGAGCGTGTAGCTGATCGCGCTGCTCACCCGGTCGGTGCCGCCGCCGCTCGCCTCGATCACCTGGTCGCCGGCATGATCGACGGCATAGCCGTCATGGCCGGCGCCGCCGGTCATGATGTCGGCGCCGGCGGCGCCGTTGAGGAAGTTGGCGGCGCCATTGCCGGTGAGGCTGTTGGCCAGCCCATTGCCGCGGCCGCTGACCGCGGCGCCGCCGGTCAGCACCAGATTTTCGACATGGGCGCCGAGCGTGAAGGCGACCGCGCTCCTCACTTCGTCGATGCCGCCGGTGCTGCTGGATTCGATCGCCTGGTCGCCGAGATGGTCGACGACATAGACGTCGTTGCCGGCGCCGCCGCGCAGCTCGTCGGCGCCGGGGCCGCCGTCGAGGCGGTTGGCTGCACCGTTGCCGCTGAGTCTGTTGGCGAGCGCGTTGCCGCTCGCACTCACCGCGGCGAGTCCGACCAATGCCAGATTCTCGACATTGGCGCCGAGCGCAAAGCTGACCGAGCTCTGCACGCGGTCGACGCCGCCGGCGCTGCTTTCGATCGCCTCGTCGCCTTCATCGTCGACGACATAGACGTCATGGCCGGCGCCGCCGGTCATCGCGTCGAACTCCGGCTCCGCCATCGAGACGATCGTTGCCGGCGCCGCCGTTCAGGAGGTCGTTGGCGCCCCCTCCTTCCATCCGGTCGGCACCCCCGCCGCCGGTGAGGCGGTTGGCCGCCTGGTTGCCGATCAGCGTGTCGTCGCCCGCGCCGCCGATCGCATTCTCGATCAGCGAGCGGGTGTCGCCCTCATGCAGAAGCGCATTGGCGACGTTGCCGCGGGCATGAACTTCGTCGTTCAAGTCGGGAGTATTCAGATTCCGCCCAAGGTTTGCCAGCTGTTCCACGCTGGTTGACGTCCAACCGCCGGGCAACAGAGTGACGACGACGCCATCCCTATAGTTAGACAGATCATATGTATCGATTCCGCCGCCATCCCATATCGTCATAAATACTTTATTCGCATTGGGCACAGCTTGCCCCACGCCGTTCACGAACATCTGGCCTGTCGCGGAATTCCAACGATATACTGAGTCGGTTGAATTGGTGGTAAAATCAGCACCGTACAGGAATTGAAGCGTGGCGATGTCAAAAATCATATATGTCTGGGGGTAATCGGACGCGGTCCAACCCAAGTACCCTGCACCCACATACGTGTGATAGGTCATCACGGAGAACTCGATCGAGTCATATTCGGGCGGAAGCGGTTCATGCACGTCCGCTTCGTGTCCGTGCTTCAGACCAAGATTATGCCCAACCTCGTGCAACATAATAAAATGTGTGTTCGTGCCCGGACGCAGATCGCTCATGTCTATTAAGGTGCTGTAAAAGCTATCACCGGCAGATGTGTCGACATATCCGGGATACTTACCAAAGCTCTGCCAATACCCCGTATTTGCAGATCTCAACATTCCACTACCTGGAGTGCTTGCTTGACTAAAGCTGAGGTTCGTTAGCGCTGAAAGATCTTCATATATGTTTTCGACGGCCGCGCGTTGTCGATCGTCAAATGTCCTGACGTCATCGAACCAGGGCTGCTCCCGTCCCCTCCAGCCATCCGAGTAATCATCCCTGGTCAGTGGAAAACTGTAGGTCAGATCAAGGCTGTTCCACCGTAGGCCGCTCCAGACATAGGTGACGGCGGGGTCTACATCCTCCACGATTCGGCCTCGATCATCACTGGCTTTTCACGGAAACATGCGGGGCTTGCGACCGGACCAACGCCCGCCGTCAGCGTCACCATGGTGAGCCCTCCCCGCTCTGATGCCCTGCCGCGAATCCCGGGATTCGCGGGCAGGCCGTGGGGAGCAGGCTAGGCCATGCAGACCACCAGGAACAAGCTGTTTTTCCAAGCGCCTCAACCGCTTGCGGCGTCCGGATCCGCGCGACGCCCACGACACGATCGCGCCGACGATCGCGGCAGGAAGCGGCGATAGCAGAAGGCGCCGACCGGTTTCATCGGGCTGATCCGCGGCTCAGCGGGCCGAGTTGGCGGCCTCTGCCTGATTGGCATCCGCCGCTGCGTTCGCGTCGGCGGCGGCGTTGAGCACGGCACTCGCTTCGTTGTCGAGGCGATCCTCGACGGCGCCGACCTCATTTTCGACCTGCGCCTCGAGCGCGCGCGCCTTGTTCTCGATCGCCGCCTCGGTCCGCTCGAAGCGGTTGGCGACCGGCTCCTCCTCGCTCGTGCAGGCGGCGAGGATGGCGAGGGGAGCAAGGAGGAACATGGGAAGGGCGGGGGGTCGCATGCCCACCCTCATACGGCATTCCCGCATTCGCGGGAACTGACGGACTCTGGCGGGGCGCCGTCGCCCGGTGCCGCCCGCTCCGCCCTCGGCCCGCTCAGATATAGCCGACGAAATCGGCGCTGGTCAGTGCGGTGCCGGGGTCGACCTTCGCGAACAGGATCGCGGCGGCGCCGCCGCTGCCGTCGGGGTCGTAGCGCAGATTGCCGGTGGCGGCGTCGTAAAGGATGCGGTCGTCGGCATCGACCGCGGCGGTGCCGGAACGGAAGGCGCCGGCGGCGAGAGGGCCGTCGGCGGCGAGGCCGGCGAATATGTCGCGGTCGAGGAAGATCGTGTCGCTGAGCGGCGAGAAGTCGGTGATGGTGTCGACATTGGTCGCGCCGGGCGCGGTGTCGAAATGGAAGCCGTCCTTGCCGCCGCCGCCGGTCAGGCTGTCGCTGCCGGTGCCGCCATAGAGCCGGTCGTCGCCGGCGCCGCCGAACAAGGCGTCGATGCTGCCGCCGCCGCGCATGCCGTCGCTGCCGTCGCCGCCCTCGAGACGGTTCTTGGCGCCATTGCCGGCGATCGTGTTGCCGAGCGCGTTGCCGGTGCCGTCGATCGCCGCTAGGCCGGACAAAGTGAGATGCTCGACATGGTCGCCGAGCGCGTAGCTGATCGCGCTGCTCACCCGGTCGGTGCCGCCGCCGCTCGCCTCGACCACCTGGTCGCCGGCGTCGTCGACCGCATAGCCGTCATTGCCGGCGCCGCCGGTCATCGTGTCGGCGCCGGCAGCGCCGTTGAGGAAGTTGGCGGCTGAATTGCCGGTGAGGCTGTTGGCCAAAGCGTTGCCGCGGCCGCTGACTGCGGCGCTGCCGGTCAGCACCAGATTCTCGACATGGGAGCCCAGGGTGAAAGCGACCGCGCTCCTCACTTCGTCGATGCCTCCGGTGCTGCTGGATTCGATCGTCTGGTCGGCGACATGGTCGACGACATAGACGTCGTTGCCGGCGCCGCCGCGCATCTCGTCGGCGCCGCCGCCGCCGTTGAGCAGATTGGCCGCCGCATTGCCGGTGAGCTTGTTGGCGAGCGCGTTGCCGGTCGCGTTCGCCGCGTCTCCGGTCAGCAGAAGATTTTCGACATGAGCGCCGAGGGTGAAGCTGACCGCGCTCTCGACACTGTCGGCGCCGCCGGCGGCACTGCTTTCGACCGCTTTGTCGCCGGCTTCGTCGACAATGTAGTGGTCGTTGCCGGCGCCGCCGCTCATCGTGTCGGCGCCGGCGCGGCCGTCGAGCCGGTTCGCGGCCGCATTGCCGGTGAGGAGGTTGGCGAGCGCGTTGCCGGTCGCTTCCGCCGCAGCCCCGGTCAGCGTCAGATTTTCGAGATTGGCGGCGAGGGTGAGGCTGATCGCGCTCTCGACGGTGTCGGCGCCGCCGGCGGCGCTGCTCTCGATCGCCTGGTCGCCGGCCTGGTCGACGACAAAGACGTCGTTGCCGGCGCCGCCGGTCATCGTGTCGGCGCCGCTGCCGCCGTCAAGCCGGTTCGCGGCCGCATTGCCGGTGAGGTGGTTGGCGAGGTCGTTGCCGAGGCCGTCGATCGCGCCGGCGCCGGTCAGGACGAGATTCTCCAGATTGGCGGCGAGCGCGAAGCTGACGCTGCTGCGCACCATATCGTTGCCGCCCGTTTCGCTGGCCTCGACGGCGCTGTCGAGCGCATGGTCGACGACATAGATGTCGTCGCCGCCGGCGCCGTCCATCGTGTCGGCGCCGCCGCCGCCGTCGAGCCGGTTGGCGGCCGCGTTGCCGGTGAGGCTGTTCGCCCGCGCATTGCCGGTGCCGTCGGTCGCAGCGCCGCCGCTCAGCACCAGACGCTCGAGATGGTCGCCGAGCGTGAAGCTCAGCGAGCTGGTCACCGTGTCGACTCCGTCGGCCGCTGAGGTCTCGCTCGCTTCGTCGCCGGCGTCGGCGATGACATAATGATCGTTCCCGGCGCCGCCGTAGAGCCGATCGTCCCCCGCGCCGCCTTCGAGCTGGTCGTCGCCCGCGTCGCCGTAAAGGCGATCGAGCCCGCCGCCGCCGACCAGCCGGTCCGCGCCTGCCCCGCCTCTCAGCAGGTTCGCGGCGCCGTTGCCGGTCAGGACATTGTCGAGAGCGTTGCCAGTGCCTCCGATCGACGCAGTGCCGGTAAGGATCAAATTCTCGAAATGCTCGCCCAGCGTCCAGCTGACCGCGCTGCGGACGGTGTCGACGCCGTCGGCCGCTTCCCATTCCTGCGCTTCGTCGGCCGCCTGCTCGACGATGTAGATGTCGTCGCCGGCGCCGCCTTCGAGCCGGTCGGTTCCGGCGCCGCCTTCGAGCCAGTCATTGCCGCCCTCGCCGACCAGATAATCCTCGCCGCCGAGGCCGAGCATGGTGTCGTCGCCGTCCCCGCCTTCGAAGCTGTTGATGACCGAATTGCCGGTCATCAGATTGGCGAGGTGGTTGCCGTAGATATAGGTGAAGTCGCCGGTCTGGGAGACGACGTCCTCGACGTTCGCCGGCATGTGATAATAATTGTGATAGCGGACCTGGACGGTGTCGCGGCCTTGTCCTTCCAGCTCCCAGATCACGTCGAGCATGTCGTCGGCGGAATAGACGTCGTCGCCGGCCCCGCCCCACATCGTGTCGCCGCCGGCGCCGCCGTGCAGGCGATCGGCCGCATTCGAGCCGATCAGCATGTCGTCGCCCGCTTCGCCGGTCAGCGTCGAACCGCCGGCACTGGCATGGAGCAGGTCCGCGCCGGCGGTTCCGGCGACGGCCGCGCTGGCCGAGCGGATGATGTCGCCGTTGGCGAGGCTGCCCTCCACCCTGAGGACCAGGCTGCCGCCGGGCGTCTGGACGGTCAGCGTGGTGAAGCCCGAGCCGGGCTGCAGGCTCAGCGAGGTGATTGTGAGCGCGGTGAGATCGATACGGTCGGCGCCGCTCTGGAAGCCGGCGATGGTGTCGAAGGAAGCGGCGGTGGAATCGGTCCGCGCGGCATAGACGAAGATGTCGGCGCCTGCGCCGCCGTTCAGCCGGTCCGCGCCGCCGCCGCCGCGAATGACGTCGTCCCCGGTGCCGCCATAGAGCAGGTCGGTGCCGCCCGAGCCGAACAGAGCGTCCGATCCGTCGCCTCCGTCGACGGCGCCGTTGAGCCTGCCGCCGAGCGAGAGCCAGATGTCGGCGCCGTCGCCCAGGTCGACCCCGCCGGTCATCGTCCCGGCGTTGATCGCCAGGTCGCTGCCGCCCGACATGTCGACCGCCCCGACGATCCGGCCTTGGTTGACCAGCTTCTCGTTGAACTCGTCGAGATAGATGAGGCCGTCGATCAGACCCCCGGCGAGGTTGGTGATCGATATGCTCGCCCGGATTGTCCGGAACCGGCTCGCCGGTCGCGACGATCGCGATGTCGCTGCGGATCGTGCCCGAATTGACGACGATCATATCCTCGATGCTGAGGCTCCACAGCTCCACTGCAATCGAGTCGAGCGCGGGATCGAGCGAGCGGGCCTCGATCAGCCCGTCATTGCGCAGGGAGACCAGCTCGGGCAGGCCGGGCTGCGTCGAATGGCCGCGGCCCATATAAAGGCCGCGACCGGCGGCGCCTTCGGCGAGGATCTGTCCGGTCGCCATGTTGTGAAGGTGGCCGCCATTGCCCCGATAGACGCCCGTCGCCGTGATATAGGTGAAGTCTTCTATCTGTCCCAGCGCCCGTGCCGCGATCAGCCCGCTGTTGATCATCTCCTGGGCCGCGAACTCCCTGACGCCGGTCGCGAACAGGTAATCGGTGAGCGCGTAGATCTGGCCGGTGTTGGTCAGGCCTTCGAAAGCGCTCGTGATGTAGATGGTGTGGGCGTCGCCATCGGACAATTCGGCGACGATCAGCCCGTTATTGACCAGGTGTCCGAAATTCATCGAATAGATGGTGGTGGTCGTGGGCCCCCAGTTCCACAACGTGCCGTCGTTGACGAACCCCGGGTAATCGCTGACGAAACCCCTGGTGAACAGATAGGGCAGGTCTTCGCCGAACAGCACGGTCTCGAACGGGACGACATGATTCTCGTCGATGCGGACCGGCTCGTAGAAGTTCGGGCTGATCCAGGGGAAGGGCGGCAAGGAAAAGAGGGTCGGCGCCCGCAGCGCGTTCGCCGGCGCCGGCGCTGCGCTGTCGCGCTCAGCCGTCGGTTGCGTCGTCATCGACGCGAGGGCAGCCGCCTCGCCGGCGGCGATGACCTCGAAGTCACTTGCGGCGAGCGTTGCCGGGCGGGGTGCGAGCGTCGCGAACTGGACCGCCGCCTTGGCGCCGGTGCCGTCGGGATCGAACAGCAGCGCGCCAGTGGCGGGATTGTAGAGGATCCGGTCGCTCGCATCGGCCGCGGCGCTGCCGAGCCGGAAGGCGCCGGGCGCGAGCGTGCCGCCGGCCAGGCCCTTGAACACCCCATTGTCGAGCAGGATCCTGTCCGACCCGCGCGCGAACGATTCCAGCCGGTCGACATTGCCGGAGCCGAGCGCCGTGTTGAACACGAACCGGTCGCTTCCCTCGCCGCCGTCGAGCGTGTCGTTGCCGAGGCCGCCCCTCAGCGTGTCGTCGCCCGCTCCGCCGCGCAGCACGTTGGCGGCGGCATTGCCGGTGAGGACATTGGCGAGGCCGTTGCCGGTGCCCCTCACCGCGGTTCCGGTCAGGACGAGGTTTTCGAGGCGTTCGCCGAGCGTGAAGGAGACGGCGCTCCTCACCGTGTCGGTGCCGTCATCGCTGCTCAGCTCGCGTATCTCGTCGCCGGCCTGCCTGACGACATAGGTGTCGTTGCCGTCGCCGCCGCCCATGCCGTCATTGCCGCCCATGCCGTCGAGCCAGTCGTCGCCGTCGCCGCCCAGCAGGATATTGTCCGAGCCGTTGCCCTCCAGGCGGTCGCCGAAGGCGGAGCCGGTCAACCGCTCGATCGAGATCAAGGTGTCGAGGCCGGCGCCTCCGGTCGGCTGCGCGCTGCCGACCGACAGGCTCACCGTCACGCCCGCCGTCGCGTTCGTGTAAGCGGCGGTGTCGATGCCGGCGCCGCCGTCGAGCCGGTCGTCGCCCGGACCGCCTTCGAGCGTGTCCATGCCATCGTCGCCATGGAAGAGCTGGTTGCCGATGCCGCCGGTCAGCCGGTCGCTGCCGGTGCCGCCATGGACCGGGCCCGAAACCGTCCCGAGCCGGCCGTCGTAAATGTCCATGCCCTGGCCGAGCTCGACCGTGCCGACAATGTCCTTGCTGTTCTCGATCCGGTCGTTGCCGGTGCCGAGCACCACGTCGCCGTCGATCAGCCCGCTATTCTCGAGGACGATCGCGGTCTCGTAGGAATAGAGGGAATCTTCGCTGTCTTCCTTGATGGCATAATCGCCGCGGATCGTTCCCGAGTTGACGATCTGGCCGTGGCCGTTGCCCCTGTAATGGATGGCGATCGCGCGTTGGGTGGTCGGGTCGGTGTCGCTCGCCTGGAGCAGGCCGGAGTTGAAGACCGAGGCCGCGAACATCGCGCCGCCGCCGACTCCCCACTCGATGACGGTCGCGTAATCGGGGATTTCATCGTCCCCGCCGCCGGTCGATTCGGCGATGATCTTGCCGTCGTTCCTGACCGAGCCGCCGTTGCGCAGGCGGATCGCCTCGGCATGAGCCGCCTCGGCCTTGATGACGCCGGTCGCCGTGTTGGTGACGCCGAAACTGACCTCCGAGCTCGTATAGATGGTCGCCCAGTGCTTCGCTTCGGCCAGGATTCGGCCGGCGTTGAGCAGATTGGGCGTCGAGTTCGAGCCGCTGAACACGCCGGAGCTGTGGCGCTCCGGATCGATGGCGGTGATCAACCCGTGGTTTTCGAGCCGGGCATCGTACCAGCCGAGCTGGGAAGCGAAGGAGAAGAGGCCGCCAGGGGCCGCCACCGAAGGATCCCCGGAAGGAGCCAGATGGATTTCACCGCGATTGATCAGGTCGGGCGGATTGTCTGAAGTCTCCAGGCCGCCGCCCATCATGACCGCGCCGGCGAATCCGTTGTCGAAATTCGCCGTATAGGTGCGGACCGTGCCCTTGGGCACAACCAGGTCCCGGTCGATGTATAGAGCCACCCTGTCCCCTCACGCCGGCCCGGCCGGCACCGCTCGTTCATCCGCCGATAACCTGCGGCGCAGCCGCACGGCCTGTCGTCCTGCAACGGGACCGCGGCCGATCTCGGAAATGGCCTCCCAACCCTGCGCTAAGTGTAACAGGCGGCGAGGAAATCACAAGGGCAGGGCATCGCCTGCGGCAACGCGACCCCCCATACGGAGCAAGAGGAAGGGGAAAGGTGGGGAGCTTCTGTTGCCCGGTGCTCCCCGTACCGCTGGTGTCCGCTTCTGTTGCCCGGTGCGGCCCGAACCGCGCTTTTGACTTTGTAACTCAGTCCGTGAGGACGTCGTTACGCAGCAATCGCGAGCGCCTCGTTGTCGTTGGCACTTGTGTGATGGGCCGTCACGGTGGTCCCATTCCGGGCGAAAGCTGCGCCTTTCAGCACACGTCGATCCTAGTTCGGCCCCATCAGCTGAGCCGCTCGGCCGGCACGCTTCATGCGTGACGGTCGACCGGCCTAGTTGGTGGAGCCGCCGGGTACCGCCCCCGGGTCCGCTGCACCTATTTCACGCCGCAGTTTATCGCCATAGCCGGCCGAAGCCGGCACCTCATATATAGGGTTTTGCCGGTTAATGTGAAGTGACGGGCGTCCCGGCGAGATCGCCGCCGCCTCACAGACCCAGGCGCCGCCTGGTTCGCGCAAAGGCGCGAAGGCGCGAAGGGCGTCTTGCCCGGCCTGCCCGCCGTTTTGCCAACTTCACCGGAACGGCTCTGCGCGACTGGCTGAAGGGGACAGTCACGCGTGACTGTCCCCTATCCTGTCACGGGCACTTTCGGGCTCACGATGAGCGCGGCAAGGGTCTCAGCCTCTTCGCGCCTTCGCGCCTTTGCGCGAACCCGTTCGGCGGGAGATCACGGGCAAAAGCGCCCGCCGGCTCGTCTCAGGGCCGCTTCCTCAATTCGTCCCTGATCTCGCGCAGCAGCACCAGCTCGGCCGGGTCGGCGGCCGGCGCTTCCTCCTCCTTGGTCCGCATCCGGTTGGCCCAGCGCACCAGCAGGAAGATGATGAAGGCGAGGATCAGGAAGTTGATCAGCACGGTCAGGAACTGGCCCCAGCCGATCATCAGCGCGCCCGCTTCCTTGAGCGCGGCATAATCGGTCATCGTCCCGTCATAGCCGTCCGGCACCGGCCCGAGCAGGACATAATAGCTCGAAAAATCGAGCCCGCCGAAGATCGCGCCGACCAAAGGCATGATGATGTCGTCGGTCAGCGAGGTGGTGATGGTCGCGAAAGCGGCGCCGATGATCACCGCCACCGCAAGGTCGAGCACATTCCCCCTGGCGACGAAGTCCCGAAACTCTCCGAGCATCTTTTGCCCTCCCCGTTGCGGAGCCGATCCTGAATGCTTACTTCGCTCTCCTCGCCTTTGCAAAGGAAGGGGCCCGAATGCGTACCCGTCTTTTCGCCGTTCTTGCGTCCGTGGTCGTCCTGCTCTCCGCCTGCGGCATCAATTCGATCCCCACCGCCGAGGAGCATGCCAAGGCGAAATGGGCGGACGTCCAGGTCCAGTTCCAGCGCCGCGCCAACCTCACCGGCAATCTGGTCTCCACCGTCCGCGCCGCCGCCGGGTCCGAGCGTCAGATCCTGACCGAGGTGACCCAGGCGCGCGCCGACGCGACCCGGATCACCGTCGGACCCGAGCAGCTCAGCGACCCGGCGGCGATGGCTCGCCTCGCCGAGGCGCAAAGTCGCCTCACCGTCACGCTGCAGCGGCTGCAGGAGGCTTATCCGGAGCTGCAGAGCCAGGGGAATTTCCCGCTCCTGATCCACGAGCTCGAGGGCACCGAGAACAGGGTGGCGATCGCGGTGCGCGACTATAACGAGGCGGTGCGCGAATATAATACCGAGATCCGCACCTTCCCTTCGGTGATCGGCGCGAGGATCATCTACGGTTCCGATCCGATGGTGCCCTATCAGGCGGTGACGCCGGGCGCCGAGGTCGCTCCCACCGTCGATTTCGGCGACGGCAATTCGCAATAAGCAAGGCATGACGGCAGGGCTGGCGGCGGCCCTGCTGCTCGCCGGCTGCGACGCGGCCGCGCCGACCGCGGCGCGCGAGCAGCCGGCCAATGTCGCTGCGTTGGCCGCGACCGCCACGCCGCCTGAAGCTGCGGGCGATTTCCCCGCCCTCACCGGCCGTGTCGTCGACCAGGCGGAGCTGCTGTCCCCCGCCGACGAGGCGCGCCTTACCGCCGACCTGGCCGAGCTCGAGCGCCGGACGACCGACCAGCTGGTGATCGTCACCCTGCGCTCGCTGGACGGGCTCAGCATCGAGGAATATGGCCGCTCGCTCGGCAATCATTGGGGGATCGGCCGGGCCGAGGCCGATAATGGCGTTCTGATCCTGGTGGTGCCCTCGGAGCGCACGACCCGGATCGAAGTGGGAGCCGGTCTGGAAACGATCCTCACCGATGAGCGGGCGCAGGAGATCGTCGACCGGGACCTGTTGCCGAACTTCCGCGAAAGCCGGTGGAGCGCCGGGCTCGACGCCGGCGCCCGCGCGATCATCGCGACATTGATCGAGCACGAGCGGGAGCCTAGGCGGGGACGGCGATGACCCGGCTGCTCATCCTCTTCGCGGCTTTGCTGCTGCCGGCGCCGGCCGTGGCCCAGACCTTTCCGGAGCTGACCGGTCGGGTCGTCGACCAGGCCGACCTCCTGCCGCCCGCCGAGGAGGCGGAGCTGACCGCGCGGCTGGAGGCGCTCGAACGGGCGTCGAGCCGCCAGCTGGTCGTCGTCACCGTCGCCAGCCTCGAAGACTATCCGATCGACGATTATGGCTACCGGCTCGGCCGCCACTGGGGGATCGGGCAGAGCGAGGCCAATAACGGCATCATCCTGCTGGTCGCGCCCAACCAGCGCAAGGTGCGGATCGAGGTCGGCTACGGCCTCGAACCGATCATGACCGATGCGCTGTCGCACCAGATCATCGACGGCCGGATGCTGCCCCGCTTCCGCGAGAATGATTATCCGGGCGGGATCAGGGCCGGCGCCGAGGCGATCATCGAGCAGCTCCAGGCGCCGCCGGAACAGGCCGAGCAACGGGCGCTGGCCGCGGCGGAGGCGGCGCGCGGCAGCGGCGCCGAGGGCGGCTCCATCTGGCCTTTGATCTTCTGGTTCGTCGTGCTGAGCTTCATCGTCGTTCCGATGCTGCGCAGCGGATTCAGGGGCCGCCGCTATCGCGGACGGCGGCGCGGACCGATCGTCATCTGGGGCGGCGGCTGGGGCGGCGGCTCTTCGGGCTGGGGCGGTGGCGGCAGCAGCTGGGGGGGCGGCGGCGGCGGCTTCTCGGGCGGCGGCGGCTTTTCCGGCGGCGGCGGCTCGTTCGGCGGCGGCGGCGCGTCGGGAGGATGGTGATGAGGCGGCTGAGCCAGGAAGATCATGATCTCGTCACCGCCGCGGTCAGCCGCGCCGAGCGCGAAAGCGACGGCGAGATCGTCACCATCGTCGCGGGGCGCTCCGATCCCTATCGCGACGTCGCGCTTCATTACGCCGTTCTGGCGATGCTCGTCGTTCCGGCCGTGCTGGCCGTGCTGCCGCAGGGCTGGATCGACCGGGCCGCCGGCGCCGCTCTGGGCTGGAACGCCGAATTTTCGCGCGGCAGCCTGATGCTCGCTCTGGTCGTGCTGATGGTGCTCGCCTTCTTCATCGTCCGGCTGCTTATGCTCCATATGGGACTGAGGATGGCAATGACCCCCGGCCGCACCAAGACCCGCCGGGTCCACCGCCGCGCCGTCGAGCTGTTCCGGACCGGCTGCGAGTTGAAGACCCGCGGCCGCACCGGCGTATTGCTTTATCTGTCGCTGCTCGAGCGGCGCGCCGAGATCGTCGCCGACAAGGCGATCGCCGACCAGGTCGAGCCGGACGTGTGGGGCGAGGCGATGGCGGTGCTGGTCGACGAGGTCAAAGCGGGCCGGCCCGGCGAGGGCATGGCGCTGGCGGTCGAGAAGATCGGCGCGGTGCTCGCCCCCATCCTGCCCAAGACGCTCGCCGATCCGAACGAGCTGCCGGACCGGCTGGTGGAGCTGTGAGGCCCCGGTCCGACGAACCCAAGCTCTCCGACGAACCCGAGCAGCTGGTCTGGGAGGGGCGGTTCATCGCCGCCAAGCGGCGCGGCAAGTGGGAATATGTCTCGCGCACCCGCGGCGTCAGCGCCGCGGTCATCCTGGCGATCGACGCCGGTGAAAATGGGGGCCATGCCATCCTCGTCGAGCAATATCGGGTGCCGATCGGCGCCTGGTGCCTCGAGCTTCCCGCCGGGCTGATCGGGGACGATCGCGAAGGCGAGCAGGCCGAGGCGGCGGCGATCCGCGAGCTCGAGGAGGAAACCGGCTATCGCGCCGCGCGCATGGTCGATCTCGGCCGCTTCCACGCCTCGCCGGGGATGTCGTCGGAAGGTTTCACCCTGCTGCGCGCCGAGGGGCTGGAGCGGACCGGCGAGGGCGGCGGCGTCGACGGCGAGGAGATAATCGTCCACCGCGTGCCGCTCGGCCAGGTGGCGGCCTTCGTCGCAGCCAGACGCGCCGCCGGCTGCGCGATCGACGTCAAGATGCTGCTGCTGCTGGCGGACGAGATATTGGGCTAGGGGACAGTCACTTTCACGCGCTGAGGTGGGTCATTCCCCGCGGCGTGAGCAAAAGTGACTGTCCCCATTCAGCGGTCTCCATGGGACAGTCACTTTCAGGCGCGAGGTCGATCTTTCCCCGCTTTGTGCCGAAAGTGACTGTCCCTTACCGGAAATTGTCGGCGTAGGATTGCAGCTTCAGACTCGGTTCGGCCGGCGGCACGACATGATAGTCGATGCCGTGCCGCTCGGCGTAGCGCCGCGCCGCCTCGAGCGTCGGGAAGGTCAGCCTGACCTGCTCTTTTGTCTCGGCCCCGCCCGACCAGCCGGTCAGCGGGTCGGCGCGCTTGGCGCGGCGCGATTCGAACTCCAGCACCCATTGGTCGGTGCGCGCCTTGCCCGACTGCATCGCATTCTTGAAGCGCTGGAAGATCCGGGCCGCCATGCGGGCGCAGTGCCGAAATGCGGCGTTGGAATCAAGGGCGCACCCCATCTAGCCGCACGGTCCGCCCCCCTCTATCAGGCGGAGCATGGCGAAGGACGCGCGACCAGGGATCAGCCGGCGGACGCTGCTGGTCGGCGGCGGCGCCGGCGTCGGGCTCGCCCTCGCCTGGACTCTGTGGCCGCGCACCTACCGGCCGAACCTGCGCGCCGCCGAGGGCGAGACCCTGTTCAACGCCTTCCTGAAGATCGCCCGCGACGGCCGGGTGATCGTCGCCGTGCCGCAGGCCGAGCTCGGCCAGGGGGTGTGGACCAGCCTGCCGCAGATCCTCGCCGACGAGCTCGGCGCCGACTGGCGCACGGTGTCGGTCGAGCCGGCGCCGTTGAGCCCGCTTTACGCCAACAACCTGCTCGCCGAGGAAGCGTCGGCGGACAGCGCCTTCCCGGCCGCGTTCGGCGTCGACCGCTGGGCGGCGCGCCATTATGCCGCGCGCGAGGCGCTGATGCTGACCGGCGGCTCGAGCTCGGTGCGCGGGTTCGAGCCGCGGCTGCGCGAAGCCGGCGCCGCCGCCCGCGCTTTGCTCAGCAAGGCGGCGGCGGAAAGGTGGCGGATCGGCTGGGAGGAGCTCGACACCCGCGACGGCTTCGTCTGGAACGGCGCCCACCGCATCCCGTTCGCCGAGCTGGCCGAAGCGGCGGCGGGCCATTCGCTGCCGGAGAACCTGCCGGTGCGCGGCGGCTTCGAGCACCGGCTCGTGGGCCAGCCGCTGCCGCGCCTCGACGTTCCCGCCAAGATCGACGGCTCGGCCCAGTTCGCCGCCGACATCAGGCTGCCGGACATGGTCCATGCCGCGGTGCGCAGCGCTCCGCGCGGCAGCCGGCGGGTCGCCATCGACCGGGCCGCGGCCGATGCGGTGCCGGGCGCGCTCACCCTCATCGAGACGGCGGAATGGACCGCGGTCGCCGCCACCAGCTGGTGGGCGGCCGCCCGGTCGCTCGACGCGCTGCGGCTGCGCTACGAAGTGCCCGCCGGCCTTCCGTCCGGCGGCGATGTCCGCGCCGCCCTGGGTGCCGCGCTCGAGGGCGGCGATGCCGACCGGACCTTCGAGGCCGGCGATCCCGGCGGCGACTTTCCCGGCGCCAGTCCGGTCACCGCCCTCTATTCGGTCGGCCCGGCGCCGAGCGCCGCGATCGAGCCGCTCACCGCCACCGCGCGGCTGACCGGCGACCGGCTCGAAATCTGGGCGCCGACCCAGGCGCCCGGTCTCGCCCGCGCCGCGGCCGCCCGCGCGATCGGCTTCGCCGAGGCCCAGGTGACGCTCTATCCGGTGCTGGCCGGCGGCGGCTACGGCCGCAAGCTGGAGACCGAAGCGATCGCCCAGGCGGCGGTGATCGCCGCCCGGCTCGACCGGCCGGTCCAGCTGACCTGGCCGCGCATCCAGGAAATCCAGCGCGACGCCTTCCGCGCGCCGGCGATAGCGCGATTGACCGCCTGGATCGACCAGAGCGGTATCGCCGCCTGGGCGGCGCGGATCGCCGCCCCCTCCACCGCCGCGGAGGTCGCGCGGCGGCTGCGCACCGCCTCGAGCTTCTTCCGGCCCGACGGCGGCCCCACCGCCGGCGCGGCGCCGCCCTATGACATCGCCAATGTCGCCATCGACCATGTGCCGGTCGAGCTCGGCATCCTGACCGGCATCTGGCGCGGCGGCGCGCACAGCTACACCGCCTTTTTCACCGAATGCTTCGTCGACGAGCTGGCGCGGCTGGCCGGGATGGAGCCGCTGTCGTTCCGGATGCGGATGCTCGGCAACAATCCGCGGCTCGCCCGCGCCCTCACCACCGCCACTTCGATCGGCGGCTGGGACGGCGGCGCCGCCGGCAGCTCGATGGGCATCGCAGCCCACAGCGCGTTCGGTTCCCACGCCGCCACGCTGGTCGAGATCGAGGTGACGCGCGAGCAGAGGATCCGGGTGCTGCGCGCGGTCTGCGCGGTGGATTGCGGGCGGGTCGTCAATCCCGAGATCGTCCGGCAGCAGATCGAGGGCGGCATCGTCCACGGCATTTCGGCGGCGACCGGCAGCCCGGTCGAGCTCGAAGGCGGCGTGCCGACCGCCCGCACGATCGGCGCCTACCGGCTGCCGATCCTGCGCGACGCGCCGGAAGTGACGGTCGAGCTGCTGGAGAGCGAGGAGGAGCCGGGCGGGGTGACCGAGCTGGCGGTGCCGACCGCGGCGCCGGCGGTGGCCAATGCGCTGTTCGCGCTGACCGGGCGCCGGGTCCGGCGGCTGCCGCTCGTCATCGGCGGCGGCGGATGAGGCCGCCGGACGACCATCCGACGCTGCCGCCGCCGCGGATCGGCGTGCTGCTGATCAATCTCGGCACGCCCAATGCGCCGGAGCCGGGCGCGGTCAGGCGCTATCTCAGGCAGTTCCTGTCCGACCCGCGGGTCGTCGAGCTGCCCCGGCTGGTCTGGCAGCCGATCCTGCACGGGGTGATCCTTGCCGTCCGGCCGCGCCGCTCGGCGCAGGCCTATCGGCAAATATGGACCGGCGAGGGATCGCCGCTGGCCGCGATCACCGCCCGCCAGGCGCGCGCGCTCGCCGGCGCGTTCGGCGAACAGGTGATGGTCGATCATGCGATGCGCTATGGCCGGCCGGCGATCGCCGAGCGGATCGACGCGCTGATGGCGGCGGGCTGCGACCGAATCCTGCTGGCGCCGCTCTATCCGCAATATTGCGCGGCGACGACCGCCACCGCGAACGACGCGGCCTTCGCTTTCCTGCGGCGGCTTGCGCCGGCAGCCGGCGGTGCGGACGCTGCCGCCTTATCCCGACGATCCCGCTTATATCGGCGCGTTGAAGGCGACGATCGAGGCGGAGCTCGCCCGGCTCGATTTCGCGCCGCAGGCGATCCTGGCCAGCTTCCACGGCATGCCCGAGCGCACGCTCCGTCTCGGCGACCCCTATCACTGCCATTGCCGCAAGACGGCGCGCTTGCTGTCCGAGGCGCTCGGGCGCGAGCTGATCACCGGCTTCCAGTCCCGCTTCGGCCGCGCCGCATGGCTCGAGCCGGCCACCGACACTTTGCTGGCCGGGCTGCCCGCGACCGGCGTCGCCAGGGTCGCGGTCGTCGCCCCCGGCTTCGCCGCCGACTGCCTGGAGACGCTGGAGGAGCTGGCGATTCGCGGCCGCGACACATTCCTCGCCGCCGGCGGCACGCATTTCGCCTGTCTGCCCTGCCTCAACGCCAGCGCGCCCGGGATCGAGATGCTGCGGCGGCTGATCGGGCGCGAGCTTGAAGGATGGGTGGCGCCGCAATAAGGCCCGCTCACGGCCAGCAAAAGGAGAAGACCATGGCACGCGTTGCAGTCGTCACCGGCGGGACCCGCGGCATCGGCGAGGCGATCAGCGTCGCGTTGCGCGATGCCGGCCTGGAGGTCGGCGCCAATTATGCCGGCAACGAAGAGAAAGCGCGCGATTTCACCGGCCGCACCGGCATCAAGGCCTATAAATGGGACGTGTCCGATTTCGACGCCTGCCTCGCCGGCGTCCAGCAGATCGAAAGCGAGCTGGGGCCGGTCGACGTGCTCGTCAACAATGCCGGCATCACCCGCGACGGCACGATGAAGCGGATGACGCGGCAGATGTGGGACGAGGTGATCGACGTCAATCTGGGCGGCTGCTTCAACATGGCCAAGGCGGTGTGGAACGGCATGAACGATCGCAAATATGGCCGGGTGGTCAATATCGGCTCGATCAACGGCCAGGCCGGCCAATATGGCCAGGTCAATTATGCCGCCGCCAAATCGGGCATTCACGGCTTCACCAAGGCGCTCGCGCAGGAGGGCGCCCGCGCCGGCATCACCGTCAACGCGATCGCGCCCGGCTATATCGACACCGAGATGGTCGCCGCGGTGCCGCCCGACGTGCTCGAGAAGATCGTCGCCCGGATTCCGGTCGGCCGCCTCGGCCGCGCCGAGGAGATCGCCCGCGGCGTCGCCTTCCTCTGCTCCGAGGATGGCGGCTTCATCACCGGCAGCACGCTCAGCATCAACGGCGGTCAGCACATGTATTGACGGCCCCCACAGGCCGTCATCCCCGCGCAAGCGGGGATCCAGTCTGAGGTTGGGGCGGTCGCGAACGTCGTCTGGATTTCCGCTTTCGCGGGAATGACGGAGGAGGGGCTGATGGGCCCAGTGAAACGCTCCGTAATGATCGCCGGTCACGCCACCTCGATCAGCCTCGAGCCGGTTTTCTGGCAGGCGCTGCGCGAGGCGGCCGAAGCGGAAGGGCTGCCGTTGAACGCTTTGGTCGCGCGGATCGACGCCGAGCGCGTCACCGCGCCCAGGCCGGCCAATCTCGCCAGCGCGATCCGGGTCTGGCTGTTCGAGCGGGTCACCCGGCCGCCGGCCGCCGTGGCTTGCAAATGACCCAAGGCGGGTCATAGTCGGCGGCAGGGGAGCGGGTGGGATGCGTTTTTTCTTTCTGTTTCTGCTGCTGGCAAACCTCACGGCGCCGGCGCTGGCCGACATGACCGCGACCTATCGCCATCTCGAGCAGGACGGGTCGATCATCGTCGAGGTTGCCGACAACGGCGACGCTCGACTGGAAATTTCGGGGCAGAACTGGCGCCTCCAGATCGTCGGCGGCGAGCCCCATATCGTCTATATGCTTCCGGTCGGCGAACGCGTCACGCGCATCTCGGCCCTGGAGCAATTGTTCGCGGAGCGCCGGCCGTCGATGGAGTTTCCCGACACCGTTCCGGGAGCCCGGCTGGTCGAGCGTGGTCGCTATTCTCAAGGCGGGCATAGCGGCCGCGCTTATTATCTGCAGACTGCCGATGGCACATCGTCGCGGCCGGTTATTGTGGTCAGTGACGATCGCGCGCTCGCGCCGCTGGGCGTTCCGCTCAGGCGGCAGCTGGATTTTTCGATGGTCACCATCGCACTTTCCGGCACGCAGGTGTCGCCGCTGATGGTCCGCATGCGCGAGCTGATCTCGAGCGGGACGGCCCTGCTCTTCGCCGGCTATGCGCTGCAGCGGATCGACGGGAGCCACGATCGATCCGCAGCGGCTTCGACTCCCCGTCGCCGCCGGTGCCGATGGAGGTGCTGCGCGAGGGGCGGCTGGCACAATAGCATCCGCTGAACCGCGTCCGGATGTTCGAGCAGCAGGAGGAGCCGATGGCGGTCGAATTGAACCACACCATCATCTGGTGCAGCGACAAGCAGCGCTCCGCCGCCTTCCTGGCCGAGATGCTCGGCCGCCCGCCGGCGCGGCCGTTCCACCATTTCCTGGTCGTCGACCTCGACAACCATGTCTCGCTCGATTTCTTCCAGAAGGAAGGCCCGGTCTCGCGCCAGCATTATGCCTTCCTGGTCGGCGAGGCCGAGTTCGACGCCGCCTTCGCGCGGATCGAGGCGCAGGGCCTCACTTACTGGGCCGATCCGGCGCGGACGAAGCCAGGCGAGGTCAACCGCCACGACGGCGGCCGCGGCGTCTATTTCGAGGATCCGGACGGCCACCTGCTCGAGCTGATCACGAAGCCGTACGGGGGTTGAAGTTCCTCCCTGCCGCGCCGCGGCGGGGAGGGGGACCGTGCGAAGCATGGTGGAGGGGTATGGGCTCAGACCTCGATAATGCCCCTCCACCCTCCTTCGCCTTCGGCTACGGATGGTCCCCCTCCCCATCGCTCGCGATGGGGAGGAACTAGCGCGCCAGCAGCACCCGCGCCTGGGTGGCGATCTGGGCGAGCATCGGCGCGGTGGTGACCGAGGCGGTGCGGGCGCGGTCGACGGTGCGGCGGAACTGGTCGATCCGCGGCCCCTGGTTCGCCACCCATTTGTCGACCGCGGCCTTGGGGTCGGCGGCCTTGCTGCGGCCGAGAAACTCGAGCCGCAGCTGCTCGAAATCGCGGGCGAGGCCGGCGGTCAGCAGCCGCTCCCACTGGTCCTTCGCCTGGAAGTGGTTGGCGGCGGTCTGCGCCCAGTCGAGGCCCAGCGCCTCGCCCAATTTGGTATAGGCCTGGGTCAGCACGATCTCGTCGACGCCGAGCTTCTGGCCGAGCACGGCAAGGCCGACGCCGCCATTCATCTCGAACAGCCGGACGACGGCGTCGGTGAGCTCGCTCGGCGCGCCCATATCCTCGAGCTGCGCCCTGAGGCCACTGGCCTCGGCGCGCGGCTCCGGCCGCAGCAGGTCCTGCAGCGCCGCGTCGAGCTTGGCGAGGCCCGGCCGCAATTGCTCGACGATCTCGCCCGGCGCCATGTCCTGGGCGGTGCAGCGCAGCAGGTCGGCGATGTGCAGCTGGAGCCCGGTCGACGCCTGGTCGAACAAAGCGAGCCGGACCTGCTCGGGCACCTCGGCGGCGTCGATCGCGGCCCACAGGGCGTCCATGTCGAACAGCCGTTCGGCGGCGACGAAGGCGGCCGCCGCCTGGGCGAAGGCGGCGCCTTCCTCCTCGGTCAGCGCGAACGGCGCGACGATGCCGAGCCGGTTGACCATCCGGTTGGCGATCTTGGTGGCGATGATCTCGCGCCGCAGCCGGTGCTGGAGCAAAGCGTCGCGATGGCGCTGGCGCAGCTGCGGCGGGAAGGTGGCGAGCAGCTCGGGCTCGAGCGTCGGATCGCCGGTCCATTTCGCGGCCTCGATCGCCGCCTGCAGCCGCATCTTGGCGGTCGACAGCAGCACCGCCAGCTCGGGCCGGGTCAGGCCCTGATTCTGGTGGGCGCGGCGCAGCAGCTCCTCATTGCCCTCGAGGCCCTCGACCGCGCGATTGAGCCGGCCGCTATCCTCGAGGATCTCGATGACGCGGACCAGCTGCGGCAGCGACTGGGCGCCGCCGCGTTCGGCGATCGACAGCGCCAGCGTCTGCAGCCGGTTGTCCTCGAGCACGATCGCCGCGACCTCGTCGGTCATTTCGGCGAGCAGCAGGTTGCGCTCCTCGAATTCGAGCCGCCCTTCGGTCATCTCGCGGTTCAGCGGGATCTTGATGTTGACCTCGTTGTCGGAGCAGTCGACGCCGGCCGAATTGTCGATGAAGTCGGTGTTGATGCGGCCGCCGGCCTGGGCGAATTCGATGCGGCCGGCCTGGGTGATGGCGAGGTTGGCGCCTTCGCCGATCGCCTTGGCGTGGAGCTCGAAGGCATTGACCCTTATCGCGTCGTTGCCGGGGTCGCCGACCTCCTGGTGGCTCTCGCCGCGGGCCTTGATGTAGGTGCCGATGCCGCCGAACCAGAGCAGGTCGACCGGCGCCCTGAGGATCGCCGAAATGAGGGCCGCGGGCTCGACCTCCGCTTCCTCGACCGCCAGCAGCGTGCGGACCTGCGGGCTCAGGGGAATCGATTTCTGGCTGCGCGGGAAGACGCCGCCGCCTTCCGAGATCAACGCCTGGTCATAGTCGCCCCAGGTCGACCGCGGCAGGTCGAACAGCCGCTTGCGCTCGGCCCAGCCCGCCGCCGGATCCGGGTCGGGATCGAGGAAGATGTGGCGGTGGTCGAACGCCGCCACCAGCTTGATCGCCTTCGACAGCAGCATTCCGTTGCCGAACACGTCGCCGGACATGTCGCCGATGCCGGCGACGCGGATCGGGTCGGTCCGGACGTCGATGCCCATCTCGCTGAAGTGGCGCTGGACCGAGACCCAGGCGCCGCGGGCGGTGATCCCCATCGCCTTGTGGTCGTAGCCGTAGCTGCCGCCGCTGGCGAAAGCGTCGCCGAGCCAGAAATTCTGCCCGACCGCAATCTCGTTGGCGACGTCGGAGAAGGTCGCCGTGCCCTTGTCGGCGGCGACCACGAAATAGGGGTCCTCCGCGTCGCGGACCGTCACCTGCGGCGGATGGACGACCCGGCCCTCGACGATATTGTCGGTCACCGACAGCAAGGCGCGGATGAAGATGCGGTAGGATTCGGTCCCTTCGGCCAGCCAGGCGTCGCGTTCCGCCGCCGGCGGCAGCTGCTTGGGATAGAAGCCGCCTTTGGCGCCGGTCGGCACGATCACCGCATTCTTGACCAGCTGCGCCTTCATCAGCCCGAGTATCTCGGTGCGGAAGTCGTCGCGGCGGTCGGACCATCTCAGGCCGCCGCGGGCGATCGGCCCGCCGCGCAAATGGATGCCCTCGAGGCGCGGGCTGTAGACCCAGATTTCCCGCCACGGCCGCGGCGCCGGCAGGTTCGGCACCTCAGCCGAATCGAGCTTGAAGGCGAGCGCCTCGGTGCCGGCCGGGGCGAAGGCGTTGGTCCGCAGCGTGGCGGCGACGACGCCGCGCATCAGCCGCAGGATGCGGTCCTCGTCGATCGCCGCGACCGCCGCCAGGCCGTGGCTGATGCGCCGCTCCGCGGCCTTGACCGCTTCCTCGCGCGCGCCCTCGAAACCGGGATCGTGCATCGCGTCGAACAAGGCGATCAGGCCCTTGGTGATTTCGGGCGACCGGCGCAGCGCGTCGACGACGGTGACCATCGAATAAGACAGGCCGGTCTGGCGCAGATAGCGGAACCACGCGCGGAGCAACACGACATCCCGGGGTTCCAGAGCGGCCGAGACGGTCAGCTGGTTGAAGGCGTCATTCTCCGAGCGGCCCTCGAGCACCGCCGCCACCGACTGCTCGATCACGTCGGAGCGCGCCAGCACCGGGTCGGCGTCGGAACCGTCGACGGTCGCCACGACGAATTCGTGGATGTTGCCGTGATCGCCTTCGAGCCGGGTCGGCGTCTCCTTGAGCACCCGGAAGCCGAAATATTCGAGCACCGGCACCACGTCGGACAGCGCCACCAGCCCGCCCAGCCGGTAGATCTTGAGGCGAAGCTGGCTCTCCGGATCGATCGGCAGCCGGTAGAAGCGGACCGAGCGGCGCCGGTCCTCCTCGAGGCTGTCCAGCCGCAAGATGTCGTAGGCGGCGTCGTCGGCCGGGTAGCGGGCGCGGTAGGTGGCCGGGAAGCAGGGCGCGTAGGTGATGGCGAGCCGGGTCGCCCGGTTGACCCCGACCAGCTCGGTCAGCTTGCCCTCGACCGCCGGCCGCCAGCCGCGCACCATCTCGTCGAGCTGGTGGTCGAGCGCGGCGGTGTCGGGGGTCGGCCGCTTGGAGTCGATGGTGAAGGTGTAGCGCAGCAGCGCCATGTCGCCGTCGCCGAGGTCGACCGACCAGTTGGTCTGCCTGCTGCCCTCGCCGGCGGCCTCGGCGATCATGTCGCCGATGTCGATCCGCCGCCGGGTGGTGAGCTCGTCGCGCGGCAGCCAGACGAAGGCGAACAGATGGCCCTTGAGGATCGAGCGGAACAGAGCGAGCGTCGGCCGCGGCCGGTCGGCCAGCGACATGGCGGTGACGACCAGCTCGCGCTGCTCCTCGGCCGACAGGTTGATCAAGAGGTCGTGCGGCAGCGAGGTGACGGCGTGGCGCAGCGCCTTGCCGCTGTGGCCGGACGGATCGAAGGCGAAGCTGCGATCGAGCTCGGCGAGCCGCCGGCGCAGCACCGGCACGTCCTCGACCGGCGCGTTCATCGCCTCGCTGGTCCAAAGGCCGACATGGACGCCCACGCCGGTGATCCTGCCGCCCTCGCGGACCGGCACCACCACCAGGTCCAGGGGCACGCGGCGGTGGACCGGCGATTTGCGGTCGGCCTTGGCCATCAGCGGCACGCTGCCGCCGCGCTCGAAATAGCGGATCGCCCCTTCGCTGCCGCCTTCGTCGGTCGGTTCGCCGGGCAGCCGGAACAGGCCGAGCTTCTCGACGGACTCGCCGCGCGGCCGCTCGACCTCGAAACCCAGCAGGGTCATCGCGCCGTCGGCGAACCAGTGCAGCAGCGCGCGGCCCTCTTCATCCTCGATCGTGTCGGCGTCGGCGCGCATCCGCGCCTGCATCGCGCGCCAGTCGCAGACCGCGGCGCGGACGTCGGCCAGCACCCGGTGCAGCTCGGCGAGCAGCTCGACCCGGGTGCGCGCGTCGGCGCGGTCGACCTCGATATACATGATCGATTCGCGCCGCTCGATCTCGTCGCAGAGCGGCTCGATCGACTCGAGGCAGCCCTGCTCGTCGCGGCGGACGCAGACCACCGGGTGGAGCAGGCGGTGGATGATGAGCCCGCGCGCGGCGATCGCCGCGGCGACCGAATCGACCAGAAAGGGCATGTCGTCATTGGCGATGCCGATCCGCATCCGCCGGTGGCCGAGCTTGGTGCCGGTCGGCTCGAGCCGCACGAGCGCGATGCCCTTCGGCCGGCGCGAGGCGCAGGTGATCACGAATTCGGCCGCGGCCCGGCAATCCTCCTCGCCGAAATCCTCGAGCTCGCCCGGCACCGCGCCGTGGCACAAAGCGAAAGTGAGGCTGTCCAGCAGCGACGGATCGGCATTGGCGGTCACGCCGCCGGCGCCGCTTTCGGTGGAAGCGGCCTGTGATCCGGCGGCACGGTCGGCGTTCATAAATCGGCTCCGGGACTGGAACGGCGGGGGTCCGCCGGTTCGGCGCGCCTATAGACCCGCCTTCGCCGCTGCGGCAAGGTTGGCGGCGATGGACCTGCAGCCGTTGAGCTACGAGGCGGAAGGGCGCCGCTTCGCCGGCTGGCTCGCCGACGGCTCTGCCGGGCGGCTGGCGCCGGGGGTGCTCGTCATCCACGAGGGCGGCGGCCTCACCGGCCACGTCAAAGAGCGGGCGGCGATGCTCGCCGGGCTCGGCTATGTCGCTTATGCGATGGACCTGTTCGGCCTGGCCGAGTTCGATCTCGATCGGGCCAAGGCGATCGTCCGGGAGCTGCGCGCCGACGTCCCCCGGCTGCGCGGACGATGCGCCGCGGCGCTCGCGGCGCTGCGGGCCCATGAAGCGGTCGATCCGCAGCGGCTGGCGGCCGTCGGCTATTGCTTCGGCGGCGCGGCGGCGATCGAGCTTGCGCGCAGCGGCGCGCCGCTCGCCGCGGTCGCCGGCTTCCATGCCGGCGTGCTGCCCGGCACGGCCGCGGATGACGGCGCGATCGCCGGCAGGCTGCTGCTCTGCCACGGCGCCGACGATCCGGCGGTGCCGCCCGACCGGGTCAGGGCGTTCGTCGACGGGCTCGCCGGCGCCGGGGTCGACTGGCAGCTGCATCTCTACGGCGGCGTCGGCCACAGCTTCACCAACCGCGAGATCGACGCCTGGAACCTGCCCGGCTTCGCCTATGATGAGACCGCCGACCGCCGCTCCTGGGCCGCGTTGCGGCTGCTGCTGGAGGAGGCGTTCGGGTGAGCTGCTCCTCCCCGTGCCGGGGAGGCTATCTGGCGCCTTTATTCGACGATGATCGTGCCGCGCATGCCGAGCGCGGTGTGGAAAGTGTGGGTGCAGCGCAGCCGGTAGCGGCCGGCGGCGGGGACGAGCCGGACCTCGACCGTCCGCCGCCCCCTGACCTCGACCGCGCCGCCGGCGACCGGGCCCGCCACGTCGCGAGCGGCGGCGAAGAATGAAGGCGCCGAGAAATTGTGCCCGCCGCCGCCGCTATTGACCAGCCGCAGCACCACCGGCTGGCCGGCGCGCAGCCGGATCGCCTCGGGATCATAGTCGAAGCTGGACAGCCGCACCTCGACCCGCCGGGCCTGGCTCCAGTCGGTCTGGGCGGCCGCTGGCGCGGACATCATGAACAGCAGGGCGGCAAGCGAGCGCATGCCGCGAGCCTAGCAGAAAGGGGCGGAAATTCCGAGTCTTCGCCGCGCCGCGAGCCGGCTATTGGGACTGCGGCAATCCGGGAACGACCTGCAGCCGGAAGCTGCCGACTTCCAGCGTCGGGGTGCGCAGCCGCAGCACCACCGTCCCCGACTGGAACGGATTGATGACCAGCCGCGCGTTTCCCATCTCGGTGTTCATCGCGGTCAGCCCCGGCACGAACCCGAGCACGGAGGTCGTGCCGGCCTCGAGCAGCGGCTCGAAACCTTCGGTGTCCACGATCGCGGTCACCGTTTCCCCCTCCCGCACGTCGACGGCGAACAGCTGGTAGAAGAATTCGAACTGGCCGGTGCCGTCGGGCGTCGGGCTCGCCTGCGATTCGAGCGTGAAGCGGCCCGGCACGGTCTCGCCGATGGCGATTCGCGAGACGGTGCGCGCCGCCGCCACCGTCGCCCGCGTCAATTCCAGCGTGTAATGCGCGGTGGCCGTCGACGGCACCTGGGCGCGGACCAGATAGCGGCCGGTCTCGGGCAGGACGCCGATCACCCGCACCCGGTCGGAATCATAGGCGATGTTGGAATTGAGCACCGTGCCGGCCGCGTCGAGGATCGCGACGCTGGGCCCCTGCGAGTTGGCGGCCATCTCGAACATGATGCGCTCGCCGGCGCGGCCTTCGAACCAGTAAGCGGCGTAGCGGACCGGCTCGTACGATTCGTCCTCCGGGCTGCCCTGGCCGAGATCCCCCTCGACGCGGTTGCCGGAAAACCGGCCGGGCGGCGGCGGCGGCGGCAGCGCTTCGACGAGCAGCCTGTAGGTCCGGTTCTCGTCCGCGCCGAGCGGGCCAAGCGGCCGCGCCCGGATCACGTAGTTTCCGGCGGAAGGCGCGTTGAACGCGATTCGCGAATTCAGGCCTTCGCCCGAATCGTCGTCGGATGTGATCTCATCCTGCTCGCCCTCGAGCCGCAGCTCCAGATAGGTGTCGAAGCCCACCCCTATGGTCGCATCGCCGACGGGGGGCGCCGCCGGGTCGGGCGAATCCATCCTGATCCTGACCGACTGTCCCTGCTCCAGCCGCAGCCGGTAGTCGTGATGGGGAATCGTGCCGGAGTCCGGCGACGTGGCCGGAAACACGCCGGATCTCGGCTGGCCGAGCTCGATCGGTTGAGCCGGCGCTTCCGTCGCGGCGGCGGGCTGCGCGAAGAGCGGCGTCGTCGGCACTGCGGAGGCCGCCAGCAGCGCCAGCGCGATCGCCGCCGCCCGATGCAATTGGCGGCCGCGCGCGATGGCTGATTTCCTGCCGGTCATGATGTTCCCCCCGATGTGATGCGCGACCCCTATCATGGCGCAGCGCGATTCTCCAACGGGCGGGTTGCCGATCAGGGCCAGGCCGCGGCGCCGGCGGCGCCGAGGCCGGCCAGGCCCTGGGACCGGAGCTTAAGCGGCGCTCTTGCGGATCGCCTGGTCGATCAGCCGCGCATCCTCGACCGGCGCGACGATGGCGAGGCTGTCGCCGTCGCGGCGGGCGACCAGCAGCACGAACTCGTCGCGGCCGGCGGTCGCGATCTCGACCCGGGCGAGCGGCGGCGCCGAGCGCAGCCGCTCGCGAAGCGCCTGCCACGGATCGGGCCCGGGTTCGGGCCGGCGGGCGCGGCGCTCCGCCTGGACGACGCCCTTGAGGCCGCCGGCGAAACCCTGGAGGAAGGCGGGCAGCGCGCCGGGCGCGAGCCCTTCGCGCCGTGCCCAGCACAGAGCGGCGGCGAATTCGGTGAGGCGGGTGCGATCGTAGCCGGCGCCGAAAACGAGCTTGGCGACCGGCGTCATCGGCGCGCGCGCCTGCGCCTTGATGCCGGCATCGTCGAGCAGCTCGGCATAATCTTCCGGCTCGGCCTCGGCGGCGAGCGCGAAATCATAGGCCAGACCGAGCGCCCGGTACAAAGCGGAACGGCTGCGCTGCTCCGCGGTCGCGGCCTGCTCGGCGCCGTCGCGCGCCGCGCACAGCCGGTCGGCGAGGCTGGCGTCGGCCGGCAGCTCGATCGCGCCTTCTTCCTCTTCCGGTTCGGCCCACAGGCCGAGCGAGGGGTGGTCGGTGCCATTGAGCGCCGGCTCGGCCTCGCCGAGATCGCCATTGGGGCCGTCGGCCCAGACCGGGCAGTCGGCGACGGCGGGGGCGGCGGCGATCGCGCGGTCGACCTCGCCCTCGAGCGCCTCGGCGGTCGAGCTGTCGGCCAGCTCCTTCCAGTTGATCACGCCGTAGATGAAGTCGATCGCCTCACCGTTCGACGACAGCGGCATCAATATGCCGCGATAGAGGGTGTTGTGGCCGCGCTGGCCGACGAACTCGGCCTCGAACCCGATCGGCGCGCGGTTGGCGATGATCTGCAGATAATGGTCGGTCAGCCGCGACAGCAATGAGCGGGCGGGCACCTGGCGGATGTTGTGGATGCTGTGGTCGAGGCCGCATTCGGCGCGCAGCGCGCCCCCCAGGAAGGCGATCTCCGGATCCTCGGCGTTGCGCGAGAAATCGAGCAGCACGCTGTGCGGCCCGAAATCCTCGATCGTGTGCGGGTCGATGTCGCCGATCGACGGATAGGGACGGCCGTGGAGCAGCGACACCCAGTAATTATAAGCGCGCACGTGCATCCGGCGCTCGTCGCTGCCGATTTCGGGCGGCGCCTCGATCGCCGGCTCCTCTTCCGCCGCCGGCGTCAGCGCCCCCTCGTCTTCAAATCCCCGGAAGCTGTCCATATATGCGGGTCCCTGGCACTGCCCGATGGCAGCGGGGCCAAAGTGCACGGACGTGGTTGAAATATGGTTAATCCTGCCGCCGCGCGCCGCTTGTGCTCCCTGACCCCCGCTGATAAGGGCCGCGCTTCCCTGGCACGCCGCTTTAGCTCAGCTGGTAGAGCACATCATTCGTAATGATGGGGTCGTGGGTTCGAGTCCCTCAAGCGGCACCAGCGTCCGATCGCCGCCACTCTGCCGAGGCAGCGGCGAAGTGGCTGGCGCCATTGTGAAATCGCCCCGTCGCGCTACATTGCATTTCGGTCGGGGGCCGCGCGGGAGCGGCCGCAGCAGCCGGGAGCAGGGAAGAGCGGGATGTCGATCCAGGGCGCGCGCACCGAAGGGCCGGACGACATCGAGATCTTCTCGAAATTCGCGCCTGAGCCGCCCACCAGCGTCGAGCAGGTCGATGCGCTCGGCGGCGACGACCTGATCACATTCCTCTGGAGCCGCCACCCGCCCAATGAAGGCGAGGATCCGCAGCTGATCTACCGCGTCTCGCGGGAGCTCGACGGCGGTGCCGGCCTCGACACGCTCGTCTTCCACTCGGACCCCGAGGACGGCGGAGCGGGGCTGGTCGACGCGCGCACCGGCCAGATCAAGGAGCTGGCCTTCACCGGGATCGAGCGGGTCGAGCTGCACGGCCGGGACGGCGACGACATCCTCTACGGCCTCGACGGCGACGATTTTCTCAGCGGGCGCGCCGGCGACGACCAGGCCCATGGCGGCGCCGGCGACGACCGGTACAAAGTCAACGAACCCGGCGATCTCGTCTTCGAGAATCCCGACGAGGGCTATGACACGGTCGAGGCGGAGCTGAGCTACCGTCTGCCCCCCAATGTCGAGGAACTGCTGCTGCTGCGCAGCGTCCGGGTGGGCATCGGCAACGATGGCGACAACAAGCTGGTCGGCAATGGCGCCGACAACGAATTTTACGGCCGCTTCGGCGCCGACCTGATCGACGGCCGCGCCGGCGCCGACCTCATGCACGGCGGTCCCGGCGACGATATCTATGTCGTCGACAATGTCGGCGACATGGTCGACGAGCGCAGCAGCGACGTCGGCGGCATCGACACCGTCCGGAGCTCGCTTTCCTATGCGCTGGGCGCCTATGTCGAGAATCTCGAGCTGACCGGCACCGGCGATCTCGACGGCACCGGCAACGCGCTCGCCAACCGGCTGACCGGCAATGCCGGCGTCAACCGGCTCGACGGCGGCGCCGGCGCCGACTCCCTCGCCGGCCGCGGCGGCAATGACACCTATATCGTCGACCATTCAGGCGACGAGGTGGTCGAGACCGCCACCGGCGGCCGCGACGGGGTGATCGCCTCGGTCAGCCACCGGCTCGACACCTATGTCGAGAAGCTGGCCCTGGCCGGCAGCGCCGCGATCAACGGCGTCGGCAATGGCGGCCACAACGTCATCACCGGCAACGGGGCGGCCAACATATTGCGCGGCCTCGCCGGCAACGACACGTTGCGCGGCGGCGCCGGCAATGACCGGCTGTTGGGCGGCGCCGGCCATGACAGCCTGCGCGGCGAGGCGGGTGCCGACGGCTTCTATTTCGACGCCGCGCTCGACGCCGCGACCAATGTCGACGACATCATCTATTATTCGGTCGCCGACGACACGATCTTCCTCGACCGCGACGTCTTTTCGGGGATCGGCGCCAACGGCACTCTCGGCGCCGCCGCTTTCCGCGCCGGCACCGCCGCACTGGATGCCAGCGACCGCATCCTCTACGACCAGCCGACCGGACGGATCTTCTACGATGCCGACGGCGCGGGCGGCGCGGCGGCCATCCTGTTCGCGACCGTCGCCGACGGCACCGCGCTCACCCGCCTCGATTTCAGCGCCTATGACGGGCCGATCTGACGAACAAGGTTGCGGCGGCGGGCCCGAGGAACGATGATGATCGCCGGCGCCGGCGCCGGGGCAGGACGGCGGGTCGGGACGAGGATGAAGGCGATCACCTACGAGCGGTTCGGCGGGCCCGAGCAGCTTCGCTGCGAGGACGTGCCGAAGCCGGAGCCGGCCGAGGGCGAAGTGCTGGTCAAGGTCGAGGCGGCGTCCGTCAATCCGCTCGACTGGCACATGCTGAGGAGCAAGCCGCGGCTGATCCGGCTTGCCGCGGATGTGCGGAACAAGCCGATGCGCCCTGGCCGGGACGATGCCGGCACGATCGAGAGCGTCGGCGGGAAGGTCGGCGGACTCAGCGTCGGCGACCCGGTGTTCGGCGCGACCCAGGGGGCGTTCGCCGAATATGTCTGCGGCCCCGAGAACGCGTTCGTGCGAAAGCCCGCGACGGTTTCGTTCGAGCAGGCGGCGGCGACGCCGATCGCCGGCCTCACCGCGCTGCAGGCGCTGCGCGACACCGGCCGCTTGCGTTCCGGCGAGACAGTGCTGATCAACGGCGCGGCGGGCGGAGTCGGCACCTTTGCCGTGCAGATCGCCAAAGTGCTCGGCGCGGAAGTGACCGGCGTCTGCAGCGCGAGCGCCGTCCCGTTGGTCCGGCAACTCGGCGCCGACCGGGTGGTCGCCTATGAGAGCGAGGATTTCACGCGGGGCGCCGACCGCTACGATCTGATCGTCGACCTCATCGGCAATCATCCGTTCCGGCGGCTGAAGCGCGTGCTGACCGCCGACGGGCGGATCGCGGCCGTCGGCGGCGGCGGCGGCGATCGGGTGGGCCGGTGGATATTGCGGACGCTGGCGGCGGTGGCCGCTTCGACGCTGGCGCGTCGCAAGGTCAGGTTCGCCATGTCGAAGCTCGATCGCGACGACCTGGCCCATCTGGGCGAGCTGATCGCCTCGGGCAGGGTCAGGCCGGTCGTCGACAGCCGATTTGCGCTGGCGCAGGTGCCGGACGCGATGCGTCGCCTCGGCGCCGGCCATGTGCACGGCAAGCTGATCGTCACGCCCTGACGCCCGGGCGGGCGCCTTGCGCTGCTACCCCGGCCTGGATTTCGGACGCATATCGCGGCCACTGCCGCCATCCTCCTGGTAAGTCCCCTGATCTCCCCCGTGCGGGGGAGCCGGGACAGCGAACACTCACTCCGGCTTCATCTCCGCTCCAGGCCAGGCAAGCGCATTGCGCCTGGCCTTGAAATAGCGCGCCGCGGGCCCGAGCACGGGATTGAGCAGCGGATCGGACCAGCCGTTCACGCTCGAGAAATCCGACTCGAAATGAATGTGATGAAGGTTGTGGCGGCCGGGCTCGAGCGTGAGCCGAAGCCGCTGCAGGATCCGGATGAATCGCGGTATCGGAACGGTGTCGAACAGCTCGCGCAGGGCAGCCTTGCGTTCCCTCTTGCTCTCGAGCGTGGAGATTCGCCTGATCTCCCGGTTGAACATCTGGGGATCGAGAACGGAGCCCATATGCGCATAGGAATGCAGATGGTGGAACAGCAGGCCCCAGATGGCGAGGAACAGGAGCAACGTCAGCGCAAAGCTGCTCAACGGCCCGTGATCGCCGAACAGGATGAAGCCGACGGAAATAGTCGAGATCGCACAGCTTCCATAAGCGCCGAGCGTGAAGTTCTCGATCCTGTCCTTCGGATCGAGCGACGGTTCGTCATGATGCTCGTTGAATCCCTGCGCTATCGGGCCGAATATCGGGAAGTTGTAGGGAAATATGTAATCGAAGGAGAAGTGCGCCAGCGCCGTGATGGCGTCGGCCAGCAGCCCGCTGATCGCCAGCGCGGCGACCACGCCCAGGAGGGTGACGTCGCCGCGGATCAGCAGGTCCGCGGCCGTGCCGCAAATGGCCGTCACCGCCGCGACGATCGCGGCGGCGCTCCGGCTCGGCAGCGTTGGAACCGACATCCTTCATCTCCTCCGTCTGAAGCCGGGGCTCTTTCGGCACGGGCGATCGCGCCGGAGCGCGGGCCCCTGTCCGATCGGTTCACACCTGAACGACTCCCCGAAGACATGGCTGTGATGTTTGTCACAGCCGGCGCGGCGCGTTCGCCGCAGCTTCGGGCGCGGCCGCGGTCCCGGGTTCGACACGCGCCGGGCCGCTTCTGCGCCGAAGCCCGCCCCCATCTGAAAGGACCGCAGGGTGTATGAGATGATACGATCCGGGATGTCCGAGGCGGTTCCGTTCGCGAAACATGTCGGCATCGAGTTGCTGGAGGTGGGGGACGGCTTCGCGAGGGCCCGGCTGGCCCAGCGGCCGGACCTGTCCAATCACATCGGCACGATGCATGCCGGAGCGCTGTTCACGCTGGCCGAAACGGCGTCGGGGGCCGCCATGACCGGCGCCTTCATCGAAATGATCGGCGATCTCCGCCCGGTGGCGGCCGAGGCGAGAATCGCCTATCTGAAGCTGGCGAAGGGGGTGGTCGGCTGCACGGCCACGACGTCGGAACCGGCCGAGGCGCTGAGACGCCGGCTGCGCGAGGAGCGCAAGGTCGTTCTCGACGTGGTCGTCGACCTGTTCAACGACGAGGATCAGCCGGTGGCGAAAATGAGCGTTTCCTGGAATGTCCGCCTGGCCTCGCCCCGGGCGGTCCCTTGAAGCCGCGTTCCGCCGCCGGGATCGTTTCCCGGCGGTGCGTGAATCGGCAAGTCGCGCCTAGTCGCGCGGCTGGGCCAGGCCCAGGGTCGGCTGGGCCGCGCCGCGCGGGCCGAAATGGCCGCGCGGAATCTTCTTCGAGCTGACCGCGACCAGCAGCTCCAGCGTCGCCGGATGGAGCGGGCTCGAAAATTGGAAGCCGGCCTTGCCGTCCTCGACCCACACCACCTGGCTGTTCTGCGGCTCGAGGCCGGGCAGCTTCAGCCACACGCTGGCGCCGACTTCGAGCGACGCCTCGGCATGGGCCATGAAGCCGTCGGTCGACAGGTTCAGCACCTCGATCTCGGCGACGCTGGCGCCCGGATCGCGCAGCCGGGCGGCGAGATTGACGATGCGGCGCTCGGCCTTGCGCCCCTCGAGCGCGGGAAGAATTGCCAGCTGTCCTCTGGTCACGGCGGGTTCCTTTCCTTCGCGCCTATGCACCGGCAATGGCTAAGCAAGCCTTAAGCAGCGGGGAAACCCGCGCCCTTCCGCGCGTTGGGCGCGGCGTAGGCTTGAGTTTTGGAGTGCTTGTGAAACGTTTCTGGTTCGCCGCCTTGCTGAGCGCTTGCGCCGGCTGCGGCAATGTCGGCGGCGGCGGCGGTGACGGCGGCGAGGGCGTGGCGGCGGTCCGGCCGAGCCGCGTCACGCCGGAGGAGCTTCGCGCCGCGGTCCGCGATCCGCAGCTGATCCGCTTCTACGAGGCGCGGGCCTGGGCGCCGGCCTGGACCGCGCAGACCGCGCCGGCGCTGGTCGCGGCGATCGGCGAGGCGCCCCGCCACGGGCTCGATCCGCGCAGCTTCCTCGCCGATGCCGAGCGCGACGAGGCGCCGGCGGCGCGCGAGGCGGCGCTGAGCCGCGCCGCTTTGTCCTTTGCCGAGGCGCTGGCGCGCGGCCGCGTCGACCCGCGGCAGCGGCCCCGCGCCGACGGCCTGGCGCAGCCCGATCCGGACCTGGCGGCGGGCCTGAACGGCGCGATCGAGCGCGGCGACGTCCCCGGCTGGCTGGCCGGCCTGGCGCCGCAGGACGAGGAATATCGCCTGCTGTCCGAGGCCTATGTCGCCGCCAGCCGCGACCACGCCGCCAACCGCTCGGCGGCGATCCCGGAAGGCGCGCCGATCCGGCCGGGCCGCGCCGACCCGCGCCTCGCCGCCATCGCCGCCGCGCTGCGCGCGCGCGGCTATGCCGAGCCCGAGCCGGCGGCGCCGCCTTCCGGCGAGTCCGCGCCGGCCCGCTACGGCGAGCCGCTGGTCGCCGCGGTGCGGCGGCTGCAGGAGGATCACGGCCTCGAGCCCGACGGCGTGATCGACGCAGCGACGCTGGCGGCGCTCAACCAGGGTGCGTTCGACCGCGCCCGCACGCTGGCCGTCAACCTCGAGCGGCGGCGCTGGCTGCCGCGCGAGGCGCCGGCGACCCGGATCGACGTCAACATCGCCGCCGCTTCCCTGACCTATTGGCGCGACGGCCGACCAGCCGACACCCGGCGGGTCGTCACCGGCCAGCCGGGCAACGAGACGCCGCAGCTCGGATCGCCGATCTTCCGGCTGGTCGCCAACCCGACCTGGACGGTGCCGGAATCGATCGCCGAGGAGGAAATCCTGCCCAAGGGCGCCGGCTATATGGCGCGCAACAACATGACGATGGAGGACGGCCGGATCGTCCAGCAGGAGGGCCCCGAAAACTCGCTCGGCCTGGTCAAGTTCGACATGCGCAACGATCAGGCCATCTATCTTCACGACACGCCGGCCAAGGCCCTGTTCGCCCAGGACGAACGCCACCGCAGCCATGGCTGCGTGCGGGTGCAGGACGCGCTCGGCTTCGCCCGGCTGATCGCCGGCCAGGAAGGCGTGCTCGACGACTGGGAACGCGCCCTCGCCACCGGCGAGGAGACGTTCGTGGCGCTGCCGCGCGAGATACCGGTGCGGCTGCTCTATTTCACCGCCTGGCTCGACGGCGGCCGCCTCCGGCTGGGCGACGACGTCTATGGCTGGGACGAGGAAGTCGCCGCCGCGCTCGGCCTGCCGGCGCGGCCGCGCCGAACGCGCGGCGGCCACGTCTCCGACGTCGGCCCCTGACCCGAGCCCGCGCCCCGTCATGAAGCAGACACGGGCCGCCGGAAAGCGAGCCTGAAGCGCGCCGCGGCGAGGAACGGCCGCGGCCGCTCGCCGGTTGATGGGGCGGCGGGAAATGTCCCGCATTGTCAGCAGGTTTAGGAGGAATTCATGGCAGACAATCGCTATGGCGGCCGCGGTCGCCACGAGGGTTGGCGAGGCCGCGACGATTCGATCTTTTCGGACGAGGACGACCGCTCGAGCCGCGGTTCGGGGCGATGGTCGAGCGACTATGGCCGCGAGCGCGAGCCGGGCGACGAGCGCGGCTTTTTCGAGCGCGCCGGCGACGAGGTCCGCTCCTGGTTCGGCGACGAGGAAGCGGAGCGCCGCCGCGAGCGGGATGGACGGCGCGACGAAGGCCGCGGCGATTTCGACCGGAGCCCGGCAAGCGGCCGCGGCGTCGCGTCGGGCACCGGCACCAACTACGGCCAAAGCGGCGGCGACTTTCCGCGCGCCGGTTCGGAGGGCCGGGGGCAGCGCGACCGTCTGGTCAGCCAGCGCAGCTTCGGCGGCGGCCGTTCGCAGTGGGACGACCATTATCGCCAGTGGCGCGACCGGCAGATCGAACAGTTCGACCGCGAATATGAGGATTATTGCCGCGAGCGGCAGCAGCGGTTCGAGCAGGATTTCGACAGCTGGCGCGGCAGCCGCCTGACCGAAGGCGGCACCGCCGGTCAATATGGCGGCGCCAGCTCGGGCGAGACGCTGGCGACGTCGGGCGGCGGCAGCGGCCGGACCCGCAATCAGGGCGCCGCGACCGGCACGACCGGCGCGCTCGGAACCGAAACGGCCGGCGACGCCTCGGGCACCGGCTCGGCGATGGAATCGAGCGCCGGCAGCCCAAGCGGCGGCCGCGGCGGCCGCGCCCGCAGCTAAGGCGAGGAGCGGGCCCGCTTCAAGGCGGGGCCCGCACCTTCGCCCCATTCGATCCCAAAGGAGGAAGACATGTCCGACTATGGAAGATATGGCGACGCCGGCTCTGCGAGCCGGGAGCGCGGCCGCGATTTCGGCCCCGATCCGGAACGCCGCGATCGCGGCTTCGTCGGCCCTCGCCGGGAGGAGCGCGGCGAGGACCGCGGGTTCGGCGGCAGCCGCAGCTCGGCCCATGACCGGCGTGGCCGGTCCGGCCGCGGCTGGGACCGCGACGAGGAATATTTCGGCTATGACGATTATCACCAGGGCCTGCCGATCAACGAGACCGGCCGCCTGATCGCATCGAACAAAGTCGAAGGCACTGTGGTCTACGGCCGCGGCGGCGACCGGCTCGGCACGATCTACAATTTCATGGTCGATAAATATAACGGCCAGGTCGAATATGCGGTGATGAGCTATGGCGGGTTCCTCGGCCTCGGCCAGCGTTACTATCCGCTGCCGTGGCGGATCCTCAGCTACGACACCCGCGAAGGCGGCTACCGGATCGACATGAGCCATCGCGACCTCGAGCGCGCGCCGAGCTTCGGCCGCGACGACGAGCCGCAGTTCAGCCGCGACTATGGCCGCCGCGTCCACAACTGGTACGGCCTCGATTACTGACGCCTAACCTTTGGCGGCTAAGGGGGCGCGATGACGCGTCCCCTGGCCGCTCTTTTCCTGCTTGGCCTGCCGGCGATCGCGGCCGCCGTCCCGGCGTACGCGCAACGGCTGGCTTATGTCGACCTGATCGAGGCCGGCGATGGCGACGGACCGCGGCTGAGCTACGCGTCCGGCGCGCCGGCCGCGCCCGACGAGGCCGAACCGCTGCCCGCTTTCTATGGCGACCGGTTCGAATGGCGGCCCGCCGCCGGCGCTGACGCCTATAATTGGGATGTTTCGGCGCAGCTGGGCTCTCAGGGCCACCGTCTGTGGCTGACGACCAACGGCGACGGCGCGTTCGGCGGTGCGCTCGAATATCTGGAAGCGCAGGCGCTCTACAGCCGCCCGCTCGGCTCCTCCGGCCTGCTCCTCCAGGCCGGTCTTCGCCAGGATTTCGTGCCGCGCCCGCGCCGTACTTATGCCGTTGCCGGCGTCCAGGGCAATATCAGCGAGCCTTTCTATGTCGGCGCGTTCGGCTTCCTGTCGCACAAAGGCGAGTTCACCGCGCGCGTCTTCGCCTTTTACGACCTCGAGCTGCCCGGCAGCCTCATCCTGCAGCCGGCCTTCGAAGCCGAGGCGGCCGGCGCCGACGTGCCGGACCTCGGCATCGGCGCGGGGCCGGTCTATGTCGAGGCCGGCCTGCGGCTGCGCTACGCCGTCGCCGACGCCTTTTCGCCCTATGTCGGCGTCAATTGGGAGCGGCTGCTCGGCCGCACCGCCCGCTTCGCGCGCGAGGCCGGCGACGAGGTCGAGACCACCAACCTCGTCATCGGCGTGCGCTCCTATTTCGATTAGGAGTCATCCCGGCGAAGGCCGGGACCCATGAACACCGCGCTCGACGAGTGAAGCGCTTCCTCCTCGCCCAAGCCCATCTACTTTGGTTCATGGGCCCCGGCTTTCGCCGGGGTAACTCGTTGAAGTTTCCGGCCCGAGCGCCGCCATGTTGCGCCACTCCTTGCGCTCGGCTAGGCGGATCCGGTGACCTTCCGCCGCCTTTTGCCGCTGCTCGCTTTGGTCGCGCTGCTGGTCGCGCCGTTCGGGCGCGCGGCGGCCGCCGAAGCGATGGCGATGCCGGACAATATGGCGGCGGCCATGGCCGGTCATTGCGACGATCGCCCCGAGCCCGCCGACCACCGGTCCGACAAGGCCGGTGTCGACTGTCTGGTCGCCTGCGCCGTCATGACGCCGCCGGCGGCGCCGGCGCTCGTCGCCGAGCCGCTGCTGCGCCTGGCGCCGGCCGCATCCCCGCTGCCGACCATTTCGGGGCTCCATCCGGAGGCCGATCCGCCGCCGCCGCGCTTCTCCTGACGATCTCGACGTCAACCGAAATCATAGGAGAATCGTGATGAAGATCATCGCTGCCGCGATCGCTTTGGCGTTCGCTTTTCCCGCCGCGGCCCAGCCGGCGCCGGCTCATCAGGGCCACGACCAGCACCCGCAGGGTCAGCATCGGCAGTCCGGCCATGACCAGCATCAGGGTCAGGCCGGGCACGGCGGGCACCAGCCCGGGGAGCATCAGCCGCATCGCGACGGCTGCTGCGCCGACCGCGACGGCAACGGCCGGATGGACTGCTGCGACGAGGCCGAAGCCCGGGGTGCCGGCGGCTGCGCCGAGCATCATCCCGACGGCGATCGCTAGGCCTTGCGAAAGGAGGGCGGCGGCTTCGGCCGCCGCCCTTCATGCTCAGTGGCAGCCCTTCAGGTCGCGCCGGATCAGCCAGTAATTCACCGGCCAGGCGGCGAGGAAGCCGGCGGGCACCGCGAAGATCAGGCCGCGCCAGAACATCCAGGACAGGATCGAGGGAGCGGCCATGCCGCCCATCTCGTAATCGACCCAGTTCATGACCAGCTCCATGACCCCGATCGAGACGACCTCGCCGATCCAGATGATCCTGAGCGCCTGCAGCAAGCCGACGCCGCGGCTCTTCATCACCGGGATCAGACCGAGCGTCATGCCCGAGGCGTAAGCGAGCAGGGTGGCGAGCGCGATCGTCTGCCAGGCGGCCAGGCCGAGGGTGACGCCGATCGCCAGGCCCGCCACCTCGCCGATCACGCAGCCGGTCAGGCAGTGCAAGGTCGCCTGGGCGGAGACCTTGAGCGGGCCGCCGCCGCCGTGGCCGTGATGGGCATGGGCGGAAGGAGGGTGATGGGTTCGAGCCATGTATTTTCTCCAGTTGATCATATACCCTGGTGAGGTATATATAACGTATACCCGTATGGGGTATCAGGCAAGACCCGGTGGAAGGAGTTTCGAATGCAACGCGACAACAAGGCAAAGCTGCTCAACCGGCTCAGCCGGATCGGCGGCCAGGTGCGCGGAGTGGCGCGGATGGTCGAGGAGGACCGCTATTGCATCGACATACTGACCCAGATCCGGGCGGCGCGCGCCGCGCTGGCGCGGGTCGAGACGGAGATGCTGCGCGATCATCTCGGTCACTGCATCGAGGCGGCGATCACCGGCGGCGATGCCGCCGAGCAGCGCCGCAAGGCGGGCGAGCTGATCCAGCTGCTCGAGCGGAGCGCATGATGAAGTCGATTCTCCTCGCCGCCTGCGCCGCCGCGGCCCTGGCACTGCCAGGCGCGGCCCTCGCCCAGCACAGCGGACACGGTCCGCATGCGCAACCTCAATCCCAGCCGCCGCCCGCGCCCGAGTCCGAGCCGGAGGTGGACCACTCCGCCCACCGGCCGCCCCCGCAACCTCAGCCTGACGCCGAGCCGTCCCCGGAGCCGGAGGGGGCCGACCATTCCGGCCACCCCATGGCCGATGGGCCGGCGCAGGTCGAGGCGATGGATCATAGCCAGCATGCGATGCCGGACGAGCCGCACGCGACTCATTTCATGGATGGCGTCCTCGGCCCTTATCCAGCCCAGCGCGAGGCGTCCGGCACCGCCTGGCAGCCGGACTCGTCCCACCACGGCGGCGTTCATGCCGTCGCCGGCGACTGGACGCTGATGGGCCATCTGACGCTGAATGCCGTCTACGACTGGCAGCGGGGCCCGCGCGGCGACGAGATGGGATTCGTCTCCGGCATGATCATGGGGATGGCGCGGCGCGATTTCGCCAGCGGCAATGTGCTGCAGTTGCGGGCGATGCTGAGCCCCGAGCCGCTGATGGGGCGGCGCGGCTATCCGTTGCACCTTGCCGCCGGCGAGACCGCCGACGGCGTCACGCCGCTGGTCGACCGCCAGCATCCGCACGATTTGTTCATGGAGCTTTCGGCCAGCTACAGCGTCCGCCTCGCGGATCATGCCAGCGCCTTTCTCTATGCCGGCCTGCCCGGCGAGCCGGCCTTCGGCCCGCCCGCTTTCATGCACCGCATGTCGATCAGGGATTCGCCGGAGGCGCCGATCAGCCACCACTGGCTCGATTCCACCCACATCGCTTTCGGTGTCGTCACCGCCGGCCTCGTGGTCGGCGATTTCAAGGTGGAGGGTTCGCGCTTCAACGGCCGCGAGCCCGACCAGCACCGCTACGACATCGAGACCGGACCGCTCGATTCGACCGCGATAAGGCTGTCCTGGAATCCGACCCGCTTTTTGTCGCTGCAGGGAAGCTGGGCCCATCTGGTCAGTCCCGAACAGGTCGAGCCCGACGAGAATTCGACCCGCTGGTCGGCGAGCGCGATCTACACCCGTCCGCTCGGCAATAATGGCTGGTGGTCGACGACTTTGGCCTGGGGGCGCCGCTCGAGCGGCCATGCGGATTTCGATGCTTTCGTCCTCGAGAGCGCCGTCGGCCTTTCGGACTGGACCCTGTTCGGCCGCGCGGAACGTGTCGAGCAGAACGAGCTGCTTTTCGTCGGCGGCCACCATGGGCCGACTTTCGATGTCGGCAAGGTCTCGATCGGCGCGGTGCGTGACTTCCGTCTGGCGACGCATGTCGGCTTGGGCATTGGCGGCCTCTACGCCTTCAATTTCGTCCCATCGCAGCTTCAAGCGCTCTATGCGGGCGATCCCGACGGCGCGATGCTGTTCGTCAGGCTCAGCATCGAATAGAGCGTTCTGCCTGGGAGACGATGATGACGATTCGACGGAAACTGGTCCTGGCGCTGGCGCCGCTGGCGATGCTCGCCTGCGCGGAGGCGGCGGCAGCGACGGTGATCGAAGTGGTGAAGTCGCCTTATTGCGGCTGCTGCACCCACTGGGTCGACTATCTTCGCGCCGAGGGCTTCGAGGTCCGCGTCGTCGAGACGGTGGATGTGACGCCGACCGCCCGGCGGCTCGGCGTGCCCGACCAGCTGCGCTCCTGCCACACCGCCTCGATCGAGGGCTATGCGATCGAGGGCCATGTGCCGGCGGCCGACATCCGCCGGCTGCTTGCCGAGCGGCCCGACGCCGCCGGCCTCGCCGTGCCCGGCATGCCGGCCGGATCGCCCGGCATGGAGCAGGGCGATCGCCGCCAGCCTTACGCGACCATCCTGTTCACCCGCGACGGCCGCCGGACCGTGTTCGCGCGCCACTAGCAGGGACAGTCACTTTCACACGCAGAGGTTCGCCGTTCAGCGCGGTGCCTGAAAAAGTGACTGTCCCCCTTCAGACGCCGAATGGGGACAGTTGCTTCTATTTCTCCCGCGCAGCCCGTCCGGCCTCCTCGCGTGAAAGTAACTGTCCCCTCCTCCGCCGTCGCCGCCAGGCGGTGTAGCCGAGGCGGCTCGGGAACATGATGAAGCCGGTGGCGATGACGATCAGGCCGAGCGTGGTGGCGACGATCAGCAGCGGCGAATTGAAGTCCTCATGGCCGCGCCAGTCCATGATGTGCAGCCCCCACAGGAAATCATAGACCCGCCACAGGGTCGAGCGCCGCGCCGCCACCGCGCCGGTATCGGCGGCGACATAGAAAGCGCGGTTGGCGCCGTCGTCGAACTCGACCCGCCAGGCCGGCAGCGGACCGCGATATTCGGGAGAGTTTTCCGTCACCCGCTCGACCCGTGCCGCCCGCGCCTCGCCCCGATGGTCGGCTTCGGCGATGCGCGCGGCGGCGGCGAGCGACAATGGCGAGATCAGCCGCGCCGAGGCCAGGTCGTACAGCGCCGGCCGCTCCCCGTCCCGCGCGATCAGCGCCACCGGCCGGTCGAGCAGGGTGCGGATCTCGACCCTGTCGCCGGTGACGCCGGCCGAGCCGAGGCGCAGCAGGCCGTCGGCGGCGACGTCGAACGGCACCGGCCGCGGCGGCTGTCCGGCGATGACATGCTCGCTGCGCACCCGCTCGATCGGGAAGACGGCGAAGAACAGGCCGCTCACGAACCAGAACAGGATCTGCACCGCCATCAGCAGCGCCAGCCACTTGTGGATTTTCGCCGAGATCCCCGCCATCCCTCGCCTCCCTCGGCTGGGAGGCTAGCTTGTGCCTGCCGGTTCGCGCAACGGGTGCGTGCGCCGGCCGCGCCACGCCATGTTTCCGATGGTGACCGCCGAGGATGCGCCGACGGAGCGGCCGTGCGTGCGCCGCGTCCCCGCCCGGCGCCCATGCCGGCGCAGTAGCGGCCGGCCGTGCGAATCGGCTAGGGCCGGGTCATGAGACCGGTCCTCTACGATTATCACCGCTCCTCGGCCTGCTACCGGGTGCGCATCGCCCTCAATCTCAAGGGGATCGACTATCAGGCGATATTCGTGAACCTGCTCGAGAGCGAGCATCAGGGCGAAGCCTATCGCGCCCGCAATCCGCAGGGCTTCGTGCCGCTGCTGGAGGTGGGCAAGCTCAGGATGACCCAGAGCCTCGCCATTATCGGCTGGCTCGAGGCGATGCAGCCGGAGCCCCGGCTGCTGCCGGCCGATCCGGCCGATGCCGCTCTTGTCCGCGCGCTGGCGCTGACCGTCGCCTGCGACATTCATCCGCTCAACAATGTCCGGGTGCTGAGGCGGCTGTCCGGGCTCGGCGTGGGCCAGGATGCGCGCGACGACTGGTACCGGCACTGGGTGACCGAAGGCTTTGCAGCCCTCGAAGCGCTGGCCGCGCCGCGGGCCGGCCGTTTCCTGTTCGGCGATGCGCCGACGCTGGCCGACATCTGCCTGGTGCCGCAAATGTACAATGCCCGCCGCTTCGACGCGCCGCTCGACGCCTTCCCGACTTTGGTCGCCGCGGATGCGGCGGCGACCGCGCTGGAGGCCTTCGCCGCCGCCCATCCGGACAGGGTCGCGCCCGCCGCCGCGACGGGTTAGAGTGTCGTCACCCCGGCGAAAGGGGTTCCCCGCAAAGTACTGCTTTGCGGGGGCCCGAAAACCGGGGCCTCGGGACGATCTTACGCCGAGATCCCGGCTTTCGCCGGGACGACGCGAAGGAGACGCATATGGGCCGAGTCGACGCAATCAACCGCGGTATGGATCTCGATCCGCTGTCGTCGGTGGAGATCCCGTCGCTCGAGGGCAAGGTCAGCGACGAGGAATGGCGGATCCGCGTCGACCTCGCCGCCGCCTACCGGCTGGTCGCGCATTATGGCTGGGACGATCTCATCTTCACCCATCTCTCCGCCCGCATTCCGGGCCCCGAGCATCACTTCCTGCTCAATCCCTATAATCTGATGTTCGAGGAGGTGACCGCCTCGAGCCTGGTCAAGGTCGACATGAACGGCCTGCCGGTCGAGCCGACGCCGTTCATCACCAATCCGGCCGGCTTCACCATTCACAGCGCGATCCACATGGCGCGCGAGGACGCCCAGGCGGTCATCCACCTGCACACGCCGCATGGCCAGGCCGTTTCCGCCCATGGCGAGGGGCTGCTGCCGCTGACCCAGACGGCGATGCTGATCCGCGACGAGATCGCCTATCACGATTATGAGGGGGTCGCGGTCGACCTCGACGAGCGCGAGCGGATCATCGCCGATCTCGGCGCCAAATGCGCGATGCTGCTCCGGAACCACGGCACGCTCGCGGTCGGCGAGACGGTCGGCGAGGCGTTCATCCGCATCTATTTCCTCGAACGCGCCTGCCTGGCCCAGATATTGGCGCTGTCGGCCGGCGACAATGTCAACAATCCGCCCCAGGGCGCGCCCGAGGTCACCGCCGAGCAGGGCAGGATCGGCCTCAAGCTCGCCGCCCGCGCCCTCGCCTGGCCGGCCTTGCTGCGCAAGGCCCACCGCCTCGACCCGGGATTCGCGACGTGAAGAAGATCCTCCCTGCCGCGAAGCGGTGGGGAGGGGGACCACCCGAAGGGTGGTGGAGGGGTAAATTCGCAGCGGCCGGAGGGTTACCCCTCCACCATGCTTCGCATGGTCCCCCTCCCCATTCGCTTCGCGAACAGGGAGGATCGGCGCGGATCAGTTCCCCGACGGCAGCCGCGGGTCGGGGAGGCAAACTCCGGAATCGCCGCAGCTCGTCTTGAACATCTGGACCCGCTCGGTGACCAGGCGGCTCTGGGCGTGATATTCGGCCCATTCGGCCCGGGTGCGGCAGACCCGCTGCTGGGCGATCCGCGAGCCGGTGATCAGCTCCCTGACGCAGACGATCTGGTCGGGATCGTTCATCGGCCCCTCGGGCCGGTCGGCCACCGTGGTGCGCACCTGGGCCAGGGCGCCGGTCGCGATCAGTGCCGTCGCCGCCATCGCTGTTCTCAGCATCGTCGCATCTCCCGAATGGCTTGCGCCGCAACGATAATCCGGCGCCTTTGGCGCCGCAAGGGGCGCCACGCCCGGCGCGCGTTCAGCCCCGGTACCAGTCCTTCGCCAGCCGCCTCGCCGCGACGAAATAGAGGGCGGCGCTGAGCAGATAGAAAGCGAGGCCGAACAGGATCGAGTAGCGCAGCGATTCCTCGCCGTGGAGCTGGCGCAGCCGGTCCGACATCCAGCCGAGGAAATAGATGCCGAAGGCGATGCCGATCAGATTGTTGATGAACAGGAAGCTGGCCGACGTCGTCGCGCGCATCGACGGCGCGACGATGTGCTGGACCGCCGAGATGACCGGGCCGAGCCAGGCCAGCGCCAGCATCTGGCCGACCGCGAACAGCGCCCAGCCGACATAGAGGTTGGGCGCGAACAGGCCGAGCGCGAAGGTCGGCGCGGTGATCGAAAAGCAGATGGCGGGGATCAGCGCATAAGCGGCGGGACTCTTGGGGCCGACGCGGTCGCCGATCCAGCCGCCGAGCCAGGTGCCGGCGCCGCCGCCGACCAGCACGATCGAGCCGTAGAACCAGCCCACGTCCTCGAGCGGCAAGGCGAAGCTGCGGTGGAAGAAGCTGGGCAGCCAGAAGATCAGCCCGTAGCCGAGGATCGATCCCGACGCCGCTCCGAACGACAGCAGCCAGAAGCTCGGATTGCGCGACAGCACCGCCGCCACCTCGGCGAACGGCGGCGCGGCGGGGGCGGCCTCGCCCGCCGGCAGGTCGAGCCGCCCGCGCGCCGGCTCCCGGATCACGAGCTTGATCAGCAGCGCCGCCGGCAGCCCGGCCAGGCCGACGATCAGGAAGGCGGTGCGCCACGACAGATGGGCGGCCAGCCAGCCGCCGAAGAACACGCCCAGCGCCGATCCGATCGGGATTCCGAGCGAGAAGAAAGCGAGCGCGCGGGCGCGCCGCTCGCGGGGATAGAGATCGGCGATCAGCGCGTAGGACGGGGCGATCCCGCCCGCCTCGCCGAACGCGACCCCCATCCGCGCCACCACCAGCTGGCCATAGCTCTGGACGAGCCCGCAGGCGGCGGTGAACAGGCTCCACAGGGTCACGGCCGCGGCGATGATGTTGACCCGGCTCCTGCGGTCGGCGAGCCAGGCGATCGGGATCGCGATCACCGCATAGAAGATGCCGAACACGACGCCCAAAGTGCTGAGCGCGGTGTCGCTCAGGCCGAACTCGGTCCGGATCGGCACCGCCAGCACGCCGATGATGTTGCGGTCGATGAAGTTGAAGATGTAGGCGAGGAGCAGGACGAGGAGGACGCGCCCGGCCGGCTGGGTCCTCTCTTCCTGGCTCCCCGCCGCAGGCGTCATCGGAAGTTCAGCCCGACGCTGAGGTAGATCTGGCGCGGATTGCCGTAAAAGGCGGTGAGCACGCCCTCCGCGCCGAGCGTCGGGATCAGATTGCCGGTCACCGGATTGCGCAGGAAGGCGCCGGTGTCCGGGTTCTGCGCCAGGAAGTTGTAGCCCGACACGATGTAGCGCTCGTCGGTCAGGTTCTTGCCGTGCAGGCCGACCGTCCAGCGGTCGTCGTCGGAGCGCCACACCAGGCTCGCATCCCACAAGGCATAGCCGCCCTGATCGAGGCCGGGAATGGCCAGTTCGAACTGCTGGCTTCCGCTGCGGTAGGAGAGGGTGGAGATGATGCTGAGCTCGCCCGGACCCACCGGCACGCCATAGTTCAGCGTGCCGCTCGCCGTCCATTCCGGCGTGTTCTGGATCTCGCGCCGGTCGGCCACGTCGATGCCGCGGGCGTCGATGAACTCCAGATAGTCGGCGTTGAGATAGCCCAATGACCAGGAGAAGTTCAGCGAATCGCCCTCGCGGCCGAAGCTGCGCGCGAGCAAGGCATTGCCCTCGAATTCGACGCCCTGGAAGCGCGCCTTGCCGGCATTGGTGGTGACGCCGATGAAGGTCTGCTGGCCGTTGATCACGGTGCCGATCGAGCCCGGCACCTGGACGTCGCGATAGTCGGCGTGGAACAGCGCCAGCGCGAAGCGCAGCCGGCGGTCGAACAAGGCGGCGCGGTAGCCGACCTCGTAGCTGTCGACCGTCTCCGGATCGAACGACATGAACTCGAACAGCTCGTCGGCATTGCACGCCGTCCCGGCCGCGTTACGGCACGCGGTCGAGACGCCGCGCGGGTCGAAGCCGCCGCCTTTGAAGCCGGCCGAATAGCTGGCGTAGAGCGTCTGGTCCTCGGCCGGGTGGAAGCTGACCGAGGCGCGGGGCGTGAATTCCTCGAAATTGGCGGTGCCGGTGAAGTCCGACTGGTTGACGATCCGGATCCCGGTGCCGCCGAAGAAGGGCGACCCGCCGCCGCCCAGATAGACTCCGCGGTCGATGTCGGAGGTCCGCTGGTCCCAGGTGTAGCGGCCGCCGACGGAGACGCTGAACATGTCGTTGAAGTCGTAGGTGAAGTCACCGAAGATCGCGCCGGTCTGGGTGTCGACCTCGCCGAAGGTCAATGCGGTGATCCCGTTCGGCAGCCGGACGTCGAAGACCGTCACCGAATGGGCGTCGAGATAATAAGCGCCAATGAGGCCGTGGAAGCCGCCATTGTCGTAGAGGATCTGCAGCTCCTGGCTGAGCTGGCTGTTGCGATAGACCGCGGGGACGTCGACGTCGACCGCCGGCAGCGCGTCGAAGTCGATCGGCGTGCCGCTGCGGTCGTGGCGATAGGCGCTGATGCTGCGCAGGGTCCAGTGGTCGCTCGGCTGCACCTCGGCATAGAGGCTGACACCCCAGGCGCGGACCTCCTGCTCGGGATCGAGCAGGGCGCCCCGGCTGTCATACTCGTCATCGAGCACCGGCGCGCCCGAGACCAGGCCGGGGATCAGCCGGTGGCCGCCGCGCGGATTGCTGTTGTCCTGGGTGAAGTCGCCCTGCAGCCGGACGAAGATATTGTCGTTGTTGTTGATCTCGGCCGACAGGCGGCCGGCCCAGACGTCGCGGTTGTAATTGTCGAGCCCGGTGGTGAGATTCTCGCCGAAGCCGTCACGCGACAGCCGCGCGATCGAGCCGCCGACGCGGACGATCCGGTCGGAGCTGACCGGCGTCGAGGCGCTGACCACCAGGTCCGCCTGCTCGTCGGTGCCGATGGTGGCGCGGATCCGGACCTCCGGATCCTCGGGCAGCCGCCGGGTGACATATTTGATCGCGCCGCCGATCGTGTTGCGGCCGTAGAGCGTGCCCTGCGGCCCGCGCAGCACCTCGATCCGCTCGACATTGTAGATGTCGAGCAGCGCCGCCTGCGGGCGGTTCAGATAGACGTCGTCGAGATAGAGGCCGACGCCCGCCTCGAAGCCGGCGACCGGATCCTGCTGGCCGACGCCGCGGATGAAGGCGGTCAGCGTCGAATTGGTGCCGCGCGAAGCCTCCAGCGTGACGTTGGGCGTGGTGTCGCCGATGTCGGTCAGGTCGAGCGCGCCCTGGTCCTCGAGCTGCTCGCCCGAATAAGCGGTGATCGACAGCGGCACGTCGGTGAGCGCTTCGGCCCGGCGCCGGGCGGTGACGAAGATCACTTCTTCGTCGCTCGCCTCGTTGGCGGCGGAGGCTTCCGCCTCGGTGGTGACGCCGGGGGCCGGCGGCAGCTCGTCCTGCGCCCAAAGCGGGCCGGCGGCGGCGAGCGCGGCCAGCGCGCTGCCGAGCTTGAGTCCGGTCGGCAGGCGGCATCGGTTGGTGGACATGATCTTCCTCCTCAGATTTCGGTGGCTTGGATATTGCGGGCGCGCGACAGGCGGTCCGCGAAATCGGTCAGCGTGGCGTTGAACAATAAGGGCTGCTCGAGATGGGGCGCGTGGCCGGACGCGTCGAAGCGGACGGCGCGGGCATAAGGCAAAGCGGCGACGAGATGGTCGGCGGTATCGTCGCCATAGAGCCGGCTGCGGGCGCCGTGCACGACCAGGGTCGGATGCTGGATGCGCTCGAGCAGGGTGCGCACGTCCTGGCGCACCAGCGACGCCCACAAGGCGGCGATCGTCGCCGGATCGTTGCGGGCGAATTCGAAGCTCGCCCAGTCGGCGAGCGCGCGCGCGCCATTCTCGACCGGCTGGGCGAAGATGCCCTGGCCGGCGGCGAGCGCGAAGCTCTCGAAATCGTCGCGGATCGCGGCGCTGCGCGCCTCGCAGGCTTCCGGCGACAGGCCGAGCGCCCAATCCTCGTCATTGAGGACGCGGGCGGTCATGTCGATCACCACCGCGCCGGCGAAGCGGCCGGCGGCGGCGCCGGTCAGCACGTGCCACAATATCGTCGCGCCCATCGACCAGCCGACGCCGATCGCGTTCTCGAGGTCGAGCGCCTCGGCAATTTCGGCGACGTCGCCGGCCAGCTGTTCGACGCTCGGCCGGTTGCCGGCGCCGTCGGAGGCGCCGTGGCCGCGCAGGTCGATCCGGATCAGCCGGAAATCGCGGGTCAGCGGCGCCTGCTCGCGGAAGAATCCGCCATGCGCCATCAGCCCGTGCAGCAGCACCAGCGGCGTGCCTTCGCCCTCGTCGCGATAGGCGATGCGCGTGCCGTCCGATGTCGTGAAAAACCGCAAGCCCCTCTCCCCCGGCCTCGCTCCTCGCGGAGTCTCTCGGCCGGGGTCCAGTGCCCTAAATTGAAACCTGAGTCAATATTCAAGTTAGCGCGTCATCCCGGCGGAAGCCGGGACCTCGGCGAGACCCGCCGAGCCTTCTTGTCCCGAGGTCCCGGCGTTCAAGGGTTCCCATCAAAGGAGTACTTTGATGGGCCCCTCCCGGGATGATGGCGCGGCGGGAAACATAGGTTAGCCATGATCCTGTTTTCATCCGCGACGACGCGGAATAAGTCACTGCGGCGACGAAGTTTTTTCTCGCGATTGACGAAACCGGGCCGCCTCCGCGGGGGGGCGGCCATGTTGTGAAGTAGAGGGAGTGTCTCATGGCAAAATTCCAGGGAAGGTCCACCGCCGACACCATCCGCGGCACGTCGGGCAGCGACGAGATCAGGGGCGCGGGCGGCAATGACAGCCTGTTCGGCAATGGGGGCGACGATCTCGTCCGCGGCGATTCCGGCGACGACCTGGTCCGCGGCGGCGACGGCAGCGACCGCGTGCGCGGCGATGCCGGCAACGACACCGTTTTCGGCGATGCCGGCAATGACGAGGTCGAGGGCGGCTTCGGCAACGATTGGCTTTATGGCGGCACCGGCCGCGACCTGCTCGAGGGCGGGCCCGGCAACGACCGGCTGAACGGCGGCGCCGGCTCCGACATCTTCAAGTTCGAGGAGATCGACAGCGGCCGCGACGTCATCACCGATTTCCAGGACGGCTTCGACCGGATCAAGATCGGCGAGGACGAGTTCCGCTTCGCCGACCTCAATATCTTCAACAACGCCAATGGCGACGCGGTCGTGCTGTGGGATGCCGGCCGTATCACCCTGATCGACATCTCCGCCGACCAGCTCACCCGCGCCGACTTCATCTTCTGAGTCAGGGGGACAGTCACTTTCACGCGCCCACGCGAGCCAGGCTGCTCCGAGGCACGAAAAGTGACTGTCCCCATTCCCGCGGTCGAAATGGGGACAGTTACTTTCCCGATGCCGCATCAGGCGGCCGCTGCCTGCGCGTGAAAGTCACTGTCCCCTAGCGTCCGAGCTGCCGCTCGAGCATCCGCGCAAGCGTATCGCGCTGGACCCCCGCCGTGGCGGCGGCGCTGACCCGGTAGAGCGCCCGCAAATAGCCGCCGTCCCAGTCCGTCGCGGCCGGCGCGGGTGGCCGCCCCGCGGCGGCGTCGTCGAACAGCGCGAGGATCGACCGGCCGGTCGCGGCGGTGGCGGGTCGGGTCGCCGCCAGGCCGCGCATCGCGGCATGGTCGCCGATCTGCATCAGGGTCAGGCCGTCGATCGAGTCGACGTCGAACAGCACCACCGAAAGCCTGAGGTCGCGGCGCGTCGTCCGCCGCAGCAGCCCGGCCGGGACGCCGTGGTACAAATGCACGTCCTGGTACAGATACTGGTCGCGGCGGTCGGCGACCGTCTCGCCCTCGATCCGCTCGGCGGCGCTGCTCTGCCAGGTCCGCACCGGACCTTCGGCGGCGATCGCGCGGCCGATGTCGACCGGATCGAGGCCGGCGAAGATGTCGGGCCGCTCGCGGCGCAGCAAGGCGGTCGCTTCCTCGCCGTCATTGGCGACCAGCACGATCAGGTTCGGCGCGCAGCCGCGGCGCCGCGCGACCGGGATGCCGGCCGCGCGCGCCACCGTCCGCACCCGTTCCTCGACCACCGCGCCGTAATCGCCCGGCAGGCCCCGGCTCACCGGGCAGACCGGCTCGTGGAAGCGCGCCAGCTGGCCTTCGGTCTCGACCGTCACCTGCTCGACGAACCGGCGGACGTCGGCGCGGCCGGCGTCGGCCGGCTGCGCGCGCGCCGCGGCCGGCAGCGTCGCCAGCAGCATCAGGATCAGCAGCCGTCGCACGGCGCCATGATGAGCGTCAGGCCGCCCACGCGTAACGGCTTTTCGACCAGCGGCGCGCGCGGATCGATGAAAGCGCCTCCCTTGTTGGGGCGATCCGCCGCGGTTAATCCGGCACAGGACGTGTCGGGGATCCGGGACAGAATGATGGCGACGGCCGCGGCCGGAGGTGAATCGGTGAGGTCGCGCTGGCTGGTGCCGGCGGGGCTGGCGGCATTCGTCCTGCTCGGTCTGCTCATGTCCTGGGCGGAACCGTGGGTGGTGCCGCTCGCCGCGCAGCAGAAGGCGCTGCTGCTCGAGCGCTTCGCCGCGGGCGGCCCGCTCGGCTACGCGATCGGCGCGGTGCATGGCGCCGCCTGGATCTTCATCGTCATCCTGCTTCGGCCGATCGCTCTGCTCGCTTTGGTGGTGACGGTCGAGGGCGTGCTGACGCGCGGCGAGCAACGGCCGCGCGACCGGCTGCTGGCCTGGACCGCCCGCGGCCTGTTCCTCACCCTCACCTACCTCACCGACATGATGCTCGGCCGCTGGATCGATCTGCCGATCGGCCCGCTGCTCGATTTCGCCGGCCCGGCCTCGCCGTCGGCGCTGCGCATGCTGGAGATGGGCCTGCTCTTCCTGCTGTCGCTGCTCGTCGCCGACTTCTTCCAATATTGGGCGCATCGCTCCTACCACCGCTTCGCGCTGCTGTGGCGGTTCCACGCCGTCCACCACGCGCCGCGCCATTTGGGCGTGCTCCGCAATTTCGAGCATCCGGTCGAGGCGGTGTTCAGCTGGTTCCTGATCGCCGCCCCGGCCAACCTCGTCATCGCCGGCGTCGATTCCAGCCAGCTCGACCTCATCGCCGCCTTCTTCCTGGTCCAGAACGATCTCGTCCACACCCGGGCGCGGATCCATCTCGGCCCGCTCGGGCGCGTCTTCACCGACAATCGCTACCACTTCATCCACCACAGCCGCGATCCGGCCCATTTCAACACCAACTTCGCCGCGATCTTCCCCGTCATCGACCGGCTGTTCGGCACTTATTGTCCGCCCGGCGACGCCTTGCCCGATACCGGCCTCGACGACCGCCTGCCGCCGACCCGCCTCAGCCAATATTTCCTCGCCAACCTGCCGCCGGATGACGTCGCTCGAACTCCGGCGGATCGCCGCTGACACCCGCTCCTTGCCCGGACGCCCGCTATTTCACGCAAAGACGCGAAGGCGCGAAGAAGTGGTGTGCGCACTGCCCAGCCGTCATTGCGAGCGCAGCGAAGCAATCCAGTTCAAACGTAAGGATGGGGAGTGCATTGGCAACTTCCCGCTGGACTGCTTCGCCGCTTCGCGGCTCGCAATGACGATAAAGGCTTAGACCCGAGCCTCTTATTCCTTCTTCTTCGCGCCTTCGCGTCTTCGCGTGAAACATTCGGCCGTGGATTGCGAACATCTCTGGGAGGGCAATCTCCGGCCCCTTGAACTCATTTGAAACTCGGTTCAGGTTCGCGCGCGGGGAGTGAAAGCATGAACGATCTCGGCCAGGCCGCCGTCTCGGCCGACAAGGCGCCGCGCACCGAGCGAGGCCGCCGCACCGTGCGCAAGCTGCTCGAGGCGGCGGCGCAGGAATTCGGCCAGCGCGGCTATCACGAGGCGGCGATCACCGGCATCACCGCCCGCGCCGGCGTCGCGCTCGGCACCTTCTACACCTATTTCGAGAGCAAGGAGGAATTGTTCCGGGCGCTGGTGCGCGACATGAGCGACGCGGTCCGCGCCCATGTCGCCGAGGCCGTGGCCGGGGCGCCGGACCGGCTGGCGGCGGAGCGCATCGGCCTGGCCGCCTTCATCGCCTTCGTCCGCAAGCATCCCGAGCTCTACCGGATCATCGAGGAATCGCAGTTCGTCGCCGACGACGTCTACCGCCAGCATTACCTCACCTTCGTCGAAGGCTATGGCCGCAACCTCGCCGCCGCCCGCCGGCGCGGCGAGATATCGGAAGGGCCCGACGAGCTGCGCGCCTGGGCGCTGATCGGCATGAGCGTCTTCCTCGGCATGCGCTACGGCATCTGGAAGCAGGACATGTCGCCCGACGAGGTCGCCGGCCTGGCCATCGACTTCGTCTCGGAAGGGCTGAGGAAAAGATGATCGGCGACCTGCCCGATCTGCTCGCCGGCCGCGCCCGGTTGAGCCCGGCCGGGGTCGCGCTCGAGGAGGTGGCGACCGGCCGCGCCCGCACCTATGCCGAGCTCGACGCGCGCGCCGGGCGCGCCGCCGCCCTGCTCGCCGGGCGCGGCGTCGGCGCCGGCGACCGCGTCGCCATATTGTGCCGCAACCGCATCGAATTTTTCGAGCTGCTGTTCGGCTGCGCCCGGCTCGGCGCGATCCTCGTTCCCTTGAACTGGCGGATGCCGCCGGCCGAGCTCGACGGCCTGGTCGCCGATGCCGCGCCCTGCCTCCTCTTCCACGGCGCCGGCGACGCCGCCACCGTCGCCCGGCTGCGCGCCGCTCCGCCGGCGATCGACCTCGACCGCGACTATGAGCCGCTGATCGCCGACGTCCGCCCGGCGGCGGGCCGCGCGGCCTGGCCGGCGGAATCGACCTGGTACCTGCTCTATACGTCGGGCACGACCGGCCGGCCCAAGGGCGTCGTCTATCTCTACCGGATGGCGCTCGCCAACCATGTCAATATCGGCACCTGCATCGACCTCGTCTCGACCGACAGCCACGCCACCTTCCTGCCGCTCTTCCATACCGCCGGCATCAATCTGCACGCGCTGCCGACCCTGATCGCCGGCGGCACCGTGCTGCTGCTCGACGGCTTCGACGCCGAGGCGCTGGTCGCGCTGATCGAGGCGCGGCGGATCTCGACCTTCTTCGCCGTCCCCACCATCTACCAGGCCCTGCTCGACCATCCCCGCTTCGCCGCCGCGCCGCTGGCCGGCGTCCGCCACTGGGGCTGCGGCGGCGCGCCGCTGCCCGATTGCCTGGCGCTCGCCTATCGCGATCTCGGCGTTCGCGTCTGCAACGGCATGGGCATGACCGAGACCGGCCCGACCGCCTTCCTCGTCGATCCCGCCGACGCCTGGGATCATATCGGATCGGTCGGCAAGCCGCAGCTTCTGTGCCGGGTGCGGATCGTCGGGCCCGACGGCCGCGATGTCGCCGACGGCGAGGTCGGCGACCTGCTTTTCGCCGGCCCGGGCGTCACTCCGGGCTACTGGCGCAACGAGGAAGCGACGCGCGCCGCTTTCACCGCCGACGGCTGGCTGAGGTCGGGCGACCTCGCCCGGCGCGACGCCGACGGCTTCTATCATGTCGTCGGGCGGCGCAAGGAGATGTACATCTCGGGCGGCGAGAACGTCTATCCGATCGAGGTCGAGAATGTGCTGTCGGCGCATCCGGCGGTGGTCGACGCCGCCGTGCTGAGCGAGCCCGACGCCAAATGGGGCGAGGTCGGCCGCGCCTTCGTCCAGCTCGCCGGCGGCGCCCGCCCCGACTGCGCCGAGCTCGCGGCTTTCTGCCGCGCCCGCCTCGCGCCCTATAAGGTGCCCAGCCGCTTCGACTTCGTCGACGATTTCCCCCGCACTTCCGCCGGCAAGATCCAGAAGCATCTGCTCGGATAATCCCGCGGCGCGGCGCCGGTCGCGCACGCTCCACCGGCCTCGTGTTGCCCGGGCTGCCCGGGCGGCTCATAGCGTCCGGGCAATCGAAAGCGCCGCGACCCGGCAATCGATTCCGCTGTGATGAGGAGATTTGACCATGGCTGTCGAGCAGGTTCCCATTCCGGAAATCGGGCCGGAGGCTGTTCCCGTCCCTTCCCGGATCATCGTGCGGACGATCGGCTTCGAGGAAGGCGCGAACGGCGGGTTCGTCTTTGTCGCCCCGGACGAGGCGCATCCATGCGACGGCTTCGACGACATCCATCACATGGTGGGGGACATCAGGAACGGCGGCTACACGCCTGGGCCCCCGGTCGAGCTCTATCATCGGCCGCTCGATCTCAACCTCAGCGCCGACACCTGCTTCATCCTGCGGCTGGGCGGCTCATGGCCGTGGCGATTCCGCCATCTGATCGACGCCGTCACGCTCGGACCGGAGGCTGATCAGGACAATTACTTCAATCTTCGCCACGTCCTTGACGACGACGTCGGGCGCCGCGAGCCCTTCCCGCACCTTGACCGATGCACTTTGTGCTATTTCATCGCGAGGCCGCCGCAGGACGTGATCGACAATCCGGGCGAAGCCGAATTCGCCGATCCGTTCAACCTCAACATCGACTTCGTCTACCCGGACGGAGGGACGAAGCCCAACACGGTCCCGGTCGTGATCGACCCCGACGTCCGCTATCCGGGCGGCTCGGGCTGAGGCTGCGGCAACGACGCCCGCGCACAGCGTATCAGCACATCATCCCGGTGTTGGTGTCGGCGCCGCAGACGGGCGGCTTGAACCGCTGCATGTCGTCGGCGAGATTGCGGCCCTGGGCCCGCAGCGCTTTCCATTCCGCCCGGGTCAGGCAGATGCGGCGCCGCATCCGGGAACCGGGCTCGGGCTCGGTGCGGCACACGATCTGGTTGGGATCACCTTCGCCTTCGCGCGTCTTCCTCGCCGGCGGATCGGCCAGCGCCTGGGCCAGGCCGGCCGACGCCGCCGCGGTCGCGCACAGGATCGCCATTTTCCTCATCCGCCCTCCTTGAACGTGTCGGCCAAGGATCGCTGGTCGGACGGTAAAATTACGCCTGTGGCGGCGACATGGCAACAGCTCCGCGGTCAGCCGGCGAAGGTCCGCCCGGCATTTCGACGCCTGCTCGTCGAACCCGCCCGTCCGCAGGTGCAACCTGGCGGAAATCCGCTATAGGTCGATTCCGCCGATCCGGACCGGTCCATCACGGGAGAGCCATTATGAACCTTATCATCATCCTCCTTGTCGGCGCGATCGTCGGCTGGCTCGCGGGCATGATCACGCGCACCGGGGGCGGGCTCCTGTTCGACATCGTCGCCGGGATCGCGGGGGCGCTCATCGCCGGCTATCTTTTCGGTGGCGGCGCGTCGATCATCAACGCACCGCTCAGCCCGATGTCGATCCTCTATTCGCTGCTCGGCGCCATCCTCCTGCTTGTGATCGTCAAGCTCATCCGCCGGGCGATCTGATCGGCGCGTTGGCGCGGCGGTGGCCGGCGGCGGTGCGCTGATCCGCCCGCGGCCGCTGCATCAGGCCAACGAGGCGGCGCCGGCGTCGAGATTGCGGTGACCGGTCCGGCCGCGGATCAGCAGCGCCACCCGCTCTGGGCGTCGGGGTTGCAGATGATCGGCTTGAAGCGCTGGACCTCGTCGACGACGTCGCGCTGCTGCTGCTGCAGCTCCGCCCATTCGGCGCGGGTCCGGCACATGCGGTGGGTCCTGAGGCGTGAACCGGGCACCGTGTCGCTCTTGCACACGATCTGCCCGGTATCGCCCGCTCCTTCGCGCGTCTTCCTCGCCGGCGGGTCGGCGATCGCCTGGCCCAGGCCGGCCGACGCCGCGGCCGCCGCGCATAAGATTGCGAGCCTGTTCATCTCACTCTCCCGCTGCTGCGGGCGCAGCATCGCGATCAGCGCACGATCGGAGTCAAGCGTGTCCACCGGGCCGGGTCGGCGAGCGGTCGAATCTTGTCGCTGAACGTTCGATCGGCTGCCGCAAGCCGCGGCGCGACAGAGCGGCCCTTGCCGCTGCCGCGCAAGCGTGACATCCTCTCCGGCCGGGCAGTCGGGGGATTCTGAATGGACGAGAGCGAGTCGCCTGACGAGGAGCCGCGGGAAGCGGACGGCATGTCCGTCGAGGGCGAGGGCGCGGCGGTGGAAGACACTGGCGAAGGCGCCGGGGAAGCGGCCGAAGGCGAGGCGCCGGAGGTCTCGCCCGAAGCAGATTCGGAAGATTCATCGGGAGACGAGCCGTCCGACCCGGCTGGCGAGGTGCCCGTCGGAGAGGAAGAGGGCGAAGTCTTCGCCGACGGCGAGGATGCGGATCCGGCCGGGCAGGATGAGGGTGGCGGCGACAGCGAAGCGGAGGGCGGCGAGGATGGCGATCCTGACGCCTCCGACGAAGACGGAATCGTCTACACCATGACCGGCGAGGATCCTGTCTCGGACCCGGCCGGAGAAGTCGGCGAGGGCGGGGAGGCGGACGATGGCGACGCCGGCCCGCCTTCGGACGCGGGCGAGATCATCCTCGAGCCGGGCGAGGAGGCCGACGTGCGCGGCTCCGACGGCGTGCTGCTGGACGGCCGGGTTCTTTACATGACCATGACGGGCGGCGGCTTCGGCGAGCCCGAACCGCGCACGGCGGACGGCCCGGCCGATTATGACCGGATCGAGGCGATGCTGGCGGTGCGCAGCGAATGGCCGGACCTGTCCTCGGGCGCCTGCTTCGCCTGAGCGGCGTGGCGCGCGCTGGCGCGATGAGATCGGCGTGCAGGGCGAAATTGGGCCCTGCTTCGCGCCTGCGGCGCTTCGCAGCGCGCATCCTTCGCCTCGGAGGCTGATGGCCCGCATCCGAAGCTCGAAGGGCGAAATATGGTCGGGGAGAGAGGATTCGAACCTCCGGCCCCTGCCTCCCGAAGACAGTGCTCTACCAGGCTGAGCTACTCCCCGACCGATACGCGCGGCCCTTGCAGGGGCCGGCGGGGCTGGGCGTCTATAGGGACCGGCCCCGGCGAGTTCAAGCGCCCGGCGCCAACGTTCCTTTAATGGGTCCGGACCCTAAGGCTGGCCGCCGGGCGGCTTGTCGCCCGGGTCGATCTGGCCGTTGCCGCCCTCGATCCGGCCGCTGATCGTGCCGCCGCCGGTCTCGCCGCTCAGGCCCTGCGTCGGGTCGCCGCTGCCGGGTACCGCCGGGCCGACCGTGCCCCCGATCGCATTGGCGCCGACGTCGCCCTGCTGGCGGATGGCGATGGCGGTCAGCAGCGCCATCACCAGGGCGACCCCGAGCGCGGCGGCGATGGTGATCTTGACGGCGCGCGCCGACACCCCGCCTTTCAGCTTCAGCTGCTCCAGTGCGGCCGCCTGGCCGACGCCCGATGTGCCGGCAACCAGCCCGGCGACGTGCCGGCGATAAAGAGGGGTGCCGAACGCGCCGGTGATAAAGGTCAGCGCGATGCTGACGTACAGGGTCGCCATCGCCCGCGCCGGGTCGAGCCCGATCACCCCCAGCACGAGGAATGCGGCCGCTATCGCCGCCATCGGCCACCACAGCTTGCGATAGGCGAACCAGAACAGGTGGGCGAAGCAGGCCGACCAGTTCCAGCTGACCGGCGACCTTTTCGCCTCCATCTGCCGCCAGCGCTCGAGATAGAGGTCGGCCTTGGGGCCGATCGCGGCGCGCCATCTTTCCTCGTCGGCCGGCGTCGCGGGCATAGACGGCGCCGCCCGCGCCTGGGGCGGCGCCGGCTGGCGCGGCGGCGGCGGCGATGGCGGCGGCGGCGATGGCGGCGGCGGCGATGGCGGCGGTGGGGCGGGCGACGCCGGGGCGGGCGCGGGCGGCGGCGGTTCCGGCGCCGGCGCCGGCGCGGCGGCGGCGCTCACCGTCTGCAGCTCGCGGGTCAGCCGCTCGAGGCTGTCGCTCTTGTTGGCGCCATAAGCGTCGGTCCAGTGGCGGATCTTCAGGAACAGCGCCAGCCCTGAGGCCGGCTGGATGTCGCTGAGCCGCACCGGGAAGATCGGCTTGTGATTGCTGAACGCCATTTCCGTCTCGGCCCGCACATAAGGCGATTTGTTGGCCATGTCGGTGACCAGCACGACGAAGGCGACGCAGCTTTCGATCGCCTGCTGCAGCTCCTCCGAATAATCCCCGCCCGGCCGCACGTCGCGCGGCGCGATCCACACCTTGACGTTGCGGGCTTCGAGGAAGGCGGCGAGCTCGCCGGCCAGCGCGCGATTGTCGGAGCTGTGGCTGACGAAGACGTGGCCGGCACTGGCGGTCATAAGGGTCCAGACCCAGTGCCGGAGGCGGCCGTGATCGGCCGGGGAAGGTGGCTGGGTAGGAGAGGGCCGCCGGCCGGACCGGGTAGTCCGGCCAAGGTGCTCGACACCCCCGGCCGCCTTCCCCGGCCGACCGCCCTTCGGCTGGCTGCTTGCAGCAGCCGCTCAGGATAAACTGCGCCTTCGGCGCAGCGGCGGGCTGGCTTTTGCCGTCCGGCGTCGTCGCTTCGTCGGTCACGATGGATCGCCATCGCTCCCTCCTCTCTCCTATCCGGACGACAAAATCCAGCCCGTCACGACCGCCTCCGGCACTGGGCCTGGACCCTGAGGTCCCGATGACGCTGGATGCACCGGGACGCTATCCCCAATGCTCGGCGCTTGGCAATGGCGGACCCCCTTGGGGCCGATATCGGTCAGCGGCCGCGCGCGCCCAGCATCTCGGCGATGGCGACGAACTTTTCGCGCGGCGACCCCTCGCGCGCCCGCGCCGCCTCGGCGGCTTCGATCCGCTGCCAGTCGCGGAAGGTGACGATGTCGACGCCGCGGCTGTCGAGCAGGCGGTCGAGGCCGGTCCGGCCCGGTCTGGCGCTGTCGCTCCCGCCGAGGTCGGCGGCGATCTTCTCCGCGACCTCGTAGCCGTCCGGCCGGTTGGTGCCGATCGTGCCGGTCGGCCCGCGCCGCGCCCAGCCGACGCACCACAGCCGCTCGCCGATCATCCCCTCGTCATTGGCGAAGCGGCCGCGGTCGGCCTCATAGGGCACGCCGTCGATCGCCGGCGTCTTGTAGCCGATGCAGCTGACGATCAGGCCGCAATCCACGGCATAGGTCTCGCCGGTGCCGACCGCGGCGCCGCGCTCGTCGAGCCGCGTCTTCTCGACGATCAGCCGCTCGGCCTTGCCGTCGCCCTCGATCGCGACCGGCCGGGCGAAGAAGTCGAACAGGATCGTCTTCGCCTTGCTCCCCTGCTCGAGCCTGGCGAAGTCGCGCAAATGGGTGACCGACTTGCGCAGGCCCGGCTCGAGCAAGGCGTCGTCGAGCTCGGGCGGAAAATCGTCGAGATCGACATGCGGCACCGCGTCTTCGAGATGGCCGAGCTCGCCCAGCTCCTTGGGCGTCATCGCGATCTGGTGCGGGCCGCGCCGGCCGAGCACGTGGATCGTCCTGAGGGCGGCATTGCCGAGCGCCGCGAAGGCATGGGCGACGATGTCCGAGCCGACGAACTCGGCCGGGGTCTTGGCGAGGATGCGGGTGACGTCGAGCGCGACATTGCCGTTGCCGATCACCGCCGCCGCCGGCACGTCGAGCGGCGGATCGAGATCGGCAAATTCGGGATGGCCGTTATACCAGCCGACGAAGGCGGCCGATCCGATCACTCCGGGCAGCGCGCTGCCCGGCAGGTCGAGCGGCCGGTCGTCGGGCGCGCCGGTGGCGAGGATCACCGCGTCATAGAGGTCTGTGAGCTCGCCGATCGTCACGTCGCGGCCGACCAGCACATTGCCGGCGAACCGGACATTGTCTGACAGCGCCACTTTCTCGTAGCGCCGCGACACCGCCTTGATCGACTGGTGGTCGGGCGCGACTCCGAAACGGATCAGGCCGAACGGGACCGGCATCCGGTCGATCACGTCGACCCGCACATCCGCGCCGAACTGCTTCTGCAGCGCCTCGGCGGTATAATAGCCGGCCGGTCCGGACCCGATTATCGCAACGTGCCGCATGCGCGCCGGACCCTAACGTCGTTGGATGAGGAGGCAAGGAGGGGTTCGAATTTGGCAATCGGCAATTGGTGATTGGCAATTGGCGCTCACCAATCACCAATCACCAATCACTAATCCCGCTTCGTGCCGGGCTTGTCGAGCAGCAGGTCGGCGCCCTTGCGCCGGAGCGCCGCCTCGACGGCCGAGCCGAAGAAAGCGAGGCTCGGCGGCAGCAGCAGCTCGACCCGGACGATCGTCTCGCGCACGTCGAGCTGGGCGTTGACCTCCTGGCCCAATGCGGTCACTTGCAGGCCGAGCCGGTCGCCGGTCCAGGCCGAGCGCACTTCGGCCTGGCCGGGGATGAAGTCCTTCAATCGGCCGATGCCGCCTTCGATGCGCCTTCGCGCTTCCGCCTGGCCGAGCTTGTGCGGCAGGTCCACCTGGATCGGACTGGTCATCGTCAAGGCCTTAGCCGAGCCGGCCTCCTTACGCCAAGCCGGAGTCGCAGCTGCGAGGTGCACCCCGTCGACCCGCTCATCCTGAGTAGGGACCGAGCTTGACGAGGGCCCGTATCGAAGGGCCGAACATGCCCAACCGGCCGTTAACTCTGCTCTCTAAGCGCGCGGAAACGATACCGGGCTAAATCCGCCGCCAAGGCAGCTTGTGCGAGCTGACCTGGGAGGAAAAGACGATGCGGGCTCTGGCCTGGCTCAGCAAGTTGCGCCGCGACCGGCGCGGCAACGTGCTGGCCATCACCGCCGCTTCGATGCCGCTGATCATCGGCGGCGCCGCGATGGCGATCGATTCGGTCCAGCTGAGCGTCTGGAAGCGACAGCTCCAGCGCGCCGCCGATTCGGCGGCGATCGCCGGCGCCTATGCCGACGCGCAGGATGCGGACGAGGAGGATGCGGTCCATCGCGATCTCGCCGAGAATATCTTCCCGACCCTGACATCGGCCGAGCAGGTCGAGGTCGGGGCGCGGCTCGGCTTCAACCGCACCGTCTATGTCCGGCTGTCGGCGCAGCGGACGGTGCCGTTCATGTCCTTCTTCACCAACGGCGCGACGACGATCACCGCCGAGGCGACCGCGGCTTTGGTCGACGAGGGCGAATTCTGCCTGCTGTCGCTCTATGACGGCGAGAATACCGGCGTCGACGCCAACGGCAACGCCAATGTCGACCTGTCCTGCGGCATCGCCTCCAACTCGCGGTCGGAAACCGATGCGGTGACCGCGGGCGGAACCTCCAGCATCACGGCGGATCCGATCACCGCGGTCGGCGGCATCGACGGGGACGAGAATTTCGTCGAGCCGGTCACGCTGCGGCCCCATTCGGCGCCGACCAGCGATCCGTTCGCCGGCGTGCCCGATCCGACGGTGCCGGGCGGCTGCGACGAGGCGCTCGACGTCGGCAATGGCGAGAACCCGACGATCAGCGACGGCGCCTGCTACACCGCGTGGAACATCGGCAATGGCGGCACCCTGACGCTCAATCCGGGCACTTATTATGTGAATGGCGGCGATATCGACCTGCACGGCCGCATCGAGAGCAGCGGCACCGGCGGCGTCACCATCATCATGACCGGAACCGAGACCAACGACGACGGCGACCTGGTCGTCGGCGACTTCAAGCAGAATGGCGGCGGCGAGCTCGACATCGACGCGCGCGAGACCGGTCCCTATCGCGGCATCGCCCTCTATCGCGACCGGCGCGCCAGCCTGATCACGGTCAAGATCAACGGCGGCGCCGAAACCGACATACAGGGCGCCATCTACATGCCGGGAACCGACCTGTGGCTCGGCGGCAATGCCGACTTCACCGCCCAGTGCCTGCAGGTGGTGGCACGGATCATCACCTTCCGCGGCGGCGCCGATATCGAGAATAATTGCCCGGCCGGCAGCGCCTCGCAGGCGCTTCGCCAGACCGTCGTCAGGCTGGTGGGCTGAGCGATGCGGCGGCTCCTCAGACTGCGCACTCTCGGCGGCGACGAGCGCGGCGTCAGCGTCATCGAGCTCGGGCTGATCGCGCCGGTGGTGGCCTTGTTCATCGCCGGCATCATCGATCTGAGCATGGGCCTCGCCCAGCGCTTCGCGATGCAGCAGGCGGTCAATCGCAGCCTCGAATTGCTGCTGATCGAGCCGCTCCAGGAAGCGGTCGGCGAGGACGAGGTCGATTATGACCATATCGTCGAACAGGCGGCGACCGCGGCCGGCGTCACCGAGGACGATGTGACGGTCGACCTCTGGCTGCAATGCAACGCGACCCGCATGGACGAATATAATGACAGCTGCGCGGCGGGCGAGGACAGCGCCCGCTATTTCTCGCTGCGGATCGACAAGCCGTTCACCGGCAATTTCTTCGTCGGCGAAGTCGACCTGTTCGCGACCGGCGTGATGAGGATCCAGTGATGCCGAAGAGCCTGAGCCGCGACGAGCAGGGCGCGAGCGCGATCGAGTTCGCGCTGGCCGCGCCCGCCATGCTGATGTTCATCATCGGCATCGCCCAATTGGGCATGCTGTGCATGGCCGATGCCGGCTTGAGAAGCGCCGTCGCCGAGGGCGCGCGCGCCGCTTCCATCTATCCGACGCCGGACGACGACACCATCCTCGCCCGCATCGACGAGGCGGCCTGGGGCATGCAGGATGCGCATGTCACCGAGCCGACCATCGACCGCGACGAGGATGCGGACGGCCGCGAATATATCGAAATCACGATGAGCTATGACGCGCCGTTGAACTTCGCCTTCATGTCGCTCGAGCCGGTCACCCTGACCGAGGTGCGCCGCGTCTATACCCAGGGCGTCCCGAGCAGCTCGAGCAGCTCCAGCACCTCGACAGCACCTCGAGCGGCGCCTCGTCGACCGGCAGCAGCTCCAACGGCACCTCGGCAAGCAGCTCGACCTCGACCGGCGGCACCAGCTCGACCAGCGCCAGCTCGACCGGCGGCACCAGCGCGACCAGCAGCACCAGCTCGACGAGCAGCACCAGCTCGACACAGCACCGGCTCGACGAGCAGCACCAGCTCGACGTCGAGCGGCAACGGCAGCAGCGGCAATGCCAGCAGCGGCAACAATAACGGCAGCAGCGGCCACGATCACGGCGGAAGCAGCGGCAACGGCAGCAGCGGCAACGGCAGCAGCGGCAACGGCAACGGCAACGGCAACGGCCATTGACGAACGTCGCGCCGCGCCGTCATCCCGGCCTAAGCCGGGATCTCGGGACAAGAAGTCTCGGATATTCTCTCTGAGATCCCGGCTTTCGGGGTCCCCGCAAAGTCGGACTGTGCGGGGTGCCCTTTCGCCGGGATGACGAGTCAGCGCGCCGCCGGCGCGATGGCGAGGCCGTCCCCCTGGGCGCCGGCTGCCAGCCGCCGGCGCACCCGGCCGCTCTCCAGCTCGATCTCGGCGACCTGGTTGCGCCCGGTCTCGGCGGCATAAAGCAGCCTTCCGCCGGGCGCGAACAATATCGTCACCTGTCCCGCCTCGCGCGCGCCGCTGACCGGCACCTCCCGAACCGCCCGACGGGTGCGGGCGTCGATCAGGGTGAGGCTGCCGGCGCCGAAATTGGAGGTGACGATCCAGCGCCCGTCCGGGCTCGCCGCGGCCCGGATCGGCACCGCGCCGGTGGCGACGGCGGCGAGCGGGGCGGTGCTCGCGAAGCGAAAAGCGAGCTCGGTGCGGCCGGCCGGGAATCCGGGCGCCGCGCTCCTTATCGCCTGCTCGACCCGTTCGCGCGCGCGCGCCAGCCCGGTGCCCGGCGCGAAAAAGGCGGTGATCCGGCCGCTCCCCTCCTCCGTCTCAGGCGTCGCGCGGATCAGCCCGGGACCGGCCAGCGCCCGCAGCAGCGGCTGCAGCAGCGCCGCGTCGACCTCGCCGCGCGACCCGTCGGCCAGCGCGACGTCGATCTGCGCCACCGGCGCGTAGCCGGTTTCGTCCGCGGCGGTCAGCGCGCCGGTGTCGAACGCCTGCAGCCGGCTGCCTTCGAGGTCGCCGACCCACAAGGTGGTGCCGTCCGGCGTCAGCGTGATCGCCTCGGGTTCGCCGCTGACGGTGAAGTTGCGGATCAGCCGGGCGGCGGCGAGATCGATGACGCTGACCGTCCCGGACTGGATGTTGGCGGTGAAGGCGTGACGGCGGTCGGGCGACACCGCCACCATGTGCGTGCCTTCCTCGCCGGTGGCGATCGCCGTCACGGCGTCGCCGCGAACCGTGTCGATCATGGTCAGCGACCGGCTGCGCTCGGTGGTGACGAGGAGGCGCCCGTCCTCGAGCCAGACGATGCCGTGCGGCCCTTCATTGGGCGAAAGGTCGATCGCTCGCAGCCGGTTGCGGCCGGCGACGTCGAAAATGTCGATCGTGCGGCCGCCATAAGCGACCACCGCCGCCTGCCGCCCGTCGGGCGAGATCGCGATCTCGTGCGGCATCGGTCCGGTCGCCGCGCGGCCGAGCTCGCGGCCGCTGGAAAGATCGATGAAGCTCAGCGTGTTTTCGCCCTTGTTGCCGACCAGCAGGATCCCGGCCGCGCCGGCCTCGCTTTCGGCGGCCGGCGCCGCCTCCTGCGCCGGCGCGCAGCCCAGCGCCGCCAGCGCGGCCAGTCCGATCAGCAGCTTCATCTCGCCTCCTCCCGAGCCCGCGGCGATGCTAGCGGCCCGGCGCGCGATACGGAACCTTCGTCATTGCGAGGCGCGAAGCGGCGCGGCGATCCACGCCGCGGGGGCCGGATTGCCGCGCCGCTGCGCGACTCGCCATGATGGGTGGCCCCGCATCCCGCCGATCGCGCGTGCAAGCGCGGCCCGCTTTGCTATAAGCGCCGCGATGTTCCGCCGCGTCGCTTTGCTGCTCGCTTTCGCCCCGATCGCCGCCCCCGCCCCCGCGCCGGCGCAGCAGCTGCCGGACGGCCAGGGGGAGGCCGAATATCGCGCCTGGCTCGCCGCCAATCCGGGCCGGGTCGGCCAGATCCTGTCGTTCGAGGCCTGGCAGCAGGCGGCCGGGGTGCGCGGCGTGCTGCCGACCTGGCAGATCGTGCGCACCGCGAGCATGTGGCGCGAATGCGGCGGCGATCCGTTCGAGGTGCCGCCGTTCCGGCTGTGGCCGGGCCTGGTCGACACCCTCGCCTTCATCCGCGATCACGTCAAAGGCGCGGTCGGCGAGGTCGAGGCGGTGTCGGGTTATCGCAATCCGGCGCTCAATCAGTGCGCCCGCGGCTCGGACCGCAGCGCCCATCTCGATTTCTTCGCGCTCGACCTGGTGCCGCGCCGGCCGCTCACCCGGCGCCAGCTGTTCGAGCGGCTTTGCCCGATGCACGCCCGCTTCGGCCCGGCCGCCGGGGCCGGCCTGGGCTTCTACGCCTTCCAGCGCTTCCACATCGACACACGCAGCTTCCGCCGCTGGGGCGCCGCCGGCCCGATGGGCAATGAAAGCCCGTGCGCCGTGCTCGAGCGCGGCGGCGACCCGGAGGCGCCGCCGCTGCCGCCGCCGGTCGTCGCGCCGGCCATCGCCGTCCCGGCCGGCGCCACCACCGCGCCGCTTCCTCCCCGGAGCGGGGAGCGGGACCGTCCGGCGCAGCCGGATCGTGGAGGGGTCCCCCCGCCCGCGCCGCCGGCGCCCGAGCCCATTCCTCCCCGGACCGGGGAGGGGGACCGTCCGCAGGCCGGTGGAGCGGTCCCGCCGCCGCCCCAGCCGCCGCGATAGGCGTCGCTCGTTTTGGACATAGCGAGCCGGACGGATCTGCTTTCGCTTCCCGCCGGCGACCGGCCAGGCCGTTTCGAGCTCGCTTTGCCGCCATGGCTGCGCGATCTGGACCGATGGCGCCTGACGCTGGCCCGGGCGATCCGCGAGCGCAACGACCTCGGCCTCGATCGGCTCGACCGCTCGACCCGGATTCTGCTCGAGCGGGTCCTGCTCCTGCGCCTCGCCGAAGCGAAAGGCGTCGTGCCGCGCGGCGTTCCGTCGCTGCAGGACGTGCTGCGGGCGCCGGGCCCGGTTCTTGCCGGCCTGCTCGCGGCGTTCGCGGCGGCGGACGAGCGCGGCGTTCCGGGGCCGTTCGACGATTGGGTCGGGCGCGGCCGGCCGGCCGGCCACGGCCCGATCGCTTCGGGCCCGGCGATCGCGGACGCGCCGCTCAGGTCGATCGTCGCCGACCTCTACCTTCCGTCGGGTGCCCACCTTTTCGCCGCCGCGCCCGCGGATTTGCTCGGCGCGGTCCACGAGCGGTTCCTGGCGAAAAGGCTGGTCGTCGCGCCCTCGGGCGGGATCGGGCTCGAGCCGAAGCGCGAGATCCGCAGGCGGACGGGTATCTTCTACACGCCCGGTCGCATCGTCCGCTACATGGTGAAGGCCGCCATCGGCCGCTGGATCGACGAGCACCGGGCCGACGATTTGCGATCGATCCGGATCTGCGATCCCGCCTGCGGGTCGGGCGCGTTCCTGGTCGCGGCCTATCTCTTTCTTCTCGAGGCTCATGTCCGGCGCTACGCCCGGCGCCGGGACCTGGCCGCCCGCTATCTGGTCGACCGCGGCGACGGCGTCCCTGCACTGGCGCTTTCGGAAAGGCGGCGCATCCTTCGCGACTGCATTTTCGGCATCGACGTCGATCCGGTCGCGGTCGCGATCGCCCGATCCTCGCTTCTGCTCGCGATGCTCGAGGGCGAGCCCCCGGACGGCGGCGGCGGCCCGCTGCCCGATCTCGCGAACAACCTCCTTTGCGCCAACAGCCTGCTCGCACCGGCCGACTTTCGGCCCGACGATCCGGAACAGGGCGATCCGCTCGATGCGCTGGACTGGGACGCCAGTCCGGCGACTGCGCCCGGCTTCGACATATGGCTGGGAAATCCGCCCTTCCTGTTCGGCGAGCGGCGCCGGCCGGTCGAGCTTCGCGCGGTGCGGGCGAGGCTGCGCCCGATCCGTCAGGTCGACCTTTATCATGCCTTTCTCGACCTGGTGATCCGCCGGCGCCGGCCGGACGGCTATTGGTCGCTGATCGTGCCCGACGCGGTGCTCGCCCGCGACGATGCCGCGCCGTTGCGCGCGCTGATGCTCGAGCAAGGCGACCTGCAGGCGGCGCATGTCGGCCGCGTGTTCGCCGAGGCCGCCGTGTCCTGCGTCGTGCTGACCCAGGGTCCGTCCCGCCGGCGCCGCCTCGAAATCCATTCCCCGCCGGCGCCGGACGGCTCGTGGCGGATCTTGCGGACCCAGTCCCGTCGGGCGATCCTGTCGCTTCCCGACAAGGGCTTTCGCCTGTCGCTGGGCGAGGAGGAGCTGCGGCTGCTCGGCCGGCTGAGGCGGAGCGCCGCCACATTGGCGGACCTGGTCCTGCCACCGTCGCGGGGCGAGGAATATGGCAAGAAGGATCTGCGCGCCGACGTCAGCGGCGAGCCCTGCATCGTCGGCGAGGATATCGAGCCGTTCCGGCTGCGCCCGCCGCGCCTGCGCATCGCCGGCGCATCGGTCCGCAAGTCCCGCGCCTTCTATGGCGCGCCCAAGGCGGTCGCCGTCAAGACCGGCCTCAAGCCGAAGACGGCGATCGACCGGGACGGCTTTGTCACGCTGCAATCGGTCTACAACCTCCACCCCGGGCCGGGCGTGTCGGTCGAGCTGATCGCGGCGGTGCTCAACAGCAGGGTCGCCGGCTGGTTCCTCGCGGCGATGTACACGTCGCACAAGAAGCTGTTCCCGCAGATCAACCAGCGCCATCTGCTCGAAGTGCCGCTGCCGGACCGCGGCGACGAGGCCCGGATCGTCGAGGCCGTGCGCCTCATCGAGGCCTGCGGCGACGCCGCCGAACGGGCCATCCTCGCCGGCCGGCTCGACGCCCTGGTGACCTCCGCCTACGGATTGACCGAACGGGAACAGGAGCTGGTGCTCGCGGCCGGGTGAATCGCCGGCTTCCGAGGATCGAGCGACACCTGGCACCGCGCGCCATTGCCATAGGTCGTTCACCTTGTTATAACATACGTATGAACGCGAAGCTCAAGATCACGAAGATCGGCAATTCGGTCGGCGTCGTGCTGCCGAAGGAGTTGCTGGCGCGGCTGAGGGTCGGGCAAGGCGACACTCTCTACGCGACCGAGGCGCCGGACGGGGTTCGCCTGACCGCCGCCGATCCCGAGTTCGAAGCCAGGATGGCCATGGCGGAGAAGATCATGCGCGAGGATCGCGACATCCTCCGCACGCTCGCCAAGTGACGCGCTGATGGCCGCCGGTCGCGCCGAGCCGCGCTGGCTCGACGTCGGGATCGCGCTCGCCGTCCATGACCGGCAGCTCGCCGAGCATGGCGGCGGCAGCGGCGTGCGCGATGCCAATATGCTCGAATCGGCGCTGGCCCGCCCCCTCAACAGCTGGGCCTATGGGGATCCCGACCCCGCGGCGCTCGCCGCCGCTTATGCGTTCGGGGTCGCGCGCAATCATCCCTTCGTCGACGGCAACAAGCGCACCGCCTGGGTGCTGGCCCGACTCTTCCTCGTCCTCAACGGTCACGAGCTTCGCTTCGAGGCGGCGGAGGCCATCGCCGCGATGCTCGCCCTCGCCGCCGGCGAGCTGTCCGAGGAAGAAATGGCCGAATGGTTCCGCGCGCGCCTGATCGCCTGAAGCGAAACGCCCGCGGGCACCCTCGACGGCTCCTGCCTGATCCATCGCTCGACACAAGCTGAAACGGGCCGGATTCACGCCGTTTTCGGCATCGTTACGCCTGCGGCGGCCGCGCCGCCCAAACCGCTTGAAAAGCCCGAAAAAGCCCCTATCTTCTTGAAATGCTGAAACTAATCCGTTCGGCCGCGCTCGCGGCGATACTCTCGCTCGCGCCGGGCGCGACGCATGGTCTCACCGCCGTCCAGCCGGCCTCGGCGCCGGTCGCGACCGTCTCGGTCGCGGCGGCTATCCCGGCTCCGGCCGCTGCGCCACGGGCGCCGGCCGATCCGTTCGGCCTGTCCGCCGCGCACGAGCATCACCATGGCCCGGACCTCGCGCCCGGCCAGGGCGCGGCCGAGTTCCGCGCGTGGCTGGCCGCGTCGCCGGCCCACCGCGCCGAGCTCGCCGCGTTCGAGCGCCGGCTCGCCGCCGAGGGCGTCGAGCAGGTCGTGCCTTTGTGGCAGCTGGTGCGCACCTCCTCCTCGTGGCGCCAGTGCGGCGCCGAGCCGTTCGAGGTCGCCCCGGCCGACAAATGGGACAATATCGTCACCACCTTGAAGTTCGTCCGCGACAAGGTGGTCCCCGCGGTCGGCGAGGTCGAGGCCTTGTCCGCCTATCGCAACGAGACGCTGAACGCCTGCTCGGACGGCGCGCCGCGCAGCGCCCACCGCCTGTTCTTCGCGCTCGATTTGACGCCGGTGGCGGCCGAAATCAGCCGCGAGCGGATGATCAGCGGCATCTGCGCCGCCCATCTGCGCGACGGCCGCGCCTATGAGGCCGGCCTGGGCTTCTATTCGGGCCGCCGCTTCCACGTCGATTCGAACGGCTACCGCAAATGGGGCCCCGACGGCCGCGGCGCCACCAGCCCCTGCATCGCCTAGCCGGGACGCCCATCATCCCGGCGGAAGGGGCGCCCCGCAAAGTACCACTTTGCGGGGATCATCATCAGGCCGGGGTCGGCCCGGCGGCGATCGTCGCTCCCGGTCCGGCCGCGTCGAGCGCCGCCCAGGTGCCGGGGCCGACGATGCCGTCGTCGCCCAGGCCCTTGGTCCGCTGGAAGGCGCGCACCCCCATTTCGGTGCCCGGCCCGAAATCGCCGTCCACCCCCATCTGGAAGCCGGCGGCGACCAGCGCCCGCTGCAGCGCCGCGACCGCGTCGCCGCGGCTGCCGCGGCGCAGCACCGGCCGGGCGCCGCCGGCCGGGCCGGCGGGCGCGGCGGCCGCCCCGCCGCGGGCGAGCACCATTTTCGCCTTGATGAGATAGGCCCGGCGGTCGGGCAGCCCGTTCAGGCCGCCGTTGATCGCCTTGGTGATGGTGACGATGTCGTCGCGGTCGGCATATTGGTTGAGGCCGCCGCGCCTTTCCTTCCAATATTCGCAGGCGATCAGCAGCGACACCGCCGGGTCGGCGGCGCGCTCGGGTTGGTCGACCAGGTCGGGAATGCCGATCTTCGGGCCGTAGGCGGCGTAATTGGCGCGGCCGGTCAGCTGGAACAGGCCGCGGCCCTTGTAGCGCACGCCGTCGCCGGGCTGGGTGTTGCCGAGGTCGCGCCGGCCTTCATAAGCGGCGCCGGACGCATATTCCTGGGTGGTGCACAGGCCGTCCGCCTCGTGGAAGGCCTGGGCGAGGAAATGGGCGACGCGCAGCGGCGTGTCGATCTGGTAGCGCTGCAGCGTGTCCTGCAGCACCGCGCCGACCGCGGCGATGATCTGTTGCTGCCGGGCGCCCTTGGGACCGCCGACCCTGGGTGCGATCGCCTGAAGCGTCTGCGTGTTCACGTCGATCATCGCGCTTCTCCTTTGACCAAACAGGGGCCGAGTCGAAGCGCCGACTATAACCCGGTTCGGCCCCTTCACTATCGCCGATCGCTCGACAGCGCCGTTTCTGAAGGGACAGTCACTCGTGACTGTCCCATTCAGGCCGACGGATCGAACGCGCCGGCATCCGCGACCGTCCGGGGCCCCTTCGCGCCTTCGCGCCTTCGCGCGAACCCATCGGAAGGTGATGCAACGCACCGTGGTCTGCCGCCGCGCCGCCCCGCTTTCGCTTCCGCGCCCGCCTTGCTAGGGCCCGCCGCACATGACCGACCTCAGCAAGATCCGCAATTTCAGCATCATCGCCCATATCGACCACGGCAAGTCGACGCTGGCCGACCGGCTGATCCTCGCCTGCGGCGGCCTGTCCGCGCGCGAGATGGTCCGCGGCCAGATGCTCGACAATATGGACATCGAGCAGGAGCGCGGCATCACCATCAAGGCGCAGACGGTGCGGCTCGACTATCGGGCCAAGGACGGCACCGCCTGGGTCCTCAACCTGATGGACACGCCCGGCCATGTCGACTTCGCTTATGAGGTCAGCCGCAGCCTCGCCGCCTGCGAGGGCGCCCTGCTGGTCGTCGACGCCGCCCAGGGAGTCGAGGCGCAGACGCTCGCCAACGTCTACAAGTCGATCGAGCATGACCATGAGATCGTGCCGGTGATCAACAAGATCGACCTGCCCGCCGCCGACGTCGACAAGGTCAGGCGCGAGATCGAGGACATTATCGGCCTGCCCGCCGACGAGGCGGTGCTGACCAGCGCCAAGACCGGCATCGGCATCGAGGACACGCTCGAGGCGATCGTCGCCCGCATCCCGCCGCCCAAAGGCGACCGCGACGCGCCCTTGAAGGCGATGCTGGTCGACAGCTGGTACGACCCCTATCTCGGCGTCGTCATCCTGATCCGCGTCGTCGACGGCGCCATCGCCAGGGGCCAGCAGGTCCGCTTCATGGCCGCCGGCACCGTCCATTTGGTCGACCGGGTCGGCGTCTTCCGCCCGAAGATCGAGAATGTGCCGAGCCTCGCCGCCGGCGAGATCGGCTTCATCACCGCCCAGATCAAGGACGTCGCCGAGACCCGCGTCGGCGACACCATCACCGACGCCCGCCGCCCCGCCGCGCAGGCGCTGCCCGGCTTCAAGGAAGTGCAGCCGGTCGTCTTCTGCGGCCTGTTCCCGGCCGACGCCGCCGACTTCGAGAAGCTTCGCGACTCGCTGCACAAGCTCAGGCTCAACGACGCCAGCTTCAGCTTCGAGATGGAGACCAGCGCCGCGTTGGGCTTCGGCTTCCGCTGCGGCTTCCTCGGCCTCCTCCACCTCGAGATCATCCAGGAGCGGCTGACCCGCGAATATGATCTCGACCTGATCACCACCGCGCCGAGCGTCGTCTATCACGTCGTCCTCACCGGCGGCGTCACCAGGGAGATCCACAATCCCGCCGACTGGCCCGATCCCAACCAGATCGAGAGGATCGAGGAGCCGTGGATCGAGGCGACCATCTATGTCCCCGACGAGCATCTCGGGCCGATCCTCAAGCTCTGCCAGGACCGCCGCGGCCTCCAGAGGAACCTGACCTACGTCGCCGGCCGCGCCCAGGTCGTCTACGAGCTGCCGCTGAACGAGGTGGTGTTCGACTTCTACGACCGCCTCAAGTCGATCAGCCGCGGCTATGCGTCATTCGACTATCACCAGATCGGCCACCGCGACGGCGACCTCGTCAAGATGAACATCCTGGTCAACGGCGAGCCGGTCGACGCGCTCAGCATGATCGTCCACCGCGCCGCCGCCGAGGCGCGCGGCCGCCAGCTCTGCGAGCGCCTCAAGGACCTCATCCCCCGCCACCTGTTCAAGATCCCGATCCAGGCCGCGATCGGCGGCAAGATCATCGCCCGCGAGACGATCGCCGCTTTGAGGAAGGACGTCACCGCCAAATGCTATGGCGGCGACATCTCCCGCAAGCGCAAGCTGCTCGACAAGCAGAAGGAGGGGAAGAAACGGATGCGGGAATATGGCAGCGTGAGCATCCCGCAGGAGGCGTTTATCGCGGCGCTGCGGATGGGGGATGAGAGTTAGCTCCGTGGCAGCCTTAAATGATGTCGACGAGATTCTAAGAGCGCATGTGGCGCTTAGGGGCCCCGGTGTGGGCGCGCCCCCGATTGTAAATGGTGCTCGCGTCGGAGCATCTCTACTTCGAGCAGCGGCAACGCTGATATCTTCAGCTCTCCAGACTGAAGTCGAAGAGACATTCAAGCAGGCACTCCCGCTCACGTTTGATCACTTCAGTCCAGGCGAATTGGAAAGCTTTTGGACAAATACTTGCAAGGGTTGGGGCAATCCAAGCCCTGCCAATATCAAGCGCCTATTCTTTCGGATCGGATTTCCGGATGTGCTCGATGGCCTTCGATGGCAGAAGTGCACAAATGACCGTGTGCGCGACGTGTTGTATACCATCAATCAGGTCCGTAACAGGGTCGCGCATGGCCAGCCGGTAACAGTGGATGGCGAGCCATTCCGCTTGACTCGCCCCGTAGTAACCAGCTGGAGAAACTTTGCCGGTGTTTTCTTCGACCGCTTCCGACCTTTCGTCCTCACGCAATACGAAGAATAAGCCGCTCTAGCACTGAGCTATCCATATAAGCCGAGCCTCTGCAGCTAGCGAAGTGCTGTTAGAAAATTCAAACCGTCCTCCACCCTCGTCTTGATTAGACTTAGTTGGTAGGCGCCATACTTCCCGGCTGATCCATGGGTGCCTTCATTAAACACTCTGAACAACTCAAGAATGTTCTCGACATCGTGCTCGACAAACGTCTGTAACGCATCGTCGCTCAGTCCCTGGCGGGAGAGTATATATTGAATTTTCGAACGGCGGGTGGTTCTTCCATCGGCCGTAAGCTCGCAAATCTGGGATGCTCTTACAGCGGTTTCCGGAGCGGTCACATCTAGGATTCGCACGAACAACTCACGCGCACTCGTGCAAAAGTGACGTGCTGCGTCAGGGTTGACCGGGCTGAGTGCATACAAAGCGCCCCGCCACCTATCGGCTAAATCCGCCCCGATTGCCGCAAGCTTGGCGAGCAGGCCTGGATCAGCAGTCACCTGCGGCTCGGTTTCCGTGTCGGTAGGCTCTTGTGCCAGAGCTGTCTCTAGCTCGGCGCTATTAGCAGCCTCCCTCTCGGCGAGGTCTAGTACCGGATTGAATGCATCCGAATAAGCACCCTGTTCCGCCCTCTTCTCGAGTCTCTGGTAGGATTGGTATACGGTAGACGACCGCACGGTGTAGGTCACGCGGCGCGGGTTGTGTGCCTGAGAGTTTAGGCGATTGATCGCTGATTCTAGACGCTGCCGGTTTGCCCGGACCCTCGCGTTATGCGCCCGAACCTCTTGGTTGTATTGATCAACCGCACGCCTGACATTCCTATTATGCTCGTCAGCGGCACGCTTTACTTGCCGAACTTGCCGATTATATTCATCGACAGCCCGATTGTATTTGCTAATTGCTTCGCGTTGCTTCGCCTGCATCTGACGAACCATGCTATTCCATTGCGACGGAGTAACGCGCCTGCCCATGTTTCACCTCAAGTCGGACTCACGAAGACAATTGAGAACGTAAACAGAACGCGCGCAGTTTTGAAGGGCCGTAGGTGAATTATCCACAACCTATTTGGCATGGGGTCCGATCTGGAAAGCCGATACATCCTAACCCCACCCGCTAGTTCCGCCGCAAGAAGTCGTCCGGCCCTCCACACGGTCCTGACCATCGCCATCTCGTTCGCGTGTCGAACGGCACGCCGTTCACGCTTGCGCCGATTCTGGCGGCGGTCGGCGGCGTACTATTCCGGGGACACTAAGCCGAACTCGGCGACGGGTCCCTCTTTCTAAGCGCCTCGACGCCGCATCGTATCCACGATCAGTGGCATCAAGCGCCATCAGCGGCCGATCGGTCCCAGGGCTTGGCCTATATGGGGCTCTGAGCGTTGTGCATCGCCACCGCGGCACCTGCCCCGGATTGTGCCAACGCGCCGTCGGGACAGTCGGCCGTGTTGCAGCGAGCTATTTCCGCAACCCCAGCGAAGATTGAGCGCCCGCTCACATCATCGACCGCGGCAAACGCTCGCTTAACCATCATGCGCTAGTCTCCGCGCATGAAGTCCCTCTTCATCCTCTACCTGGTCGTCACGATCGCCATCTCCTTCACGTTCGACGTGTGGACCGGCACCGCCTTTGCGCTCGCGCCGCTCGGGGCCGAGGTCGGCGGCGTGGTGATGCGCGTCGCGGCCGAGCGCGGGGACTATGCGATCGGACTGCTGTTCGGCAGCGTGCTGGGCGCAGCCAGCTGGGTCTTCCTCCAGTGGATGAGCCTCACGGTCGACGTCTTCAATGTCGAGTTCGATGCCGGCTGGTGGGCGCTGGCGGGGCTGGCAGTGGGGTTCATCGCTCCGCCCGCCGAGTTCGCCGGCGCCTGAGCGGCGGCCCCTTCGGACAGGCCTTGCCGATACGAGCCGTGCGATGACCGAGCACCGCGCCCGCATGATGACCGCATTGAAATCGCGCTTCGTCGCACCCTTGCGCGATCGCGGCTTCGTCGGGTCCTTTCCCCATTTCCGCCGCCCGTCGCCCGAGCGGGTCGATTATCTCGACGTCCAGTTCCAGCGCGCCGGCGGCGGCTTCACGCTTGAACCTCGGCCGGACCGGTCCCGAGGGCTTCACCGCCGGTCCGTGGCAGGGCCTGCCGGTCGAGGAGATCGAGGTCGGCCACATCTTCGACGACCGGCGGCGGATCACGCCGCGCGACGCTTCCGGCGGCTGGCGCGGCGGCGAGTTCTGGCTGTTCGGGCCGCGCAGCACCGACGATCCCAAGCCGCCCGAGCCGCAGGTTTATTATGACGCGATCGCCGACGAGGCGCTCGAAACGTTCGTCAGGGTCGGCGAGCCCTGGTTCGCACGGCCCGACCCGCCCGAGACCGGCGCCGAGCCGCGGCCGCGGCCCGAGGGCCGGCAGCCGGGCGATCCCACTTTCCTCTCCCGCCTCCGCTGGCGCCTGCGGCTGCGGCGGCCGCGCCTGCGGGTCGGTGTCGTCGTCGGCGGGCTCGAGCCGCCGCTCTGGCGCTGGGAGCATTGGCGCGGGATCGTGCCGGTGATGGACGAGCTGGTCCGCCGGCTGCCGCGCCCGGTCTCGATCCTGTCCCAGCAGGGCTATGAAAGCGACATGAAGAGCCTCCCCTTCGGCCGCATGCCGTGGGGCGAGGCCGGCAACCGCAAATGGACGACCCAATATCTCGACGGGCCGGAGCCGGTCTATTTCACCCACACCGAATTCTGGTCGCCGAGCCGCAGCATCTGGGTCGAGGAGGGCAGGGATCCGGAAATGTACGCCCGGCTCGACCGCGACCCCTTTGGCGAGGTGCAGGGCTTCATCCTCGCGCTGCGCCGCGACCGGCTCGCGACGCCGGGCCTCGCCGAGGCCGCCGACCGGACGCTCGCCGCCGTCGCCGCCGCGCTGCCCGGCTCGCGCCGGCTGATCAACGACCGCGGCTGGGCGGAATCCAAATTCCTGATGGTCCAGTCCAACCCGCTCGACTGGCCGAGCTCCGAGCTCGTCCACCTATGGGGCGAGAAGCGTCCCGTGGAGCCAGGTTCCTTCGTTCAGCGCGTGACCGTCCGCCTCCCGCGAGTGGAGCGCCCGGCTACCGGATCCTTAGCTCGACCGAGGGATTGCGCGGCGGCTGTTCGCTCGCGCTCCAGCACCAGAACAGACCGATCCCGACGAGGACGACCAGGACGTGCGGCAGCGCGACATGCGGCCAGAAAGCCTGGGTGACGCCGCGCCGCAAGCGGCCTTTCTCGTCGAAGCTGGTCCTCCAGGACCTGTTGATCTGCATCGCGGCCGTGAGCTTCCGCTCGCCGCGGAAATGGGCCTCGATCTCCCGGATTCGCGGCAGGAACGCCTTCTGGTGCGCCTTCATCAGCGCTTCGACGAACCAGAACACCGCGGCGCTGGCGGCCGCGAGCAGCAGGACGGCGCGCTCCCCGGCGGTGAAAGCGAGGCCGAGGCCGGTGGCGCTGAACGTCACGCTCCACGCCTTCACCGACAGCGCCCGCGCCCCGAAATCTTCGTACATTTTCTGGACCAGCGCATATTCCTGCGCCAGCAGATCGTTCGGATCAGTGGCCATCCCATCCCCCTGCGCCGCAAGCCTAGCAGAACAGGGCGACGCTGCCACGCACCGGGAGCACCATAGCTCATGGCGCGCTCCCGGAGCCCCCTTGAGGCAGCGGCCGGCTCTGTGCCGGGAGAAGCGAAGAGCAGCAATGAGGTTCCGGCCCCCGCTGGGGAATGCAGCGCCCGCTTCGATGTGCTAGCGTCGCCGCCGCGCGAAGCTCCGTCGCCACGCCCCGGCGGGTGCCGACCGGCCTCAAGTCGCGCCGGCCCGCAATGATGCGCGCCGGACTCGGGAGAAAAGCGGCATGTTCGGCGTCGGACAGGAAGCGCGGGACCAGGCGCTGGCGCTGGCGCGCGAACTGGCGCTGCCGGTCACGGCGCGCAGCCTGACCGAGAAGGAGGTCGCGGCGATCGACGGACGCGCCGTCCCGATCCTGCTCGGCATCTACGGCCTCGTCGCCGTCCCGCTGCTCGCCATCTTCGCCTTCGACGGCGCCGCGCAGCGTTGGGAAGACGCCCGCGCTCGCGGTGGCGGCCGCGCTGGCGATGGGCGGCATCCTGTGGCTGGTCGGCCGGCGCCGGGGGCGCCACCGCCGCGACTATCGCGACCCGCGCATCACGGTCGAGATCGGCGAGGCCGGCGCGGTCGTGCGCAGCCCGGGCCGGGTCGACGAGCTCGCTTATGCCGGCACCAATGTCGCGTTCAATACCGTCAACCTGCGCGGCACCACCCACTTCATGGGCCTCGTCCTCGAAAGCCCGCTCGGTCCGCTGCGGCTCGACGACCTCTGGTTCAAGCCCGGCCGCACCGCCGCCGCCGCCCTCGCCGGCAGGCTCGAACAGGCGGGCGCGCTGCCGGCCGTGGCGTGACCGCGCCGCAGCGGCGAACCGGCGCCATCGCCGGCCGGGCGCCGGCCCGCCGAGGTCATGCGTCCCGAAGCCGGGGCGGGCGGCGCGCTTGTCCGCGCCGGCCCCGCTGCGCTGGCGGGGCGCGGTGAAGCTCGACTCCCCGCTGTTCGACGAGGAGGGCGGCCGCGGCGGCCTGTGCGGGTGCCTGGCGGCGGCGGCCTTCGCGGCCGTGATGGCGACGCCTTTCCTGCTCTACTGGTGGCTCGACTGCGACTTTTACCTGGAGCCGCCGTGCGGGCGGCGGGGAACCGGGAGGCTGCTGGTCGAGCTGGCCGCGGTGCTCGCTTTGGCGGCGCTGCTCGGCTTCGCGGTCCGCGCCCTGCTGCGCTGGTCGAGGAGGCGCGACTTCCATCCCGAGGCGGAGCGGCGGCGGCCGAAATGGGCCGTGGCCGCGCTTGCCCTGGTCGGGTCGGCGACGTTGTTCGCGGCATGGGCTCTCTGGTCCGGCATCCTGCTCGGCCCCTGACGAGCCGGCCTCGCCGCCCGGCCGCGGCCGGCGACAAGGGATCGACCCGCCGCCGTCCCGGCGCGGCACAGCGCTTCGCGCCCGCTTGCGCCGGCTCCGCGAGCGCGGCATCCCGCGCCGGCCGGCCCGGGATCATGGGTCAAGCGGATCCGGGGCCGGCAACCTCTCCGGCCGCTCGCTCACCTCGATTTCGCCCTGTACTTTCCACGCCAGCCGGCCGCCGGGACCGTCGAGCGCGGCGAGGCCGATCGCGACCGCGTCGGTTTCCGCCTTGAGGACCGAATCCCGCCAGGGGCCGATCAGGGTGGCGGTTCGGTATCGGTAACGCGGCATGCTGGAAACTGGGCACTCTTCGGAAAAAACGGGGCATTCGATCGGGTCCGCCGGGCCGGCGATCGCGGCCCGGGGCAAGCCGCGCCGCAATCTGAATCCTCATTCAACTTCAGGCAAGCGAGCCGGGGCACAATCTGTGCATCCCTCCCCGGAACGGGGAGGGGCCTCACTCCTCCACCAGCACCTCCAGCCTGATCAGCTGGTTGGCCAAAGCGGCGATCTCCCCCAATTGTCCCCGCAGCTGGTCGCGGATCCGGTCTTCCTGGACGAGCCCCGTGCGGAAACGGACGCTGCCGTCGGCATCCCGGGTCAGCAGCTCCTGCTCGATCAGGTCGTTGACCTTGCGGCGCGTCGTTTCGCGGTTGAGGCCGGTGGCATGGGCGATCGAGCTGATATTGCATTTGGCCAGCATCGGCCGTTCCATCGGCCGGTCGAGCCCGCGATATTCGGGCGCGACGTCGGTGCGCAGCAACCGCTCGGCGGTGATCGCGATCACTGCGATCATGATCATCACGCAGTCATAGTCGGTGAGCCGCGCCCGCCATCTTTCCATCGACCGCAGCGTGTAGGCCGCGATGGCGATGCCGGCGAGCCGCCCTTTCTCCCCGAACTTTGCTTCGTCGATGCGGATCGGCATGGAGCCCTTCCACTTCGCGCCGGGTCCGACACTGTGCCGAACCGGGGGCGGATTCAAGGGGGCGAAGCCGCCGGAGCCGACGGGAATCCCGTCTTCGGCAGTGAACCGGGGCGTCCGAAGTTCGTTGGCTTTTGGAAGCAAAGCGCCCATCTAGCGAGCAAGCCCCGGAAAGGAACGAACCGATGACCACGACGCCCGAGGAATATCAGGCGAAGGCGGACGCCGCGCTGGCCCAGCTCGCCGAAGCGAAAAGCGAGAGCGAGAAACTGCGGCTGAAGCGGGCGCACGGCGCCTATGTCAAGCTCGCCAGCCACGGCGCCGAGGCGGCCGAGCGCGCCGCGATGCGCCCGCCGCCGAAGATCCGCCCCGAGAAGCAGCCGACCGCCCCGTCCTGGCAGGCGAATAACAGCTTCAAATCGTAGCGGCGGCGGGCGCTCGAAGCCGGCCCGAGGCGCGGGCCGGAGCGCAGGAAGCGCGAGTAGCGCCTTACGCCGGCCGCGCCTGCTCCGCGGCGATCCAGGCGTCGATCTGCGCCTCGAGCACGTCCAGCGGCACCGCGCCGTTGCCGAGCACGGCGTCGTGGAAGCGCCTCAGGTCGAACCGCTCGCCCAGCGCCTGCTCGGCGCGGGCGCGCAGCGCGCGGATCCTCAATTCGCCGATCTTGTAGGCGAGCGCCTGGCCGGGATCGGCGATGTAGCGGTTGACCTCGGCCTCGATATTGGCCGGCGACAAAGCGGTGTTGTCGAGCATGAACCGGATCGCGCGCTGCTTGGGCCAGCCGAAAGCGTGCAGGCCGGTATCGACGACCAGCCGGGTCGCGCGCCACATCTCGTAGCTCAGCCGGCCCATGTCGCGCGCCGGCGTGTCATAGAGGCCCATCTCGATGCCGAGCCGCTCCGAATAGAGCCCCCAGCCCTCGACGAAGGCGGTGAAGAAGGTGGCGTGGCGGCGGAATTCGGGCAGGTCCATCTCCTGCTGGATGGCGATCTGCTGGTGATGGCCGGGCACCGCCTCGTGCACGGTCAGCGCCGGCATCTCCCACAGCGGCCTTTGGTCGAGCTTGGAGGTGTTGACATAATAGATGCCGGGGATGCCGGCCTCGAGCGAGCCCTGATTGTAATAAGCGGTGGTGGTCCCCTCGGCGATCTCGGCCGGTATCTCGCGGATCGTGTAAGGGAGGCGCGGCAAGGTCGCGAACAGGGTCGGCATCTGGCCGTCGATCCGCTTGGTCAGCCGCGCCACCTCGCGCATCAGCTCCTCGCCGGTGCGCGGATAATGGATCGGGTTGGTGCGCAGCTCCTGGATATAGGCCTCGCGGCTGGCGAAGCCGGCGCGGCGCGCCACCTCCTCCATCTCGGCGCGGATGCGGGCGACCTCGGCGAGGCCGAGATCGTGGATCTGCTGCGCACTCATGTCGGTGGTGGTCTGCTGGCGGATGCGGAAAGCGTAGAATTCGGCGCCGCCGGGCTGCGCCGACACGCCGACGTCGCTAAGGCAGCGCGGCGCCACCTCGGCCAGATAAAATTGATGGTGACGGCGATATTCCGGGTAGAGGGTCGAGGTGATGATCGTCCGCGCCCTTTGCTGCAGCGCCGTCCAGTCGGCCTCGGCGATCGACGCCGGCCGCGTCCGCGTGAACGGCTCGTAGAAGCGCGACTGCGCCGGATCGTCGGTGACGACGCCGATGATCGTCGATTCGTGCCCGGCCATCGCCTCGCACGGCAGATTATAGCCCTCGGCGACCGCCCGGCGGGTGATCCTCATCGCCTCCTGGTTGACCTCGGGATATTGTTCGAGCCGGGTCAGATAGCTTTCGAAGTCGGCGCGGTTGCGGAACGGCAGGAAGCCGCCGAGGCCGGCAAAGCCCTGGTGCCAGCCGCCGCGGTTCGAGAACAGGATCATCCGCTGGCCGAAACCATTGGCCTCGATCTGCTCGGCGAGGTTGCGGCGCAGCAGCGCGCGGTTGACCCGGTCGGCCTCGCCGAGCCCGCTTTCGGGGATCGCGTCGAGCCGGGTCAGGAACGCCTGCGCCTCGCGCGACTGGCGGTCGGCGGCCTCGAGGCTGATGTCGCCGACCCGGCCGGCAAATTCGTCATGGCCGAGCGTCGACGCGTAGATCGGATTCTCGCGCAGGAACCAGGCCCAATGCTCGTCGATCAGGGCATGGAGATCGTCCGCCGGCGCGGCGGCGGCCGGCGCGGCGGTGGCGAGCAGGACGGCGAGTATGAATTTGCGCATCGATGGTCCCTTTCTGATCCTCCCTGTCCGCGCAGTGGATGGGGAGGGGGACCATGCGAAACATGGTGGAGGGGCGATCGGCGCCCCTGGCCCCTCCACCGTCCTGCGGACGGTCCCCCTCCCCACGAGCCTGCCGGCTCGCAGGGAGGGAATTCCCTCACGACCGCGCCCTCTCGGCCGCGATCCACAAGTCGATCTCGCTCTCCAGCACGTCCAAAGGCACCGAGCCGTTCCTCAACACCGCGTCGTGGAAGCGCCTGAGGTCGAAGCGCTCGCCCAGTGCCGCTTCGGCGCGCGCGCGCAGTTCGAGGATCCTGAGGCGTCCGATCATGTAGCCCAAAGCCTGGCCCGGCCAGCTGATATAGCGATTGACCTCGGCGTCGATATTGGCGTCGGTCAAGGCGGTGTTCTCGCGCATGAAGGCGACCGCGCGGGCCTTGTCCCAGCCCATGAAGTGGATGCCGGTGTCGACCACCAGCCGCGCGGCGCGCCACATCTGGTAGGAAAGCTGACCCATCCGCCGGGCGGGGCTGTCGTACAGCCCCATCTCTTCGCCGAGGCTCTCGGCATAGAGGCCCCAGCCTTCGGTGAAGGCGGTGAAGCCGGCGAAATTGCGGCGGAACGGGGCGATCTCCATCTCCTGCTGCAGCGCGATCTGGAGATGGTGGCCGGGCACCGCCTCGTGCAGGCTCAGCGCCGGCACCTCCCACAAAGGCCGCTGGTCGAGCTTGGAGGTGTTGACATAATAAGTGCCGGCGATGCCGCTCTCCGGCGAGCCGGAGCTGTAATAAGCGGTGGTCGTCCCTTCCGCGGTTTCGGCCGGTATCTCCCTTATGCCGTAGGGCAGCCGCGGCAGCCGCCCGAACAGCCGCGGCAGATGGCCGTCAATCTCCTTGGTGACCCGCGCCACCTCGCGCATCAGCTGCTCGGGATCGGTCGCATAATAAGCCGGGTTGGTGCGCAGGTCGCTTATATAGGCCTCGCGCGACGGGAAGCCGGCCTCGCGCGCCACCGCGTCCATTTCGGCGCGGATCCGCGTCACTTCGCGCATGCCGATATCGTGGATCTGCTGCGGCGTCAGGTCGGTGGTCGTGTTCGACCGCACCTGGAAGGCATAATATTCGGCGCCGCCGCGCTGGGCGGAGATGCTGTCGGTGCGCGCGCAATGCGGCCGATAGTCGTTGAGGTAATAATCGAGATGGCGCTGATAGGCCGGGTTGATCGTGCCGGCGATGATCCGCCGCGCCCGCTGCTGCAGCGCCGCCCAGTCCGCTTGCGCTATCGCGGCCGGCCGGTTGCCGGCGAACGGCTCGTAGAAGCGCGAGGCGGCCGGATCCTCGGCGATGACGCCGGCGATGGTGCGCTCATAGCCGTCGAGCACCGAGCAGGGCAGCACATAGCCGCCGCGCACGGCGTTGGCGGTGATCGCCAGCGCCTGGTCGTTGAGCTGCGGATATTGCTCGATCCGGGTCAGATAGCTTTCGAAATCGGCGCGGGTGCGGAACGGAAGGCCGCGCGCCAGCCCGGCAAAGCCCTGGTGCCAGCCATAATAAGTGGTGAACAGCATGTCGCGCTGGCCGAAACGATGCTCCTCGACCGTCTCGGCGAGCATGCGCCGCATGATCGCGCGGTTGACCCGGTCGGCGGGCTCGAGCGCGTCGGCCGGAATGTGTTCGAGCCGGTCGAGAAAGGCCCGCGCCTCGGCGATCCGGCGCTCGCGCGCTTGCGGCGACAGGTCGCGGATGCGGTTGTCATAGTCGCGAATGCCGAGCGCCGTCGCCTCGGTCGGATTCTCGCGCAGCAGCCAGCGATAATGCTCGTCGAGCAGGGCGCGGAAATCGTCGGCGGGCGTCGCGGCGGCCGGGGCGGCCAAAGCGAGGAAGGCGACAAGGGCAAGCAGGACGAGGCGCATTGGGACTCCTTCTTTCCTCCCTGCGAGCGAAGCTCGTGGGGAGGGGGACCATGCGCAGCATGGTGGAGGGGCGGTGGCGAGGCCGATGGCCCCTCCGCCGCACTCCGTGCGGTCCCCCTCCCCATCCGCTCTGCGGACGGGGAGGAAAATTCGACAAGTCGCCGCAACCTATCGACGGAACGGCGCCGCGCAAGCATTGTTGGTCGGGAAAGGAGGCCCTCCGATGAGCGACCATGTCTACAAGATCGTCGAGATCGTCGGCAGTTCGGCGGACAGCATCGAGGATGCGATCGAAACCGCGATCTCGCGCGCCTCGTCCAGCTTGCGCGAGATACGCTGGTTCGAAGTGGTCAGCACCCGCGGCAATGTCGAGGGCGGCCGCATCGCCCACTATCAGGTGACGCTGCGCATCGGCTTCACCCTCGACGGCTGAAGTTCCTCCCCGAGCTTGCTCGGGGAGGGGGACCGCGCAGCGAAGCTGCGTGGTGGAGGGGTAAAGGGCTCGTCAGGAGAGATGCGGTGAGGTCCACCTGGCGAATCCTACCCCTCCACCATGCCGCGCATGGTCCCCCTCCCCATCGCTCCACGATGGGGAGGAAACCGGCCGCCGCTTGCCGCTCCAGCCCACGCTCCTTATCCTGAACTTCAGGGAGGGGAGCACGGATGGCCACCACCATTGCCGACGCCGCGCCGCGACGGGCGAAGATCAGCCTTGCGCCGGACCTGCTCGACCGCATCCTCGCCGGCGCCGCTTTGCTGCTGCTGGCGGCGGTGCTGACCGCTTTGTGGAAGGGGCGCGCCGAATGGGGCGAGGTGCCGCGGTTCGTCTGGCCCCATATCGCCACCATCGTCAGCGCGGTCGCGCTGACGCCGGTGATGCTGCTGCGGCGGCGCGGCGACCGGCTGCACCGGCGGCTCGGCTGGATCTGGGCGGGCGCGATGGCGCTGACCGCCGCGTTCAGCTTCGGCATACGCGGCCTCAACGGCGCGTCGCTCAGCTTCATCCACATATTGTCCGCCTGGACCCTGATCCAGGTGCCGCTGATCGTCTGGCACGCGCGCAGCCACAATCATCGCGGCCACCGCAACGCGGTGCGCGGGATGGTGATCGGCGCCCTGCTGATCGCCGGCATCTTCACCTTCCCGTTCGGCCGCCTGCTCGGCGACTGGCTGTTCTCTTGACGATGGGGACAGTCACTAGTGACTGTCCCCATCAGATGAAGGCGGCGAAGTCGGCGTGGGTAAGCGGCGTGCCGGCGCTCACCTGCGCGAACAGGATCGCGGCCGCGGCGCCGCTGCCGTCGGAATCGTAATATATCCGGCCGCTGGCGGCGTCGTAGAGCAGGCGGTCGTCGGCGTCGCGGGCGGCAGTCCCGGTGCGGAACGCCGAAGCGGCGAGCGCGCCGTCGGCGGCGATGCCGCTGAGCACGGCGCGGTCGAGGAAGATCGTGTCATAAGCGGGCGAGAAATCGGTGATCGTGTCGACATTGTTGCGGGCGTCGAGCGCGGTTTGGAAATAAAAGGCGTTCTGGCCGGAGCCGCCGGCCAGGCTGTCATTGCCGGTGCCGCCATAAAGCCGGTCGTTGCCCGCCCCGCCGGAAAGGCTGTCGGCGGAGCCGCCGCCGCGGATCGTGTCGTTGCCGCCGCCGCCGCTCAAGCTGTTGGGGTGGCCGTTGCCGGTGAGCCGGTTGCCGAGCGCGTTGCCGGTCCCGTTGATCGGCGCCGCGCCGGTCAGGACGAGATGCTCGACATGATCGCCGAGCGTGTGGCTGATGATGCTGCGCACCGTGTCCGATCCGTGCGACGCGCTGGTCTCGATCACCCGGTCGCCGCTTTGACCGATCACATAAAGGTCGTTGCCGGCGCCGCCCGCCATCGTGTCGGCGCCGCCGCCGCCGTCGAGCAGATCGTCTCCCGCCAGCCCCGACAGCGTGTTGGCGCCGCCGTTGCCGGTCAGGCGGTTGGCGAGATCGTTGCCGGTCCCGGCGATCGCCGCGCTGCCGGTCAGCGTCAGATTCTCGACCTGGGCGGCGAGCGTCCAGGTCAGAGCGGCCTCCACCCCGTCGACGCCGCCGCCGCTGCTTTCGATCGCCCTGTCGCCGCCGGCATCGACCACATAGAGGTCGTCGCCGCCGCCGCCGCGCATGGTGTCGGCGCCGCCGCCGCCGTTCAGCCGATTGGCGGCGCCGTTGCCGGTGAGGCTGTTGGCGAGGGCGTTGCCGGTGGCGCTCGCCGCCGCACTTCCGGTGAGGACGAGATGCTCGACATGGTCGCCGAACCGGTAGCCGACCGCGCTTCGCACCGTGTCGGTGCCGTGGGCGGCGCTGGTCTCGATCACCCGGTCGCCAGAATGGTCGACGACATAGGCATCGTCGCCGGCGCCGCCCCGCATCGTGTCGGCGCCGGCCGCGCCGTCGAGCACATTGTCGACGCTGTTGCCGGTGAGGATGTTGGCGAGGCCGTTGCCGGTGGCGTCGATCGTCGCCCCCGCGGCGGCCGGCGCGCTGCCGGCGCCGGCCTCGCTCAGCGGCTCCATCACGGTCAGGGTCAGATTCTCGACCTGGGCGGGCAGGGTGAAGCTGATCCAGCTCCAGGCGGTGTCGATGCCGCCGTCCGCCGCCTCGACCAGCTGGTCGGCGCCGTCGTCGACCTGATAGACGTCGTCGCCGGCGCCGCCCACCATCCGGTCGCGGCCCTCGCCGCCATCGAGCCGGTCGCCGCCCCCGCCGCCGAGCAGCAGATCGTCGCCGCGGCCGCCGAAGATCTGATCGGCGCCGGGGCCGCCGTCGAGCCGGTCGTTGGCGCCGCGGCCGTGGATGACATCGTTGCCGGCATGGCCGGAGACGATGTCGACGGTGGCGACGCCGAGCAGGCTGTCGTCGCCGGCGAAGCCGGCCTGGGTCAAGGTCGAGGTCGACGGATCCCAGCTCCAGCTCGCGGCCTGGCTGCCGTCGGCCGAGGCGGGGCCGTAGAGAAACTGGATCGCGTCCTCGTCGAGCGGTCCGAGCACATGGCCCGAATAGATGCCGCCGCCGTCATTATAGCTCATCACCGTCGAGCCGAGATGGTCGACGTCGTCGGCGAGATTCGGGCTGCCGAAATGGGGATGCTTGAGCCCCAGAGCGTGGCCGATTTCGTGCCGCAATATATAGGGGTCGCCGGCCACTCCCGGGGTGAGGAAGACGTCGCTGGCGATGGCGAGATCGGTCGCACCCGTCGGGTAGTAAGCGGCGGCGACGCTGCCCTCCGGCACGAGCCCGCTGGCGAAGACCGAGAACACTATGTCTCCCTCGCCGGCGACCTCGAACAAAGTGACTCCGGAAATCGACGCCCAGGCCTCGAGCGCGGCGCGGGCCGCCGCTTTCTCCGCTTCGTCGAGCGGCCGGAAGGTGGCGAGCGCCGCCTCGTCGAAACGGCCGTGATAATGGGCGGGGACCTCGGTCGGGAAGGCGTAGGTGTAGAAAGCGGCCTTGCCCTCGCTGTCGTGCAGCGAAGTTCCGGAGATCAGAGCCGTATAATTGCGTACGACCGCCATGTCGCTTTTCCGCCTTCGTCCGCCTGCGACGGCCCGGTCTGCCCGCCTTGCCGCGGGAATCGCCTGGCCTTCGATGGCGGCCCGTCCAGCTTAAATCCTGCGCGCCGCATCGCCAAACGCCAATTGGTGCTCCTGGGACCAACGCGGCCGTAACCGCGGCCGGATTCAGGCGGCGACGAACAGCGCCGTCGCCCCCGCCAGCAGCGCGATGCCGATGATCCGGGTCAGCCGCCAGGCGCGGGGCGCATATTTCTCGGCGAGCAGCAGCATGGCCAGCGCGGCGATCCACGCCAGGTTCATGACGCCGCCGACGAACAGCAGGAGCATCAGCAGCCAGCAGCAGCCGAGGCAATAGGCTCCGTGCCGCAGGCCGAGCCGCAGCGCCCCGCTCAGCCCCGGCCGCCACAGCCTGAAGATGAACGACAGCGGCGAGCGGCACTGGTGGAGGCAGGCCTGCTTGGCGGGGCTGAACTGGTAGACGCCGGCGGCGACCAGCAGTGACGCGGCGAGGCCGGCATCGCCGGTCGACAGAGCGATTTCGTGGACCAGCCCGGCGCCGATCAGCCCGGCCTGGGCGAGCGCCGCCGCCGCCGCGAAGCCGGTCCAGACCGCGACATAGGCGAGCGCGAAAACCAGGCTTTCCAGCCAGGCGAAGCGGCCGCGATGGCCGGCGACGCGGGCATGAAGCAGGATCATCGGCGCCGCCGAGGGCAGCATCATCGCCACCATCATCAGCGCCCACATCGCGAAGGCCGGGCCGAGATAGGCGGCCGACCAGATCGCCGGCATCGGCATGGCATGGTCCATCGCCGCGCCGCCGGCCAGCCACAGCCAGGCGAGCGCCGCCGCCGCCGCCACGCAGCCGAGCACGATCATGTCCTCCAGCCGCAGCCCGGGGGCGGCGGCGTGCCGGCGCGCGGCCTCGATCGGCCCGGCTTCGTTCGGCGTCGTGACGGTGTCGGCGGCTGAAGACATTCCGGCCGGCCCCTAATGGACGACGCCGCGGTCGGTCATGTGCAGCCGGGCGAACTGGGCATGGGAATCGGCGAGCACCACCGGCACCGGCCCTTCGGCCGTCGCCCAGCCGCGGCCCACTTCGGCGACGTCATATTCGAAGCCGTGCGGCAGGTTGATCCGCGCCCGGTGCTCCGCGCCGCTGACCGGGTTGCGGATCGGCTCGCCGCGCGCCTCGATCCACTCCGCCACGTGCAGCCGCGCGGTCCGGCCGTCGACGTCGAGCTCGAGCTCGATCGGCGCGAACACCGGGTCATGGACCCGCGCGAAGGTGGTCGAGAAGACCTGGAAGATGCTGGCGCCGGGCTCCGTGTCGAGGCCGCTCATGATCCGCAGCAGCGCCTCGCGCTGCGCCGTGTCGGCGCATATGTCGACGATCGGCACCGCCTCGCCGCCGCCCTCGTGGATCGGCCCGGGCCAGGCGACGATCATGCCGAACCGAAGTCCGTCGAGGCGGGTTTCGCCGTGGCGGCCGCGCTCGATCTCGATCGCCAGCACCGCCCGGCAATCGCCGTGGGTCGGGAGCGCGTTGAACTGGCAGGGGCAGCCATAGGCGCAATTGCAGTGGACGAACTCGCGGCCCTCGATGCTCCAGCCGACTTCGGTCATGGCCTTATTCTCCTCCGGCGATCGCTCGGCCTGCGCGGCCTGCGGCGGGCAGCGATAGCAGAAAAAAGCGCCGAATGAACCGGCGGCGCGCGGCGGCGCACGGCCGCGTTCCGGCGGGGATTGCGGGCCCCTCCCGGGAGGATGGGAGGGGCCCGAGGGACAGTTTGGGGACAGTTACCTAACTGTCCCCAAACTGTCCCCACGTCACCCCAGATAGTTGAAGTCGGCGTAGCTGAGTGCCGTCCCCGGCGTCACCGTCGCGAACAGCACGGCCGCCCCCGCCCCGGTGCCGTCGGCGTCGAAGAACAGCTGGCCGGTCGCCTTGTTGTAGACGATCCGGTCCTCGGCGTCGCGCGCCGCGCTGCCGGTCACGAAGGCGTCGGCGACGAGCCTGCCGTCGCGGCCGATCGCGGCGAACGCCTCTCCCCGCAGGCAGATCGTGTCGTCGGCCGCGGAGAAATCGAGGATCCTGTCCGCATTGGCCGTGCCGACCGCCTGGAAGAAGAAGTCGTCGCGCCCGGCGCCGCCGCACAGCACGTCCTTGCCGATCCCGCCATGGACGTCGTCGGAGCCGCCGCCGCCGTTGACCTGGTCGGTGCCGGCGCCGCCCGAGCAGACGTCGTCGCCGCCTGCGCCGGACAGCCGGTCATGGCCTTCGCCGCCCGTCAGCCGGTTGGCGCCGCCATTGCCGGTTATCGCATTGCCCTGCCGGTTGCCGGTGCCGTCGACGTCGCGCGTGCCGGTCAGGGTCAGATGCTCGACATTGGCGCCGAGCGCGTAGCTGGCGCTGCTCTGCACCCGGTCGGTGCCGCCATGGACGCCGCCCTCGATCACCTGATCGGCGGAGCAATCGACATAATAAAGGTCGTCGCCGCCGCCGCCGTTCATCGCGTCGATGCCGGCGCCGCCGTTGAGGCGGTCGCCGCCGGCGCCGCCGGTCAGCGCGTCGCGGCCGTCGCCGCCGGCCAGCGAGTCGCGTCCGGCGCCGCCGGCGCAGACGTCCTCGCCTTCGCCGCCCGACACCGAATCATTGCCGAGCTCGCCGGCCAGATCGTCGTCGCCGGCGCCGCCGTTCAGGCGGTCATGGCCGTCGTCGCCGGCCAAATGGTCGTCGCCGCCGGCGCCGTCGAGCCGGTCGTCGCCGTCATTGCCGGCGATCGCATTGTCGAGTGCGTTGCCGGTGCCGGTGAAGTCGTCGCGGCCGGCATAAGCCAGCCCCTCGACATTGGCGCACAGCCGATAGCAGGCGAGCGTCGTCAGGATGCAGTCGATGCCGCCTTCGGGAAGCTCGCCGACTTCGTCCTCGACGTCGTCGACGACGAAGATGTCGTCGCCCTCGCCGCCCGCCAGGCCATCGGACCCAGCGCCGCCGTCGAGGACGTCGTCGCCGTCGCCGCCCAGGATCCGGTCGTCGCCGCCGCAGCCTTCCAGTTCGTCATCTTCCCCGCCGCCCTCGATGACGTCGTCATCGTCGCCGCCTTCGACCTCGTCACCGTCCGGCTCCTCGCCGTCGGGCTCCTCACCGTCCGGTTCCTCGCCGTCGGGCTCCTCACCGTCCGGTTCCTCGCCGTCGGGCTCCTCGCCGTCCGGTTCTTCGCCGTCCGGTTCTTCGCCGTCCGGTTCTTCACCGTCGGGCACCTCGCCGTCGGGCTCTTCACCGTCAGGCTCCTCGCCATCCGGCTCCTCGCCATCCGGCTCCTCGCCGTCGGGCTCTTCGCCGTCCGGCTCCTCGCCGTCGGGTTCCTCGCCGTCCCCCGCCGGCTCTTCCGGATCCGGCTGGGGCTCGTGCTCTTCCTCATATTCGTCGAAGACTTCGTAGGAATCTCCGGTCCCGGTCGCATCACTCCCGGCGCCGGGGAGAAGCTCTCCCCGAGCGTCGCGCAGCCTTTCGCTGTACATGGTCCACTCCTTCCACTGGGTTGCACACTCTTCCGCGGCGGAAGGTGCGCCCAAGAGGTTCACGGGGCGTGGACTCGTCCGGTTAATGACCGATTCGTTAACAAGGCGCAGGCGGTTGTAAGATAATCCGTCACTGGGGATTGGGGACCGTCACCAGGGACTGTCCCCCTGCCGCGAAAAAGCTGGCGCCGGGCGCTGGGGGCGCTAGCGTCCGAGCAGCGAAAGCCGGGGAGCCCGATGACCAGCGCCGAAGCCACGCCGCAGCTCGACATCGCCGATCATGCCGACCGCGCCTTTTTCGGCCACCCCAGGGGCCTGGGCTATCTCGCCTTCACCGAGGCGTGGGAGCGCTTCTCTTATTACGGCATGCAGGCGCTGCTCGTCCTCTATCTGGTCAATTATCTGCTGCTGCCGGACAATGTCGGCAGCGTCGCCTTTTTCGACAGCTTCCGCACCCTCTACGGCGACCTCGACGGCCAGCCGCTCGCCTCGGCGATCGTCGGCTCCTATTTCGCTTTGGTCTATCTGACCCCGATCCTCGGCGGGCTGGTCGCCGACCGCTGGCTCGGCAAGCGCCTGACCGTGCTGATCGGCGCGATCGTGATGTCGGCCGGCCATTTCCTGATGGCGTTCGAGCTGACCTTCCTTTTCGCTTTGCTCTGCCTGGTGATCGGCTGCGGCATGCTCAAGGGCAATATCGCCAGCCAGGTCGGCGCCCTCTACAAGCCGGAGGATCTGAGGCGCGCCGACGCCTTCCAGATCTTCTATCTCGGCATCAATGCCGGCGTCATCGCCGCGCCGCTGATCGTCGGCACATTGGGCGAGAGCGTCGGCTGGCACTGGGGGTTCGGCGCCGCCGGGGTCGGAATGCTGATCGCGCTCGCCATCTATATCGCCGGCCAGAAGCATTTGCCGCCCGAGCATTTCGGGCCGCAGCGGAAAGGCGGCCGGGTACAGGCGCCGCGGCTCACCCGCTCCGACTGGCTGGCCACCCTCGCTCTGGTGCTGCTGATCCCGGTGATGGCGGCGGCGATCGTCCCCAACAACCAGATTTTCAACGCCTATCTGGTGTGGGGCGACCAGCGCTTCGACCTCGTCTTCATGGGCACAAGGCTGCCGACCACCTGGCTGGTGACGCTGGACGCGATCGTCAGCGTCACCTTCCTGTTCCTGGTCGCGCTCTTCTACCGCTGGTACGGCAAGCGCCGGCGCGAGCCCGACGAGCTCACCAAGATCATCATCGGCTCGGCTTTCTCGATCGGCGGCATGCTGTGCCTGTTCACCGCCGCCGCGACCACCGCGCCGGGCGAGAAGATCGGCCTGTTCTGGCCGGTCATTTTCCACATCGTCAATTCGATCGGCTTCGCCCATATGCTGCCGGTCAGCCTGGCCTTGTTCGCCAAGCTCGCGCCCAAAGCGATCAACGCCACCGTCATCGGCCTTTACTATCTCGCTTTCTTCGCCGGCAACTCGTTGGTCGGCTGGGTCGGCGGCCTCTACGAAAGCTGGCCGACGACCAGCTTCTGGCTGCTCCATGCCGGCTTCGCCGCCGGCTCGGGCGCGGTGTTCGTCCTGTTCAAGCTGTTCCTCGCCGGCCGGCTGATCGATCGCGAACCCCGGCCGCTGCCGGACTGAAAAGGGGACAGTCACTGGTGACTGTCCCCATTCCGAAAAGCGTTCGTGCAAACTGCATCGGCGTGACGCCTGGCTGAAGCGGTACTGCGCGCTGGGAACCCACGGCTCAGGTTGCGCCTGCGTGCGGTCCCCCTCCCCATGGGCTCTGCCATGGGGAGGAACAGTTCAGACGGCGGCCTTGGGCGGCAGCGGGAACAGGGTCGCGAAGCGCGCCGCCAGCTCGCGGTCGCCTTCGACCCTGAGGGCGCCTCCGGCTTCCAGCGCGTCGAGCGGCACGCCGCCATAGACGAAGCCGGCGATCGCCGTCGCCCCGCCCGAAAAGATGAGGTCGGCGCCGGCGGGATCGCCGCGCAGGGTCTCGACGCGCCCGCCGCCGATCCGCGCGACGAAGGTCTCGGCGCCGATTCGAAAGCCGATCCGCGCCCTCAGCCCCCGCGCCTGGCCGGCGTCGAACATCGTCCGGAACGACAGCATCAGCGAGGTGCCGGACAGCGGCAGCGTCGGATCGTGCGCCGGCGACCGCGCCGCCCAGCGGCCGAGCGCCTGGACGATCGGCTCGGCTTCATACCCCCAGGCGGTGAGCTCATAGACCTGGGTCGAGGCCGGCGGCGGCAGCCGGCGGCGCACCACCAGCCCCGACGCCTCCAGCCCCTCGAGCCGCTGGGTCAGGGTGTTGGCGCTGATACCGGGCAGGTCGGCGCGAATGTCGCCAAAGCGCTTCGGACCGAGCATGAGCTCGCGCATCACCAGCAGCGCCCAGCGCTCGCCGACCAGATCGAGCGCGTGGGCGGTGCCGCAGGCGTCGTCATACCGTCGCCGCGCCACGTTTCGTCCCAAGTCAGTTAGCTTATCTAACTCCACGGTTGCTTTTCATAACAAAGAAGGGCATCAACGTCAAATCCCGAGTCGCTGAAAATCGCTTGCGAGAGGAGAAAGAGAGCATGCCGAGGCTGATCTTCGTGAACCTGCCGGTCGCCGATCTGGCCGCCGCCAGGGCCTTCTACGAGGCGATCGGCGCGGTCAACGAGCCGCGCTTCACCGACGACACCGCCGCCTGCATGGTGCTCAGCGAGACGATCCACGTCATGCTGCTGACCCACGACAAGTTCAGGCAGTTCACGCCCAAGCCGGTCGCCGACGCGCATCAGACCAGCGAGGTCTTGATCTGCATCTCGGCCGACAGCCGCGAGGCGGTCGACGACATCACCCAAAAGGCGCTCGCCGCCGGCGGCCGCGAGCCGCGCGCGGCCCAGGATTACGGCTTCATGTACGGCCGCAGCTTCGAGGATCCGGACGGCCATATCTGGGAGCCGATGTGGATGGACATGGCTGGCTTCGAGGCGGCCGCCGCCGAAGGGCAGCCGGCCGAGCCGGCGCACGCCTGACCGGACGGACATGAACGACGCAAAAGGAGAGAAGAGATGAGCTATGTCGAAGGATTCGTGCTTGCGGTGCCGACCGACAGGCAGGACGATTATCGCCGGCACGCCGCCGACGCGGCGCCGATGTTCCGGGAGTTCGGCGCCACCCGGCTGGTCGAGGCCTGGGGCGACGACGTGCCCGAAGGCAAGGTCACCGACTTCCGCGGCGCGGTGAAGGCCGAGGAGGGCGAGAGCGTCGTCTTCTCCTGGCTCGAATATCCGTCGAAGGAGGCGCGCGACGCCGCCAACGAAAAGATCATGAGCGACCCCAGGATGAAGGAGATGGGCGCCAACATGCCGTTCGACGGCAAGCGCATGATCATGGGCGGCTTCGCGCCGATCGTCGAGGAGGGGACCGGCGGCGATATGGGCTATGCCGACGGCTTCGTGCTGCCGGTCAAGGCGGAGAACAAGCAGGCCTATCGCGACTTGGCCGCCAAGGCGGCGCCGATCTTCCGCGAGCATGGCGCGACCCGGGTAGTCGAGGCGTGGAGCGACGACGTTCCGCACGGCCAGGTCACCGATTTCTTCCGTGCGGTGAAGGCCGAGGAAGGCGAGAAGGTCGTCTTCTCCTGGATCGAGTGGCCGTCGAAGGAGGCGCGCGTCGCCGGCTGGGAGAAGGTGATGGCCGACGAGCGGATGAAGCCCGATTTCGAGACCATGCCGTTCGACGGCCAGCGCATGTTCTGGGGCGGCTTCCAGCCGCTGCTCGACGAGTAGGACAGGGACAGTCACTCGTTGACTGTCCCCCCCGGATTCGACGCAAGGACGCAACAGGGGACAGTCACTGGTGACTGTCCCCAGGGAGACGCACGATGGCCGACCGCTTCATCTGGTACGAGCTGATGACGACCGACCAGGATTCCGCGCTCGATTTCTACGGCAAGGTCGTCGGCTGGAGCGCCGCCGACCATCCCGACAGCACGCCCGGCGGCATGCGCTACGTCATCCTTTCGGCCGGAACGCGCGGCGTCGGCGGGGTGATGCAGCTGACCGACCAGATGTGCGCCGGCGGCGCCCGGCCGGGCTGGGTCGGCTATGTCGGCGTCGCCGACACCGACGCCATGGCGAAAGCGGTCGAGGCGGCCGGCGGCCGCCTCCTGATGGGGCCGGACGACATCCCCGATGTCGGCCGCTTCGCGATGGCCGCCGATCCCGGCGGCGCGCCTTTCTATCTGCTCACCCCGACGCCGCGGGAGGGCGAGGCGGAGCCGGCCGATCCGACGGCGCCCGGCCTGGTCAGCTGGCACGAGCTCTATTCCGGCGCCGGCGAGAAGGCCGCCTTCGCTTTCTATTCCGGGCTGTTCGGCTGGGAGACGATGCACGAAATGGACATGGGCGCGATGGGCACCTACCGCATCTTCGGCGCCGGCGGCGTCCAGATGGGCGGCATGATGGACAAGCCCGAGAACGTGCCGGCCTCGTCCTGGACCTTCTACGTCAATGTCGACGGCATCGACGCCGCGATCGGGCGGATCGAGGCGGCCGGCGGCCGGCTGGTGACGGGCCCGATGGAGGTGCCCGGCGGCAGCTGGATCGTCCAGGGCCTCGACCCCCAGGGCGCGACCTTCGCCCTCGTCTCAACGCAACGCTGAGGAGAGAAGAGATGACTGGCAACAAGATCGTCACTTGCCTGTGGTTCGACCATGGCGAGGCGCGCAAGGCGGCGGAATTCTACGCCGCGACCTTTCCCGACAGCCATGTCGGCCCCACGCATGCGGCGGCCGCCGACTATCCGGGCGGCGAGGAGGGGAACGAGCTGACCGTCGAGTTCACATTGCTCGGCCAGTCATTCGTCGGCCTCAACGGCGGACCCAATTTCAAGCCCAATGAGTCGGTGAGCTTCATGGTGCTGACCGAGGACCAGGAGGAAACCGACCGCTACTGGAACGCGATCACCCGAAATGGCGGCGCCGAGAGTATGTGTGGCTGGTGCAAGGACCGCTGGGGCTTTTCCTGGCAGATCACGCCGCGCGCCCTGCTCGCCGCGACGACCGACCCTGACCGGGACGCCGCCCGCCGGGCGATGGAAGTTATGATGACGATGAAGAAGATCGACATCGCCGCAATCGAACGCGCCCGCGCCGGGGAGGGACAGAAAGCGGAGGCCTGAGGCGATGCTCAAGATGAGGAAGATCGACGTCGCCGAAGTCGAACGCGCCGCCGACGGATGAGGGAATCGCCCGGGGCGATTCTTCGCCGGCGATCGCGCCTGTCACGGGCGCCGCTTGGTTCGCGCGAAGACGCGAAGGCGCGAAGAAGGAGCGACACGTCCTACCGTCATTGCGAGCGTAGCGAAGCAATCCAGTTTCAGGACTTGAACGGACAGTCGCTTCGCGACTGTCCGCTGGATTGCTTCGCCGCTGCGCGGCTCGCAATGACGTCGGAAATCGAGCGACAGCGTGTGAGACCCGCACGTCTTCGCGTCTTCGCGTCTTCGCGTGAAATCTGACAGCCGTCGCGCAGCATGAGAGCTGGGCGGGATTCGCTAATCCCGGTTGGCGATCGCCTGGACGATGGCGCGGGCGATGGTGAAGCCGATGCCGATCATGTCGAGCCCGCCGCCGCATTGCTGGTCGCGGCCGACCGCAGTGCAGCGGCTCGAGTTCGATCGCCAGCGCCGCGCGCTGCTCGCCGCCGGCGCGGTCGGCGGCGCGCTGCGGCCCCGCTTCGATCGGCGCCAGCCGCTGCGCCTGCGTCTCGTCGCGCGAGCCGCACACCAGTATCTCGCCCTGCGCGGCCGGCGGGCAATCGAGCCGTAGCGCCTCGCGCAGGCGCGAGCGCTGGGCTTCGACCGCCTGCTCGGCGTTCTGCTGGGCGCCGGCCGGCGCCGCGGCCGGCGCGGCGGCGAGCGCGGCGGCCGCCAGCCCAAGCGCCATTCTCGACTTTGCCATGGGCCTCGCCTATCCGCTCTCCGACGCCCCCTTCAAGACAGGAAAGATGACCGATTCATGGTGAAGGCAAGCCACGTTCTCGACCGCCTGCTGGTGCTGGAGATGGTGCGGGTGACCGAGGCGGCGGCGGTGGCGGCCTCGCGGCTGGTCGGCCGCGGCGACGAGAAGGCCGCCGATTTGGCCGCGGTCGAGGCGATGCGCGCGGCCTTGAACGAGCTCGAGCTCGACGGCACCATCGTGATCGGCGAGGGCGAGCGCGACGAGGCGCCGATGCTGTTCATCGGCGAGCGGGTGGGGCTCGGCAGGCCCGATTCCGGGGCGACCGCCCCGCGGCCGTTCCCGAAGATCGACATCGCCTTGGATCCGCTCGAGGGCACCACCATCACCGCCAAGGCCGGCGCCAATGCGATGGCGGTGCTCGCCATCGCCGAGGAAGGCCATCTGCTCAACGCCCCCGACGTCTATATGGAGAAACTGGCGATCGGCCCCGGTTTTCCGGACGGGGTGATCGACCTTGCCAGGTCTCCGTCCGACAATATCCGCGCCGTCGCCGCGGCCAAGGGCGTCGACGCGGCCGAGCTGATCGTCTGCGTGCTCGACCGGCCGCGCCACGCCGCCTTGATCGCCGAATTGCGCGCGCTGGGCTGCGGCATCGCCCTCATTCCCGACGGCGACGTCGCCGGGGTGATCGCGGTCACCGATCCCGACACGACGATCGACCTCTATATGGGCCAGGGCGGCGCTCCCGAGGGGGTGCTGGCGGCGGCGGCCCTGCGCTGCGTCGGCGGCCAGTTCCAGGGAAAGCTGGTGTTCCGCAACGCCGCCGAGCGCGAGCGCGCCGCCAAATGGGGGGTCACCGATCTGGGCCGCATCTACCGGCTCGAGGAGCTCGCCCGGGGCGACGTCATCTTCGCCGCCACCGGCGTCACCGACGGCACCCTCCTGGAAGGGGTCAAGCGCCGCCCCAACCGCATCACCACCGAGAGCGTGGTGATGCGCGCCTCGACCGGCACCGTCCGCTGGGTGCGGGGCGAGCACCGCCGCGAGCCGGGCACGCAGGGGGACTGACGCGGAACTGGTTGGAGCGCTCTCCGTCATTCCAGCGCAAGCTGGAATCTCACTCCCCTTACCGGCGTCCGAGCTGAGCGCGGGTTCCGGATGGACCTCCCGTCCCCACCCGTCATTCCAGCGAAAGCTGGAATCTCACATTTCCTTAGAGCGGCATGTGCTCCCACAGGTCGCGCCAGTGCGGGTTCACCTGTTCGATGAGCTCGATCTTCCAGGCGCGCTTCCAGGCCTTGAGCTGCTTCTCGCGACGGATCGCGTCTTCGATGCTGTCATGGTGCTCGGCAAGGACGAGGCGCCGAAGCCTGTACTTGCGACAGAAGGCCGAGCCTTCGCCGGCGCGATGCTGGGCTATGCGCGCCGGCAAGTTCGCCGTGACGCCGGTATAGAGGACGCCGCGGACATGGTTGGTCATGATGTATGTCCAGCCGCCACGCATGATCGGATCCTGGCACAGGTGAAGTGAGATTCCAGCTTGCGCTGGAATGACGGGCCTGGGCCAGGCTCGATGCCAACGAAATTGGCGCGCGGTGGGACTTGCCTTCCCCACATTGCGCTTCGGTCGGCCTGGGGGCCGAACCCGTGCTACGGCCGCAAGATTCACCGTGTCACGCGCGCCGGCATTGTCGATAGCACGTCCAGCGCGAGTCGCGAACCGGCAAACGGGCGCCTGCCGCCCCCATTCCTCGCCTGAACGCAACCCCGGCCCGGCCGGCAGGGTAGCAACAGCGATCGTCCGACCGCGGCGGAGCCCCGCCCAGAATCCCGATTGTTCGCGCAAAGGCGCAAAGGCGCAAAGGCGCAAAGGCGCAAAGGCGCAAAGGCGCGAAGACGCCGGCGCGGGTGACCCGCTTTGCGTCCATCCGGCGAAGCCGGAATTTCATTGATGCCGGCTTCGCCGGAAGGAACGCGCTTCTTCCTTTTCTTCTTCGCGCCTTCGCGCCTTCGCGCGAAACAAACGAAGTTCGGCATTGAGCACAGGCGGCTCGCGATGAGGCACCGCTGCGGCGGCCATGCCACCCGACCGCCGTCGAAAAATGTGGAGCGCGGAACCCGATGGGTCCCGCGCTCCAGTCATGTCGTCCGGGCCCGCAGGCCGCGGCTTATTGCTCGCCGATCGCCGGCAGCGTGAACGTGCCCACCGAACCGTTTCCGTCGAGACGGTTGGTCCCGTAGGTGTTGATGATCGTGGTGCCGCCCTGGCTCAGCGCGGTGGCGTAAGCGGTGATCGTCGAGTTGCCGACCCGCGCGCGGTTGGTGTTGGTGCCGGCGAGCGAGAGTCCGGTGCCGGCGCCCAAAGCGAGGAACGAATCCTGGACCACGGTGGTGATCGGGACGGCCCCGACCTGGTTGACGCTGATGCCGTTCTGGCCGCCGATGATCTGGCTGCCGTCGACGAACAGCGAGATGCCGGCGCCGGTATTGCCGGTGGTGTCGATCCTGATCTGGTTGTTGGCGTTGTTCTGGATCCGCGAGTTGCGCACGAACACCAGCGCGCGGCCGCCGGCCCCGGTCGGCTGGATCAGCAGGCCGCCGCCGGTGCCGGGAGCGCCGGCGACGCCATTGTCGTCGACCGTGACGTTGGTGAGGGTCAGGGTCAGCACGCCGGCCGGCTGGATCGAAAAGCCCAGCCCGTTCGCCGCGCGATAGTTGCGGACGATGCTGTTCTGGATGTGGACGATGCCGCCGCTGACGATGCGCACGCCGTTCTGGGCGTTGCCGGCGCCGTTGAAGTCGAGGCCGGACAGGAACACGGTGTCGGTCGCCGCCGGCAGGTTGATGACGAAGCCGTTGACGCCGGCGCCGGCCGACAGCACGCCGCCCTCGGTATAGTCGCAGACGATCGAGATCGACTTGATGATGGTGAGGCCGCCGAAGCCGCCCGGATCGAGGCAGTTGATCTCGCCGCCGGTGGCGGTCTTCGAGATCGCGCCGGCGAAGGTCTTGCACGGCGCGGTGCGGCTGCACGGATTGGCGTCGTCGCCGACGCCCGAAACCCAGGTACGGGTCGCCTGGCCGAAAGCCGGCGCCGCCCAGCCGACCATGCCGGCGGTTGCCAAAGCCATTCCAACGAAAGCCTTACGCTTGCTGATGCTCATCATGTGGGAATCCCCCTTGCTGTTTCGCTTGTGGTGGATAGGCGCGCCTATACGGGTTTAGGCGGGAGTTGAACAGAGCGAATAGCGGTAAACTGGGCGTTCATGGCCTTTACGGCCCCGGTCAGTTCCGCTTCGCCTCTCGCAAGTTACGGAAAACAAAAGGAATAAGCGGCGCGGTCCGCCGGAGCGCGGTCTACAGCGCCTTTTCGTAGATACGATAGACGCGGTGACGGGTCGCTTCGATCGTGTCGGCGATCGAGATCATCCCCTTATTGTCCTCGAGGATCCAGCCGATTTCGGCCCGCTTCATGCCGTAGGTGGTCGAGCCGCCGCGGCGGATTTGTTCGATCAGCATGAAGGCGAGCTGGCTGGCGAGGCGCGAGGCCTGCAGCTTCCTGACCACGCCCATCAAAGCGACGCGGCCGCCATGATATCTTTTGCGGCGCAGGCGCCACAGCAATTTCGCCCATCCGAACGGGAACAGCTCGCCGCCCAGGTCGCGGGTCAGCTCGTTTATGTCCGGCAGCGACAGCATGAAGGCGACCGGCTCGCCATCCAATTCGGCGACGCGGATGATCTCGTCGAGCACGATCGGCTTCAGCTTCCGGCCGGCATAGGCGCTCTCGGCCGGGGTCAATGGGATGAAGCCCCAATTGTCGGACCAGGCGTCGTTCACGATGGCGAGGATCAGGGCCGCTTCCTCGTCGAACCTTTTCGGGTCGACCTTGCGGATGCGGATGCGCGGATTCCTCTCGCCGGCCGCGATGATGCGCTCGATCAGCGGCGGGAATCCTTCGGTGTGGAGATGGTAGCTGTAGAGGTCCCTGACCTTGGCGTAGCCGGCGCTTTCGACCCAGCCCTCGTAAGCGGCCTTATTGTGACCCATCATCACCATCGGCGGATGGTCGTGGCCGAACACCAGCAGGCCCGGCTCGTCCCAGATGCTCAGGGAGAACGGCCCCATCGACCGCGACATGCCCTTGGCGGCGAGCCAGTCCTCGGCGGCGGCGAGCAAAAAGTGCGCGACTTCTTCGTCCCCGGCCTCGAACATCCCCCACTGGCCGATGCCGGGCCCCATATGCTCGAGCACCAGCGCGTCGATCTGCGCCGAGATCCGCCCGACCGGGAGTAGCGCGCCCGCGCGCCAGGCGAGGAAGAACGCGGCCTCGGCATGTTCGAACCAGGGATTCTTCCCCGGCGTGATCAGCCCGCGCACCTCGTTCTTCAAGGGCGGCACCCAGTTCGGATCGCCCGCATTCAGGCGGTAGGCGAGCTCGACGAACGCCTTCTTCTCGGCCTTGGTGACGACGCGGCGGACGGTGACGGGAGGGGTCATGGCGTTCGCCCCTAGCCGCTCGCGCCAGGCTTGTCGAAGGCGCTAAAATTCCTCCCCGAGCTCGTCTCGGGGAGGGGGACCATCCGCCGCAGCCTTGGCGAAGGCGGATGGTGGAGGGGTATTGGCGCGGCGAGCGGGCCGTGCGCCCGGGTAAACGTGACCAAAGTGACTCGCCAACGCGCGCGCGCGCGACACGCCCGCTCGCGAGGGACGGCGCCACCCGCCGGGCGCCGGGGTAAAGTTGATGAAGTTTACGGCCAACGCGCGCGCGCGCGCGAGTCGCCCGATCAGAGGGGCGGGGCGAGCCGCCGGCCGCCGGGGGTAAAGTTCATGAAGTTCACGGTCCAACGCGCGCCCGCGCCCTCGCGCGCGAGTCCCAGCCGCCCCCCGCACCGCCGGGTGCGGGGGAGCATCGGTCCCACGGGCGCAGACCGTTCAAACAGATTCACGATGAGACAGAGCCGCCTTCCCGGCGAGGAAGGTCGAATCAACATGCTCAAGCCCTCCACCTGTATCACAAGTCTTCTAGTTTGTCAATAGGTATCTATTGCACGTGTCATGCGGCAGGAAAGTCGGCCTGCGCAAAAGGCGGCGCTCGGGCACGGGTTTGAATGTCGATACGGCCTGGCTCCCACTCCCGCTCATCCTGAGCAGGGACCGATCCCCGACCCGATCCGCGGGGAGGGCCCGTATCGAAGGACCGCGCCAGACCAGCGACCATTTTCACCCGGACAATATTGACAGGAGTTCCACCCGGATATAAACCTACGTTCCGCGCCTCAGGAGTCCCGCAAATGCCCACCCCCGTCACCGCCTTTTTCGAGGACCGCATCATCGCCCGCGGCGACCGCGACGCGGTGACGCGCGCGCTCGAGCAGGGCTGGCCGAACGACCAGGCCCAGGTCCGCGTCTTCGATGATGCCACCGGCCGCCCGGTCGACCTCGATTTGTGGGACGCCAGTCCTCCCCGGAACGGCGAGGGGGACCGCTCGCCACTGGCGAGCGGTGGAGGCGGCCCGGCGCCGGCATCGCCCCGCCCCCGCGGCCGCCCCAGGCTCGGCGTGATCGCCCGCGAGGTCACCCTGCTCCCCCGCCACTGGGACTGGCTGGCTGCCCAGCCCGGCGGCGCCTCGGCCGCGCTCCGCCGCCTGGTCGAGACCGCTCGCAAGCAGGCGCCCACGCCGGCCCAGGCCCGCGACGCCGTCTACCGCTTCCTCACCGAAATGGCCGGAGACCGGCCCGGTTATGAGGAGGCCGTCCGCGTCCTCTACCGCGGGGACGAAGCGCGATTCCGCTCACTCATCGCTGCCTGGCCGGAGGATGTACGCGATTACGCGGACGCGCTGCGTAACGGTACCGCCACCTAAGCAGCTGGTCTCTGCTCAAACCCAAGCGAACGCCATGATCCCCAAGGCAAGGTTGCTCAGAGTTGGGCGGACGCCTAGGGGCGGCCCGAGAGGAACTCAAGATGGATCGCTCTACAGAAATTTTCGGCACGGCACTCAAGATCGATGGCACGTGGTACGTTCGCCACCAGGGTGGAGGCGGAGTGTTGATCCCGCTTGAGCCTCGCGGGGAGCTGCGCGATCAACTGCGGGATGGGCAAGCCTACCGCTTTGAAGGCCATATCGGAAAGAATCGCGTCGGTTGCCCCGAGCGATGCTACGCGAATTGCGGCGAGGCGATTGGCCTATAACAACCGCGAATTCGCTGATTGTTTCAGGTACTTCCCGTCGACTTCCGAAATTGCTATTCTACGTTGGGCCGTAAAACGAGACAGGGGGGTGCCTCGACCCAGCTTTCCCTGACGTCTGGATTCCAGCCGTCGCGATGCGACGGACCTGTTTCTGCGTTCAAATCGCAGCGGCCATGAACTTCATCAGTCCACGGTCACTGGTAGCTCAGCCATCAGACCTGGCTGACGTCGACAATGCTCTACTGCGATCACTGGCCAGGCATTCCGACGATGACGATTTTTGGTCCTCCAAGAGCCGTGATCGGGCTGACAGCGCGCATTGCATTTTTCAGTATCCTGCCATGATGGTGCCCGTCGTGCAGCGCCGGCTGTTGAAGATCCTTATGGATGCTCAGCCGGCTATTAGGTCGCTGTACGACCCGTTTGTTGGGTCGGGAACTTCACTGGTAAGCGGGATGCATTTCGGTCTGTCCGTCTATGGGAATGACGTAAATCCTTTGGCCGTCTTGATTAGCCGGGTTCGTACAGCACGGAAGGTAGAGTTTACGATCGGCGCCATCGCGAAGCACGTCGGCTTGATGGCGCTGCGGGATCGCAAAACAAGGATTGAGACTACCTTGGTGAACCGTGACAAGTGGTTCAAAGCCGATGTGGCAGATGAGCTATCGCGATTGCGGCGTGCGATCCGGAAACAGGAAGACCTATGGGTTCGACGCTTCCTGTGGACCATTCTAGCTGAGACGGTGCGGCTAACGAGCAATGATAGAACGTCGACATACAAGCTCCACGCACGTCCGGCGGCTGAAATCGCCAGCCGCCACCTATCTCCAATCCAAATTTTCGACGAGCTCTCTCTTCAAGGCGCAGACAGCTTTTTTGAGTTTCGCTCTGCCCTGCGGAAGCGAGAAGTGCTGTTGAATGGTCGCTATCGGGAGGATAGCAGAGTGCTCCTGGCAGACACCCGGGACCAAAGGCACGAAGATTGGAGCCGAGAGGCTCCTTTTGATCTTCTTATGACCTCACCACCCTATGGCGACAACCGGACCACGGTCCCTTACGGTCAGCACGCTTACCTGCCGCTGCATTGGATCGATCTCCACGACATCGATCAGCACGTCGACGTTGGGACGATACGGACCACCCATGAAATTGACCGTCGAAGCCTAGGTGGACAACCATGCTTGGCCAAGCAAGAGCAAGAAGCGCTTTTCACAGACTCACCCACACTCTCCGCTTTTGCTTCTGCTTTGCCGAGCACCCCTGCCGACGGGCGGGACCGGCTCTTCCGGTTCTACCTCGACTTCCACAAGAGCTTGCGCGCAATCGTGCACCTCATGCGCGCGAATGGGTATATGATCTGGACCGTTGGAAATCGAAGCATCGGTGGCCGTCAAGTTCCGACGGACGCGGTTCTAACAGAGCTCCTTTTGGGAATGGGCTGCCGGACAGTGGACACCCTCACGAGAACCATTCATCATAAGCGTATGCCCGGACGCAATGCGACCTCAGCAACGATGCGGGAGGAACGGATCCTGATCGTGAGGAAATGCAGCAGCGGCCTCTGAATGGCAAAAAAACCTCATTTCGACATCAACGCTGCCGTCGTCCGCCAACTCGGCGACGAGCTTGTTTCGGACGAGGTAACCGCACTCGTTGAGCTCGTGAAGAACGCCTACGATGCGGATGCCACCTATGCCGCGGTGGTAGTGAACACCAACGACCCGCCGCCACTGCAGGACACGCCATTCAAGAAGGCCAGCGGGTTTATCTCAATCGAAGATGACGGCTTCGGGATGAGCAGAGAGGAAATTGAAGCCGGCTGGCTTGTCATCTCCCTGTCGACGAAACGAGGGATGAAGCGTCGCGGTGAGACGACCCCCCGAGGCCGCACGCCTCTAGGAGATAAAGGCCTCGGCCGATTGAGCACTCAAAAGCTCGGCCACAACCTGGAAATGGTGACGTGCAAGGACGGTAAGACTGAAACCCTACACGTCTCGTTCTCGTGGTCTGAATTTACAGACGAGCGCAGCTTAGGGAGCGTTCCGGTACAAATCCGCCCGGCCTCAGCTCCCCGAAAAAAGGGAACAGCTCTCATTGTCTCTGGACTTCGCAATGCTGCTGTGTGGAGTGGCTCTGCGCTAGAGACACTGACCAACGACCTAGCGCAGATTATCTCTCCTTTTCCGGAAGCTCGTCCATTCCTAGTTACATTGGTGATAAATGGAGTCCCATTAGATCTGGGACAAATTTCCTCCGCAACCCGAAAGGCAGCTTCCGGCAAATTCGTAATTGACTACAATAACCGCGAGCTCGTGGTTGACGGCAGAATTAGACTAAATCGACTGCGCGGTCAGGGCGAAGACACATTTTTCGATTCAGTTGTACTTCCCACGGGCGGCAAAGACTTCTTTGCCTACCTTCTCGATCATAAGCCTCGCGTTGCAATTGAGTACATGGCGGATGGCCCCCACTTCATTGGGTTTCGGTATCGCATCGCCCTCGACGCTCTTCCGGAAACCGAATTGGTTCCGGTAACGATTAGAGGTAAAACCGAGCCCAGGGCGGCAGAACCTGGGCCGTTTCATTCGGAGATCGATGAGTTTTTCTTCCGGACTGAGGTAGGAGTTGCTAACCTAGGTGGACTTAGTAGTATGTCCGAACTTAGGCAAATGGTACGAAAGCACGCCGGGGTAAAGATCTTCAGAGATGGCTTTGGCATTCGACCTTACGGTATAAATGGAGAAGATTGGCTTCGGCTCGGGGCAAAGCAGACAAGCGGCAGCTCTTGGTACGGTCTTCGCCCGAACAACATCATAGGCTTTGTTACTATTTCTGAAGCGAAAAACCCCAACCTAAAAGACAAAACCGATCGTGAGGGATTTGTTGCAAATCCATACTCTGCTAACTTTCGGCGACTTATGCGGCATGCGGCTGCTACGATCGACGACTTCTATGAGTGGATGCGTCGATCCTACAACAGATTTAAAGCTGAGCAGATTGAGGAGTTGGGCGGAGCGATTGCGACTCCCGAAGTGATCGCTGAGGCGACTAATGTAACGGAGACTCTCCAGGCTTACCGGGAACGTGGGAGAGCGATTATAGAAGCGGCATCCGTTCTCCGAGCACAACTCGCCGATATTACGGCTAAGATAAAAGCTGAGCCACAAGGTCGGAGTGGAACTGATAAAAAGCGACTTAGCCTGGTTAATCAGGCGCGCTATGCACTAGAGAAGGCAGCGAAGCTATCTGACGAACTAGAAGCGTATGCTCCGGAAGTAGCTAAATTGAGCGCACTTGTACAGTCCTTAGGCCCGAGACTCGATGTTTTGTCGGACCAACTGGACGATTTCACCGAGCTAGCGGGGTTAGGGTTGGTCGCAGAGGCACTGTCCCATGAAGTCCTAAATCAAACCGATCGATTGACGCAGGCGGCAAAAGCCGCCAGCCGCAAAGCAAGAGCCAGCATCCCCCCCAATACGGATTTGCTGGCGTTTGCCGAGGATGTTAGTTTTAGTGCCATCGGTCTGAAGCGGCAAATTGGACATCTGGGTCCCTCTTTGAGATATCAGAGAGATAAGATTGAAACGTTCTCGGTAGCAAAGCTCGTCGCCGATACAGAAGTGCATTTCAGAGACCGTTTTGCGCGAAGAGATCTTACCCTTAAGATTAAGCCCGGTGGATCTGACTTTTCTGTCAAATCCAACCGGGGACGACTTATCCAGGTCCTCGATAACCTGGTTCTAAATTCGGAATACTGGCTTACGCAGGAAAAAGAGCGAACCGGCCGCCCAGGAAGGCTGACTGTTGAGATCAGCCGTCCACTGGTCCGTGTTTGGGACGATGGCCCCGGCATCGACGTTTCTGTGGAAAATAGCCTGTTCGAGCCTTTCGTAAGCTTGAAACCCAAAGAGCGAGGTCGGGGACTCGGGCTGTACATCTGCCGCCAGATTCTGGAGTCAATGGGCTGTTCGATCAGCCTGCTTCCTGCACGAAATCAGCACAATCGTCGGTACATTTTCCAGTTGGACTTGACGTCTATAGCAATATGATCAGTCTGGTCACGTGATATGCCCAAGAAGGTGAAAGCCGACCTAGGAAAGCTGTTTCGGGAGCTGAGGATCCCTGTCGTCGTCTTCGTGGACGACGACTTGGCGGATGATATCACACCCGGTTCTATAATGGGGGCGGCGTTCGGATCACCGGCAGTGGGGGAGGCACTGGGGCCGCTGCTTTCGGTGGAATTTGATAGAGACAACGCAGCCCTACCTGACCTTGTGCGACAAAGCTGGGAGCGAATGGACGAGTCTGGCCGGGCTCTTGTGAGAGCGGCGCTGAGAGAGGCTGGTACAAGCGGCTTGCCCGATCTGCACCGGCTGCGCGAGCTGATTCCCGATGAGATCGAAGTGATCCTGCTCGCGCCGGCTCAATGGGCTTCTGACAGAGAGAAGTACCTTGGGGAGTCGACGAACGAACGCCGAACCCTGTTTCTCTTTGATGAGGAGCTTGGGGATACGAGTTCACCTCGGCTTTAGGTCAGGATCGGACATCATTAGGAGTCTGGCAACCGAGCAGCCGGAAGCCTTTGGCGCCAGGTGGTTCTGCGGAATTCTCTCAAATACGCTTAGCAAGGGAGACGAGCTTTCAACTTGGCAAGACATGGCTGCAAAACACGGAATTATGCTAAAATTCTTTATGCCCATTTCGAAGGATAACCTTGGCGGCCTCTTCGACTTCTATACTGCCATCTACCGTACGCTAATAAACACATATTGTGAGATTATGAAGGAATTGGCATCAGAGAAGTTAAGCAGCGCGCTAGACCTTGCAAAGAAGCACTTTACACAGCTTGATCCCATCGACTTCGAGCACATGGTAGTCAAATCGTCCGAAGACGAAGGAGTATCGGAGATTGAAACGGTCCTTCGACTCTACACTATTTTTCAACGCGACGAAGTAAAGTCTTGTATTTTGCAGGCGCCAGTGTTCACAGAGTTTTTGGATGCGGCTGCGGCCCTTAAACGAGTTGTAGACGTCGATCGACAACTACCGAGTATCTCTCGTGAACGGATCGGTCGATTGCGGCATGCAGAGCTTTACGAATCGGCGGACCTTATTAATCCCTTTCATGACCCACTGCGAAATGGTGACATATTCTCCGTCGGAGACGCGGACGAACTCTACGTGCTGATCGCGCAGCCCTGCGACATGATGGTTCGCAAGGATGGTAAGAGGGCGAGGGAAAATGCCTTCAAGGTGGCAGTGCTCGCCCCCATTGAGGACATCCCAGCGAAGCGCTTGGCTGAGGGTCTGGCATTCCTCCTACCGAGCTTTGCATCCCAAGGCGAGAACGCGCGCATCGTTTCCTTCTCAAAAGCAACTGTGGCTAATCTGAACGTGTTGGATCTTAGCGTTTTGAACACGGATGGGATGTGCCGCATGAGGCCAGCCGAGCCGAAGCTTGTGCCGAGTTCGCTTTCCCACACGATCTTGGGAACGGCGCCTCGGAAAAATTGCTCGCACCTTTCAGGAGATCGCTTCTGAAATCGACGATGCTCGGGAGAAATATGGCGAGGAGGTCGCTGATCTACTCGCGGCGCCGAACATCCCAAGGGCTGGCCTGTCGAAAAGGCTAACGGAGTTGGGAACCTACACAGGTGGAGAATTCAATTACCCTCTCAAGAGGTGTGGCCGGATTCGAGATCCGCTCGCGACCAGTTTGCTCAGTGCATATAGCCGGTACCTTAGCCGTGATGCGATGGACCACGACTTCTCGCGTGAGGAGCGTGCAGCGTAGTTTTGCTGCTAGTTGTCGAGCTTGCGCGAACTCACCTTCGGCCCTAGCCCGATTTCTCCCGCTTCCGCGGATGGCGGTCGTCACGCTCCCCAACAGCTCCGCCACGCAGGGTCTGCGCACCGCCGCCTTCATAACCGGTTGAACTGGGGCCTCGTTTGGCCGCTTGGTGGCGGGCGCCAGGCTGGCGGGGGAATTTCTTATTGCTGAAACAGCTCCTGCGTTTCCACCGCTAGCGCCTCCGCGATGCGCTGGATGTTGACGAGGCTGACGTTCTTTTCGCCGCGCTCGATGGCGCCGAGGTAGGAGCGGTCGAGGCCCGCGGCGTAGGCGACATCCTCCTGAGACATCTTCCTGGCCTTGCGAAGCCGGCGCATTTGCGCGCCGAAGCGCCGCTTGACTTCCTCTCGGCGAGCCTTGTCCACCGCGAGTTTGTCGAGAAAATGTGGACTATAAGTCCACTGGTTATGGTTCCCATTCGGACTCCGAAGCGGAGGGTTTCAGGAAAGTTCAAAGGACGAGTTCGGAAGCCTGCAGGGCGGCGCGGAGATACGATTCCACCCTGGTGGCACCGACGTCGCTGAGCCCGATCAGCGCGGCCCGTGCATCTTGCGGATCAGTGTTCCATGCCACCCAGCCGCGCGCCCGAAACCTGTGAATCCAGCGCAGCGCGGTGCTCAGGTACAGGCCGGCTGAGGCAGCGAACTGCGTCGCCGAATGGCGCCGGCCCTCCAGCCGGGCGGCATAGAGGGTAAGAAGCAGGTCCCAGGCGGCGTCGCCGACATCAGGGCCAAGAAACTCCCCGCGTAGCCGGCGAGTGGCGAGGATCGCATCTATTGCGGCAACGGAGATCTCGCCGGAGACGTGGGCTGCGGTGCGTTCGCTCAGCCGAACGAGAAGGGCGGTCAGGCGCTGCAACTCCGAGCCGACCAGCGGCAGGTCTGCCGCCGGATCGGCCGTGTCATGCTCGAGCCGCTGCTCGACGAGGCCGAGCAGCGCGTCGAGCATCAGCAGCAGCGGCGAAGGCTTCATCGCGCTTTTCGATTAGCGCAACTCTGCGGACTATAATACCCGCTTTTGTAGTGGCGCGTTCGAATTACCGGCTATCGGATGAGGACGCAATTCTAGGCAGATGACGATGCTTATGGCGGGTGATCAATACACGGCTGTGGCGGCCATGCTTTGAACCACTCGCCGAGCCTCCTCCCATGCGGCAAGCAGCGCATCTCGTTCACATGTCAGGCGCTCGCCTTCCGACCTTAGCGCATCGAGAATTTTGAAGACCTGTTGTTCCATCTCGTGTGCGAGCACCGAGTTGGGCCATTCCTGCTTAGCCGTGAGGCACCATTCGGCATTTAGGATCTCGACCGGGATGTGCTTGTTTACCTGCACAAGCCGAACCTCGGCGTCCAGGGCCTGACCAACTTTCCATACGGACGTGGTTCCAAATTGCATGATGTATGTACACGTGGGCCGAAGGGCATCTCGTGACACGATGCCGGTCCAAGATACTGGCTTTGGCCCTCGTGTCGGTCCCCTGGTCCTCCGGCGACTGCGCCTTTCACTGGGCGAGCGCCTTCTTGCGTCTTGTGCCTTCCTGAATGGGCGCAACTTCTGGTTGAGGCGAACGACCTCGTTTGCAGAGGTGTGGGTCAGGAAAGTTTCCCATCCGCTTTCGCTCAAATACCATTCGCCTGGTCCATCATTGTGGATGAGCCCTGCGTCGAACAGTTCCTTGCGAGCGAAGCGGACTTCTTTTCGAAAGCGAGTGCCGCCATCCTTTTGCACAACTCTTAGATCTTCAGGCCGCGCAATGCCTTCATCCTCCATCCAGCGATACACAAGGCTGGAATCCGCCTTGCCACCGAGCGCGCGCAGCGCGTCCAGCAGGTGGATCATATAATACGCACGGGCGGGAAGCGACGCGGCCAAGACGTCCCCCAAACGAAACAGCTCGCGTCATCATAAACTAGGAAGCACGGAAGCCAATTCTTGGAAGTGACAGATCCGCGCGGTTTTTCATCGAAAACCGCACTCACACCCTGGGCAGTCAGATGTTTCTTGATCGGAGTTTGGGAAGCCCACTCCGCACAGCTGCGGATCGACGATTATTTGCGAACGCCCTCGCGCTGCCGCGGATGCACGGTCGCCACCCCGCCCAAGAGCTCTTCGCCACCCACAGACCTCAAGATCGCCGCGATTCAAGCGGCATGCAGGCTGCCCAGCGGAAGGTCAATCGTCTCGAGCGTCGACAGGTCGAGCTTGTGGGAGGCTTGGTCTATGTCGAAGCCCACCACCGTGCCGCCGGCATCGAAATCGGCGTTAATGCCGGCCGCGACCTCACGCGTCTCCGTGCCGGGACCGGGCCGGAGCTCGATGTAGAGACTGTCCGTCTCGGGATAATAATGGAGCTTCATGGCTCTTCCCTGCGAAAGGCCGGTCGAGGAAGGCGTTGCGACGGAGGCAATGAGATTCCAGCTTTCGCTGGAATGACGAAGGCGGTTATTTCCGCACGCTCTCGCGCTGCCTTGGATGCCCCGTCGCCACCCCGCCGCTCAGCTCCGCCACCCACGGCCACTTCTCCGCCGCCCGCTCGTCATACCCCAGGTTGAACACGGTCGGGCTCTTGGTCGGCCGCTCCGGCCGGTCGTAATAGGTCCCGAACGCCCGGTCCCAGAAGAAGCTGGTGATGCCGTAATTGCCGTTCTCGTCGTGGAAATGGTGCGCCATGTGGCGCCGCTTCATGTCCGCCAGCTTCCTGTTCTTCGGCTTGTAGGCGAGGTGCTGGATGCAGTGGACGAACTCGTAGAAGCAGGTCGTGATGAGGCCGGTGGCGAGCGCCGCCATGGCCGCGCCGGGGCCGGCGCCGTCCGCGCCCCAGGTCCCGCTCCACGCCGCGCCGATCGCCCAGCCGAGCGGCAAGACGCCGAGCGCGATCGTCGGCAGCGTCGTGTGCAGCGCGCCGAACAGCACCTCGAGATGGTTGGGGTCCTGGTGGTGGTCGTAATGGATCCGCTTCCAGGTCCGCGCCATCCACGGCACCTTGAACATCCAGCGGCTGTGCAGGACGTAGCGGTGGATCAGGTACCAGAAGAGCGGATAGACCAGGCTCGCCGCCACGATCGCCGCCAGCGTCGGGGCGAGCGGCGCCGGCCGCCAGGCGAAGCCGGCGATCGCCGCCGCGCCCAGCAGCAGATAGGCGATGATCGCCGGATACTGGAAGTAAGCGACGACCAGCTCCTTCAGCGTCATCCGGTCGAGATGATGCTCGCGCCGCCAGAAGGACGGGCGCCAAAAGGACGGATGCTGGCTTTGGGCGGTCTTCACGTCGTCTTCCCCGAATTTCCTCTTAGCGCATCGCGGCGGGCTTGGCACCCGTCTTGGGCGCCGGCCGCTTCGGCAGGCTCCGCCGCGGCCGCCCGATATGAGGCGCCGTCATGAAATTGCAATGCGGCGGGATTGGGGCAGGGGGGACACGAGGGGACAGTCACTCGCTGACTGTCCCCATTCAGGCGGTGCGAAAGGTGCCGGTCGCAGGCCATCGCGCGCACCTCCGGCGCCGAATTCCCTGTGCCTGCCTTTCTCCCCTGTTAGGCCACTTTCGCTCCCCTGTTCAGCCAATGCGGCGCCCCTGTTCCGCCAATTCCGCTCCCCTGTTATGCGCCGGAACAGGAAACCGATTGCAAGCTGTTGATAATATGAGGTTTGTGGCCCGGGCTCGGTCGATTTCAGACGCTTTGACCCCCTGTTTCGGGGCCGAATCGTCGAAAATTCCCTGTTCCGGCCGTCGCTCGCCGTGTTTCGCTCACTTGGCCGTCATTCCCGCGAAAGCGGGAATCCAGGCGGCGGCTGTGCCGGCTCGAACTTCCGCTGGATTCCCGCTTTCGCGGGAATGACGAGTTGATGGGGATCGGTGTCAGGCGACCGACGGGGGACAGTCATCAAGTGACTGTCCCCTATGTGACTGTCTCCGCCGCCGCCGCTTCCGCCTCGCGCGCCCTCACGATGCGGTTGGCGAGGTCCCAGTCCTGCATCCGGTCGACGTCGATCGGCCCCTCGGCGAAGGGCATCAGGATCGGCGTCGTCGACAGGCCGACGGTGCGCGACAGCGCCTTCAGGACGGTGCGCAGCGTGAACAGCCGGCTCTTGTACAGGAGGAAGGCGAACAGCCCGAACGCGCCGATCAGCCGCCGCGGCTTCTTGCCGAACTGGCCGCCGCTGTTGAAGATGCGCGGGCCCGCCAGCGCCCGCGGCGTCAGCAGCGCGTAGATGTTGCAGCTCGAGAAAGCGCCGTCGCGGAAGCGGTGGAAGGCGCGATGGCCTTCCGGATATTTGTCGAGGATGTAGCGTGCCGGAGTCAGGCCGAGCGCGCCGTCGGCGGTGACGCCGTCCAGTGCGTCGCAGAAATAAGTGACCATCCCGGCGGTGTGCAGCGCATTGTCGCCGGTGGTGATGACCAGAGGCAGCAGGTCCGGCGTGGCGATCGCCGACACGCTGGCGCCGATATTCTCGCGGCTGGCGACATAGTCGATGGCCTCGGCGCCGGGCAGGCCGGCGAGGATCGCCCTGGCCTCCTCGATGCTTTCGGGCTCGATCGCGACGATGGTGCGGCCGATCCGCCCCGATCCGAGCACCCCTTCGACGACCCGGCGCAGCATCGGCTGGCCGGCAATGTCGATGAAGCATTTGTGGGAGACGCCCCCGGCCAGCGCGAGCGGATCGAGATGGCCGCGGCTGGCGGCGAGCACCAGCCCGGTATATTTTCCGTCCCCCATCAGGCGGCTTCTAGAGCATTTTCCGTGAGGGGACAGTCACTTTCACGCAGGGGACAGTCACTTTCACGCGCCGGCGGCTGCTTGCTCGCGCTTCGGTTCGCTAAAGTGACTGTCCCGCATTCGCCGGCATCTGAATGGGGACAGTCAGCCAGTGACTGTCCCCGCACTGTCCCCATTCAGGCGCCGGAGAATGGGGACAGTCAGCAAGTGACTGTCCCCGCACTGTTCCCGTTCAGGCGCCGGATAATGGGGACAGTCAGCAAGTGACTGTCCCCGCACTGTCCCCATTCAGGCGCCGGAGAAGGGGGACAGTCAGCAAGTGACTGTCCCCGCAGGGTCCCGCCCAGCGGCGCCGTCAGCCGCTTCATGTCCGGCAATTGCGGCAAATCCGCCAGTGCCTCGCGCAGCGCCTCCGCCTGCTCCGGGGCGAGCAGGCCGGCGACGCAGCCGTCGAGCTTGGCCCACACCTGGTCGATCGTGAACGGCGCGGCGAGGCTGCCGGCGGGCATCGCCACCCGGGTCGCGAAGCGGTGCCCGTCGTTCAGCACGATCTCGACCTCGGTCGGAAACTCGCCCTCGGCCTTGTCGACCGGATGGCGGCGGATGCGCGGGAACAAGGCGCGCACCTCCTCGCGCCGCACCGCCGCCTCGGTGAAATCGGCGAGCGTGCAATGGCCGGTGACGAGCGCGACGGCGACGCCATATTCGAGCGAGAATTTGGCCTCGAGCGGGTCCTCGGGGTCGGCGTACATCAGATTGTTGAGGTGGGTGACCGGCGCCCGGACATGGATTTCGGCCACCTCGTCGGCGGCGAAGCCGTGCCGCTCCCTGAGCTCGATCACCCCGTCCATCGCCCGGTGGGCGCTGCCGCAATTGGGGAAGCGCTTGACCCTGAAGCCGCTCGACAGGATCAGCAAAGGCTCGCCGATCGACGCCGTCTCGAACCGCAGAGTCTGGCCGTGCTCGACATGGGTGAGGGTGTCGCGCAGCCGCTCGTAATCGGGGCCGACCATCAGCCGGTTCATCCCGGTCGGGCCGTCGAGCGTATCCGGCCCGGCGGTCAGCCCCGCGCCGGCGAGGCTGGCGGCCAGCACGCCCGATTTGGCGGCGAGCCCGGCATGGACCGGCTTGGTCATCGTGCCGAATTGCGACATGAAGCCCGCCGCCAGGCTGGTGGCGATCGACAAAGCGTGGCCGGCGCGTGCCGCGTCGAGCCGCAGCAGCCGGGCGCAGGCGGCGGCGGCGCCGATCGCGCCGACGGTGGCGGTGGCGTGCCAGCCGCGGTTGCGGTGGGCGGGATTGACCCCCTGGCCGACCCGGCCGAGGATCTGCAGCCCGGCGATATAGGCATCGAGGCAGGCGCCGCCGCCGGCGCCCTGCTGCTCGGCCAGCGCCAGGATCGCCGGGACCAGCACCGCGCTGGCATGCGCCTTGGCCGGGTCGAAATTGTCGTCGAAGTCGAGCGCGTGGGCGGCGGTGCCGTTGACCAGCGCCGCCCAGGGCGCGGCGAGGCCCGCCCCCATGCCGATCGCGGTCGCCGGCCCGGCGCCCCAGCCTTTGACGGTGTCGAACACGATCCGCGTCGCCGGATCGAGCGCGCCCGGGATCGCGACCGCGATCGCGTCGATAAACTGGCGATGCGCCGATTCGCGCGCCGCCTCGGGCCAGGCGTCCGGCGCCTCCGCCAGCCAGCGTCCGTAAGCGAGGACGGGATTGGTCTCCATGCCCGGTCCATAAACCGGGCGTCGCTTGGCGCAAGCCGCGGCGGCTTCGGCGATTGCCCATTGGCCATTGGCCATTGGCGGTTAGGGACTGGGGAACCCCAAATCACCAATCACCAATTGCCAATCGCCAATTGCCAATCACACCAGCCGTAGCGGCCGCTTGCGCCGGGCCGCCGCGGCCTTAGGGTCGCGGCAGGGAAGGGGAGGGGATGGACTTCACCCGCAGGGACATGCTCGCCTTCGGCGCCGCCGCCGGCGCCGCGGGCTGGCTGCCGTCCGCGGCGGCGGCCCAGGCCGGCGACGGCCCGTTCGCGGCGGTGCCGGCGCGGCTCGCCGCTTTCGCCGAGGCGGTGCTCGCGCAAAACGGCTTTCCCGGCATGGCGCTCGCTCTGGTCGGGCCGGGCGGCTGGTCCGCCGCCTTCGCGATCGGCCAGGCCGGGCCCGACCGGCGGCCGGCCAGCGCCGACCATCTCTTCCAGATCGGATCGATCACCAAGTCGCTGACCGCGATGGCGGTTTTCGCGCTGGCCGGGCGCGGCCGGCTCGACCTTGCGGCCCGCGTCCAGGACCTGCTCCCCGATCTGCCGCTCCCGCCCGAGCCGATCGCTGTCGGCCATCTGCTCGAGCACAGCTCGGGCCTGCCCAACAGCCTCGATGCGACCGGCTTCCTCGACGTGCCCGGCGGGCGGCTGTGGACCGGCTTCGCGCCGGGCTCGCATTATTCCTACTGCAATCTCGGTTTTGCGCTGCTCGGCGCGATCGTCGAGCGCGCCGCCGGCCTGGCTTTCCCGCGCGCGCTCGAGGCTCTGGTGCTGCGCCCGATCGGCATGGCCGGCGCGCGGCCCTCGATCCGGATGGCGGACCGCGCCCAATTCGCCGCCGGCCATGCCCGGCTGCGCGAGGACGTGCCCTGGCTGCCCGGCGCGCCGCTGGCGCCGGCGCGCTGGATCGAGTTCGACAGCGCCGCCGGCTGTGTCGCCGCCCGCGCCCGCGACATGGTCCCCTTTCTGCGCCAGCTGGTGGCGCTCGGCCGCGGCCGCGGCGCCCCGCTCTTCGCCGACGAGCTCGCCTTGCGCTACCGCATGCCGACGATCGCCGCCGATCTGCCCGGCGCGCGCTACGGCAACGGCCTGATGCACCTCGACGTCGGCGGCCGGCCGTGCCTCAGACACACCGGCGGCATGATCGGCTTCAGCTCGGCGATCACCGTCGACCCGCAAAGCGGGATCGGCGCCTTCGCCAGCGTCAATGTCGGCGGCGCCGGCATCTGGCGCCCGGTCGAGGTCACCGAATATGGGCTGGCGCTGCTGCGTGCCGCCGCCGCCGGCGAGCCGCTGCCGGAAGTACCGGCGCCGGCCGGGCCGCCGCCGGTGCAGGGACCCGCCCGCTTCATCGGCCGCTGGCTCGCCGCCGACGGCGCCGAGCTGGCCGTCCGCGCGCGGCCGGACGGCCTCGAAGTGGTGAGCGGCGGCGTGGCGCGGCCGCTGGTCGGCGCCGGCCCGAACGCGGCGGTGACCGACCACCCCGCGCTCGCGCCCTGGTTCCTCGCCTTCGATCCCGGCGAGACATTGCTGCGGCTCGGCGACCGGCTGTTCGGCCGCGACGCCGCGCCGCCCGCCCGCCCGGCGCCGCCGGCGCTCGCCGCGCTCGCCGGCGCCTATCACAATCCGGCCGGCTGGAGCGGAGCGCCGCTCAACATCTTCGCGGTCGGCGACCGGCTCGCGCTCGGCGCCACGGGGCTGGTGCCGGCGCCCGACGGCAGCTGGCGCTTCCTCGATCCCGCCGGCGTCAGCGAGCGCCTCTGGTTCCAGAACCCGGCCGCCGGCCGGCCGCGGCACTTGAACCTCTCAGGCGCCATCTACACCCGCCTGACCGAGGCGTGATCGGCAATTGGCCATTGGCCATTTGCCATTCCCTGCCATTCGCCATTCGCCCTCACACCAGCCGCAGCCGCCGCGCCACCCCGCCCAGCGCGAGCCGGTCGTCGCGGGTGAGGCCGAAGCGCAGGGCCAGCCAGCTGGTCGCCGCCCACAGCATCAGGTTGGCGGCGAAGCGGACCGGCCCGCCGGTGAGATATTCGACCAGCGCCATGCCGCCGACGCCGGCGAGCGCGATCGCCAGACCCCGGAACAGGGTGCGGCCGAACGGCGACAGGCCGTCGCTGACCTTGAGCTCGATCGCCGCCGCCCAGGTCGAGACCAGGATCGCCGCCGAGACGGCGATCGCCATACCGAACGCGCCCCCATACGCACCCCCGCCGGGGACCAGCCACAAAGCGAGCGCCAGCCACAGCAGGAAGGCGATCGCGCTGTTGAGCAACGGCAGAGCGCGGTGGCCGGTCATCTCGACGATCGCCGTCGCCGGCCCGGCGATCCCCTCGGCCGCACGCGCCGCCGACAGCAAAGCGAGCAAAGGCAGCGCCGCCGCCGCCTCGCGGCGATAGACGCTGAGCAGGTCGGCGCCGGTGAAGATCATCAGCCCGGCCAGCGGCACCACCAGTGCGGTCGAGACCCGGCAGGCGAAGCGGTAGAGCGGGCCGATCTCGGCGCGGTCGACATGGGCCTGGGCCGAGGACAAGGGCCCGAGCACATATTGGAAGGCCTGGCGGACGATATGGGGGACGGTCGAAAGCTTGCGGCCGATCTCGAACAGGCCGGCGGCGGTGGCGCCGCCGGTCCCCGGCAGCATCAGGTTGATCAGCACGGGCGGCGCGTCGATCAGCATCCGCCGGGCGAGGTTGGAGGGCAGCAGCGCCAGGCCGGTGACGATCAGCTCGCGCGCCAGCCCGGGAGCGGCCGGCGCCCGCGCCAGCCGCCTGAGGTCGTAATAGCGCCTCAGCAGCGGCAGGCAGAGCAGGACGGTCACCGCCAGCGAGCTCAGATGCGCCGCGAGCAGGCCCTCGACTCCGTCGAAGCCGAGCGCGAAATAGAAGATGGCGAAAGCGAGCCGGGCCGCCTGCTCCCAGAAGATGCGCAGCCGGATCTCGGGCCCGAAGGCGCGCCGCGCGCGGGCGGCCGAGGTCGCGACCTCGACGAACGTCCACAGCGGCAGCGCCCAGATGAACAAGGCGATCGCCGCCGGCAGCCGGGCGGCGTCGGCCGGCGCGGCCGAGAACAGGCCCGCGGCCCAGTCCGCGTTGAGCGAGATCGCCGCCGCCGCCGCGGCCGCGGGCAGCACCGTCGCCAGCAGAGCGAGCCGGACCGCGCCGTGGGCCTGGCCCTCGTCGTCGCGGGTCGGCACGATCCGCTGCAGCGCGCTGGTCATCGACAGGTCGAACAGGTTGGTGAGCAGGTTCACCGCGCCCCACAAGACGACGTAGATGCCGTAGGCGGGCAGGCCGAACAGCCAGATGTAGAGCGGCTGCGCCAGCGCCTCGATCAGCGCCGCCGACCGGGCCAGCCCCGCCAGCCCGGCCCCGCGCGCCACCTCGCCGCGCGTGACCGCGGGCGTGCCGGGCGGGGGTGGGTCGTCCTGCATGGCTGGCAAGGGTGGTACCGGGTTGCGCCGGTCGCGCCAACCGCTCCCCTCTCCCCACTCGCCCTCTCCCCGGCGGGGAGAGGGTTGGGGTGAGGGGGCTCGGCGTCGGAGAGCCATTCCCTCCGTCCGCACGCTCCATCGGCGCCGCCTGGTTCACGCGAAGACGCGAAGGCGCGAAGAAGAAAGAAGGGAAACGGGGACAGTCACTTGTGACTGTCCCCATTCCAAACCAGGGCGGTATGCCGGCTATCGCCGGGAAAGGAACCGGCGCGACCCCTTCGCGTCCTTCGCGTCTTCGCGTGAACAAATCGGCCGCGATGGCGGGCGATGGAAGGGGACAGTCAGCAAGTGACTGTCCCAAGCGCCGTCACTCCTCGAACCGGAGCAGCACCGCCTCGCCGACCAGCAGGAACAGAAGGAACGGGCCCCAGGCGGCGAGGAAGGGCGGGTAGGCGCCGAAATTGCCCATCGCCAGCGCGAAATTGTCGGCGACGAAATAAGCGAAGCCAAGCAGCATGCCGAGCACCGCGCGCAGCGCCAGCTGGCCCGAGCGGGCGAGGCCGAAGGCGGCGATCGCCGCCAGCAGCGGCATCAGCACCGTCGACAAGGGCCCGGCGATCTTGTGCCACAGGCTCGCCTCGAGCGTCGCGGTCGGCCGGCCGGCGGCGCGCAGCGCGTCGATCGAGCCGCGCAGCTGCCAGAAATCCTGCTCGTCGGGATCGACCCCGGCCAGAGTGAACTGGTCCGGCCGCAGCGTCCGGCCGAGCACCACCCGCCCCATCCGCGCCAGCTGCCCGGTCTCGACGTTGAACAGGCTGACGTTGCGCATCTCCCAGCCCTGCGGCGTCCTGACGCCGGTGTCGGCATTCAGGATCCGCCGCATCGTGCCGCCGCTGCGGTCGTAGATGGTGATGCCGGCGAGCTGGACGCGCTCGCCGCGGCCGGCGAGCTGGCGCACGAAGATGAGGTCGTCGCCATGCTGGACGCGGACGTCGCTCTGCACCTGCGAATCGGGCGGCACCGCGCCATAATCGACGTCTTCCCAGGCGCTCAGCGCGCGGTTGGCGCGGGTCACCACCCGCTCGTTGAACAGGAAGCCGGCGGCGGCGACCAGCAGGCCGGCGACGATCAAAGGCGCGATGATCTGGTGGGCCGAGATGCCGGCCGCCTTCATCGTGATGATCTCGCTGTGCTGGTTCAGCGTCACCAGCATGATCAAGGTCCCGAGCAGCACCGAGAAAGGCAGGAAGCGGGCGATCAGCTGCGGGATCCTGAGGCCGACATAGCGCCACAGCTCGGCGTCGCCATTGCCGGGCATGGCGAGGATGTCGCCGCTATTGCCGAGCAGGTCGAGCGTCATCAGGATCAGCACCAGCGCGAACAGGACCGCGAAGCTGCGCACCAGGAACAGCCGCGCCATGTAGAAGGCGACCCGCCGCGACGGGAAGAATTGCAGGTTGATCATGCCGCCGGCCGCGGCCGCGGCCGCGTCGCGCTCGCGGCGGCGGAAGATCCGCCCCAGCCGCCGGCCGGTCCGGCCGAACGCGCGCTCGAGCGCGCCGATCGGCTGGCCGCCGGGCCTGTGGGCGAGCGTCCAGTACATCCACAGGATCAGGGCGGCGAACAGCACGAACGGCGTCCACAGGGCGATCACCGGGTCGAGCCGGCCGAGCGCGCCCATCTGCTCGGCATATTGGTTGACCTTGTGATAGGTCACCACCATCACGATCGACAGGAAGATGCCGAGCCCCGAGCTGCTGCGCTTGGGCGGCACCGCCAGCGCCACCGCCAGCAGCGGCAGCAGCATCATCATCGCGATCTCGACCAGCCGGTAATGGAAGTTGGCGCGCACCGCGTTCAATCGCTGCACCCCTTCCGCCGCCGCCTCGCCGTCGCTCAGCCGCACCAGCTCGGGCAGGGTCAGCTCCTCGGTGCCGTTGCCGCGGCGGCGGAACGATTCGATCGCCGGCAGCGCGATCGGCAGGTCGTAGCGGGTGAAGCTCAGCACCCGCGGCAGCCGGTAGGAGGGGGCGTTGTGGACCAGCCGGCCGTTGTCGAGCCTCAGGATGATGGTGTTGGGATCGTCGGTGGCGAGGAAGGTGCCGCGGTCGGCGGTGACCGCGATCGAGCGCCGCTCGCGGTCCTCGGCGCGCAGGAACACGCCATGGAGGTCGGTGCCCTGATTCTCGCTGCGCTCGACCCGCAAGGTCATCCGCCGGCCGATCTCGGTGAACTCGCCGACCCGGATCGCGGCGCCGAGCGCGCCCGAGCGCAGCTCGAAGCGCAGGCTCTCATAGGCATATTCGGACTTGGGCTGGACGAAGCCGACGATGTAGAGATTGGCGGCGAGCAGCACCAGGGTGAAGGCATAAGGCACGCGCAGCAGCCGGCCGTAGCCCAGACCGGCCGCCCGCATCGCGTCGAGCTCGGACGACAGAGCGAGCCGGCGGAAGGCGAGCAGCACGCCGAGCATCAGCCCGATCGGGATGCCCAGGCCCAGATATTCGGGGATCAGATTGGCGAGCATCCGCCACACGACGTTGACCGGCCCGCCCTCCGAGACGACGAAGTCGAACAGGCGCAGCATCTTCTCGAGCAGCAGCAGCATCGCGGCGAGGCAGAGCGTCGCCACCAGCGGCACGAAGATCAGCCGCGCGAGATAGCGGTCGGTCTGGTTCATCGGGCGGGGCCGGTTCGTCGGCCGGGGCGGCAGGCGGGTGTCACGCGCGTTCGAGGCTCCCTGCGGCGGGCGCGGCGGCGGCCCCGGTACGGCGCCCCCTGCCGGCCTTCGTCGCCCCGCTATAGACGGGGCGGAAGCCGAGGTCATCGTGGATTTCGGCGCGGAGCGATCGCTCGAACCCAGGTGAAAACAAGTGGGTGCCAAATCTTGCACTGCATACGTCAATGACGTAGTATCGCCGGGATGCACACGGTCGTTGAAACGCCGGAATATCTTGCGGCGGCGAAGCAGGCGGGCATGACCGAGGCGGAGCGTGAGGCGGCTTTGTTGTTGCTCGCGGCGGACCCGGGGCGGGGCGATGTGATCGAAGGTTCGGGCGGCGCGCGCAAGGTGCGCGTGCCGCGGGAAGGAAAGGGCAAGAGCGGCGGTTATCGGGTGATCAGCTATTTCCAGGATACGGCCACGCCAGTGTTCCTGCTCACGGTGATCAGCAAAGGACAGCAGGCCAGTCTCACTGATCGGCAGAAGCGCGCGGTGAAGGCGGCGGCGAAGGACGAGAGAAGGAAGCGACGGCAAGGATGAAGAAGAGCGACTTCGAGAGCCTGCAGCGCGGTATGGCGGAAGCGAAAGCCTATCTGGGCGGCGCCCGTCAGGGGTATGTCGCTCATGAACCGGTCGACGTGCGTCGGGTGCGAGCGAGCACCCGCCTCACCCGTGCCGGTTTCGCGGCCCGCTACGGGCTCGATGCACGCGCGGTCGAACAGTGGGAGCAGGGTCGCCGCAAGCCCGAGCGCGGAACCGAAATGTATCTGCGGCTGATCGGACTGGATCCGGAGCGCGTTGCGGAGATGGTCGCGGCGACGGGAGCGGGCATCGTTCACGGACAAGAAGCGGGGCTCGCACGGGAATCACGGCTGGCCGAAGACAAAGCCGGATTTCGCGCCCAAGGCGAAGAACAAGGTTCCCGCCCGAAGCGGCGTGTCAGATGAAGCCGGAAAAATCCGCGACGGTCAGCGCCGTTCCGGCGGTGACGGTGGCGAACAATATCGCCGCGGCGGCGCCGGTGCCGTCGGAATCGTAGAAGATCTTCCCCGTCGCGCTGTCGTAGATGATCCGGTCGCTGGCGTCTGCGGCGGCGGTGCCGGCGCGATAGGCGGCGGCGGCGAGCGGGCCGCTGGCGGTGATCGTGGTGAAGATGTCGCGGTCGAGGAAGATTGTGTCGGCGGCGACCGAAAAGTCGCTCAGCTTGTCGACGTTGGTCGATGCGTTCAGCGCGCTGTCGAAATAGAAGCCGTCGGCGCCGGATCCGCCCTTGAGGGTGTCGTTGCCGGTGCCGCCATAGAGTTTGTCGTTGCCGCCGCCGCCGTCGACCGTGTCGATGCCGCCGCCGCCCTTCAGGGTGTTGGCGGCGCCGTTGCCGGTGATCGTGTTGGCGAGGCTGTTGCCGGTGCCGTTGACCGCCGCGGCGCCGGTCAGAATCAGCTTCTCGATATTGGCGCCGAGGACGAAGGCGACCGAGCTCTCGACCTTGTCGCTGCCGCCGCTGGCGCTGGTCTCGACTGCGGTGTCGCCGGAATTGTCGACGACGAACATGTCGCCGCCTGAGCCGCCGGTCATCGTGTCGGCGCCGGCGCCGCCGTCGAGCCGGTTGGCGGCGCCGTTGCCGGTCAAGATGTTGGCGAGGCCGTTGCCGGTGCCGTTGATCGCCGCCGAGCCGGTGAGGACCAGCTCCTCCAGATTCTTGCCGGCGAGGCTGAACGTCACCGCGCTCTGCACCTTGTCGGCACTGCCGCCGCCGCTGACCTCGACCACAATGTCGCCGGCATTGTCGACGGTGAAGATGTCGTTGCCGGTGCCGCCGGTCATCGTGTCGGCGCCGCCGCCGCCGTTCAGCACGTCGTTGCCGGCGCCGCCGACCAGCGCGTTGGCCACGGCATTGCCGGTGATCATGTCGTTGCCGGAGCCGCCGGTCGCATTCTCGATCGTCGCCGACAGCGCGATGCCGAGATTGTTCTCCCAGGTGTAGATGACGGTGTCGGTGAGGAAATCGGTGATGAATTCCTCGAACGCCGGGAAGCTCGCGGTCCAGAAGGCGATCTGGTCGCTCTTCGTGAACTTGCCGAGGCTGCTATAGGCGCCCGGCCTCAGGTCGATGACGCAGGCGCGGGTGAAGCCGGACAGGTCGAACAGGTCGGTGCCGCCCGCGTCGCAGATGGTGCGGATGGTGAGGGCGCCCTGGGTGAAGCCGTAGCTGGTGTCGCCCGCATTGGTGTCGGGATCGGCGCCGTAGAGGATCTGCGCGGCGGCGATGTCGACCACCATCGGCGTGATCACATGCGCGAAGCCCAGCACGGTCGTGGAGAGCCCTCCGCCGCGTCGTCTCGAACCCGTAGGCGACGTTCGGCCCGAACGGCGCGTAGGACATCACCGTGTAGAGCTGGTTCTCGAACGGCGCCGGAATAGGCGTCGCCTCGAAGCTGTGCTTGAGGCCGAGCGAATGGCCGATCTCGTGCAGCAGGGTGATGAAGCCCTGCCCGTCGAAAGCGGCGTCGTCGCCGGCGTCGGCGGCGTTCAGCCAGATGTCGCCGCCTGTGTCCAAAGGGAAATCGGGGTCGGGGAAATAGGCGTAGGGCGGATCGAGGCCGGTCCCGTCATAGAGGCTGAACGCCGCCCTGATCTCGCCGATAGACCGACGCCGTCTCGGTGACCTCGGTGAAGTCCGGGGCGATCGCCGCGTCCCAGCGCTTGAGCGCCAGCTCGAAATCGTCCGCCTGCGCCGCCGACAGGATCGCGTAGCCGGTGAACGGCTCGGTGCCGGGGTCGTAATAGCTCCAGCTGCTGCCGGCCTTCGGAATCGAGAAGGTGAACTGTCCCGGCGCCAGGAAAACGCCGGGCAGCGTCAGGCCGTCTTCGATCTGGGTCGGCGTGAGCGTGACAATGGGCACGACGGCCTTTTCCCCTCCGGACCCTTTCAGAACCGTATATCACGGCCGCGCCGATCGGTCAGCGCCCGGCGCATGGCGTGGGCCGCCCATCGTTTGCGCTGGCTCGTCCGCAGAAGGGTTCGCGCGAAGGCGCGAAGGCGCGAAGATGCCGCGGCGGGGCTCACCTTTCGGCGCGGTTTTCCGATTTCGAGGCAAAAGGGGACAGTCACTCGTGACTGTCCCCATCAGGTAAGAACGCATGGCCATCGCATGAGACCGGCGCAAGCCCCTTCGCGCCCTTCGCGCCTTCGCGTGAAATAATTGGGCCTTCGTGAATCGCGCGGCGCCGGCCGCCTTGCGCGATCGGCCCGCGCGCGGCGGCCTAGCGCATCCTGTTGACGATGTTGGAGCGGGCCTCGTTCTGCTTGCGGATGATGTCGGCCATCATTTCCAGCGACTGGTTCTGCTTGTTGGCGAGCGCCTGCAGCTGAGCCAGTTCGGCCGGTGTCAGGCTGGCGAGATAGCGGGTGGTCGCATCGTCGGCCATGGCTGTGCTCCTCGGATCAATGCGGCCCGATTGTGCCCGACGAGCCCTGCCGCGACAAGCGCGGCGCCTCGTCTGCCGCAATATGGGGCGGCGGCGACCATATTTTGGCCGCAAGCTTGCACGACTGTCGCCTCATGGGGGCTGATCGACTACCGGCCCGACGTGCGGGGCCGGGCAAGCTTCCAGGAGTGCATGCGGTCATGTTGCAAGCGACGGCCAAAGGCGCCGCCTTTCTCGTCCTCGCCGCGGTGCTGGCGCCGGCGAGCGCGCGGGCGAACCTCGGCCCCGACGCCGCCGCCTGCCGCGGCGGCGGTCCCGCCATCCTCGTCGCGGTCAACGGCTTCAGGGCGCGCAGCGGCAATCTGCGCGTCAACGTCTACGGGTCCGATCCGGCTTTGTTCCTCGAGCGCGGCCGCTACATCCGCCAGATCAACCTGCCGGTCACCCGCGCCGGGGCGATGCCGGTCTGCGTGCGGGTGCCGCGCGCCGGCCGCTACGCGGTGGCGGTGCGCCACGACGTCGACGGCGACGGCAATGACTGGGGCGACGGCGGCGGCTTCTCGCGCAACCCGCGTCTGTCGCTGACCAATTTGCGGCCGCGCTACCAGGCGGTCGCGATCGACGTCGGCGCCGGCGTCCAGAATATCGGCGTCCTCCTCAACTACCGGTTCGGGCTCACCGTCCGGCCGGTCAGGGGATAGAGGATGGCTTTGGTCGCGCTCCTGTCCAACCCGCGCGCGTCCGGCAACCAGGCGATGCTGCCGGCGGTGCGCCGCTTCTGCGCGGCGAACGGCGACATCTTCCATTACGAGGTCGAGCATGCCGACCAGATCGGCCAGGCGCTCAAGTCGATCGCCAGGGTCAAGCCCAGGGTGCTGGTCGTCAATGGCGGCGACGGCACCGTCCAGGCGGCGCTGACCGAGCTTTACCATGGCGGCCATTTCGGCGAGCCCGGCGCGCCCGACGGGCCGCCGCCGGTGGCGGTGCTGCCCAACGGCAAGACCAATCTGATCGCCCACGATCTCGGCGCCAACGGCGATCCGATCAAGGCGCTGGAGCGGGTGGTCGAGCTCGCCCGCTCCGATCTCGCCCCGCACATCGTCTGCCGCGAATTGATCTGCCTTAGCGACGGCGCGCGCCGGCCGGTGCTCGGCATGTTCCTCGGCGGCGCCGGCCTCGCCGAGACGATGCTCTACTGCCGCCACAAAATCTATCCGCTCGGCCTGCCCAACTGGCTGGCGCACTTCCTCACCTTCCTGCTCGGCCTGCTCGGCGTGCTGGTCGGCCGCAACTCGCTCTTCCTCCCGACCCCGCCCCGCTCGCTGACCGTGTCGGTGACGCGCAGCGGCGTCTTCCAGGGCCGCTTCGCCCTGCTGATCGTGACGACGCTGCAGCGGCTCTTGCTCAGCGGCAACATGCCGGGCGCCGGCGAGCGCGCCGGGGCGATGCAGATCCTGGTGATCGAGCGCAGCATCCCGGCGATCGTGCGCGCCTTCGTCGCGGCGCTTCGGGGCCGGCTCGGCCGCTACCGGATGACCGGCGTCCACCTCGCCCGCGGCGAGGAGATCAGGATCGAAGGCGAAAGATCGAGCCTGCTGATGGACGGCGAATTGTTCCAGGCCGACGACGGCCGCCCGATCGTGCTGCGGCCGACCGCGCCGGTGCCGTTCCTGCGGATCGCCGCCTGATCTCGGATCAGCCGGCGGCGGCGCGCAGCCGGGCAGCCTCGTCCGCGTGCCAGCGCATGTCCATCGCGGCAAAGGCGGCGTCGGCACGATCGAGCCAAACGAGGGCTTCGTCCCGCCGGTGACGGGCGAGCGCGATCCCGGCGGCGCAGAGCTGGTTGGCGGCGAGCTCATGGGCGGAACCGCGCACCCGCGCCGCCGTCATGGCGCGTTCGAGATAGCGGTCGGCCCGGGCGAAATCGCCGCGCCCGGCTTCGAGCCGGCTCACCGCCCGCAGCGCGGCCGCGGCCCCCAGCTGGTCCCCCTGATGTGCCCGGACCAATGTGCGAGCCGCATAATGGCGCGCCAGGTCGGCCTGCCCGCCGGCGGCCATCATCTCGGTGAGCCATCCGTAAACCGACGAAATGTTCTGCTCGTTGCCGCATCGCTCGAGCCCGGCGGTCGCTTCGAGCAGCAGCGCCACATCCTGTTCGGTGCCCGCCATCTTCCAGCGCGCATAAGCGGCGGAGGCCTTGTTGCGCATGTACAGATAGACGGCCCTGACGCGCGCCGAGACGCGCTGGGCGTCTTCGGCAATGCGGAGCGCCTCTTCCATGTGGCCCTGCCACACGCATGCCAGTCCAAACAGGGAAAGGATCGACGCCTCGACCGGCTGTTCGGCGCCTTCGACGACGGTCAAGGCCTCGGCGAACCGGTCGCGCGCTTCGGGAAAGCGGCCGACATCGGCCAGCACTTGCGCCTGGCAGGACAGCGCGAAGGCCAGACCGGCCGCGTCGCTGGAATCGTGGATGCGCCCGCGCAGGCCGCTTATGCCCCGGTCGAGAAGCGCCAGGGCCGACGGATAGTCGCCGGCCCGCGCGTGGACCTGTCCGACCAGGACTCCGATCATGGCGTTCAGCCCCTCGTCGCCGAGCGGCAGCGCCTCGGCCATTGCGCGCTGGCTGTGGGCCGCGGCGTCGCGCAACCGCCCCAGTCCGTAGGCGATGTAGCCGAGCCAATATTCCGCCAGCGCCAGGGTCAGCGGATCGCCGCTTTCGGCGGCGCGCTCGACGGCCTTCTCCATGATCGGCAGATGCTCGGCCGAAGGCGAGAAGACGCTGGCAAGGCCGAGACGGCGCGCGACCTTGTGCCAGCGACGCGCATTCTCGTCCGATTGCGGCAGCCGGTCGAGTGCTTCGAGCGCGGTTCGATAGTGGAACTGGGCCCGGTCCAGCGCCGCGCGTTCCATCGCCTTGTTGCCGGCCAGCATGGCGTAGGAGGCGGTCGACGCAGCATCGCCGCCGGCGCCGTAATGATAGGCCAGGACCTCGTAAAATTCCTCCTCGCCGGCGATCGCGCCATGATCGCGAAACGCCGCCGCGATCTTCAGGTGCAGCGCCCGGCGCTCGCGCAGGCCGACCGAATCGTAGATGACGTCGCGCGTGATGCCGTGCTTGAAGCGCAGCGTCCCCGGCCGCTCGCCGGGAAAGATGAAATCCTCCTCGGCGAGCCCGCGGACCAGCGGATCCTCCTCGCCGTGACCGGTGACCTGCTCGAGCAGCCAGACCGGGACGATGTTGCCGATGACAGCGGCGATCGCGAGCAGGTCGCCCTGCTCGTCGGACAGGCGGGAAAATCGGGATTCGATCAATATGTCGAGCCAGCCGCTGCCGCCATGCGTCCGGAAATCCTGCTCGCCATAAGCGACCGAATGGCAAAGCTCCTCGATGAACAGCGGGTTTCCGCCGGCGGCGGCGCACATGTCGCTGATCAGGAACGGATCGGCATCGGGCAGCACCTGGCGGATCGCCGTCGCCGCCTCGGCTTCGCTGAACGGATCCAGCACCAGCCGTTCGAAGCGGTCGAGCGCGTTGTCGCCGGCCTCGGCGCGCATCGTCAGCAGGACCAGCAGCGGCGTGTCGGTGAGATCGCGCAGCGCCTCGAGCACCCGGCGGGCGGCATCGTCCGCCCATTGCCAGTCGTCGATGAACAGCGCCAGCGGCCCGTCCTCGGCGACGCGGGACAGCAACGCGCCGAGCGCGGCGGGAACCGACGTCGCCGGCGACCCGAGGGCCGTCGCGCCGCCCTCGGCGGGCGTCAGCAGGTGAAGCAGCACCGGAACCTGCCCGGCCAGGGCCGGGCCGAGCGCGTCCAGCGCGGCCGCGATCGCGCCGGCCTGGTGCTCGCCGGGCGCGGTGCGCGACAGGCCGAGGATCGACCGGAGAATTTGCAGGAATGGCTGCAGCGGTTCGGCGCCGAGATGCGCATCGCATTCGCCGCGAAAGCTCCTGAAGGATGCGCCCGCCCGCTGCAGCAATTCGCTGGCCAGCCGGGTCTTGCCGACACCGGCCGGGCCGACGATCGCCAAGAAGCTCGGCCTGCCGGCCGCAGCGCGGCGGACGGCGGCGCCGAGCCGGCGCAGCTCGGGCTCGCGGCCGACAAACGGCTTCAGCCCCTGGCGCTCCCGTCCGGCGAAGCGGGTGGCGACCGCGGCATCGGCAAGGACGGTGAAGGCGGCGATCGGCTTCTCCTTGCCCTTGAGGGCGAGGAATCGTCGTTCGCCGGTCTGGAACATGCCCCAGTCCGGGCCCAGAGTGGCTTCGGAGACGAGGATCTCGTCGGCCTGCGCGGCGGTGGCCAGGCGCGACGCGATATTGGTGGCGCCGCCGTGCAGCTCGAAGCGGCCGCGTATCGCATCCCCTTCGTGCAGCAGGACCAGCCCGGAATGCACGCCGGTATGGAGCCGCAACGGTGCGGCGCCGCCGTGGGGCGGGTCGAGCGAGCGGATGCGGGCATGGAGCTTCAGCGCCGCCGCCACCGCGGTGCGGCCGTCATCCTCATTCGCTTCCGGATAGCCGAAGATGGCGAGCAGACCGTCGCCGCTGATCTGCACGACGGTCCCGCCGAAGCTCGGAATGACTTCCAGATAGGCCCTGCGCAGATGGGCGAGCAGCTGGGCATAATCCTCCGCCTCCATCGCGCCGGCGAGCCGGGTGGATCCGGTCAGGTCGGAAAACAGGATGGTGAGATATTTGCGGCGCGCGAGAACCGACGCGGCCGGATATTCATGGCCGGGATGCACCTGTGGCGCCCGGATTTCCGTCATTGCCCCATCGCCTCCCCGATCATCCCCCCAAGGCGCAAACCGGCTGTAACATATTCAACGCATTCGAGTCATTGGCCGGGAGCGGAGCGCAGCGCGCGGCCGGCGCCCCTTTGGCGGGCCGCTTGGGCGTTTACACCGGCGGCATCCCCGACAATTGCGCCCCGCTCCAGTCGGGCGGCCGCGGCTGCGCGGACTTCGGCAAGCCGAAGCTGGCGAGCGGCGGCTTGGTTCCCGGCGCGCAATTGTCCCTGACGATGTCGGTGAGCGCCCCGACCCGCTCGAGCTCCATCATGCCGAAATCGGTCAGCGCGCCCTGGCCGAAGACATAGGCCGCGAGCAGCGGGTTGGTGAGCGCATGGGAGAAGGCGTCGGACGCGACCATCAGGCTGAGCAGGGTCGGCAGCACCGCGTTCTTCGCGCGGGCCTCGGCGAACAGGCCGACCGTGAACTCGACCCGGTCGACGCCGCAAACGCCCTTGCGATCGGGATATAGGCCCGCAAGCTCGTCGGCCAGTTCGGCGTCGCCGCCGGTCATCTCCAGGAAAGCCGAATAGCGCTCGAGCTTCCAGCGCCGCCGGTAGGCGTTGAACGGCGCGAGGCGGAACTGGCGCGCGAAATGGATCGACTTCTTTTCCGCCTCGATCAGGAAGGGGGGCGTGTTGTGCAATCCGACCAGCCCGGCGGGCTGCCGCGATGCGGCGTCGATGATCTTCTCGATGCCGTCCCGCTCGATGATCGCGTTGTTGAAGCGGAATTGCTCGTTCTGGAGAAATTCCGGCTTGCCCTGGGCGTCCCAGATCCAGACCCTCTCCGGCACCAGCGAATGCCAGCGATAGAGCAGGTTGAACTCGATCGATATGCGGTTGGCCCGGTACCAGAGGCAGCGGTCGGCGAAGCCCTGCTCGAGCCTGATCCTGAACAGCTCGCCGCCGATATGGTTGAGATAGTCCTCGATCAGGACCTTCAGATATTTGACGATGTTGATGTTGCGGGCGGTTTCGAACAGCCAGTCGTCATTGTCGCTGCCATACCATTTGCGCAGCTGGGTCGCGAGCCGGTTGTGCTCGCGCAGAAACAGCGTGTTGAACGCCGAGTAGAGCAGGGTCGAGCTCGCCCGATCGAGGCCGCCGGCATAATGGCAGCGCCAGCGATCGGGCTCGACCGCCCATTTGCCGACCGATTTCTCGATCCGGATGCGCAGGTCCCGGGCAAGTCCGTGCGGCGGGTCCTCGGGGTCGAAGCTGGCGGCGAGGATCGGGTCGAAGCAGATCCCTTCGAATTCCGGCTTGACGGCCAGCGTCTTGGGGTCGGTAAGCAGGGGCGGAAGCTCGCCCCTCGGCGTCGGTCGCGACTTGAGCCGGCCACCGCGCTCCTCCCGCAGCAAGCGGGTGGTCTGCTGGCCGAGACCGTAAATCTGGCAAAGATCGAGCTCATGCGTCGAGGTGTTGCGCCTGGCATCGTCCGGGTGCGTCCGCAGGAAGCTGTCGCTCAGCCATTGGGCGAAGAAGCAGAGCAGGGCGCTGGTGTCCGGGCTGGGCTTCCCGCCCGATGGCCTCTGCGCGAACAGCGCCGCCACCCGGTCGACGTCCGGCAGAGAGGCGACTTCGGCTCCGCTCATCGGCGGCAGGTGCCGGCCGGTGAAGGAGCGGTCGACGAGGCCCGGCCAGGAAACATGCGTGCCGTAGGTCTCCTTGCTCTTCGGGTCGACCGGCTTGTCGTCCGCGGTCCGCAGCGACATCGGCAGCGGCCGCTGCGCGGTCTTGCAGGCGATCCGGTTGATCACCCGGCGATTGATCCGCTGCCGCAGCCAGGGCACTTTTTCGACCAGGCGCACCAGCGAGGGCCACCGTTCGGCCGCTTTGACCGCCCACCCCTCGAACACCCTCCCCAGCTTCGCCAGCAGACCGCGCCGCTCGGGCGGCGGCGCCCAGTAAAGGTCTCCCCAGACCGGCGCCGGCATTCGCCTGTAGCTCTGTGGAACGACCCAGCTTTCGACCGGGACGATCCGGTTGCGGCGGTGGCGATAGCGCGCCATCTCGCGATAGACCGGACCGCGCGCCCGGTTGATATAGCCGAGCGGCTCGTGCGCCCTGAGGGCGTGCCAGGGAGAAAATGACAGATTCTCGGCGAGCGGCGCGTAGCGGTCGACCTCCTGGCGCTGGATCACGATCCTCGCCAGCCATTCCCGCCTGGCGCCGGCCTCGGACCAGCAAATGCGCGGATCCTCGATCGGATGCCGATCCTCGTCGGCCTGGATATCGATGCCGAACCGGAACGCCGCCTCGCCCGCGGCGAGAGTCCCGGCCAGCGCTTCGCCGAGGCCGTCGGAGGAACTGACGCCGGACTCGCCGCTTTCCTCGGACTCCTCCGGCACCACCACATATTTCACCCGATAGGGCCCGAAGGCATAAGGCGTCGTGCTGAAGTAACAGGTCGTGAGCGGCGAGGCGGGCTTCTTCGTTTTGGTGAGGGCGACGTCCTTCAGCACCTGGCGGTGGAAAAGGAACAGCCGCAACAGGCTGAGCAGCCAGGCCAGCGGGGGCTGGCCGCGCTGGAGACGGTTGACCATCGCGTAGACGGCGGGGTTGCCGGTCGGGAAGGTCTCGTGATCCATGAGCACGAAATCCTGCGCCTGCGCATCCGCGGGGGCTTCGCTGGTCGCCGGCCATTCGAGAACCTTCGGCCCGTCCACGTCGAGCACCTTGATCGCCATGCCGTGCACGTCGCCGTGACGATCGTCGGCCTGGAATCCGTTCGAGAAGCGGACGAAGGCGTCAAACTCGCGCTCGCGCGCGAACAGCCCCTGGCGAAAATGGTCGGGTATGTCCTCGAGCACGCAGAATTTGGCGGAGACGCAGCCATGATGCTTGGTATGCGGACCGCGCCGCGCCAGGCCGGGCAGGCCGATCACCGTGCGCAGGTTGATGCGGACCAGCTGTTCGGCTCGCCGCTTGCCGTCGTCGCGCATGGCCGCCCCCCTGGACCATGGTTGCACCAGAATGACGCTGGACAAGAATCAAGGACTTGAAAAGACGATCTTTTCGATCCCGGGACGCAATTGCAAGCGGTATTCGGTCCACTTCGATTGCCGTCGACGAATTGCGGGACGAGGTTCGGGAAGCGGCCTTCGCGGATCGGCGCTCCGCCGTCGGCGGGGGGAAGGTGTTTGACGATCCGGGCTTATCCGTTCATCAGGAGCTTCCCCTGTTGAGGATGGCATGGGCACGCCCCAGGAACGACTTCGCCGCCGGCCTATTGCGTTGAACGGACTGGTGTTTCGGCCGCGGCGCGGTGAGGCGGTGACTCCCCGCGAGCCGGGGAGCGACTTGGTCTATGGCGTCGGAGGGGTCCGTTGACCGGTGCCGTGTCGAACGATGGCGCCAGCATGCTCGGATGGGGCGAATATGCGCCCTGGTTCCACGCCGCCGCCTTGTCGGGGGCGGCCAATTATGCCTTCGACACGGTCGCCGGGCGCCATGTCGTCATGCTGCTCTACGGCTCGGGGCGGCATGGCCCGAGCATCGAGGCGCTGAAGCTGGTCGCCGGCAGCCGCGAGCTGTTCGACGACGAGCAGGCCTGCTTCTTCGGCGTCACCGTCGATCCCGAGGACGCCCGCTCCGGGCTGATCGCCCAGCAGCTGCCCGGCATCCGCTTCTTCCTCGATTACGACCGCAAGATCAGCGAGCTCTATGGCGCGCTCGCCGGGCAGAGCGAGTTTCACCCGCACTGGCTGGTGCTCGATCCGGCGCTGCGCGTCGCCGGCCGCTTCGCCATCGACAAAGGCGAGCAGGCGCTGGAGCTGCTGCGCGCGCGGCTGGCGGCGCCGGCCGCCACCGGCTTCGCGCCGGTCCTGGTCGTCCCCAACGTGTTCGAGCCCGACCTGTGCCGGCATCTGATCGCGCTCTACGAGGCCGACGGCGGTGAGGATTCAGGCTTCATGCGCGACGTCGAGGGCAAGACCCGCCTGATCCTCGATCCCGCCCACAAGCAGCGGCGCGACTATCTGATCGGCGACGACGCGCTGCGCCGCGGCATCGTCGCCCGCATGAACCGGCGGCTCAGCACCGCGCTCGAGCGCGCCTTCCAGTTCAGTCCGACCCGGATCGAGCGCTACGTCGTCGCCTGCTACGAGGCCGGCCGCGGCTATTTCCGTCCGCACCGCGACAACACCACCAAAGGCACCGCCCACCGCCGGTTCGCGGTGACGATCAATCTCAATGCCGAGGACTATGACGGAGGCGACCTGCGCTTTCCCGAATATGGCGCGCGCACCTACCGCGCACCGACCGGCGGCGCCGTGGTCTTTTCCTGCACATTGCTGCACGAGGCGACGCCGGTGACCCGGGGACGGCGCTTCGCTTTCCTGCCGTTCCTCTACGACGAGGAAGCGGCGCGGATCCGCGAGGCGAGCAACCCCCATCTCGGCGAGGGTCTGGCGGAATATCGGATGCATGGCGCCAAATCGCCCGGCAAGGCGGGCCGTGGCCAGGCCAAAAGGGGCAAGGCCGTCCGCGGCAAGGGCCGGGCGCCGGTCAGAGGAAGATGAGCGCCAGCAGATAGACGATGCCGCCGACGCCGGTGATCGCCGCCACCCACAGGCCGGCGTCGATCGCGGCATGTTTGAGCGCGACCCTCCCCGGCTTTTGCGGGGGAGGGGGACGGCGCAGCGAAGCTGCGGGGTGGAGGGGCCTTTTGGCGGGCACTCTGAACTGGAGATGCTCGCTTATGGTCAGGGCGATGCCGCCGGCGGCGGCATAAGCGAGCGCGCCCGCCGGGCCGACATGGACGAAGCCCAGATAGAGCGGGAACATGACGACCACTGCGGTGATCGCCGCCAGCTCGATCCAGATTTCCAGCTCGCTCGGCATGACCAGGTCCGTCCCCGCCCCAATCTAACATCGGACGCGCGGCTTGTAAGCCATCTTCGCAGCACGCCGAGGCCGCCGGTCAGAACAAAGCGGCGTCCGCGAACCGTGACCGGGGGGGACAGGAGAGCGGCCGGCTCGCGGGCAGCGGCGCTCAAATGAAAAGCGCCCCGGCCCGAAGGTCGGAGCGCCTTTTGCCGGCGCCGCGAGCGGCGCCGGCTCGCGTATCTCAGCGCGGGCCGCGGGGGCCGCGATTGTCCTCGAGCAGCCCCGGATTGTGGGCGCCGCTATTGCCCGGAGGCGGGCCGGATTCGGGGCCGTTGCCATAGCCGTTATTGTTCTTGCGGCGGGGCTCGGGATCGAGCCGCACGGATCGCAGCACGAGCCGCCGGCGCCGCTGACCTGCTTCAGCTCGAAATCGTGAAGTTGACGCATCTGAACCTCCTGTCTGACGAGGGGCTTCCCCAGCCCCCGTTCGCACCGGACCGCGGTGACGAAAGCTCGACTGACACCGGAAATTCCGGCGAACAATGGCCAAGATTCGGCCGTCTCCCTGCGGGACAGCGCCGTCTGAAATCCTTTAATGCTTAACGGGCGCGCCACAGATGGCGACAATTTCGGCTGCCGCTCGACAATCTCCTGCGACGCGGCGGCGCTTGAAAGGGCGTGGGCGCCGGGCTGCGGCGCGCGTGGAGACAGAGTGATGCAGAACAAGACCAGATATTGGATCGCGGGAGGCGGCGCCGGCGCGCTGCTGGCCGCCGCCGCCGCGGCGTTCGCGCTGGCCCCTGATGGGCACAAGGCCGATCTCGACGGCGACGGCCGGATCGTCGCCGCCGAGATCGATCAGGCGGCGCGGCAGCGTTTCGCCGGGCATGACGCCAATCGCGACGGACGGCTGACCGGCGCGGAAATACCGCGGCGCCACGGCCGGCACGGACGCGGCGGCCATCACGGGCCCGATGAGGAAGCCGCGCCGGCTGTCCCCGCGCAGGCTCAGCCGGGGCAGGCCCAGCCGGCGGCGCCTGCTCAGCCGGAAGCGTCCGCGACCGCCGCCGTGCCGCCGGCGCCGGGTCGGCCGCCGATCGATGCCGACGGCGACGGCGCGGTCAGCTTCGCCGAATTCCGCGCGGGCTTCGCGGCGCGGCTGGCGCGCGCCGATGCCGATGGCGATGGAACGATCAGCGCCGCCGAGCTCGAGGCCGCCCACCAGCGCCGCGGCCGCCGCCATCACTAGGGCGCTAAATCCTCCCCGCGATTTCGCGGGGAGGGTCAGGCGAGCGGCTCGCGCTCCGGCACCGGATAGGAATAGAAGGTGCCGTCGGCGCGATGGAGCACGGCGCCCGGATAGCCCGGATAGGTGACGGCGCGCACCCGGCGGGCGATTTCGGCCTCGTCCATGTCGGGGGTGATCACCTTGAGCGCGTGCAGCTGCCTGCGGGTGTAGGGCGGACGGGTCCAGTGGACGCCCGCCGCCGGCAGCTCCGCGCCGCGGGCGATGATTCCGATCAGGTCGCGGAACATCGCCACCATCACCTCCATCGTTCGCAATTTCAGCGTCTCGACGCTGTCGTCGGGCTCGAGCGGAAACCGGCGCTCCTCGACGATACGGCCGCTGTCGACCCTGGCGAGCATGTGGTGGCAGACCGCGCCGAACTCGGCGGCTTCGTCGTACAGCGCGAAATTGTAGCAGCCGATTCCGGGATAATCGACCGAGGCCGGATGGAAGTTGATCGCGGTCCCGGCGCGGTCGAGATCCTGCTGGCGGATGATCCAGGGCGAGAGGAAGGAGATCAGCACGTCGCCGGCGGCGAGGCCGGAAAGGTCCGGATAAGGGTCGCCGACCTGGCCGGTGAAGATCCTCAGCCGGTCGCCGAGCGCTTCGCGCGCCGCCGCCGCCGCCTCAGCGCTGAACCGGTCCTGCTTGCTCAGGAGGAAGACTTTGGGCTCGGTCATGGTTGGGGACCTAGTGGGGACAGTCACTTTTCCGCAAGCCCCGCTCACTTTCACGCTGTCGAGCGGAAAAGTGACTGTCCCCATTCCGCCGCCGGTGGCACGGAGCCATGATGTGCAACGAGCAGCGCCGCCGCGTCGCCCTGGGACAGGTCCGCGAGGACTGGAGCCGGACCCGCATCCCGCTCGTCTTTCCCGAAGGGCTGCCCAATCTCGAGCCGCTCGATTCGATCCGGATCACCGACCGCAACGCGATAATCCGCGCGTCCGCCGCCGCGGAGGGCGCCGCCGAGCTCGTCGTGCGGCGCTGGTCGTGGCCGGGGCCGGGCGGCAGGCCGGTCTACAATTACCGCGCCGACGGCCGCGAATTTCCGCGCGGGCGCTGCCTGATCGTCGCCGACGGCTTCTACGAGTTCACCGCGCCCGCCGACCCGGCCAGGAAGCGCAAGGACAAATGGCTGTTCACCCTCGCCGGCGAGCCATGGTTCTGCATCGCCGGCCTGTGGCGGGACGATCCCGGAATCGGCGAAGCCTATACGATGCTGACCTGCCCGCCCGGCCCGGACGTCGCGCCCTATCATAACCGGCAGGTGGTGGTGCTCGGCCCGGCCGACTGGGGCCGATGGCTCGACCCGGCGGTGCCGGCCGCCGAGCTGACCCGGCCGCTGCCCGCCGGCGCGCTCGCCGTCGAGCAGGTCGGATGACGGCGGCAGGCGGAAGCTCTATGATCGCCCGGCACACAGGAGCCGAGTGATGCGCGCTTTGATGCTGCTCTTGGCGCTGGCCGGCTGCGCCACGGCCGGCGACACCCCCGAGGCGCGATTGTCGCGCGAGCTGGCCGGCCTGACCGCCGGCGAGCCGCAGGCGTGCGTGCCGGTGCACCAGAATCAGGCGCTGCAGGCGCTCGACGACAGGACGATCGTCTACCGCACGGCGCAGGCGGTCTGGGTGAACCGGCTTGCCGGTGCCTGCTCCGGACTGCGGCCGACGAGCACCCTGGTCGTCGAGACCTTCAGCGGCCGCTTCTGCCGCGGCGACCTGGTGCGCGGCCTCGAGCCCGGGTCGACCCTCCCCGGCCCCAATTGCCCGCTCGGCGACTTCGTCCCCTGGCGCCGGCCGGGCTGAGCGGAGGCCGGGCGCCCGCCGAGCAGGAAGCGCAGCGGAATCTCGACGCGCTCCCGCCAGCTGTCCTCATTGTGGGCGGCGCCGGGAAAGTTGCGGCTGATCCAGTCGCCGTCCCGCGTCCAGCCGCGCGCCGCCACCAGCCGATCGATCCGCTGCTGATAGGCGGCATAATGGCGGTCGAGCGTCTCGCTGCCATGGTCGAAATAGAGAAGGTGGCGTCCCGGCCGCGGCAACGCGCCGCGCAGATAGGATTCGAACGCGCCGGCGACGGCGTCGCGGTCTGCGTCGGACAAAGTCTCCCCCTCCGGCGGGAGCAGCAGCGGCCAGTGGGTCGAGACCATGCCGGCGCCGCCGAACACCTCCGGATATTCGGCCAGCGCGTAGAGCGAGATGAGCCCGCCCATGCTCGAGCCCATGATCGCGGTGCGCTCGCGGATGCGCGCGCTGTTGTACATGCGGTCGATGAACGGCTTCAGCTCGCGGACGATGAAGCGCAGATAGGAGTCCGACAGCGGATCGCCGCCATAAAGGCCGCGCACCCGGTCCATGTAGCGCGCCGGCAGCCGGTCGAACGCCTTGGCCGGCACATATTCGCGCAGCCGCGCCGGCGTGTTCCAGATGCCGACGACGATGGTCGGCGGGATCGCGCCCTCCGCCATCAGCCGGGTCACCGCCTCGTCGATCCCCCATTCCCTGCCGCCATAGCCGGTGGCGGGATCGAACAGATTCTGGCCGTCATGCATGTAGAGGACGGAATAGGGCTGGCCGTCGGGATCGTAATTCGCCGGCAGCCAGACGGTGACGTGGCGCGGGGCCGCATAAGCCGAAGGGAAGTTGCGGTAATGCTGGAGCCGGCCGGTCACGCTTGGGGTCTGCGCGGGGGAGGCGTCCGGGAGCAAAGCGAGCAACATCGCCACCCACAGAGTCATCCCGGCGTAAGCCGGGACCCATGAACCGAAGCGCAGGAAATGTCGGCGCGGCCGCCTCGCAAGATCGCTGGCCCGGTGTTCATGGGTCCCGGCTTTCGCCGGGATGACTCCCATGATCGAATCGCTCACCGTCACCGCCCCAGCGCGACGAAGCGCACCGCCTGGCCGCCGCCCGGCGCCAGCCGCAGCGTCAGCGTGTCGGCGCTGGTGACGGTCCGTTCCTCGATCACGATGTCGGTCGGGTTGGTGCGAAAGTCGGCCGCCTCGCCGTCGCGGTAGATTTGCGCGCGGTAGCGGCGGCCGGGCGTCAGGAAAGAGAGCGGCGCGGTCAGCACGCGGCCTTCCTCATCGGTGATCGCGCCGAGATACCAGTTCTCGCTGCCCCGGTCCTTGCGGGCGATGGTCACGAAGTCGCCGATTTCGCCGTTGACGACCAGGCTTTCCGACCAGTCGACCGGCACGTCGCGGATGAACCGGAACGGGCGCGGATTGGCCTCGTAATTCTCGAGAAGATCGGCCGCCATCACCAGCGGCGAATAGATGACGACATAGAGCGCCAGCTGCTTGGCCCAGGTGGTCTGGACGCCGCCCGGCGAGCGGGTGCGCATGCCGAAAATGCCGGGCGTATAGTCCATCGGCCCCGCAAGCAGCCGGGTGAAGACCAGATTGGCCTCATGCTCGGGCGGGTTGCCGGGATTGCCCCAGGCCGAGAATTCCATGCCGCGCGCGCCTTCGCGGGCGATCATGTTGGGAAAGGTGCGCCTGAGGCCGGTGTCCTTGGTCGGCTCATGGGCGTTGATCGCGATCCGGTGGCGGGCGGCGGCCTCGATCACCCGCAAATGGTGGCGGTTCATCGCCTGGCCCTCATGCCAGGCATAAAGGATGCGGCCGTCTTGCCCGCGCACCTTGGCCTGGCCGGCATCGGCGACATAGCCGGTCTTGACCGCTTCGATGCCGAGCCGCTGGTAAAGGGCGAAGGCGTCCTCCATCTGGTCCTCATAATGGGCGGCGAAGCCCGACGTCTCATGATGGCCGATCAGCCGCACGCCGCGCGTCCGCGCATAAGCGGCAAGCCCTTCGAGGTCGAAATCGGGATAGGGCCGGGTGAAGCTGAAATCCTGGCCGTTGCCGAACCAGTCGCCGTCCCAGCCGAGGTTCCAGCCCTCGACCAGCACCGCGTCGAAGCCGTTGTCGGCGGCGAAGTCGATATGGCGGCGGACGTTGGCATTGGTCGCGCCATGGCGCGGGCCCGACGCCCAGGTGGAGCGGTCGAGATGCATCTCCCACCAGACGCCGACATATTTCATCGGTCTGACCCATGAGACGTCGCCGAGCCGGTTGGGCTCGTTCAGATTGAGGATGAGGTCGTTCATCACCAGCCCGCCGGCGCTGTCGGCGATCTGCATCGTCCGCCACGGCGTCGGGAACGGCGCCCGGCGGCGGACCCTGGCGCCGTCGGTGCCCGGCGTGAGCGCGGCGCGGAACCGGCCATGGCCCATCGAGGCGAGGTTCATCCCCGAATAGTCGACCAAAGCCGCCTCGTGGAAGGCGATATGCAGGCCGTCGCCGGTGCGCACCGTCATCGGCGTCTGGGCGATTCCGACCTCGGCGATCGCGGTGCGGTTGTAGAGATATTCCTCGCGATTCCATTCGAAGGCGGGGATCCACCAGGCGGTGCCGGGATCGACGATCGCGAACTCGGTCAGCTCGTCGGCGATCTCGACCTCGGCGAGATCGGGCTGGTCGGGAAATTCGTAGCGGAAGCCGAGTCCGTCGTCGAACAGCCGGAACACGACGTCCATGCTGCGCCTGAGGCCGGAGCGCTCGGTGAAGCGCACCCTGAGCTCGTTGTGGCGGTTGCGGACGAAGCGGCGCTCGCCCCAGGGCTGCTCCCAGGTCTCGTCGACGCTGGCGGTGGACTGGCCGGCCAGCGCGAAGTTGCGCTCGAGCTTGGGGGCGTTGAGCAGCATGAAGCCCAGCCGCGACGGCGCGATGATCTCGCGGCCGAACCGTGCCACTGAGTAGCTCGGACGGCCGTCGCCGTCGATCTGCAGCTCGACCGCCAGCACATTGCCCGGCGAGGCGATCCGCGCCACCGCCTCGGCGAAGGCCGGCGTGGCGAGCAGCAGCAGCGCGAAGAAGGCGGCGATCCGAACGATCATCTTTTCACTCCTGTCGTGCACGAGGCGGTCTCATTTCGTCATGACGATTTGGGGTCCGGGGTCGCCTCCCGGACCGCCCGGCTCTTGCCAGCTGAAATTTTTGCGGCAAAGTTTGCAATATGAGCCGCCGCGGCACCCGTCTTGAAGATATTGCCCGCCTGGCCGGCGTGTCGATCTCGACCGCGTCGCGCGCCCTCAATGACAATCCCTCGATCAACGCGCTCACCAAGCAGCGTATCTGGAAGCTGGCGCGCGAGCATAATTATCCGTTCCGCGGCTACATGCCGGCCGGCCCGATCGGCGCCACCGGCACCATCGCCATCGTCGTGCCGCGTCCGCACGGCCGCGAGGCGAAGCTCTCCGACCCCTTCTATCTCGACCTGCTCGCCGGCATCGGCGACGCGGCCCGCGAACGCGGCTGCGACGTCCTGGTCAGCCATTTCGCCCCGGTCTCCTACGAGGATCTGGCGATGGCGATGACCACCAGCCGCGCCGACGGCGTGATCTTCCTCGGCCAGGGCGCGCTCCATCACGCCTTCAACAAGCTGTCGCAAAGCGAGGCCCGCTTCGCGGTCTGGGGCGCCGACCTGCCCGACCAGAATTATTGCTCGGTCGGCAGCGACAATCTGGTCGGCGGGCGCCGCGCGACGCTGCATCTGGCGCGGCTGGGGCGCAAGCGCATCCTCTATCTGGGCGACACCGAATCGCCCGAGGTGCGGCTGCGCCTCAGCGGCTATGTCGAGGCGCTCGATCAGGTCGGCATCGGCTACGATCCCGCTCTGGTCGTGCCGACGCGCTTCGACATCGAGACCGCCGAGGCGGCGATCGACGCGCTGCGCTCGCGCGGGCTGGCGTTCGACGGCATCGTCGCCGCCAGCGACGTCATCGCGCTGGGCGCGATCCGGGCGCTGAAGCGGGCCGGCATCCGGGTGCCGGACGACGTGTCGGTGATCGGCTATGACGACGTGCCGTTCGCGCGCTACAGCCAGCCCGCGCTCAGCACCGTCGCCCAGGATACCGGCTATGCCGGACGGCTGCTCGTCTCCAAGCTGCTCGGCGCGGGCGGCGAGGGCGAGATGCGCTCCGACCGGCTGCCGACCGACCTGATCGTGCGGGAATCCTGCGGCGGCTGATCGACCGCTCACAGCACCCGCTTGGCGACATAGCCGGAGAGCGGGGGAAGCGCGGCCGGTCCGACGCCGTCGCCGACCGACAGGGCGATTCGCCAGCCCCGCGGCAGCGCGAACGGGGCGCTGCCTGTGCCGAGGTTGAACACGCACAGCAACCGGCCGCCGCCCTCGCCGCGCTCGAAGGCGAGCAGCGGCTCGGCGACGTCGAGCCGGCGGACGGCGCCGACGCGCAGCGCCTCCTCGCGCTTGCGCAGCGCGACGATGCGGCGGGTGAGGTGGAGCAGGGAGCGGGTGTCGAGCTCCTGCCGGTCGACCGCGAGCGGCACGTGCGCCGGGTCGACCGGCATCCACGGATCGGCGCAGGAGAAGCCGGCATGCGGCGCGTCGGCCCGCCACGGCATCGGCGTGCGCGCGCCGTCGCGGCCCTTGGTGTCGGGCCAGTTGGCGATCGCTTCCGGGTCGCGCAGCCGCTCATAGGGCACCTGCGCCTGGGGCAGGCCGAGCTCCTCGCCCTGGTAGAGGAAGGCATTGCCGCGCAGCGTCATCAGCAGCAGCATCGACAGAGCGGCGACGGCCCGGCCGTCGCGGCCGGCCGCCCAGCGCGACGCCACCCGCGGCGCGTCGTGATTGGAAAAGGCCCAGCTCGGCCAGCCTTCGCCGGGCGCGCCGGGCCATAAATCGATCGTGTCGTGGATCAGGCCGGCATGGAGGTCGCGCGCGTACAGGAAGTTGAAGCCGTAGGCGCTGTTCAGCCGGTCGGCGCCCTGGGTGAACAGCTTCATCTCGCGGTCGGCCTGCTCGCCGCCGACCTCGGCGACCGTGAAGCGGTCGCCGTAACGGTCGACGGTCCGCCGCAGCCGGGTCAGGAAATCGGGAATGTCGGGGTGCGACTGATTGTGGAGATGCTGCTGGAAGTCGAACGGCCGGCGCCCTCTTGAGGTCCCGGGCGCGACCGGCGGATTGTCGCGCAGCAGCGGGTCGTGCATCGCGAAATTGATCGCGTCCATCCGGAAGCCGTCGACGCCGCGGTCGAGCCAGAAGCGGGCGACGTCGAGCACGGCGTCCTGGACCTCGGCATTGTGCAGGTTGAGGTCGGGCTGGCTGGCGAGGAAATTGTGCAGATAATATTGGCGGCGGCCGCCGTCCCAGGTCCAGGCCGGGCCGTGGAAATTGGCCTGCCAGTTGTTCGGCGGCGAGCCGTCCGGCCTGGCGTCGGCCCAGACGTACCAGTCGGCCCTGGGATTGTCGCGGCTCGACCGGCTTTCGGCGAACCAGGGGTGCTGATCGGAGCTGTGCGAATAGACCTGGTCGATGATCACCCTGAGGCCGAGCGCGTGGGCACGATCGAGCAGCCGGTCGAAATCGTCGAGCGTGCCGAACACCGGATCGACGCTGCGATAGTCCGAAATGTCGTAGCCGAAGTCGCGCATCGGCGAGGTGAAGAAGGGCGACAGCCAGACCGCGTCGACTCCCAGTGAGGCGATATAGTCGAGCCGCGCCGCGACGCCGGGCAGGTCGCCGACGCCGTCGCCGTCGGAATCGGCGAAGCTGCGCGGATAGACCTGGTAGATGACGGCGCCGCGCCACCATATGTCGAGCGCGGTTGCCGGCAGGATCCGCTGCAGCTGGTTCAATTCGCCGCTCCCGCCGGGGAGGCGCGGCACACCAGATAGTCGAGCGGCGGGATGTCGACCCGGTAGCTGCCGGGCGCCGCCGCCTGCGGCCGGCACTCGCCGATCACCAATTCGAAGCGGACCAGCGCATTGTCGACCCAGACGTTGGCGGCGAGCGGCCGGTTCGAGCTGTTGAAGATGACCAGAGTCTGGCCGGTGCCGCCGGGCGCGACGCGGGCGATCGCGAACAGCCCGGGCGCGTCGGTCGTGTAGTTGAGCACCCTTTGCTCGCCGCGCCGCAGCGCCGGATCGGACGCGCGCACCGCCGCCATCCGCGCCAGCGCGCGGTAGATCGGCGCGCCTCTGTCGAAATTCGAGGCGGCGGTGGTGGCGTCCGAGCCGACCAGCCGGTCGTCATTGTAGCTGGCGACCCGGCTCGGGAACATGTCCTGGCGGGCGTCCTGGTCGCCGCCGTCGCCGACGAAGCCCTGCTCGTCGCCATAATAGATGGTCGGCACGCCGCGCGCGAACATCATCATCGCATGGCCGAGCAGCACGCGCTTCAGCTCCTCCTCGGCGCTCGCCAGCGGGTTCCGGCGGCGGACGAAATGGGCGAAGCGCCCCATGTCGTGATTGCCGAGGAAGGTCGGCAGTCTGCGGGCGGTCGCCGCGCCGCCCTCGTACAGCACGTCGGCCTGGAACAGCCGCGCGAGGCGCTCGGTCGGCGCGTCGCCGGCGACCACGTCGGTGACCGCCGACTGGAAGGCGAAGTCGAGCACGGTCGGATAGCGGTCGACCCGGGTGAAGCCGGCCAGCGCCCCCGGATCGGGGTCGTACACCTCCCCGAAAATGTGGAAATTGGGAATGCCTCGCGCCCGCGCCCGCGCCAGCATCGCCGGCACGAACGCCTGCCAGAATTCCGGGTTGACGTGGCGGGCGGTGTCGATGCGGAAGCCGTCGACGCCGAAATCGTCGATCCACCGGCCGAATATCTCGATCATTCCGGCCACCACCCGCGGATGCTCGGTGAACAGATCGTCGAGCCCGCCGAAATCGCCGAAGCGGCTGTTCTCGCCCTGGAACGTCGTGTTGCCGCGATTATGGTAATAGATCGGATCGTTGAGCCAGGCCGGATTCTTGATCCGCTCCTCGCCGGGCGGCGCAAAAGGCTGATAGGCGAAATCGGGGCGGGTCAGCCGCGCGAAATTCTCGTCATTCTGCTGGTCGGGGCCGATCCCGGCAAAGCCCGGATTGATCGCCTCGCCGCCGACCCCGCCGCGGCGCGAATAGGGATAATCGGCATGGCCGCGATAGGGGCAGTCGAACGGCGCGCAGTCGCGGTAGCGCAGCACGTCGGCGGTGTGGTTGGTGATGATGTCGAGATAGACCTTCATCCCCCGCGCGTGGGCGGCATCGACGAAGCGCCTGAGCTCCGCGCGGGTGCCGAAATGCGGGTCGACGTCGAGGAAGTCGGTGATCCAATAGCCGTGATAGCCGGACGATTCCTGGCCCGGCGGCCCCTGCACGGCCTTGTTGCGGTAGATCGGCCCGAGCCAGATCGCCGTCACCCCCATGCCCTCGAGATAGTCGAGCCGCTCGGTCAGGCCGGCCAGGTCGCCGCCATGGTAGAAGCCCTTGTGCGACCGATCGAAGCCGTGCCGCAGCCGGTCGCCGCCAAGGCCGCCGCGGTCGTTGCCGGCCTCGCCATTCTCGAACCGGTCGGGCAGCACGAAATAGATGAACTCGTCTTCCGGCAGCCGGTCGCGAAAGGACGGCGCCTCCTGGTTGGCGATCGCCGCCTGCGACAGCAAACCGGCCATCGCGGCCGCGAGCAGGGCTCGCACGGGACGGCCGCGTCGGCGGTGCGCGTTGCGAGTCATTCTCCCCCTCCCCGGCTTTCCCTTTGGCACGGCCGCGCGGCCCCGCCGCCGCACGCCTTTTGCAATTTTTGCAGCGGCCGGGCGGCGGCGTCAAGCTCTATGCTCGGCGAGACCCCCGCCGCCGCCGATGCCGCCCTCAACCGCGCTCTTCATGCTGCGCTGCAACAGCGAGCGCGCCGCTCCCGGCGCCGCCGGCGATTTTTTCGCTTGCATAATGCGCGGCGAATTTGCACTAATTTGCGCAACCACGACCGCGATCGATCGCGGCGGCGACCGAGGGGATCGCAGGACAGGGCTGTTTTCCCCCGAAAACTGCGGACGTTCGCCGGCGTCCGGACCGCGCTTTGGGCGCGGTCGAATCGGTCCGGCGGCCAAGGCCGGCGATGCGCGTGCCGGCCGCCGACATAGAGGGGGCTCGCATGATCAACGGTTTCGGGAAGCGCCGCAGCTGGCTGCTGGGGAGCGCGGCCGCCGCGCTCGCGCTGGGCGCCGCGCCGGCCTTCGCGCAGGACGATCCCGTCGCGACCGACCCGGCGACCGAAACCGGCGAGACCACCGAGGAAACCACCGCCAATCCGGCCGGCGGCGGCGAGGAGGAGATTCTCGTCACCGGCTTCCGCGCCGCTTTGCAGAGCGCGGTCAGCGAGAAGCGTGACCGCGACCAGATCGTCGAGGCGGTCTCGGCCGAGGATATCGGCCGCCTTCCCGACGCCTCGATCGCCGAATCGATCGCCCGCCTGCCCGGCCTCGCCGCGCAGCGCATCTCCGGCCGCGCCGCCGTCATCTCGATCCGCGGCTTCGGCCCCGATTTCTCGCAGACCCTCTTGAACGGCCGCGAGCAGACCTCGACCGGCGACAATCGCGGCGTCGAGTTCGACCAATATCCGTCCGAGGTCGTGCGCCAGGTGCTGATCTACAAATCGCCGATGGCGAGCCTGGTCGGCCAGGGCCTGGTCGGGACCATCGACATCCAGACCATCCGCCCGCTCGACACCAATGACCGCGTCCTCGCGATCGGCGCGCGCGGTTCCTATACCGATCTCGGCGCCCTCAACGCCGGCTCGAACGAAACCGGCTATCGCGTCAATGCCACCTATGTCGACCAGTTCCGCGACGACACGGTCGGCATCGCGCTGGCCGCCTCCTATATCGACGAGCCCTATCAGATCCAGGAGTTCAACGCCTGGGGCTATGCCGACACCCAGTTCGGCCGGGTGATCGGCGGCTCGAAATCCTACGTCACCTCGACCCAGCTGCGGCGCCTCGGCCTCAACGGCACGCTCCAGGTCCAGGCGACGCCGACCTTGAGGTTCACGCTCGACGGCTTCTACTCGCATTTCGACGACGACCAGATCAAACGCGGCATCGAGCTGCCGCTCGCTTTCTCCAACGTCGGCGGCACGCCCGGCGAGATCGAGAACGGCTTCGTCCGCTCCGGCACCTTCACCGGCGTCGAAGGCGTCGTCCGCAACGACGCGTTCGAGCGCCGCGCCGACCTCTATTCCTTCGGCCTCAACGCCAGCTACGAGGGCAATAACGGCTGGAACGCCTGGGTCGATCTCGGCTATTCGCGCACCGACCGCCGCGAGCTTATCTTCGAAAGCTATGCCGGCACCGGCTACGGCGCGGGCAACGGCGCCCAGGACACGATCGGTTTCGAATCGACGCGCAGCGGCACGATCTTCGATCCGACGCTCGATTACAGCGATCCCAATCTCATCCTGCTGACTGATCCGCTCGGCTGGGGCGGCAGCCGCGTCCAGGCCGGCTACTGGAACGACCGCATCGTCGAGGACGAATTGATGCAGTATCGCGGCGAGCTCCAGCGCGAGCTCGGCGGCTTCCTGTCCTCGGTCCGGTTCGGCTTCAACTATACCGACCGCGAGAAGTCGCTGACGCCCGACGAGGCGTTCATCGCCATCGCCAGCGGCGCCAACCAGATACCGATTCCGACCCAATATCTGCTCGACCCGACCAATCTCGACTATCTCGGTCTGGGGCCGATGGTCAGCTACGATCCCCGCGCCCTGGTGCGCGACGGCATCTACCGGCTCGATTTCCGCACCGACGCGCAGGACGTGCTGGCGAAGGCCTATACGGTCAACGAAGACCTGATGACCTTCTATCTCCAGGCCGATCTCGAGGCCGAGCTCGGCAGCGCGCTGCTGACCGGCAATATCGGCGTCCAGGCGATCCATACCGACCAGAGCTCGACCGGCCTCATCTTCCTGAACGGCGTCGGTACCGAGCGCAGGCTCGGCGATCATTATTGGGACGTGCTGCCCAGTCTCAACCTGTCGATGCGCTTCCCGAGCAACTTCGTCATCCGCCTGGCTCTGGCGCGCGAGATCCAGCGCCCGCGGCTCGATCAGATGCAGGTCTCGATCAGCTACGGCCTCGACCGCGCCGCCGGCATCATTCGCGGCGACGGCGGCAATCCGTTCCTGCGGCCGATCCGCGCCAATGCGATCGACCTCAATTTCGAGAAATATTTCGGCGGCAGCGGCTATGTCGCGCTCCAGCTCTTCTACAAGGACCTGGAGAGCTTCATCTACGATCCGGTCGAGGTGCCGTTCGACTATACGGGCTTCCCGATCAATCCCGCCGACGAGCCGTTCGTCACCAGCCGGATCGGCACGATCACCCAGCCCTTCAATACCGGCGGCGGCAAGTTCTACGGCGTCGAGGCGGCGGCGACCCTGCCGTTCGGCGTCCTCATCGACGCGCTTGAAGGCTTCGGGTTTACCGGCGGCGTCGCCTGGACCCGGACTCGCGTGCGGCAGACGCCGAACGCGGCGCCGACCGACATCCTCGGTTATTCGCGCTGGGTGGCCAACGGCACGCTCTTTTTCGAGCGGTGGGGCTTCAACGCGCGCGCCAGCGTCCGCCACCGCACCAGCTTCCTCGGCGAGCTTTCCGGCTTCGGCGGCAACCGCACCAACCGGCGGGCGCTGGGAGAGACAATCGTCGACGCCCAGGTCGGCTATGACTTCCAAGAGGGCTCGGCGCTCGAGGGCCTGTCGCTGTTCATCCAGGGACTGAACCTGACCGACGAGCCGTTCGTGACGATCTCGGCGCCGGACCGGCCGCTGGAGGTGATCGACCACCAGACGTTCGGCCGCCGCTTCCTCGCGGGCTTCACCTTCAGGTTCTGATCATCGCCCGGTCCTGTTTCGATGATCCCCGCCTCCCGGACGGAGCGCGGGGGTCGTCCTTTCCGGCTTCAGCCGGCCCCCGCGAGCAGCTCCGCATGGGGCCGGAAATTGAGCGCGCAGCGGGCGACGAAATCGTCGATCGCCGCCATGTCGTGGCGCGCCGCCGCCGGCGCCGGCGGCCGGATCGCCTGGTCGGCGGGGAAGTTGCCATAGCCGGCGAGCAGGCAGTGCCACGAGATCGGCGCATAATATCTGGCGATGTCCTGGCGGGCGATCTCCGCCTCGAGGTCGCCGCCGGTGAACCAGCAGGTCATGATCGCCTTGAGCGAATCCGACAGGTGATCGTGGGCCGCGGCGTCGCGCCAATAGTCGGTGTCGGTGCGCCGGCTCGCCCGATAGTGGCAGACGATATAGTCGCGAATGCCCTCGTAGCGGGCGTTGATCGTGAGATTGAACGCGTCGCGGTTGGCGGCGGTGAACCCGCCCGCCTCATAGGCCTGGATGAAGCCGTCGACGGTCGCCTGGACGATGTGCAGCGCGGTCGCCTCGAGCGGCTCGATGAAGCCCTGCGACAGGCCGACGGCGAGGCAGTTGCCGGTCCAGCTGTTCTCGGCCCGGCCGACTTTCATCCTGAGGTGGCGGGCGGCGGGCTCGTCGGCGCCGACGCCGAGATGGCCGCGCAGCTCGGCCTCGGCCTCGTCCGCCGAGCAGTAGGAGGAGGAATAGACATAGCCGTTGCCGTAGCGGTTGCGCAGCGGGATCCGCCACGCCCAGCCGTTGCGAAGCGCGAACGAGGTGGTGCTCGAATCCACGTCGTCGGGGTCGACCGGGGTCGGCATCACCACCGCGCTGTCGTTGAACAGATTCTTCTCGAACGGCAGGAACTTCACGCCGAGCGCGCCCTGCGCGATCACCGAGCGGAAGCCGCTGCAATCGACGAAAAGATCGCCGTCGATCCGGTCGCCGCCCTCGGCGATCAGATGGGTGACGTCGCCGCGCGCGTCGACCGCCACTTCGACGATCTTGCGCTCCAGCCGGCTGACGCCGAGGTCGGCGGCGTGGCCGCGCAGGAAGCCGCCGATCAGGAAGGCATCGAAATGATAGCCGTAGCCGATCTCGAACGGAAAGCTGTCGGCGGGATGCGGGCCGAGATGCCGGGCGGCGAGCCGGGAGGAGACGAAGAAGCGGTCGGGATGGGCCCAGACGTCGTGACGCTGCCGCCGCCTCTGCGTGTTGAAGAAGAAGGCCGGCGCGGTGTGGACGTCGATCTGGGTCGGGAAGGGGTGGAAATAATAGTCGAAGCCGGGCCGCTCCGACCAGCCGCGAAAGCCGATGCCGACCTTGTAGGTGGCGTTGGCTTTGGGCATCCACTCGGCCTCGGCGATGCCGAGCTCCTCGAAGAAGGCCTTGAGCTGCGGGGTCGAGCCCTCGCCGACGCCGACGATGCCGATCTCCTCGCTTTCCACCACCGTCACCCGGGCCCGGCCCGGCCAGCGGTGCGCGAACAGGTTGGCGGCCATCCAGCCCGCCGTGCCGCCGCCGAGGATCACGATATTGAGCGGCCTGTCCGCCATCGGCTGCCCCATCGTCGCCGCCCGTGGCGACGTTCCTCGCATCTTGCCCGCGCCGCCGCAACCTTTGCCGCGAGCGAAAGGCTTGCCTCGCCGCACAGCTTCGCCATGACCGGAGCGACAGGTCCGGAGGGAAGGGGAGGCGGTGGCTGAAAGCGCGGTGAAACGGGTCGTCATCGTCGGCGGCGGCACCGCCGGCTGGATGGCCGCCGCCGCGCTCGCCCGCTTCCTTGGCCGGCAGGTGGAGATCCGGCTGATCGAATCCGACGAGATCGGCATCGTCGGCGTCGGCGAGGCGACGATCCCGCAAATCCTGCTGTTCAATTCCAGCCTCGGCCTCGACGAGGACGAGCTGCTGCGCGCCACCGGCGGCACCTTCAAGCTCGGCATCGAGTTCGTCGACTGGATGGGTCCGGGCAGCCGCTACATCCACGCCTTCGGCACGATCGGCCGCAGCCTCGGCCTGCTGCCGTTCCACCAATATTGGCTGCGCCACCGCGCCGGCGGCGGCACCCGCGATCTGTGGGCTTTTTCGCCGAGCGCGCGGGCGGCCCGGGCCAATCGCTTCGCGCGTCCCGCCGACGCTCCGGGGCGGCTGCCGAGCGGCGTCGCCTACGCCTTCCATTTCGACGCCTCGCTTTATTCACTCTTCCTGCGCCGCTTCGCCGAGGCGCGCGGGGTCGGACGCACCGAGGGCAAGGTGGTCGACGTCCGCGTCGGCGAGTCGGGCGACGTCGAGGCGGTGCGGCTGGCGAGCGGCGAGGAGGTGGCGGGCGACCTGTTCGTCGACTGCTCGGGCTTTCGCGGCCTGCTGATCGAGCAGGCGCTCGGCACCGGCTATGAGGACTGGTCGCACTGGCTGCCCTGCGACCGCGCGCTCGCGGTGCCGTGCGAATCGGCCGGCGAGCTCACCCCCTACACGCGCTCGACGGCGCGGCCCGCGGGCTGGCAATGGCGCATCCCGCTCCAGCACCGGATCGGCAACGGCTATGTCTATTCGAGCCGGTTCGTCAGCGACGAGGAGGCGGCGCGGACCTTGCTCGCCAATCTCGACGGCCAGGCGCTCGCCGATCCGCGGCCGCTGCGCTTCGTCACCGGCAAGCGCCGCCGCGCCTGGAACCGCAATTGCGTCGCGCTCGGCCTTGCCGCGGGCTTCATGGAGCCGCTCGAATCGACCAGCATCCATCTGATCCAGTCCGGCGTCGCCCGTTTGCTCCAGCTGTTCCCGGCCCGCGGCATCGACCCCGCCGAGGTCGCCGAATATAATCGCCAGACCGATTTCGAATGGGCGGCGATCCGCGACTTCCTGATCTTCCACTATTACGCCAATGGCGGCGCCGGCCCCTTCTGGAAGGCGTGCCGCGACATGGCGGTCCCCGACAGCCTCGCTCATCGGATGGAGCTGTTCGGCGCATCGGGGCGCATTTTCCGCGTCCATGAGGAATTGTTCACCGAAATCGGCTGGCTGCAGGTGATGACCGGCCAGAAGATCGTGCCGCGCGGCTACGACCCGGTCGCGGACGAGCTCGACGCGGCGCAGCTCGACGAGCTGCTGACGCTGGCCGAGCGGCACGCCGCTCTGGTCGCCGAGCGGATGCCGCCGCACGCCGAATATATCGCCCGCCATTGCGCAATCCCGCCCGGCGGGCCGGCCACGCCGAAACCGGCGGGCTGACGGGAAGGGGAGAGCTGAAGATGGCGAGCGTGCTGCCCGCGGATCCGGTGAGAGTGAAGCCGCGGCTCGGTTTCCGGGGACTGTGGAACATCTCCTTCGGCTTCTTCGGCATCCAGATCGGCTTCGCGCTGCAGAATGCGAATATGAGCCGGATCTTCCAGTCGCTCGGCACCGAGCTCGACGATCTGCCCGCTTTGTGGGTAGCGGCGCCGCTGACCGGGCTGCTGGTGCAGCCGGTGATCGGCCATATGAGCGACCGCACCTGGCTCGGCCGCCTCGGCCGCCGCCGGCCCTATTTCCTCGCCGGCGCGATCCTCGCCGCTCTGTCGCTGTTCCTGATGCCTTTGGCGCCGGTCCTGCTGTTCGCGGCGGTGATGCTGTGGGTGCTCGACGCCTCATTGAACGTCTCGATGGAGCCGTTCCGTGCCTTTGTCGGCGACATGCTGCGCAAGGAGCAGCACAGCGCCGGCTATGCGGTGCAGACCGCCTTCATCGGCGCCGGCGCGGTGGTCGGCTCGATCATCCCCTGGCTGTTCGAGCTGTGGGGTGTCTCCAACGAAGCGGCGGCCGGCGAGATTCCGGACACGGTCAGATACGGCTTCTGGTTCGGCGCCGCCGCTCTGTTCCTCGCCGTGCTGTGGACGGTGCTGACCACCCGCGAATACAGCCCCGAGCAGATGGCCGAGTTTAGCGGCGAGCAGGCGCTGCAGGAGGGCCATGCGCTGCGCGTGCTCGCCTCGCGCACCTATGTCGGCAGCCTGGTCTGGATCGGCCTCGGCGCCCTGGTCCTGCTCGCGGTCCGCCAGTTCGGCCTCGAAAAGGAAGTCTATCTGCTCGGCGGCCTGCTGGTCGCCTACGGCCTCGCCGGCATGGTCGCGATCCGCGGCGCGAAGGGCGGCAGCTCGCTGAGCATCCTGGGGCATATCGTCGGCGACTTCGCCGGCATGCCCGAGCTGATGAAGCGGCTCGCTCTGGTCCAGTTCTTCAGCTGGTCGGCTTTGTTCATCATGTGGATCAACACCACGCCGGTCGTCACCCGCTATTTCTACGCCGCGCCGGACGCCGACAGCCCGCTCTATCAGGAAGGGGCGAATTGGGTCGGCGTCCTGTTCACCGCCTATAACGGCGTCGCCGCGCTCGCCGCTCTGACCCTGCTGCCGCTGCTGGCCGGCCGCATCGGCCGGGTCAGGACCCATGTCGTCGGGCTGCTGTGCGGCGCCGCCGGCTATGCGAGCTTCTTCTGTCGTCACGCGACCCGAAATGGCTGCTGGCGAGCGAGATCGGGGTCGGCATCGCCTGGGCGTCGATCCTCGCAATGCCTTATGCGATCCTCGCCTCGAGCCTGCCGCAACACAAGCTCGGCATCTATATGGGCCTGTTCAACGTCTTCATCGTCGTGCCGCAATTGCTGGTGGCGACGGTGATGGGATCGATCATGAAGCGCTTCTTTCCCGACGAGCCGATCTGGACGATGGCGTTCGCCGCCGGCGTGATGGCGCTCGCCGCTCTGGCGATGCTGCGGGTCGAGGAGCCGCCGCTGAGCGAAGGCGCCGCTCAGGCGTTTGGACCCTGATGCTGCGCGCCCTGCTGCTCGCTTTCGCCTTGCTCGTCGCGAGCGCCCCCGCCGTCGCGCAGCCGGCGCCCGATCCCTACACGCCGCGCGACCTGCAGGGCGTCCGCCATCCCTTATGGGCGCGCGACGCGGTCATCTACCAGATCAACACCCGCCAGTTCACGCCCGAGGGCAATTTCCGCGCCGCCCAGGCGCAGCTGCCGCGGCTGCGCGCTTTGGGCGTCGACATATTGTGGCTGATGCCGATCCACCCGATCGGCGAGCGCAACCGCAAGGGGACTCTGGGCAGCCCCTATTCGGTGCGCGACTTCCGCGCGGTCAATCCGGAATATGGCACGCTCGCCGACTTCCGCGCCTTCGTCGACGCCGCCCATGACCAGGGCATGCGGGTGATCATCGACTGGGTCGCCAATCACAGCGCCTGGGACAACCCGCTCGCGGCGGAGCATCCCGACTGGTACGAGCGCGACTGGCGCGGCAATTTCCGGTCGACCCCCTGGTGGGACTGGACCGACATCATCGACTTCGATTACGCGCAGCTCGGCCTCAGGCGCTACATGGCCGAGGCGATGCTCTACTGGGTGCGCGAGGTCGGCGTCGACGGCTTCCGCGCCGACGTCGCCGGCTACGTCCCGATCGATTTCTGGGCGCAGGTCCGCCGCGACCTCGAGGCGGTCAAGCCGGTGTTCATGCTCGCCGAGTTCGAGCAGCGCGACATGCACGCGCACGCCTTCGACGCGACCTATGCCTGGAGCTGGAACCGCGCCGTCCGCAATATCGCCATCGGCGAGGCCGATGTCGGCGCCCTGTTCGGCTTCTACAGCGAGAATGAGAGCGCCTGGCCCAATGGCGCGATGCGGATGATGTACGTCACCAACCACGACCAGAACAGCTGGGAGGGGACCGAGTTCGAGCGCTTCGGACCGGCGCTGACCAACGCCATCGTGCTCAGCTTCGCCGGCGAGGGCATCCCGCTCATCTATAACGGCCAGGAGGCGGGCAATGCGCGCCGGCTCTTATTCTTCGAGCGCGACCCGATCCTGTGGCGCGACCATCCCAACGGCGATCTCTACCGCCGCCTGATCGCCCTCAAGTCCGCCAACCGCGCGCTGTGGAACGCGCCCTGGGGCGGCCGCATGCTCGGCATCGTCAACAGCGCCCCGCAGCGTGTCTTCTCGTTCCTCAGGGAGCGCGACGGCGACGGGGTGTTCGCCGTCTTCAACTTCTCCGCCGAAGCGCAGGAGGTGACCTTCGCCGAAGGGCCGCACCCCGGGACCTATCGCGACTTCGCCAGCGGCGAGCAACTGACGGTCGACGCGGCGACGCGAATGAGTCTGCCGGCGTGGGGCTACCGGCTGCTGACCGTCGAGGCCGCCCGGGGCGCTCAGCGGGGACATTAGGCTCGCCCCGGTCCCGATCCCTTCTGGTCAAAAGGGGACGATAGGATATAGTCCGACGAACCGGCCGCGGCACGCGGATCGTGTCGAGGAGGGGGCTCCGATGGCGAGTGTTCGACCGCATTTCAGGCCCGCTTTGCCCGCCCGCCGCACCGCATTGCTGATCGGCACCAGCCTCCTCGTCTACGCCGCTGCCGGCGCCTCGCCCGCCTTCGCCCAGAACGAATGCGGCCTGCCCGCCGGCGGCACCGTCACCTGTCCGGCCGGCGATTATCCCAACGGCATCGACTATGACACGGTGACCGACCTCACCGTCATCCTCGAGCCCGGCGTCGTCACCCAGGAGACGGTCTCGGTCAGCGGCGCCGGCGCCGGCACCGACATCCGCATCGAGGGCGAAACCGGCACGGTCATCAATTCGAGCCAGAGCGGGTTCGGCGCCGGCGCGGGGGTCTATGCGAGCGCGCCGGGGGGCAGCGTTTTCGCCGGCGTCGACGACGTCGCCACCACCGGCACCTTTGCCACGGGCATCTTCGCCAACAGCGGTGCCGGCACGACGGTCATCGCCGACACCCTCTCGACCGTCGGCGACGATTCGACCGGCATTCTCGCCCTGGCCAATTCCGGTGCCGTCGACGTCGACAGCGGCGCGGTCACCACCGCGGGAGGGTCCTCGGACGGCATCACCGCCTTTGCCTTCGACGGCGACGTCATTGTCACGAGCGGGAGCATCGTCACCACCGGCCTCGAGGCCGACGGCCTTTCCGGATATTCCCAGAACGGCAACGCCACCGTCACCAGCGGGTCGGTCGATGTCGCCGGCCAATATGGGCACGGCATCCTGGCCGTTGCCACTGGCGGCGACGCTGCCGTGACCAGCATTTCCGTCGCAACCGCGGGAGATTCAGGCTTCGGCGTCGCCGCCGCCGGCAACCGGATCCTGGTCGACGGCGTCTATGCCGGCGGCAACGCCTCGGTCGACGGCGAAACGGTGGTGACCTCCGGCGCCGACGCCATCGCGGTGCACGCCGCCGCCCAGGGCGGCACCGCGACGATCGACAGCGGTTCGGCCGAAACAAGCGGCGATGGTTCCCTGGCCGTCTATGGGCGGGCGACGATCGTTGCCGGCACCGGCGGCGACGTCTCGATCACCAGCGACACCGTCGTCACCGGCGGCGAGTCCGCCGACGGCATTCGCGCCACCGCCTTCGGATCGGCCATCATCGACAGCGGCAGCGTGACGACGGTCGGCGCCAGCAGTCCCGGCATCCGGGCGAACGTGTTCGGCGGCAGCGCGACTGTGACCAGCGGCTCGGTCGCGACCGCCGGCAATTACAGCGAGGGCATTTCCGGGGCCGCTCCCGGCGACGTCACCGTCGCCAGCGACGCCGTCGTCACCGGCGGCAATTACAGCTCGGGCATCAACTTCTACGCGACCGCCGGCGCGATCGTCGTCGACAGCGGCTCGGTCGAGACGGAAGGCTCCGACAGCTTTGGCATCCAGGCGCGCACGCGCAACGGCGCGGTCACCATCGACAGCGACAGCGTCGACACCGGCGGCGCCGGCAGCCGGGGCATCAACGCGAGGAGCTTCGAAAGCGGCGACATCATCGTCACCAGCGGCGCCGTCTTCACCGGCGGCACCGATAGCGAAGGCGTCTACGCTTATGCCGACGGCTCGGTGACGATCACCAGCGCCGAGATCGAGACCGTCGGCAATAGCAGCGAAGGAATCAGGGCCGGGTCCGACGTCGGCGGCGTCGGCATCGACAGCGGCCAGGTCGCCACCGGCGGCAATTACGCCAGCGGCATCTCGGTCTTCACCGGCACCGGCGACATCGCCGTCGACAGCGACCTGGTCGAGACGTCCGGCAATTTGAGCACCGGCATCGCGGCCATCACGCTCGACGGCAATATCGGCGTCACCAGCCTGGAAATCGTCACCGCGGGAAACAGCGCGAGCGGCGTCACCGTCAATGCCGGCGGCGACGGCGCCGTCGATGTCGGCAGCGCCACCGTCGAGACTGAGGGCGATTTCAGCAACGGCATCCTGGCAACCGCGAATTCGGGCGGCAGCAGCGTCACCAGCGACAGCATCGCCACCGACGGCCTCAACAGCATCGGCATCTTCGCCACCAGCAACAACGGCCCGGTCAGCGTCACCAGCGTCACGATCGAAACCGCCGGCGAGGACAGCCTGGGCATCAACGCCCAGGGCCGCGGCGAAGGCGCGGTGGTGGTCGTAAGCGGCAGCGTCACCACCGCGGGATCGCGCAGCGGCGGCATCGCCGCGCGCAGCGCGTCGGACGCGACCGTGAGCAGCGACACGATCGCGACCGGCGGCCATATCAGCACCGGCCTCTATGCGCAGAGCAATGCCGGCTCGGTCACCGTCTACAGCGACACCATCGCTACCGCCGGCGATTCGAGCACGGCGATGTCGGTTGTCGCCGGCAGCGGGTCGGCGACGGTTGAGAGCATGATGGCGACCACCACCGGCGACGCCAGCCCGGGCATCACGATCAGCGCCGGCGGCGCCATCACCCTCGACAGCGGCACCGTCTCGACCGAGGGCGTCAACAGCAGCGGCATCTCCGCTTTTGCCGGCGAAACCAATGAGGTCGCCAGCGATTCGGTGACGACCGTCGGCGACAACAGCGCCGGTATCAACACCTTCGGCCGCGACGGCACCGAGATCGTCAGCAACATGGTGACGACCGGCGGCGACAATGCCACCGGCATCTACGCCTATGACGAGACCCGGGTGGCCATCACCAGCACGACCATAACCACCGCGGGTGAGAGCAGCGACGGCATCATCGCCTACAGTTTCAGCGGCGCGGGCGAGATCGTCGTGACCAGCGGGTCGGTGACCACCGCCGGCGACTACAGCACCGGCATCGTCGCGTTCAATTATGGCGACGTCGAGATCGTCAGCACCGGCTCGATCCGCACCGCCGGCTATTACGGCTACGGCATCTATGCGGTCGGCACCGGCAATATCACCATCACCTCGAACGAGATCGTCACCACCGGCGATCTCGCGGTCGGCATCCTCGGCTTCCAGTTCGCGCCGGACGATGACGAAGCGGCGGCGTTGCGGACCGGCGGCGTCTCGATCGAGGCGCTGGGACCGGACGGCGGCGTCAGCATCACCAGCGGCTCGGTGACGACGAGCGGCTCGGAGGCCTACGGCATCTTCGCTTTTTCGGGAGTCGCCGACGTCGAGGTGATCGGCACCGGCATTGTGACGACCAGCGGCGACGAGGCGCCGGGCATCCACGCCGAAAGCGCGACCGGGTTCGTCGAGGTCACCGTCAACGGCGTCAGCGTCAGCGGCGCCGAATCCGACGCCATCCAGGTGGAATCGGCGACGACCTCCACGATCGCGATCAACGGCCTCGTCCAGGCGGCCGACGGCTTTGCCGTGCAGGCCGAAGGCGGCGCGGCGACGCTCACCATCGCCCCGGCCGGCACCGTGGCGGGCCGCATCGATTTCACCGAAGAGGACGACCAGGTGAACAATGCCGGGCTGTTCGACGCGATCGGCGACAGCGCCTTCGGCGGCGGCAGCGACGCTCTCGCCAATTCGGGCACGGTCCGGTCGGTCAACGGCGCCGTCGTCTTCACCGGCCTCGAAGCGTTCGCCAATAGCGGCCGGGTCGAGATGCGCGACGGCGCGGTCGGCGACCGGCTCGATGTCGGCGGCGCCTTCACCGGCCTTGCCGGCAGCCGGCTCGGCCTCGACGTCGACCTCAATGCCGGCAGTGCCGACCGGCTACTCACCGGCGCCGCCACCGGCTCGACGGCGATCGACCTCGCTTTGACCGGCGTCGCGACGCTCGACCTGGGCGGCATCCTGCTGGTCGACGCCGGCGCCGGCACCAGCGCCTCGGCTTTCACCCTCGGCAGCGGCGCGAGCACCAACCCCTTCGTCGCGCTCAGCCTGATCTTCGATTCCGCGAACAACAATTTCCTGCTCGCCGGCCTGCCGACCCGGCCGGTGTTCGAGACGGCGATGGTCGGCGGCATCGTCCTCGACGTCTGGTATCAGAGCGCCGACGCGGTGCGCGCCCAGCTCGAATCGGCGCGCGACGGCGTTCCCGTCGGCGAGGACGGCCGGATCGCGACCGCCGACGGCCTGGGCGGCTGGGTGCAGCTGTTCGCCGGCGACCGCGAGCGCGACGCGACCCAGAGCCTGACGGCGGGCGGCGCCACCACCCTGTTCGACGTCGGCTACGACCAGGACCATCACGGCATCCAGGGGGGTATCGACTATCGCACCGGCATCGCCCTGATCGGAATCACCTTCGGAATCGGCGAATCGGACGCGATCTTCTCGGTCAGCTCCAACCGGCTCGACCAGCGCTCGTTCAATGCCGGCCTTTATGCCGCCTTCCGCTCGGGCAAGTTCTTCGCCGATCTGCTCGCCAAGATCGACTGGATCGACGCCGAGACCGATCCCGGCGCCGGCCTGTCGGCCGAGTTCGACGCCACCGCGATCGGCGCCCGCGCGATCGCCGGCTTCCGGCTCCCGTTCGGCGGCAATTTCTACGCCGAGCCGGCGATCAGCCTGTCATGGGTCCATGTCGACGTCGAGGATGTCGCCGGCGGCGGCGCGACCGTCGCCTTCCGCGACTTCGTCAGCGCCCGCGGCAGCGTCGGCCTGCGCCTCGGCGGCGCGTTCGCCGCCGGCGGCGGACGGCTGGCGCCGTTCGTCGGCGTCCACGCCGTCGACGAGTTCGAGGCCAACACCCGCAATGTCTTCACGCTCGGCGACCCGTTCGCTTTGCGGCAGAACGCGCCCGGCACCTGGGCCGAATTGAGCGGCGGCGCCTCCTGGACGAGCGGCGCGATCGAGGCCTTCGTCCGCGGCGAGCTGGAGCTCGGCCCCGACACGAACGGCCTGCATGGCCGTATCGGCCTGCGCATCCGCTTCTGAGGGCCGCCGTCAGCGCCTGGCGGACGGCCCTGATCGCCGCTGCGGCCTCGAGCAACGCCGCTAAAATGTCGTGTTCATGACCACGTCATCCGGGCTCGCGGGGGCGAGCTCGTCGGCGAAAAGGAGGGGGGCGGTTCCCGGATAGTGAACCCAGTTCTGGCGTCGCCGTCGATCGGTAGAGCAGGCGTCTACATCCCGCTGGTGGAAAACGATGCAGATGCGGTAGAGCCCTGGTCCCAGCGGTCGGCGAGACGGAAACACGATCGGCCAGCCGGCCAAGGCGGACGGTCTGTCGGCCGCCGACATGTCTGTCGTAGTGGTATTTTGGGGTTTGACTCGCCGAACGAAAGAGTTTTCGTCAGCGCCGCTGCTCGCTCTGCGCGAAAAGGTCAGATAGACCTCGGCAGCGTCCATTGCGAAACGATAGGCCGAGCCGCGTGGGATGCGGACGAGAACCGGTGTGCCTGCTTCCAGGGTGAGCATTCCGTCCGCCCACTCGGCTCTGCGCTCTCGGCCCGCACTGGTGGCAGGGACCAGGGACAGGCGCGCATCCTCATCGGCCCGGTCGACCTCCGGGCGCAGGATCAGTCGCAACCATTGGCCGAAACTCGGGAATCCCTCGCAGGCGACGCAAACCGGGTCCCGTACGGAATTGAACCCCTCCAGGGCAGGAATTCGCCGAGTGCGGTCATGATGAAACTGCAATTCAGAATCCGTCTGTCCACTGGCTGCTTCAACCTCCGTTTCATTACCTTGCCTTTTCTCGGCGACGATCGTCCACTCCTGCGACGAAATGCGGACCATCACTCCATCGCTGGCCTGACCGCCTCCCAGAATCTCGAAATAGGGGTCGAGACGAACCGGTCGTTGCCCTTCGACATCCAATATGAACGGAATCCATTTCGGTACGCGCGCGACGAGGCCGGGCTGCCCATCCGGCTGACGTACGGCGACGGCGACACTTCTCGCATGGTTCCTCACGCCATAAGCCAGAGCGAGGGTCGAGAGCATCAGCAGCCCGGCGAGGACGGCGGCGCCGCCGGCGAATTTGTGGAAGCCGGTCGTGCCTGGCCGATCGGCCGTGCGGTCGGTGCCGAGGTTGGGAGTCTCGATCGACCAGCCGGCGGCGGCGGCCGCGACCACGGCCCCGAACAGCGGCGCGAACATGCCTGCCCCCGGATTGTCGAACCAATGCGCGATCAGGCTCCCGAAAACGACCAGGAGAATCGAAGGGCCCGCGATCAGCGCCACGTTCCAGCCCTGCCTGTTCCGCTGCAGCATCTGGCGGGGTTGTCGGGCGAGGAAATAGAGCGTGGCGAGCATGACGAGAAGCGCCGCGAACGCGCTGAGGAAAGGCATGACGATCGTGCTGTCGGTTTCCTGGAGCCCGACGGTCTGCGGTCGGAAATAAGTGAGCCCCGCGACCATCACGGCTCCCGCGGCGGCGGGGAGCGCCCAGTGACGGGCCAGCATGAACCAGCTCAACCTTCTTCCTCCGGTCGGCACGTAGAGTCCCGCTACCGCTCCGCCCGCGAGGAATCCGATGGCGAGCAGGAAAAGGGTGGTCCCGATCGCTTGCGGGATCGACTCCGAGCTGGCGCTTCCGAGCGGAAAGCCCTGGATCAGCAGGGTAGCCGTGATCAGCAGCACCAGCGCGATGGCCGCGGCTGCCCCGGCGAGAGCCGCTCGTCCAAGCCGGTGCCAGATGCTGCCCCGCCCCTGGGTCAGGGCGCCGTAAAGATCCCAGTCTCTCGCCAATGGCGGATATTCGGCCCGCGGGTCGACCAGCGCCGGCCACAGGCGCTGGAAGACCAGCAGTACGGGCGCTCGCTCCTGCGGGCTCATGGCTGCAAGCCTGGTCGACAGGGCCTGTCGCAGCTCCTGGCGATATTCCGTGTCCGCGGACTCTTCGGCCGCCCGGAAGCGCTGGAGGCGATCGCGCACTTTCGCGCGAACCGGGGCGTCGCGCTGACCTTTGTCGTCGAACGGATATTCGGCGGCTTCGTCCAGGATCGCATTGGCAAAAGCGTCGACGGGGATGGTGGCAAGCGGCAGGTCCAGCTGCATCAGTCCCGCAACTGCCGTGCCGATGTCCCATTGCCGCCATCTCGACCCAAGCTTTTCGCGCAGCTGCTCGTCGAATTCGTCGCGCCGCGGCGGGTCCAGCCGCTCCCTCTCCTCGAGCACCGCCCGAAGCACATCCTGTTCGGACTGGCCGCGCTTCTGGGCAACGTCGTCGGCGACCTCGGCGGCGATGCTGGCCAAAGTCTCCAGCGCCTCCGGATCGTCGGCCAGGGCGGCGGCGAGCGTTGCGAGATTCTGGCGGACGTGCGGCGCCGAGGATTGGAACATCTCGGCCAGGCGCGACTGGACGCTGGCCCACTTGCCGGCGCTGCCGCCGCCCGCGCGCGGCTTTGCTCGATTGTTCATGATGCCCCCACCCGCTGCGCCAGTTGCTCTATGCGCCATCGATTCGTCGACGACGGCGTTCCCCGGATCGTGCTTGCAAGCGCCAGCCAGTAGCCGTCACCGCCTTCCGGCTCGGCCAGATAATTCTCGATTTCCTCGGCCGACATCCACCAGTCGCGCTCGAACCTCGACGTCGCCGAGACCGAGGGGCGGGAAGGCGAGGCAGCGAGATCGGTGAGCTCGAGAAGGATGCCGCGCCACCATTCCAGCGGTTGATCCTCCTCGGTCAGCTCGGCGGTCTCCCTTATCCGGGAAAAGCCCGTGTCGCTGAGGCAATCGATCTGCTCGAGCAGGCTGCGCAGGAGGATGCCGGCGACGCGAGGATCGATGGATATCCGGTGGCGGCACGCCAGCAGCGCGCGGCAATCGCTGAGGCTGAGGCCGGCGCGCGTCGCATTCCTTTGCACCGCGCGCTCGGCGGCTTCGCGCGCCGCGGCGATGTCCGGACGCTCGGCCACCAGCTTGCGCATCGGGTCGAGCAGGCGCTCGTGCATCACGTCATAGACCTTGTCGGCGCCTCTGCGCGGGCTGTCGCCCTTGATCAGGAAGCGCTTCTGCAGATCCTCGAGAACACGCTGGCGTCTGCCGCGGTCCCGTAGCGGCGCCGACAGCAATTGCGTCTGGGTGACGAAGCCGCGGGCCACCCCGGAGCCGGCGCCGACGATCTCGCCCAGAATGTCCAGCGCCTCGTCATGATCGGCCGGATCGGCGACCGACGACAGCGCGCTGTCGAGATAGGCGGCGAGCAGGTCGTCGACATGCAGGTCGACGTCGCCGCTGCGTTCGGCGGCGCCGGCATAGAGTTCGTGGCAGGCGATCGAAAGCACGACCGCGTCGACCGAGCCGTCGACCTGGAGCGCGTCCCACAGCGCATTGCGCCGGTCGGCCGGAATTTCGGGCAGGCCCGCGGTCTTCGGCACCTTGATCATCACCTCGGACGCTTCCGCCTGCGTCATCGGTTCGAGATGGAAGGTCGCCCGGTCGAGCATCGGCGCCGGCAGCGGTCCGCTCTCCAGTTGCCGCACCAGGTCCGCAAACCATTCCTTGCGCAGCGACAGCACCAGATGGAGGGGGAGGGGGGAGGCGAGCAGCTCCGACAACAGGGCGAAGGCACGCTCGCGCGTCTGCGGACGCGACAGCGTGAACATCTGCTCGAACTGGTCGATGACGAGGACGATCCGCGGCAACAGGTCGGTGTCGCCGTCAGGGCGGATCAGCGCGGTGCGGTCGGTCCGGCGGCTGGCAAGGGCCTGGACGGCCGGCACCAGGCTGTCCGCCGACAGGCCGGCCTGCGTCGCCGTCGCCGAGCTCTGCCCGAAACCTTGCTGGTTGGCTCGCGCGGCGGCGATCAACTCCGGATCGGCGAACAGCTGCTCCAGCCGCGAGCGCGTCGCACCGCTTTCGACCGCTTCGGTGACGCGTGGATCGATGTGCCGCCATTGCTCGGCGAAGGCGGTCACGGTGAAGGTTCCCGACAGTACCCGCGCGGCCTGGGAAATGCGCTCCACCCGTCCCGGCGCCGGCGTCAGTATCGCCTGGCGCGATTCATGGGCCGGGCCGAGACCGCGAAACCAGTGGCGCAGCTCGGGAAGCGCGACATCGGGCGCGTCGAGCCGGCTCAGCAGCTCGAACAGGTCCTGCTCGAGTGTGGCATCGGGCAGCAGCGCGACGCCCAGAGCGGCGGCGAGGCGTCCGTCGAGCAGCGCGGCGGCGCCGTCCCCTGCGGTTTCCGCAGTGGGATCGGGCCGCAAATAGACCGGAGAGAGGCCGCGCCGTTCCAGGTCGGGCATAATCGCGGCGCGCAGCAGCGAAGTCTTGCCGATGCCGGACGGCGCAATGAGGATGACGAACGGGTTGAGATCGATGCGTTCGGCCAGGCGGACCGAGGCGGCCTGGCGGCCGAAAAACATGTCGGCTTCGGCCGGGCCGTAGGGGCGTGCCGCCAGGAATGGGTTGGTCATGCTCATGGCTGGTTGAGATAATGATCGAGCCAGCTCAGCAGAGCGATCGGGTCGCTGCGCTTCAGATAGAGCTTGTAGGTGTTGCTCAGCCAGATTTGGAAATACCCGCCTTCCTCATCGGTCTTGAGCACGCTCGCCTCGATCCGGTGCAGCGGGTCGGAGACGCGGGCGTCCGGATTGTGGATCAGATAGCGGTTGGCGTTGCCGTCCCGGTCGGCCAGCGCCTTGGGCAGCAGAACGGCGAACAGGATCTGGAAGCTCGGCGCGAAAGCGCCGGCTCCGAGCGCGATCAGCATGGCATGGGTCATATGGCTCGCGACCGTGTCCGGAAGCGGCATCTCCGCGGCGGCCTGTCGCCAATGCTCGGACGTGAGCAGTGCCTGCTGGGGACTTTCGACGCAGCCGAACGGCTTGATCAGAACGACCCGGTCCCGTTCCTCGAAGGCGGGCTCGTCGGGGCCGATCCGCGTGCGGGCCAGCCGGCCGCTTTCGACCGTCACGCGCTCCGCGAACAGCCGGTTGGGTTCCCTGGGATGATGGACGAGACGAAGATGCTGGACCGGCATCGCCGCCGAGCGCAGCGCGAGATCGATGCGATTGTCGGGGCTGGTGGCGACGATGAACAGCCTGCCGGCGCCGGGCGTCCTTCCCCAATTGGCGGCCAGCAGGCGCAGATAGACTGCGAGCGCCCCGCTTTCCATGTCGCCGACCGAGAGCGCCGATGCCACCGCCTGGGCGGCATCCTCCTCGTCGGACGCCGTGGCGCGCGCGATCGAGCCCATCACGTCGAGCCAGGGGGCGTAGCCGCGCAGCTTTCGCGAGCGCAGGAATCCCCGGATGGCGGCAGACGGCGTGGCCAGCGGCACCGCCGCTTCGGCGAACGCATAAGGTCCGACCACGATGACGAGATTCTTGCCGGTGCGGATTTTCGAGATCAGCCGCGCGGCGAGCGTTGCTTCCGCGTCCGTGCTGGTTTGCAGCATGTCGCCGGGGAAGGCGCTGCGCCTGACCTGGTCGACGGCGCCATTATCCCCTCCGACTTCGATCGATGCGGTCCGATCCTGAAAGGGCTTGAACACTTCCAGCTCGGCCGGCTCGGCGGCACCTCCCAGCCTGACCACCACCAGCCTTCGCCGGGAATTGGCCTGCAGGGCATCGAAGGTGCGATTGAGCTCGTTGCGCTCCTGATATCGGCCCAGCCCGGCCGGTCCGATCGCCATCACGATCGCATCGCATCGTCCAAGTTCGCTGACCAGCTCATCGTCGAAGCCTGCGTCGATGGCGCGCTTGTCGGACCAAAAGGCTATCCCGCGCTCAGGGAGGTCCCTCGCGAGCTCATCCCGCAAAGTCACGCTGCCTTGATCGCGGGCATTGTAGAGAAATACCAGTCGCGCCAGCGCTCACCCCCCTTGAGCCGAACCGTGATGTTCGCACGATTCCCGTGCGAGGACAATCGCCTACCGATAAGTGGGGTGCATTCATTTAGGCGCGCCCGCGGGCCTTGGCCGATGGAGATCGATGCGACTGTCACGGACCGACGGCCGTCTTTCTTTCGCGGTTTGCGTCTTCAACCCTGTTGGCCGAATCAGCTTTCCTTCAGCCTGCGATTGGCATGCGGAACCTGGCCGAAGCTGCGTGCATTCGACGCGGCCCGCTCGCACCAGTTCCGGTCATTGGAGAAGCCCGGCGTCCGAACCCGTTGAGGAGGGCAGCGGTGGCATGGGCGCTCTTTCTGCTGCCGCGAAAGCCTCTTCGTCGCTGAAGGCGAAGCCCGGCTGCGGCAATGGCTGGCGCCTTGCGGGGGCGCCGGCGGGCGCGGCGGCGGCACGGACGGGTTGCGAAGCCGGCGCGGCGCGCCTGGTCGGCACGGACGGCCAGAGGAGGCGCCGCGGCTCCGGGCTGGGGCGTGCGGCCTCGGCCCCCGCCGCCGCGCTCCTGGCGCTGTAGGGGTCCCGGCCGCCGTAGAAGATGTGCGCGCCGATCACCGTGACCCGCGCCAGCCTTCTGCCCCATCCCGGCGACACCGCCTGGGTGTGATAATGGGTCGACAGGCCGACCGGCGCGTAGACCGACCCGGCCAGCGCTTCCTCGGCGATCCGGCGCGCCTCGGCCCAGGCATAGGGCTCGCGGCGGGCGCGCATCGACCCGTCGCAGCTGAAGCTGAACTGGCAGGTCTGGCCGGGCGCGTGCTGGTAGACGACGCCGCACACCGTGGCCGGATAGGCGCGATGACGCACGCGGTTGAGCACGACCTGCGCGACCGCCCGCTGCCCCGCTTCGCCCTCCGACCGCGCCTCGTAATAAATGGCGGCGGTCAGGCAGTCGGTCGCGCGGGCGATCTGGGCGCGATCGAGGCTCGCCGGCTGAAACGGAGTGGCGACGGGCGCGGGAGCCGCCGTCCGGGCCGGGCCGGAGGCCAGCGACAAAGGGAGATGCGGCGCGCCGGCGACGACCTCATATTGCAGGCGCACGGCGCCGGCGGCGAGGGCCGGCCGGCTGTCCTGAACCGCCGGCACGCAGGACGCGACCAGCGGCAGGCAGGCGGCGATCGGGGCCAGGCCGTGTCGGCGTCGAAAAGGCACGCATCATCGTCCCGCAATTTTCAGGAGGCTGCGGGTCTAGGGCGAGTTGGTTAATGTCGTGCTAACCACGGCGGGCGTCGTGCCGGCTGCCTTTCCCTCCGCCTAGTGCGGCGGCGGGCCGAGGCCCGCCAGGCCGGACAGCGCCAGGTCGAGCACCGTCCACAGCAGCCACAGCAAAGCGCCGAGGCCGGCGAAGGACAAAGCGAACATGAAGCCGACCAGCGCGAGCGCGAAGGCGAGGGCGGCCAGCAGCAGCGGGACGTCCCTGATCTCGCAGCGCCAGCCTTCCCAGCCGCCGAGCGCGATCGCCACCTCGCGCCCCGAGCCCAGCCGCTTGAGGCCCTGCAGCCTCTTGTGCGGATCGAGCTGCATGCCGAGCACATGGCCGCCCACATCGATGCGATCGGGCTTGAGCTCCGCTTTCGGCCAGACCGGGAACAGGAAGGAGATGGGCTCGCCGCCGGCGACTTCGACGTCGGCGCCGTGCAGCTTTTCGACCGCCGAGGCGAGCGCGGCCGGCTGGCGCGTCAGCTCGACCGCGCCGGCGTCGGCGAGCCGCCGCCGCGACCGCCACAGGCCCGAAATGGGCGGGCCGAAGATCAGGGCGGTGCACAAGGCGATCGCGAACCGCGCGGTGGCGGCGAAGAGGCACGATCCGAGCACCAGCGGCAGGTCGACGAAGATCCGGCGAAGCGGATTGGCTTCGTCGTTCGCGCCCTCCATGAAATCCTCGAAGCCGCTGCTGACCGCCGCGGCGCCGTCGAGAAGCGCGTCGATCACCTCGCATTCCTCCTCGGCGTCGCTGCGGCCGCCGGCGGCGTCGCGCAGCGCGCGGACGGTGCGTCCCAGCGTGTCGCGCGCTTCGCGGTTGAACGGCGTCTCGATCAGCAGCGACAGCGCTCCCCAGGCCGCGAATATCGAGAAGAAGGTGGCGGCGATCCTCAAATCGCCATTGCCGGCCGAGGCGATCAGATGGGCGACCATCGCCTGGGTCTCGTCGCGATCGAGCCGGTCGAGCAGCCCGGTGCTGACCAGCAAGGTCGCCTCGCCCAAATCGTGGCCGACGATGACGGCGTTGGCGGCGTCCGAATCGATCAGCAGCACGAGCGGCGGCGGGACCGCGGCCGCGATCGCCAGCTCCTCGGCGATGTTGCAGAGCGCGCGCTCGTCCGGCCGGCCGGGATCGGGCAGGCGGCCGTCGAGCCGCGCGAGCACGCTCGGGATCCAGGCTTTGGCCAGCAGCAGCCGCAGCGCCAGCCAGACGCCGAGCATCGTGACCGCGCCGGGCAGGACCAGGGTCGCGACCAGCACCGCCGGCGATATCGGCGTGCCGTGCCGGATCGCCGACCAGAGGTCCGGCAGCAAATGGGTGGCCTGATAGACCCAGCTCCCCGCTTCCGGCGCGAGCCCGCCGAGCCCGCCGAGCAGGTAGGCGGCGACGATCGCCGGCGCGAGCAGGATCGGCGTGACGACGACGCACAGCGGGATGCCGGCGACCATGACCGCCGGAACGCCGATCGCCGCGGCGCGCCAGGTGGCGCGGCGGTGGCGGCGCCGGGCATCGAGAAAATGCTCGCGGTCGACCGGACCGGCGACCGTTGCGCGGGCGCGAGGGCCGCCGGGCGGCACGTCGGGATCGACCGCGAAGCTGCCGGAGAAGCCGTCCATGACCTAGTGCGTCAGCGGGTCGCGAAGCGAAGGTCGATCGCCGGCATCTCGCCGATGCCGGCCGGCATTTCCCACAAGGGGGCCGGCCGCGAGCCGCGCTCGAACAAAGAGGCCGGGAATTGCTCGCGGGCGGCATTATAGTGCGCCGCCGCGTCGTTATAATGCTGGCGGGCGAAGGCGATCCGGTTCTCGGTCGAGGCCAGCTCCTCCTGCAGCGAGCGGACGTTGGCGAGCGCGGCGAGATTGGGATGCTGGTCGACCAGCGACAGCGTCTGCGACAGGGTCGTCGAAAGCCGCGCTTCCGCCTCGAGCGAAGGGGCTGCGTCCGAGCTGGCCCGGACCAACGCCTCGCGCGCCTCGCCGCACGCCCGCACCAGCGCTTCGAGCGTCTCCTGCTCGTAGCGCATCGCGCCCTTCACCACTTCGACCAGAGCCGGGATCAAATCGTGCCGGCGGGCCAGCTGGACGTCCATCTGCCGGCGGCCATTCTCGACCCGGTGGCGAAGCGCGACGACGCGGTTGCGCGCCGCGATCAGCACCAGCAACGCGACCACGAATATGGCGACCAGGATCAGCGCGACGACGCCCATCTTTCGACCTCCCGAATGCCTCGGACTTTCGGCATCCGCCTAGCGGCCGGAGGTTAAAAAGCCGTCTTTGGCGACAGGAAGGGCGAAGCGGGGCTCTTGGCGGCCCTGCTTCGCCACCGACAAAAAAATGGACCAATGGTCTGAATCCTCATTGCGCAGCAGCATGTCTCATGATCCCTTTTCCTCGTCGCGACTCGACGCGACATAGGGGACGGAAAATGAACGGCAGCGCGATGGCGGCGCTCGCCGCGGTTGCATTGGCGGTGCCAGCGGCCGCGTCCGCAAGCGACACGGTGAACTACAGCTATGACGCGCTCGGCAGACTGATCGCGGGCTCGACGACCGGCGGACCGAATGATGGCATGGCGGTTTCGACCGGCTACGACCGAGCGGGCAACCGCTCAAATTACAGTATGGCCGGGAGCGGGGCATGCCCGAGCGTGCGCCGGATTCATCCCATCCGCCGAGCCAGTAGGACGCGCTGATGTTCAAGAAGCTTTCTCTTCTGTTCGCATCGTGCGCGCTGGGCCTGCAAGCGCCTGCCGGTGCCAACATTGTCATGGAACCGACATTCGCCGAGAAAATGGCGCTGTCGGAGCTGGTGGTGATCGGCACCGTGACCGCGGTCGATCCAGGTGGTGAGCGAGGCGTCGGATCGACGGCAACTCTGGACGTATGGTGGACAATCAAGGGTGAGCACAGGGACACGATAAGCGTCAGTACATGGCATGAGGTCGAAGAGCAGAATCCGCGCTGCTGCGTAGTCGGTGCGACCTATATCATGTTTCTCCAGCATTCGCTGCGCGGGCAGCTCGTGTCGGTGTGGGCCATGTTCGGCATGGTGCGGATCGGCGGGCCAGTGATTGAATACCAGGTGCTTCCTTCAAACGAGTAGGCGGGAGGCTGTCTTTTCCCGAACCGGTTGCAGCCTGTGGGCGCAATCAGCAAGAGCCACGCCGGCCGCGACTTTGGGAAAGCGGTTCAGGTCTTTTCGTTCGATCCCGGGGACCACCGCCACCGCCCAGCGAGGAGCAGTCATGCCATCGATCCAGGTCGACATGTTCGAGATGCAGCTCGGCGCCGCGGAAGGCCTCGAGGCCAGGCTGGCGTTCCTGGATCTGAACTGTTTCCGGCCAACTTCCGACGCTGTCGGTCTGCAATGTGGCGGAGAGGGAGGGATTCGAACCCTCGGTACCCGTAAGGGCACAACGGTTTTCGAGACCGCCCCGTTCGACCGCTCCGGCACCTCTCCGCTGCTGCGAGCAGACCCCTCGGGAACGCCGTCAAGGCTGAGCCTTGAGGGGCATCCCATCGGGGCCGGTCGATGAGCGGCGCGCTCTAGCCCAGGGGCCCGGAATTGCCAAGCTCCCGCGGGCCGGCTCCAGGCCGCCTTGCTTGTTGCCGCGCGCCGGCGCGCCTACATATGGGCAAGATGAGCGAGCCCCGCAACCTGCCGTCCGACGAGAGCGGCCCGCCGCAGGCGCCGCAGGTGGTCCATGCCCGCTTCTCGATCGGCGACGTCGTCAAGCACCGATTGTTCGACTTTCGCGGCGTCATCTTCGACATCGACCCGGTCTTCGCCAACAGCGACGAATGGTACCAGTCGATCCCCGAGGAGATAAGGCCGGCCAAGGACCAGCCTTTCTACCATCTGCTCGCCGAGAACGGCGAATCCTCCTACACCGCTTATGTCAGCCAGCAGAATCTGCTGCCCGACACGATGGGCGGCCCGGTCCACCATCCGGCGATCCCCGGCCTGTTCGAAGGCTATGCCGACGGCCGCTACCGGCTGCGGCCGGAACGAAGGCACTGACAGGTTCCTCCCCATCGCGACGCGATGGGGAGGGGGACCATGCGAAGCATGGTGGAGGGGTAACCTCTGCAGCCTTGCCCTTCACCCCTCCACCGCACTTCGTGCGGTCCCCCCTCCCCATGAAGGCATGGGGAGGAACTAGAGCGGCACCGGGCCCCGGTGCGCGTCCGACTGCGGGCTCATGATCCCGACCGCGACGCCGTCCGGATCCTCGACGATCGCGTAGCGGGCGCCCCAGAAGGCGTCATGCGGGGCGAGCAGGCCGGCATGGCCGGCCCGGACGAGGCGCTGATAAGCGGCATCGACCGCTTCGCGCGTCTCGACCCGAAAGCCGACCACCACCCGCCCGGCGAGATTACCGGCATCCTTCCAGCCCGGATTCCACGCTTTCGCGAAGCCGACGCTGTCGAATTCGAGGCTGGCCGCCGGCCCGTCATCGGTCGGCGCGTTGGCGTGGAACATGGTCTTTGCCATGAAGTGGCAGCTTTTCTCCGGGAGCTCGACGCCGAGCAGCCGGTAGAAGGCGATCGAGCGGGCCGGATCGGAGCTGACCAGGTTGACCTGATCGAAACGGGCCCTGCTCATCCGGCGCTTCCCCCCTTGGTTGACATGGCGGCGCTCCCTATGTAGCAGCCGGCGTTCCCGCGCGGGCCCTGGTCGGCGCGGATCAAGCTCTTGAAGGTATTTGGAACAGGCCATGTTCGCAATCGTGCGCACGGGCGGCAAGCAATATCGCGTCGCCGCCGGAGACAAGATCGTCGTCGAGAAGCTCGCCGGTGCGGCGGGCGACACCGTCACTCTGGGCGACGTGCTGCTCGCCGGCGACGGCGGCGAATTGAAGTCGACCGACGGCCTGGTCGTCTCGGCCGAGATCATCGCCCAGGCCAAGGCCGACAAGGTGACCGTGTTCAAGAAGAAAAGGCGCCACAATTACCGGCGCAAGCGCGGCCATCGCCAGCAGCACACCATCCTCCGCATCGTCGCGATCGGCGAGGAGAAGGCGCAGCCGAAGAAGGCGAAGAAGGAAGCGGCTCCGGCCCCGTCCGACGCGCCGGTGAAGATCGAGGGCGCCGAAAGCCCGATGACCGACACGCCGGCGCCGAAGAAGGCGAAGAAGGAAACCGCCAAAGGCGAGGCGAAGCCGCAGGCTCCGGCCAAGGCCGAGCCGACCGCAGGCGAGCAGACCGACACGCCGGCGCCGAAGAAGAAGGCTTCGACAAGGAAGCCGGCGGCTGATAAGAACGCGTAAAGAGATAGAGGCTAGAGTTTCGAGATGGCACATAAGAAAGCAGGCGGTTCGTCGCGCAACGGCCGCGACTCCCAGAGCAAGCGGCTCGGCGTGAAGAAATATGGCGGCGAGTCCGTGCTCGCCGGCAACATCATCGTGCGCCAGCGCGGCACCAAATATTATCCGGGTCAGAATGTCGGCCTCGGCAAGGACCACACCCTGTTTGCGCTGACCGCCGGCACCGTCGCGTTTCGCGACGGCAAGCTGGGCCGCAAATACGTCCACATCATGTGGCCGGAAGCGGCGAAATAGGGACAGCCGAGGAAGGGCTGTCCCGGAAGGGGCGGCCCCGAAGGTTCTCTTGAGAACCGCTTGTGAGGGAGAGGGTCGCCCCCTCTCCCTTTTCATTTCTCCCTCACGAAAACGTCGTCCGGCCGCAACGCGATTGCGTCAGGGCGGCGGCGGAAGCGAAGGGGAAGCATGATGTTCGCGAGGACCGAAAGACTGTTGCTGCGGCCCGGCTGGAGGGAGGACGCCCCGGCTTTGTTCGAGGCGATCGCCGACGAGCGCATCGTCCGCAACCTCGCCACCGCGCCCTGGCCCTACACGCTCGCCGACGCCGAGACCTTTCTTGCGCGCGAGCGCGGGCCGCGCGACGCCGCCTGCCTCATCTTCCTGCGCACAGGCGGCGCGCCGCGGCTGATCGGGGGCGTCGGCATCGGTCCGATGCCGGACGGGGAGCGCGAGCTTGGCTACTGGCTGGCGCGGCCTGTTTGGGGCCTCGGCTTCGCCACCGAGGCGGCCCGCGCGATGGTCGACATCGCCCGCCATTCGCTGCGCCTGGGCAAGCTCCACTCCGGCCACTTCCTCGACAATCCCGCCTCCGGCCGGGTGCTGGCCAAACTGGGCTTCCGGGCCGGAGGCGTCGCCCAGCGCTACAGCGCCGGCCGTGGCGCCGACGCCCCGTGCAAATTGTTCGAGCTCGACCTGGCCGGAGAAGAAGAAGCGCCGACCGCGATGGCGGCCTAATTCCTCCCCGAGATTGCTCGGGGAGGGGGACCACCGAAGGGTGGTGGTGGGGTGATTGGCGAGGTCTGCGCGATTACCCCTCCACCATGCTTCGCATGGTCCCCCTCCCCATCGCCAGCGATGGGGAGGAACTAGGCAGGCTGCGCGGTCAGCCTCTTCTCCTCGGCCGCGATCAGCGCGCGGTCGTCATGGTTCCAGGGGTGGAAGCCGGGCAGGAAGAAGCTCGCCCAGGCGCCGAGGATCTTGCGCAGCATGCCCGGCCGCACCCAGGCGAACCACAGCATCCGCGCCCAGGCCCTGGGGCCGGTGATGCCGTCCTGGCGCAGCAGCTCGATCGTGCCGCGGCTGCGGTCGATGATGAAGTTGCGGGTGACGTAGAGCATCACCTTGGCCTTGACCTTCCAGCGCTTGCCGCGCGGCCAGCTCCGCGTCGCGTGCCGCCAGGTGTCGTAGGCGACGCCCTTATGCTCGATCTCCTCGATCGCGTGCCAGCGCCACAAAGCGGCGCTTTCCGGATCGGCCGTGCCGAGATGCCGCGGGTTGCCGAGCAGCTGGTTGGCAAGGATGGCGGTGAAATGCTCGAGGCACATCGTCGCCGCCAGGCTGACGATCGGCGGCTTGGCGCGGGTGATTCCGAGTCGCCATTCGACCCGGTCCTCGAGCGGCGTCAGGTCGTAGCCGGCCTCGAGCGCGCGCTTGTTGAACTGGACATGCTCGCGGCTGTGCATCACTTCCTGGGTCACGAACGCCTTGATCTCGCGCTCGAGCTTGGCCGGCGCGCCTTCGCGGAACAGCCGCACGCTCTCGACGAAAAAGGCCTCGCCTTTCGGGAAGGTCGCCGACAGCGCGTTGTAGAAAGCGGTGGCGACCGGATCGCCGCCCATCCACCAGCGGTCCTGGCGCATGCCGCGGCCGAACCGCCGGTCGCGGGGGGTGATGGTCAAGTCCGCTGGTGTGAAGTCGCGCGCCATGCTGTATCTCCAGGGGACAGTCACGCGACTGGCCCTGCGCAGGGAATAGGACCTACTTACACCGATGTCAATAAGGCGGGAACGGCTCCACTCCGAAGAATCGCGGGCAGCGGCGCTGGGCGCGGCGCGCCGCCTGCTGATCGAGCGTGGGCCGCAGGCGGTGACGCTGAAGGCGGTGGCGGCCGAGATCGGCAAGACCCACGCCAATCTGCTCCACCATTTCGGCTCGGCGGCCGGGCTGCAGTCGGCGCTGGCCCAGCTGATCAGCGACCGGGTCTGCGCCGGCATCGCCGAAGCGGTGCTGCGCAGCCGCCAGGGCGAGGCCGATCCGATCGAGATCGTCGACCGCACCTTCGACGCGTTCGGCCGCGAGGGCGCGGGCGCGCTCGCCGCCTGGATGATCCTGTCCGGCAATCGCGACGCGCTCAATCCGATCCTCGATTCGATCCACAGCCTCGTCGACCAGCTCGGCGAGGGCCATGACGACCGGCCGGTCCACGAGAATACTTTATGGCTGGTGCTGGCGGCGGTCGGCGATTCTCTGCTCGGCGGGCCGATGGCCGAAGCGCTCGGCCTGCCGCGCGACAAGGCCCGCGACGTGGCGCGCGGGCAGCTGATCGCCGCCCACAAACGGGCCCAGGAGCAGGCCCGGGAACGACGCGAACAGACCGAACAGCGAGGAGAAGCCTGATGATCAGCGGCGCCCATGTGATGATCTTCACCCAGGACGAGGACGCCGATCGCGCCTTCCTGCGCGACGTGCTCGAAATCCCGTGCATCGATTCGGGCGGCGGCTGGCTGATCTTCAAGCTGCCGCCGGCCGAACTGGGCGTGCACGGCCATGAGCAGAACGACCTCCACCAGCTCTATCTGATCTGCGACGATCTCGACGCGACCATCGCCGCGCTCGGTGAAAAGGGCGTGACCTGCGGCGAGGTGATGACCGCCTCCTGGGGTCGGGCCACGTCGGTGCCGCTGCCCGGCGGCGGCAAGATCGGCGTCTACGAAGCGCATCACCAGCGGCCGTGAGGGCGAGGAAGGGGGAATAAGATGAGGATATGGCTTGCCGCTGCCGCGGCCGCTTCGCTCGCGCCTGGTGCGCTCGCCCAGCCGCTGACGAATGCCGATCTGCGGCCCGTCGCCGAGCCGCTGCGCGAGACCCTGTTCAGCGAGGCGATCGAGGATCCGTGGCGCTGGATGGAGCGCGCCGACCGCGCCGCCGAGGTCGAGGCCTTCATCCGCGGCGCGAGCGCGCACACGGTCGCCCAGCTTGCCGCCTTGCCCGGGCGGGCGCGGCTGCGCGAGCGGATCGCCGCCGCCTATCAGGCCGGCATCCGCTACGGCGACCTCGAGGTCGGACGCGGCGCGGTCTTCTATCGCCGCACCGATCCCGACGCCCAGCTCGCCAAGCTGGTCATGCGCACGCCCGACGGCGCCGAGCGCATCCTCTACGATCCGGAAGCCGGCGGCGCGCGCGGGCCGGCGATCAACAATTACAGCGTGTCGCCCGACGGCCGCACGGTCGCGCTGCACACCGCCGCCGGCGGCGCCGAGGTCGGCGCGATCCGCTTCATCGACGTCGCCACCGGCCGCAATCTCCCCGACACGCTCGAGCCGGTCTGGGGCGAGTTCGAGGCGGTCTGGCTCGACGATCGCACCGTCGCTTTTACCCGGATGGCGACCGGCGCCGCCGCCGCCGACCGGCTGCAGGACATGCGGCTGTTCGTCCACCGCCTCGGCGGCGGGGACAGCGAACCGCTGCTCGGCCGCGACGTGCCCGGCTCTCCCGTCTTCGCCCCGCAGGAATTCCCGCTCGTCGAGGCGAGCGAGCGGAGCGACTGGGTGATCGGTTTCGGCGTCGGCGCCCGGGCCGATGGGCGCGTCTTCGTCGCCCGCCGCGCCGATCTCGCCGCCGGACGGCCGCAATGGCGCGCGATCGCGGACTATTCCGACCAGGTCGCCGGCGCGGCCGTGGCGGGCGACACGCTGTTTCTGCGCTCGACCCGCAACGCGCCGAACGGCGCGATCCTCGCCATCGACCTCGCGCGCGGCGGCGACCTCGCTTCCGCCGCCACCCTCATGCCGGCCGGCGACTTTATCCTCACCGCCATGGTGGCAATGGCGAACGGCCTGTACGTCGTCGGCCAGACCGACGGCATCAGCCGGCTGTTCTTCCTGGCCCCCGGCGCCGCGCCGGTCGAGGTCGGGCTGCCGATGCAGGGCCTGGTCGCCGGCCAGGCCGCCAGCGCCGACGGATCCCAATTGAGCTTCGGCATGGTCGACTGGTTCACCGCCCCGCGATGGTTCACGGCCGAGGGAACCGGCGTCCGGCCGCTGGGCCTCGATTCCGCGAGCTATCAGGGCGTCGCCGGCGCGACCCAGATCCGCGAGACCGCGTCGAGCGCCGACGGCACCCGCGTGCCGATGGCGATTCTGCTGCCGGTGCGGCGCGGCAGCGGGCCGCTGCCGCTGCTGCTCGAAGGCTATGGCAGCTACGGCATCAACACCGCCGAGCCTTATTATGCGCAGAACGTCTTCGGGCTGCTCGAGGCGGGCGGGGCGGTGGCCTTTTGCGGCACGCGCGGCGGCGGCGAGCGCGGCCGCGCCTGGCACGAAGCGGGCCGGTCGGCGAACAAGCCCGCCGCCCATTCCGATTTCATCGCCTGCGGCGAGCGGCTGGTCGAGCTCGGCCTGACCGCGCCGGACCGGATGACGGTGATCGGAACCAGCGCCGGCGGCCTGCTCGCGCCGGCCGCCGCGCTCGCGCGGCCGGACCTGTTCGGCGCGCTGGTCGCCAACGTCGCCATCCTCAATCCCATCCGCCTGGCGGCGGCCGAGAACGGCCCGAACCAATATGCGGAGATGGGCGATCCGAACATCGAGGAGGGCTTTCGCGCGCTGCTGGTCTCGGATGCCTATCAAAGGCTGGCGACGTCGGCAGACATGCCCGATACCCTGCTCGTCGTCGGCCTCAACGATCGCCGCGTCGAGCCCTGGATGTCGGCCAAGTTCGCCGCCCGCGCGCTCGATCGCTTCGGTGCAAGCCGCCTCGTCCTGATCCGCACCGACCCCGAGGCGGGCCACGGCATCGGCTCCGCGCGCGACCAGACCGTGGAGCAATGGGCCGACATTCACGCCTTCGTCCTCAGCCAGGCCGGCGCGGAAGGCTTCGCGGCGCCGCGCTGAGTTTCCCCTCTTTGCAGGGGAGGGAAACTAGCTCAGCGCGATCACGATCGCGCCGTCATACGCGGCCTCGGTCCGCGTCATCCGGGCGACCGGCGCGCTCGCTCGCGCCGATCGGAACAGGCCGTCGTCGCCGTTGCGCAGCCGCCGGCCGCTCCGCCCCGAATAGGCGCCTTGCGCATAGATGACGTCGGACAGCGCGTCGGGGAAATAGAGCTGGCTGGTGAGCTCGCGTCCGTCGCCGGTCCACGCTTTGACGTGGATGTGCGGCGCGCGGCCCTCATACCAGCCGGGATAGAGGGTGGCGAACTCGGCGATCCCGCGCGCGTCGGCGAACTGGGTGCCGCGCAGGAAGGTGTCGCCGCGCGTTCGCTCGCGGTCATAGCCCGAATAGGCGCCGCCGGCGTCGCAATGCCAGACGTCGACCCGCGCCCGCTCCGAGGGCGCGCACCGGGCGGCGTCGACGATCTGGAGCCGCAGCCGCAGCGGCACGCCGGGCCGCCCTTCGGCGATGTCCCGCCGCACCAGCTCGGGGTCGAAATAGAAAGGCCCTTCGGTCTGGCGCGGCGTCACCGGGCAGATGTCGCCGGCGATCAGGCCGGTCGAGCGCGCCGCCGGCCGCTCGCGCGCGCAGGCGGCGATCGGCGCGAGCGCCAGCGCGCCGGCGCCGACCAGCAGCTCGCGGCGGTGAATCGGCAGGTCATGATCGCGCATCGGCTGGATCGTCCTTCAGGAGCGCCCGCTCCCTCCTCTTCACCGGGTCTGTCGCGCAACCTTGCCGGTGCGCGAAGAATTTGTCCCGGATTGTCGCGCCCCGGGCGGGAATTCAGGGGGTGCGCGGCGGGTTCTCCGCATCCTCCCGGCCGGCCGGCGGCTGCGGCGCTTCCGCCGCTTCCCCGGCATCGCCGGCCGCATCCGGCTGGTCCGGCCTGGCCTCGCCGAGACGCTCGCTCGTCTCCGCCACCGCCTTGATCGTCTGCAGGGTCGACTGTCGCACCCTCTGGCCGATTCCCTGCGAGAGCACATAGCCGGCCAGGCCGCCGAGCAGCGCCCCAAGCGTCTGCTCCTGCAGCTTGTCGGCCAGCCCCAGCGCCAGCAGCGCCCCGAACAGGATCAGGATGGTGACGAACTGGAGCAGCTGCCCCGAGCTGACCAGCTCCGACTGGATGTGGGGGCTGAACAGCTTGAGGCCGAACATCATCGCCATGCCGAGGGTGAAGATGATCACCAGGATCCACGGCATGATCCCGGCGACCCGGGCCGAGGCGACCTCGTTCGACATCTGGGTGACGATATCGTGCTTGCGCCGCTCGAGCTCATTGAGGGCCCGATCGAGATCGTCGCGCGAGGCCGCGGTCGTGCCGAACTCGCTGCTGAGGTCGGCAAGGCCGCGCTCCATCCCCTCGAGCGAGGCCAGCAGCGGCGGTCCGCACAGCGCCAGCAGGGCCTCCGGAGTGATCTCTTCCCACGGATGGAGCGAGGTCATGTTCGACGAGAGCGCGCGCAGCGCCGTATGGGTGCGCTGCAGCGAGTCGTTATATTCGCTTCGCGTGTCGGCCGGCGCCCCGCAGGCGAGCGCCGGCGACGCCTTGAGATCGGCGAGGCCGCGGCCCGCTTCCTCGATCTGCCCGCTCAGCGCCGCCCCGGTCTGGATGCGGGCGAGCTGCTCGCGGATCTGCTGCATCTCGCGGTCGATGCGGACCAGCTCGGCGATCGCCCAGTCGGCATGGCCGGTCTGGGCCGTCTCGCGCTCCGCCTTGACCGCGGCCGCCCGGCCGCTCTCGGGCGGCGCGCCCGCGGCCGGCGCCGGCCCGGGTGCGGCCAGCGCCGGCTGCAGCAGCAAGGCCGAGATCAGGACCAGCAGCGCCCGCAGCGGAAAGGAAATCGCCATCTCACCGTCCCCCCGACCCGGAGAATAGGCCCGTCTGGCGGCGGATTGTCAAAGCTTATCGACAGCGCGTCGAGGTCGGTCACTTGCCCCGCCCCACCGTCATTCCCGCGAAGCGGGAATCCAGTCTGACTCGGAGACCGCCTCCATCGCCGCCTGGATTCCCGCGTTCGCGGGAATGACGCAGGAGGAGTGGGCCGGTTCGTTCCAACCCCTCATCGCCGCCGCTTCTTTTCCAATCGGCGTGACACGATATAGAGCCGCATGCACTTCCTCGATCAGGCGAAGATCTTCCTCCGCTCCGGCGCCGGCGGCCCGGGCGCGGTCAGCTTCCGGCGCGAGAAGTTCATCGAATATGGCGGACCCGACGGCGGCGACGGCGGCAAGGGCGGCGACATCGTCTTCGAGGCGGTGGAAGGGCTCAACACGCTGATCGACTTTCGCTACACCCAGCATTTCAAGGCGCCGCGCGGCAAGGGCGGCGCCGGCCGCAACCAGACCGGCGCCGGCGGCCGCGACCTGGTCGTCCGGGTGCCGGTCGGCACCCAGATCCTGTCCGAGGACAAGGACCATGTGCTCGCCGACATGACCCGGGTCGGCCAGCGCGTCGTCTTCCTCAAGGGCGGCGACGGCGGCCGCGGCAATGCCAGCTTCAAGACCTCGACCAACCGCGCCCCGCGCCAGCACGGCACCGGCTGGCCGGGCGAGGAGATGTGGGTCTGGCTGCGCCTGAAGCTGATCGCCGATGCCGGCCTGGTCGGCCTGCCCAATGCGGGCAAGTCGACTTTCCTGAACGCCGTGTCCAACGCCAAAGCCAAGGTCGGCGACTATCCCTTCACCACCCTTCACCCCAAGCTCGGCGTCGTCCGCCACAAACGAGTGGATTTCGTGCTCGCCGACATTCCCGGGCTGATCGAGGGCGCCGCCGAGGGCGCCGGCATCGGCGATCGCTTCCTCGGCCATGTCGAGCGCACCCGGGTGCTGCTCCATCTCGTCGACGCCCAGGTCGAGGACGTCGCCGCCGCCTGGCGCACGATCCGCGACGAGCTCGAAGCCTATGGCGCCGGGCTGGCCGAAAAGCCGGAGATCGTCGCGCTCAGCAAGTCCGACACGATCGACGCCGAGCTCGCCGGCGCCCTCGCCGCCGAGCTGGAGGCGGCGGGCAGCGGCAAGGTCTTTCCGGTGTCGGGCGCGACCGGCGACGGCGTCGAGGCGGTGCTCGACGCGCTCGTCGAGCGACTGGCAGCGGCCCCCGATGCCGCCGGCGAAGAGGAGGCCGAGACGTGGTCGCCGCTGTAATTCCCCCCCGGAACGGGGAGGGGGACCATGCGAAGCATGGTGGAGGGGGCCCGGCGCCTGAGGGGCCCCCTCCACCCCGCGGCTCCGCCGCGCGGTCTCTTGCCGCGTCCGGGGGAGGAACCCGAACCCGCACCCTCGCCGTCACCGGCGGCACCGGCTTCGTCGGCTCGCATCTGCTGCGCGTCGCCGCCGCGGCCGGCTATGAGCTGCGCGCTTTGACCCGCGGCTGGCGCCCGCCCGAGGAGCGGATCGACTGGGTCGACGGCGCCCTCGACCGGCGCGACAGCCTGGTCAAATTGTGCGACGGCGCCGACGCCGTCGTTCACATCGCCGGGCTGATCAACGCTCCCGACCGCGCCGCCTTCGAGGCGGTCAATGTCGGCGGCACCGCCGGCATGATCGACGCCGCGCGCGAGACGCGGGTCAGGCGCTTCGTCCACATTTCCTCGCTCGCCGCGCGCGAGCCGGACCTGTCGGATTACGGCCGCTCCAAGGCCAAAGCGGAGCGCCTGGTCGCCGCCTCCGGCCTCGACTGGACGATATTGCGGCCGCCGGCGGTCTACGGGCCGGGCGACCGCGAGACGTTCGAGCTGTTCAAGATGGCGCGGCGCGGACTGGTGGCGCTGCCGCCCAGGGGCCGCTTCTCGGTCATCCATGTCGAGGATCTGTGCCGGCTGATCCTCGCCGTGCTCGACGAGCCCGACACCCATGCCGAGACCTACGAGCCCGATGACGGCGTCGCCGAAGGCTGGGAGCACCGCCATTTCGCGCGCACGCTGGGGCGGGTGTTCGGCAAGCGCGCGGCGACGGTCTCGATGCCGCGTTTCGTCATGCACGGCGCCTCGCATATCGAGCGGCTGGTTCGCCGCCGCGACGCCAGGCTGACGGCGGACCGGGTTCGTTATTTCTGCCACCCCGACTGGGTGGTCACCGCCCGGCGGCGCCCGCCCGAAGCGCTGTGGACGCCCCTGATCCGCACCCCCACCGGCCTCAGGCAGACCGCCGCCTGGTACCGGGAGCAAGGCTGGCTGAAGTGACGGCCCCGAAAGGCCGTTATCCCGGCGAAAGGGGCACCCCGCAAAGTAATACTTTGCGGGGACCCCGAAAGCCGGGATCTCAGCGAGCCCCGCCGAGACTCTCTGTCCTGAGATCCCGGCTTCCGCCGGGATGACGGATCACCTCAGATACGGCACCACATAGGCCACGAAGCTCGCCACCAGGCCGAGCAGGAAGATGCGATAGGCCCAGCCCAGCATCCGGTATTTCTTGGTCTGCAGCACGGTGCCGGCCTGGTAGATGTCGCGCGCCATCGTCCGGTAGATGCTGTCGTCGCTGTCGAGCCGCGCCAGCAGCCGGTCGATAAATTCTTCCTCGTCGATTCGCGTGAAGACGCCGAAGAACAGCAAATTGTCCTCGCCGCCCGGCCGGGGCCGGGTCACGGGCAGCACCGCCAGCACCGCGAAGATCGCCGAGAAGAAGGCGAAGCCGCCGAGGATCAGCAGCGGCAGCGGCGCGCTCGCGCCCTGCGCCTTGCCGATGGCGATGGTGAAGATGACGAAGGTGGCGCCCATCAGGATGCTCGCTTTGTGGTCGGCCATTGCCGACAGCTGCAGCTGGGCGAGCTGGGTGGTGCGCATCAGGTGCGCCGCGTTCACCGGATATTGCCGCCGCTCCGGCTTCTTCTCTTCCGCCACTGTCCGATCCTCCCTGCTCGCAGCGCCATCGCACGGTCGTCGTCGGCTTGCCAAGCGGGCGCCCGCTTTCCGCCCTATTCGCTTGGCAGAACCCATGGTCGAACCTAAAGGGCCGCCATGACCGACCGAGACGAGACCTTCGCGAAGGTCGCCGAGCTGATCGAGCCGTTCAACCGGAAGGGCGTGGCGCTGACCGACGCCACCACCTTCGCCGGCGACCTCGAATGGGACAGCCTGGTGGTGATGGACTTCGTCGCTTCGGTCGAGGACGAGTTCGACATATTGATCACGATGAACATGCAGGCCGAGATCGAGACCGTCGGCCAGCTCGTCGACGCGGTCGGGAAGCTGACGGAGAAGGAATGAGACCTATCCTCCCTGTGCGCGCAGCGCATGGGGAGGGGGACCGTGCGAAGCACGGTGGAGGGGCAAGGGGCGCCGGGAAAGCCCCTCCACCAGCCTGCGGCTGGTCCCCTTCCCCACGCTGCGCGCAGGGAGGAATGCAATGACCGAAGCCGTCGCCAATGCCATGAGCCCGGCCGACGACCATGGGCGGCTGACGCCGCCGGGGCCGGACCTGTTGTCCAAGTTCGACGACCTCATCGCCCAGCGCCAGGCGCTGCTCGACACCGGGGTCAAGGATCCGTTCGAGCTGGTGATGGAAAAGGTGCTGTCGCCGACCCGGGCGATCTGCAACGGCCGCGAGACGATCCTGCTCGGCACCTACAATTATATGGGCATGACGTTCGATCCCGACGTCATCGCCGCCGGCAAGCAGGCGCTCGACGAGTTCGGCTCGGGCACTACCGGCAGCCGCGTCCTCAACGGCACCTATGTCGGCCACAAGGCGGTCGAGCAGGCGCTGAAGGACTTTTACGGGATGGACCATGCGATGGTCTTCTCGACCGGCTATCAGGCCAATCTCGGCATCATCTCGACCATCGCCGGCAAGGGCGACTATGTCGTGCTCGACATAGACAGCCACGCCTCCATCTATGACGGCTGCAGGATGGGCGATGCGGAGGTCGTGCCGTTCCGCCACAACGATGTCGTCGCGCTCGAGAAAAGGCTCGCCCGCATCCCCGCCGGCGCCGGCAAGCTGGTCGTGCTCGAGGGCGTCTATTCGATGCTCGGCGACGTCGCGCCGCTGGACCGCATGGTCGCGGTCGCCAAAGCGGCCGGCGCGATGGTGCTGGTCGACGAGGCGCATTCGATGGGCTTCGTCGGCCCCAATGGCCGCGGCGTCGCCGAGGAGCAGGGCGTGCTCGACGACGTCGATTTCGTCATCGGCACCTTCTCCAAGAGCGTCGGCACGGTCGGCGGCTTCTGCGTGTCCAACCATCCCAAGTTCGAGATATTGCGGCTGGTCTGCCGACCCTATGTGTTCACCGCCTCGCTGCCGCCCTCGGTGGTCGCGACCGCCGCCGCCTCGATCCGCAAGCTCGGGCACGGCTCGAACAAGCGCGCCCATCTCTGGCAGAACAGCCGCCGCCTCCATGCCGGCCTCAAGGCGCTGGGCTTCCGGCTCGGCACCGACGAGCCGCAATCGGCGATCATCGCGGTGATCATGCCCGATCTCGAGCGCGGCGCCGCGATGTGGGAGGCGCTGCTCGCCGAGGGCCTCTACGTCAACCTCGCCCGTCCGCCGGCGACCCCCGCCAACATGACCCTGCTGCGCTGCTCGCTCTGCGCCGAGCATAGCGACGCGGAAGTCGGCCAGATCCTCCAGATGTTCGACCGCGCCGGCAAAGCCACCGGGGTGATCTAGGGCGTCCCGGCGAAGGGGCACCCCGCAATGTACTTCTTTGCGGGGACCCCGATGGCCGGGACCCAGCCCAGCCGCTGCCGGTTCGCGCAAAGGCGCAAAGGCGCAAAGACGCGCACTCCCCCCGGCGCAGCCGGGAACTCCCGTCTGCGTGTCGCTGGACTGAAGCTCTCGGAAAGGACGTTCCGGCTATCGCCGGATAGTGCCTCCCCTTTTTTCTTCTTCGCGCCTTCGCGCCTTTGCGCGAACCATGCGGCGGTTGTGGCAGGCGACCAGCTTCGCCGGTACTTTATTCCCCCGGCCGCGGCGCCGTCGGCGCGTCCGGGGCGAAGCGGGCGGCGAACGGGCTGTCGCCATACCAAAGCGGCCGCGTCCCGGCATTGGCGGTCGCCAGCACCAGCCGCCGCGCCACCTCGCCCAGCTTGGCCAGCACCGCATAGTCGATCGGCTGGGAAAGGTCGTCGGACGGGGTATGGGCGCGCGCGATCGCGTCGTCCCACACCGCCCGGCCGACGCTGCGCCCATCCGTGTCGGTGAAACCCATGAACAGGAACAAAGACGGCACGCCGGAGCGGACGAACGAATATTGGTCGGAGCGGGTGAAGATTCCCTCCTCGGGGAAAGGATCGGGCGCCACCGCCAGCCCCAGCTCGCCGGCGGCCGCGGCCAGAAGCTCGGCGAGCTGCGACTGCTCGGCGCCGAACGCGATGACGTCGCCGAAATCGTAATAGGGGATCGCGCCGTCGACATTGACATTGGCGACGATCGACGCCGGCAGCGTCGGATGCGCGGCGAAATAGTCGGAGCCGATCAGCCCTTTCTCCTCGGCGGCGGTGGCGAGGAACAGGATCGGGCGCCGCGGCCGCCCGGGTGCCGCCGCCAGTTCGCGCGCGAGCTCGATCAGCAAGGCGGTGCCGGCCGCATTGTCGAGCGCGCCGTTGTAGATCGAATCGCCGTCGACCGGCGCGCCGATGCCGACATGGTCGAAATGGGCGGTGACGATGATCAGCTCGTCCTCGAGCGCCGGGTCGCTGCCGCGCAGCAGGCCGGCGACGTTGGCGCTGGCGAGCCGGTCGTCATGGACCGAGCGCCGGCTCAGCGACACGCGGGTCGCCAGCGGGAAGCCCCGCGGCGAGCGCTGCCGCGCTTCGGCGAGCAGGCCGGCCAGGTCGCGCGGCGCGCCCTCGAACAGCGCCTCGGCGGCGGCGCCGCGGGCGAAGGCGCGCAGCCGGATGCCGGGCGCGACCACGCTTGGCCGTCCTTCCGGTCCGATCCAGTTGAGGTCGACGCGATCGAGCAGGGCGGCGAGCCCGTCGAACGCGAAGCGCTGCTCGAGCGCCGGCGTCCACAGCTGGATGACGCCGATCGCGCCTCGCGCCTCGGCCGCTCGCCGCTGCTGGTCGGCCGAGCCGTGAAAGGCGGCCTCGGCCGGCGGCAGGAAGGCGGGCGGGCCGCCGATCACCGCCACCACCCGGCCGGCGACGTCGAGCCCGCGATAATCGTCCAGCCCCCGCTCCGGCGCGACGATCCCGTAGCCGGCGAACACCACGCCCGCCTCGATCCTCTGCTCGGCCTCGACCGGATCGCCGAACACCGCCACCTCCGCGCCGTTGGCGAAGCGGCGCTCGCCGGCCGGGCTGCCGATCCGGAAATCGACGCTGTCCGGCGCCAGCCGCGTCGCCCGCACCCGGAAGCGCTGCAAATAGCGGCCCGGATCGCCGGCCGGCTCCAGTCCGGCGGCTTCGAACTGCGTCCGTATGTAGAGCTGCGCCAGCGTGTCGCCGCGCGTGCCGGCCTCGCGCCCCTCGAGCTGATCGTCGGCGAGGAAGGCCATATGCGCCTTCACCGCCGCCGCATCGATCTGGATCAGCGGGCTGTCCTTGGCGACCGGCCCGGACCGGCCCTGCGCCGACAGCGCCTGTCCGACCGACGCCAGCAGCGCCAGCGCTCCCAACCATCCCGCCCGCCTCATCGTCCGCAGCTTACATCACCGGTCGGCAAAACGGGAATACCGTCATTCCCGCGCAAGCTGGAATCTCTCTTTTCTGCCCGGCCCCTGCTCCAGGGAGAGAGGGTTGCGGGTTTCGCGGGAATGACGATCGATCCCGGCGGGCGCCGCTATCGCGCCCGCACGCCAGGCCGACTCCGCGCCGCGACCGGCCGCCTTCCCTTGCCCGCCGCCATGCCCTAATCTCCCGCTCATGGCGGACGAGGCGATCGACGCCGCTGTCGAGGACAGCGGGCCGTCTCCATGGCGGGCGCTGTGGGTGAGCGCTGCCGCCTTGCTGGCGACGCTGGCGCTGATCGCGCTCATCTTCACCGTCACCTGGTCCAACCAGGCGCGCGACGAAGCGCTCGGCTGGGAACGCGGCACCTATGAGGTGATGCTGCTCACCCGAGCGATCGACGCCTCGATCGCCCGCTCCGAGGCGGCGCTCGGCCGCTATGTGCTCGACGAGGACCAGGACACCGGCACCGCTTATTACAATGAGTGGCGCGGCGCCGGCTGGCAGATCGGCCAGCTGCAGCGGCTGCTGCGCCGCGACCCCGAGCAGACCCGGCGGGTCGCCGAGCTGCGCGCCTTGTTCGAACGGCGCGGCGCGGAGCTGTCGCCGGCGGCCAGCGCCGCCGAGCGCCGCCAGGGCGCCGGCGGCCTCGGCATCCTCTATCAGGCCGCGCGGTCGGCGACGCTGCCGGCGCTGCGCGGCAAGCTCGAGGACATTGCCCGGGCTGAGCGCGTCAACCTCAATCGGCGCATGCGCGAGACCCAGGTGTTCGTCGCCCGCGCCGACACTTATACCGACTGGCTGGGCTGGCTCGCCATATTGATCGGCGTCGGCGCGGTCGGCCTGGCGATCCTCGCCTATCGCGCCTTTCTCGAGGGGGTGCGGGCGCGGCGCGAGGCGGAAAGCGAGGGCTGGCGGGCGCTGGAGCTCGAAAAGGCCGTCCAGCAGCGCACCCGCGAGCTGTCCGACGCCAATGTGCGGCTGAAGGCCGAGGCGACCGAGCGCGCCGCCGCCGAGGCGCAGCTGCGCCAGGTCCAGAAGATGGAGGCGGTCGGCCAGCTTACCGGCGGCATCGCCCACGACTTCAACAACATGCTGGCGGTGGTCGTCGGCGGCCTCGACCTCGCCCGCCGCAAGCTGCACGGGCCCCGCCGCGAGGTCGAGTTCCACCTCGACAATGCGATGGAGGGCGCTACCCGCGCCGCCGCTTTGACCCGGCGGCTGCTCGCTTTCGCCCGCGCCGAGCCGCTGCTGCCCGAGGCGGTGGCGCCGTCCGAGCGGGTCGAGACCATGCTCGAGCTGATCGATCGCGCGATCGGCGAGCGCATCACCGTCCACACCCGCTTCGCCGACGACCTCTGGCACGTCTGGGCCGATCCCACCCAGCTCGAAAATGCCGTGCTCAACCTCGCCGTCAACGCCCGCGACGCAATGGCCGGCAGCGGCGAGCTGATGATCGAGGTCGGCAATGCCATGCTCGCGGCCGGCGAGGTCGACGATCTGCCGGCGGGCGACTATGTCCGGATCAGCGTCGCCGACACCGGCGCCGGCATTGCGCCGGAGCATCTCGACCGGGTGTTCGAGCCCTTCTTCACCACCAAGCCGGTCGGCAAGGGCACCGGCCTCGGCCTCACCCAGATATTCGGCTTCGCGCGCCAGTCGGGCGGCCATGCCGCCATCGCTTCGACGGTCGGCGAGGGCACGACGGTGTCGATCTGGCTGCCGCGCTTCCTGCCCGGCGAGGACCAGCTGACGCTGCGCCCGCCGGCGCCGGCGCCGGCGGTGGAGCCGGAGACTTTGCACCAGGGCGCGGCGATCCTGGTGGTCGAGGACGACCCGCGCGTCAGCCGCTCGACGGTGGGGGCGCTCGAGGAGCTCGGCTACCGGCCTCTCGCCTGCGCCAGCGGCCGCGAAGCGCTCGACCTGCTGCGCGAGAATCCGGCGGTCGACCTGCTCGTCACCGACGTGATGATGCCGGAAATGACCGGCACCGAGCTTGCCGCGGCGATGCGCCGGCTCCACCCCGAAGTGCCGATCCTGTTCGTCACCGGCTATGTCGGCGAGGCGGGCGAGGCCGAGGAGCTGATCGGCGGCGAGCTGCTGCGCAAGCCGTTCACCGTCGCCGCGCTCGCCTTCGCGGTGGAGAATGCGCTCGGCCGGATCAACGGATCGCCCCTCGCCTCAACAGACGAGGCAGCAGAGTAAGCGCGGCGATGAGCGGCCAGCGCCGCTGCCACGGCTTCAGCCTGATGTCGGTGCCGGCATGCCGGTTGATCTTCCAGGCGAGATAATCGGCGCCGCCGGCGAAGGTCGTGCTCGCCTTCAGCAGCCGCACCAGCGTCATCGCCTTGCCCTTGCGCTGCCGCCACCGCCACCGGCGGCGCGCCGGCCGCGCGGCCAGCACGACCTCGTTCCCGAGCGCCAGCACCGCCTCGCCGAGGCGCCGGTAGCGGCCGGCATCCGCATCGACGATCGCATCCGGCCGCTCCCTGCGCTCGGCGCGCAGCTCGGCGCCGTAAGTGAGCGCGAATCCCTCGCGGAACACCGCCAGCGGATCATGACGCGCGCTTTCCGCCAGGATCGGCCGGGTCAAGGCGAACAAGGTCGGCGCCGCCTGCGCCACCGCCCGCACCGCCGCGTCGCGCGCGGCCTCGTCGGCCGTCCACACCAGCCGCGACGGCTGCGCGAACCGCGCCCAGACCGACGGGCTGCGCGCGCCCTGCGAGCATTCGCGGGCGAGGTCGGCCTCGCTCAGCACCGCATATTTCGCGACCAGCCCGCGATGCTCGAACGCGAACACGTTGGGCGGGATCAGCGCATTGGCCAAGGCGCGCCAGCCGCGGCCATAGGCGGCGCGATAGCCGGAGACGATCAGGTAGAAATCGAGCATCAGCCCGCCGAGCTCGCGCTGCCTCAGGCAGGAGCCGTAGAACAGCACCGCCCGCGCCGCGTCAGGATGAAGCGCCGCGATCGCCGCCGCCACGTCGCTCACCCGCGGATCGACCGGTTCGGCCAGCTCGGCCCCGGTCAGCGCTTCGATTTCAGCCTTGCCGCTCATCCCCGCCTCCATAGAGCATGAACATCGCCGGGGGGAGCGTCGGACGGCGGCGTTGACGCCGGCCGCCCTTTATTTCGCGCAAAGGCGCAAAGGCGCAAAGGAGATCGTGCAGGCGACCCTGCCGGCTCCCTTCCGGCGAAGCCGGAATCGATACCATTTCCGAAAAGGGTTGCCGGCTTCGCCGGAAACATCCTTCTCTTCTTCTTCGCGCCTTCGCGCCTTCGCGCGAAACAAGCGGCACCGGAGACCCGTGCGAACCGGGCCGCAAGCGCGCCTCAGCTGCGCGAACCGCGATTCATCGCCGCCCGGGCGGCCGCGTCGAACGCCTGCAGGCAGGCGCGCAGGCTGGCCGGCTCGTAGCTGGCCGGGAACGGCCGCGGCGTGCAGGTCCGCGACGCCAGCGCCCGGGCGCGCCGGGCCAGCGCCTCGCGGCCGGCGTCGCTGGCGAGGTCGATGTCGCGGACGGGGATCGACACGCGGAAGGCTTCGCCGCGCGGCGCGGCGGCGGCGGGCATCGCGGCGCCCGCAAGGGCGGCCGCCGCGACAGCGAGGCTCAGGCAGTTTCGGGTCATCGTCCGTCCTTTCGAGCGGGTTTGTTTCGCGGGAGCGGCCGGCAGGGGGGGTGCGGCCGTCTCCCGCGAATCGCGATACAGCGGGGCGTCGGCTCGGGCCGTCGCCGATCGACCGGGGATTTCGTCCTTTAGGCGAATTGCGGACAAGGCGGTCCAACCGCGTCTGAGCGTCGACGAATGGTCGGGGAGAGGCGGGCCGGGAGGGGAAAGGCGGTGGAACGAAGCCGGCAGCCGGCCGGTTGGGCGCGTCGGAGGCAAGCCGATGGTCACGAAGAAAGATCCCGAGCAGCCGCCCCGGCTCGACGAGCATCCGGGCGAGGGCGCGGTGCGCGGCACCCAGCGCATGGAGATTTACGCCGACGCGGTGTTCGCCATCGCCTTCACCTTGCCGGTGGTCGAGCTGACCGTGCCGGAGCCCGGGCCGGGTTTCGGCGGGCGCCTGCTCGACCTGTGGCCCTCTTATCTGGGCTATCTCCTGTCGGCGCTGGTGATCGGCCTTTATTGGGTGCACCATCATTTCTCGGGCGCCATCTATCGCACCACCGGCCATCATTTCCTGCTGGCCACCATCCTGTTCCTGGTGACGATCGGCTTCATCGTCTTTCCGTCGCGCGCCTTTGCCGAGAACCTCCACGACCCGGCGGCGCGCGAGGCGGGCGCGATCTTCTATGTCTGCGGGCTGGCGGCGATCGCGCTCACGTGGCTCGTCAAGTGGAAGACCGGCTGCGCGACCGGCGACGTCGACGACCGGCTCGACCAAGGCTACGTCCGCCGGCTGAGCCGCAAATATCAGGCGGTGACGGCGCTGATGGTCGCTGCGGCCGCGCTCGTTTTCATCCGCTGGGAAGCCGGCCTGGCGCTCGCGGCTTTGGTCACCCTTTATTTGCTGCGCGCGCCCGAAACGCCGGTCTACACCCAACAGGCGCCGGTCGTCGAAGGAGAGAATTAGGCAAGGCAACTTGCGGGCAAGTTGAAGCGTTGTAGCGGCCGTGCCGGCATCTCCGGCATGTCAGTGATGGAAAGTAGAGGATTCTGAAAATGAACGATCAGGACAGAAATCAGGGCGGCCAAAGCGGCGGCCAGGGCGAAGATCGCCAGCAACAGCAGCAGGGCGGCCAGGGCGGCCAGGGCGGCCAGCAGGGCGGCGACTATGACCGTCAGCAGGGCGGCCAAAGCGGAACCGGCGGCGGCCAGGGCGGCCAGGGCGGCCAGGAGCAGCAGGAAGGCGGCGGCCAGCAGGGCGGCCAGCAGGGCGGCCAGGACCGCGATCGCCAGCAGCAGCAGGAAGACCAGGACCGCGAGCGGCGCGAAGGCCAGGAGGGCGGCGGCGGCCAGAGCGGCTCGAGCGGCGGCTCCAGCGGCGGCGGCTTCGGCGGCGACCCGCAGCGCTGACGCCGGTCCCCACCGGAAAGGAAAGGGCCGTCCGGGCGACCGGGCGGCCCTTTTGATCCTCCCCTCGATTTCGAGGGGAGAGGGACCGCCGCCAAAGAAGGCGGCGGAGGGGCTTTCTTGATTGCCGGCGGCTCAACAGACCCTTCCACCACGGCGCTGCGCGCCGCGGTCCCCCTCCCCCGCAAGGGCGGAGGAGGATCTAGACCGCCCCGACCGCGCGGGCGAAAGCGAGGCTGTCGAACAGCTCGAAGAAGCGGGTCGCCCGCCCATTCTCGAAATGCCAGATATCGACCTTGGGGGTGTCGACCTCGGCGCCGGTCTCGCGGTGGCGCCAGGCGCAGCGGCTGATCACCACCACATCGTCGCCGGCTTCGCCGTCGGCGATGAACTGATAGATGTCCCAGTAGAGCATCTCCCAGTCGCGGGCGAGCGCGGCGAAATATTCCGCCGCCTCCGTCTTGCTGACATGCGAGCCGGCGAGCTCGGACGGCAGCTCCGGGGTCAGCACCGAGCGCATCTCGACCCGGTCGTCGAACAAGGCGAGCACCTCCTGGGCCGACCCGCCCTTGGACTCGCTCCAGTTGGCATAAGCGCGCTCGAGCGCGGCGACGTTGGGATTCCTGTGCGCGGCCATTTATGTCTCTCTCCGTGGACGAGGCGGCGGACCGACGAATAGCAGAAGGCGCGGCCAAGGCGAAGGCTGGCAGGTGAAATGATGGCATCGCGCCAGTCGAACGGCGGCAGGGGGCGGTGGAGCGGGACGAGGGGCGCCCCGACGCCGCCCGGCCGGCTTTGTCGCCGGGCCCGCCCTCCGACTTGTCGGCGAAGCTTCAGCGAAGCAGGATCAGCGATCGTCGATCGGCCAGGTCGAACGCGGTCCCGGCCGCGCGTCCGGCCGCATCGAGCGCGGCGGTCCGAGCAAATCGTCGCTGCCGCGGCGGCGGCGGCGGAGCAGGCCGAGCAGCAGCAGCGCCGCGGCGGCGGCCGGGATCGCCCACCACCAGCTCGGCAGGCTGAGGCCGGAGATCCAGGCGAGCGGATCGAAGCCGGGCGACTTGGCCTCGGCGGCGGCGTCCGGCCCGGCGTCCGGTTCGGCAGCGCTGCTCTCCGGCGATCCCGGCGCGGCCGCCGCCGGCGCCGGGCTGGTCCCGGTTCGCTCGGCCCGGCACTGGGCGAAGGGCGGGTCGAGCAGGCCCTTGTCCTGGCCGGGAACCAGCCGCGGGAGGTCGGCGACGTCGCGGCCGGCGATGAAGCGATCGACCGCGCATTCGCAGTCGGCGACGACCCGGCTGGCCTCGGGATCGTAGCCGCGGCCGGGCGGGTGGGCGGCGACGCAGGCGCCGACCGCCTGCAGCCGGTACATCATGCGCTCCGGATCCTGGGACCCGGCCGGCGGCTTGGCGACGGCCGGCGTCGCGGCGGCGGCGAGCAGGGCGAAGGCGGCGGCGGCTTTGAGGCGCATCCTCATCCTCTTCAGATCGGGCCCGGCGAGGATTGAGCGCGTGCGGCGGGGACGAGTTCAAGCCGGGCCGGCCCTCGTTGCCGCGGCTTCAGCCTTTGGCCGGCGGAGGCGAGAAGGACAGGCTTTCGGTCTGCTCCTCGACGATCACCTCGGCGTCGCGGGCGCCGCCGGCGATCAGCCCGACCGCGGTCACCCGCATCGGCCTGGCGCGTGGCATCAGGATGAAGTCGCCGGCGACCGGCACCCGGTGGAGCACCAGCTTCGACGGCAGGCCGTTCCTGACAATGAGGATATTGGCCATTTCATTCCTCCCTCCCTGTTCGATGGCCGCACGGCTAGTCCGGCGCGGCGCGGCGGTATGTGACACCGGTCACAAGGGGGACAGTCACTTTCACGCGCGGGCGCGTTCAGCGCAGCTTGGATGAAGTGACGGTCCCCGTCATTCTGATCGACAGGCCTAGCGCCGCACCGCCCGGCCGAATGTGACGGTCGTCACATTGCCGGGCGCCGGGGGACCGTCACTTTCATGCGCCGCGGTGCCCCGCCTGGCGGGACCTTGCGGAAAGTGACTGTCCCCTTTCGCGCGGCGATCAGCGACGGTTGGGCGAAATCCCCATCTGGGCGGCGCACGCCTCCATCGCGTCGCGCTCGCCGCTGCCCCTTTCCATCCCGTCGACGGCGCAGCCGCAGAAGGCGTCGAGGTCGGTGCCCGGCGGCACCTCGCCGCGGACGTCGTCGCTGCACTCGCGGATCATGTCGGCGCGGCGGGCATCGGCGAGCGGGTCGGCGGCCGCCCCGGCCGGCTTGGCGGCGTTGCCGGTCGCCGCTTCATTGCCGGGCGCCGCTTCGTTGGCGGCCGGCTCGGGCGCGGCCTGGTTGCCGGAGGCGTTTTCGGATGCCCGGTCGCCGCAGGCGGCGAGCAGCAGCAGCGGCAATGCGGCAAGGGTGATGCGCATGGGTTGGTCCCCTCGTGGTCGCGCGGGCGGGCCGCGCGACGTGCAGCAGGCGCGCTTTTCGCCGCGGTGTAAAGCCGGCTCGGAAGAGCGTCTTGCCAGCGTCGCGCCTTGCTCTAGTCTGAAGCCGGGTCCGGCGCGCGGGCGGTCAGGGGGCGGCCGATGAGCGGTTTCGAGATGGTGTTCGAGCTGTTCGGGCTGCTGCTCGGCCTCGCTATCGCCGAGGTGCTGGCCGGCTTCGCCTCGACCTGGAAGGTGCGGCTGCGGGCCGAAGCGGCGGGGACCGAGCCGGTGCGGGTCGGCTGGCTGCTGCCTTTGCTCGGCCTGCTCGTCATCACCGACCAGACCGCCTTCTGGCTGTACGCCTACACGCTGCGCGAGGCGATCCCGCTGACCTTCCTTTCGCTGCTCGCGGTGCTCGCGGTGATCGGCGCTTATTATTTGCTCGCCACCTTCGTCTTTCCCGACGAGCCCGACGCCTGGCCCGACTTCGACGATTATTATCTGCGCATCAACCGGATCGTGATCGGCGGCATGATCGCGATCAACCTCGCGCTGATGGGCTCCGCCGCCGCGCTCGAGGCGGGCGGCTTCCGGGTCGAAGCCGAATCGCGCGGACCGCTCGGCAACGCCGCCATCCTGCTCTCCGCGCCGACCTTGATCGCGCTCTGGTTCGTCAAGTCGAAGCGCGCCAACCTGGTGCTGCTGGTGCTGTTGAACCTGATGGTGCTGATCGAGGCGGCGGCGTCGGCGCTGTGAGGTGGGATAGTCACTGTCAATCGTCGTGGCGGGACACTTCCCGGCGTGAGTTTGAGAGGCGGATGCGGCGCCTCACCTGTGGCCAAGCAAGGGGACAATACTGGTCGGCGGGGAGGCGGACCTGACGGTCCGTTCAAAGATCGCATTCCTTGTCGAGAGCCCGCTTTACGAACATTCTGACGATCGGATCCTTGAACTTATACTTTTTCACTGCGCTCATCGACACGACCAGTCCGGAAGCCATCAACTTGTTCAAATGGTTCTGAGCATTGCTTTGGGCGGCCGTTGGCAGCCTCGACCTGATCTCATTTAGCAGCATGGGTTCATGCGAGGAAAGAAGGACCTCAAGCACGATCCGGTTACCTGTATCTGATAGAGCTTCGGAAATTCGTACTTTTGAGTTAAACTCGTCCTCATAGCTGTCGATAAGAGAATCAAAAGCGGCATCGAAGTCTCTGCCCTCGATCAATATCTCGGGATCCTCCGTGTCAGCGTCGTATATCTTTTCAGTAAGGATCTTGTTGCTGATCCCCTGCACGATCCATGGAAAACCGCCGCTATAGGTAATGCAAAGATTCACGAACTCATCCTCTATTTCGAGGAACGTGTTCGACGCCTCGACGGCCTTCGAGAAAATCGACTGGACTTCGCGTGGCTCCAGGGCGGGAATCATCACCGCTTCCACCTTTCGCCCGGCGGACTGATGCTGCTTGATGATCTGCGTTCTGGTTTCCGCAATCCCGACGAATATAAACTGGATGCCGTTGACGCGCTTTATGAAGCCGCCTAAATCTTCAATATCGGAAATGGTGTCGGCCTCGTCGATAAAGACGAAAATTCTCGGATTGCGATAGGTCCGACCGATCTCTGTGACGAGATCAGTCAGCAACTGTTCCAGATAATGATCGGCCGGTGCCTCTTTCATTAAGCGATTCATTTCCCGGACGAAGCTTTGGGAAGAATCCTTCTCAGCCACCTTTAGCGTTGCCAGACTCGCCAAGCTAATGGAGAGCTCAGCCTGCAGTTTTCTGTCAAACGCGCTGTTCTTCGCATAGATATACTGGAATGCAGTAGAGAAAGAATGATCCCTCTCGCTAGGCGCCATCAAATAAAGAATCAGCTCGCCTATCGACTTAAGGGCCGGATTGGCTTTGATAAAAATGCAAAACCTATGCTCTTCGGGGACCAGTCGGCTGAAGCGCTCGCCAGAAATCTGCGCATTAGCTCCTTCTATGACCGAGAGCACCTGCCAAGCAACGGTAGTCTTGCCGACTCCTCTCTCCCCGATGATCATGAGACAGTCGGAAGGGTTTGATATCTTCTGCAAGCATTGATCGATTTGTCGCCGCCTTCCCGCCACCGACTCGGCCGCATCGCCTTTGATGGCTTGCTTAGGAAACAATTTCTGCGGACTGATAAACTCGTATTTCATGAGCTAGCGACCATTGAGGATATCGCTTACGATCCGTGGGACCTTGGGGTAAATCTGGTTGCCTACAAAGTCGATCCACTCCACATACGTAAGCAGCAGTTGGCCGTTCTTCCAGATTCCGGGACACCGATTAAAGTCCCTTATGTACTTGTCGTAGGTAAAGTTGTTTTCAAAGGAAGATTGAATTGGGAAGCGGGCGCGCTGCAGGAAGATCTTGGCATCCTCCTTTCGAAGGCATAAGTGGAACATTTGTATCTGTGTTCTACTAAGGCCGTACCCGTTGAATATATCATGATAGCCGGGAACATCGTCCCCCTTTTTGGTAAGAGACTTGGCGAACGCGCCGCAAAACTCCTCGACGAGTGGATCGTCTCCAAGCTCGTCGACAACCGTCCGCGCCAGTACGTCGACATATTCATCGGCGGTCTTGGTGGTCTTTAGAGCATCCGCAAGGCGCGCTTCAAATGGGTCGAGCATTTCATGGAGTACCTTGGAGCTCAATGGAACTTCGTGACGTAGCATCAACCTTATTGGCGTCACAAGGAGATTCTAGGACTAACATGGAGCGAGCATTTTTTGTCCTGGATTCAACTGATTATGCGAATGGATCCCCGGCATGGTGACGGTGCCGGCGTGCCGCTGGAAAACTCAGCGGCAAGCTAGACACGTGCCGTGCCGGCATGCTCGGCAATGGCCGGCGGCTCCGCCGCAACTGTGAAATTTTACTGTATGAATCGATTACATCTTAACGGCCTGTTTAGGTTTTTGGCTTATGATCGTGCCTCTCACAAAGGAGATAGGCTGGTGCCCAAGCGCGTGATATCGGTGCGTTTCGATGAGAAGCTGGAAAAGGCCCTCGATGCGGCGGCGGAGGCAATCCCGGTAAGCCGGTCCGCCTTGATCGAAGGCGTGTTGCGCCGGTTCCTGGATCAGGATCCGGCGACACAAAAGCGCCTTCTTCATCCGCGGGCATTCAGATTTCGGGACAAGGATCCGCAGCCGGCAGATCCGGGAGCTCCGATATGCTATCGGTAGTGGGTCCTCTTGCCGCGGTCGCGGCTTTGCTGGCGTCACTGAGCAAGCTCGGCATGGTCATCGTTGCGGCCATGTCCGGAAGGAAGATAGAAATCACGCCGGACAAGATAACGCTCTGGCCAAAATGAAAGTCTGCCCTGCGGCTCCGTTGCAGTCGTTTCCGGCGCCTGGCTGGGCCGGCGGACCTGCTGGGCGAGCGTGCAACATCGGATCCGGCAGGCTCGGCCCGGACTTGCGACACGACACGCTTGAGTGAACTAAGCTCAGTCCTCCACGCTCGCCCGGGCGCGGCCGCCGCTCTGGTCGAGGGCGCCCTCACCTTGCGATACTGTCCTCATCCCGGCTCAATACGCGGCTGTCCCCATTCGCGCGCTTTCCGTCAGCGGCTCAGCTGGCCGCGCACGGCGCCGCCGGGGAACGGCGCGTTGTGGACGTTGACGTAAAAGGCGCCCGGAGTGCGGATGATCTCCTGCGCCAGCGCCCGCGTCACTTCGGCGCAGCCCTCGCTGCTGCCGTCGGTCGGCGCCTCGAGGTGGACGACGATCGGGCCGGCGGCGGTCGGCGGGGCGCGATGGATATGAGCGACGGTGGCGGGCTCGATGTTCGCGACGCTGAGGGTGTAGCAGATCCGGTTCTGGCCGGCATTGACGCGGAAGGTGGCGGTGCCGCTGCCGTCGGGGTCGCCCGGCCCGGGCCGCTCGGCAGCGCCGGTCATCTGGACGGTGAACGGGCGGCCGCCCTCCTGGGCGGAAGCGCCGGCGGCGAAGGCCGGCGCCGCGATGGCCGCGACAGGAAACAGGATAGGGGAATTCATGGCGAAGCTCCTCTTCCGCGCGCGCCGGGCACGACAAGAGGCGGCGCGAAGCGCGCAAGAAAGGAACGGGCGGCGACGCGGCGGGGGGGCTGGCCGGCGGCCCGGAGTCGCGTGACCGTCGTCACGCATCCCGCTGCCCGTCCCCTGCTACGCCGAACGCCCATTTGATGGAGGTTCCCATGGCCAAGGTTGAGCTGGCGCAGGTGACATCGACGATCAACAACGCCGCGATCGGCGACTCGGAAAAGAATGACATGCTGACCCAGGTCGCGGCCGCGGCCGAGCGGCAGCCGCTGCCCGACACCTGGATTTATCGCATCATCGTGCTGGCGCTGGGGCTGGCCATCTTCGTTCCGGTCCTGGCGATGCTGGTCGGCGACACCGGTGCCGAGGATCTCGAGCTCGGCCGGCTGGTGCTGCCGATCGCGACCGCCGCCCTCGGCGCCCTCGCCGGGCTGCTGGCGCCGTCGCCGGGCTCGCGCAACTAGCTTGACCGGCCGGTCCGCTCGACGTTGCGGACCAGCCCCGGGCTCGGCGGCAGGATGGGCGCCGCCCCTCGGTGCCGAGGGGCGGCCGCCGGGTGTCAGTCCTTCAGGCCGGCCGGGACGCGGCCGCCATTCTTCGCCAGCTCTTCCATCACCTTGCGGTGCAGCCAGATGTTCATTTCGGCGCTGCCGTCATTGGCGCCGCCATAGCCGAGCTCGGCGGCGAGCGCCTTGCGATTATCGAGGCTGGGATCGAGGTCGAGCAGCTTCATCAAATCGACGATCGAGCTCTTATAGTTGAGGTTCGGGCTGCCTTTGTCGCGGTGGATCCGGGTCAGCGTCTCATTGACGTCGGCCGGCTGCGGCTGGCCCATTTGCGGCATCGCGCTGGCGCCGGCGCCTGCGCCGGCCGACCCGGCCTGGACGCGGGCCTGCTGCGCGGTGCCGAAGATCGCGTTGGTGATCGCTCCGAAAATACTCATGATTACATTTCCTTGCCGGTGTTGGACCCGGCAAGAACCGGGCGCCGGCCGGGAAGTTGCGGCGGCGCGAAGCGGATGCGGCGGAGCGCCCCAATGCGGAGATTGCGGTCCGGCGCGCGGCCGGTGCGGGTTCGGGATGCGGCGGCGGGTCAGGCGCCGGCGGGCGGCGGTATCGGGCGTTCGTCGGCGCCGGCGTCGAGCGCGGCGGCGGCCTTGCGGGCCTCGATCTCGGCGCGGCCGCGATCGGCGCGGGCGGCGCGGGCGGCCATCGCGTCCCAGGCGGCGGCGGCGCGCAAATGGCGCTCGCGGACATTGTCGAGGGTGGCGAGCTCGGCCGCATCGCGGGCTTCGGCGGCGCGCAGGCTGTAGAATTGATGGTTGGTCGACATGGTGGAATTCCCGCGCGGCCGCAATTTCGCCGCGCGGCCGAAGCGGCTGTAGGCCGGGCGCCGGCGGGGGCCGGGATGCGGGCCCCCGCCGGCTTTCACGCCGGTGCGGCGGACTGGGGGAACCCGAAAAAGGCCCTTCGTCCCTCGCGCCGGCGCGGCGCCCTTACCCCTCCCGGACGAGCCGGGAGGGATCCCCGGTTCAGTCGACCTGGAGGTTGACCGCGCTGGTCTTGCCGCGCTGGTCGGTCTCGAGGTCGTAGGTGACCCTCTGGTCCTGGTTGAGGGTGGAGAGGCCGGCGCGCTCGACGGCGCTGATATGGACGAACGCGTCCTTGCCGCCATCCTCGGGCGCGATGAAGCCATAGCCCTTCTGGGCGTTGAAGAATTTCACTTTTCCGGTGGTCATTTCAGTCTTCCTTCGATGGGCTCGCCAGTGTGGCGGAGCCGGGAGGCCAGGGAGGCGAGAGAAGGAAGAAGGAGCCGCAAAGCGCCGAAGATCCGTCTGTTTGCGACCGTAGCAAGCCGGAAGATGGGGGACGAGGGGGAAGATTGCAAGGCGCAGGGCGCGGGCGCTGCGGTTCCGACGCGACCGGCGAGCGCTCCCGGATAGGCGGCGCGGCTTGTCCGATATAAGGTAAAGCCATGCTGTTCATGCTTGCCGTGGCGATCGCCGTCGCCGCCGTCCTGCTCGCCATCGTGCTCAAACGGCGCGGCGCGAGCGGCGGCCGCGGCGACCTCATCGGGCCGCCGCCCCGTCTCGCCGCCGAACCGCGACCCGCGCCGCCGCCGCGCACCACTGCGCCGGCGGCCGACAGCTGGCCCGAAGGCGCCGCGCCGATCGGCGACCTGCCCGGCCCTGTCGCCGCCGAAGCGCGCCAGCTGCTCGCGCAGGACCGCAAGATCGAGGCGGTCAAGCTCATTCGCGCCGCCACCGGCTGCAGCCTCCAGGAGGCGGTCGACCGGGTCGCGCGAATATGATCGGATTCCTGGCTTTTGGGGGTGCCACCCGTGGCTCTTCACGGAGCCGCCGCCGGTTTCGCACGAGCCTTGCGCCGGCGCGCCTATGTGCGGACGCCCTCGACGCCGAATTCGCCGACAGCTGAATTCCCGTGTGCAACCTGCTAAACGAAAAGGCGGGAGGTATTGCGCGCCATGGTCCACAATTATGTCCATGCATTCGTTGACTGGCTCAGAGCGAGTGCTCGCCTGGCCTGGATGCGATGGCTCCCGAACCGCGCTGTTCCGCCGATCCTTTGCTCCCCAAATCCTTCGGCACCTCAACAAGCGGAAGAGGCGGTTCCCGAAGCCGCCAGGCCGGCCATGTCTCAGGCTGCCGCGCCCAATGGCAGCTCCCATGTTCGGTCTTCATTCTGGAGCGGGGCCGGGGGAACCATTGTAGCAGCAATCGTGGCTGCGACGGCTACAATAGCGGCAGCCATTATCGCAGCTTCGAGATAGACGGCGTCTTCGGTCATCCGTTTTCCGGGAGCGGACCCGCACGTCGACGCTTGTACTCGGCCAGTGCCGCCGGGCCGCCGGGCCCGGCCTGACCGACAACCCGAAACCCTGCCCGGCGGCCCGTCAGAACAGCCGGCTCCGCCGCCGCGGCGGCGGCTCGGCCGGATCGGGCGGCAGGTCCTCGACGATCCAGCTGTGATTCTCCTCGATGTGGGAGACGATCGGCCGGCCGCGCCCGTCGCGCGAGGGATCGAAGCGGAACCGGCGCTCGATCAGCCGGCAGGTGGTCGCGTCGAGCAAATCGGAGCCGCTGGAGCGGGTGACCCGGCAGTCGACCGCGCGCCCGTCGGTCAGCACGGTGTAGAGCACCGAAACGGTGCCGCCGACGCCCTGCTCGCCGAGCCCCTCGGGATAATCGGAATCGCAACACCGTCCGCCCGCACGAGGCCTTGTCCTCGAACCGGCCGCACGACGTCCACATCGGCCTGGCCGACCCGAGCGTGCCCAACTTTCCCGAGCCCGAAATCCTGCCAACTGCTTGACGCGGGACAATACGACCTAACAATGCCCCACCGGGGGCCCTGCCCGGGGTTGAAAAGGGGGCACCCTCCCCGGGCAGGGCCGCCCGACCGTATGCCAGCGGATCATCGCCGGAGTCAGGTCCACTCGTTGGGGTACGACACACCGACATCGAACGGATCGACGCCTTGCCGGCATTCAGGACCCGATGGCCGGCAGTGGAGGTGCGGGATCCCACGACGACGGGTCGCCCTGCCGCCGGCGTTCAGGTTGCGCAACCAATCGGACCGCCGGCCGAAGCCAGAGACGACGACGAACTCGGGAACGGAGCGGTCGTACTCCACGACCTCCAGCACGGTGCGGTAGCGCCGCCCGCTGCGGCGTCCGACGTGAGTGAGTTGAAGGAACCGACGGCCGAGCAGCCATCCCAGGTGGCGGTCGTACAACCCGTTTGCCAGCCCGTTCACAAGCTGCAGCCATTGCGTCTCGGCGGTCACGATGTGTTCCTTGGTCCCCGGCTTGCTCGACGTGGCTGGTGGCTGGTGGCATTGTCGACGATCGCCACCTGCGCGGCGCGGTCCTCCCTGGGCTCGAGATCGTCGGGCATGGCATCCCATGGCGGCGTTGCCGGGAGAACGTCCCCTGCCGGAGCCCAGGGCAAGCCCCAGGCTCTCCGCCGTAGCATCGTGGTCACGGCCGAACTTGCGGTGGGACGAGCGGCTGTTCGGACACGAAGGAGTGACCGATGAGCAGCGGAGGACGACTCGATCTCAGTCTTGAGCACGTCGCAGCCGCCGTCGGACGGCGCACGGAGCCGGTGGCAGCCTTGGGCGCCGACGCCGAGATATTGGCCTCGACGTGCCAGGCGATGGCGCAGCGGTTCCACCGAGGTGGGCGGCTGGTCGCGATGGGCACCGGCTGTTGCCGCCGCCGACGCGGCGCACGTCGTCGTCGAGTTCGTGCACCCGGTCATCGTCGGGAAGCGTGCCCTGCCGGCGCTGGTGCTGCCGGACGGCGGCTCCGCGGCCAGCGTCGAGCTGTTCGGTGAGCCGGACGACATCGCACTGGTGTTCTCACCGGACGGCGAGTCGCCGGTGCTCGCGGAGGCGATGGCGGTGGCGGCTCGGGCGTGGCCTGCTCACCGTGGCGTTGCTCGGCGAGGGCCCGGACGGCGCCGGGGGTGCAATAGCTGCGGTTCCCGGCATCGACCACGTCATCGTTGTGTCCTCAGCCGATCCACGGGTCGTCCGGGAGGCCCATGTGACCGCCTATCACGTGCTCTGGGAACTGGTGCACGTCTTCCTCGACGCTCCGGAGGTTCTGACATGAGCCATCACATCGCCGATGTCGTGCTTCCGCACGCCGGGGAAGCGATCAAGCGGGTGCGGCTCGCGATGACCACCGAGTCGCTGTACCCCTTCCTGTACGGACGCGCTGTCGATGCGGACGAGTTGCTGGCTGACGTTGCGCGCTCCACCCGGGAGAAGGTCGCCGAGATCGGCAGGCTGCGCGAGACCATGCTCGCGTCCGAAGGCCCGGCGCTGGTGATGTGCGCGTCGGCGATGGCGGAGCGGTTCGACCGGGGCGGGCGGCTGTACGTGTTCGGCAACGGCGGGTCGAGCACCGACGCGCTGGCCGTCGCGACGCTGTACACGACTCCGGGGAGGGGCGCTCGCCCGCTGCCAGCAGTGTCACTTTCCGCCGACGTCGCGACGCTCACCGCGTTGGCCAACGACGTCGGTTTCGAGGTCGTGTTCGCGCGCCCGATCGCCGCCGCGGGCCGGCCCGTCGACATGGCGATGGGCCTGTCCACCAGTGGCGGGTCGGCGAACATCGTGCGCGGGCTGGAGGCAGCGCACCGCAGCGGGATGCTCACGGTCGGATTGGCCGGCTACTCCGGCGGGGCGATGGCCGAGGCGGCCGAGCGCGGCGAGGTCGATCACCTCTTCGTCATGCCCTCGGCGTCGGTGCACCGGATCCAGGAGGCGCAGACCACCGTCTACCAGGTGTTGTGGGAGCTGGTGCAGGTCGCGCTCGGCGAGTCCCCCGCGTGACGCCGGCCGCCGAGCTACGGACCGCCGACCAGCCCACGCCGGTCAGACGTCAACCTCGGCTCGCCGCCTTGACGCGATCACGGCTGAACCGGCCGAAGTTGTAGTACGCAGCGCACGCTCCCTCCGATGACACCATGCAGGTGCCGATCGGCGTCTCCGGTGTGCAGGCGGTGCCGAAAACCTTGCACTCCCACGGCCTCAGCACACCCTTGAGCACCTCACCGCATTGACAGGCTTTCGGGTCGGCCACCCGGACCCCGGGGACGTTGAAGATCCGCTCGGCGTCGAAGCGCGCATAGGCCTCCCGCACCTGCAACGCCGAGTGCGAGATGAACCCGAGCCCGCGCCACTCGAAGTGCGGCCGCAGCTCCATCACCTCGCCGATCACCCGCAACGCCCGCGGGTTGCCGTCCCACGGGACGACCCGCGCGTACTGGTTCTCCACCTCGCAGCGGCCCTCGTCCAGCTGCAGCAGCAGCCGCAGGACCGACTGCAGGATGTCCAGGGGCTCGAACCCCGAGCAGACCAGCGGCTTGCCGGCGTCCCGGGCGATCCACTCGTACGGCCGGCACCCGATGACCGTAGAGACGTGACCGGGTCCGATGAACCCGTCCAGCCGCAGATCGGGCGAATCGAGTATCGCCTTGATCGCCGGGATGATGGTGACGTGGTTGCAGAAGATCGAGAAATTGTCCAGGCCTTCCGCGGCGGCACGCAGCACGGTCATCGCGGTCGACGGGGCGGTCGTCTCGAACCCGATCGCCATGAACACCACGCGCTTGTCGGGGTTCTTCCGCGCGATCTTCAACGCGTCCAGCGGCGAGTACACCATCCGGATGTCGGCGCCTGCGGCCTTCGAGTCGAAGAACGAACCGCGCCCTCCGGGCACGCGCATCATGTCCCCGAACGACGTCATGATCACGTCTGGTTGCTCGGCGATCGCGATCGCGTCGTCGACACGGCCCATCGGAATCACGCAAACCGGACAACCCGGCCCGTGCACCAGCGACACGGCCTCCGGCAGGTAGTCCTCCAGACCGTGCTTGTAGATGGTGTGCGTATGCCCTCCGCAGACCTCCATGAACTTGTACTGCCGGCCGGGCTCGCAGAGCTCGGCGATCCGCGCCGACAACGCCTGGGCCTTACCGGCGTCGCGGAACTCGTCGACGAAGCGCATCGGGAGGACCTCCTCAGGTGATGTCGCTCGTGCTCAGGGCCGGGTCCGTCGATTCAGGCATCACGGCATCACCAACTAGTGCGACCCCGGGAATTGCGCTGGCGCCGCGACGACCAGACCCCGATCGCGCCAGCATAGAACGAGTCCACCACCCGCGGGACCGGCTCGAGCTCGCGTTCACGCCCTCGTGTGCACCGTACGAGAGCACTTCGGGCTCGACGACGAATCAGCGCGGCTATCAGCTCGAGCCCGCGCCCGCGGGCTACGCCGACGGCGACCCGTGACGGTGATCCGACTCCTCCCATGCGTGGACCCGATCGGCCGCCGACCGGTACCTGTCGGCGTCGTGCAACCGCTCGATCTGCTCCTCGGTCGCGTAGTGCAGCGCGCGGGCGCGCTCGGCCTCGGCCAGCTCCGCGGCGGCGACGGGATTGGTGTGGACTTGCGCGGCCGGGTCCTCGTGCTCCAGGCTGCGAGCCGTACAGGCTGTCGTCGGTCGGGTGCTCCTTGCGGCCGATCATGCCCAGCGCCACCAGCACCGCGCCCGCCACCCAGCTGAAGACGACGTTCGGCATCGTGAACGCCATGACGTTCAGCGGCGTCCCGAGCAGGAACACGTTCACGACGCCGGAGAGGATGAATCCCGCCCCTGCGGCGATCGCGCCCCACGCGGCGACCGGGCCGCCGAAGACCGCGGCGAAGACCAGCATGAAGCCGACGGCCATCGACAGGAACGCCAGGAACCCGTTGGTCGTCATCCCGAAGACGACGGGCCCTTCGGTGCTGAAGACCTCGGGCCGCCAGGTGAGCCCGGTCAGGCCGAACACGAACACGAACCCCCCGACCACCGCCGCGCCGATGCGGTGCAGGTTGCCCATTGCGGATCATCGCCCTTCGCGCCACGGGCCGGGCCGGATCCCGGCCGCTAGGTCCAGGGTTGCCACGGCGGGCCGCCTGCCAACCGCTGATCGGATGATGTTCGCTGCTTCGATGACACCATTGGGGGAACCTGGGGCCGGAGGTGAGATGACCGCTCGCGACGCTTGGACCGCGGCGTTCCTCGTCGCCATCTTCGCTCCCGTGGTCGTGCGGCGTTCGCCTTCGCCAGTCCGATCGGGCCGGCGTCGGCGACGATCACCGACCGGCCGGCGAGATCGGTCCGGCTCCGCAGGGTGACGTGCTGCTTCTCCAGCTCCGTCCGTGGTGCACGGCGGCACCCCGCACTCGGCCCAGGCTCATGAGCGCGCTCAGATCTCGGACGATTGGCTGAGGCAGAAGCTGTGGGTCCGTCGCTGGGGCCGGCCGCCGGGCATCGGAAGCTGGCAACGGTTTCGGTACCGCCGTCTCGACCAAACCGGCTACCTCGCCGGCCTCACGCCCGACCGCGCCGGTCATCCGTACCGCTCGACATGGTGAGCAGGCGCTCGACGAGCCGTCGGGCTCGATCCGGTTCGCCGGGCCGGGCGAACAGGGCGTCGAAGTACAGCGGCGCGAGGACGAGTTCAATCAGCTCGTCGAGGGTGGGCGGGGTCTCGCCGCGGGCTCGGGCGCGGGCCAGCATCGCCTGGAGCTGTCGGCTCCGCTCGGCCAGCGTGCCGGCCAGCACGGGCGCGTCCGCGCGAAGGTCGACCATCGCCGCACGGAGGATGAGGACGCGGAACGGCCCGGTCAGGCCGCGGGCGACCCCCTCCGCGTACGCGACCAGGTCGCCGCGCAGCGACCCGGTGTCCGGCAGTGCGAACGATCGCGTGAGGTGCTCGGCGACGACGTCGTCGAGCAGCACCGACATGCTCCGCCACCGCCGGTAGATCGTCGCCTGGTGGACGCCGGACCGGTCGGCGATCACGGGGATGCTCAGCTCCTCCCAGCTCCGTTCGCGCAGAAGCGCGAGCACGGCCTCGTGCACCGCGTCCCGGACCCGGGCACTGCGGCCGCCCGGACGCTGCATCGTCTGCGGCTGGGTCACCACCAGAGCATAACGCGAAACTTCTTGCGATAGCGACTCCTGCACTGCTAGCGTTCTTGATGCGAGAAACTTCGTTAACGGAGGTGATCAGATGGACGGCCCCGCAGTGGCGCGCCACATCCACCCCGTCGACGAGCAATCAAGGAGACCGTGATGACCGCCCGCACCGCGCGCCCGACCGTCCGCGCCACCATCACCGACCGCGGCTTCGTCGTGCACTACCTGCAGATGCTCGCCGCGATGGGTGTCGGGATGCTCGTACTCGGGCCGCTGTCGATGCTCGTCGACGCCGGCATCGAGATCGACAGCCTGCTCATGGCCACCTGGATGACCGCCGGGATGACCGCCTGGATGGCCTGGCGGGGACACCCCTGGCCGGCGATCGCCGAGATGGGTCTGGCGATGTACGCGTCGTTCGTCGTGCTCTTCCCGGCCTACTGGCTCGGCTTGCTGTCCGGCCACGACGTGATGCTCGCCGGGCACCTGCTCATGCTTCCGGCCATGGCGCTGGCGATGCTGCACCGCGGGAGGAGTACGTCCATGACTAGGTGTGGACCGAGCTGGAAGGCCCGGGCGCGGCGGATGAAGTCCTCGACGCGATGCGCAGGCCGGTCATGCACCTCCCGGATAAGCCCGGCGTCCAGCGCACCGCCGCCACTGGACTTGAGCAACGGCGCGGGCAGACGAGTTGAACGCGGAGTCGCGATGAACCCGAGTGACGGTCCGCCATGACGTCCGCCGCGCAACGAAGGGTCGTCGTGGTCGGCTACGACGGCGCCGAGCTGCTGGACATCGCCTGCGTCACCTCGACGCTCGACATGGCCGGCCGCATCGCCCGCCAGCCGCTCTACCGGGTGGACGTGGTGACCCCTGCGGGCCGCCCGATCAGGTGTGACTCCGGGCTGTCGCTGAACGCCGCCGGCGCGCTGCAGGACACGACCGGCCGGCTCGACACGCTGGTCGTCTCCGGCGGGCACGGCCACGATGACGCCGCGGCGAACCCGGTGCTCGTGGCACACGTGCGCCGGCTCGCCGCGGTCGCGCGCCGCGTCGCGTCGGTGTGCACCGGGACGCAGTGTCCTGGCCGCGGCCGGGCTCCTCGACGGCAGGCGCGCGACCACGCACTGGGGATTCGCGCGAGCGATGGCCCGCCGCTACCCCGCGGTCGGCATAGACCCCGACCCGATCTACATCCGCGACGGGAACGTGGCCACCTCCGCCGGCGTGACCAGCGCCCTGGACCTCACCCTGGCGTTCGTGCAGGAGGACCACGGCCCCGAGCTGGCACGCCGGGTCGCCCGCGGGCTGGTGACCTACCTGCACCGCCCGGGCGACCAGGCGCAGATGAGCATGTTCGTCGCGTCCGATCCGCCGGAGCACGCGCTGTTGCGCGAAGTGGTCGAGTTCGTCACCGCGAACGTGGCCGCCGCCCTCGACACGACCTCCCTCGCCCGCCGATTCGGCGTCAGCGAGCGCCAGCTCAACCGGCTGTTCGTCGATCACGTCGGGCTGCCGCCGGGCCGATTCGTCCGCCACTCCCGCGTCGAGACCGCCGCCCGCCTGCTCCGCTCCACCGCGCTGCCCGTCGGCACGATCGCCCGCCAGTGCGGATTCGGCACCGCCGAGGCGCTGCGCCAAGCCTTCCTGGACCGGTTCGGCGTTCCGCCGTCGCAGTACCGGGCGACGCCCACTGCGGCGTCCGTCGACCGCTGATCCCACCCGGCGGTCGGCCGCATCGCCCAGGATTCCGGACAGGCTCGATCGCGGGCCTGGTCCGGCCCGCCGCGGACACGCAGAGTCGCCGGGCGAAGGCAGGTCGGTAACGCAAGGAGTGTGAGTACCTCGATGAAGACGCCGGCGATCGTGTCCGCCGCAGGAGTGGGAAGCTGCTCGCCAGCAGCTGCACGTCAGGGAGAAGGAGCTGACGCGCGCCCGCGACCAGCTGGCCGCCGAGCGTCGGCGCCACCCGTGGACCGCGGTGGAGCGGGAGTACCAGTTCGACGGACCGACAGGCCGGGTGCGGTTGCTCGACCTGTTCGAGGGCCGCCGCCAGCTCGTCGTCTACCGCGCCTTCTTCGAACCCGGGGTGCACGGCTGGCCCGACCACGCGTGCATCGGCTGTTCCATGATGGCCGACCAGGTCGCCGACGTCGCCCATCTGAATGCGCGCAACACGACCCTGGTCTACGTCTCCCGGGCACCCCAACCTGACATCGAGCAGGTGAAGGCGCGGATGGGCTGGACGATGCCCTGGTACACCCTGACCGACGGGTTCGACGCGGACTTCGGTGTGGACGAGTGGCACGGCACGAACGCGTTCATCCGTGACGGCGGGAGTGTGTACCGCACCTACTTCGTCAACGGCCGCGGCGACGAGGCACTGGGCAGCGTCTGGAGCTACCTCGACATGACCGCTCTCGGACGGCAGGAGGAGTGGGAGGACTCGCCCGAGGGCTACCCGCAGACCCCGCCCTACGAGTGGTGGAACTGGCACGACAGCTACGCCGGTGCGCAGCCGTCGCAGAGCACCTGGACCAGATCCGCCGCGCCCGGGCCGCGGAATCCCACGAGTAGGGCGCCGCATCAGCCGAGATCTGGGCTACTCGGCTTCGAGCGGATTCCTCTGCTGTTCGGCGGCCGGTGGCGGACCTGCTCGGCCGCGCCGGATACCGCGGCCGGACTGGCCCTGTATGCCGTTGCCTCCTCGTCGGGTGCTCGCGGCGCCGTCTCGGCTGGAGCGGTGTTCTTCGTCAACGTGCCGCTCGCGGTGCGGCGCCCATCGGGGGCCGCGATGAATTGTGCGCTCCCAATGGGCGGTATCTCCAGATTGCTCGATCGAGAGGACCACGACCATGTCCACACAGCGACCCACACCAACGAGCGCCCCGTCGAGTCCCTCGTCCGCACCGGCCGGGACCTCGCGCTCCTCGTCTGCCGGATCGGCCTCGGCGTGCTGATGATCGCGCACGCCAAGCTCGAGTTCGATTTCGGCGGCGGCAGCCTCGCCGGCGTCGGAGCGCTGTTCGCCCAGAGTGGCGTGCCCCTGCCCGTGATCACCGGGCCCGCCAACGTGCTCCTGGAGGCCATCGGCGGCGTGGCGATCATCCTGGGCCTCGCCGTGCCGATCGTCGGGGTGCTGATGGCCGTCAACATGGCCGGTGCCTGGATTCTCGTGCACACCAGCCCGCTGTACTCCATGGACCACAACGGCCCCGAGGTCGTCATCGCGATCGGCCTGCTCAGCCTCGCCCTCGCCGCGACGGGCTCCGGACGGTTCGGGATCGACCACCTGATCACGCGGGCGCCGCCGCGCAGCCGCCGACGCGAGCTGGTCCACGGCATCCCCGGAGTCACACTCCTGACCCTCATCCTGGGTTGACGTACGCGGTCTTGACGATGGTGTAGAACTCCCGGGCGTAGCTGCCCTGCTCCCGCGGCCCGTAGCTCGACGCCTTGCTGCCGCCGAACGGGACGTGGTAGTCCACACCCGCTGTGGGTGCGTTGACCATCACCATGCCGGCCCGGGCGTGTCGCTTGAAGTGGGCTACTCGCTTGAGCGAGGTCGAGCAGATGCCCGCGGACAGGCCGAACTCGGTGTCGTTGACGGCCTCCAGCGCAGCGTCGTAGTCGGGGACACGCACGACCGATGCCAGGGGACCGAACACCTCTTCGCGGTTGATCCGCATGTCGTTCGACGTGCCGGTCACCAGGGCCGGGGCGAGGTAGAAGCCTTCCGTCCGGCCGCGCACCCGTTCGCCACCCACCACCTTGCCGCCCTCCGCGGCGGCCACGGCGATGTACTCCAGGTCCTGATCGAGCTGGCGTTGGTCGACGACCGGGCCGATGACCGTGTCGTGGTCCAGGGCGTGGCCGACGCGCAGCCCGCGCATCCGCTCCTGCAGCGCCTCGACGAAGCGGTCGTGGATCCCGGCGGTCACGATGAGCCGTGACGACGCCGTGCACCGCTGTCCCGTGGAGAAGTAGGCGCCGTTGACGCTGGCCTCGACGGCCGTCTGGAGGTCGGCGTCGTCGAGCACGACCATCGGGTTCTTGCCGCCCATCTCGGCCTGCACCCGCTTGCCGCTCTCCGCGCAGCGGACCGCGACCTGGCGACCGACCTGCGCCGAGCCGGTGAAACTGACCGCCGTGACGTCGGGGGACGCGAGGATCGCCTCGCCGACGACGGAGCCGCGCCCCATCACCAGGTTGAGGACCCCGCCCGGCAACCCGGAGTCCTCGAGGATCTTGACCAGTTGCCAGGTGCAGCTCGGCACGAGCTCCGCCGGCTTGATCACCACCGCGTTGCCGAACGCCAGCGCCGGCGCCATCTTCCAGGCCGGGATGGCGATCGGGAAGTTCCAGGGCGTGATCAGGCCGACGACGCCGAGTGGCTCGCGGGTGACCTCGACGGTCATGCCCGGGCGTACGGACGCCACCACGTCCCCGGTCAGCCGGACCGCCTCGCCGGCGAAGAACTTGAAGATCTGCCCGGCCCGACCCACCTCGGCGGCCGCCTCGGCGAGCGGCTTGCCCTCCTCCCGCGCGAGGAGGTGGGCCAGCTCGTCGCGCCGGCGCAGGATCTGGGTGCCCGCTGCGTCCAGCACGTCGAAGCGCTGCTGAGGTGTCGCCACCGACCAGCTCTCGAACGCCTCCTGTGCGGCCGCCGTGGCCGCGGCGACGTCGTCGGCCGTGCCCTGCGCGTACTCCCCGACGATGTCGTCGACGTCGGACGGGCTGATGTTCGGCCGGTAGTCGCCGCCGACCCACTCGCCGCCGATGTAGTTGTCGTAGCGCTCCACGTCACTCCTCCTGGTCTGCATCGGTGCGCCGAGGTCGGCGCAGCGCCGCCGGCAGGGGTAGCCCGATGACCTGCGCCGACTCGTCGGGGTACCCGACCACGACCTCATCGGCGATGCCGACGAACAATCCATTCTCCACGACGCCCGGGATCTGGTTGAGGTCCGCGGCGAGGGCGCCGGCATCGCGGACAGCGCCGAGGCGCGCGTCGAGGATGTAGTTGCCGCTGTCGGTCACCACGACGCCGCCGTCACGGACCCGCCGCTCGAGGGCTACGTCGGCATAGCCCGCATCCGCCAGCAGCTCGCCGATCAGCCGCCGGGTGCTCACCCAGCCGAAGGGCAGGACCTCGATGGGAAGCGGGAACGCCCCCAGCCGGTCGACGATCTTGGTGTCGTCCGCCACCACGACCATCCGCTTCGACGCCCTGGCGACGATCTTCTCCCAGAGCAGGCAGGCGCCACCACCCTTGATCATGCTGCCGGCGGGGTCGATCTCGTCCGGCCCGTCGATGGTGACATCCAGCTCCGGCAGGTCGTTCAGGTCCGCCAACCGGATGCCCAGCTCCAGAGCCAGATCGCGGGTGGCGGTCGACGTCGGGACCCCCACCACGTCGAGGCCGTCCCGCACCCGCTCGGCGAGCTCGCGCACGAACCAGTGCGACGTCGTACCCGAGCCGAGCCCGAGCCTCATGCCGTCCTTGCAGTACTCCTCCGCCGCCCTGCGGCCGGCGGCCCGCTTGGCGACGTCCTGGTTCGACTGGGGTTGCACTGCTGCCACCTCCCGAGGGTCACCGGGCGTCCGAGCCGGCCAGCTCGGCGAAGGTCGGCTCGAGAGCCGTGAACAGCTGCCGGTGTATGCCGTGAAGAGCGTCGTAGGTACCCGCCACAGAGGTGTCCGGCTCCGTTCTGCTCGTCTCCTGCACCACCGCCGTCGCCTCGTCCAGCGACGTCCAGTTGCCCGTCCCGATCCCCGCGAGCAACGCGGCGCCGAAGGCGCCGCCCCCCTCCGCGCCGGTGACGGTGCGGACCTCGATCTGCAGGACGTCGGCCAGCAGTTGCAGCCACAGCGGCTCCACCGTCGCGCCGCCCGACGCCCGCACCCGGTCGACGGACAACCCGGCGTCGGTGAAGATCGCGAGGATCTCCCGGAGGTTGAGCAGCACTCCCTCCAGGACACTGCGCGACAGGTGCGCGACCGAGTGCCGCGAGGTCAGGCCCACCCAGCTGCCCCGGGCGTCCGGTGCGAGGTGCGGGCATCGTTCGCCCAGGAGGTAGGGCAGGAAGAGCAGGCCCTCGGATCCGGCAGGCGCCTGCCGGGCGAGCGCGACGAGCGCCGGGTACTCGAGGTCCGCGTTCGGCAGCAGCGGCCGCAGCGCGTTGCGGAGCCACTGGAACGCGCCACCCGTGGTCAGCGCCACGCCCATCACGTGCCAGCGGTCGGGCGCGTTGCCGCAGGAGATCTGCAGCCGGCCGTCGGGCTCGGGGCACGTGGTGCTCGCGCCGCCGACGATCCCCGCCGTCCCGAGCGTGACTCCGAGCACGCCGTCGCCGATCACCCCCATCGACGTCGTCTGGATCACGGCGTCACCGCCGCCTCCGACGACCGGCGTGCCCGCCGGCACGCCCCACCGCGAGGCGACCTCCGCCGACAGCCCGCCGGTGATCTCCGCCGACTCGACGACCCGAGGGAGCAGGTCCTCCGAGATGTCGAGCAGCTCCAGCAGCTTGGTCGACCAGCGCCGGTTGCGGACGTCGAACAGGCCGGTGCCGGACGCGTCCGAGACCTCGGTGACGTGGTCGCCGGTCATCCGCAGGCGCAGGTAGTCCTTCGGGTTGAGCATGTGCCTCATGCGCCCGTAGGTCTCGGGCTCGTGCTGGCGCAACCACAGCAGCTTCCCGCCGGTGAAGCCGGGAAGCATCCGGTTCTGGGTGAGCTCCAGCAGACCCTTCAGGCCGCCGGCACGCTCGGTGACCTCATCGCACTGCGGTGCGGCCCGCTGGTCGTTCCACAGGATGGCCGACCGGAGTACCTGCCCGCTTGTCGTCCAGGGCCGTCAAGCCGTGCATCTGGCCGCACAGCCCGAACCCGCGCACCGGGCGGTCGCCGACCGCGGCGACCACGTCGCGGACGCCCTGGTCCGCGGCGTTCCACCAGTCCGCCGGGTCCTGCTCCGCCCAGCCGGGCCGTGGTGTCGCCATCGGATAGTGGTGCAGGCTGTCGGCGACCACCCGGCCTTCGCCGTCGACCGCGACCACCTTGCAGGCCGAGGTCCCGTTGTCGATGCCGATCCAGACACTCATCGCCACGCTCCTTCGTGTCGGCCCGTGTCAGGCGCCGTGCCTGATGCGCAGGTGCTTGAGCTGCAGGTAGCCGTCCAAGCCCTCGCGGCCGTGCTCGTAGCCGTGGCCGCTGCCCTTGCGGCCGCCGTAGGGGGCGTTGATGATCCCGGCGTCGACGTTGTTGACCGCAACGTTGCCGAAGTCGAGCCGCCTGCCCAGCGCGAACGTCTCCGACAGGTCCTCGGTGTAGACGTACGCGGCCAGCCCGGCCGGCGTGCTGTTGGCCAGGTCCACGACCTCGTCGAGGGACTCGTAGGGCGCGACCCCGATCGACCGGCCCGAACGTCTCCTCGTGCATGACGAGCATGTCCTGGGAGCAGTCGGCGAGCACGGTGGGGGCGTAGAAGTAGCCGTGCTCCAGCCCCGCCGGCCGTCGGCCGCCGGCCAGGACCCGGGCCGACCTGGCGCGCGCGTCCGCGACGTGGCGCTCGACCTTCTTCAGGATGTCCTGGTTGGCGACCGGGCCGACGTCGGCGTCCTCCTTGGCGAGCCCGTCGGCGACGATCAGGCCATCGGCCGCGCGGGCGAGCCGCTGCACGAACTCCTCGTACAGGTCCTCGTGGACGTAGGCGCGGTTGATCGCGATGCAGATCTGGCCCGCGTTGCGGAACGAGCGGCGCGCCGCCCCGGCGACGGCCGCATCGAGGTCGGCGCGCCCCGTGACCACCAGCGGGCAGTTCCCGCCGAGCTCCATCGACGTGGGCTTGACGCCGCTGCACGGTCTTCGATGATGGCGGCGCCGGTGTCGCCCGAGCCGGTGAAGGCGACCTTGTTTATCGCCGGGTGCGCGACGAGGGCGCGCCCCGCGGCCCCGGAGCCGGTGACGAGGTTCGCCACACCGGCCGGCATGCCGGCGGCCTCGAGGCAGCGGAACAGTTCGATCGCCGACGAGGGCGTGTACTCCGACGGCTTGACGACGATCGTGCAGCCCGCACCCAGCGAGGCCGCCAGCTTCCACCCGATCAACTCCAGCGGGTAGTTCCACGGCGTGATCGCCGCAACGACGCCGATGGGCTCGCGCTCGACCAGGCTGGTGAACCCGTCCTCCTCGTTCGGGATGACGGCGCCGATGCTCCGGGTGGTCTCCTCGGCGTAGAAGTGGAAGGTCTTCGCCAGCTTGCGGACCTCGCCGCGGGCCTCGGCCAGCGGCTTCCCCATCTCACGGGTGATGGACTCGGCCAACGGCGTCTCGGCGTCCGCGACGGCGTGACCGACCGCGTGCAGGTGCGCGGCCCGGATCGAGGGGTTCACCCAGCGCCAGCTGCCGAACTCCCGGCAGGCGGCGGCCACGGCCCGGTCCACGTCGCGTTCGTCGGAGTCGGGGACCTCCGCGACCACGTGAAGTGTCGCCGGGTTGACCACCGACAGCACGCCGTCGCCCGCGGAGTCGACCCAGGCGCCGTCGATGTAGTTGCGGCCGGCTCGGATGTCGTTCATCAGCTGCTTCCGTCGAGGATGGACGTCAGGTCGGCGCATCGGCGTCGCCTCCGCCGGTCGACGCTCCCGCTCGGCGCGGTCGTCGCCGAGGAGCCCGCGCGCGGCGAGATTGCGCATCAGCGCGCGGACCCCGAAGGTCCAGTCCGGAGCGTCCTCCGCCGTGTTGACGACGTTGACCAGGGTCCCCAGCCGCGGCGACGAGATCGCGACGACGTCGCCGACGCGGTGGGTGAAGCCCTGTCCCGGAGCGTCGCGGTCCTCGGTCGGCGCGAACATCGTGCCGGTGAAGAGCACGAAGCCGTCGGGATACTGGTGGTGGCGGCCCCGGGCGTGTCCGATGAGCTCGAGCGGGTGCCGGCTGATCTCGCTCACCGGGTTGACCCCCTCGAGCACGAAACCCTCGGGGCCGGCGACGTGCAGCCGGACCTCGAGCTGCACCGCGTCGTCGAGGGTGAACCCGTCATCGAACAGGCGCAGGAACGGGCCGAGCGCGCACGACGCGTTGTTGTCCTTGGCCTCGTTCAGCAGCAGCGCGCTGCGACCTTCGAAGTCGCGCAGGTTGACGTCGTTGCCGAGGGTGGCCGCGACGGGCGTGCCCGCCGAGTCCACGGCGAGCACGAGCTCCGGCTCGGGGTTGTTCCAGGACGAGCGGGACAGGACGCCGATCTCCGCGCCGGTACCGACCGCTGACAGGACAGGAGCCTTGGTGAAGATCTCCGGGTCGGGACCGATGCCGACCTCGAGGTACTGCGACCACAGACCTTCCCGCTGGAGCACCTCCTTGACCTGCGCCGCTTCCGGGGTGCCGGGACGCACCTGCGAGATCGCGCCGCCGACCGACCTGCTCGAGCGTGGCCCGGACCTCCTCGGCGCGGTGCGGGTCCCCGGCGGCGCGCTCCTCGATGACCCGCTCGACCATGCTGCGCACGAACGTGACCCCGGCGGCCTTGAGCACCTGCAGGTCGACCGGCGCGAGGAGGTGCGGGGCCGTGCGGTCGCCGGTCAACGTCGCCCGCAGCAGGTCCGCGAGGGGCCATGAGCGCCGGCCCGTGGCGTCGGCCGAGCGGACGACCTCGACCGCGTCCGGCCGTTCCAGCAGGTCGGCCGTCGTGGGCTCGATCGTCGGTCAGGTCGACGACCCCGTCACCCCGGACCGCGCCGACGCAGGGACCGCCGCAGTCGGGATCGAAGACCCGGGCGACGAGCGTCGCTCCGCGCGCGTCGTCGGGGACGACTCGGTCGGCGTAAGCGGTGAGGTCCATGCGCTGGCCTTCCCCCTGGTCTCGCCGTGATCAGCACTGATCTCGCACACCGCCGGCACCGTCGACAGGAGCCGCCGCTGCGGCCCGAACCCCGGAGCGGCGGCCGGCCCAGCAGGTGCTGAGTAGTCGTATCATCATACGAAACACGGGTCAACGGACCTCGTCCCGTCCGAGTCGGTGCATCATGCGGGCGAGAGTACCGGCGAGAGCGGTGCTATTCGTAGTACCTTGCATCTATGCAGGGCGTCTTCGGTCCCCGACAACGTCTGCCCGAAGTCGTCGCGGACGCGGTGCAGCAGGAGATCCTGAGCGCGGGTCTGAAGCTGGGCGACCGACTCCCGACCGAGCCCGAGCTGGCCGAGCGCTACCGCGTCAGTCGCACGGTCGTCCGCGAGGCCGCCCGGCTCCTGGCCCAGCGGGGTCTGGTGACGGTGCGACCCGGGCGCGGGATGACGGTGGCCGAAGTCGACGGGCGGTTCATCGCCGAGCAGTACGGCCTGCTGATGAGCCTCAGCGAGGGAACCTTCGCCCAGCTGCTCGAACTCCGGCTGGTGCTGGAGGTCGAGATGGCGGCACTGGCGGCCGCCCGGCGGACACCCGAGCAGGTCGCGGCCATGCACGAGTCGAACCGCCGGCTGGCGCAGGCGCGCGGCTCCCGGGAGGCATTCCTGGCCGCCGATCTCGCCTTGCACGAGCTCATGGCGGAAGCGACCGGCAACCCGTTCTTCGCCCTCGTCATCAGTCCCATCAACGGCTTTCTGCGCGACGCGTACAGCACCGGGCCCGGGTATCCCTCCGAAGCCGACCACACCGTCGAAGAGCACGGCGACATCGCCGCCGCCATCGCCGCGGGCGACCCCGCCGGGGCCCGGTTCCAGACCGAGCGGCATCTGCGCCGGATCATCGGCGCGCGCAACAAGCTCGTCGCGAACGCAGGAGACGACACGTTCCCGCCGAAGGGCAGCACCCGGTGATGCCCTCGTACTGTTCACGCTGATCGCCGCCATCCCCGCGAAATGGAGCAGACCAGCCCCGCCCGTGCCGGCGCGCCGCATCCGCAGGGGCGCACGGGCGAGCCGGCGAACATGTCGCCTTTCCTACAGGGCTCGGCGCGCACGCGGTCGTCCGAGGCCGTCGGCGCCCAGGAGTCGATGATGCAGGCGTACGGGTCGGGGCCGAAGCGTCGGAGCCCTCAGCCGTCGAGCGGATCGCGCCCGTCCCAGGTGCCCGATGAGCCGATCGGCGCGAACCGGGCGAACAGCTCCTCGCCGTACCAGTGCTCGTCCCGGGTCCGGCGCACGACCTCCCCATGCGCAGGCCGCCGGTAGGCGAACGCGCCGGGCGCCGCCGCGTCGGCCCACAGACTGAACGTCGCCTGCAGCCCCACCGGCGCCTCCCCGACGCCGACGACGGCGAGCAGCCCCGCCGCGGTCGCCACCTCGTCCGCGACCGCCTGCTGGACGGCGCGGAACCGACGCCAGGCGGCCGGGTGTACCCGAGCCCGGGTGAGCACCGCGACCGGCCCGCCGGGCTCACCACCAGCCAGATCCGCGAGCACGTCCCGGCCCGCCCACCGCCCGTGCCCGGAGAGCAGCGCGAGATGGACGGCGTAGGCCTCACCGCCGCGACGGCGCACCCGCGCCAGCCGCGCCCCGAACCAGCCCGCCTCGAACGCCGCGAGCGCCGCGGCCGACTCCCAGACGCCGAACAGCGCCGTCCGCGCCGGGTCGGCGCCGGGCGCCGTCGAGGAGCCCCGGCCGGTGCCGAGCAGCCGGGCGAACCGCAGCCCGGGTGTGCCGCGCAGGCGAAGCCGGTCGGTGCCCAACCGCGCGAGAGCCACCGGGGCGCGCCACGGTGGCTCGCGGACCAGATGGAACGACGCGACGCCCGGCACGAGCCCGATCATGCCCGCTCGCCACGCGGACGGCCGCCTGACCGCGATGGCCAGCGTCGACCTGGTCCAGGGTGCGTCTCGCCGCGCGCCCCGACCAGCCGTTGTCGCTGCCCTCCCGGCTACCGCCCGCGGCCCAGCACGCCGACCGCCCCGCTCAGCGCCGCGGTGTCCGCGCCGGGGGCCGCAGCGTTCGCGCCGTTGGTCCCACCTTCGGCGGCGACCATCGCCGCGACGATGCGGCGGGCCCACATGCTGCCGGCATCGATGTTGAGGTTGTAGAAGTCGTAGCCCGGGTTGGCGTCGATGCCCCGCTGCTGCGCCTCGAGCATCACCTCGTCCTCGAAGAAGATGCGCGACACGCCCTCCCGCATCCGGTGCGTGATCACCTGCTTGTCGATGCACCAGTCGCGGGCGAAGGACCACAGGTAGTGGCAGGTGCCGTCGGTCTCGGGGGTGATCGTGTTGATCACCGTGCCGGTCACGCCCTGGCTGCGGTCCCCCTCCGGCGCGCCGGTGCCCGCCTTGGCCACGCCCACGTCGATCGCGATGGTGGAGGGCGCGGTGTACTGGATGATCTGCCAGCGGTCGACCGGCCCGTCGTAGCCCGGGAACCGGTCCTGCAGGGCCTGCTTCCACACCGGCGGCGGGTCGATCCCCACCATCCACTTGGTCACCGTCACCGTCCGGTCGGTGTGCGTGACCTCCAGGTCCGACTCGCTCAGCGCGTCGTGCCCGATGCTCGACCCGTGCACGAACTGCTCGTGCGTGAGGTCCATCAGGTTGTCCACGATCAGCTGGTAGCTGCAGGCGACGTGGATCGTCTTCCCGTCGGCCGCCCAGTCGGGGTGGTCGTTCCAGTACAGGTCCGGCACCGACGCCGGATCGGCCAGCGCCGGATCTCCCGGCCAGACCCACACGTAGCGGTGCCGCTCGACCACGGGGTAGGAGTGCACGGTCGCGCTCGGGTTGATCGTGTCCTGCGCCGGCATGAACGTGGCCCGCCCGTCGGCGTCGTAGCAGATCCCGTGGTAGCCGCACATGATCTCGTCGTCGCCGCGCAGCTTGCCCATGGACAGCGGCGCCAGCCGGTGCCAGCACGCGTCGGCCAGCGCCACCGCCCGGCCGGACGTGGTGCGGTAGAGGACGATCGGCCGGCCGGCGACCGTCGTGGGCAGCAGGTTCCGGCCCACCTCGTGGTCCCACGCCGCGGCGTACCAGGCGTTCAACGGGTAGTGCCGCACGGCGGCGTGGGCGGGGGTCTGGTCGGGTCGGGACATTCCTGCTCCATCCGGGCCGGCCGGAGGGTCCGGCTCTCGTACTCGCGTCCGCGTCGGGCTGCGCCGTCAGGCGGGGAAGCCGACGGCGGAGGTGTCCATGAACTCGCGCAGGCCCTCGATCCCCATCTCGCGGCCCATGCCGCTGTGGTGGAAGCCGCCGAAGGGGGCGCGCTCGTCGAGATGGGCCGCGCCGTGCGCGTTGACGAAGGTGTAGCCGGTGCGCAGCCGGCGGGCGACCGCGGCGGCGTGGTCGAGGTCGGCGGTCCACACCGACGAGCACAGGCCGGACCAGGTGTCGTTGGCCCGGGCCACCGCGTCGTCCTCGTCGTCGAACGGCAGGATCGGCAGGGTCGGGCCGAACTGCTCCTCGACCACCACGCGGGCGTCGTCGGGCGGGTCGAGCACCAGCGACGGGCGCAGGAAGTTGCCCCGCGACAGGTCGGCGCCGTCGGCCGCCGCCCCGAACTCGCGCACCTCGGCCCCGATCTCGCGGGCCTGCGCGGTCAGTTCCTGCACGTAGGCCCGCTGCCGGGCGCTGTGCAGCGGACCCATCGTCACGCCCTCGTCCAGACCGTGGCCCAGCCGCGTCGCCGCCAGCAGCGCCGACAGCCCGTCGACCACCTCGTCGTAGCGCGAGCGGTGCACGTAGAGGCGCTTGACGGCCATGCAGATCTGCCCGGTGGAGTCGAACGTGCCGGAGAACAGGCGCTGCACGGCCTCGGGGCCGAGGTCGGCGTCGGGCAGCACGATCGCCGGGTCGTTGCCGCCGAGCTCGAGCGCCACCCGGGTCAGCGACTCCGCGGCCATCGCCATGATCCGCTTGCCGCCACCGGGGCTGCCGGTGAAGCACACCTTCCGCACCCGGTCGTCCTGGATCAGCGCCGCCCCGATCTCGGCGTCGGCGCCGGTCACGACGTTCAGCACGCCCGGGCGGCAGCGCCTGCGCCACGAGCGCGACGGTCGCCGCGGTGGCCAGTGGCGCGGTGGGCGGCGGCTTCACCACCACGGTGTTGCCGGCCAGCAGCGCCTGCGGCAGCGATGCGGCCAGGATCGCCAGCGGCCAGTTGAACGGGACGATGATCGTCACCACGCCGAGCGGCAGGTGCGCGACCTCGGTCCGGTACGGCGGCGCGGGCAGCCGCGCGACGTCGTCGACCCGGTCGGCGAGCGCGGTCGCGAGCTCGAACCGGTGGGCGAACACCAGGGAGTCGACGAACGACTCCATCCGGATCTTGCCGTTCTCCCGGGTGAGCACCTCGGCCGTCGCGGGGCGGTCGGCCTCCAGCGGCGCCAGCGCCGCGGTCAGCAGCGCGGCCCGCTCCTGTGGGCGCGCGCGCCGCCCAGGCCGGAAAGGCCTGCTGCGCCGCGGCGACCGCGTCCTGCGCCTGCTTGGCGCTGGCGGCGGCCGCGTAGCCGACCACCGAGCTCCCGTCCGCCGGGTCGAGAACCTGCAGCGCGTTGTCCGCGCCGCGGCTCTCCCCGCCGATGAACAGATCCGTCCGGATCTCGGGGAGCTGGTCGAGAGACACCATCGTCGCACCTCGGGGTCGTCGCGGGGGCGCCGATCGCGCCGCCGGTCTCGTCCACCACGGTAGAGCGCCATCCGGTCGGGCACGCCCGGCGCGGGACGCGCTCCCGCCGGTCACGTCCGGAGGGCGGGACCGGGACATCTGACGTAGGACGCGGGTGGTGGCGGACGACTAGCGTCGGAGCCCGTGCCCACCGTCCGCGAGACGACCTACGACCTGCTGCGCAGCTGGGGACTGACCACGGTCTTCGGCAACCCCGGGTCCAACGAGCTGCCCTTCCTCGACGGCTTCCCGCCCGACTTCCGCTACGTCCTCGGCCTGCACGAGGGCGCCGTGCTCGCCATGGCCGACGGGTACGCGCAGGCCACCGGCCGGCCCGCGCTGGTCAACCTGCACTCCGCGGCCGGCCTGGGCAACGCCATGGGCGTGCTGGCCAACACCCGCGCCAGCGGCACGCCCCTCGTCGTCACCGCCGGCCAGCAGGCCCGGGCCATGGTCGGGCTGGGCTCGGTGCTCGCCGAGCCCGCCATGACGCGGGTCCCCGACCCGCACGTCAAGTGGGCCTTCGAGCCGACGCGCGCGCAGGACGTGCCCCGCGCCCTCTCCGAGGCGTTCCACCTGGCCACGCTGCCCCCGTCGGGCCCGGTGTTCGTGTCCCTGCCGCTGGACGACTGGGCGCAGGACGTGGACGTCGAGGAGGTGGCCCTGCTGTCCCGGCGCCGGGTGCGGTGGGCCGGTGCCGCCCCCGCGGAGCTGGTCACCGAGCTGGTCGGGCGGCTGCGCGCGGCGCGGGAGCCGGCGCTGGTGGTGGGCCCGGAGGTGGACGACGAGCGCGCGTTCGACCTCGTGGTCACCCTGGCCGAGCGTCTGCAGGCGGCCGTGTGGACGGCCCCGACCCCGCCCCGCTGCCCCTTCCCCACCCGCCACCCCCTCTGGCGCGGGGTGCTGCCGCCGAGCATCGCCGGCGTGAGCGAGCACCTGGCCGGGCACGACCTCGTGCTCGTGCTCGGCGCTCCCGTCTTCCGCTACCACGCCTACCGCCCGGGACCGTGGCTGCCGGCCGGAACCGAGCTCATCGCGATCAGCAGCGACCCGGGTTCCGCGGCCCGGGCGGCGTTCGGCGAGGCCGTCGTCGCCGACGTGGCGGAGGTCGCCCAACAACTGCTTGCCGCGTTGCCCCCGACCGGTGACCGGACGCCGCGGGCCGCGCGGGCCCGCCCGCCGGCATCGACCACCGATGCCGCCCCGTTTCCCGCCGACGCGCTGTTCGCCCTGATGGCCGACGTGCTCCCGACCGGAGTCCGGCTGGTCAACGAATCGACCGCGAACACCACCCAGTTCTGGGACCACCTGGCGGTCGACCGGCCGCGCAGCCTGTTCTTCCCGGCCGCGGGCGGCCTGGGCTTCGGGTTGCCCGCCGCGGTCGGGGCGGCGCTGGCGGACCCGGCTCGACCCGTGGTCGCCGTCCTCGGCGACGGGGCCGTGCAGTACGGCGTGGCCGGGCTGTGGACGGCGGTGCAGCTGAACCTGCCGGTGACGTTCGTGGTGCTGCGCAACGGCGGCTACGGCGCGCTGCGCAGCTTCGTCGCGCAGCTGGGTGTCGGGGACGCCCCCGGGCTGGACCTGCCCGGCCTCGACGCCGTCGCCGTCGCGCAGGGCTACGGCATGCCCGCGGAGCTGGTGACCTCCGGCGACCGGCTCGCCGAGGTGCTGGCCTGCACGGCGACCAGCGAGGGACCGCGCCTGCTCGAAGTGCCGATCACCGCGGAGACGCGCCCGCTCGGCTGAGCTCCGGGACCGGTTCGGGACGAATGTCGTAGCCCGGGCACGACACGAGACCTCCCGCGGACGGGGTTGCGGGCGCGCGATCCGGGCCCTCGATCCTGCTTTGCTGGACACAGCGGGGCGCCCGCCTGTACGACGGCACACCCGCCCCACCCCGGCGTTCAGAGGAGTACGCACCCGTGGCCCGACCGCCGTCCACCACACCGTCCACGACCGGCCCGTCGAAGAAGAGCATCTTCGCCGCCAGCTTCATCGGCACGTCCATCGAGTGGTACGACTACTACATCTTCGGCACCGCCGCGGCGCTCGTCTTCGGCTCGCTGTTCTACCCCTCCTTCTCCCCCGTCGCGGGCACGCTCGCGGCCTTCGCCACCTTCGCCGTCGGCTTCGTCGCGCGCCCGCTCGGCGCGGCCGTGATCGGGCACTTCGGCGACCGGATCGGGCGCAAGTCGATGCTCGTGCTGACCCTGCTGCTGACCGGAGGCGCGACCTTCCTGATCGGCGTCCTGCCCACCTTCGCCGCGATCGGCATCGGCGCCCCGATCCTGCTGGTGCTGCTGCGCCTGGTGCAGGGCTTCGGGGTGGGCGGCGAGTGGGGCGGCGCCGTGCTCATCGCCACCGAGCACGCCTCGTCGCGGCGCCGCGCCCTGTACGGCAGCTTCGCCCAGTTCGGGGTGCCGGTCGGCGTGCTGACGTCGAACCTCGCGTTCCTCGCCGTGTCCGGGCTCTCCGACGAGGACTTCCTGAGCTGGGGCTGGCGCATCCCGTTCCTGCTCAGCATCGCGCTGGTCGTCGTCGGCTTCATCGTCCGCAGCCGGCTCACCGACGCGCCGGAGTTCGAGCGGGTCAAGGAACAGCGCAAGGTCAGCAAGGTCCCGGTGGCCGACCTGTTCCGGGAGCAGCCGCGGGTGCTCACGCTGGCCAGCCTGGCCTCGATCGCGCCGCCGGCCGTCGGCTACACGGTGATCGTGTACATGCTCACCTACGGCACCACCGTCGTCGGCTTCAGCCGGACGACCCTGCTCACCCTCATCCTGCTGTCGACCATCGTCTGGATCGCCACGATCGCGGCGGCGGCGATGGCGGCCGACCGGTTCGGCTCGAAGAAGGTCTTCACGCTCGGCGCGCTCACCGCCGTGCTGTGGCCGCTGCCGATGTTCGCCTTGGTCAACACCGGCTCCGTCGGGCTGGCGCTGTTCGCGTTCATCGTCGCCGCCGTCGTCCAGGGCATCATGGCGGGCGCCCAGGGCGGCCTCTTCACGGAGATCTTCGACGTCCGCATCCGCTACAGCGGGATCTCCATCGCCTACCAGCTCGGCGGCATGATCGGTGGCGCGGTCACCCCCATCGCGGCGACCGCGCTTGTTCGGCGCCTACCGGTCCTCGGTCCCGGTCGCGCTCTACGTCACCGCCCTCTCGCTGATCAGCTTCCTGGCCATCCTGGGGCTCCGGTCGAGCGACACCGGGCACGCCGCCGGCCCGGCGGCCTCCGGGCAGCGGGAGGGTCTCCCCGCGGGGTGACGCACCCGGGCTGACGCGCTGGGCGGGGCCGGCCGGGCCGGGCGAGCCAGCGCTCGACGGCCACCCCGCCGCGGTCGATGATGAGCGCGGTGCACACCGAGGTGGAGTCAGCGTCCGGCGCGTGGTGGTCCTCAGCCGCGAACGCCGCCGCGGTGGTGCCCGCGCTCGTCGACGTCGTCGGCGACGGGCTCGCCCTCCTCGACCACCAGGGCTGCTTCCTCGGGCTCAACCCGCCCGCCGTCGAGGTCCTCGGGCGTCCCGAAGCCGAGCTGGCCGGGCAGCTCGCCCCGTTCGCGATCTCGTCGGACCCGCAGCCCGCGCCCGGTTCCCGCACGACCACCTGGACGGGGTCCGGGCGGGCGCCGCCGCGACCTCGAGTACCGCGTCGCCCCGGTGCCGGGCATCGGCCACGCCGTCTGGTTCAGCGACGTGACCACCGTCCGACGCCAGCAGGAGCGGCTGCGCGCCATCGTCCGGGCCGCGGCGAGCGTGGCCGGCGCGGGCTCGCTGCGCGCCACGCTCGACGCGGTGGCCCGCGAGGTGGCCATGACGGCCAACATCGCCGCCGTGCAGATCCTGGCCATCGACGACCCGCGCGAGGAGGTGCGGGTGCTGGGCATGGCCGGGTTCGGCGACGCGGCCGGTTTCACCGAGCGGCTGAGCGCCTGCCGCCGGCTGGGGGCCGACATCCGCTTCCTCGACGCGCTGGAGCGCGGGGAGCCGGTGGTGGTCCCGCACCGCAAGCCCGTGATCATGGCCGACCCGGCCTGGGCCCCGCTGCACGAGATCATGGGCCTGCCCGAGTGGGACAGCTTCGTCTCCATGCCCATGGTGATGCGCGGCCGCGCGCTGGGCGTCCTCAACGCCTACTACGTCCCCGGCGACGACCCGGGGCCCGGGTCGCTGGCGTTCCTCGAGGCGATGGCCGACCACGCCGCCGTCGCCATCCACACCGCGCGGCTGCTCGACCGGACCCGCTCGCAGGCCCAGCTGGACGAGCGCCGGCGGCTGGCCCGCGACCTGCACGACTCGGTGGTGCAGCAGCTGTTCTCGATGCGCATGCAGGCCACCGCGCTGCGCGCGCAGGTGGACCGCCCCGACCCGGACCCGGCCCTGGTCTGCAGCGGCGCCGAGGAGCTCGGTGAGCTGGCCCAGAGCGCCCTCGCCGACCTCCGCCGGCTGATCTTCGAGCTCCGCCCGCTGGACCTGGCCGAGCGCGGCCTGGTCGAGGCCGTCGAGGCGCACGCGGCCAGCCTGCAGGCCCGCACCGGGCTCGCCGTCGACGTCCAGGCCCCCGCGGACCTGCGGCTGGACCTGGACCTCGACGCGGAGGAGGGTGGCGAAGTGATTGAGCGCTGCATTAAACGCACCGGGCAAATAAACGTCATCACTGTTGATAAACGCCACGATGTCGCCTGTAACCCGCTCGAAACCTTTGTTGAGCGCGTGAACCTGGCCACGATCCTTTTCGCTAACCCAATACGCTAAATGTTTTTCGTACCGACGAATTATGTCAACGCTCTCGTCCACGCTGCCACCATCGATGATGATGTACTCGAGTGGCTCGTATCCTTGATTGAGAACTGACAGAATCGTCTCTTCAAGAAAACGTCCTTGATTGAATGATGGAGTAATGATGCTGAGCTTTGGGACCATACTGCGAACGCGATGCCTGATCAGACCCTGAAACTCTGAATTGTGTTTACTACGTATTCCTGCTGCGCTTCGGTAATCTCCGGAAATATCGGAAGCGCTAGAGTTTCGCGGGCTGCTCGTTCCGCTTCCGGGAAATCGCCTTCTTTGTAACCGAGGAATTCAAAGCACTGCTGCAAGTGTAAGGGAATGGGGTAATAGACCTTTGTACCGATGTCGTGATTCTTCAAGTGGATGGCTAATGCATCTCTATGTTCAGGTACACGGACCACATACTGATGAAAAATGTGACGAGTGCCGGGCCGAACAAATGGTGTTTTTAAGCAAAAACTGAGATCAGCCTGGTCAAGCAATTCAGAATATATCGCCGCCTTATGCGCACGTGCGTTTGACCATTCGTCCAAATACGGCAGCTTCACTCGCAGTACCGCTGCTTGCAATGCGTCGAGTCGACTGTTTACTCCAATTTCGACGTGTTCGTATTCAGTGAAACCTCCATGCACTCGCAGCCGCCTTAACCGGGATGCAAAGTCGGAGTCGTTTGTAGTTAGAATTCCGCCATCGCCTGCTCCCCCAAGATTCTTTGTCGGATAGAAGCTAAAGCATCCTGCCAGACACATCGAACCGGCTCTACGACCACGATCTTCGGCGCCAATTGCCTGCGCAGCATCTTCGATAACCGCCAAACCCTTCTGCTGAGCTGACGCACAGATAGCGTCCATATCCGCACATTGACCGTATAGATGGACGGGCATGATTGCTCTCGTGCGGGATGTAAGACTGGCATCAATTTTCGTGACGTCGATGTTGTAAGTAAGCGGGTCGATATCTACGAATACAGGACGCGCGCCAAGCCGTGTGATCAGCACTCGCAGTCGCGAAGAAGCTAAACGGAGTGGTAACGACTTCATCACCCGGAGCGATATCCAAAGCCATTAATGTCAGGAGCAATGCATCTGAACCCGATGCGCATCCCACAGCCTCGGCTGTCCGACAGTATTGAGCGATCTCGTCTTCCAAAGCCGACGACTTCTGGCCCAAGCACGAATTGTTGGGAATCAAACACTCTCGCGATTGCGGCGAGCATCTCCGCCTGCAACGAGACGTACTGAGCCTGCAAATCCAACAGAGGAACCTTCATGAAATCGGCGGATTGAATCGTGCGCGCGTTGGTTTGGGGTGGAAAAATTCGGAGGCGTTCTCGGTACACACAGTTAGAACTGAAATCTCTTCGAGTTAACCACAGAACCGGGGAGCTGTTTGGATTAGACACCGCGTTGACAGTTAAGTCTTAGCTGGCGTCCAGAGCTATCGCTGCCGGTTCTGTCGTGTAGGTTTAGCTTAAGCTCACGATCAGGGCACACGCGCTTTCCGTGTCACCACGAACTTACGCATTGTCGGCAGCCGACGTTCCCGGGCCCTGCTCACCCTCTGAGTAATAGTGGGAGTAGTATCCTGAATAATAATAGTCCTGCGCTTCTGCTCTCACGTTATTCAAGACCACTCCGAAGATGTTTGCACCCACATCCAACAGCTGTTGTTTTGCTCTTCTAACAACGGCTCGCGAGCTTCGGCCTCCGTGAACGACAAGCATCACACCGTCGACCATCGTAGATAGTATCGAAGCATCAGTAAACGAAATCGCTGGAGGCGAGTCGATGATAATGTGGGCGTAACGCTCTCCGAGAATCCCTAACAGTTTCCGCATCTCATCGGAGCCCAGCAACTCCGCCGGATTTGGAGGGACAGGACCAGAAGTTAATATCTTCAGGTTCGCAGTCTTCTCGGATGTCTGAATCAAACTTTCGAGATCTTTCTCGCCCGAAAGCCAGGTCGTGAGACCGCGCGCGTTTGGCAGCTCAAACTGTGCATGCAGTCGTGGTCGCCTAAGGTCGCAATCGATAATCAACACTTCCGCACCTGTTTGAGCCAACATGAACGCGGTGTTGATGGCGGTTGTGGTTTTTCCTTCCGACGGTTGACTCGAGGTGACCAGGATCGTCTTCGGCGGTTGACCAGCAGAAGACAACAGCAAAGACGTTCGCAAGTGTCGATACGACTCTGCAATTGGCGATCGAACATCATCGATCATTGCCAAAGCTGTCGACTCCGATGGAGGAGAATTCGTGGCCATTCCTTTCAAACGGCTAATGTTTCTGCTAGCTGGAATCATCGCGAGAGCGGGTAAATGTACGTAGCGATCAATATCGTCAAGCGACTTCACAGTGTCATCGAGGAAGTCGAGTAGAAACGCAAGTCCAACACCAGCTACCAGTGAAAGTAGAAATGCGATAATGACGTTTCTCATTCGCGGTGGACCTACAACGCGACCCAATCGGCTGTAGTTCTCGACCGTGACTTCATTACCGCGGTCTCCTGAAGTGACCTGGATCTCCTTCTGCCGTTGCATCAGTGTGTTGAGATATTGCCGGTTTGTCTCGAGTTCATTCGACATCGAGGCCATCTCAATTTGATCGAGAGTCTGCTGAGTGCTTACGCCCTTTTGCTGGCCGTACATCGACTCAATACTCTTCTCATGTTGGAGCGCTGCTTCATACGCAGACTTCAGCATGCCGATCGTCTCTTGGGCAGCTTTTGCTAATTCGTCCTGCAGCGGTTTAATTGCGGCATCAAGTTTCTTTACTTCAGGCCATTCTGGGGTGTAGATGACTAATAGAGTATCCCGTCGTTCTTTCAGGATTGAGATTCGGTCACGCAGCGCGGATACGCGCCCAGACATTTGCACCTGCGGAATCGAAAATGGATCGGCGGCCGCACGGGCGGTTTCGTAAACCGACTGTGCTGTTTTGCGATCATTCTGAGCATGCAGGAGTTGAGCGCTCAGTTGATTCAGACGTTGATCGTCGAGGTTCTGACCGTTTGGTGTAAGGGGAAGGTTATGCGAGCGCGCGTAATTAAACTGGCGTTCTTGCGTAAACCTTATCTTACTTTGCAGTTCAGCGATCTGACGCGCAAGCAGATCTTCAGCACGATTGGAACCAAATGTAGATCGTTCGAGATTGTTGTACGAGAACACTTCCGCAAGTGTATTCGCGATCTTTTGTGCCAACTCCGGATTGGTATGTTTGTACTTAATCGTAAACAGATTCGTGCCGACGATCCCGTCGACTTCCTCGTTTGCGATGATCATGTCTTCATACGGCTCGAGAGCGGCAAGCTCCTGCGGTGTTAATGGCTGTTCTTTAAGTTGCGCTTCGCTGACCAGTTGAAGTCCGCTTGGCGCGGCGGGCGAAATAATTGGCTTCGCTTTCTCTTTTGAAAAGAGCGACTTCAGTTTCGAGAAGAAACCGCCTTGCGATTGACCGCCGCCGAAAAACTGTGGATTGTTCTGCAAGTCCATCGTAAGAACAACCTGGCGAGCAAGCGCGGGGCTTTCAAGTAACTTGAGCTGCGTTCCCCAGAAATTAGGATCGGGCTGTCCGCCAATGATGAACTCCTTAGTTTGGAGGACATTGGCTTTCCGCTGTTCGATCCGAATCGTAGTCTCGGCTTCAAACACTGAAGGTTGCCGATACATCTGGACCGCCACCAGCGAAGTCACTATCAGACACAGACTGAGAATCAGCCACTTGCGCTTCAGGATAACGAACAGGTAGTCACGCAGTTGCGTAGGCTCAGTCGCAGCTGGGCCATATGATTTGACGGAGCTGAGGTCCGTCAAAGGCCTATCCAGACTCCGTTCTACGGAGGGCAGCGGCATCAAACGATTATCTTGCATATCAATCGAACTCTCTCAGACTACAAAGTTTTAGGGGATAGCATAATAGCAGAGACTGAGCGTGTGGCAAGCCAAGTTATGAGCCGTTTGCTGACACACAGAAGATCGCACCTGATTTCTAAGGTGCCGTGGCTCAAACGCTTAACTGGACTCCGCTTCGAGTGTCTTCAACCATCGCCGATTCTTCGACAAAACGTCGCACTCCTTCTTCCCAGGTCGGCATCGGTTTTAGTCCGATGGCTTCCGATAATAAACATCGCAAACGCGAGTTGATGGGACGTGGTGCTGGTCGTTTTAGAGAGGCGTCGTTAACCGCTGTGAGAGATGAATCATCGAGTCCTGCCAGGTTCAGCGCTAGTCGTGCGAATTGCTCGTAGGTGGCGCCTTCACCAGAATTCACTACATGAAAAATCCCCGGCAAATCTCTCAGCGCCAATTCACGTAAACGGAGCGCCAGATCCCTCGAGTAAGGTCGGAGTTCCTGTAGCGTCTGAGATCGCAACCAACTGTTTGCCGGCTACGAGCGAGATCTATTAAGCGGCTGAGAAAATTCTTACCCCCAATACCGAAGATAAAACCCGACCTAACAATTACAGTTCGACCGTATTCAGCCTGACATCTCCGTTCGCCGTCCAACTTGGCTGCACCGTAGATACTGATGGGAGCGGGCGTGTCTCGTTGTGTGTACGCGCCATCTTTAGCGCCGTCGAAAACATAGTCAGTGGAAATTGTCACGAAAGCAGACGCCTGCTTTGCGGCTGGCACGAGCGAGATTTTCCGGACCAAGAGCGTTCACCGCGTACGCTTTTTGTGAATCGACTTCGCACCCGTCGACGTCGGTCCACGCCGCACAATTAATAACGGCATCCGGTCGTTGTTGAAGAATGTGACGTTCAACCACCTCAGCATCGGTTATGTCCAGACTCGCACGCTCATATGCCAACACCTCGTCGCCGGCAGCCGCGCAGTGCTCTTGCAAAGCGCGACCTACAAGTCCTCCCGCTCCCGTGATCAGTACTCTCAATTACGATCCAATCTCCGCGCCATATTGCTGCTTGTAGTATTCCCGATAAGCGCCGCTGCGCGCACGATCAACCCACTCGACGTTGTCGGCGTACCAGCGAATGGTTTTATCAAGTCCAGTTTCCCATGTTTCGGAGGGCCGCCATCCTAATTCAGATTCCGCCAGGGTCGGATCAATAGCGTAGCGGCGATCGTGGCCCGGTCGATCCTTGACGAATCGGATTAGTGTCCTTGGTTTACCGAGAGTGTCTAATATCGATTCCGCAACCTCAAGATTTTTGCGCTCGTTTCGCGCTCCTATATTATAAACGCCTCCGGACCGCCCTTTCTCGAGAGCCAATAGAATCGCGCGACAATGATCGTCAACAAAAATCCAGTCTCTTACATTTAATCCGTCTCCGTAGACTGGAATCGCCTCATCATTCATTGCATTTATTAAAGCAAGTGGCAGGAATTTTTCAGGGAATTGGAACGGTCCATAGTTGTTGCCACAACGTGTGATCACAGTGTCCATTCCGAACGTGTGATGAGCCGCACGAACAAGATGTTCAGCTGCGGCTTTTGAAGCAGCATAGGGACTGTTAGGGGCGATATCCGATTTTTCGGTGAAATAGCCCGCGTCCGTCAAGCTCCCCATTACTTCGTCAGTTGAAATCTGAACAAACCGGCGTACCTGTCGCTCGCGCGCAGCGTCCAGCAGAACCTGAGTGCCAATTATGTTAGTGCGCAGAAACTCATCAGCAGAGGTGATACTCCGGTCAACGTGACTTTCAGCAGCAAAGTTGATGATTGCGTCGCAATCAGGAGGCAGAGCTGCGAAGCACGTCGCTGCGATTGGTGATATCACCGTGGATGAAACGGTGGCGACTTTCGTCAACGCCTTTCAGATTGTCGAGGTTGCCTGCGTAGGTTAAGGCGTCGTAATTAAGGACGCTGCAGTCCGAAACATTCTCAAGGAGAGTTTTGATGAATGCCGACCCAATGAAGCCAGCGCCACCGGTAACGAAGTAACTTTTCATTGAAGACGAACGATCATTCCTGCGATGCCAAAGCCATCATGACTACAAGTAGTGCAACTACCAGTGAAATTTTGGGACCACGGTTCTCCTTGATCAACTGAGTGAAGTTGATTCTCTGGGCAATTTGGACGGACTCTTATAGGTGGTTTTATCGTCCAAAGCAAATCCAGTTCTGTTCAACACACGTTCAAATTGAATGTTGACATATGAACAAGAATCGGATAAAACCCCGTCCTCGTTTTGCTGGTCCACGTTGGTTCTCATCTTCGAGCAGTATTGCTGGTTAGACCACTACTGCTCGCCCAAGGACGAATGACAACGTCCGACACGATCCGACGCTCTTTGATCTTCATCACTTCATGTCGCAAGTTTTAGACCGCGCCAAAGGAATTCCTACTGTTATCTATTTGCAAACGACACGCCCGTTTTCACGAGCTTAGGAATAGTATTTACGCCGTTCCTAATAAGTCGAGCCACATTCGTAAGCTGAGTTAATTAAACCTCCGCGCCACCCCCATGTCGCGACCCGAGACGCCAGGGCTATCCTGCAAATTCTTGTGCCCCTCGCATATAGGAGAAATGAGCATGGCTACCGTTCCGACCGATACACCCCGTTTTGCGTTAGTAAAAAAACTAATTCGATTTAAGGTTTTCATCATTGTCATCGCGTTACTTGCTGTGCCATTGTTCACCGCCTTCACGGCCACTGTCTCACATCTTAAGAGTGACAATGCAACGGTGAAGATAAGTCCGTCGCAGTCAAACGCGACTCCGATTCTCGGTTGCTGAACGCTCTTGGCATTGGCGCAGGTCCATCAGCGTTCATGCCACAGGCGGGTACCGAAAACGTAGCGATTTTCGAAGCAGATTGTACAACCCCGGCGACCAGCGTCACTACAGGGACGGACAGTATGCGCCAAGCTAACAAGTGCACCGATTGGTCTACGAGCGACGCAAGTGCTGCGTCGCCTCGCAATTGCCGGCCCAAATGGCTATATCAGAAGTTAATTGGATGTTTCTGCCCTGAGCTCAGAGGCAACCTTATCATTCACTATTCCCGCCTCCGATACCTCTTTTGTTGGTGGGGAGACAGTAGACAACCGCGGAACATGGTACGCACTTTCGATCGACGCAAGTGACGGGAACGTCGCAGCACAGGATGTTTTCTCGGTCACTTCGGCCACTCCGGTCGCAGACTTGTTGCTACTGAGTGCTGTTGATGGTCCCACCGAAATCACCGCTGGGGACACCGTTAACTTTGCTCTCTATTTAACTAACGCCGGACCCGACAGCGCGGCCGGCATCTCGTTAACGAACGCCATCCCGGCTAACACCACTTTTGTTAGCGCGACGTCGTACAGATCCAGGTTTCGACCTGTGAAAATGACCTGTCAACAGTAACTTGTGAGGGCGTTCTGGCAGCCGGAGCAGCCGTCAAAGTTCACTATCACATTAACCGTCGACAGCGGCACGCCAGTAGGGACATCTATCGAGAACGTCGCGAATGTAACCAGTACCACCGCACAAAGAAGCACGCGGGACAAAACTACTACCTCGGCAGTGCTTGTTGTCGGGGCAGGCAGCTCCCGGTACCTGCGTCCTAACATGTCCGGCCGACAAAGTAGTGACCGCCGATACTAACCAGTGGTGGCAACTTCGGTGCGTTTGTTACCTATGGCGCAGCGGCTGGAGACGGTGACTGCGGTTCGATAACAAACAGTCCGGCGTCCGGATCTTTCTTCGCAGTCGGTACGCACAGTGTAACCTCAACCGCCGAAAACGGAGGCAGCTGTAGCTTTACCGTAAAGGTGCTCGGCACGGCGGCGCCAACCATAAGTTGCCCAACGAATAGGTCGTTCGCGGCTAATGGTGTCGACGGATATACTTCCGCCGATCCAACTACAGATTTCGGCACACCATCATTTACTACCGCGAACACTGGAACCCTATCGTTCGTGAGGACCGACAGCACACCGGCGGGTGTCGATGAAAATGGGGATCCCACACCTGCTGACAACAAGACGCTCACTGATCCATTCCCGACCGGAATTACAGGTATTACCTGGACCGTTACGGACGCAGATGGACGAACGGCAAGCTGTCTGCAAACGGTATTCGTGCAAGAAGTCGCGCGGGATGTCCTGACAATCAGTTGTCCGGCGAACGTTACTGCATCCGCTTCAGGATTGCGGATCGACCGCAAACGTCAATCTTGGTACACCCACGACCGAACCCCAATGACAGCAACGTCACTGTTGTGGCAACACGCAGCGACGGAGAAAGCCCGACCGACCCGTATCCGGTGGGGACGACAACTGTCACTTGGACTGCTACGGACGACCTAACCGGAAACGTCGCAAGCTGCACTCAGCTCGTTACTGTGACTGCCGCAGGCGACACGACGCCACCGACGTTCGACAACCCGCCGGTGAACGTCACCACAAGTACGAGTTCTTGTTCGATTGTTCTCGACGATGAACTTGGAGTGGTGACTGCCACCGACACGATTGCGGCACAGTTAACATTTCCCGGACGGGGGTTCCTGCGAACTTCGTCTTCCCGACTGGCACAACAATCATCACCTACACGGCAACTGACGCATCGGGAAATACTGCTACGGCGACGCAAACAGTCATCGTAAACGAAAGCCCGGCAGTTCCGCCGACTATTACCGCACCGGCAGACGTCACCGTAAACACCGGACCAGGTGCAACATCCTGCGATACGGTGGTAGATAACGCGACTCTCGGTACGGCAACAGCTAGCGACAACTGCGGTCCGGTTACGATTACCCGAACTCCTTCGGGCAACACGTTCGCGGTCGGTACAACGGTTGTCACATGGACTGCTACTGATCGGGCGGGGAACACCGCGACGGACACTCAAAACGTTACGGTGATTGACAACACTCCGCCGGTAGTAACTGCTCCGGCAGCGGTGACGCTCTTCACTGGACCAGGGGCAACTTCCTGCAGTGTGACTGTAGCCAATCTGGACGCCACTTTGGGAACAGGCTCTGCGACTGACAATTGTCCGGGCGTTGGAGCGGTCTCACGGAGCGGAGTGCCTGCCGGAAATGTCTTCCCGGTCGGAACCACGACGCTCACGTATTCAGCAACTGATGCGCATGGCAACACGGCGCAGGACACTCAGGTTGTGACTGTTGTTGACAACACGAAGCCTGTGTTTACTCAGCCGACACAACCCGATATTGTTCTTGAGCCCAGCTGTCCGACCGGCGCGATCGCAACGTTCCCAACACCGGCCGTGACCGACAACTGTGGCGTTCAATCGGTTGTTCGAACAGCCGGTCCTGCCAGCGGATCTGTCTTCCCGATTGGCACCACGACTGTGACGTTCACTGCGACCGACATCCACGGGAACACAGAGACTGACAGCTTTACTGTAACCGTCAAGACTGTGCTGCAGACTATTGATGACCTGAAGGCGGCTGTCAATGCCAATCAACAACTGAACGCGCCGCAGAGGAATGGCTTGATCTCGAAATTGGATTCCGCCAGACAGCACATCGTGAATGGAAATCAGAATGGTGCCTGTGCGAAGCTGGCCGATTTCGTTAACTCGGTCGGGAACTTCATCAGTGGTGGAAATCTCTCAGCGGCAACCGGTAACGCCTGGATCAGTACAGCGAATAACATACGCAACACAATTGGCTGTACCAGCTTGCCTTGTAGTTGAACATAGAGTGTTGTCGCGAGGCCGACCCGACCTCGCGGCAACACTCGAATCATTTTTAGAGGAATGTCCCAAGCTGTAACCCAAGTGAGGCTCAGTCGTCCGACGTTGGGCGCGGGACTTAACCGAAGCGTCTAGCTTCAATTAGATACGGAAACTTGCTATTCAAAAAGCAAATAAGCTCAACCCCTAAAGGAGACTGCATCATGAGTAAGGTTCGCTTCGTTTTGAACATATTGGCCGTTGGCATCTTCACGCTGGCGGTGTCATCTATTGCCCAGGGGCAGGCCACACGCACATGGGTTTCGGGCGTTGGCGACGATGTCAATCCATGCAGCCGCACTGCCCCTTGTAAGACTTACGCCGGCGCAATCTCAAAAACCGCCGCCGGAGGCGAGATTTCAACGCTCGATCCAGGTGGTTTTGGTGCCGTCACCATCACTAAGTCCATCATGATTGACGGCACGAACGGGGCGGGCTTCGGCTCGATCCTGGCTTCGGCCGTGAACGGCGTCAACGTCAACGACAGTGCAACGGGGACGCCCAACACGATCGTAGTCAGACTGCGCAATCTGTCGATCAATGGTGCCGGCACGACGCTCGGACTCAACGGCGTAAACTTCACCTCAGGCGCGACCGTGCACGTCGAAGGTTGCGTCATCAGGAACTTCTCCGGGCGATGGGATCCGAGTCGCGACTAATACGGCCTGCGAGGTTAATCGTTAAAGACACGATAATTAGCGAAGTCGGGGATGGCATCGAGTTTGCCGGTACCAATGCTGCTAATGACGCTGGCTCACTCGACAATGTCAACATTACACGCTCCAGTGGCGCCGGCATAAAGGTCTCGAACCGCGCCAGTGTGGCGGTTAGCAATTCGGTGATATCGATGAACAACGCCAACGCCTCGGCCACAGGGGTGCTCTCAACCAGCTGCGGTTGCAGGGGGCGCGATTATCGACCTCGAAAACTGTCAAGTTAACCTCAACTCTGTTGGCGTTCAGCCAAATACGCAGGCAATACCATTCGTCTCGGCAACACGCGGATGACGGGTAATGGTAATGCTTTGAATTTCAATGCCGGAACTATCGCCTCCTTTGGAAACAATAGGATCGCAGGCAACGGAGGTGGTGAGAACTTCGCTGCACTCACCGATGTCCTACAGCAGTAGCACGGCCCGGTAATCTTCAGGCCGCTAACAACTCAAGACCCTACCGACTCGCACCACTGGCTGGCGCGGGGGTAGGGTCTTTTCATGTCTGCTTTGCTATTCGCTGATTGATTCCGAGCAAATTCCCGCTGGTTCTTTCAGGGCCCGCGGGGTATTTTTCTGCTACGCTTCTGTCGAACTACTTCAATGCGTCCGATCATAAAAGTCGAGGATCTCAGCAAGCGCTACCGCGTCGGTGGTGACACTCCGTACTACGACACATTGCGGTCAGCCTTGACCGACGCCTTTCGAGCTCCCTTCCGCCGCACCGACGATGGTTCCCCGAAAGCAACCAACACATTCTGGGCGCTGAAGGATGTGAGCTTCGAAGTCAAACCAGGCGAGGTGCTCGGCATCATCGGCCGCAACGGAGCCGGCAAATCTACACTACTAAAAATACTCTCTAGAATTACGGATCCCACCGACGGACGCGTCGAGATCTACGGTCGTGTCGGGAGTTTGCTTGAGGTAGGTACTGGCTTTCACCCCGAACTGTCGGGGCGCGAAAACGTCTTCCTGAATGGCGCGGTTCTCGGCATGAGCAAAGCCGAAGTCGCTGCAAAGTTCGACGAGATCGTAGCTTTTGCAGAACTCGATAAGTTCATTGACACACCAGTAAAACGATATTCGAGCGGGATGTATGTACGGCTAGCCTTCGCCGTCGCCGCACATCTGGAACCAGACATTCTTATCATCGATGAAGTGCTCGCGGTGGGCGACGCAATGTTTCAGAAGAAGTGCCTCGGAAAAATAAGCAGCGTCGCGCAGCAGGGACGGACTGTTTTATTTGTGAGCCACAACATGGTCGCTATCAAAACTCTGTGCAGTCGAGCGATCCTGCTACGCGACGGCGCACTGGCTGACGACGGGAACCCTGCTCAAGTGGCTAATAGCTACCTCGGTGCTGGCCGCACTAGCCGAGCTGAGACCATCTGGGATGATATGAGTCGTGCGCCAAGCACGCGCGTTTTTAGTCTACGAGCAGTGCGAATACGAAACAGGGAAGGTAAGGTAACCAGCGAGTTGAGTGCGCATGAACCATTTTCTGTCGAAGTCGAATATACTAACGTTTCACCAGGCTCCACTCTCGGCGCAACGGTTTTGGTTATTCAATAGTGATGGGGTCCACGTCTTCAGTTCATTAAGTAACCGTGAACCACATTGGCATGGCCGCGCATTCCCAACCGGCACCTTCCGCAGCACGTGTCATATTCCCGGCAATATGCTGCCTGAAGGTCGGTTTGATGTTTCAGTACTTGTCTGGGCCGACAATTACACGATTTCGCATCGCGAAGATTTTGTTGTAGAGTTTGAGGTGCACGAATCGATACAAGTGCGAGCTGACTATTTTGGTGGATGGTCTGGCGTGGTGCGACCCTTGTTGGATTGGACAACCGAGTGCCTGGACCACAGCGTTAAGTTGCATTCGAACGTTCCTTCATGAGACAGAAACCTGCGTACGCTCGCTCAATTTTTAGAAACCGTTGAACCATTTCGTACCGCCTTTCTCCGCTTTCCGAACAGATGCTCAAGACTGTGGCACGGCCGAATGATGCTCGAGTTGTAAGTTACGTCCCACGACTTGAAGCTCTCGACGCCGTCGGTAAAAAAATTCAAGACGTTGAAGTCGTGCTCGATCTTGGGCCAGGTATCTGCCCTCAGCCCTTTATTAAAAACCCATACGTGCATATCTGCGTTGATGCGCATCGGCCATACCTCGAACGCGTTAAGCGGCAGGCTGCCGGCGATCCTAAGTATGTTTTCATCAATGCAACCTGGGACGCGGTAATCTCGATGTTTCCGGATAAGTCAGTCGACACCGTCTTCGCACTCGACTTTATTGAGCATCTGGACAAAGCTGATGGCCTGCGCATGTTACGCGAGGCAGAGCGGGTGGCACGCTCCCAGATCGTTGTTTACACACCACTCGGATTTTTTCCACAAAGCTATGACGATCCTGACAAGCCCGACAGATGGGGGATGGACGGCGGCAAATGGCAAACTCACCGGTCAGGATGGGATCCTGAGGATTTCGGCGAGGAATGGGAATTCGTGATTTCCCCTGACTTCCTTATTTTCGATGAAGAGAATCAGATAATGGATCAGCCCATGGGAGCCTTTTGGGCCATCCGTAATTTGAGTCTGGCCGCCGAGCCACGATATCGCGTTATGCAAAACGACTCATCCAGGGATCTCATCAAAATCGTGCTCGAAAAATCTTTACCAACGCCCGTCTTCAATGGTCTACGCTCCGCGTGGAGACGGCTCCAAAAGTGAAGGAATGAAGGTTCTCATACTTGGCGGGTCCGGCATGCTGGGGCACAAACTGTGGCAGAGCCTCTCAAAACGCTTTGATGCGCTGGTAACTTTTCGCAAGTCAGTCGAACACTATCTAAGCCTTGGCGTGTTCGATCCAGCGCGCGCTGTTACCGATGTTTCTGCGGAGAACTTTGAAAGCATTCAGAAAGCCCTCGCGACGGTGCGTCCCGACGTGGTGGTGAACTGCATTGGAATCGTTAAGCAGGATGCTGCGGCCAAAAACGCCTATCAGAGCATCCTCGTTAACGCGCTGTTTCCGCACCAACTCGCCCATGCATGCAGAACAATTGATGCCAGGCTCATTCACTTGAGCACCGACTGCGTCTTTAGCGGCCGGCAGGGCAAATACAAAGAGTCAGATACCTCAGACGCTGAGGACATCTATGGGCGTACTAAATGGCTCGGCGAGTTATCGTATGAGCACTGCCTGACCATCCGGACTTCTATGGTCGGCCGCGAATTAACGGGCTCTCACGGTTTGGTTGAGTGGTTCCTAAGTCAACGTGGCAAGACAGTACGCGGTTTTCAACAAGCCATTTTCAGCGGTCTAACAACGAATGCACTTAGTGACACGATCGGGAGTTTGATAGCCGACAACAACAAGCTAAACGGTGTCTGGCACGTCGCAGGCAACTCCATCAACAAATTCGATTTGCTTTCGTTGGTGAAGAATGCATTTCGGGTGAACGTCGAAATCGAACCAGATCAAACTTTTGTTTGCGACCGTAGTCTTGATGATTATCGATTCCGCAGCGTGACGGGGTTTCAGCCCCCGTCCTGGGAGCAGATGATCGAAGAAATGGCGAGCGACAGCACTCGTTATGAACAGATCAGGAGAACTCATGCTGGCAGGTAAGAAAGTTTTGGTAACTGGCGGGACCGGGTCGCTCGGCAAAGTGTTAGTGCGCCGATTGCTCTCAGGTGAGATCGGAGTGCCGAAACAGATCACCGTCTTCTCTCGCGATGAAGCCAAGCAACACTCAATGCGACTGGCATTTGAACGCCTGCGCACCGCTACGGATGAGGTCATTTATCATAACTTTGAAAGACTGCTCCGTTTCCGTATCGGCGATGTTCGCGACTTTCATAGCGTTTCAACTGCGGTGCGCGACTCCGATATAGTCTTCAACGCCGCTGCACTTAAGCAGGTCCCCTCGTGCGAATACTTCCCCTTTGAAGCAGTACTGACCAATATCTTCGGTGCCGAGAACATAATCCGCGCGATTCGACAGGGCAGCATTCCAGTCGAGACTGTGGTTGGCGTCTCGACGGACAAGGCGTGCAAACCGGTTAACGTTATGGGTATGACCAAGGCGGTGCAAGAGCGCTTATTCGTGCGAGCAAATCTCGACGCAGAACAGACCCGTTTTATAAGTGTTCGTTACGGCAATGTGTTGGCATCGCGTGGCTCGGTCATTCCGCTATTTCATGAACAAATTCGTCGGGGAGGTCCAGTCACGATCACCACAACCGACATGACGCGTTTCCTACTTAGCTTGGAGCAGGCGGTAGACACGGTCTTCGCTGCTTTGCGAGATGCCGCGCGAGGCGAGACATATATTCCAAGAGTTCCGTCTGCAAAAGTAACCGACATCGCGGCCGCGCTCATCGAGGACCGCGAGATCGTTACCTCAGTTACTGGTATCAGACCGGGCGAAAAAGTCCATGAGATTCTCGTGTCGGAGGAAGAGGCATACCGCACGGTTCGACGCGGTGATTACTACGTGATTAAGCCAATGTTGCCCGAACTGGCTGGCGACCCGACTGAGAACCCAATTGGACGTGAATATAGCTCGGCCGACACCGTGATGAACCGCAACGAGGTTCTGGAGCTCTTGCGCAGTCATAAGCTGATGGTGGGAGACCGCTTCACTTACGAGGAAGACATGCTCGCATGAAGGTAATGACGATCCTGGGCACGCGCCCCGAGATAATTCGCCTCAGTCGTATCGTTGAGAAACTCGATCGTCTTGCCGATCAGCATGTCCTAGTTCACACCGGCCAAAACTTTGAAACGAATCTAAGCGATCTCTTTTTCGAGCAATTGAATGTTCGGCGACCGGATCATTACCTTGGCGCAAAGGGAGAAACGTTTGGCGAGCAGATCGGACAAATCCTTACGCTCTCGGAACGTGTAATGATTCAGGAGCGACCGGATCGACTATTGATATTGGGAGATACAAACAGCGCCCTTTCAGCTGTAATTGCAAAACGACTTGGCATCCCCGTCTATCACATGGAAGCCGGCAATCGTTGCTACGACGACCGCGTGCCCGAAGAAGTTAACCGGCGAATAGTCGATCACAGTAGCGATATTCTGATGCCGTACACGGAACGCAGTCGTAAGAACCTGCTGCGCGAAGGCATAGAAGGACGGCGAATCTTCGTTACTGGTAACCCAATCCTTGAAGTCATCGAACATTATGAACCGCAAATCGCGCAATCCGACATCCTTCAAAGATTCGCCGTCGAGCCACGCAAGTATTTTCTGGTAACGATGCACCGCGCCGAAAATGTAGACATTGAGCAGCGCCTCCGTTCGCTAGTCGAATCGCTCAAACGGTTACACGAAGAGTATGAGCTTCCGGTGATCGTGAGTACTCATCCGCGGACACGCGCACTTATGAAGCGATTCAATCTCGATCCGGAAACGTTGCGAGGCGTCCGATTTGAGGAGGCGTTTGGTCTCTTTGATTTTATAGCGCTCGAAAGAAATGCGTTATGCGTGCTGAGCGATTCCGGCACAGTACAGGAGGAATGCTGCATCTTGCGCGTCTCGAACGTCACAATCCGAGATGTTACCGAGCGACCGGAGACTATCGAGTGCGGCAGCAACATGCTGAGCGGCGCCGATCCTGACATGATTCTAACCTGCGTTCGCACTGTGCTCGGGCAGGAATCTAAATGGGTTATTCCACCGGAGTATCTCGTGCGCCATGTGAGTGAAACAGTGGTAAAGATCCTACTCGGTTTCTCCACACCCGCGTACGCAGAATAGACTCTGTGGCGCCTGGCATGTATTCCGTCTAATGAAGTTTGCGCTCGTATCGAATGTCCTTCCCCCCTCCGAATCTGCGCACGCAGCCATAATCTATCGGCTGTTGCAGGATCTAGATCCGGAAAGCTATTGCCTGATCTCATCTACCGATTACACAAGTGAGCACTCAAACTTCTCTGGCAGACTTTCAGGCAACTATTATTACCTGCCTCCAACATTCAAGTTCGCACGTGGCTATCGTTTCGGCCTTCAGGCGCTTCGGGAAAAAACAAACCTTGCTTTGGGCGTTGTGCTTCGTGCAAGGATGATCGCCCGAATACTAAGACGCGAAAAATGCGATGCGGTCATTGTGTGCACCGGAGGTCGCGAAATTCTGGACTTTCCGGCTACTTATTTAGCTAGCCAAATGATCCGCGTGCCGTTCTACGCTTACCTGTTGGACCAATACTCACACATGGTTTCTTACGTATTGGGAAATAGTTTTCTGCGCCACTTCGAATCACGGGTGCTGAAAGGGGCGGCAGCAGTGATTGCACCAAACGAATTCCTACGTGACGATCTTCGACGCCGCTTCAGTATTGAGCCGGTGTTAATTCATAACATGTGTGACTTGTCGCTCTATGATCGACCGCTGGCAAGTGAGGCGGGCCATAATCCAGACAACGGTGAAGTTAGCATTGTGTATACCGGCGGCATCGGACCACTGCATTACAATGCGTTTCAAAATCTATTGGCCGCCATAGAACTCCTCGACCGCAAAGACGTGAGGTTGCACTTGTATACACCTCAGTCGTTCGACAGCATACAGTCTGCAGGAATAGCTGGAAGTAACCTTGTCCATCACAAGCATGAACCGGTGACGGCGATGCCGCGGATCCAAAGTCGGGCCGACATCCTGTTCCTGTCACTAGCGTTCAACTCGGCGTATCCCGAAATAATCAGGACAGCCCAGCCCGGCAAGATGGGCGAATATCTTGCATCGGGTCGACCGATTCTGGTCCACGCGCCAGCTGATTCATTCATCTCGTGGTACTTTCGACAGCACGAGTGCGGAATTGTTGTTGACGAGGATGATGCAGCCAAGGTCGCTAATGCGCTCAACTCGTTAATCGGGGACACTGATCTGTGCAAAAGAATCGGCAACAACGCGCGACAACGCGCCAAGGCAGATTTTGATCACGTCAAAGAGCGCGCGCGGTTTATGAAGTTGATCCGAGCGACCGCTTGACACTTAAGTAAACTCACCCTAGCTTGGCGAAGGTTTTTTTTGAGGGAACCGATGAACATTCTCGTAACAGGTGGACTTGGAACAGTGGGCGCCGGGCTCGTTAACGAACTCCGACAACGCGGCCATCGTGTGGTTTCGTGTGACCTTTCTCATCAACCAGACGAGGTAGGATTTAGCTTACCGACAGATGTTCTTAATCCGCTTTACGCCCGCTGTGACATCGGCGAATTCCGACAGATTGAGCGAGTCTTCGAGCGCATGGGCCCTTTCGACTACGTTTATCACTGCGCCGCAGAGTTTGGACGGTGGAACGGTGAAGACTTCTTCGAGACGCTCTGGCGAACGAATGCGGTCGGCACGAAGAACATCATCCGATTGCAGGAGCGACTGAAGTTCAGGCTGATTCACTTCTCATCTTCAGAGGTCTACGGCGATTGGCCGGATCTCATGATCGAAACTGTAATGGACGAACATGAGATCAAGCAGATGAACGACTACGCAATGACGAAGTGGGTAAACGAGATGCAGATTCGGAATTCTGCTATCCAGTATGGGACTGAGTCCGTAGTCGTTCGACTCTTCAATACCTACGGTCCGGGTGAGTATTACAGTCCGTACCGGTCGGTCAATTGCCGTTTCCTTTACTGCGCGCTGCATGGTCTACCATTCACGGTATTTCGTGGCCACCATCGCACCTCAACGTTTCTGGCTGACACCGTGTATACGACCGCCAATATCATGGACAACTTCAAGCCGGGCGAAACATATAATATCGGCGGCGTTAGCCACCACTCCATCGAAATTTTGGCTGACGTTGTCCTGAAGATCACTGGAGCGGATCCGAAGCTTGTCGAGTACCGCGACTCTGAGATACTCACTACGAAGATCAAGCGCGTGGAGATTTCTAAAGCAGTTCGAGACCTGGGCCATAAGAACTCCTACGGACTTGAAGAGGGGATGAGCATTACCGCCAATTGGATGAGGAATGTTTACAATCTCACCTGACGAGAACTATCAAACCCTTTCATTATGAGCAAAGCGCTGGTAACAGGCGGGGCCGGTTTCATCGGTTCCAACGTGGTGAAACTGCTGGTCGACGAAGGCTTCGATGTGGTCGTGCTCGACAGCCTCTTCTCGGGATACCGAAAGAATCTCGAGCCATTTGCACACGTCAAACTTGTTGAGGCCGACGTTCGCGACGATTCAGCGATAATGCGCGCAATTGAGGGCGCTGAATTTGTTTTTCATCTCGCTGCTTCGGTTGGCAACATAAGGTCGATCGAGCAACCAGTGGAGGATTCCGACGTCAACCTCCTGGGGACAATCCGTCTACTCGAAGCTGCCAGACGAGCCGGCGTTAGAAAGATCGTTTGTTCCTCTTCTGCCGCTATTTTCGGCGAGTTGCGTAAACTACCTATTGACGAAGATCATCCGACGGAGCCCGACTCGCCTTACGGTGTCAGCAAGTTGGCTGAGGAGAAGATGTGCCTTGCGTACTCGAGGCTGTATGACCTCGAGACCGTTTGTCTGCGCTACTTCAATGTGTACGGAATCAATCAACGTTATGACGCTTATGGCAACGTCATTCCGATCTTCACACGTCAACTGCTACAAGGCGAGGAGTTGGTGATCTATGGTGATGGCGAGCAAACTCGCGATTTTGTTAACGTCGCCGACGTAGCTAACGCTAACCTCCTTGCTGCCAAGTCGCGTGGCGTTTCTGGCGCTTTCAACATTGCGTCTGGCGTCTCGATCACCATCAATCGCCTCATCGATATGCTAGAGGAGGTAGCGGGGATTCGAGTTACGGCAACGCATGGCCCGGCACGCAAAGGTGAAGTCCGAGACAGCCGCGCTGAGATTTCGGCGGCGCGAACAGCATTAGGGTACGAACCGGTCGTTCGCATTGAAGAGGGGTTGGCTGAATACATCGGATGGGCGAGAACGGAAGTGTCTAACTAAGTGATTCAGTTTCATTTCAAGCTACACCACAAATATCAATAACTGATGAGTGAACCGACCGTAAGCGTTATTCTGCCGGTGTATAACGGCGAGAACTACTTGCACGTCGCTATCGAGAGTGTCTTGGGTCAAACTTTTCGCGACTTCGAGCTAATCGTCGTTGATGACGGCTCGTCAGATTCCACACCCGAAATTGTTCGCAACTATGGCGATCAAATTCGCTACGTGCGTCAGCAAAATACCGGAGTCGCGGGCGCATTCAATCATGGACTGCGGCTCGCCACCGGTCGCTACATTAGCTGGCTGAGCCACGATGATATTTTCCACCCGACCAAACTCGAGAAGCAGACCCAAGCGCTCAGCCAAATCAACTCCCCAGGCGTCTGCTACACGGACATTCAGATGATAAATGGAAGTGGTGAAGTAGTGGCCGAACATCAATTGCCTCACTACGAAGCGGGCGAAACGCTTCGGCACATTTTGTCTGGTGGTCCAATCTGTTCCGCATGCTACTCACTGATGTACGATCGCGCTTGCATTGAAGCTGTTGGTCCATATTCCGAAGAATTGAAATATGCCCAGGACGTCGACATGCTTTCTCGGTTAGCCCGCATCTTTCCTTTCATACGTGTACCCGAGTTTGTGATGCAGGTTAGGGATCATCAGACCCGAGCCGTCCACTCAAAGGGCTGGGAGGCCGAAGTGCCGGTGTTTTTCCGCACTCGGCTGGCCGCCATGAAGTTTGAAGAACTGTTTCCGGAACGTGGCGTGACTGCAACGAAGGCGCAGAGATCCGACGCATACTGTTGGCTCGGAGACACACTGGCTATTCAACCCTATCCCATCTCAAGTGTCGCCGTTTCACAGTACCTTAGGGCATTACGCGAAAATCCTTCGGCCGCCGTCGTCATGCTACGGAGAATCGCGAGACTGCTGTGGTTCCAACGGCGGCACTGAATCAGGTCGGATCATGACGTTGAAAGACAAGCTATCGAGGATTGAATGGGCTGGTATCAAAGTGCGAAAGCCATAGTACCGATTCAGTGGCGAACAGGGTTACGCGATCACAAATCCTTGCCGAGCGACTTGTCTGCGAGGGTTGTGAATCGCTTAAAGGGAAATGCCGCTATTCCCCCCGCTGATCTGATCTACCTAGTTGGCAACCACCGCAGCGCTAAACTATTTATCGACGGCGGCCGTTCTGCGAGCGAAGCGATTCGCACCGTATTAAAAAACAATAAGCTGGACGTAGAGCAGTTCGATAAGGTTCTTGATTTTGGTTGCGGTGTTGGTCGAATTATTCGGCATTGGAACAAAACTCAAGGGCCGGCCTGGCACGGAACGGATTACAACGCCGACCTCATTGACTGGTGCAAGAGCCATTTAAAGTTCGCCGAATTCCGAGTCAATACACTTTCCGGGAACCTGCCGTACGACGGCAGAGACCTTCGATTTTATCTATACTTTTTCGGTCTTTACTCACTTGGAGGAGAGCATTGCAAGAATCCTGGATTAATGAGTTGTCCAGGGTGCTGAAGCCAGGAGGCTACCTCTACTTAACAACCCACGGAGAGTCGTATCTTTCGATCTTGACGTCTGAGGAGAGAGCGCAATTTCAAAGTGGTAGATTAGTGGTCCGAGAACAACAGCAGGCCGGTTCGAACGTATGTGCTGCATTCCATCCAGCAAGTTATGTACGCGAAAAGCTCGCGAGGAATTTCATTGTTACGGATTTTGTTCCCTGCGGAGCCGAGGGCAACTCGATGCAGGATGTTCATTTATTGAAGAAGCCTCTTTAACGTTCCCCATGATGGTAGGGAGAGTGTAGTGCGTTGGCTATTGAGATTGTGGCGTTTGCTGCCCGACCAGTTTCGGCTCTTCATTGTTAAATCGGTGCAACGAAATAGGCGTCTGTATCGATGGCTTATGTTTCGCCACGTTGATGCGAAAGATCGAGTTGACGGCACACGCGACCACCTACCTCCTGCTGCGCTACGTTATTCTGTTGGCGCTTCTCCGCACGCGGAAGAGTTCGTCATCATTGGAAAGATTTGTGCCGCGGATCTCCAGTCTGCACTGCTGAAGGTTGGTCGGGAAATAGGATCATTCAGTCACATTCTAGATTTTGGGTGTGGCTGTGGCCGCACGCTGGTCCACTTGAAGAGCCTGGCGCCGAATGCGCAAATCGCGGGCTCGGACATCGACGCTGATGCGATCGAATGGTGCAGGCAACATCTAGACTTTGCTACCTTCACCCTTAATCGCGAAATACCTCCCAGCGGATTATGCTGCAGACACTTTCGATTTCATCTACGCCATCTCAGTGTTCAGCCATCTCGAAGAGGAATATCAATTTCGCTGGCTGACGGAGCTTCAGCGCATTGCCAAACCAGGTGGAATACTCTTGTTGACGATCAACGGTTTAGATGGCGATAAAGGGTTTGTTTTTGAGCGCTCGTACGAGGAAGGACTCTTCCCCGCCTGGTATCAGAATACATACCAATCCAGAGATTATGTTTTCGAAAATTTTGGCAAGTACTTCACGGTGCTGGATTACTTTCCGCGAAGTATGAACGCGCATCAGGACGTGGTCGTGTTACAGAAGCCGCACGAATAAGTTTACCGAAATTGTCGTAAGAGAACGCGGGGCTCTGAAAATGAAGACCAGAATTCGACGTGTGGCTGGACGAGCGAGGCGGGCCGCCAAAATACAACGTCTGAAGATTGGCAGAAACACTTCTCGGATGAAGCGATCCGCTCTGCGCAAGCTTGGGCTGGCACCGTCTGTGTACGGTGTAAACCTCATTGGCTACATCAGGGCGGAAATGGGCCTGGGCCAGGCTGCCCGTGGAATGGCGAGCGCCATGGATTCGGCTTCAGTGCCATTTTCCATTATCAATTTTGAAGCAGGAAATCCTTCGGCTCATACCAATCGCGATTGGAGCCACAAGGAAGTGGAAAAACCCGATTTCGATGTGACGCTCTTGTGTGTCAACCCTGACAACCTGAAGAGCTTGCGCGCGAAGCTGCCGCATAGTTTGCTGAATGATCACTACTTGATCGCAAACTGGTTTTGGGAGCTCCCGCAAATTCCTGATGAATGGGTTGGCGAACTGTCTTTGGTCAACGAAGTGTGGGCTGCTTCTGAATTCATCCGCGATGCAGTTACTCATAGATCCGCACTTCCGGTCGTGCGCATCCCTCCTGTAATTCGAACAACGCCGGTGAGCAAGCTCGAGCGTAAATTTTTTGGTTTGCCCGAGCGCCAATTCCTGTTTCTTTGCGTGTGCGACGCAATGAGTATTTTGGAAAGAAAGAATCCACTCGGCGCAGTCAGGGCTTTCAAACGAGCGTTTCCGATTAGCGATTCAAGAGTGGGTCTGGTACTGAAGTTTAACAACTCAGCTCGTCGTTCGGCGGAATTAGAAAAAGTCCTCGAGGAGATTCGTGGTAGCGATAACATCTACGTCATCGATCGCGTTTTTAGTCGGGGCGAGATGAATTCTTTCCTCGAAACAGTTGATGTCGTCGTTTCGCTTCACCGCTCCGAGGGGTTCGGGCTTGTCCCTGCGGAGTCAATGAGTCTTGGCAAACCGGTGATACTTACGAACTGGTCCGGTAACACCGACTATATGACTTCGGAAAATTCAATCGGCATCGACTATGAGCTGGTTCGTCTCGGCAAAGATTTCGGTCCCTACAAGTCAGACCAAATATGGGCCGAACCTGATGTGGATCAAGCGGCCCATTGGATGAAGAGACTCTTTAACGAGCCTGCCCTGGCAGAAAAGATCGGACGTTGCGCGCGCGCTTCAATTGAAGTGCAGTTCTCGCCGAAGGCCGTCGGTGAATTAATCAAACAGCGACTCGACTACATTCAGGGTCGCATTTGAGATTGCTTGACGCCCTCTGCCTCCCTGTCTAGACTGCCAAGCCATTAGTCCTTGTATGACACACACACTGTCGGTAGCAATGTGTACGTACAACGGATCGCGCCACCTGAGTGAACAACTGGAGTCAATTGGTACTCAGACCCGCCTTCCGGACGAACTTGTAATCTGCGATGACTGTTCTTCGGATGACACTATTCGTATCATCGAACGATTTACAGCATCTGCTCCATTCGCAGTCCGTCTTGAAATCAACACGCAGAATCTTGGCTCCACAAAGAACTTCGAAAAAGCGATTCGGCTGTGCCAGGGTGAGTTGATCGCACTCGCGGATCAGGACGACGTGTGGCTGCCGTCCAAACTGGAAACCCTCGAGGCACAATTTCAACGAGCGCCAAATGTAGGTCTCGTTTTTTCTGATGCCGAGCTGGTTGACGAAAACCTGCGCCCGCTTGGTGCACGTCTCTGGACATCCATCGGGTTCGACCGCAACATGCGCCACAGGTTGAAGACGCGGGATGCGTTTGATGTGCTGCTTCCCGGCTGGACCGTCACCGGCGCGACAATGGCCTTCCGTTCGCAGTTTCGGGCCATCGCACTCCCGATACCAAACGACATTCCAATGATCCATGACAGCTGGATTGCTGCTGTCGTTGCGGCAGTCGCCAACGTAGCTTTTATCGAACAACCGTTGATTAAGTATCGTCAGCACCGACAACAGCAAATTGGGGCACCGAAGCCTACCGGGCCGGAACCGCCAAAAGGCTTCAAAGTGTGGGAGGCAATGAACCGAACCAATCCGTATAGTCGAATAACTTCGATTGGCGAACAAGTACGATCAAGACTGCTCGAGCGTCGCGAAGATTTCGACTGCACCGCTGCGGTTCGACGACTCGATGAGCGCATTTATCATCTTCGCACGCGCGAAGGTTTACCTAAGAGCAAATTCAAACGTTTGCCCCACGTCACACGTGAACTTGTGACGAGGCGCTATCACCTCTATTCGAGAGGTCTTCAAAGCGCGCTGAAAGATCTTCTGACCTGAAGTTAACCTGAAATCAGAATAGGTGCGGATTTGACGATCGAGCTTTCAATTATCTTCGTAAACTGGAACGGCGGCAGACTTCTTGCCCAGGCCGTTGAAAGCATTGTCGCCTACCCGCCGTCAGTGGAATTCGAGGTGGTTGTCGTGGACAACGCCTCTACCGACGATAGCATGTTGCTACTTCGATCAAGCGAAGCTGCAAAGCGACTGATCGATCGCGAAGGACTTCGGATCATTGAGAACAAAGAGAATCGCGGCTTTGGAAGCGCAAACAACCAGGCCTTTGCAGCCACTGCAGCGCCTCTGGTCCTTCTACTTAACCCTGATGCTGAAATCACGGCAGGAAGCATCGATCGATTAATAGAAACGCTCCGCTCAGACGAGCGTATAGGCGCAGTTGGACCACGGATAGTAAATCCTGACGGCTCGCTGCAGATCAGCGTCTGGCGCAATCCTCCGGCTGCGTGGGACATTGTTCTGGGCAGTTTGAAGCTCTACTTGATGTTGCCGCGGAAATTCCGTGGCGAACTGTTGCTTGGAGGCCATTGGGATCACAATCGTCAGAGAACCGTTCCGATGCTTAGTGGCGCCGCGATTCTCGTCAGAAGAGAGTTGATAAACACAGTCGGCGGGTTTGACGAGCGCTATCACATGTACGGAGAAGACCATGACTGGTGTCTGAGAATGACGCGAGCTGGATGGTTGTTGATGTTCCAACCTGAGGCGACGGTGGTTCATCGTGGTGGTTGGAGTTCACTGCAGCGTTGGAGCGATCTCGAAAAAATCCGTGTTCAGTTGGAAGCACACTACGTTTTCCAGAAGGAAGCCTTGAGCCGGAGCCGATTGATGACAAATATTCTCGCGTATTACCTTACTGAGTCGGCTCAACACGTGTGGCGACGGTTGCGCAAAGTTGATGCGCCTGATGTGAAGCTGATCATGGACGTTTACAGAGAACAGTTAAAAACAACTTTGAGAAACAACCACTCAAGCTGAGTTACGAGTCTGACCGCCAGTTAACCCTTACTGATGCGATTCACAAAAACTAAGCTTCAAGATTGCTTCATAATTGAACCTGACCGATTCGAAGACGAGCGTGGCTTCTTTGGGCGGGCGTGGTCAGAAGCCGAATTTGCCGCTCAGGGATTAGACGTGCGCTTCGTTGAAGCGAACATCTCATTCAATATTAAGAAGAACACTCTTCGTGGCCTGCATTACCAGAGTCAGCCACATGAACAAGGAAAACTAGTTCGTTGTACTCGCGGAGCCGTCTACGATGTAGCGTTGGACCTGCGGAAAGACTCTCCGACCTATAAACATTGGATTGGTGTGGAGCTGTCACAGGAAGACCGTTTCGCGCTGTTCGTTCCAGGCGGGTTCGCACATGGGTACCAGACGTTAAGAGACGATTCCGAGGTCTTCTACGAGGTAACAAAGCCATACGCACCGGCAAGTTCGTTCGGCATTCGCTGGAACGACCCTGCTTTCAACATCGACTGGCCGGAGGCGACTGATCTAATCATTCTGCCTCGCGACCGCGATTATCCCGATTTTAAAGATTAGGCCTCACAGGCGTCGAAAAATCCTCATGAAACAGATCGTCGTATCAATCCGGATTTCCGACAGGGCAACGGGCACCAATTCTTAGCGTTGGCCGATCAGTTTGGCGATCTCGGTTGTCAAATGCTCGATACCTTGAGGCTTGACCAGATAACCTTGAGCGCCAGCGGTGAAGGCTGATTCTATTTCGCTTGGTGTAGCAGCGCCCGAGTAAAACAGAATAGGCGTGGTTTGATTCGTTTTGCGTATCTCGAGGGTCAGTTCGGTTCCGCTTAGTCCCGGCATCCAAGTATCCAAAAGCAGCAGATCGAACGATTCGCTTTTGGTCATCTCAAGCGCGGCAACTGCATCGACCGGACAGACGACTTCATATCCATTTGCTTGCAGGGTAAGGACAAGCATCTCCCGCGAGTCGGGATCATCCTCTGTACATAGAATACGGCCCTTAGACATTTGGCATGTTGCTGTGGGTGTTATTCAAGAGGAGCTACTCTATGCTTGGGCCGTGAGATAAGACAAGGCTGGAAAATCTATGTGCGAAGCCGCACATATAGAAAGCAGACCAGTACCCGTTTTTGTGGTCGCTTGACGACCGCTCGCTGGCTGTCTAGACTGCAATTTCGTTTTTTAAAGCCTGATTCTTCGCATCATCGTGGTTCGCATACGCGTTCCTCCAGTCAGCTTAATGAGCAGGACAACCAGCGATAGCCCCGATCACGCACCGAACTCTGTCGCCGTCCCCTCTAATCAGTCCGCACCCATGGAACAGTCTTTTACTCACGCTGTTAATTTGCCGGACGAGCCAGTGGTGGTCATAGAACCTCGTGGCTCCTGGAAGGCACTGGACCTGCATGAACTGTGGGCTTACCGCGAGCTTTTGTATTTCTTAACTTGGCGTGATGTGAAGGTTCGATACAAGCAGACATTTCTGGGTATCGCTTGGGCCGTAATCCAACCATTATTCACGATGATCATCTTTACGTTGTTCTTCGGACGTTTGGCTGGGCTCGACCAGCGGACCGGCGGTATTCCCTATCCTCTTTTCGCTTATGCCGGTCTGCTGCCATGGACCTTCTTTTCTAACGCGCTGACTAGTAGCGGAAACAGTTTAGTTGGAAGCGCGAACCTGATTACGAAGGTCTACTTCCCGCGAATGATCGTGCCTGGCGCCGCTGTCGCCGCTGGTCTAATAGACTTTGCTATCGGCTTTGGGATGCTGGTGCCGTTGATGGTTTATTACCGCGTTTCTCCGACGTGGAACCTGATTATGCTTCCCGTATTAGTATTGCTGGTTACGATTCTTGCTACAGCGGTGGGGATGTGGCTTTCTGCATTGAATGTTAAGTATCGTGACATCAGATTCGCGTTGCCGTTTTTGATCCAGCTCTGGATGTTTGTTTCGCCGATCATTTATCCGGCGAGCATCCTGCCTCCAAGGTGGCGTTGGTTGTTAGACCTGAACCCGCTTACCGGAATAATAGAGGGCTTCAAGTCAGCGTTGTTTGGCCAGCCGTTCAACTGGACATCACTTGCCATCTCAGCGGTACTCACGCTGGTAACACTCGTTTATGCTGCTTTCAGCTTCAGCCGCGTTGAGCGACGTTTTGCTGACATCGTTTGAGTTCCCCCTCACTTCGAACCTCGTGATTGCATTGTTTATGTCGAATACGTTTGAGCTTGTCTGGTATTCGGCTGAAGCCTATAACAACCGCGACGCAATGCTAACTAATAATCGAAGGCTGATATGAAGCCCATTATCAAGGCAGACAAATTGGGCAAACAGTATTTGTTCGGGGCTGAGACGGCAGCGTACTCAACTGTTCGCGAAGCTGTGATGGACATTCTGAAGTCGCCGCTAAGCTCTATCCGGCGCAACGGATCGGCTCCGACGATTTGGGCGCTTCAAGATGTCAGCTTCGAGGTTCAGCCAGGTGAGATCGTCGGAATCATTGGTCGAAACGGCGCAGGTAAGTCGACACTGCTGAAGATTCTTTCGCGCATCACAGAACCGACAACAGGTCGGGTTGAGCTGTACGGTCGCGTCGCGAGTTTGCTGGAAGTTGGAACGGGCTTCCATCCCGAGCTGACCGGACGGGAAAACATCTTTCTCAATGGCTCGATCCTCGGGATGACGCTGAAGGAGATCGAAAGCAAGTTCGACGAGATTGTCGCTTTTGCAGAAGTTGAGAAGTTTATCGATACGCCTGTGAAACGCTACAGTAGCGGCATGTATGTCAGGCTTGCGTTTGCTGTTGCCGCTTTCCTTGAACCTGAAATTCTGGTGGTGGACGAGGTTTTAGCGGTAGGCGATGCCGCATTTCAGAAGAAGTGTCTCGGTAGAATGCGCGACGTCGCCGGAAGAGGACGAACGGTTCTGTTCGTGAGTCACAATATGGCGGCCGTCGCATCGCTCTGTTCAAGGGCAATTGTTCTCGAGCATGGCTCTGTAGTGTTTCTGGGCCAAGTAGACGAAGCAATCAAGAGGTATCTTTCCGAAATTAGTGAACTCACCAGAACGCAATTGATGGAACGAGTGGATCGAAAAGGCGAAGGGAAGATTCGTATCACTGACTTTAAGGTCTTTGACGGTCTAGGGGACGAACAGGAGATCGTATCGCTGGGTGAGTCAATTGAATTACGCATCTATTACCGCTGCAAAGACAATGAAACGCCACGAAACGTCGCTGCCGGCATTGCTGTTCTTTCTCAGACCGGCTCCTTCGTTACCATGCTAAGCAATCTCAGCGCTTCAGACGTCTTTGAAACCATACCTCAAGAGGGATATATCGCCTGCAAGATAGCCCGGTTGCCCCTGGCACCCGGCGATTACACGTTGAATCTAATCTTGCGCCAAAACGATATAGTGCAGGATTGGATCCAGGAAGCCGTTGTTTTGACGGTCCAGGGTGGCGATTTTTATGCGACTGGTCGAGCGCCGCACTGGTTTCAGGGCAGCGTTTTCGTTGACCACGATTGGTCAACAAGCAGGTAAATAGAAAGAGGAAACAAGCGTCGAGCTCATGAACTCTCGAATCTCAGAACCTTCAACTTCCGACAAAACAATAACGCTCGCGCAGATTGGCTGCGGTTACTGGGGACCGAACGTTCTTAGAAACTTTTCGGCGCAACCAAACTGTCGTGTGAAGTATGTGGCCGAGACCAGCAAAGAACGGCAAGCTTATGTCCGAACTAATTTTCCTCGCTCGGAGGCAGTTGACAGTTTCGAAACGCTGCTGACAGATCCGGAGGTCGATGCGGTCATCGTCGCTACTCCTGCTTCCTCACATTACGCAATCACAAAGCACGTATTGGAAAGTGGGAAACACGTTTTTGTAGAAAAGCCGTTGGCGACAAGCACACGGGAGGCAGACGAGCTTGTGAATCTGGCACAAGCGAAGTCGCGTACTTTGATGGCCGGGCACACGTTCCTTTATAACGCAGCCGTACGTTATGCGAAAACCCTGCTCGATAACGGCGAGCTGGGACAGCTTTATTACATTTACAGTCAACGCCTCAATCTGGGCCAAGTTCGTTCTGACGTTAATGCCTGGTGGAATCTTGCGCCGCACGACGTCAGTATCCTGCTATATCTCATGAAGGATGAACTTCCCGTCTCTGCTTCAGCAGTTGGCGTCAGTTACATCCAACCGGGAATAGAAGATGTAGTTTTTGCTACGCTCAGGTGGGCCAACGGTGTAACTGGACACATACACGTTAGTTGGTTAGATCCAGGGAAAGTTCGCAAAATGACTCTGGTCGGAAGTCGCAAGATGGTGAACTACGATGATGTAAGCGACGACAAGATTGCCATCTTTGACAAAGGAGTCGACCGGGTTCCTAAGATCGGCGAGCGGATGGACTACGATCAGCAGGGCAATTACCAGCTGGTCCACCGAACGGGCGACATCTTATTACCCAAACTTTCCTTTCAAGAACCGTTAAAGGTCGAGGCTGCGCATTTCCTGGAGTGTCTCAGAGATGGAAAGACGCCGCTCACCGGACCAAAACACGCGCGCGATGTCGTAGCCGTTCTCGAAGCAACGCAGAATGCGCTTGTCTCCGGCGAAACCATCACGTTGTAAGTCGCTCCTAATGATAGAGAGACGTCGTTTTCAATGGGTTCAGAATTGATAGGAATTATTCCCGCCGCCGGTCGCGGTACGCGAATGGGCCAACTCGGCCAGCAAACTCCCAAAGCATTAATAGAAGTTGACGGAATCACCTTGTTGGAACGCGCAGTCGAGTCGCTTAAGGCGCTCGATGCTTCGCGAATAGTGATTGTTGTCAGTGACCTTACAAACGCGATCACTGAATTCGTGAATGGGAGTGACTTTGGGATTGAAATTAAATTTGCACTTCAGGCGACACCGCTCGGACTCGCACACGCAATTAGCTGCGCCGCTCCGGACATCACAGGCGACTTTGTCGTTCTCTGCCCCGACAATGTCTACAGCGAACAAACAGATCTGATTCGGAGTTATGAATTATTCAAATCACACGGACCAGCCTTTGTTCTTCTAACTACTGTGCAACCTACACATCAGGGAAATCGACAGAGTTATTATCTTCGCTCGCGAAAAAAATATGCGCCAAACCTGTTTGATTACCGCCAAAGGGACGGTTCGGCATCAGGCCTGGCTGTAAACTCGACCGGCTGCATATTTTTAAACTATGACGCGATTAAATTCTTGCCTGACTTCTCGACTGTTACCACCGAACACATATTTCGCGACTACCTTGAGACCATTACCAACCAGGAGACCGGGCTGATCTACGTGTTACGAGGAGTTCGATACGATTTCTCCCAGCCTGAAGATATCAATGACTACCAGGCGTTGATGGCCCGACTGGACGCAACGAACGAGGCAGGTGTCAGCGCAATCCTGATGAACGATGCGGGCCAGGTACTTCTTCAGCAACGAGACGACAACCCGGCGATTAGATATCCGGGACACTGGGCTCTTTTTGGAGGCACCATCGAAGACGCGGAGGTGCCGGCTGATGCTGTTGCACGGGAAGTTCAGGAGGAGATTGGCTTTGAACTAGAGACTTTCGGGCTCTTCAGAGAGTTTGAGCAAAACAACAAGCGGGAGTTTGCGTTCGTCGGCAATATAACGGCAAACTTGGACGAGTTAAGCTTAAGCGAGGGTCAGGGAATGAACTTTTTCAATCCGTCGGAGTTGATGAACCTTTTAATTCGGCCCGACGATAGGGAGACGCTGGAGGAGTATTTTGGAAACTGAGGCAAGCAAGGGTTTATCGGATCGGGAAGAGTTTGCACGTCTCAAGCGGGAAACCTGGAACTCCACGAATTACGGTAGTTGGTTCAAACCGGCGCGAGGCCAGGTAATCGACGGTCTTGAAAAAGCCGCTCTCGCGAAGGCGTTGGCCAACCGTCACTACAAATCTGTATTGGACGTTGGGATCGGGAATGGCCGGTTGCTGCCCGTCTATGCACCTCACGGGGAAGAGATTACCGGCATGGATATCTCTTCTGAACAGCTTGCTCAGGCCAGTGAAGCCGCCCGGGCTCTCAACATTAAGTTCACGACAAAACTTTGCAAGGAAGCCTCTAAGATAGAAATCGACGATGAATCGTTTGACCTGATCATTTGTTCGAGAGTGCTGCAGCACGTCTTCAATTGGCGAGAATCGGTCGCAGAGTTCGCCAGAATTCTTAAACCGGGAGGCGACTTGGTACTTTTGACTTACAACCGGTATTCAATATACGGTTTGAAAAAATTCTATCAACACAAGTTTTCGAATCCCACGAAAGGACGATTTCAGAATGCGCCGGCTCTAAGGAGTGAGCTGAAGAAGCACAATTTAGATATTGATTATTTTAGTGGCGCTCTAATTGGACAGCCGGAACTCTTCAGCACGGAGCTGTCGGATTTGACTCGCAAAATGATCCTGGCACTTGAGCATCTGTCGGGTGTGTTTCCCATAAGTTCTCTCGGCGGCAGGCTCGTCATCCGAGCGAGCAAACCAATTCGCAAGGTTCAATGAACATGACAAATATTCCCTTAGTTGGTCTCTTTGATCAGTATGTGACGATCAAAGCTGACATTGACTCTGCCATTGAAAATGATAATTACCAACACTGCGTTTATAGGCGGTGAAGAAGTTCGCAGATTCGAAGAAGAGTTTGCAGCTTACTGCGAAGCATCGTCATGTGTCGGTGTCGGTAATGGCACTGATGCACTGTACCTCACTCTAAGAGCTCTCGGAGTTGGACAGGGTGATGAAGTCATCACAGTCGCAAATACGTTTATCGCAACATCGGAATCGATCTCAATGACGGGAGCCTCTCCGGTGTTTGTCGACGTCACGCAAGACACGATGTTGATGGATCCGACTCTGATCGAGAAGGCCATCACGCCTCGAACAAAAGCAATCATTCCGGTTCATCTTTACGGTCAGCCGTGTGACATGACGGCCATCATGGAAATCGCTAACCGCCATGATTTGAAAGTAGTAGAGGATGCAGCGCAGGCCCATGGTGCGAGATGGCGCGGCCAGCGCGTTGGCTCAATTGGCCATGCTGGTTGCTTTAGTTTCTATCCTGGCAAAAATTTGGGTGCGTTTGGAGATGCCGGTGCGGTAGTCAGCAATGACGACGCTCTGATCGAACGCGTTAGGATGATTGCCAACCACGGACGACTCGAGAAATACACACATCAGATGGAAGGCGTGAACAGTCGTTTGGATACGCTTCAGGCGGCCATACTGCGAGTAAAACTTAGAAAGTTGGACGAGTGGAACGAAAGTCGAAAACAACATGCTGATGCATACAGAGAGCAACTAACAGCTTCCGAAATCACGCTGCCGGTTGTTCATGAAGATGCTGACCCTGTCTGGCACCTGTTCGTCATTCGTGTTCAGGATCGCGAACGCCTGCAAACCGCCCTGAAAAGCGAAGGCATAGCGACCGGAATTCATTATCCGATTCCTTTACATCTCCAACCGGCCTACAGCGATCGTCAATGGAACCCATCCTTACCAGTCACCGAAACCGTTTCGCGAGAAGTGCTTAGTCTGCCGATGTATGCTGAACTGGAACCGGCGCAAATCGAGCGCGTTAGCACTGCGGTAGTGGACGCGTTCGCGATCGTTTCTCAAAACGATCGTTAGCAATCTGAGGCCAAGTCACCATCAGATGATTCAGAATCAAGCGGCAATCAACTCGCCTGTTAGCCCAACTAAAATGCTTCGGTCGAGCCTGCGTGTCGTCTTCGCTGCAACGGTGTTAGTTGCGCTCTTTTTGCTTTGGGTTCCGTTGTTTCTTATTTTCGTGCCGCTGATTCTGATCGCGGAGATCGTACTGGCCCTTCGAGGTTCCACACTTAAGTCCAACGAAGCAGAACAAAACTCCCCATTGCGAAACACATCAGAGACGTCTGATTCAAACGAACCTCTGATCTTTGATCGGCGCACTGATATCTCCAAACTACACGGGTGCAATACGCGCAACGTGTCTTATCGATGGCAGCTCTTTAGCGACCGTTTGGAACTGCTCAGACGAGAATCTAACAACCCCAAGGCATTGGATTTCGGCGCCGGATCTTTGCGCGACAGTTATGAGCTCGCCAGGCAAGGATTCGAAGTTGTTTCTTTTGATCTCAATCGCAGCATTTTGAAACGTTATTTCGAGGCGTACGACTGGGCGCCAGTAGCGCACAAGCCAACCCTACAGGCGGGTAGCCTTCAAGATCTGATCGACAGCCATAAACCAGGCTCATTACAATTGATTGTCGCCTTCGACGTGATCGAGCACTTAGAGGATCCGGCAAGTTACGTGTCCGCATTTAGCAAATTGCTAACGGAGCGGGGATTTTTATTTACCATCGTGCCGAACAAACGAAGTCTGTTCGAGAGATACTTCAAACACTCTCTCAAAGAGCAAAAGAAACGAGGACACAAAACCGAGCCAGGTGTACCTCATATTCAGTTCAAGTCACCTGAGGAATGGGATGCCTTCTTTCAGGCAAACGGGTTCCGCATTGCCGACCGCGATATGGCCATAGGTCATTTTGTAAATGATTGGTGGAACGGTTTGTTTTCAATTCCATTGCGCGCATTCGTTTACCCAGTAATGGCGGTTGTTGCCTTGCGGACAGGTCGCGAGATCGATGCTGGCCGGCTGGAACGTATAATGTGCCCCGCATGGCTGATGGAGAGAATTAACTCTGTCGACATATTGTTTGCGAGATTCTTGTATCCAAGGTTTGGCTGGAACCTAATAGTTGCCCAACGACAGAATTGATCGATGAACACGTTACGACAGCAACTACAAAAACGACTGCACGCACTAGGTATCGTCAATGTGCGTGGCAAGGCTTCGTTCATTAGGAAACGCGGATGGAAGTACCGATCTATTTCGGCTTACGACGAAATTCCTGGTTGGCTTTCGGAAAACGAGGCCATCAGTCTTTACGAGTTGGCCATGGGTTTGCCGAACGCCCACTCTGTGGTGGTAGAAATCGGATCATGGCTTGGCAAGAGTAGCCTTGTCATTGCAAAAGGCTTGAAGAAGAACCGACGTGGGGTTTTGTATTGCATCGACCCATTTAACGCGGATGGGGACGCACCTTCGACTGAACTCTATTCAAACGCTGCCGCCAAGCAACAGCTTCCACTACAGGAACAATTCGTCTACAACATGAAACGTCATAAGACATTTGACGTGATTAGAGTTTTGCCGGGGTACAGTACGGAATTCGCCGACACATTCAAAGAGCCAATCGACCTATTGTTTATTGATGGAAACCATGAATTTGAAGCGGTACTGCAGGACTATGAACAATGGTCACCTTTAATAAAAGACGGGGGTATCATTGCTTTCCACGACGTCGTACTTGACGTGGACGGAGATCCCGCTGGACCACGATTGGTAGCGCAGAAGCACATCCTGAATTCTCCCTCCTGGTCTAACGTACGTTTAATCGATAGTCTTCTTGTTGCGGAGAAAGTCCGCAAGTAACATCAGCAGCGGATTTTTCCGAACATAGTGGACGTTCGTTAAGATCGATACTTCGCACAAACTACACTCGCATGGGTTACCGATTCCTAAAGATTCAGACAGACGAGCAATTCTATTTGCGACCTTTTCTCGCGCTGCACCCGGAATATAAGACTCTGTCTTACGATGAGTTGTTTAAGGTCTACATAAGAGACTGCTGTGGCTGGCAACTAAACTATCCGACGTATCTTGCAAAACTTGGCAATGAGGCAGACAAGATCTGCATTAACTTCGAGTTCCTGCAGAAACAGTGGGCCAAGGAACACGGAGTAAAGTATGACCGCAAAGACTGGCTAAAGCAGATTGTCGCTGCTCAATTGAAAGCGTTTAAGCCGGATGTTTTGTTGCTGGATGATTTGTACGTTCTGGACGCAGACTTCAGGAGATTCTTACGCGAGAGTTGTCCCAACCCCGTGAAAATAATAGGTTGGCGCGCCGCTCCGACTGTCGACTACAGCGTCTTTCGCGATGTGGATCTGATGCTGACGTGCACACCGTTGTTTGCAAGACAGATGCGGGAACACGGCGTAAACGCTGAGTTAATGATGCACGCGTTCGAGCCTTCTATCTTACAAATGACAAACGATTCCGAAGCTCGAGATATTGATTTCTCATTCGTCGGTGGCATCGTCCTGAAGAATGGATTTCATAATGAGCGTTGGTCACTTCTCAAGTGTATGCTCAGTGCGACGAACTTGGAGATATGGGGCAGTGTTATTGAAGAGCAGCAAACGCCCAGCATCGCGGACAAACTACAGTGGCGAGTTGGCAGAGCGTTTGATCTTGTGGGGCTCGACGCGATGGCCTCGAAACTACCTTCTTTAAGCAGACGTCAATTTGGTGCTGAAGCAACCAACGTCATGCGCGATTACGGCGAACGGTTGCATGATCAGGTAGTAGCCTTAGAGTATTTCAAGATACTCTCACGGTCTAAGCTGAATCTGAATAAACATATCGACTGTGCTGAGGAGTTTGCCGGAAACGTTCGGCTTTTTGAAGCTACTGGTATGGGCGCGTGCCTGATCACCGATTGGAAGATCAACTTACCGGAAATGTTCGAACCTGACGCTGAGATTGTTGCATATCGCACGCCCGAGGAATGTGCGGAAAAAGTTCGGTACTTGTTAGATCATGAGTCTGAACGCCAAGCGATTGCCGCAGCAGGACAGCGTCGAACGTTGCAGGACCATACCTATGAAAAACGATCCGAACAATTAGATTCGATTGTGAAACGACTGCTTTCCGGGAATAGAACGAAGCCCAACACTCACGTCTTAGTGTCAGCCTGAACAATCCACCGGGTTAGGAACCCGATCGTGACCAGCATGATCAGCTCGCCAGCGTCTACAAACGAAAGAAACGGCGCGTGTCGGTTCGAAGTCGTTGTCTTCAATTTCGAGCGGATCGATTCGTTCCTGCAGAACTTTCAACAGGATCAGGAATTTTCGACCGGATCGAGATCGCCTGCTGATTGTAGATTGTTCGGTTAACCACGAATCTGAAAAACGTAAGGTCACCGAATTCGCGCGAGCGCACCAGTGGACCATTGGAAAAGAGATTCAGATTATCAAGCGAAAGAACTGGGGTATCGATCAGGGCGGACGCGTTGATTATTTCTCCCGGTTACGCAAGATGGGTAACCAGCCCGCGTATGTGTGGCAGTTTCAGGAACATTATCTTGATTTGCATTCGGAGTGGAGTATCTGGCCAAAAGACATGGCCGAAGCTGGTGGGCAGCTAAAACAGGATACCATTCCTGACAACTTCAATATTGACCTTGATCTGTGCGAACAGATTTATGAGGAGAATCCATCGGTTGCAGTGCTTTATGCTGATCGCGCGCAAGTGGGTGTATTCACACACGCAGATGGAAAAGAAACGTTCTTTGCAGACGGTGCGAACTTTTCGGTCCGCGCCGATGACGCGCTCGAGGTTTTTCGTCCTGAGATTCTCGATTCGTACAGAGCGATCTACGACGGCACTTATGAGTGGGCACTATTTCTGGAACTTAACCTTTGTGGCCAACTGACTCGCGAAGGTCGGCATTGGCATGACCTAGTTAGTCATGCGCAGTTTGATACTGTAGCCGCGTTGAAAGCGTTGGAAGATGAAAGGCAAAGTATCCTTCATCAGTCCGCTCAACCCTTCTACGTTGGTTTGTACGATAAATATGAGCGCCGTTTTTTGGCGGTTCTCTCAGAAGGTCATAACTGGCGGAAGCTTCACGCACGTAATGTCGCTTTGGTACGTTCGTCTTTTGTCTGGTAAACCCGCGCAAACACTCAGACGCGGTCTAGCGTCGATGGGGCTTACGTTGCTTATCAAACGGATGAACCACTACATAGCGGGCGTCCTGCGACACGACTGATTACCGCGCTCCAACGGCCATTAATCAACTTGCTTCTAATGATTTTGAGGCGCAGAAGTGATGGCGCCACTGACACACCTATATGACTGCCGGTGGATTAATCTCGTCGCTCGCTTCACCATTCTTACGCCGCAAAACTATTCCGGCGATGCCGGAATACGATAGCTTTGAGAGTGCTTTGCGGAGTTCTGATTCCTATGAGGATCCACGATTAATCGAGTTGTTTTTGAGAAGACAAAACTTTACCGCGAGCAACTGGAACGAAATGAAGTTCGGCGCGTCAAAAGTCGGCAGATCCTTCAGAACATGTTTGTTCTGTCTTACGTCGGAAGTTCCCGACAAATAAACGTGCTCGAAATCGGCGGGGCCTGTGGTTCAGGTTATTTCGAAGTACAGCAGTTATTGCCAGGCACAATTAATCATTGGGCCATCGCCGAAACTGAAGCGATGGCGAATGCTGGGCGCAAGCTCGGGGCCAACGATTCGCTTTCGTTCCATGCTGATCTGGAGTCGGCGGCAGGGTTTCTTGACTCGCGAGATCTTACGATCGCCCAGGGGATGTTGCAGTATGCCGGCGACCCGCTTCAGGTGCTCAGGATCTGTTTAATCTCAATTTTGATTATCTCTATGTGAGCAGAACCGTAGTGTTGATTGACGAGTCGCCGCTTCGGATCTTCACTCAGCAGACCACTCAATTATCCGCACATGGACCGGGCACTTTACCCCAAGGCATGGCCGATGGCACGTCTACCCAACCCATGGTCCTGGTTGATCGCAACTCGCTTTTGGCTGCGATTCCCTCAACCTATAAACTCCTGTTTGTTTTTGAAGAGTCGGAGGAACGTGAGATTCTGATTAATGGCCAAACTCGCCACTCACAGATCTGGGATTTCTGGCTCGACGATCTGATTAATATCCACCGATTTCCACCTGATTACACAGATTAAGAAGAACTGGAGCTTACTTTGTGCTTTGCCCAGAGCCGCAGGAGTTCCCGGCGAACGAGCTAAGTACAAAGTTCAAAACTCTAAGCCTTCTTAATCTGTGTAATCGGCAAATCTGTGGATAGTGCAGCCCGTTTACAGCTTTTTCGTAAGCGGTTATATTCAACCGCCGAACTCAAAAATGACTGTAGCGCTGCTCCACCTAACATTTATCCGAGGAATTGTGGTCGCATGACCGTTGACGCTGCGATGGGCACCCCGCACGGCTACGAAGCTGTCGAGCACAACGGGATCCGCTACGCGGAAATCATTTGGGCCGGTACAGGGATCAGCGAGACAAAGTTTTTCTCGCCTTCGGACTCGTCGTTTCAATTCGGATTGTTGGCACACGACGCTGGGTTCGTAGAGCCTGCTCACTACCACAAATCTGTCAACCGGGTGATAACCGACCTACAACAGATGTTCGTCGTTCAGCGAGGAGTAGTCGCCGTCGATCTCTATGACGATGAGGGTGAGCGCTTTAGAGAAATAGTCATGAGAGCCGGGGATGGTATCGTGCTGATCCATGGTACGCATGCGATCAGAGTACTTGAAGACATGCAGTGCATCAGTGTCAAACAAGGACCATTCCTGGGGCCGGAAAACGATAAAGTTAATGTCAAGGTAACGACAGAATGATTGACGTTTTTGAACCAATAATCGGAGAAGAGGAAATTGAGGCAGTAGTTGCTGCCCTTCGCCGAGGTGAGATTTCAGGGTCATTTGGCGAATCGATTCCGAACTTTGAAAACGAATTCGCGAATTACGTGGGTTGTAAATACGGGGTCGCGGTCTCGAGCGGAAGCACCGCATTACACCTGGCGGTTGCCGCTGCAGATTTAAATGCAGGCGATGAGATTCTGGTGAGTGCCAGCACAAACATCGCGACCGCGCTCGCTGCCGTTCACAACCAATGCGTCCCTGTGCCAGTCGACTCTGACGACTTAACGTGGAATCTCAATCTGGATCTGATTGAAGACCTGATCACGCCTAAAACCAAAGCGATTATTCCGGTCCATCTTTACGGACATCCAGTAGAAATGCCGCGATTAATGGAAATTGCAAAGCGGCATGATTTGTTAGTGATTGAAGATTGCGCCGAGTCGCACGGCGCAACATGCAACGGCCAGATGACCGGCAGTTTTGGCGACATGGCATGCTTCAGTTTTTACGCAAATAAAGTAATCACTACCGGCGAAGGCGGTATGATTACGACCAACGACGAAAAGCTGGCTGAACGATTACGATTATTGCGCAATCTCGCTTTCACAAAACCACGCTTCCGTCACGAGGAGGCGGGGTTCAATTTCCGCATGACTGGATACCAGGCAGCGATGGGATTAGTGCAAACGAGAAGGATCGAGCACATCATTGCGGAAAAACGCCGGGTCGCTCATACATACAACCAGTTCCTAAAAGATGCCGAGGGTCTACAACTTCCTTACGAAGCGGAATGGGCTCGCAATGTCTATTGGATGTACGCCATCGTGGTGCGCCCTGACTTCGGCATCTCGAGAGACCAGCTGATGAAGTTTCTTGCCGACGTAGGAGTCGACACAAGAACTTTTTTCTGTCCCATGAATCAACAGCCGTGCTTGCAATCTCTTCCCGGATTTCGAGCAATACCTTGTCCAGTTGCTGACGAGCTTTGGCAGTCGGGCCTCTACTTACCTTCCACGTATACGCTTGCGACTGAGACCATTTCCCAGATAGCTGACTACGTTCTTGAAGCAGCGGAACAGGTCACGCAAGTTTGAAAGCATTTGAGGTGCTGTCGAACCCACCAAGACTCAAACGTCCTTCAATGCAACTTGAACCGGCCACGCCGCTCGCCTGTGTTGGTTTCGGCTCGAGGAATAGACCAAATCCATGACGTCTTACGCTGGTAAGCATGCTGAGCTATACGATCTTTTTTATGCGGACAAACCGTATGAAGCCGAGGCGACGTTTGTTCATCAGTGCTTCCAGCAGTATGGTCACCAACCTGTATCGCGGGTGCTTGAATTGGCGTGCGGAACTGGATCGCACGCATTCGTCTTTGAGAAGCTTGGCTATCAAATGGTCTCAACGGATTATTCATCCGACATGCTGGCCGTCGCTCAGCTCAAAGCAAAGCGAATTGGTTCAACCGTAGAGTTCAGCCATCAGGATATGACGAGTCTTGATCTGCCCGGCGATCCGTTTGACGCAGCTGTTTGCTTGTTTGATTCAATCGGATATGTACTTACGAATGAGCGAATGAAGCTGGTGCTCACTGGCATTCACCGCAACCTCAAGGAAGATGGATTGTTCGTTTTCGAGTTCTGGCACGCCGCCGCAATGATTTCGGCGCACGATCCAGTACGAGTTCGTTCATGGGAAACTGCGAACGGAAGCGTCGTGCGAGTGTCGCAAACTACACTGGACGTCGCGCGACAAACGAGCGACGTGAGCTACACAGTCTACACACTCGAGAATGATGGAACGTATTCCAGCTTCAATGAAATTCAAACTAATCGATACTTTCTTTTGCAGGAGATGGAATACTTGCTCTCCAGTTGCGGCTTCCAGCTAGTCAAATCGTTTGCTGGCTTTCGAAACGATGAATCGATCACTGTTGGAACCTGGCATGTTGTCGCCGTTGCACGCCAGGTAAGTAACAAAGAAGCTCGAATATGAAGGTCGGAGTTTTTCTTGAAGAGATCCCTCCGGAGGAAGGTGGAGGCTACACAATGCAGGGCGACCTGCTGCGGTGGCTGGTCAGGCTTGCCGATCAGAGTCGACACCAATTCTCAGTTTTTGCGCGAGAACCGGAATCCTTGAAGCAAATGCTGGGTGAATCACCGATAGCAACAATTAAGTTTCCCGGCAGTTTCGCCGAACGTGTATTTTCCACGGCACGTCGCAATGTTGCGGCGTACACGAAACTGAAGAAGACGTCGACCCGCTTTGAGGAAGTAGCACGGGCCGCAGATTTGGACTTCATTTGGTTTGTTGGGGCAGAAGCGTTGCAGGTCGATATCCCATACATGGCCGTGGTGTGGGATCTCCAGCATCGGCTGCAGCCGTGGTTTCCGGAGGTGAGCGCGAACGGTCAATGGGAACACCGGGATCGATTCTATTCAGAATTCTTACGGCGTGCGGCTTTTGTCATCGCGGGGACAGAAGCCGGTAGAGACGAGATCCATAACTTTTATCAAGTGCCCGAATCCACGATCAAGATACTCAAACATCCGACGCCCACCTTTGCTTTGAACGCTGCGGTGTCGCAAACGAAGCGCTCCAACCAAAGTAAGCTAATCGACCTTGGTCTTACCGAGGGTTACCTGCTGTATCCAGCCCAGCTATGGCCGCATAAAAACCACGCGAACCTCTTCTATGCGCTTCGAGTATTGAAAGAGAAACACAACTTGAAGCCATTGTTGGCGCTCGTCGGTTCTGATAAGGGAAATGCTGATTATCTGAAACAACTAGCCCGCGAATTGGACGTGGATTCGCAAGTGAAGTTTCTAGGATTCGTAAGCCAGAATGAACTCGTTGATCTCTACAGAAATGCACTTACGCTAACTTATGTTTCGTACTTCGGACCTGAAAACCTGCCTCCGCTGGAAGCTTTCGCACTCGGCTGTCCCGTTATTGCAGCAAACGTAAATGGCGCGGCCGAACAGCTTGGAAATGCGGCCCTGTTCATTGATCCGAATAGTCCCGAAGAAATTGCCGACGCAATTCAAACTATGCACACGGATAAACATCTGCGTGAGGAACTTGTCATGCGAGGACAAACACGCGCCCAAAGTTGGACCGGTGAGAATTTTGTCCGCGGAGTTTTTTCGATCCTCGATGACTTCGAAACAATCCGTCGAAGTTGGGGCAGGTACAGTAATTGACGTTTGAATCGATGTTATTATTTTGAGGATTCCCAGATTGGTTAGTCCTGGCAGAATTAGATGAAAAAAAAACGCGCACTTTTAACTGGCATAACTGGTCAGGACGGTTCCTTTCTCGCCGAGCTTCTTTTGGAAAAGGATTATGAGGTTTATGGCATCATCCGCCGCTCCTCCTCTTTCAACACTCAACGCATCGACCATATTTACCAGGATCCGCATAAACCTAACACCGGCTTGTTTCTCCTTTTTGGCGACCTCAATGATTCCAGTTCCCTGAACACAATCTTGCGCCAGGTCGCACCGGATGAAATTTACAATCTTGGCGCCCAGTCGCACGTGAGAGTCAGTTTTGATATCCCGGAGTACACAGCGGATGTGACCGGCATTGGCGCAATTCGCATTCTTGAAGCTATTAGAGAAAGCGGAATTCGACCGAGGTATTATCAAGCGTCTTCTTCGGAGATGTTCGGCAGCGCGCCCGCACCACAAAACGAACAAACACCATTTCACCCGCGTTCGCCATACGCCTGCGCGAAAGTGTTCGCCTATCACAGTACCGTTAACTACAGAGAAGCTTACGGACTGTTCGCGACGAATGGAATACTGTTCAATCATGAGTCAGAACGCCGAGGTGAGACATTCGTCACGAGAAAAATTACTCGTGCAGTGACACGTATTAAGCTCGGCCTCCAGGAAAAACTATATCTTGGCAACCTCGAGGCAAAACGGGACTGGGGGCACGCGCGAGATTACGTTGAGGCGATGTGGCTGATGATGCAGGCAGATACGGCCGACGATTACGTTATTGCATCAGGCGAAACTCATTCCGTGCGCGAATTCGTGGAACTTGCGTTCGGCTATCTCGATTTGGATTGGCAGAAGTACGTCGAAATAGATCCGTGGTATTACCGTCCCACGGAGGTTGATGTCTTGTGCGGCGACGCGAGCAAGGCGCGACGTCAATTAGGGTGGGAGCCAAAAGTTGGATTCAAGGAACTCGTTAACCTGATGATCGATCACGATATGAAACTTGCGCTTACCGAGAAGGACATAGCCACCCAACGGAACCAGTGAAGCAAAACTAACTCATGCATTACCACCTCATCGGCATTTGCGGTACTGCAATGGCCTCGCTTGCCGGGATGTTGCTGGCGCGCGGACATCACGTCACAGGATCGGACGACAATGTCTATCCGCCAATGTCTACGATGCTTGAGTCTCTTAGCGTTAAAGTTCTGGAAGGATTCAAAGCCGAACACGTTACTGCTCCTCATTGCGTCATCGTCGGCAACGCAATTCCCCGCGGCAATCCGGAAGTTGAAGAAACGCTTCGGCGAAAGATTCTTTATCGATCGCAGGCTGAAGTTGTCAAAGAGGAGTTCATCCGCGGGCGACATTCACTTGTAGTCGCCGGCACACACGGGAAAACAACGACCACAAGCATTGCAGCATGGGTTATCGATCAGTGCGGATTGAATCCAGGTTTCCTGATTGGCGGCGTCGCCCAAAACTTCGACACGAGTTTTCGCGTCACACACGGTGATTACTTCATCATTGAAGGCGATGAATATGACACGGCTTATTTTGATAAGGGCCCGAAGTTTATGCACTACCTACCCGAGATTGGTATCGTCAACAACATCGAATTCGACCATGCAGATATCTACAAAGATCTCGATGCCGTCAAACTCGCTTTCCGTCGTTTCATGAATCTGATCCCAGGCAATGGGCGTTTAATTGCTGGTTGGGATAGTCCTCATGTTCGCACTGTTGTCGAAAGTTTCGGCAACAAGCTTTTCACACAACTTGAAACGTTCGGGTTCAGTTCTGACGCGCGTTGGCAGATTCGAAACCCTGACTTCACACACACGCACTCCACGTTTGAGGTATTTCGTGAGAATAAGAAGTGGGGGGATTTCCAAACTCCTCTTCTCGGCGAGTTCAACTTACTTAACTGCCTGGCAGTGATCATCGCGGCGGATGCGTGGGGCGCTAAAGCCGCTCAGATAGCCGACGCACTCGCGACGTTCAAAAATGTGCGAAGACGAGCAGAGGTTCGCGGTGAGGAATCAGGCGTTATCGTTATCGACGACTTTGCACATCATCCGACGGCCGTGCGCGAAACTCTTCGCGCTTTGCGTTCGCGATATAAGAAGAATCGCTTGATCGCGGTGTTTGAACCAAGATCGTGGTCGTCCAGGCTGGCCGTCTTTCAAGACGACTACGCCAAAGCCTTCGAGCCCGCAGACTATGTAGTGATTGCCAGCGTCTTCGACAGTCAAAAGGTCACAGAAAAAGGACGCGCACTTGATACCAATCAGTTAATCGAAGCAATTTCGCAACAAGGCAAGCCTGCCTTAAGCCTGCCCGGGGCCGATGAAATCGTTGCCCATCTCACGCCGCAACTGGCATCCGGCGACGTTGTCGCGATCATGTCAAACGGTGGTTTTGGCGGAATTCACGATAAGATCCTCTCGGTTCTGACCGCCCGCACCGCTAGCTCAGCATAGAATCACGCGCTAAAACACGCAGTTACACTTTAAATAAGAATTCGTAACCGTCTCGAAGTGTATGAGCCGTTTAATTGGGGGTCTCAAGGGCTGGGAGGCCTCCCCCGTGAAGGATTTCTCTATATTTGAATTTGGGCTCAAGCTATCTCCAATTGACTCAACGCAGAATCTCGGTCAAGTCGCAAGTATCTCCCGGCGCGACTTTGATGAGCGCGAAAGTTTCATTTGCAGAACTACGATAGCGTCGGTCGAATACGTGTGTTTGATGATTGAGAACGCGATCCTGCTTCGAACGAATCGTTCGGGCAGGGTATATGCGGGACTCGAACGACTGTCAGCATTTCAGCCAATCATCGATCGCTATCTTCGAATTGCCGATCTATCGGAGTGCGTGTACCTGTTTGGACAGCCGGATTGGGTGCCACCAAAACATCCCAACATTCGTGTGATTGAGTTGAATTCGTCCATGCGCCTTTCGCGTGAGTCATTTCTTATAGCGCAATCTTCCAATCTCCAAAGAGCTCTGGTCGCATTCGATGAAGACGGCGTGGATAACTCTATGCCCGAACAGATTCGTTACTGGGCGGTGAAGACGAGTAATGAAACGGTCGTGAACGCGCTTGCGTCTGAGATTGAGGGAATGATCGACTGGTCGCTCGCGGCGTAGCGGGCCAAGCGCAAGAGCTACGGGCTAAACGCAAAGGGCAAAGAGCAAAGGGCTAAGTGCACTTCGCTTCGCTCTTTGCTCTTTGCTCTTTTGCTCTTTGCCCTTCACATTGCGGAGCGTTTCTCTTCCATCTCCGGTTGATGTGTTTCCACCAGAATCGGTTTTAAGTCTTTCTTCGATCCCCGTTCTGAGCTTTCAATTCGTGCAGTCAACACTCGACGAATCTTCTGTGGCAACAGTTTTCCTGCAATTGTCGCCATCGATCCAACGAGCTCGATGATATCGCCACCGCCCCGCCAGTGTTCTCGGACAAGTCTTGCATCGGTTGTAATCATGAGTCTCAGAAGAGTCAGCGCAATCAAGTAGGCATCGTCTACTTGCCCGATGAATGGCAACATATCTGGAATCAAATCGAGCGGGATGACGGCGTAAATAATCGCGCCGGCAACTAATAGTCTCTCCTTTGCAGGCACGCGCGCGTCAACCATCAAACGACCGCAGAGCATAATCAAGTTAGGAATGAAGAGCAGAAGGTTTTTCATTCGTCGTCGCAGAGTTGATGGCATAGTCGTCTCCAGTCTGTTCCGTTGATTGGTTACAACAAAAGTATCACGTTGGACGCTACAGCAGAAGCTGGCTTTGGCTCAAAAAGTAACTTCGGCGTTAACCAGTTTCGTGTTGAGTTCGTGTGACTTCGTGGATCGTTCCTTTTGTCCATAAAAACAAGGACGATCACGAAGTCACCTAACCAACGCGAACCAAAATACTTCCGAATCGAGCTAGATGTGCCTTTTGGGGCAAAGCCGCAGAAGCTGATAGTTGCAGACGAATCAGACCTCCCCAGGATCGCAAATTGCCAATGGCCAATTGTCTATTGGCATTTAACAATCCAGAGGTTCCGAACCAATCGGCAATCTAAAATCGGCAATCGGCAATGACTACAGGCTTGTTCTGCGTTCCATACTTCGTTAGACTTCGCCTCTCCAACAACTTGATAATCTTCTCCGATCTATGAACATTCTCGAACGAATTCGCCAGCGCGCCGCCTCACGCCCCCAACATATCGTCTTGCCTGAAGGAAACGATCCACGAACAGTGATCGCGGCTTCTGAGTGTTCTCGTCAACGCCTTGCCAGAATTACCTTGCTCGGCAATGAAGAGAAGATTCGTTCGATCGCTCAGGACCAGCGACTTGATTTGAGCGGCGTAACGATAATCGATCACTTGCGAGCATCGGACTTCGAGAAAATGGCGTCCATGTTCCACGACCTCCGTCGAGCCAAAGGGTTGATGGCCGACGAGGCGCGGACCCTCGTTTCCGATCCTCTGTATTACGGCAATCTTATGGTCCGACTAGGACTTGCTGACGGTTCGGTAGCAGGAGCTACCAACACTACGTCGCACACCGTTCGTGCTGCGTTGCATTGCATCGGTGTTCGACCGGGATTCAAGCTGGTTTCGAGTTTTTTTCTGATGGCGTTACCCAACCCTCAGTTTGGTCACGATGGTGCAATGATCTTTGCCGATTGTGGGGTAGTGATTGAACCGAGCGCGGCCGAGCTCGCGGAAATTGCACTCGCCTCTGCTGATTCATGTAAGGCTTTGTTGGGAACTGAACCACGAGTTGCGCTGCTTTCATTCTCGACCAAAGGAAGCGCCAAACATAAATTGGTTGATAAAGTTGTCGAAGCAGTGCGAACAGTA
>CAWKEE010000005.1:0-10287 GCA_963848555.1 uncultured Alphaproteobacteria bacterium | reverse complement strand
GACCATTCGGGCATGCTCCGGGCGCTGGAGATCGCCGGTAACTTCGAGATCGGCCAGAAGCCGGAACAAAGATAAACCCGGATCAACGGAGCTCGATTGATTTAGGCCAAGCCTACAGGGAGAAGCGATATGGACAGCTACAGACGCCGGAGCGGGGGTCGTGTTCTTGTGGACCAGCTCCTCGCGCAAGGCGTCGACCAGGCTGACCTGCGTCCCCGGCGAGAGCTATCTCGCCGTGCTCGACGCCCTTCACGATGCCGCGATCGACGTCATCGTCTGCCGCAACGAGGGTGGCGCCGGCATGATGGCCGAGGCCTACGGCAAGCTGACCGGCCGGCCCGGCATCTGCTTCGTGACGCGCGGCCCGGGCGCCACCAATGCGCCAGCCACGGCGTCCATATCGCGGCCCAGGACTTCGACGCCGATGATCCTCTTCATCGGCCAGGTCGCGCGCGGCATGCGCGAGCGCGAGGCCTTCCAGGAGGTCGACTACAAGGCAGCTTCCTTCGGTCGGCATGGCCAAGTGGGTCGTCGAGATCGACGACGCGGCCCGCATTCCCGAGCTGATCGCGCGCGCCTTCCGGGTCGCCATGCAGGGCCGGCCGGGACCGGTGGTGGTCTCGTTGCCCGAGGACATGCTGGTCGACGAGGCCGAGGTCGCGCGACGCGCCGCGCGTCGAGCCCGCCGACACCTGGCCCGGCACCGGCGAGATGGCGCGGCTGCAGCACGCTGCTCGAGGCAGGCCCGCAGCGTCCGCTCGTGATCCTCGGCGGCTCGCGCTGGACGGAGGCGCGCGCGCGCCGAGCTCGACGCGCTTGGAGCGAGCGCTGGGCCCTGCCGGTCGCCACGTCCTTCCGCCGCGCAGCCGCTGTTTCCCGGCCGATCACCCGAACTATGCGGGCGATGTCGGCATCGGGCCGAACCCGAAGCTCGCCGATCGCGTCAAGGACGGCCGACCTCCTCATCCTCGCTCGGCGGCCGCATGTCGGAGATGCCCTCGTCGTCCTACACGCTGATCGACATTCCCGCTGCCGGCCAGCGCTGGTGCATGTGCATCCCGGCGCCGAGGAGCTGGGCCGCGTCTACGCGCCGACGCTCGCCATCCAGGCCTCGCCCAGCGGCTTTCTGCGCGGCGCTGCGCGAATGGCCGGCTCGCCGCGGAACGCCGTCGCTGGCAGCGAGACGAGGCGGCGACGCGGCCCATGCCGACTATCTCGACTGGTCGGAGACCCCGAACAAGCTTCCCGGCGCGTTCCAGTATGGCGAGGCGATGCGCTGGCTGCGCGACCGGCTGCCGCGCGGACGCCATCATCTGCAACGGCGCCGGCAACTTCTCGATCTGGGTTCACCGCTACTACCGCTTCCGCGGCTTCGCGACGCAGCTGGCGCCGACCAGTCGGCTCCATGGGCTACGGCGTGCCCGCCGCCGTCATGGCGAAGCGCCATCTACCCGGACCGCATCGTCGTGTCGCTTCGCGGGCGACGGCGACTTTCTGATGAACGGCCAGGAGTTCGCGACCGCCGTGCAGTATGACTGCCGGTCATCGTGATCGTGCTCGACAACGGCATGTACGGCACCATCCGCATGCACCAGGAGCGCGAGTTCCCGGGACGGGTCGTCGCCACCGACCTCAGGAATCCGGATTTCGCGGCCTGGGCCGGGCCTTCGGCGGCCATGGCGAGCGTGTGGAGCGCACCGAGGACTTCGCGCCCGCCTTCGAGCGGGCGCTCGCCTCCGGCAAGCCGGCGATCCTGCACTGCATCGTCGACCCGCAGGCTCTCACGCCGGCAATGACCTTGGATGGGATCCGGGATCGAGCCCTGGGCCGGGCGTGAACATCGCTGTCCTGTCTCCCGCATGTTCGCTCACAGCTTTCTAACGCGACAGGATGCGGATCGCCACAGTTTGACGCTGAATTGGCTAAAGCGCGAAAACGCACGCCGGTCTTCAATGCATGCGGCCAATCCGGATTGACATCAACGCTTACGGATGCGCTGCGGAAAGGTTTTTGCTGGAATGGAAAACTTCGATCTGTGGTCCCAGCTCGCGGCTCTTGGCAGGTCATCGCGATCGACCTCGTGCTGGCCGGCGACAACGCGATCGTGGTCGGCATGGCCGCGGCCGGCGTGCCCCTGGAGCAACGGCGCAAGGTCATCTTCTGGGGCATCGGCGCCGCCATCGCGCTGCGCATCTTCTTCGCGCTGATCACGACCCAGTTGCTGGCGATCATCGGCCTGACCCTCGCCGGCGGCGTGCTGCTGCTGTGGGTCTGCTGGAAGATGTTCCGCGAGCTGCGCTCGCATGGCCAGGACGAGGTGGCGCCTGACGAGGCGCTCGAAGCGGGACCAGCCGACGCCGCGCACACCAAGACGCTCGGCGCCGCGATCTGGCAGATCGTGGTGGCCGACGTGTCGATGTCGCTCGACAACGTGCTGGCGGTGGCGGGCGCCGCCAAGGACCACCCCAATATCCTGATCATCGGTCTGCTGCTGTCCGTCGTGCTGATGGGGGCCGCGGCCAACATGATCGCGCACCTGCTGCACAAGCACCGCTGGATCGGCTGGGTCGGCCTGCTGATCATCACCTATGTGGCGCTCGACATGATCTGGCGCGGCAGCCAGGAGGTGCTCCAGCACACCACGCGGCTCTTCTGAGCATCCAAGTCAGCGAGCTGGAAAGGCAGTCTCATCCGCATCGTCGGGAACTTGGCCACTCGGGCGTGAGGTTGCACGGTTGAGGCGGACCCAAAAGCCCTACGCAATTCCTCTCCAGGAATTGACATGAGCGCGGAAGTTTCTATGCGGCTTGGGCGGCTCGGAAAGCGGTGGGGAAGTCGATGCGGCGGAAGCGGACGGCGGGCCACATGGCTTTGAAGCCTTGGGCGGTGAGGCGATAGAGACGACTGTTCTTGACCCGGGTGATGAGGCCGTGGCCGCGGAGCTTGGCGATCAGGCGTGAGGTGCGATGGGTCCGCCGCTTGGCTTCCGCGACATCTGTGGCCGCGGCAGGGTAGAGTTTGCCCTGGAGGTCCCGGTTGCGGAACCCGTTGATGGTGAAGTCGCCGGACAGCACCGCGGCGAACAGGTTGGCGGTGTCCGGGTGGATCGGGTTGAAGGCGGCGACGCGGGTGCCTGTTGCCGTGCCGGGCCGGCACAGCGCGTCGAGTTCGGCGGTGGCCTCGCCGGTGAGCGGCACCCGGGCCAGCGCAGTCAGGAGACGACCGTTGGCGGCATGGGCCACCTCGGCGTAGCGCCAGAAATTGGCGACGCCCTTGGTCATCGGACACCACCGCGGCGCCTGGTCCGTCGCCGTCTTCCGGCGAGCGGAGCACCTTGAACTCGCGCGGATTGTTGATGGTCGTCTCGACCCGGAACACGTTGGCGTGATCGTAGAACTTGACCGCGTTGGCCTTGAGGCGGAAGCGCACCCGGCAGCCTTGCGCGCGCTTCTTGCTGTCGATCGTGACCTCGCCGGCAAACGCCGGGTGCGGCTTGCGCCCGAGGAAGTGCAGGACGTCGGTGGCGCCCAGCGCGGTGACCGCGGCGGTCACCAGATCGCCCTGGATCGTCTCCAGCGCGCGCGCGCTCGGTGAACAGGATGTCGCTGGCGTACTCGCACTGGTCGATCACCCACCAGTAGCCGGGGAAGCCGGCGCGTTGATGTCGGGCAGCAGCGGATTGACCAGGGCCGCCTGGCGCTCCAGGAACGGCGGCCAGTCGGTGTGGGCGAACCGCTCGCACAGCGCCGCGACCGCCCCGAAGTCATCGACCTGCGGTGATCTTGTTGTCGCTGCGCCGATACCCGATGCCGGCCGCGATCCAGTCTGCCGCGCCAGCCACTCGCGGCCGTTGACGTAGACCTGGATCTCGTACGGCGCCCAGGTCTGCAGCCGGACATGCATCCAGCCGAACTCGGGATCGATCAGGTACAGGTAATAGTGCAGGCACTTGCGCGGCCGGCGGACCACCTCCAGGCGCCGGGTCTGCCGGTTGGGCGCGACCGCGAACGAGCGGCAGGGCTCCACCACCGACAGCACGCACACCAGCCCTTCCGTCACCCCATCCCGCTCGGCAATCGCCCGCGCCCGGGCCTCCTTGGAGGTGCCCGAGCGATGCGTGCTGGCTCCCGCCAGATACTCGACCGGCCGCCCTGCCGCCGCTGCGAGCGACACGACATGATCCCGGATCCGCTGCGTCTCGGCTTCGAAGAACCGCCCGGCGTCCTTCAGCAAAATCCCCCGCCGGGACAGGTAACGGCCGAACGCCCCATCGGGAAAGAAGCCGTTGAGATGCCCCTTGAAGATCACCCGGTCGAACGTGTTGATCACGCCCGTGATTGACGCGCCATGCAGATCGACGAAACCGTTCATGGCTGCCCGCGTCGCTGTGGTTCACCTGATCGTCAGGTTGGAGATCCTGGCTCTCCAAGTCAAATCCGGACCACCTCGGGGTAGCCGCCTTTGGTTGCGGCCCGCAGGCCGCGCTATGAATAAACCTTGGAAGGACATGAATCACCAATGGTTGAAAATGACAAGGCGGTGCTGGTTCTGGACCCGCTCCCGGCCGATATCGAGCAGGAGATCGGCCGCCGGTTCCACGTGCTGCGCGCCTATGAAGGCGACCTGAAAAGTATCATCGACCAGCACCGCGACGGCATCGTGCTCGAACACAACCCGCGCTGGCGCGAGATGACGCGACGGGTGAAGACGGTTGCGACACAGGCCTTCCAGCTCTGGCTGCGCGATGATCTCGCGGCGCTCGGGTGGCGGAACGATGCGCTTCTCGTCTCCGCTTTCCCGAAGCCCTTCGACACGTGGTGCGACATGGCGCATGTCGTGCCCGACGAGGGGTGGGCCGACGCCGGGCTGCAGCCGCCGGGGACCGTTGTGTATTTTTGCGGCGTGCTGGCGGACGCGCCCACGCCGCCCGCCGATGCCGGCCCGGACTGGGAGCGGACGCGTCGGGACGGCGTGCGTGCCGAAGCCCTTCGGTTCCTCGACGGGCCGGCAGCCAGGCTGTGGCCCGGGCTTCACGGCGCCGACGGATTCGACTGGCGGCGGGTTGCGGGCGACGCGATCGGTTCGGCGGGCGAGGGCTTCTACTGGCGCGCCAATGTCGGCCCCAGCGAGCGCTACACGCTGACTCTGCCCGGCTCGACCCGCTGGCGCATCTCACCGCTCGATCTCGAGTACGACAATTTGACCGTGGCGGGCGACTGGACGGCCTGCGGCCTCAACACCGGCTGCAGCGAGTCCGCGGTGATGTCCGGCCTGCTGGCGGCACATGCGCTGTCCGGATCGCCGCGCCTGACCGCGATCACCGGCTACGACCATCCTTGAGGGAAAGCAGGGCATATGACCAAGGCGAACACGGACGACGGGGGCAGGCGCGGTGCCGAACGCGCGCGCCGCGCGCGGCCGGAGCGCAGCGGACCGAACCGCTCGACGATGTCGGGCCGCGGCAGCGAAGGCGGCGACGATCGCGCGTCACCGCCGCCGGTCGAAGAGCCCTTCCCGGAGGTGACCGAGGTGGTGGCGGAGGCCGTCCGCCTTGGCTACCGGGTGGTCGAGGAGAACCTGCGGCAGGGCCGGATGGCTGCGGACCGAATCAGGGCTCGCGATTACGACATCGGTGACGCCCGCGACGACGTCGTGACGCTCGGCAAGCGGTTCGTCGACCTGGCGCGCGACCTCGGCTCGAGCTGGTTCGACCTCGTCGAGGCGGTGTTCGACGACCCTCGCCTGCTCGACGCGGTGCGTCCGAAGCCGAACGAACTGAAGCCCCGGAGGCGCGACGAGTTCGACCGATGGCGCGCCCCGGCGCAGAGGATTCCTGTCGAGGTCATCGGGCACCCCGACGCCGTCGGCGAGGCGCCGCTCGCCGACTTGAGCGACCTCGAGCGTGCACCGCAGGTTACACCGCTTCGGCTCGTCGACGGGCCTCCGAGGGCGCCGGCGATCATCGGAGCGCGCCTCGGCTCAGGGAACGAAACCGGCGCGCTCGCGGTGATCGTGCCGGTGCCGCCGGACCAGGCATCCGGCACCTACGCCGGTACGATCCACGAAACCGGCAGCAAACGACTTCTCGGCTGGGTTCGCTGACCGTGCCGTGAACGCCGGCGCGATCCTCGGCGATGCGGCGCGACCGCGGCAGACACCGGCGATCGTGCCGCGATTGTTGGCGACTACGGCCGGAACGCGACGCGGGTGATCACTGGCTAGCGCGCGGGCGCCGTCGCCCTACCTCGACGCCCTGGTCGCCACTACCCGGCGCGCGGGGCAAGATGATGCGCCCGGCATCGCCATCGCGACGGCCCGCGCCTTCGGCGGAACGATCCAGATGCGGTGGTGCGCAGCCGCCGTGGAGCTGTTCCACAACGCGCTGCTGATCCACGACGACATCGAGGACGAAAGCGACGTTCGGCGCGGGCGGCCCACGCTGCACGCCGATCACGGCGTGGCGCTGGCGATCAACGCCGGCGAGCACTCATGCTGCTGGCCCTGATCCGCTCGCCGATGCGCTCAATCGGCCGGGGGCCACCCGGCTCGCACCAGCGACTGTCGCTGACCCGGCGTGTCGGCGCACCAGCCGCTGAGGACCAGGCGCTGGAGCTCGGCTGGCGCGAGAAACGCGCGCCGACCTTGGCGACGCGGACTATCTCCGGCATGGCGCTGTGCAAGACGGCACCGACCTCGGGCTTCGCCTCTGGCCGATCGCAACTCGGCCTGCTGATCGGGCGCGGCGCGCGTCGGTCGACCCGGAGCGGGCGGTCCGCTTCGGCTGCTTGCTCGGCCCGCCTTTCAGATCCAGGACGACTGCTGAATCTGAGGCGGACCCGGCCTATGGCAAGGAAGCGCTCGGCGATCTGCTGCGAGGGCAAGCGCACGCTGATGCTCGACCCGGCTCCACGCCGCTCGCACCGCCCGCGCTGCCGACCGCCGGCTCATCGACCTGTGGCAGTCGACGCCGACGGCGGCACGTTCGGCCGACCTGCTGGAGTCGATGGGCGCCGTTCTCGTCCGGCTCGGGTCGGTCGCCCATGCCGAACTCACCGCCCAGGCGCTCGCCGGCGCCGCTGCTCACGAGCTGGAGAGACTGTTCGACGACTTCCCGCCCTCCGACGACCTCGACTTCCTTCGGGGGCTGGTCCCCTGGGTCTTCGAGCGCGCATGAAGGGCCGGTGTGCTCCTCTACGGTGCAACCGGGCGCTGTGGGCAGGCGATCGCCTCGGCGCTCGCCGATCTGGGAGCGCGGCTGGTGCTCGGGGGCCGAGCGAACGCACACCTCGACCCGCTCGCCTGCCGACTTGGTCTTGAAGCGCGCGTGCTCGCCGCCGACGCCCGAATGGCCGCGGGACTCGGCGACATTGGCTTGGTCGTGAACATGGCGGGGCCATTCCGGCGCACGGCCGATCCGGTGATCGATGCCTGCCTCGAGGCGGGCGCGGACTATTGCGACATCGCCGGCGAATGGCCGGTGTTCGCCGCGGCCGATGCTCGCGATGCCGAGGCCGCCGCGCGCGACGTGATGCTGCTGCCCGGCATCGGCTTTGCCACCGCGGCGACCGATTGCCTGCTGGCGATGACGGTCGCGCGCTCCCCGGGCACGATGCGGCTGCGCCTCGGCCTGTCGCGACCGCATGAGCTGTCGCCCGGCTCTGTCGCGACGCTATGGGCGATGAACGATCGAAGCGTGCGCATCCGTCGCGACGGTTCGCTTCACGAACGGCCGGCCGCGTCGCTATGGCACGCGTTCGACTTCGGCGCCGGGGGCGAATGCTTCTGCGGTCAGCTGGCCCGACATCGTGACCGTCCGCCGCTCAACCGGCGTCGATACGCTCGAGGTTTATTCGGCAGTGGGGCCGCTGGGTGAAGCGGCGATCCGCGTCCTCGGCGCCTTCGCAGCGCCGCTGCTGCAGGCGATAGCCGCATCCGCGTCGTTTCGGTCCGGTGCCGCCGATTTCCCCGAGCGGGCGGGCGGCGCCTCGGTCGGAACCGCCGCGGGCCCGGCGCGGCTTCGTTCTTGTTGCCGAGGCACTCGATCGCTGGCGCCGGGTGCGATCGCTGTCGATGCGCACGCTCGACGGCTACAGCGTCACGACCCTGACCGCAGCCGGCGCCGTACGGGCCTGGCTGGCCGGGAAGCGCCGACCGGGTTTCCAGACGCCTTCGGTCTTGTTCGGCCCCGGCTTCGTGCTCGACTGCGGTGCGGGCGAGCTCATCGATACGGCGCGATGAAGGAGAGCGCGGCATGAATTTCAGGGAAACGGCGTGGGACCAGCAGAGCCCGCCACCATGGTCCTTCCCCGGAATGACGCTGCGGGGCTTCGCGCTGACGGCATCGATGGCCGCCCTCGAGGACTGGTGTCGCCGCATGCTCGACGATGCGAGTGACAGCAGCTTCGTGCCGGCGCTGCCAGTGGTGTTTCTCTGCCTTGCCCACTACCCGAAGATGATCGCCGACTCGCTCGCCGACCTCGGATTCTCCGTGCAGAACGAATATTTCTTCATGTTCCCGGTCATCCGGCGATTTACATCATCTTTCCCCTGGAACTGGGGTGGGCCTACCCGTTCATGGGCGTCGACTCCGCCACGTCGGCGATTTCCGGCCAAATGGTCGTCGGCTTGCCCAAGACGCTGGGCGAGATCGAGTTGAATGAGGCCCCCGACGGGAGCTTCGCAGGTGCGGTATACGATGCCGGCGCTGCCGACCTTCGCGCCGACGACGCAACAGAAGACCCTATCGGCTGCTGGACGTGAACGCGACTGACATCGACAAGAACGCAGCTGGAATGGCGGGAGGATTCCCCGGAGCATGTTGCTCCTCCCGGGCATCGCGGCGCTGCTCGCAGAAAGAGGCTCAGGCGCTCCTCGACGTGCCGCTGGCCGAGGTCCCAAGCCTGGCGAGCACCGGCTTTGCCCTGCGACAGCTACGCGACTGCGCGGCTCCGGAGCAGGCAGCTTTCATGGATGTCGTGCGGATGCGATGGCACTCGGCGAACGAGCAGGATTTCCGCTTTTGGGGCGATGCCCGGGTCGACATCTTCGACAACGACACCTTTCCGATCAGCGATACGCTTGGCCTGATCGGCGGCACCCCGCTTGTGAACGGCGGCACGAGCTATCAAGCGCTGGCCGCATGGGGTTCGACGTTCGACCTTTCGATGTCCGCCACAGCGCTTCCCGCCATAGGGTCCGCGTAGCGCAAAGGGTCAGCTTTCCAACGCTTCTGCTCTAAAGCCGACGCTCAGCTTGCCGCCACTTCCAGCCGTTGCTGGACGAAAGATGTTCCAAAGATCTGAGCGCCTTATTCAGTCCTTCACGGAACGCCATTTCCCTCCGGTTTTCAGCCGATTACGTCGGCGGGACCATTGCTGCGCGCCGGGCGTTGCGGGTCATATGGACCGTTCCGCTCTGACGCCCACTGACGGCAGCATTCCACCGCCGGAACAGGCGCAGCGCGCGGCGAGTGTGATCGCCGAGCTGGCCGACGAGGCCGAGGCGGTTTCCTACCGGCGCGACCGGCTGCTGTCGTCGCTGGTTTTCATCGCCTGCGTGGCGTTGGCGCTCGGCGCGCCGTTCGCGCTGCGCGCCGGCGCGATCTTCTTCATGCCGGTGACGGTGGCGGTGGTGATCACGCTGATGCTGGTGCCGGCGCAGGAATGGATGGAGCGGCACCGCGTGCCGTCGGGCCTCAGCGCGCTGCTGGTGCTGCTGCTGTTCCTCGTGGTTGCCAACGCCACGCTGGTGGCGATCGTGATGCCCGCCACCCAATGGGTGCAGCTGCTGCCGTCGCGGATGCCGCAGATCCGCGCCAATCTCGCGCCGATCCTCGACGCCTTCGCCTCGCTCGAACGGTTGCTGGAGCAGGTGTCGAGCGTGCTGAGCCAGCGCGCCGGCGCCGAGCAGGCCGAGGTCGTCGTCGACACGCCGAACTCTGCTTTCGAGCTGGTGACCGAGCAGCCGCGCCGGCCGCGCTCGTCCAGACGCTGTTCGCGATCCTGCTCGTCTATTTCCTGCTCGCCGCCTACACCCGCATTCGCGAGCGAACGATCCGCAACCGCACGTCGCTGTCGGGCTCGCTGTGCGTGGCGCGGCTGATCCGTGACACCGTGCAGAACACCGCGTCCTATCTGCTGACCATCACCGCGATCAACGCCTCGCTCGGCGCCGTCGTCGCGCTGGTGATGTGGATGGTCGGCATGCCGACGCCGCTGATGTGGTGGCTTTGCCGCCATCCTCAACTTCATACCCTATCTCGGACCGATCATCGCCGCCGGGCTCGGC
>CAWKEE010000004.1:987500-1447765 GCA_963848555.1 uncultured Alphaproteobacteria bacterium | reverse complement strand
ACGTCTCGTTGCGGACCGCGGCATTGGCGAACGCCGAAGCGGTGTCGCCGTAGCGGCGCGCCTCGCGCTCCTCGGCGCCGAAATATTTGACGGTCTCGTAGTTGAGCAGCGAATCGACGGCGCGGGCGATCGCCTGATTGTCGACCTCGTTCATCTCGCGCTGCAGCTTCGCGCGCCATTCGGTGACGATACGGGTGAACCAGATATAGGCGACGACCATCGCCAGCGTCGCGACCACCAGGCCGGGGCCGAACTTGATGCCGAAGATGATGCAGATGGCGGCAAGCTCGATCAGCGTCGGCGCGATGTTGAACAAAAGGAAATAGAGCATCATGTCGATGCTCTTGGTGCCGCGCTCGACGATCTTGGTGAGCGCGCCGGTGCGCCGCTCGAGGTGGAAGCGCAGCGACAGAGCGTGGATGTGGCGGAACACGGCGATGGCGAGGCGCCGCGCCGCGTCCTGGCCGACCCGCTCGAAGATCGCATTCCTGAGATTGTCGAACAGCACCCCGCCGAAGCGGGCGCCGGCATAAGCGAGCACCAAAGCGACGATCAGCCCGGCGGCGGCGTCCATCCCGGCCGACATCCGGTCGACCGCGGCCTTGTAGGCGAACGGCATGGTCAGGGTCGCGCCCTTGGCGGCCAGCACCAGCAGCACCGCCGCGACCACCCGCGCCTTCAGCCCGGGCTCGCCGGCGGGCCACAAATAAGGAAGGAAACGCCGCAGCGTCGCCCAGCCGGCTTTGTCCGGCGCTTCCGTCGTCGCATCCTTCATCTTCGTCGAAAGATAAGCGAGCGGCGCGACTATCCAAGTGAAGGGAGCGGAATGTCGGGAACCGGCGCCGCGCCGGCTCATTGAGACGGCGAAGGAGCGGGCATGGAACCCCTGTTGTATGTGATGGCGATCCTGGGCTGCGGCGAAGGCGACGCGCCCTGCCGCGAGGTCGCCGTCGCCGAGCGCCGTTTTGCGAGCGAGGAGCAGTGCCTGGCCGCCACCGAAGACGAGCTCCTGCGCCGCGACGATCTCCCTTTTCCCGCGGTGGTCGCCCAGTGCCGCCGCGACGGCGCCGCGCCGCAGCTGCTGCGCGGCAACGAGGTGGCGCTGCCCGACGCTCCATCGCGCCGCCACCTGCCGCCGCGGCTGGCGTCGGGGGACAGGCGCTGAGGGTTAGCGGAATGGGGACAGTCACTAGTGACTGTCCCCTTCTAGATCGTCCCCGAGATCGCCAGGGTGAAGACCGGCCCGTAGAAGCGGTCGCGATCCTCGGTGAACAGGATGTTCGAATTGTCGGCGTTGCGGCGGCCGTCGAAGAAGGTCCGGCTGAAGCTCTCATTGGTTTCGAGCAGATTGTCGACGCTCGCCCGCACGGTCAGCCCGATCACGTCCTTATGCTCGACGAAGACGCCGAGGCTGCCCGGCGTGTCGAGGAAGTGGAAGCGCTGGTCGAGGCGGAAGCCTTCCGACTGGCGGTACTGGAAGACGTTGGCGCCCCACGCCCAGTCGCTGCCCGGAATGTCGTGACGCAGATTGATCTCGATCTGGCGCGTCATCGTCTCGTTGAAGGGCCGGCGCCGGCCGTTCAGCGGATCGACCAGCGAGCTACGCTGGAACTGCAGGTTCATGTCGACCTTGGCGCCGCGCCAGCCGATCGGGTCGAAGTTGAAGGTGCTGGTCCATTGCAGGCCCAGGACCCGCCCGGTGCCCTCGAGATTGCCGGGCGCCTGGCCGGTGGCGCCGATCGGGATGATGTCGACGGCGTCGCTGACCAGCCGCCCGTAGAGCCGGGCCGTCGCGGTTCCCCAGCGGCCGAGGTTGCGGGTCGCCTGGATCTGCGCGTCCCAGCTCTGCGGCGGAACCAGATTGACGTTGCCGGCATTCTGGGTGCCGCCGCTGACATTGGCCGAGGCGACGAAATCGAAGAAATTCAGCTGGCCGACGACGCGCTCGATCCGGGCGCTGATGTCGAGCCCTTCCGACGGCCGCCAGGCGACGTTGAGGAAGCCCTTGGGACGGTAGAAGGTGCGGTCGAGGCCGCCGGCGCCCTGCTGGACCAGATTGGAATATTCGCCGCCCAGCGCCGCCTGCACCGTCAGCGTCGGCGACAGCGGCCGGCCCCAGGTCAGGATCGCCTCGGCGCGGCGCTCCTCCACGGTCGCCGTCGCATCGGGGAAGGGAAGCGGCTGGAAATCGCCTCCCGGATCGAGCCCGAACAACGCGTTTTCGACGTCGAGCTGGTTGACCGCGCCTTCGGCGCTGATCTGCAGGTCGTTGCGGCCCCAGGTCCAGCGATATTCGCTGCGCAGGATGGTTTCGGTCTCGTCCGCGGTCTGGGTGAAGCGCTGGCCCTCGATCGGACGGCCGTCGGAGAAGCTCTGGATCAGGGTCTGGCGATAGGGGCTGTGCTCGAACCGCCTGAGGCCGATCAGCTTGAGCCGGCCGCCGACCAGGCCGAATTCATAGTCGCCGCCCAGCTCGTAATTGTGTTCGCGCTCGCGCTCCTGGAGGAGACGCACCCGGTCCGGCTGGTTCGCCCCCGAGCGCAAGGAAGTCTCGCGGATGTCGAGGTTCAAGAAGCCGAAGGCGGCGTTGGCGTTCAGGATCGAGCCGTCGCCGAAGGCGCGGCGGATCGAGCCCGACAGCCGCGGCCCGTCTTCGTCGACGTACAGCTCTTCGTCGCGCAGATCGAGAATGTCGCCGGCCGGGGTGGACACCAGTTCCGGGCCGGCATTGCCGTTGCGCCGGCTGACGTTGCGGAAGCTCAAAGTATATTGGGTGCCGCCGAGCGCGCCGTTCAGCGACAGCTCGCCGTCGAGGATCCGCGCCGGCGTCCGCTCGGCGCGGATCTGCGGGCGCCAGACGAAATTGCCGGACAGTCCGCGCGACAAAGTGACGATGTTCGCCACCTGGCCGCTGAGGCCGGATATGTTGAGGGTGGCGCCGTCGACGATCTCGATCCGGGCGACGTTGCTGGCGCTGATCCGGCTCAGCTCGGTCAGGATGTCGGTCGACTTGCCGGAGAAGCGCTCGCCGTTGATCAGCACGTTGCCGGTCGCCTGGCCAAGGCCGCGCCGCTCGGTATCGACTTCCTCGATCGCGAAGCCGGGCACGTTGTTGAGCATGTCGAGCGCGTTGCGCGGCGCGAAGCGGGCGAAGTCCGCCGGCGTATAGCTGCGGCCGCCCTGCGCCGGCTGGCTCTCGGCGGCCGGCGGCGCCTCGCCTTCGGCGGCGGCCGGCGGCGGCGGTGGCTCGGCCGGCTCGTCGGCATCCTGTGCGAAAGCCGGCGCCGCCGAACAGAGCAAAGCGAGGCGAAACAGGGAAAGTCCGCTTTCGCGCCGCCGCCGCCTCATCCGTTCCTCCCTGATCGAGCCCTCTGCGCGGGGCAGTCTGTTACATTTGTAGCATCAAAGCTGAACGCCAGCCGAACGACGCGCGCTGCCCCGCCGAGGCCGGCCGGCGAAGCCGTTTTCGACGAAGCGGCGGCGCCGTTCGACGGCCGATAGATTCATCGCGGCCCCGCGTCGACCCGTTCGATCCGCGCGCGTCTCAGGGATTTTGGGAGCGCGCAGCAAGCCGCGCGGGGGAGCGCGCGCCATTGCCGGCCGGATGGGCCCGGCTCGGAACCGGGCGACCAAGCCGGCGGTTTTTCGCTTTGGAACCCGTGAGGAAATGGGCGATGTCCGACACCGAAACCGTCGAAATGATCCACGAGGACGCGCTTCCGGGGCATGAGAGCGACCTGGAGCCCAAGCCCGACTGGGAGCCCTTCTATCCCGGCTCCGGCCGCCTCGCCGGAAAGGTGGCGCTGATCACCGGCGCCGACAGCGGCATCGGCCGCGCCGTCGCCGCTTTGTTCGCGCGCGAAGGCGCCGACGTCGCCATCCTCTATCTTTGCGAGCATGACGACGCCGCGAAAACCCGAGGGATCGTCGAGCAGGAGGGACGCCGGGCGATCACCATCGCCGGCGACCTCGGCGACAAGGACTTTTGCGACCGCGCGGTCAGCGAGACGGTCGAGACGCTCGGCGCGCTCGACATCCTCGTCAACAATGCCGGCGAGCAGCATTGGGACGAGGACATCACCGAGATCAGCGAGGAGCAGCTGAAGCGCACCTTCCAGACCAACATCTACTCGATGTTCTTCCTGACCCAGGCGGCGCGCCCGCATTTGAAAAAGGGCGCGACGATCGTCAATTGCACCTCCGTGACGATGTACAAGGGCTCGAAGCTGCTGCTCGACTACAGCGCCACCAAGGGCGCGATCACCGCCTTCACCCGTTCGCTGTCCGAAAATCTGATCGGGGACGGGATAAGGGTGAATGCGGTCGCGCCGGGGCCGATCTGGACGCCGCTCAATCCGTTCGGCGGCTCGCCGCCGGAAAAGGTCAGGGATTTCGGCAAGGACACGCCGATGGGGCGGGCCGGGCAGCCCAACGAGGTGGCGCCGAGCTTCCTGTTCCTCGCCTGCGAGGATTCGCGCTACATGTCGGGACAGGTCCTGCATCCCAATGGCGGCACCATCGTCGGCAGCTGAGCGCTTGGCGATTGGCAACTGGTAATTGGCAATTGGTGACTGGTGCGAATTCCAATTGCCATTTGCCAATTGCCATTTGCCAACCCGCAATCGTCCGCACCCACCCTTCTACCCGCCTCCACTTATGCTATGGTCGGGGGGAACTGAGACTCAATGGGGGCGAGACATGAGAGCGATTGGCGGTATCCTGGCCGGATTGATCGCGGCGGTCGCGGCGATCATGGCGGTCGGGTTCGTCGGCGGCCTGTTCGTCTCGGTCGAGGTGCCGACCGATCCGATCCAGAATGCCGAAGCGACGGCGGTCGCGCTCGGGGCGGCGCCGCTCGGCGCGCAGATCCTGCTCATCCTGTCCTGGCTCACCGGCGGTTTCGCCGGTCTGGCCGCGGCCAAATGGGTGGCGCGGGTCGCCTGGCCCGGCTGGGTGATTGCCGGCGGCCTCGCGCTGCTCCTCGCCACCACCTTCCTGGCACCTCTCCCGGTATGGATGCAGGTGCTGGCGGTGATCGGCCCGCTGATCGGCGGGCTGCTCGCCGACATGCTGGTCCGCGGAGGCGCCGCCGAGTCCGCTGCCGATGCGCGAATTTGAGAGGTTCGCCGATTTCTGGCTTTTCTATCTGCGCGAGCATGCGCGCCCGGGGACGCGGGCGCTGCATTATGCCGGCACCAGCCTCGTCGTCCTGATCGCCGCCGCCGCGCTCGCCACCGGCCGCTGGCCGCTGCTCGCCATGCTGCCGGTCGCCGGCTACGGCTTCGCCTGGGCGGCGCATGCCGCGGTCGAGCGCAACCGCCCCGCCACCTTCACTCATCCCTTATGGTCGCTGGCGGCGGACTTCCGGATGTGGGGGCTGTGGCTGACCGGCCGGCTCGGGCGCGAGCTCGACCGGGCCGGCGTCGCCCGCGCGGAGCGGCGCCATGGCCGCTGACCGGCCGGTGCCGGAATGCGCCGCCGATCCGGTCGGCTGCCTGGTGCGCAAATTGAGGGTGCGCGACCAGGTCACCGAGCGCGAGGAGCAGGTGCTGCGCAAGGCGATCGGCGAGATCGAGAAGTTCCGCGCCGGCAAGACCATGATCCGCTCCGGGACGACGCTGGCCCGCAGCGCGCTGCTGATCGACGGCCTGGTCGCCCGCTACAAGGATCTGAGCGAGGGCCAGCGCCAGATCATGGAGCTCCACGTCCCCGGCGACTTCGTCGACCTGCACGGCTTCCTCCTGAAGAAGCTCGACCACGATATCGGCGCGATCACCCCGGCGACGATCGGCTGGGTCCCCCATGACGCGCTCAGGCGGGTCACCGAGGAGGAGCCGCATCTGTCGCGGATGCTGTGGCTGTCGACTTTGATGGACGCCTCGATCCAGCGCGAGCGCATTCTGTCGGTCGGGCGGCGGGCGGCCCTGGCGCGCATCGCCCATCTGCTGTGCGAGCTTCATTTCCGGTTCGAGGTGATCGGCATGGTCGAGGGGATGAGCTACAAGCTGCCGCTGACCCAGACCGACCTCGCCGACGCCGCCGGACTGACGCCGGTCCATGTCAACCGCATGCTGCGCGAATTGCGCGAGAAGAAGCTGCTCACCTTCCGCGGCGGCCGGGTGACGATCCACGACTGGGAGCGCCTCGCCGCCACCGCCGAGTTCGACCCGGTCTATCTCCATGCCGAGCACCGCCCGCGCTAGGGATGGGGGACACGGCAAGCGCCTCACCTGTCGGTGGCTTCATTCTCTCGCCGTCTAACTGTACGAACCGCCCCGCCAGATTAGCGAGCGCCGCAAGCGTTGGGCACGCTGGAGGCGCTCGCCCCAACTGCAACCCTGCCCGATTTCAGGCCCAATTCGACCCATATTTTGGACCCCTTGGGGGATTAGATAGTCGTACCCAAATATACCTTGACAACGGGACGTCACAGGATTCTAACCAGCAGATTCACGTTGACGTGAGCGTCCCGGGGAGCTAGCGGCGCGCCGCTTGAGAGGACGATGAACGTGCTTAGGAAGCTGATCGATAAGGTTTTTTACGGAGGCTATGAGGCCGCCAGCGAGGCGAAGGCTGAGCGGTCCATTCGGCGTTATTCGCGTGGCAATATCTTGCTCCAGCAGGGTCGGTTCCGGGACTCTGAGGAGACGGAGAAGCTACAGGCCAAGGGCGACAAGGCGGCCGCGCGAGCCGAAAAGAGGTATAGGCGCGCAGCCGCCTGAGGGGCCTCCGCCGTTCCCCTATGCCGAGCTCCTCAGGGAGATTCAGGTTGAATGGAACAAGGCGGAAGAAGCCGTAAAGCGGGCCGAGCAGCTTACTCTCGAGGTTTCAATCCCCGCGATTAGTGAACTGCGGTACGGCGGAAGGCGCATCGTGGATGCCCTTGATCAGGCGCATCATGGGGGAGATGACGCAAGAATCCGAGCACTCCTCGAGGACGCTAGATTTTGTTGCTATCGCGCCCAGCACGACGCCATCGATTCGGGGCTCGCGACCATAGGAATCGATTTAGATGATTTGTCCCGAAGGCTCGGATTTGAGGCGGTCATAGACGCCTACCCAGAATTCCGCGAATTCTACGCGGAATTCAATATGGCGCGCGCAAAGATCGTGGAATCTAGGCGCGACAGGCCCGGCCGAAACCAAATCTACGAAGCGCTGATGTCGACCGATTTTCCAAAACTAACAGAACATTATCAGCGTCTGATGGCCGTGCGCCCGATCGCGAAGCGAAGCGCGCTAAGGCGCCGCTTGGGCTCCATTTATGGGTTCCTCATTTTGCTTGCGGCATTGGCGGCGGCTGTTTTCACAGGGCTATCCGTAGACTGGAATAAATATCTTGGTGCTGGGCGTTCATCCGCGCCTGAAAGCGCACCGGCCCAAACGAAGTAGGCTTACTGGAACTCAGCGCCTGCGCGCTTCTCTCCCTTTTTCTTAGGCCATGGCACGGTAAACCGATTCGAGAACCTACCTCGGATCATCCGCGAAACTGTATTCGCATAGTGCCGCCATCCCCCTCAATCATCGCGTGGGGTTTTCAACCTCAGCGGACTGTCCGCTTCCGTGTCCGTTTTCGTCCACCAACCTCTGTCCTTGGAGAGGCAATTGACTTCTGAGATTGCTGCCAGGCCCGTCACGCCAGGGTGCTGTAGGGTCGGAAGCCGCTTTCTCAGGTAAATATTACCCCCGCGGACATCCAAAAGTTGGCGGATTTTCCCGGGAGTTGGCGCGCCCCGAATCGGGCTTGGTCTGGTGCTTGGGAGGAAATGGCGGATTTCCGTTGTTTTTTCGATCTGGCACGGTCGCTGCAAATCCGCTGGCATGACCGTCGGATGGTCCGGCGGCCAGGTTCAGGAGACTTACAATGACGCTTTCCTACACCAATCTGCACCAGATCGCTTTCTCGGTCCTCGGCGCGCTGTTCGCCAGCAGCCTGTTCATCTCCGCCGCGATCGGCCCGGTTCCGGTCATCTGACCCTGCCTCGCTGAAGCTCCGCAGGGCAGGTCCCTGCTTCGCTGAAGCCGCACAGGGAAAGGCTCCTGCCTCGGGCAGGAGCAGGCCGGGACGGGTCACCGCCCCAACAGACCATGTCAGGACAAGAACCATGAGCAGCTACGCTCTCGACAAAGGCAACGGCAAGATGCTCGGCGTTTGCGCCGGCCTCGCCCGCACCACCGGCTGGGACCCGACCGTGATCCGCGTCGGCACCGTCGCCGCCACCTTGCTGCTGCTCGGGCCGGTCGCGATCGTCCTCTACGTCGTCACCGCCTTGATCGCCGAGGCCCGCTAGCGCAGCCTCCGATCCGCAGGATCGGATCCTGCCCCAGCTTCCCCTTGATTTGCCGCATTTTCCGAGTTGTCAGGCGATTCCGCCTGACTTGAAAATGCTCCTAGGCCTCCACCACCAGCCCCGCGGCGGCCGCCGCGGGGATCCAGAACACCAGATCCGCGATCACAGCGCCGCCGTCCCGCCCGGACGCGCGCGCCGCCTTCAGCGCCGCTTCATGGACCTCGGCGCCGTCCGGCCCGATCGCCTCGAGCCAGGCATGACGCCAGGGCTCCAGCGCGTGCAGCCGCACCCGGTAGCGGCTCCGCGCCACCGCGACGAAGCTCTCCACCGCCTCCGGAACGCCCGCCTCGCCGCCGCGATCGGCGGCCTCGATCAGCGGCGCCAGATCGAAATCCGACCGCAGCAGCCGCACGCTGTCGGGCAGAAGCAGCCTGAGGCCCGGCAGCATCGCGGCGTCGGCGAGCAAAGGCGGCCGCTTGTCGCGCTCGAGGCCTTCGGCGCGGCCGACCTCGGCCTGCGCCCGCTCCAGCCGCGCCAGCTGCGCCGGCAGCGCCGCCAGCGGCCCGCCGTCGGCCGGACGGGTCGCCTCTAGATGGTCGGCGAAGCCGGCGCCGAGTTCGTACAGGCTGAAATGGCGCGGCGGCCGCGCCGCGACATAGCCGGCCGCGAACAGGTTGAAGACCGTCTCGCCGACCAGCCGCCGCAGCGCCGGATATTCGTCGCGCAAGGATTCGAGCAGGCGGCTGCGATAACCGTCCGCATAGACGGCGAGCCGGCCGGCGGCGGCGAGGCGTTCGTCGCCGACGATCCGGCCGGCGATCGCCGCCTCCGGCGCCTGGCCGGAGACGATCGCCTCGATCATCCAGCCCTGCAGCGCGGCGAGCGGCTCAGCCATGAGCGGCGGCCGCCGCCCGCGCCGCCGCCCGGTGCGGTTTCGCCCGGGCCAGTTCGGCGAGCAAAGTCTCCCAGGGCGGGATGCTGGCATCCCATTCGAGCAGGGTGGCGACGCCGCCGGTCAGGCGCATCGCCAGCGCGTAGAGCGCCCAGACCGGCTCCAGCACCGGGCTGTCATGGGTATCGAGCAGGTGGGTGCCGCAATCGCGCGGGCCGGCGAGATGGACCTGGACGATCCGCCCGGCGGGCAGCGCCTCGATATAGCGGGCGGCGTCGAAGCCGTGATTGACGGCGCTGACATGGACGTTGTTGACGTCGAGCAGCAGCCCGCAACCGGAATCCTCGGCGAGCCGGGCGAGATATTCCCATTCCGGCATCTGGACGCCGGCGAATTGCAGATAGGTGCTGGGATTCTCCAGGATCAGCGGCCGGCCGAGGAAATCCTGCACCTGCCGCACCCGCTCGGCGACGTGGGCGAGGCTGGCCTCGGTCAGCGGCATCGGCAGCAGATCGTGGCTGTTGCGGCCGGCCACGCCGGTCCAGCACAGATGATCGGAGACCCAGACCGGCTTCACCCGCTCGGCCAGCGCGGCGAGCTTGCCGAGATAGTCGCGATCCAGCGCATCGGTGCCGCCGATCGACAGCGACACGCCGTGCATCACCACCGGCCGGCTGGCCGCGACCCGCTCGAGCACTTCGGCCGCAAACCCGCGATGATCGAGGAAATTCTCGGTCAGCAGCTCGAACCAGTCGACCCCCCAGGCCGCCGGGTCGGTCCGCATCAGATGGTCGAAATGCGGATCGCGCAGCCCCACCCCGTCGCCGAGGTCGGGAAAACCGAGCCGCGGCGGACAGGGTGGCGAGGGGTCGGAACGGGCCATCAGGTCGAGGGCGGGAAAGCCAGCCTCAAATCGTTCGGCGCCTTTTTCGGCTCGGCCGGCAATTGCTTGTAGGCCATCACCTCGGCGAACGCCTTGTAGGCGATGTCGTGGACCGCATCGCCGACCTTGTAGCGCATCCGGCAGATCGGATCGGAGGTGATCGGCCCGGTGTCCGGCGGATCCTGCTCGAAGTCGAAGATCTGCATCATCCCTTCGGTCGGATAGAGCTGCGAGGCCGAGATCGGCACCGCGCAACCGCCCAGGGTCGAGCATTTGTTGTCGCTCGGCGCCGAATAGAAAGTGGTCGGCGGGGGCGGCGGGAAGCCGCAGCCGCCGCCATATTTCCGCAAGGTCAGCACCGTGCCGCAATTGCCGCCGCCGCCGCAGCTGCCCGCCCCTCCGCCGCTCTTCGGCGCGGGCGCGCTGCCGGAGCAATTGCCGCCGCCGGTGGTGACCTGGACGAAGCCGCAGCCGCCCTGGGCATGGCAATTGTTCGAGCCCTTGCAGCTGTGGAAGATCGCCACCTGGGCGCAGTCGTTCTGGCCGCCGTCGGTGAAGTCGAGGCCCTGGCAGGCATGCTTCAGCGTGTTGGGGACCGGCGGGTCGAGGCCCAGCGACAGGTCCGGGCATTGACCGGTGACCGCCCAGGCGATCGCCATGCGGTCGCCGGAGCCGGCCATCGACGGATAAGGGAACAGCACCGATCCCGCCGGCGGCGACCAATATTCGTTGAGCACGGTGGTGACGCCGGCGATCGCGCCGATCGCCGCCTGGCTCAAGAGCTTGTGGGTGTCGGGCTGCTGCGACAGCCGGTTCATCGCGCCGGCAATGTCGTCGGCGCTCGGCAGCACCTTGTTGTAGCGGTTCTTGTCGTAGCCGTCGGTCTTGAGGTCGCTCGCCTTCCAGTTGCCGACCTTGGGGTTGTTCGCCCAGGTGGTGATCTTGCCGGCATCGATCAGCTTCTTCACCTCCTGGAAGCGCTCATAATGGTCGAGATGGTCGTTCTCGAAGCGGGCGGCGGCGTCGGCCGAGCGGATCAGCTGGCCCAAGGCGTCATAGCTCGGATAATCGGATTCGAGCGCTTCGCGGTCCGAGCAGTAGCGCGGCTTCACCTTCTTCAGGAGGTGCGGCCGCTTCTTCAATTCGCTGCCTTCGCCCTGGTCGGTGATCGCGTCCATCATGTCGACCATCTGCTGGAAGGCGATGTCGGGATAGGTCAGCGCGATCATGGTGTTGAACCCCATGAACTCGCGCATCGGATGACCGCCGGAGACGGCGTTGAACAGGTCGTTCTGGACCGGCGCGTTCGCCGAGGCATAGTCGAAGACGTACTGCCAGAGGGTCGAGTCGTCCTCGTAGCGCAGGCTGAGATAGTCGTAATAGCATTGGTACATCCAGCCGATCGTGCCGAACATCGGCAGCGGATCGCCCGCCTCCCAATTCTTGAACGGCACTTCGGGGAAGTAATCCTTCTCCTTTTCCTTCTTGATCGCCTTCTTGGCGTCCTCCTCCGGCTGCTCGATCGCGAGGAACAGCCGGATCGTGTCGGAATCGAGCGCGCCGACATTGACCGGCACGTCTTCGTGGCTGGTGTCCTTGAGGTCGATGATGTTGGGGATGATCGTCTTGTCCGGCCCGTAGCAGGTCCAGCCGTGGCGATCGTCCTGCAGCGCGCTGCTGGTGAAATCGGGCTTGGTGCCGACGATATTGGCCATGTTGGCGGCCATCTGCAGGTGGAGCATCTCCTGGATGAACACCGAGAAGACGCTGTTGAACGCCTGCTCGTTGGGGCTGGACGGCTCGGCGACGGTCTTGGAGCCGGGCCACAGCCGGCCGAGATAGAGCTTCTTGGTGCCGCTGTTGATCTGGTGCATGCCCGCGATCGAGTAGAGGCTGGTCATGTAGAGCGGGATGGTGAACAGCTCGACGTCGACCGCCGCCTGCGCGATCGCCTTCAGCGCGGCCCAGTCCGTCGACATATTCTGCGCGGAACGCGGCGCCTGCGCGCTTTCACTCATCGTTCGGGACATGGGGCCCTCCTCAGGCCGGACGCCTTTGCCGCCGCGGCGCCCGTTTGCGGCCGGAGCCTTGCCTGGGATGTGATCAGCCGCCGCGCCCCCCGGCAGTCCCCGAGAAGCGCAAAAGGCTATCCCAACAGGGTCCGAAGTCAATGCGCGGATAGCGCGAAGTCTGGTCCAGTTTGCCGCCAATATCGCGGAAATCGCGCCTGGCCGAGGCCAGGCAGGACAGGTCCTGCTTTGGCCTGCCCTCCATGGCTCGCCGCAGGCGAGCGGCGCCGGGTCAGGCCGGCAGGCGGGCGATCAGCTCGAGGCTGATCATCGTGCCGTTGCGGGTGACCGGCGGCGGCGGCTCGGCGCCCTTGGCCTCATAAGCGGCGAGCTCGGCCGCGAGCGCGCGGCGCGCTTCGTCGCGCGCCTCCTCATCGTCGCGCCCGAGCGCGGTGACACCGGGAAGATCGGGGAAGCTGGCCATCACCAAACCGTCGTAGCGCGTCACAAGCCGCACCGCATAACTGACCATCTTCATTTCCCTCCTTCGACTCTCCGGCCGAGCGGCGCTTGTCGACGTTCGTTCATCCGGAGTCAATGAATCGGCGCCGAGGCGAGTGTGGCGTTTCGGAAATTCGCCCTGTCATGGGGCCGCGTCGGAGCGAATTTCCGAATCTCCAGCCACACTAGCAACCTTATGAATCTGGTGGGCTTATCGGATTTGAAGTTCGCTCCGAACGTGACCCGATAATCGGCGAACTTCAAATCCAGCCCACTAGCCAGAGCAGGGCCCCGGCGAGCCCGCAGCCGGCGAGCACAGGGATCGGCCCGGCGCGGAACCGGAAGATCGCGACCGCGGCCGCCAGCGTCAGGACCAGGGCCGGCAGGTTCAGGCTGGCGAGCAGGGGCGCGTCGAAGCGGAACGGGCCGGCGCCGACCGGGCGCAGCTCGCCGAACAAGACGTGCAGCGCGAACCACAAAGCGAGGTTGAGGACGACCCCGACGATCGCGGCGGTGATCGCCGTCAGGGCCGCCGACAACGCTTTGTTTCCGCGCAGACGCTCGCTGAACGGCGCGCCGACGAAGATGAACAGAAAGGAGGGGACGAAGGTCACCCAGGTGGTGAGGATGCCGCCCAGCGTCCCGGCCAGCATCGGCTCGAGGCCGCCCGGCGATCGCGCCGCGCCGAGGAAGCCGACGAACTGGGTGACCATGATCAGCGGGCCGGGCGTCGTCTCGGCGAGGCCGAGCCCGTCGAGCATCTCGCCCGGCTGCAGCCAGCCATAGGTTTCGACCGCCTGCTGGGCGACATAAGCGAGCACGGCATAGGCGCCGCCGAAGGTCACCACCGCCATCGTCGAGAAGAAGGTGCCGATCCGCGAAAAGACATGGTCCGGCCCCAGGGTCAGCACGAGCAGGCCGACCGGCGCCAGCCACAGCAGGACGAGCAGCAGGCCGATCCGCCCCGAGCGCCGCCAGCCGGGCCGGACATGGTCGGGCACCTGCTCGCCGAGCGCGCTGTCGGCGTCGGCGAGCGTCGCTCCCGCCGGACCGTGCCCGCCGCCGCCGGCGAAGGCGGCAAGGCCGGCCAGGCCGCCGGCAAGGCCGATCAGCGCCGCCGCCAGCACGATCAGCGGAAACGGCACGCCGAGGAAGAAGATGGCGATGAAGGCGGCGACGGCGACGGCGACCAGCGGCGCGCTGGTCAGCGCGCGCGCGCCGATCCGGCGGACGGCGTCGAGCACGATCGCCAGCACCGCCGCCTTCAGGCCGAAGAACAGGGCCTCGACCGGGCCGACGCTGCCATAAGCGAAATAGAGCCAGCTCAGGCCCATGATCGCGGCGAAGCCGGGCAGGACGAACAAAGCGCCGGCGACGAGGCCGCCGCGGACGCCGTGCAGCAGCCAGCCGACATAGGTGGCGAGCTGCTGCGCTTCGGGACCCGGCAGCAGCATGCAGAAGTTGAGCGCGTGCAGGAAGCGGCGCTCGCCGATCCAGCGTTTCTCCTCGACCAGGATGCGATGCATGACGGCGATCTGCCCGGCCGGGCCGCCGAAGCTGAGAAGGGCGATCCGGGCCCACACCCGGTTCGCCTCGGCGAAGGCGATGCCGTGCCCCGGGGTCATGCCGCCAGCCCCACCGAACGAACCCCGGCCCGGCCGGCGGCGCGCTCGTAGATCAGGGCCGCCGCCGCGACGTCCTGCAGCGCGGTCCCGGTCGAATCGAACAGGGTGATCTGGCCGGCATCGGTCCGCCCCGGCCGGGCGCCGGAGACCAGGTCGGCAAGCTCGGCATGGACATCCTCGCGCCGCATCGCGCCGGCGAGCAAGGCATGACGAAGATCGCCCATCGCCGCGCACTGGTCGGTCAGGTCGGTCACCACCAGGGCTTTCGCCATCAAAACGGGGTACAGCTCATTCTTGTCCGGGCTGTCCGCGCCGACCGCGGCGACGAACGTGCCCGGCCGGACGAAATCCGCCTCGAGCCAGGGCTCGCGCGCGCTGGTGCAGGCGACGATCACGTCGCTGCGGCGCGCGGCCCCCGCGAGATCGTCGACCGGCTCGCCGGGAAAGGCGCGCGCTTTGGCCGGGTCGCGGTCCCAGGCGAGGCAGCGGGTGAGCGGCAGCACCCTCCGCAACGCTTCGAGCTGAGCCGCGCCCTGCGCGCCGCAGCCGCATATAAGGATCGTCGCGGCGTCCGGCCGCGCCAGATGGCGCGCCGCCAGCGCCGTGGCCGCCGCGGTGCGGCGCAAGGTGATTTCGATCGAATCGAGGATCGCGAGCAGGCTGCCGCTCGCGCCGTCGCACAGCAGGATCGCGCCCTGGATGGTGGGCAGGCCGTGCCGGCCGGGATTGTCCGGAAAGTTGCCGTTGAGCTTCAGCGCGACATAGAGCCGGTCGAGCCGGAGGCCGGCGCCCTTGGCATGGAAGGCGCCGCCGTCGCCGGGCAGGTGCATCGGCGGCGGCGCGTGCGCCCGGCCCTCGGCGGCGGCGCGGAAGGCGGTCTCGGCCGCGCCGAGCCAGTCGTCCGGAGCCATCAGGGAGGCAATGTCGCCGCGGGTGAGGAGCAAAGCCTCGGGCGCCGCGCTCACGCGGGAGTCCGCGCGCGCGGCCGGTGCGACACCCAGTCATGGGTCTCGTCGACCGCGTCGCGGCACCAGCGGTAGAAAGCATCGTAGAGCAGCATGCCCGCCTCGAGCTGCTCGAGATCGTCGGCATGGATACGCGACAGGCCGAGCGAGGCGGCGAGCAGGCCGGCCGATTGCGGCGCCAGCTCCGGATGCGCGGTATCGGCGCCGCGAACGATGATTGCGAGCTGCTTCAGACCTTCGAAGCCGCCGAGCTGCAGCTCCTCGACCATGGTATCGAACGTGCAAAGCTCGCCGCGGTGGCTCCAGAACACGCCTTCGACGTCGAACGGCGCCGCCCCGAAGCGCTCGGCCACGCCCGCCACGTCCGACGGCGAGACGAACAGGAACACCGCTTTTGGATCGACGAAACGCCGGATCAGCCACGGGCAGGCGATCCGGTCCACCTTCGGGCGCGCGCGGGTGACCCAGATTGTCCGGCCCTCGGCGTCGCCCGCCGGCAGCTTCGCTTGCGGAACCATCGGCAGGCCGGCGGCGGCCCAGACCGACGCTCCACCCTGAAGCGCCTCCGCCGGCACGCCCTCATGGCGCAGCCAGGCGGCGACGCCCTGGCTGAGCTCCTCGCCTTTCCGGCAGGCGACGACGGCGGAGCGGCCCCGAAACTCGGAGCCCCATCGCGCGACGTCGGAAGCGGCCCTGCGGACGGCGCCGGGTATCAGGCGGGGATCCTCGGCGAAGGCCTCGTCGCTGCGAACGTCGATGATGGCCGGTGACCGGGCAAGGCCGAGCAGGCGCAGGAGCTTGTCGGCCGGGATCGTATTGGGAGCAGGCATGAGGCGTCCTTTCTGAAAGCAGGACGCGATGCTTCGGCCTGTCGCCTCATGGGGCGATCGCAGGCCCCATGAGGCGAATAGATCGCGGCCGCCGCTTACTGTCAAGCGGTCAGAAAGTGAGGGCGAGTTCGGAATAGCCATAAAGCGTGTCCCCGAAATCATTGGCGTTGGCGGCATCCCGGAGGAAGCGGCCGTGGAGCAGGACGGCGCCGCCGGTCTCGAGCCGAAGCAGGCCGGGCACCAGCCAGTAGCGGACACGCGCCTCGACCTGATGGCCGCCGAAGCGGCCGGCGGCGCCGGCCCCGTCGCGCACGCCGGTGAAGGCGAAGGCGTCGCTGCGCGAATCGAGCCAGGCGGCGCGCCAGGCGATGAAGCCGTCCCAACGCGCATCCGGTTTCACTTCGAGCCTGACGCCGGGCGAACGGATATTGGACCGCCCCAATGGCCCGTAAATGCCGGTCGGTCCCCAGTCGGGACGGCGCGGACCGTAGAGCGAATCGAAGCGACCATAGTCGCCGCCGGCGCGATCGCCGCTGGCCTGGTCATATTCGAGCGACAGCCGCGGTGCCCAGCCGCCGGCGAGCTGCCGGCCGACCTCGGCATGGACGGTGAAGGCGGAGACGTCCTGGCGCGCGGCGTCCGGGGCGTTGCCCGCCCGGATGCTGCCGAACTGCCAGGCGGCCTCGAGTTCGAAATCGAACCTGCCGGGTTGTGGATCCCGGTACAGCCGGAAGCCCGGCGTGTAGAGCTCGCGGTTCCGGGTCGGAACCGTGGCGGAATCGTCCTCGTCGAGACCGTAGACATAGAGGTCGAGCGCGGCGCGGCCGAACACGCCCGGCAGGTTGACGAAGCCGCCAAAGAAGGTGAGGTCGAAAGTCTCGCGGTCCCATTCGACGTCATTGTCGATGATCGAAGCCTTGTCCGATGGCAGCCGGGTGTGCGGCAGGGTATAGAACAAAGTCAGTTGCTCGCGCCCGCGGCCGCGCCAGTTCAGTCGCGCGCCGGTGAAGGCGTTGGTGGTGTTGCGGAAATTGTTGCGGCCGACCAGCCGCCGCGAGCCCAGGTCCAGCGTGAAGCGGCCGAGATCGACGCCGAGGCTCGATCCCGCGCCGGCGACGTCGCCCAGATCGGCGCCGACATAGGCCTGGACCAGCTCGAGCGCATTGACCTCGCCGGTGCCGACCGCCCCGCCGGCGTCGGCATCGTAAGCGCGCGAGTCGATCAGCTCGCCGCCGAACCGGACCGGCCCCGCATCATATTCGGCGAACAGGCCGGCTCGCAGGCTGACCAGGTCGTCATGGTCGTCCAGCCCGGGGCGGAACTGGCCGGTCAGCGCCTCGTAGCGGATGCGCGCGCTGCCGCTGATCCGCAGATTGTCCGGCGCGCCGATCGCCTCATGCAACGTCCAGGGCTCGTCCGCGGCCTGGGCCGGCGCGGCGAGCGCGATGCGCATAGCGGCCGTCGGTATAGCGCGCCGTTGAAATAGAGGCTGAGCCGCGCGCTCGGCCGCGCCGCCAGCTCCAGCTCGAGGCCGCTCACCCGGACCTTGTCGGCATTGGCGAGATAGCCGCGCAGCACGCCGAGCTGGCCGTTGGTCACCGTCGCCTGATAGTCGCCGAATCTCGGTCTGGAAGGCGGTCTAGATTGAGCGGTCAGCCAGCGGTCCGAACCATTGCGACTTCAGGCCGATCTCGAAATGGTCGACCGTTTCCGGATCGACCGTCGCCGCGCTCTAGGATCGCTCTGGTTGGCGTCGTCGAGCGGCAGGCCGTACAGGTTGATGCCGCCCGATTTGAAGGCGCTGAGCATAAGTCGCATAGAGCCAGCACGTCGTCGGCGACGTCCCAGGACAGCGGTCAGATCGTAGGAGAAATTCCAGTCGCTGAAGCTCGGCTGGTAGCTTTGCGGCGCTCAGCGATGGTAGCGCTGTTCGGCGGTGAGCTTCGGTTCTCCTGTCTCCGTTGGTCACGGTGGCGACATAGGATCCGTTCTTCCTGTCGTGATTGATTTGCCCGCCGCGCTGGAGGGTGAGCACGGTCGGTGATCCGGCAGCTCAGCTGACCGTACAGAGGCCAGGCTGGTATTCCTGAAGTCGTATGTCGTTCTCTTCTAGCGCAGGCCGTTCTAGCGACCGACGGGATCGCTTGCCGAGCGGGCTGGCGGGTTGAGCAGCCAGCAGCTCGCCGCCTTTCCCTGCTCCTGCGCTTCCCGACGTGTGCAGATCTCTGCTGGAAGGCGAAAGCGCCGACGACGATAGTCGAAGCGTGCCGATGTCGCCGGCGTAGCGCAGCTCCTGCGTCCACTGGTCCTGGGTCGAAGGATTGCCGACACCGACGTTGATCGGAAGGCCGGTGAAGTCGCGGTCGTTCGAAGGATCCCAGTGCCAGAAGCGCCAGCCGACACCGAGGTCAGCGTGCCCGGTCCTATTATTCCACTCGGCCTCGCAGCGAGACGCCGCCCAGCTCTCTGCCTCGCGTCGCAGGTCGCTGTCGAGGTCGGTCAGCCGGTCGAACGGATCCGTGCTCGGCGGCGCTAGCCGACGCTTCGGCGAGCGCCGCAATATTGCCGCGACTAGCGGGCGCTGGTCGCCGGTGCGCACGAAGATCTGGGCGCAGCATTCCGGATCCTGGTGATTATAGTCGCCGGCGACGTGACGTTGAGGTTCGGCGCTCGCCCGCCACAGCAAGGCGGCGCGCATGCCGGTTTTCGAGCGCGTTGACCCGGTGGCCGGTGGCCGTCGTTGAAGATCGTGCCGCGCGCCGCTGTCGCCGATCGCGGCGAGCCGAAAAGCCAGCACGTCGTCGATCACCGGACCCGATATCGAGTCCTCGCGCCTGGACGTAGCCGAGATTGCCGATCGTAAGCTCGGCGCGGCCTTCGTGCTCGAAGCTCGGCTCGCGCGAGATCAGGTTGATCGCGCCGGCGGTGGTGTTCTTGCCGTAGAGCGTGCCCTGCGGCCCGCGCAGCACCTCGATCCAGTAGAGAGGGTCAGGCGTGCGATCATCTTCAAACTCCGGTTTGATCGCGACGCCTCCGGTCGTCCGGTCGGCATCAGGGGCGGGCGCGCAGGCTCAGGCCAGAGCGCGGTAGATCCCGTAGAGGCTGGTCAGGGTAAGGACGATTCCGACCATCACCAGCAGCAGCTTCGACGACACCCGCTTTGCGGCGAAGGCGCCCAATGGGGCGGCGGCGACGCCGCCGATCAAGAGGCCGACGGTGGCGGTGGTGAAGGCCGCCCAGCCCAGAGCGGCGATGAAGGTGGCCGAGATGGTGATGGTGAGGAAAAATTCGGCGGTGTTGACGGTCCCGATCACCTTGCGCGGGCTGGCGCCCTGCAGCAGCAGATTGCTGGTCACCACCGGCCCCCAGCCGCCGCCGCCGGCCGCGTCCAGGAAGCCGCCGGCGAGGCCGAGCGGGGCGACGATGCGCGGGTCCTTCTCCGGCGGCGGATAATGGTAGCCGCGCCAGATCAGGTGGAGCCCGATCGCGGTCAGATAAGTGAGCACGATCGGCCGGGCGACGCCGGCGTCGATCTGGGTCAGCACATAGGCGCCGAGTATGCCGCCGATAACGCCGGGAACGACCAGCTTGCCGAACAGCTTCCAGTCGATGTTGCGGTGAAGGATGTGGCTTGCGCCCGAGACTCCGGTGGTGAAGCATTCGACGGTATGGACGCCGGCCGAAGCCGCCGCCGGGGTGACGCCGATGCTCAGCAGCATCGTCGTCGAAATGACTCCGAAGGCCATGCCGAGCGCGCCGTCGACGAGCTGGGCGACGAAACCGACGCCGATGAAGGGTAGCAGGTCCCAAAAGCCGGCGGCCGACAGATCGGTCATGGAAACTTTCTCCGGAAAGAGATGGGGGAGGCCTCCGGACGTCCGGTCGGCCTCGTGCGGCGGCTACCTCGCCAGCCGCCGCTTTTCGGTGACGTCGAGCTGGACGATGCGGCCGTCATGGACGGTGATCGCGATCGAGCCGAACCGGAGCCTGTCGAGATAATCCCGGATCGCGGCCAGCGCGTCCTCGGCATCGGCCGGGGCGCCGGCGGCAAGCGTCTGTGGCATATTTTCGTCCCCTTGTCGTTTTGCTCGTTGCTGGACGCTTCACGCTTTGTCGAGGCCCAAGTGATACTCAACCGCATTGGTTGACAATAGGCCAGCGCCGAAACGATGCGGATTTGCGCCGAGGCGATTGGGTTGGGTGGTGGTGGGTGATTGGCAATTGGCAATTGGCGAATGGTCTTCCCCAAACCCCAAAACCCGATCACCAATTACCAATTGCCAATTGCCCCTCTCAGAGCGCGCGCCAGATTCCATAAAGGCTGGTCAAGGTGAGCACGACGCCCACCAAAGCGAGCAGCAGCTTCGAGGAGGCTTTCTTCGCCGCCAAAGCGCCGAGCGGCGCGGCCAGCACGCCGCCGATCAGGAGCCCGATCACCGCTTCGCTGAAATCCTCCCAGCCCAGCGACAGCAGGAAGGTGGCGGAGATGGCGATCGCCACCACGAACTCGACGGTATTGACGGTGCCGACCGTCATCCGCGGGTTGTGGCCCTGGATGAGCAGGTTGCTGGTGACGACCGGCCCCCAGCCGCCGCCGCCGCCGGCGTCGAGAAAGCCTCCCGCCAGGCCGAGCGGCTCGATCACGCGCGCCCGGCGCTCGACATGGACATGGTCCCAGGCGCGCCACAGCAGGAACAGGCCGATCAGCGTCAGATAAGCGAGCACGAACGGCTTGGCGACGGCGGCATCGATCCGGGTCAGCACATAGGCGCCGATGATGCCGCCGGCGACGCCCGACAGGCTCAGCCGCATGAACAGCCGCCAGTCGACGTTGCGGTGAAGAGCGTGGCTGATCCCGGAAATGCCGCCGGTGAAGATCTTGATGATATGGACCTGCCCGGACGCCACCGCCGGCGGCACGCCCATCGTCAGCAGCAAAGTCGTCGAGATGACGCCGAACGCCATGCCGAGCGCGGCATCGATCAGCTGGGCGACGAAGCCCACCGCGATGAAGGGGAGCAGCTCCCACAAGCTGACGGCGGACCAGTCGGGCATCGGCGATGCGCTCAGCCGAAAAAGCGTCCGCCGTCAATCGCTTCGCGCGCCCTAGTGTGGCGATTCGGAAATTCGCCTGATCAGCGGGCCGCGGCGGAGCGAATTTCCGAATCTCCAGCCACACTAGCGACCCTATTTCTCTAATGTGCTTATTTGGATTTGAAGTTCGCTCCGAAGGTGACCCGATAATCAGGCGAACTTCAAATCCAGCACATTAGGCGGATGAACATCGGCTGACGGGCACATTCAGCCCCGGCTCAATCGAATCGGTGCATTAGCCCGACCGAGCCGGCGGCCTGTGTTCCGCCAGGGCTCCAGTTTCCCAGGAACAGGCGCGGATCGCCTTTGGCGAGCCGCGGTCGTGCCGGGAACGGCATGGCGACCTGAACGCATCCCTCGCGTCGCGTATCGAGGGAGGGGCCGGCATCTCCGCAGGGGGGTGTCGGCCCCACTTGCTTCCGCCCGCCTTCCCGGTCCGTTTCCAGGCATGTAGCGGCAAGCGCTGGCGAGCGCTGCGGAGCCGTTTCGGTTCAGCGGCGAGGGAGCCGCGTACGGCGGTCGATTTGGATAGCCTAGTCTTCGGCCGGAAACAGATGACGCCAGGGCTCGGCCTCGGCGAGCACCCGCGCGAAGGACGGCCGCGCCTCGAGCCGCTCGAGATAGGCGGCAAGCGTCGGAAACCGGCCGGCCATCGGCTGCACCTTGTCGGCATAATGAAGCGACGGCGCGGCGGCGCAGTCGGCAAGGCCGAAATCCGCGCCCGACGCCCATTCCCGACCCTCGAGCCGCTCTTCGAGCCAGCCATAGCTGGTCTCGATCAGCGCCCGCGCCGCGGTGACGCCAAAAGGATCGCGGCTTTCGGCCGGCCGGATCCGGTCGCCGACGATCGCCTGCATCGGACCCATCACATAATTGTCGAAGATGCGGTCGAGCATGCGCGCCTCGAGCGCCGCCGCTTGCTCGGCCGGCAGCAGCCGGACGGGACCGGGATGACGGATCGCCAGATGCTCGATGATGACGCTCGATTCGAACAGGGCCTGCCCGTCGTCGACCAGCACCGGCATCTTCGCCAGCGGCCACAGGGCCCGGAAATCGGCCGCGCTCGCCTCGTCGCCGAAGTCGATCAGCCGGAACTCGAACGGCGTGTCGTTCTCGTAAAGGGCGATCAGCACCTTCCAGCAATAAGAAGCGAGCGGGTGCGCATGGAGGATAAGGACCATTCGGCGTTTGTACCCGCGACCGCCATCGCCCGCCACCGGCTCAGCTTTGGTTCGCGCAAAGGCGCGAAGGCGCGAAGGGCCGGTGCACATGAATCGTCCGGGCGCCCTTCCGGCGAAGCTGGAATTTACGCGTTCCAACGGAGATTTTTGCCGGCTTGCGCCGGAAACTCGTCCTTCTTCGCGCCTTCGCGCCTTTGCGTGAAACAAGCGGAAGAAGAGCCGGACCCGGCGACCGATGGAAGGCTCCTCAGCGGCGCCGGGCGATCGAAAATTCCGTACCGGACTCGCTTCGTCGCAGCCGGAATTGCGACGAAGCGAGTCCCTGGAAGTGATTTACCATATTGCATGGGATTCCAGATGAGGCACAATGGCTAGTGGCGCTTCGCAGGGGGAGACGCTAGAAGTTGTGGGGAGCGCCGCTCCGGCCGCATTTGCCGCCGGGCGGGAGAGCCATGTCCTTGTGGATATCGGGGACAAGCCCAAATTAGCCCACCGCTCCCCTTTCGAATGGCCTAGATTGAGCCTAGATCGTACTGGAACGTTTGAGGAACGAGGGGTAGAGTGATGGACCTGTCCGGCAGCCATGGAGTGAGCGCGAGCGACGTGACCGACGTCAGCGACGCCCCCGTCAGGAAGGCGAAGAAGCCTGTCCCGAGCAACGTCGAAGGCCTCGGGCCGAGCGACGCCGAAGCGGCTTCGGCAGAAGCTCCGGCCGCGGCCGCCGCCGATTCGAAGTCGGTGGCGCCGCTGGCGCATGCGGTCGAGGTCGATCGCGGCCGCGACGCGCTGCTGACCGAGTTCGGCAAGGACACGTTGCGCGACCGCTATCTGCTGCCCGGCGAATCCTATCAGGATCTGTTCGTGCGCGTCGCCAGCGCCTATGCCGACGATGCCGCCCACGCCCAGCGGCTCTACGATTATGTCTCGAAATTGTGGTTCATGCCGGCGACGCCGGTCCTGTCCAACGCGGGCACCGGCCGCGGCCTGCCCATCTCCTGCTATCTGAACAGCGTCTCCGACAGCCTCGAGGGCATTGTCGGCACGTGGAACGAGAATGTCTGGCTGGCCGCGCGCGGCGGCGGCATCGGCACCTATTGGGGCAATGTCCGCGGCATCGGCGAGGCGGTCGGTCTGAACGGCAAGACCAGCGGCATCATCCCGTTCGTGCGGGTGATGGATTCGCTCACCCTGGCGATCAGCCAGGGCTCGCTGCGGCGCGGCTCGGCCGCCTGCTATCTCGACATCTCGCACCCGGAGATCGAGGAGTTCCTCGAGATCCGGAAGCCGAGCGGCGACTTCAACCGCAAGGCGCTCAACCTCCATCACGGCGTGCTCGTCTCCGACGCCTTCATGCAGGCGGTGCGCGACGGCGCCGAATGGACGCTGCAGAGCCCGAAGGACGGCTCGGCCCGCGCCACCGTCGATGCGCGCGCCTTGTTCCAGAAGCTGGTCGAGACCCGCCTGGCCACCGGCGAGCCCTACATCATCTTCATCGACCAGGTGAACCGGTCGATGCCGCGCCATCATCGCGAGCTCGGCCTCACGGTGTCGACCTCGAACCTGTGCTCGGAAATCACCTTGCCGACCGGCACCGATCATCTCGGCGCCGAGCGCACCGCGGTGTGCTGCCTGTCCAGCCTCAACCTCGAGACCTGGGACGCGTGGCAGGGCGACGGGATGTTCATCGAGGACGTGATGCGCTTCCTCGACAATGTGCTGACCGACTATATCGACCGCGCCCCCGAGGAGATGGCGCGCGCCCGATACAGCGCGATGCGCGAGCGCAGCGTCGGCCTCGGCGTGATGGGCTTCCACTCCTTCCTGCAGGCGCGCGGCCTGCCGTTCGAGGGGGCGATGGCCAAATCGTGGAACCTCAAGATCTTCAAGCATATCCGCGCCCAGGTCGACCAGGCGTCGATGATGCTCGCCAAGGAGCGCGGCCCCTGCCCCGACGCCGCCGACATGGGGGTGATGGAGCGCTTCTCGTGCAAGATGGCGATCGCGCCGACCGCTTCCATCTCGATCATCTGCGGCGGCACCTCGGCCTGCATCGAGCCGATCCCGGCCAACGTCTATACCCACAAGACGCTGTCGGGCTCCTTCTCGATCCGCAATCCGCACCTCGAGAAGCTGCTCAGGGAGAAAGCGAAGGACAGCGAGGGCGTGTGGTCGTCGATCCTCGAGCGCGGCGGCTCGGTCCAGCATCTCGAATTCCTGACCCCCGAGGAGAAGGACGTCTTCAAGACCAGCTTCGAGATCGACCAGCGCTGGCTCCTGGAGCTCGCCGCCGACCGCACGCCTTTCATCGACCAGGCCCAGTCATTGAATCTGTTCATCCCGGCCGACGTCGACAAATGGGACCTGCTGATGCTCCACTACCGGGCCTGGGAGCTCGGGATCAAATCGCTTTACTATCTGCGCTCGAAGAGCGTGCAGCGGGCCGGCTTCGCCGGCGGCGTCGAGGCCGACAACACGCCGGAGCTGAAGGAGATTCCGCTCCAGACCACCGATTATGACGAGTGCCTGGCGTGCCAGTGACCGCACCCGTCACCCCGGCGAAAGCCGGGGTCTCAGGACAAGAGGTCTCGGTCCTGCTCGCTGAGACCCCGGCTTTCGCCGGGGTGACGGATACGCGGAGGGCCTGAGATGGAGATCGTCGACCAGACCCGGTTCGTGATCGGCATCGTCTTCGCCGTCGCGGGGGTCGTGATGCTGTTCCTCGGCCGCGGCGGCCGTGGCTGGAACAAGTACAGGCAGGCCGGCGCCTTGTTCCTGGTCGGCGCCGCGGTGTTCGTCGCGCGCGGCCTCGGCCTGATCGACTTTTAGGGAGGCGTGGCGATGCCCGACCCGATCACGATCGGCCATTTGCTGATGGCGCTGGGCCTCCTGGCCCTGCTCGGCGCGGCCGGCCTGCTGCTCACCGCCTCGCGCTGGCGCGGACCCGGCCATGGCCGCGGCACGCCCGGCTATGCCCGCGCCCGGCTCGACCGCCGCAAGGCGCTCTATGCGGCGGTGCTCGGCGCGATCCTGTTCGTCGCGGGCTGCTTCACCCCGCTCGCCGAGCTGCCGCTGACCGGGGCCGGTGCATGAGACCCGCCCGCGCCGCGCTGACGCTGGCCGCGCTCGGGGCGCTCAGCGCCTGCGCGAGCCAGGACCTGACCGCGGTCGCGCCCGGCGCGCCCGGCTTCCTCCACGGCCTGTGGCACGGCTTCATCTTCCCGGTCGCCTGGATCCTGTCCCTGTTCATGGAGGAGGTGGCGGTCTACGCGGTGCCCAACAATGGCGGCTGGTACGATTTCGGCTATTTCCTCGGCATCGTCGTGTTCGGCGTCGGCGCCCGCGGCGGCCACACCGCCTATCGCGACCGCGTCGGGCGCGAGCGGGTGGTGGAGGAATGAGCGCGTCGGCCCCTTTCTCGCCGCTGGTCGCCGGCGGCTTCTTCCTGGTCGCCGGCGCGGCGATCGCCGTCTGGCCGCGGCCGCTGATCCGTTTCTATGTGCGGCTGCTGAGGCCGATGCGCCGGATGTTCGGCCGCTCGCTGATCGACTGGGAGATCGGCCTGCTCGAGGGCCGAGCGGCGCCGGTCATCGTCCGGCTGTTCGGCCTGTTCGTCATCCTCGCCGGCCTCAGCATCTTCGCTTATCCGATGCTCGGAGCGGCGCGATGAGCGGCTGGATCGTCCTCGCCTTCGGCCTGGTGCTGGGGGTTGCCGACTTCTTCGTCGGCCTCAACATGTCGCGCAAGACAGCCGCCCGTATGGCTCCCGGTCTCGACGGCACGCCGGCCGCGCCCGAAGCGGCCGAGCAGTTCAACCGGCTCGGCCGGATGGTGATGATGACGGCGTTCGTCATCCTCGCCGTCGCCGCCGGCATCGCCTTCGGTTTCATCCCGTCGGGCGGCATCGAACCCATTGAATTCAACTAAGGACAAGTCCCATGCCCCTTCTCGAAGCCCGCAAGCAGTACAAGCCGTTCGAATATCCCTGGGCGTTCGACTTCTGGAAGCGCCAGCAGCAGATCCACTGGATGCCCGAGGAGGTGCCGCTGGGCGAGGATTGCCGCGACTGGGCGCAGAAGCTGACCGACCATGAGCGCAACCTGCTGACCCAGATCTTCCGCTTCTTCACCCAGGCCGACGTCGAGGTGCAGGATTGCTACCACGACAAATATGGCCGGGTGTTCAAGCCGACCGAGGTGAAGATGATGCTGACCGCATTCTCCAACATGGAGACGGTCCATATCGCCGCCTACAGCCACCTGCTCGACACGATCGGCATGCCGGAGAGCGAGTATAGCGCCTTCCTCCAGTATAAGGAGATGAAGGACAAGCACGATTACCTGGCCACTTTCTCGGTCGACACCGACGAGGACATCGCCCGGACGCTGGCGATGTTCGGCGGCTTCACCGAGGGGCTGCAGCTGTTCGCCAGCTTCGCCATGCTGATGAACTTCCCGCGCTTCAACAAGATGAAGGGGATGGGCCAGATCGTCAGCTGGAGCGTGCGCGACGAGAGCCTCCATTGCGAGGGCATCACCCGCCTGTTCCACGCCTTCGTCAAGGAGCGCGACTGCTTCACGCCGGCGGTCCGCAAGGACATACGCGACGTCTGCCACCACACGGTGCGATCTCGAGGACGCATTCGTCGACCTCGCCTTCGAGATGGGCCCTGTGCCCGGCATGACCCCGGACGATATCAAGAACTATATCCGCTACATCGCCGACTGGCGCCTCGGCCAGCTCGGCCTCAACCCGATCTACCGGATCGAAGGATCATCCCTTGGCCTGGCTCGCCCCGCTCCTCAACGGCGTCGAGCACGCCAATTTCTTCGAGACCCGCGCGACGGAATATTCGAAGGCGGCGACGAGGGGGAATTGGGGCGAGGTCTGGGACAATTTCGACCGTCGGCAGAAAGCCAAGGCGGCCAACGACGTGCCCGAAGGCGATGGCGGGGATGACATGTTCACGCGGGCCGGAGTGGCGGCGGAATAGGCAAGAAAGGATCTCTTCGAGATCTTCGAACATAAAGAAGGGGCGAGGTGCGCGCACCACTTCCGTGACCGCCGCGCGTTGGATCGCGGCATTTCGCCGCTCGGACCGGTAATTTCGGCCCATTGAGACCCCGCCCGTTAGACGGTAGATTCCGCCGGGTCGCAGGGCGCGTGGATGCGCGAAGCCGGGCATCCTCCTGCCGAACGATAGGCAAGGCCGATGGCGACGGTGGGAATTGACGGCGGCAAGGCGGCGACGGACCTGTTGACCAAGGCCGTCGAGGCGATCGTGACGGCTGGCGCCGTCCGGGCGGGACCGCCGTTGCGGCGGCTCTATCACGCTCTCACCAATGCCTATGGGCCTTTCATGGAACAGACCTATGCCCGCGTCGGCAGGATCAGGACGCTGCTGCAACCGGACGCGTCGGTCGACCTGCTCGGCCATTATGTCGCGCCCCGGCTCGGCGACGGCGGCCGGGAGATCGACCTCGGCGCGCTGATCGACTGGTTGTCGGACGGCGCCCGACTGGTCGTCTCCGGCCTCGCCGGCCGCGGCAAGAGCGCGCTGATGAAATATGTCGCGCTGTCGCTCTATCACGCGCCACGCGGGAAGATTCCGCTCGTCTTCGAGCTGAGACAGCTCAACGGCCAAGTCTCGAAGGATGTGCTCCGGCAGGTTCACGCGCAATATGCCGGCGATTCAGGCGTCTCCTTCGACGATTTCCGCGAGGCGCTGCGCCGGGGCTGGTTCATCCTGCTCCTCGACGGCTTCGACGAGGTGGCGCCGGTGGACCGAGCGGAGGTGGAGCGACAGATCGTCGACCTGAGCTTCGCGTTCGAGACCTGCCCGGTCCTCGTCTCGGGCCGCCCGTGCGAGAATTACGCGACCTGGGAGCGCTTCACGGTACTGCAGCTGAAGCCGATGACGCTCGACCGGACCATCGAGCTGATCGGGAAATCGGACCATGACGAGGCGGTCAGGCAGCGCTTCCTGGCGTGGCTGACCCCGGGCAATTTCCACCGGCACAAGAGCTTCCTCGAAACGCCGCTGCTCGCGCTGATGATGATGCTCACCTTCGGCGACCATGGCGAGATTCCGCGAAGCCTCCACGCCTTCTACGGCCGGACCTTCGACACGCTGGGCCGGCGGCACGACGCGCTGAAGTTCCGCGGCCTCAGGCAGACCCATTCGGGATGCAGCGCGGAAGAGTTCGAGAGGATACTCGCCGGCTTCTGCCTGCTCACCCATCTCAAGTCGGCGTTCACCTTCGACCGGCGCACCGCAATAGGCCATCTGCGGACAGCGCTGAGGCAGCAGGGGCTGGACGCCAGCGCCGAGCTCGTGCTCACCGACCTCGTGGAATCGCTCTGCATCCTCCAGGTGGAGAGCTTCGACATTTCCTTCGTCCACCGCTCCTTCCAGGAATATTTCGCTGCCCTGTACCTCACGACCGCACCGGCCGGCTTGGTGCGGAGCTACCTCGACCGCGGCAAGATCAGTGTGCCCGACGGCGTGCTGCCCCTGCTCTGGGGCATGGCTTCGGCTCGGGTCGAGGCGGAGTGGGCGCTCCAGACGGTCGACGACATCCTTGCGCGGTTTCCCGATGAGGATCCTGCCAGCGCGCAAAGACTGGAGATCGAAGCCTTCGATCGTCTCGACGTGGACGTACACGCCGAAGGCCTCGGCGGCACCAGCCTCCGCGGCACGCGGCTCTGGGAGCGCGTGAAGATCCTGCGCAACTTCTATCCGGAGCGGTTCGAGGTGGCCGAGGCGGATGCGCCGCCCTCGATCAGGCGCCACAGCAACTGGCCCGATCGCGTCTGGAAGGAACTCGTCGCGCTCGAGCGCGCGGGCGAGCCCGGCCTGGAGGGCTTTGCGAAGGCACCGGCCCGCCTGCAGAAGCGCGATGCCGAGCGGCCGAAAGGAGCGCCGGCCGGTCAAGGCGGTGGCGCGTCCGACCTCCCGCATTACGCGGCGGTGGAGCGGTTCTCGATCGACCTGTCGCCGCGACATCGCGAACTGGTGCACACCATCCTCGCGCGCGATCGCGGAGCGATCACTCTCGACGCGCTGCGCGAAATCCGGCGGATCCAGCGAGCGCGGGCCAAAGGCGAGGACGCGTTTGCCGCGGAGCTGTTCGCCGCCGGGGGCGTCGGCGATCTGCCGGGGCCGAACGACCGAGCCTGAAGCGCGGTAATTGATCAGAATGGCAGCGTGATCCCGAGCATCACCCGGGTGCTGACCGCGCCACGATCGAGCGCCATCGACTCGACGAAGGCCCTGCCGGTCGCTGCGCCGCCGAGCCGCATTTCGGGATTACGGTGACACCGCGTAATTGAGGTAGGCCCATCCTCCTGCTGATACGAAGTCGGCTCTGCAACCGCTTCAAGGAGGAGGATGGACCCGTGACTCGCTATTACGCTGGCTTGGACGTTTCCGACAAGAGCACGTATCTCTGCCTGGTCGACGAGGCCGGAGCGATCGCCTGGCGCGGGATGTGCGCGACCGATCCCGAGGTGCTGGCCCAGACGTTGAAGAAGCACTGCCCCGACGTGGCGCGGGTGGTGCTCGAGACGGGGGCGCTTTCGGCCTTCCTCTACCACGGGCTGATCGAGCGTGATGTGCCGGTGGTGTGTATCTGTGCCCGGCACGCCAAGGGCGTATTGTCGGCGCGGGTCAACAAGAGCGACGTCGCATGACGCGGAAGGCCTCGCCCAGCTCGCCCGGACCGGCTGGTTCAAGACGGTCCACATCAAGGACAGCGCCACCCATCTTGATCGCGCCCAGCTCAAGGTGCGCGACCAGCTGATCAAAGCTCATCATGCGATGCTGGGTCAGCTGCGCGGCCTGTTGAAGCTGTTCGGGCTTCGCATCGGCAAGGCGACCACGCCACGCAAGCGTGCCGAGCGGCTCGAGGCGCTGTTCGCGCAAAAGCCGGAGCTCGTGCCGGTGCTGGCGCCGCTGGTCGCCGGGCTTGCGGCGCTGGAACAGGAGATCGCCCGATCGACGCGCAGCCTCAAGGACCGTGCCGCGGCCGATCCGGTCTGCGCCCGGCTGATGAGCGCGCCGGGCGTGGGACCGGTCAATGCGCTTGCCTATAAGACCAGCATCGAGGATCCGGGGCGGTTCGCCGGAGGCGCCGACGTCGGCGCAAAAAATAAGAGAAAAATTAATTAGACAACAGTGCACTGATTTCGCCCGCTCGTCGCCGGCCTCAAAATCCCGTTCCCGGTTGAACGTCCTGATCGCCCGGATCGTTGTCGCAGGTGAGACAGCCTGGAAGGAACGACAGATGCCGATGACCCTCCCCACCATCCTGCTCCTTATCGCCTTGGTCTGCTTCGTCGTGGCCGCCCTCGGCATCGCCGTGCGCCGCATCAACCTGACTGCCGCTCGGCCTCGCCTTTGCGGTCGCTTCGGTCCTTGCCGGCAGCGAACTTCTCGGCTGACGGCGCGCCGCTTTCCGGCGCACAACACTCGATTCGGTGGGATCACAGTGACCGTGCACTCATTCTGTGCAGGAAATCCAATTCGCCCGCTCAGAACGGCACTCTGATCCGGAGCATCACGCGGTGGCTGATGGCGCCTCGGTCGACACCCACGGATTCACCGTGGACGGCGGCCATGACGTTGCCGGCCAGCGCCGTCTCGGCGACGATCGGCCTCGGCTCGAATTCGCGCGCCCATGCCTGATATTGATAGTCGCCGTCGCGGCGGCGGCGGCCGCAGACGAGGATCGACGAGGGATCGGGACTGACGCAGTCACCCGCGCCTTGCCGCATCGACAGGTCGAACTCGATCGGCCGCAGCCTGGCGAGGTCGAAATCCCCAGGCACGGCGGCGGGCGCCGCCGCCTGAAGAGCCAGGATGAAGACCGAAGACATGGTTGCGCATCCTTTGCCGACCGATCCCGACGATCAACCGGCAATCGGGCGAAAGCAAGGCGCGGGCCGGCGCCCCTCTTCCCGATCGCCACGCCAGGCTGCCGCGATGAGGCGCCGACATCCCGCCGAGCCGGCCTGAACGATGGCGCGGGTCGCGCTTTTGCTTCGGCCCTCCGCGCCAGGCGCGGCCCGCTCAGCCTTCCACCGCGTCCGCGATCGGCTTGAGCACGTCCGCGCCATGGCGGGCGAAGCTGCTCTGGAGCGTCTCGGAGAAGGCGCCCGTCCGGTCGCTGCCGCCGGCGCGCAGCACCGGCGCCACCCTGGCCAGCGTGCCGTCGCCGTCGGGGGCCGGGCTCAGGTCGATGGTAAAGCCCGACACCAGCCCGCTGTCGAACCGGGCGGTGTACTCGATCCGGCGGCGCGTCACCCGCGCGTTGAGGACGAGGCCGCCCTGCGCGGCGAGACGCGAGAATTTGGGATGGTCGCGCAGCTCCGCGGCACTCACCTCGAGCCGGTAATAATCGCCGCTGTCGGAGCGCGACACCACCTCCATGCCGTCGCGGCCGAGGCGGTCGTGCATCGCCGCGACGATCCGGGAGGGCTCGGCCCGGATCAGCCTTTCGCTGGGGACGTCGAGGCCGCCGCCGATGCCGGCCCAGCCGTGGACGGCGAGCCCGCCCATCGCGATGATCATGAACAGCGCAATGACCGCGCGCATCCCCGCTTTCCCCTCGTTGCGAAGGCCGGGCTGGCCGCCGCCGCTTGACGGCCGGTAAGCGGAAGCTAGGGAGTCCCCCAGGCGCCGCCGACCTGCTATGGCGTCGGGCGACCGCGCCGACGGGGCGCGGAAATCCAGGGAAAATCGACATGCGGACGATGATGAGCGTGGCGGCGCTGCTGGCGCTGGCGGGTTGCGGGCAGCCGGCGCCGCAGCCGGGCGGCGGCAACGCGGCGGCCCCGGCGGAGGGGACCTTCGCCACGCCGGACGGCAAGGGCGAGGCCCGGACCGGCGAAGCCGCTTTGACCGGCCTTCCCGACGGCATTCCGGCCTATCCGGGGGCCGACACTTCGGCGGCCATCCAGATCAGCGGCGATGCGGCCGAGGGCGAAGGCCGCGTGGTCGCCTTTCGCACGACCGATCCGCCGCCGCAGGTCATCGCTTTCTACGCCGGTGCCGCCGAACGCGCCGGTTTCCGGATCCAGGATCGCCGCGACATGGGGTCCACCGCCATGCTGGCGGCGGGGCGCGACAATGGCGACACGCTCAGCATCACCGCGACCGGGATGCCGAGCGGGACCCAGGTCCAGATCATGGCCGGCAGCCCGCGCAACGGGCGCTGAGGGGCGTCATGCCGCGATTAGGCTTTCCCGCCGCGCCGGCCTATAGCGGCCGGATGACAGCCCCCTCCACGATCGAGCGCGCCTTCGCGCTCGCCCGCTCCGGCACCTGTGCCAACCTCCACGAGATCCGCCTGAAGCTGCGCGCCGAACGCTACGACCAGGTCGACGCCCATCTCGCCGGCTCCGCCATCTCCCGCCAGCTGCGCGATCTGTGCATCGAGGCGCGCGAGGCCGGCGCCGCCTGACCGGGGGCTCCGTCCCGGGTTTGCGCCGTCAGCGCATCAGCCCGGCCGCCTTCAGCGCCTTCTCGATCACGCTCTGGATGCCGCTCGCCGTTTCCGGGGCGGCCGCGTCCGGGCGACGGGCCGGGCGAATGGTCCGGGAGGCGCGCGGCTCGTCCGGCTTCGCCTGGTCCGCCGCCGGCGGCGGCGCGATGCCGAAGAAAGCGGCGATATGGCCGGTCGAGCTCAGCCCGACGTCGAGCATGTGCGCGCCCGCTTCGCCGAGCTCGCCCTCGCCGGTGCCGGGATCGAGCGGGATGCCGTGCGCCATGCCGGTGATCACATATTGCTCGATCAGCGGCTCGCCGTTCGCGCCCAGCCACATGCGGCGCGGATAGCCGGCCACCTCGTCGCTGCGGTCCGGCTTCGGCCCCAGCCCATGGATATGCGCCCATTGCAGCGCGATCGCGTCGGCATTGCTCGGCACGACGGTGCGGTCGGCGCTGCCCTGCCAGATCTGCACGCGCGGCCACGGCCCGCGATGCGGCGAGGCGCGCCGCACCTTGCGGCCCAGCTCGGCGGCGTCGCTGCGCGCCCTTCCGCCCATGCAGTCGAACGCCTCGGCGACGCCGGAGGCGCAGCCATAAGCGACGCCGGCGATGATCGCGCCGCCGGCGAACAGGTCCGGATAAGTGGCGAGCATCGCCGCCGCCATCGCGCCGCCCGCCGACAGGCCGGTGACGAAGATGCGCTGGCGGTCGACGTCATGGCGCGCAGCCAGCGCCTCCACCATCGCCCGGATCGAGGCCGCCTCGCCCATGCCGCGCTGGGTGTCGTTGCCGGAGAACCAGTTGAAGCAGAGCATCGGATTGTTGGCACGCCTTTGCTCGGGAAAGAGCAGGATGAAGCGGTGCCGGTCGGCCAGTTTCGACCAGCCCGAGCCATGGTCGTAGACCGCCGCATTCTGGGTGCAGCCGTGCAGCACCACCACCAGCGGCGCCGGGCCGGTCAGGCCGTCGGGCACGTAATAACGGGCCGCGAGATCGCCCGGATTGTCGCGCGGCGGGGCGAGATCCTGCAGCCGGTCGACGATGGCGGCGGGAGGGGCGAAGGCGCTGCGGCCCTTGCGGCCGCGCCGCAGCCGCAGGCTTGGTCTTATCACTGGCATCAGGGACTCCCCCAGTGCGGGCCCAAAAGGGGCGGCACCGAAGCAGAACGTCGCTCGCCGGCTTTTGTTGCAGTGCAGCAAAATTGGCGCCGAGCGGCCCGGTGGCTCAGAATCGAATTGGGGCGGCGTCTCGCGCGGCGCTCAGTCGCTGTCGCCGCCTTCGCCGCGCGCGCGCCCCATCTCTTCCATCTTCCGGCGCAGGTTCAGCGGACGCATGTCGGTCCATACCTCCTGAATGTAGGCGAGGCATTCGGCCTTGGTGCCGGTCTTGCCCGCGTCGTTCCAGCCCAGCGCATTCTCGCGGTCCGCCGGCCAGATCGAATATTGCTCCTCGTGATTGACCACGACCTTGTAGATGCGGTCGTCTTCCTCGTCGTTCCAGCCCATCGCCTTTCCTCCAGCCGCATGCGTCGCCTTCCGGCAAGGATAGCATGATCGGCGGTGCCGCCCAAAGCCGTCCGGCGCCGACGCGCCGTCGGCCGGGCAAAGCCCCCCGGGCCTTTACCGAAGCGCCGCGGCGGTTATGGTGGCCGCCCGCCTGCGGAGATCTTTATGCTCAAAGCCCTGTTCGCTCTCGTCGCCGCCGCTTTGTTCGCCGGCGCGGCGCTCTATGTCAGCCTCGCCGAGCATCCGGCGCGGATGCGTCTCGGCGACGAGCCCGGGCTCGCCCAGTGGAAAGCGAGCTACGCCCGCGCCGCGCCGATGCAGGTCCTGCTCGCCTTGCTGTCGCTGGCGCTCGGCGCCTGGGCGTGGTGGAAGACCGACGAGATCTGGCTGCTGGCGGGCGCGCTGCTGGTCGGCGCCGCCATTCCCCTGACCCTGATCGTCATCCTGCCGGTCACCCGCCGGCTTCGGGCCACCGCCGCCGGCGCCGCCGGCGCCGACACGAGGGCGCTGCTGACCCGCTGGGGCCGGCTCCACCTGTTGCGCACCCTGCTCGGCCTCGCCGCGGTCGCCGCCTATCTCGGGGCCATCCTCTGGCCTTGACGCTGGTGTGGCGAATCGCAAATTCGTCTGGACATGGAGGCGCGCCGGGGGCGAATTTCCGAATCTCCAGCCCCACGAGCAGCCTCATGAATCCAGTGTGCTTATTTGGATTTGAAGTTCGCTCCGGGCGTGCCCCGATAATCAGGCGGACTTCAAGTCCAGCACGCTAGAAGATCAGACGCACCACGGCTCGCGCCGGCCGGTCCAGGTCCGCGCCAGCCCTTCCGCCACCAATATGTCGCCGAGCGAGCGGCCGTCGCGGGTGACGATCCTGAGCTTGCGTCCGTAGCGGTCCTCGTCGCGGCCGTCGGCGAGCGGGTGCAGCTCGAAATCGCCTTCGCCGAGCAGGCCGCGCATCCGCGCCGTCGCCCGCGCCGCCAGCTCGATTTCGTAGCGGCAGGCGCCGCGCACTTCCGGCGTGTCGATGTCGGCAATTCGAATGCGGGTGGCGCCAAGGTCGAACGTGTCGCCGTCGATCACCCGAACCCGGCGTGGATCGCCCGCTTCGGCCGCGCCGGCCGCCGGCGCGCCGGCCCCGAGCGGCAGCGCCGGCGCCGCCGCGACGAGCAGGCCGAGCAGGATTCCGCCCGCGGCCATCGCGGCCATCGCACCCGCACCGCCGCGCTTGCGGCGGCGGTCGGCCCGGCGCGGTTTCCAGCCTCTCGACATGGCGGCAGCCTGCGACGCCGGGCTTAATTTTTTGCAAAGGCCGGCGGTGCCGATCGGTCCGCAACGGCGTTTTCGCCGCGATCCGACGCGGCGTGGACACGGAACCTAATCCGCATTAACGGATTGTGGCGGCGGATGGCTGAATGTCACGCAGCTTTCCGGGGCGCTTGGGCGTGGCCGAAGCGCCCCTTTTGTGACGAGGAAAAAGGGGAAATTTCATGAGAATATTGGCTCAGGGGGCGATCGCGGCCGGTCTGCTGGCGCTCGCGGCTTGCGGCGACACGCCGGCCGAGAATGCGGCGGAGAATGTCGAGGAAGCGGCCGAGAACACCGCCGACATCTATGAGGAGCAGGCCGACAACGCCGGCAACGAGGCGACCGAGGAAGGCCTCGAGAATGCCGCCGACGCCGTCCGCGAGGAAGGCGAGAACAAGGCCGAGGCGATCGAGGACGCGGGCGAGGCCAATACGGCGGGCATGTAGGCCGCCGATCGGACAAAGACTGTGTCGGCGGGCGTCCGTGCGGACGCCCGCCCCAAAGTGCGCCGCAAGGCGTTGTTAACGCGCGCCTTCCAGCGTCCCTCCCGCCACAGGGAGGCGATCGGCAGCACCGCCAGAACGGTGATGCGGCTCCACGCCATCGAAAGCGAGCTTCGGCGCAACGGCTGTCCCACCGGCGGCGGCGGCGGCGATTTCGGCAGGTTTCGAACAGCATGGGCGCCGGGGGCGGCGGCGGCGCTCCGGGCCCGCGGCCCGACGTCAATTTCGAGCCCGGCCGGCCGATGGTCGACGTCAGCCGCTGAACCGCGAACGTCGAACGCTGCGGCCAACTCCGACGCCCGATGGGTTCGCGCAAAGGCGCGAAGGCGCGAAGGGCCCGTGCAGGTCTCGGTGATTGGCGGATCTCGATCGGCTTTCGCGGTTGAATGGGGACAGTCACTCGTGACTGTCCCCTTTTGCCGGCCGCGCGCGCGCTGCGTCGACAGGCCGAACATTGGCGCCCGCTGTTCTTAGCGCCTTTGCGCCTTTGCGCGAACCAACGGGGCAGGCGAGCCCCCAATGCGTCTGACGTCCTGGTGACGAAATTCAGGCCAGCGCTTTCGCCCGCTCGCCGATCCGGGCGAGGTCCTCGACGAATCGGGCATATTCCTCGCGCCGGCGATCCTCTTCGGGCACGCGCAGCAGGAAGCTTGGATGGACGGTGACCCAGGCTTCGCCGCCCTCGTCGGGAAGCGGGTGGGGCGTGCCGCGCATCCGCGAGATCGTCACCACCCGCCCGAACAGCGAGCGCGCCGCGGTCGCGCCGAGCGCCACCGTCAGCGGCGGCCGGATCAGCAGCCGCTCCTGCTCGATCCACCAGCGGCAGGCCTCGATCTCGGGCGCTTCGGGCTTCTGGTGGATGCGCCGCTTGCCGCGCGGCTCGAACTTGAAATGCTTGACCGCATTGGTGACGTAGGTCTGCGCCCGGTCGACGCCTGCCTCCGTGAGCGCGCGGTCGAACAGCTGCCCGGCCGGACCGACGAACGGCCGTCCGGCCCGATCCTCCTGGTCGCCCGGCTGCTCGCCGACGAACATGATGCGGGCGTCGAGCGGACCCTCGCCGAACACGGTCTGGGTGGCATGCTTGTAGAGATGGCAGCGGGTGCAGCCCTTCGCCTCGGCGCGCACCGCCTCCCAGGCCTTGATCGCATTGTCGCCGACCGACGCGGCCGATGCCGCCACCATCTCGCTCTCCCGGTCGCGGGCGCCCCTGACCAGCTCCCTCACCAACGCCGTCTCGGGCAGGTTTTTCCAGTATTTTTTCGGCATCTCCTTCAGCATCGCCCCGACCTTCATTCGCGCGGGGTTGAAGATCGAGGCATAATAAGCGTGCCACACCGCCTCGACCGGATCGTCGGCCGGCGCCTCGCCCCGAATCGCGCCCGGGCCTTCGGCGAGCGTCTCGCCGTCCCAGTGCAGCGAGGTTTCGGGCGTCAGGATCGACCATCGCATCCCGGCGAAGCGGCGCACGAAGAAGCCGGCGGCGGCGCGGACGATATGATGATCGGGCTCGAACCAGGCGACGTAGCGCGGCCCTTCGACGGTCGCGATCTCGCGGAAGCGCAGGAAGGCGTGCATCTTGTGGAGGTCGCGCCGCACCGCTTTGGCCATCGCCTCAAGGCGGCGGACGAGCGGGTCGGCGCCGTCCTCGAGCGCGCGCGGCTGGTCGCGCAGCCGGGCCAGCAAGGCGTAGAGCAGGGCGAATCGCTCCGGATCGCTGTGGCAGACGACGCTTTCGGCCAGAGTGAGAAAGGCGCGCGGCACCGAGAAAGCGGGCGCGGCGGCGCCGGGCGCGGCCGGCGCCGGGCCGGCGGCGAACAGGTCGGTGGGCGCGTCGCCGACCCGCCAGCTCACCTGGTCCGGAGGGACGCGCGCGCCCGCCAGCGCGCGCGCATTGGCGCGCCAGCCGTCAAAATCGTCCTCGGCGGCAAGGGTGGCGACATGCATGGCCTACCAGCGCGTCTCACAGGGAAAGGCCGCAAACGCCGGGTCGCGCGTGATCAGCGGCACCCCTTCCAATTCGCTTTGCGCTGCAAGCATACGATCGAACGGGTCGGCATGGGCGACTTCGTAGCCGCCGGCCCGGAGAGCATGCTCCACACTGATCGGCAGAGCAGCGAGGTGCTGGATCGCAACGAGGTGCAGGAAGTCGAAGCCGGCGAGTTCAGGCAGCCTGCCGCTCCGCCGCTTGGTCGCGATCTCCCACGCGGAAACCGCGCTGATCAGAATGTCTTCGCCACCGCTGGTAATCAGATCCCGGATCCGGGCTTCGAGACGGGCGTCACCGGACCACCACCAAACGAGCACATGGGTGTCGAGGAGTACTTTCAACGTCCTTCCCACCGCCGCAATTCTTCTTCGGGAAGCGGGTCGAAGAAGGCGGCATCGGGAATTGGCGGGATCAGATGTTTGAACTGGCCGAACCGGCGTCGCGGCTTGGTCGGCTGCGGGTCGATCGGGACAAGCTTGGCATAGGGTTTCCCGGCCTTGGCAAGCACGATCTCCTCGCCGGCATGCGCGCGATCGAGCAACTTCGAGAAATGCGTTTTCGCTTCGTGAACGTTGACGGTCGCCATGCTCCAGAACTCCGCGGACAGTGGTTAGTCCACTTAGTCCATCTGACCGCCGGAGGCAACCTTGCCAAACAGCTCCAGCTGCTCGGATCTTGGCCGCAGCAGGCGGTCGAGGTCGAAGCGGTCGGCGAGCGCGGTCGGCCGCCAGTCGGCGGCGACCAGGAACGGCCGCACCTTCGCAATCGAATGAGTCAGCCGCGCGACGTCGTCGAGCCGGAGCCGGCGATGCCGCCGCGCCGCGACGATCCGGTCGATCGCCCTGACGCCGAGGCCGGGCACGCGCAGCAAAGTCTCGCGCGGGGCCCGGTTGACGTCGAGCGGGAACAGGCCGCGATTGGCCAGCGCCCAGGCGAGCTTGGGATCCACGTCGAGCGGCAGATTGCCGTCGGCGCCGACCGCGCCGGCGACCTGGCCGCTCGAAAAGCCGTAGAAACGCATCATCCAGTCGGCCTGGTAGAGCCGGTGCTCGCGGATCAGCGGCGGACGGACCAGCGGCAGCACCGACGAGGCGTCGGGGATCGGCGAGAAGGCCGAATAATAGACCCGGCGCAGCCGGAAGCGGTCGTACAAAGCGGAGGCGCGGGCGACGATCTCGGCGTCGGTGGCGGCGTCGGCGCCGACGATCATCTGGGTCGACTGGCCGGCGGGCGCCACGCGCGGCGCGGCGCGGAAGCGCCGGGCGGCGTCGGCGCCATCCTCGATCGCCGAGCGCATGTCGCCCATCGCCGCCTCGATCCGGGCGCCATCCTTCTCCGGCGCCAGCCGGGCGAGGCCGGCCGCGGTCGGCAGCTCGACGTTGATCGACACCCTGTCCGCATGGAGGCCGGCCCGCCGCACCAGCTCGGGATCGGCGTCGGGAATGGTCTTCAAATGGATGTAGCCGCGGAAATCATGGTCCTCGCGCAGCGTCCGCGCCACCTCGACGATCCGCTCCATCGTGTAGTCGGGCGAACGGATGATGCCGGAAGAGAGGAACAGCCCCTCGATATAGTTGCGGCGATAGAAAGCGAGCGTCAGCCGGACGATCTCGGCGACGGTGAAGCGCGCCCGCCGCACGTTCGAGCTCTTGCGGTTGATGCAATAATGGCAGTCGAAAATGCAGCTGTTGGTGAGCAGGATCTTGAGCAGCGAGATGCAGCGGCCGTCCGGCGCATAAGCGTGGCAGATGCCCATTCCCCCGGTCGAGCCGATGCCGCGCCCGCCGAGGCTGTCGCGCCTTTTCGTTCCGGACGAGGCGCAGGAGGCGTCATATTTGGCGGCGTCGGCGAGGAGGGCGAGCTTCTGCCGGAGATCGAGCTGGGACATATGTTCGCCATATGTTCACGCCACCGGACTGTCCAGCACCCTTGCCGGGCGGGACGCCGAGCGCATCCCGTCGCCGGGTCGAACGTTGTCGATTGCGCACCAGCCAAAGGAATTCGCCATGCCCGTCACGTTCGAGCAATGGACCGTGCTGCCGCACGATCCGCCGCGGCAGGTGACCGACGACATCCTCACCGTCGTCGGCGAGATCGAGATGCCGCTGATGACGCTGCCGCGGCGGATGATCGTCGTGCGCCTGACGGACGGCCGGCTGGTCGTCTTCAACGCGATCGCGCTCACCGAAACGGAGATGCGGCGGCTCGAGGATTTCGGCACGCCCGCTTTCCTGGTCGTGCCGAACGACCATCACCGGCTCGACGCCGGCAGCTGGAAGGCCCGCTACCCGGCGATCCAGGTGATCGCGCCGCCCGGCGCGCGCGAGGCGGTCGAGAAAGCGGTGCCGGTCGACGCGACGGCGGGCGAGTTCGGCGATCCGAGCGTGCGGATGGTGGTCGTGCCCGGGACCGATGAGCGCGAGGCCGCGCTCGAGGTGCGGCGACCGGGCGGGCTCACCCTGGTGATCAACGACGTCATCGGCAACATCAGGGACGCCCGCGGCTTCGGCGGCTGGCTGCTCAAACGGATGGGCTTCGCCGGCGACGAGCCGCACGTGCCCGGTCCGGTCCGGCTCAACATGGTGGCGAGCAAGCCGGCGCTGCGCGAGCAGTTCCTCACCTGGGCGAACGACCCGGCGCTGAAGCGCATCCTGGTCGCGCACGGCGCGCCGATCGAGGACGACCCGCAAGGGGCGCTGCGCCGGCTCGCCGAGGCGCTCGGCTGAACGCTGCACGCCGTCATCGCGAGGCGCGAAGCGCCGTGGCGATCCAGTGTTGCGAGGCTGGATTGCCGCGCGCCTTCGGCGCTCGCAATGACGACGGGGTCCCATTGTTCCGTTTTTGTTCTTGCCAGCGGCGCCGGGATGCGCTATCGGCGCGGGCAAGCCGGACCGGTTGCCGATTGCGAGAGACGCGCCGGGGCTGATTCGGGGAGCCCTCCAGCCGCCGCCCCCGCGGGCGGCTGGAGGGCTTCTTCATGGAGCGCCTTCCGGCACCCGGCACAGATCGACCCAGCCCTTCGCGACCAGATCGAACAGGCGCCCGGGCGTCACCTCGACCGAGCTGCTCAGCGAGCCGGCGGCCGGATAGACGAGGTCGAAAGCCTTGAGCGAGACGTCGAGATAGACGGGCAGCGGCGTCGCCAGCCCGAACGGGCAGACGCCGCCGACCGGATGGCCGGTCAGCGCCAGAATCTCGTCCGGCCCGAGCATCCGCGGCCGGGCGCCGAACGCGGCCTTGCTCTTCACATTGTCGAGCCGCGCGTCGCCGCGCGCGACGAGCAGGAACGTCTCGGCGCCCGCCCGCACCGCCAGCGTCTTGGCGATCCGTCCCGGCTCGACGCCGAGCGCCGCCGCCGCGGTGGCGACGGTGGCGGTGCTCGTCGCGACCTCGATCAGCGGCAGATCGGGCGCATGCTCGGCCAGCCAGGCCCGGACGGATTCGAGGCTCATTCCCGCCCCCTTCCCGATAGCGCTTGTTTTTGCCAGCCGTTTCGGCTTCCGCACCGGGCGAGGAGCCGCCGATGAAGCTGTTGTCCCTGCTGCTCGCCGCCCTGCTGCTCGCCGGCTGCGCCACCACGCCGTCGGCGCCGCCGGACGACGACCCGCTCGACGTCCTCGCCCGCGACTATGTCCGGCTGGTGCTGGAGCTGGGCGAGCGCGACGAAGGCTATGTCGACGCTTATTACGGACCGCCCGGGTGGCGCGAGGCGGCCCGGGCCGATCCGCGAAGCCTGGAGGTTCTGGGGGTCGACGCGGCGGTGTTGCTGGCCGACTCCCAATTGCTGGCGCTCGCGGGGCAGGATCTGGACAGGCGCCGGCTGGCATTCCTCCAGTCGCAGCTGCATGCGGCCCTGACCCGGCTGCGGATGCTTCGCGGCGAGCGGCTCGGCTTCACCGAGGAAGCGCAGGGGCTTTACGGCGTCACGCCCGATATCCGCCCGCTCGCCGAATATGACCCGGTAGTGGCGCGGATCGAGCGGCTGCTGCCGGGATCGGGTCCGCTCGCCGAGCGGGTCGAGGCGTTCCAGAACCGGTTCGTCATCCCCGCCGATCGGCTCGACGCGGTGATGCGCGCCGCGATCGACGAATGCCGCCGCCGCACCGCCCTGCATATCCCGCTGCCGCCGGGCGAGCGCTTCACCCTCGAGTTCGTCACCGGCCGCAGCTGGTCGGGCTATAATTGGTACCAGGGAAATTATGTCAGCCTGATCCAGGTCAATACCGACCTGCCGGTGCGCCTGAGCCGCGCCGTCGATCTCGGCTGCCACGAAGGCTATCCCGGCCACCACGCTTATAACGCGCTGCTCGAGCGCGAGCTGGCGCGGGGGCGGGGCTGGGTCGAATATAGCGTCTATCCGCTTTATTCGCCGCAGTCGTTCATCGCCGAGGGCTCGGCCAATTACGGCATCGAGCTCGCCTTTCCGGGCGACGAACGGCTCGAATATGAGACGCGAACGCTCTATCCGCTCGCCGACCTGCCGACCGGCGACGCCGCCGAATATCTCGCGCTTCAGGAGGCGCTCGAGGACCTGTCCGGCGCCCGCTTCACCATCGCCCGCGACTATCTGGAAGCCCGCATCACCCGCGAGCAGGCGATCGACCTGACCCGGCGTTACCAGCTCGTCTCCCATGCCCGCGCCGAGCAGCTGGTCGCCTTCACCGACCAGTATCGCGCTTATGTGATCAATTACGGGCTCGGCCGCGACATGGTGGCGCGGCACATCGAGGCGGCGGGCGCGGATCCGGCGGCGCGCTGGGCGGCGATGGCACGGATCCTGTCCGAGCCGACCTTGCCGGGCGATCTGGAGGTGGCACAGTGAGTGGAGCCCGCCGCCGCTCGACACGAGGCTGTCGGGCGCCGGCCTGATGCGCTGCTTCTTCGATCCGCGCCAGCTCGCCCATGCTCCGACGCAGGAGCTGCACAACGGGGCCTTCATTCCTTATGCAGAGCATCCCGGGCGCGCCGAGGCGATCCTTGCCGCGCTCGGCCCGGTCGAGCCCGCGATCGATCATGGCGAGGCGCCGCTCGCCGCCGTCCACGACGGCCGCCTATCTCGATTTCCTGCGCGCCGCTCATGACGACTGGCGCGCGGCCGGCCGGCCCGGCGACGCCGGCGCTTATGCCTGGCCGGTGGTGCGGCGGCGGCCGCTCGACCTGCAGCGGATCGACGCCCGGCTCGGCCGGTTCAGCTTCGACGCCTCGACCCCGATCGCGGCGGCAACCTGGCAAAGCGCGCGGTGGAGCGCGCAGACCGCGCTCAGCGCGCTGGACGCCTTGCTCGCCGGCGAGCGCGCCGCCTTCGCTTTGTGCCGGCCGCCCGGCCACCATAGCGGCGCCGACTATCTCGGCGGCTATTGCTACCTCAACAACGCCGCGATCGCCGCCGAGGCGGCCGCCGCCGCCGGCCGGCGGGTGGCGATCCTCGACGTCGACTATCATCACGGCAACGGCACCCAGGACATTTTCTGGAGCCGCGGCGGGATATTGTTCGTCTCGATCCATGCCGACCCCGGCACCGATTATCCCTTCTTCTGGGGCCATGCCGACGAAAGCGGCGAAGGCGAGGGCGAAGGGGCCACGCTGAACCTGCCGCTGCCGCGCGGCACCGCCCTCGCCGGCTACCGGCCCGCGCTCGACCGGGCGCTGGAGGCGATCGCGCGCTTCGGCGCCGACCTGCTCGTCTGCTGCTACGGCGCCGACACCTATGAGGGCGATCCGATCTCCCATTTCCGGCTGCGCACCGCCGATTATGCCGGGCTCGGCCGCAGCATCGCCGGGCTCGGCCTCGCCACCCTGGTGGTGATGGAGGGCGGCTATGCGGTCGACGCGCTCGGCGCCAACGTCGCCTCATTCCTCGCCGGCTTCTGATCGCCGCTTCACTTTTCGGCGCCGCGACGGACCGGGGAACCGGCGGCCGGTCCGCGGGTTGAATCGCCTGCATCCCCGCAGGGGCGCCCGTTGGCCAAGTTCGGGCGCCCCTCCTTTTTTGAGCGGCCAGCGGCGCGCTTCAGCCCGCCTCGGCCTCGCTCAGCAGGCGGGCGGCGCGCTCGCTTTCCCAGTCGGCCATGCCGGTCATCCGCCACACCTCGACGCCGTCGGAATCGTAGAGGATGGTGGTCGGCAAGGTGTCGACGCCGAGCGCGGTCATCACCCCCAGCCCGGAATCGAGATAGGGCTCGAGCCGCCGGAAGCCGCGCCCCGCGAAGAAATCGGTCACCTTCGCGCGCCCGTCCACGTCCTGGCTCAACGCAAGCACCTGCAGCGCCTCGCCCTCGCGGATCGCGAGCGCGTCGAGCGACGGCATCTCGACCACGCAAGGGCCGCACCAGGTCGCCCACAGGTTGACCAGCACCGGCCGGCCGCGGAAATCGGCGAGCCGCGCCGGCCGGCCGTACGGGTCCTCGAACAAGGTCGCCGGCGCCGGCGTGCCGGCAAAGGAGCGGTCGAGCCGGCCGGTCGGATAGGCGCTCGCCGCTCGATCGGCCGCCTGCTGCCCCGCGCCTGATCCGGGCTCGCCTTGCGGCGCCGGGGCCTTTTGCCTATCGCATCCGGCCAGCGCGAGGCCGGCAAGGCCGAGGAGAGAGGCGATCACCAAGCGCAGGGAAACTGGCCGCAACGATTCGGACTCCAATGCCATGTGGGGCGGGCGGTTCGCCGAAGGCCCTTCCGCGCTGATGCGCGAGATAAATGCCTCCATCTCCTTCGACAAGCGGCTGTGGCGGCAGGACATCGCCGCCTCCAAGGCGCATGTCGCGATGCTCTGCGCCCGCGGCATCGTCAGCCAGGACGATGCCGATGCGATCGAGGAAGGGCTCGACCGGATCGCCGACGAATATGAGAGCCAGAGCGTGACCGAGGATGCGGCGCTCGAGGATATCCACATGCATGTCGAGCATCGCCTGACCGAGCTGATCGGGCCGGCGGCCGGACGCCTCCACACCGCCCGCTCGCGCAACGACCAGGTCGCGACCGACATGCGGCTGTGGGTGCGCGACGCGATCGACGAGAGCGATGCGGCGATCGCGGCGCTCCAGCGGGTGCTGGTCGGCCGCGCCGGCGAGCATGCGGCGACCTTGATGCCCGGCTTCACCCATTTGCAGGCGGCGCAGCCGGTGACGCTCGGCCACCATCTGATGGCCTATTACGAGATGCTCAAGCGCGACCGCTCGCGCTTCGCCGACGCCCGCGCGCGCCTGAACGAATGCCCGCTCGGCAGCGCCGCTCTGGCCGGCACTTCCTTCCCGCTCGATCGGGAGGCGGTGGCGCTGGCTTTGGGCTTCGACCGGCCGACCGCCAATTCACTGGACGCCGTCTCCGACCGCGATTTCGCGCTCGATTTCCTGATGGCCGCCACCCAGTGCGCGCTCCATCTGTCGCGGCTGGCCGAGGAGATCATCCTGTGGGCGAGCCAGCCGTTCGGCTTCGTGCGGCTGTCCGACGCGATGTCGACCGGATCGTCGATCATGCCGCAGAAGCGCAACCCGGACGCCGCCGAGCTGGTCCGCGGCCATGCCGGCCGCATCGCCGGGGCGATGACCGGTCTGGTGATGGTGATGAAGGGGCTGCCGCTGGCTTATGCGAAGGACCTGCAGAACGACAAGCCGCCGCTGTTCGAGGCGCACGATCTGCTGATGCTGGCGCTGGCGGCGATGGCGGCGATGATCGAGACGTCCCGCTTCGATGCCGACCGGATGAGCGCCGCCGCCGCCGCCGGCCATCCCACCGCCACCGACCTTGCCGACTGGCTGGTGCGCGAGGCCGGGCTGCCGTTCCGCGAGGCGCACCAGGTCACCGGCCGCGCGGTGCGGCTCGCCGAGGAGCGCAAGCTGGCCTTGTGGGAATTGCCCGCCGACGCGCTCGCCGGCCTCGACGAGCGCATCGGCCGCGGCGTTTTCGCGGTGCTTTCGCCGGAGGCTTCGGTTAAGAGTTCGCACCAGCTTCGGCGGCACCGCACCGGCAGCGGTGAAGAAGCGGATCGAGGCGGCGAAGAAAGCGCTGGGGATGGACGAATGAGGCGGGCCACCTTTCTGCTGGTGCTGGTGCCGGGGCTCGCCGGCTGCGGGCTCAGGGAGCCGCTGCAGCCGCCCCCCGGCGAACCTCCGCCGCCGGTGCCCGCGATGGCGCGCCGCGCCCCGACCACCGAGGAGATGCTGACGCCCCCGCCGATCGCGCGGCCCGAGCGGATCGACGAATTGCTGCGCCGCTCCGAAGAGCGCGAGGACGATCGCTTCGACCTGCCGCCGCCCGACGTGGCGCCGGGCGATCTGCCGGTGGGAGATGAGCCCCAGTGATCCTCCCCGGCATTTGTTGGGCAGGATTGGGGTGGATCAAGAAGGACCAGGAATGAAGCCCGTCCGCAAGGCCGTTTTCCCCGTCGCCGGGCTCGGCACCCGATTCCTGCCCGCGACCAAGGCGATCCCCAAGGAGATGCTGACCGTCGTCGATCGGCCGCTGATCCAATATGCGGTCGAGGAGGCGCTCGAGGCCGGGATCGAGCAGATGATCTTCGTCACAGGCCGCGGCAAGGACGCGCTCGAGGACCATTTCGACATCGCCTATGAGCTCGAGGCGGTGATGCGCTCGCGCGGCAAGCCGCTCGATGCGCTCGACGGCACCCGCCTGCCCGCCGGCGCATTGGTGTCGGTCCGCCAGCAGGAGCCGCTCGGCCTCGGCCATGCGGTGTGGTGCGCGCGCGAGATCGTCGGCGACGAGCCGTTCGCCGTGCTGCTGCCCGACGATCTGATGGTCGGCCGGCCGGGCTGTCTCGCCCAGATGGTCGAGGGCTATCGCAAGGTCGGCGGCAATATCGTCTGCGCGCAGCAAGTGCCGCGCGAGCGGACGGCGAGCTACGGCATCATCACCCCGGGCGCGCAGGACGGCCCCCTGACCGAGGTCAGGGGACTGGTCGAGAAGCCCGCGCCCGATGTCGCGCCTTCGACGCTGGCGGTGGTCGGCCGCTACATCCTCCAGCCCGAGATCATGGCGATACTCGGCGGGATCGGCCGCGGCGCCGGCGGCGAGATCCAGCTGACCGACGGCATGGCGGCACTGATCGGCAGCCAGCCCTTCCACGGCCTCACCTTCGACGGCGACCGCCACGATTGCGGCGACGCCAGGGGCTTCGTGATCGCCAACCTCGCGCTCGCGCTGGCCCGCGACGACGTCGCGTCGGCGGTACGCGCCTTTCTCGCCGGACGCTCCGGGCGGGATTGATGGACGGCGCGCTTCTCGTCGGTGACGGCCCGGTCCGGCGGATCGCGATCGACGAAGCGATCGCCTGGCGCGGCCCCGGCTTCCTCTGGGTTCATCTCGAAGGACGCGACCATCAGGATCTGTCGCTGCTGAAGAGCGCCAGCGACATTCCCGACATCGCCGCCGGCGCGCTCATCGCCACCGAGACGCGGCCCCGCTGCGACCGCATCGAGGACGGCGCGATCGTCAACCTGCGCGGGCCGGGCGACGTCGAACCCGACGATTCCGACCGGCTGGTGTCGATCCGGCTGTGGATCAGCCAGGGCCGCGTCACCTCGCTGAGCCGCCGCACGATGAGCGCCACCGCCTCGGTCGTCCGGCTCGTCGAGGCGGGCAGGATCCACGACCCGGGCGACCTCGTCGCCGCTTTCGCGCGCGAGATCAGCCGCGAGCTCGATCCGCAGGTGGCGGCGCTGGGCGACCAGCTCGACGCGTGCGAGAGCGCGCTCGAATCGGGCAACATCTACCGGCTGCGCACGTCGATCGCCCAGATCCGGTCGGACGCCATCTCCTTCCGCCGCTTCGTCGCGCCCGACCGCGACGCGCTGGCGACGCTGGCCGGGATCGACGTCGACTGGCTCGAGGAGCAGGACCGGCTCCACATCCACGAGGCCGCGGACCGCTTCGCCCGCATGGCCGAGGAGCTGGAAGCGGTGCGCGAGCGCGCGGCGCTGCTCCACGAGCAGCTCACCGACCTGCGCGCCGAGCAGATCGACCAGCGCTCGCTGCTGATCTCGATCGTCGCCTTCATCTTCCTGCCGCTGACCTTCATCACCGGCCTGCTCGGCATGAACGTCGAGGGCATACCCTATGCGGACCGGCCATGGTCGTTCTGGGGCATTGTCGCCTTCTGCCTTGGGGTCGGCCTGGCGGTGCTCGCCTGGTTCGCGCGGAGGCATTGGCTGCGGCGGTAGGCGCCGGGTTCATCCTCCCTGCGAGCGCAGCTCGTGGGGAGGGGGACCGTGCGAAGCACGGTGGAGGGGGGAACGGCGCTGTAAGCCCCTCCACCGCCTTTCAGGCGGTCCCCCTCCCCATCGCTTCGCGACGGGGAGGATTGTTGAGGATTACGCTTCCAGCTCGACGTCCCAGTAGAGATAGTCGCGCCAGCTGTCGTGCAGGTAGCCCGGCGGGAAGCTGCGGCCATGCTCCTGCAGCTGCCAGCTGGTCGGCCGGAACGGATGGCGGAGCAGATGCATGTGCGCCTCCCTCGGCGCGCGCCCGCCTTTCTTCAGATTGCAGGGCGCGCAGGCGGTGGCGACATTCTCCCAGGTGGTGCGGCCGCCATGGGCGCGGGGAATGACATGGTCGAAGGTGAGTTCGTAGCCGTCGCCGCAATATTGGCAGGAGAAGCGGTCGCGCAGGAACAGGTTGAACCGGGTGAAGGCCGGATATTCGGAAGGACGGACATATTGCCGCAAGGCTATCACGCTCGGCAGGCTCATCTCGAAGCTGGGGGAATGGACCTTGCGCTGATATTGAGCGACGATGGCGACCCGCTCGAGGAACACCGCCTTGACCGCCGTCTGCCACGGCCACAGGCTCAGCGGATAGTAGCTGAGCGGGGTATAGTCCGCGTTCAGCACCAGCGCCGGGCAGCTTTCCGGGTGCCTGAGGAGGTCGGGGTGGTACAAGGCTCAACAAGCTCCGTTTCGTGGAGAGAGTCTCCAGAAACCCGCCCTCGAAGCCTGTCGCACCCAGAACGAGGGAGAATGCGGGCGCCCCGGCCTTCTTCTCCTGTGTTCCGTCACGCCTGGCTGACCTGCGTGACGGCGTCATGACACCATAGGTAGAGAGTCAGGGTCAAGGGAAAAGGGTCCCAAGGGGTCCACACTCCCTACCGGAGGCGGCCGTGACGGGCTGGATTTTGTTGTCCGGCCAGGAGAGAGGAGGGAGCGATGTTGATACATCGTAACCGACGAAGCGACGACGATGGGCCGGTGCGGATGTCCCCCGGACATCCGCAGCCCTGTCCGGGGGACAGGGCGGCCGGGCCCATGGCAGCAAAAGCCAGCCCGCCGCTCCGCGGTCGGCCGGGGAAGGCCGATCCCGGCCACCTCCGGTAGGGAGCCTGGACCCCAAGATGCAGCCCGTCACCCGCTTCGCGCCGAGCCCGACCGGACGGCTCCATTTGGGACACGCTTATTCGGCGCTCAAGGCGCACGATTTCGCCCGCGAGCAGGGCGGCACCTTCCTGCTCAGGATCGAGGACATCGATCCGGGCCGGGTGCGCTCCGCCTTCGTCGACGCGATCTTCGAGGACCTGCTCTGGCTCGGCCTCGAATGGGACGGGGAGATCGTCTACCAGTCCGAGCGGCTCGACGATTATCGGGAAGCGCTGGAGCGGCTGAGGCGCGAGCGGCTGGTCTATCCCTGCTTCTGCACCCGCGCCGAGATCGCCGCCGAAATCGCCGCCAGCGCCGCGGCGCCGCAGGGCCCGGCAGCGCCGGCCTATCCCGGCACCTGCCGCGCCCTTGCCGATCCCGACCTCGACCGCCCCCATGCCTGGCGGCTCGACATGGCGCGCGCCATGCGGCAGGCGGGGCCGCTCGCCTGGCGGGAAAGCGAGACGGCGGTCGCGGCCGATCCGGCGCGGTTCGGCGACGTCGTGCTCGCCCGCAAGGACGCGCCGGCCAGCTATCATCTGGCCGCGACCGTCGACGATGCCGCTTTGGGGATCACCGACGTCGTCCGCGGCGGCGACCTTCGCGCCTCCACCCACGTCCATCGGCTGCTGCAGGCGCTGCTCGGCCTGCCCACCCCGGTCTATCATCATCATCGACTGCTGGCGGACGCCGAAGGGCGGCGGCTGGCGAAGCGCCACGGCGCGCCGGCGCTGGCCGATCTGCGCGCCGCCGGCGTCGATCCGGGCGACCTCGCCGCCGACCTGCGCGCCGGGACATTGCCGGCTGGATATTCGCTCGCCGAGGCGTAGAGAGGCTCCGATGACCACGACTCTCGCTATCCTGCTCGTGCTCGCGGCCGGCGCGACCCTGTTCGTGCTGGCCAAGGGCGTGATCGGCATGGCGCAGCAGAAGGACATCACCGGGCGCCGCTCGCAGGAGCTGATGCGCAAGCGGGTGATGTTCCAGGGGATCGCGGTGCTGATCGCGGTGATCCTGTTGCTGATGATGAGCAACTGAGGGCGTCGTCCTGGTCCGGCTCAACCGCATCTACACCCGCACCGGCGATGCCGGCGAGACCGGCCTGGTCGACGGTTCGCGCGTCTCCAAGGCCGACCGGCGGCTGGCGGCGATCGGCGACGTCGACGAGGCGAACAGCGCGATCGGCGTCGCGCTTTGTGCCGTGCGCGACGACCGGGCGCGAGCGATGCTTCAGCGGATCCAGAACGAGCTGTTCGACCTCGGCGCCGACCTTGCCACGCCGGGCGAGGATTTCGCGCCCTCCGAAATGGCGCTTCGGATCGTGCCGGAGCAGATCGCGCGGCTCGAACGCGAAATTGACGAGATGAACGAGAGCCTCGAGCCGCTGCGCAGCTTCATCCTGCCGGCCGGCGACGAGGGGGCCGCCCCGCTGCACCTTGCCCGCGCCGTCGTCCGCCGCGCCGAGCGTCAGGCGGTGGCGGTCGCCGAGGCGGTCAATCCGCTCGCCATCGCCTATCTGAACCGGCTGTCCGACCATCTGTTCGTGCTGGCGCGGCGCGTGGCGGCGAGCGCCGGGGGCGAAGTGCTGTGGCAGCCGGGCGCGACGCGCGGGTCCTAGGGTCCAAACCCAATACCGGAGGCGGTCGTGACGGGCTGGATTTTGTTGTCCGGCGAGGAGCGAGGAGGGAGCAATGGAGACCCCATTGTGACCGACGAGCGACGAAGTCCGGGCGGCAAAAGCCAGCCCGCCGCTCCGCGGTCGGCCGGGGAAGGCCGATCCCGGCCACCTCCGGTATTGGGTTTGGACCCTCGGGGGTCCAAGACCCTAACCCGCTTCGGCTTTTTCGTGTAAGGGAGCCGCCGATGGCGACCCAGGCGACAGCAGGAACCGGCGCGAGCCTGCCCGAATATTATGCCGCGGTGCGCCGGTTGAGCCTCGATATCGCCGCGCCTTTGTCGGACGCCGATGCGACGATCCAGCCGATGCCCGACGCCTCGCCGGCCAAGTGGCATCTCGCCCATAGCAGCTGGTTCTTCGAAACCTTCCTGCTGCGCGACCATGTCCGGGGCTACCGGCTGCACGACGAGAGCTGGGCCTATCTGTTCAACTCTTATTATGAGGGCGAGGGCGACCGTCACGCCCGTCCGCGGCGCGGCATGCTCAGCCGGCCGTCGCTGGACGAGGTGCGCGCCTATCGCGCCGCCGTCGACGCGGCGATGGCCGAATGGATGCCCGAACTGCCCGCCGACCTGATCGTGCTCGGCCTCAACCACGAGCAGCAGCATCAGGAGCTGATGCTGATGGACCTCACCGCCACCTTCGCCGAAAATCCGCTGGCGCCGGCGCTGTGGGAAAGCGGGACCGGCGCCCCGGCGGCGCTGCCGCCGCCGCCGCGCTGGCGGCGCGGACGCGACGGGGTGGTCGAGATCGGCCATGACGGCGCCGGATTCGCGTTCGACTGCGAGGGACCGCGCCACCGCCTGCTGCTGGCTCCGCACGTCCTCGCCGACCGCCTGGTCACCAATGCCGAATGGCTCGAGTTCATCGCCGACGGCGGATATTCCAACCCGTTGCTGTGGCTGTCCGACGGCTGGACGTGGGTGGAGGAGCAACGGATCGGCGCGCCGCTTTACTGGCGCGGCGGCGAAAGCGGCTGGCAGCGTTTCGGCCTTGACGGCGTCAGGGCGCTCGGCCTCGCCGAGCCGGTCTGCCACATTTCCTATTACGAGGCCGACGCCTTCGCCCGCTGGGCCGGCGCCCGGCTGCCGACCGAAGCGGAATGGGAGGCGGCCGCGCAGGACGGCGATCCCCGTTCCGGCAACCAGCTCGACGCCGCCGGCGCGGTGCGGCCGAGCGGCGCCGGCGGCTGGTATGGCGACGCCTGGGTGTGGACGGCGAGCGCCTTCCTTCCCTATCCCGGCTTCCGCCCCGCCGCCGGCGCGGTCGGCGAGTATAACGGCAAGTTCATGTGCTCGCAGATGGTGCTGCGCGGCGGCAGCTGCGCGACCCCGCGCGGCCATGTCCGCGCCAGCTACCGCAACTTCTTCTATCCCCATCAGCGCTGGATGTATTCGGGCCTGCGGCTGGCGAAAGACGCCTGAAAATGGATGCGCCCGCCAGCCTCGCCGGGGTCGACCCCGCTTTTCGCGCCGACGTTCTCGCCGGCCTCGCCGCGCCGATCCCGGCGGTGCCGGCGCGCTGGCTCTACGACCGGCGCGGCTCGGAGCTGTTCGAGGAGATCACCCGGCTCCCCGAATATTATCTGACGCGGACCGACACGCTTCTGCTCGAGCGCCATTGCGGCGAGGTCGGCCGGATCGTCGGCCCCGGCCATGCGGTGGTCGAGTTCGGCTCCGGCTCGTCGGCCAAGACGCCGATCCTGCTCGACGCGGTCGCGCCGGCCGCTTACGTGCCGGTCGACATCAGCGGCGACTTCCTGCGCGAATCCGCCGATGCGCTGGCCGAGCGCTTTCCCGGCCTGCCGATCTTCCCGATCGAGGCGGATTTCATGCGCCCGTTCCGGCTGCCCGACGACATAGGCGGCGCGCCCAAGCTCGGCTTCTTTCCCGGCTCGACCATCGGCAATCTGGTCCCGCGCACCGCCGTCGACCTGCTGCGGGCGATGAAGGAGACGCTCGGCGAAGGATCGCGGCTGCTGATCGGCGTCGACCGGATCAAGCCGGTCGACATCCTGCTCGCCGCCTATGACGATGCCGCCGGAGTCACCGCCGCGTTCAACCTCAACCTGCTCCACCGCATCAATGCCGAGCTGGACGGCGACATAGAGGTCGAGGCCTTCGTCCACCGCGCGGTGTGGAACGACGCGATGAGCCGGATCGAGATGCATCTGGAGGCGCGTCGCGACGTCGCCTTCACGGTCGCCGGCCGCGGCTTCGCGTTCAAAGCGGGCGAGACCATCCATACCGAGAACAGCCACAAATACGGCCATCGCGACAGCCGGCTGCTGCTGCGCGCGGCCGGCTGGGGGGTGGTCGCCGACTGGACCGACGAGGCGGAATGGTTCTCGGTCCTCCTCGCCGAAGCCGAGCCGCCGCGCTTCGCGCCCTAGCGGCGGGATTGTCGCCGCCTTCGGCTCGCTTTAGGATCGCGGCACGGGGGCACGAAAGGGGGAGCCATGCACAAACGCCTGTTCGCGGCCTGGGCCGCGGCCGCGATCGCCCTTGGCGGGGCGCAGGCGGCGCCGGCCCAGGACGCGATGGTCAGCGCGCTCGAGCCGGAGCGGCTGCGCGCCTTGTTCGAGAGCTGGGGCTATCAGCCGACCGCGCTCGAAGGGATGGACGACCAGCCCCTGTTCCGGGCGACGATCGACGGGCTGGAGAATTTCATCGTGTTCGGCGGTTGCCGGGCCGGCCGCGACTGCAGCCATATCGTCCTGTTCGTCACCTATAACGACGTGCCGGACCCGCCCTGGGAATGGGTGAACCGGCAGAATTTCGAGTTCAACCTCGTCACCGTCATGCGCCGTGAGGACGGACTGCTGACGCTGCGCGCCGGCATCATGTTCGGCAGCGCCGGCATCCCGGCCTCGACGGTGCGGGCCGTCATCGACGACTGGATCGGCATCAACAACGAGGTTGCGCGTCGGGCGGTCGAGGCCGGGCTGGCGCGCGACTGACCGGCCGGGGCGGCGGCCCGGCGGCGGAGCGGCCGCCGCCATTGCCCGGCCTGCGCCGCCCGGTTAGAGGATTTGCCGGCAACGCCGCGGAGAGACCATGCTGATCGCCGTCCTGGAAATATTGATCATGCTGCTGTGGGTGGTCAGCTGGGTCCTGATCGTCCAGGTGATCCTGAGCTGGCTGGTCGCGTTCAACGTCATCAACACCCACAACGACTTCGTGCGCCAGCTGCTCTACGCGCTCGACCGCCTGACCGCTCCGATCTACCGCCCGATCCGCAAGATCCTGCCCGACTTCGGCGGGATCGATTTCTCGCCGATCGTCGTCCTGCTCGTCATCTGGGCCTTGCAGCGGCTGCTCGGAGGGGTCGTCCAGGACCTGGCGCTGTCGAGCTATTGATGGCCGCCGCTTTGATCGACGGCAAGGCTTTCGCCGCGGCGCTGCGCGTGCGCGTCGCCGCCGCCGTCCCCGCCTTCGCCGCCGCCGCCGGCCGGCCTCCCGGGCTCGCGGTGGTGCTGGTCGGCGACGACCCGGCGAGCGCGATCTACGTCGGCGCCAAGCGCAAGGCGACGCTGGCCGCCGGCATGGCGACCTTCGAGCACCGTCTGCCCGCCGGCACGAGCGAGGCCGATTTGCTCGCCCTGATCGGCCGTCTCAACCGCGACGACGCCGTCGACGGCATCCTCGTCCAGCTGCCTGTGCCCGCCCCGATCGACGAGAAAAAGGTGATCGAGGCGGTCGCTCCGGCCAAGGATGTCGACGGCTTCCACCCCGCCAATGCCGGGCGCCTCGCCGTCGGTGACGCCGGACCGGTGCCGGGCACGCCGCTCGGCTGCCTGATGCTCCTCAAGGATCGGCTCGGCGACCTCACCGGTCTCGAGGCGGTGGTGATCGGCCGCTCCAACATCGTCGGCAAGCCGATGGCCCAGCTGCTGCTCAGGGAGAATTGCACCGTCACCCTCGCCCACAGCCGCACCCGCAACCTGCCGGAAGTCGTGCGCCGCGGCGACATCGTGGTGGCCGCCGCCGGGCAGGCGGCGATGGTCAAGGGCGACTGGCTGAAGCCGGGCGCGACCGTGATCGACGTCGGCATCAGCCGCGTCGACGGCAAGGTGATCGGCGACGTCGATTTCGCGAGCGCCCGCGAAACGGCGGGGGCGATCACACCGGTGCCCGGCGGGGTCGGGCCGATGACCGTCGCCGTGCTGTTGCGCAACACTTTGGTCGCCGCCTGCGCGCGCGCCGGCCTGCCGGCGCCGGAGGGGCTATGACCGAGCTGTTCGTCTCCGCCCTCGTCACCTTCCTGGTGGTGATCGACCCGCCCGGCTGCGCGCCGATCTTCGCCGGCCTGACCAAGGATTCGACACCGGTCCACCGGCGGGCGATGGCGGTGCGGGCGGTGCTGGTCGCGTCGGGCATCCTGCTCTTCTTCGGCCTGCTCGGCGAGGACCTGCTGCGCGCGCTCGGCATTTCGCTCTCCGCCTTCCGCATCGCCGGCGGCATCATGCTGTTCCTGATCGCGCTCGAGATGGTGTTCGAAAAGCGCACCGAGCGGCGGGAGACCCGCGCCCAGGAAGTGAGCGCGCGCGAGACCGACGACATTTCGGTCTTCCCGATGGCGATTCCGATGATCGCCGGGCCCGGCTCGATCGCCTCGGTGATGCTGCTGGTCGCGCGCAGCGACGGCCTCACCGAAACGCTCGCGGTGTTCGCGGCGCTGGCGGCGACCTTGATCCTCACCCTGCTCGCCCTGCTCGCCGCCGGCCCACTGATGAAGCTGCTCGGCCACCGCATGGAGGCGATGATCACCCGCATCCTCGGCGTCATCCTCGCCGCGCTGGCCGCCCAGTTCGTGATCGACGGCATCGAGCGCAGCTTCAGCTGATATCCCCTGCCCCGTGGGGGAGGGATTTAGCGGACCACCCGCCACATGCGGTAAGGCGAATTCTCGGGCAGCGGCACCGGCTGGAGCCAGTCCGGCGCCTTGCCGCGGTGGATCTGGCCGTAAAAGCCGTCGGGGGCCTCGACCATATAGTGGGTCGATTCGGACAAATTGGGGCAGATCAGCACATAATCCACCCGGTAGCGGTCGATCGTCGCGCGGGCATTGGCCGCATCGCCGCGCCACGCGCGCATCACGTCGACGATCTGGCGCGCGTTGCGGTGATAGGGGCCGGCGATCGCCCGGTGCGGCGTCACCGTGATCAGCCGCGGGCCGAGATCGACCGAAGTGAGCACGGTGCCGGGCGGCTGCAGCGCGATCGGCCGCAGCGCCGCCAGCGTCGGGCAGCGGCCATTGGCGAGGTTGATGTTGCGCTGATGGTTGGAGAGCGTCTGGGGGAAGAAACCCGCCACATAGAAAGTGGCCAGGCCCGAGCAGATGACGAAGGCGAGCACGACGCCGACGACGCGGACGATCATCAGCCGCTGGCCGAGCAGCCAGGCGCTGATCGTCCAGGCCAGCGCCGTCGCGCCCGGGATCGCCAGCAGCTGCGCGGCCGGGCCGGCCCGCGACTGCCACATCAGCAGCAAAGCGGCGAGCAAAGCCGGCGACGCGATCGACGCCCACAATATCAGCCGCGCCGGATCGCGGCGGCTGGTCCACAGCATCAACGCGTAGCCGATCAGGCCGGCGACCGGCAGGGTGACGATCAAGGCGACGCTGCGGGCGCCGTGACGCCATACCGGCATCGCCTCGCGAACCCGGTCGAGCCACAGCCGCTGCAGCTCGGGATCGGCGCCTTCGAGCCGCCCCAGGCACCCGGGCCAGACCAGGACGAAGGCGGCCGCCAGCGCCAGCCCGGCCGCGCCGGCCGCGGCGAGCCGCCACAGCCGCGAGGCGGGGCTCGACCAAGCGAGCAGCACCGCGATCGCGCCGGCCGCCGCCATCGTCGACAGCCAGACGGGCGACAAGGCGTCGCAGACCGGCGCCCGATTGGCCTCGGAGGCGAACAGCAGGAAAGCGAAGGCGCAGCCGCCGCCCAGCGCGACGCCGTAAGCGAGCAGCCGCCGCGCCTCGCCGCGGTCGACGATCCAGCGCAGCGCCGTGACTGCGCCCGCCAGCGCCAGATAGAGCAGCATCTCCATGCCGATCGCCAGCGACAGCGCGGTGGCGGCGCCGAGCAGGACGCCGCCGCGCGCCCGTCTCGGATCGGTCAGCGCGGCGAGCGCCAGAGCGAGCATCGCCAGCTGCCAGCCATGATGGTCGATCCGCAGCGGCGCCCACATGGCGAGCGGCGAGCCGGCGCAGGCGATCAAAGCGAGGGCGACGGCGAACGCCCAGGGATGGACCAGGCGCCGGACGGTCACCGCCAGCGCCGACATCGCCGCCAGCATCGGCAGCATCGGCGCCACCGCGACCGCGACCTGCTCGGCGAGGCGGCCGCCGATCAGCGGCCAGAACAGCAGCTTCAATCCGGCGATCGGCAGGTCGACCAGTCGCGACCAGTGGATGTCGGCGCCTGCCGGGGGATTGAGCCGGTACTGGCGCAGATCGTACCAGCCCTGCCCCTCGATCAGGGCGCGGACCTGCATCATCCGCATGTTGTCGTCGGTGTCGGAGAGCGCGAACATCCGGATCGCGTCCCAGCGCTTATAGACCAGCCAGGCGGCCATCCCGAGCCAGAACAGGAGCAGCAGCGCCTTCCAGTGCCGCCCGATCCGGTCGGTCTGCGCCCCCGCTGATTGCGCCATCGTCGTTTCTTTTCTTTTCAAGCTCTTTGCGGGGCATTAGTCGCTCGTCGCCAAAGGGCAAGCGGGGCGTGAACAGAGTGCGCAGGCACGTTGAGAAGCATAAGGAAATCGTCGGCCAGCTGGTCCGCTTCGCACTGACCGGCGGGCTGCTGACGGTGCTGGTGGCGGGCGGCTACTGGTTCGTCGCCGACGTGGTCGGCGTCGAGCCGATGCTGTCGCTGACATTGAACTTCATCGTCTTCACCGGCCTCGGCTACATCCTCCACAGCCGCTTCAGCTTCCGCGGCCATGGCGCGCGCGGCAACGCGCCGGCGCGCACCGCCCGCTTCTTCACCGTCAACGTGATCGGTTTCCTCACCAACCAGTTCTTCGTCTGGCTGCTGGTCAAGCAGCTCGGCGGCCCGACCTGGTGGCCGGTGCTGCCGATCCTGTTCGTCACGCCTTTGCTCACCTTCGCGCTCAACCGGCGCTGGGTGTTCGCCTGATGGATTATGAGAGCACAGAAGCGGCATTCTGTGGCACATTCGCCGCGATGGACCCGCGCCCGGCACCGATATTGTCGCTGATCGTCCCGGTGAAGGACGAGCAGGAGGCGGTGGCGCCGTTCGTCGCCCGGGTCGCGCCGATCCTCGACGGTCTGTTCCCCGGCGTCGCGCCGCACGCGGCCTGGGAGATATTGTTCGTCGACGACGGCAGCACCGACAACACGCTGGCGGCGATCGCGGCGGCGCATCGCGACGAGTCCCGGGTGCGGGCGCTGTCGCTGTCGCGCAATTTCGGCAAGGAAGCGGCCTTGACCGCCGGCCTCGACCACGCCGCCGGCCAGGCGGTGATTCCGATCGACGTCGACCTTCAGGATCCGCCGGAGGTGATCGGCGCGATGATCGCCAAATGGCGCGACGGCTTCGAGGTCGTCTACGGCGTCCGCACCAACCGCCAGACCGACAGCCTGCCCAAGCGGCTGACCGCCGACCTCTATTATCGCGCCCACAATTATCTCTCGTCGGACAAGATCCCGGAACATGCCGGCGACTTCCGGCTGCTCGACCGGTCGGTGGTCGAGATCATCCGCGCCATGCCCGAGCGCAACCGGTTCATGAAGGGGCTGTTCGCCTGGTCCGGCTTCCGCCAGGCGGCGGTCGAATATCAGCGCGCGCCGCGCGCCGTCGGCCGCACCAAGTTCCGCTACTGGAAGCTGTGGACGCTGGCGCTCGACGGCCTCACCTCGGCGTCGACCATGCCGCTGCGCATCTGGTCCTATATCGGCCTGGTGATCGCCTTCTTCTCCTTGCTCTACGCCATCTTCGTGGTGGTGAAGACAATGGTCTATGGCAGCGACGTCGCCGGCTATCCGTCGCTGATGGTGGCGATCCTGTTCTTCGGCAGCCTCCAGCTCATCTCGCTGGGCGTGCTCGGCGAATATGTCGGCCGCATCCTGATCGAGGCGAAAAGACGGCCGCTTTACGTGGTCCGGCAGAAGATCGGCTTCGCCGACGGCGGCGACGGCTGATGGAGCGCGCCGTCTACGACCGGATGGCCGAGCATGACGCCGTCCACTGGTGGTACGTCGCCCGCCGCGAGATCCTCCACGATCTGGTCGCCCGCGAGGTGGCGCTGCCGGCCGACGCCCGCATCCTCGAGATCGGCTGCGGCACCGGTCACAATTTCGCGATGCTGCGCCGCTTCGGCCGGCTCGACGCGATCGAGGTGGACGGCGCGGCCCGCGCCCTCGCCAGCCGGCGGCTCGGCCGTCGGGTCGAAGCCGCGCCGCTGCCCGATCTCGGCGGCATCGCCGACGGCGCCTATCATCTGATCGCCTTGCTCGACGTGCTCGAGCATGTCGACGAGGACCAGGCGGCGCTCGCCAGCATCGCCGCCAAGCTGGCCCCGGGCGGCCGCATCCTGGTGACGGTGCCGGCCTATCGCTGGATGTGGAGCGCGCACGACGTCGCCCACCACCACAAGAGGCGCTATTCGAGGCGCGCGCTGCGCCGGGTGATCGAGGCGGCGGGCTTGCGGGCGCATCGCATCGGCTATTTCAACAGCCTGCTGTTTCCGCTCGCCGCCGCGGTCCGCATCGCCGGCAAGCTGACCGGCAAGACCGAAAGCGACGACCGCATGCCCCCGGCGCCGCTGAATCGCCTGTTCCGGACGATCTTCGCGCTCGAGCGCCACCTGGTCGGGCGGGTGCCGCTCCCCGCCGGGGTTTCGCTGTTCGCGCTGCTCGCGCCGCGCTGACGCGGGACGATGGCCGCCAAGCGTCCCCGCCTGTCCGGCCGGCCGATCGCGACCGGGGGCGACCGTATCCGCACCGGCGAGCCGGGCTGGCTCGCTTTCTGGCTCGCCACCTTCGCGGTCGCGGCGATGATCCTGCTGCGCGACTTCCTCCATACCGGCGCCGGCCTCTCCATCTCGGGAAACGCGCTGTGGGGCCGCGATTTCGTCAACGTCTACACGTCGGGAAACCTGGTGCTCCAGGGCCGGATCGACATCCTCTACGACGTCGAGGCCTATCGCGCCTTCCAGTCCGGACTGTTCGACGGCGCGCTCAGGCACCACAATTATTCCTATCCGCCGGTCACCCTCCTCTACACCTGGCTGTTCGCCCTGCTTCCCTATCCGGCGGCGTGGATCGGCTGGCTCATCGCCACCGGCGCGCTGTTCGCGGCGGCGGCCCGGCCCTATCTGCGCGACGCCGGGATCGGCGGCTGGGCCGCGATCCTCGCGCCGGCGGCCATCGTCAACATCTGGGCCGGCCATTACGGATTCCTGATCGGGGCGCTGTGGCTCACCGCCTGGCGGCTGCTGCCGGGCCGGCCGGCGGCGGCGGGAATCCTGATCGGGCTGATGCTGGTCAAGCCTCATCTGGCGGTGCTGGCGCCGATCGTCCTGCTGTGGCGGCGCGAATGGGCCGCCATCGCCGCCGCCGCCGCCACCGTCGCCTTGCTGGTCGCGTTGTCGGCGCTGCTGTTCGGCGCTCAGCTCTGGCTGACCTATTTGAGCGAAACCGCCCTGCTGCAGGCGGCGATGGTCGACGATGTCGGCGCCTTCTTCATGCGGATGATGCCGACGCTGACGCCGGCGCTGGCGATTCTGGGCGTGCCGATCGCGGCGGCGGCGGCGCTGCAGGCACTGACCGCGGTCGCCGCCGTCGTCCTGCTGCTCAGGCATCTGCCCCGCGACAGCGCCGAGGCCGGCCTGGCGACGGCGACCGCGACCTTCCTCGTCCTGCCTTACGGCTTCGCCTATGACATGACGGTCGCAGGCCTGGCCGGCCTGATCCTGTTTCGGCGCAGCCTCGCCGGAGAGCCGGCCTGGTTCGCGCTCGCCGCCGGCCTGGCGGCTTTCGTGCCGATGGCGGTGCTCTATCTGAACGCGGTCCCGGCACCGGTCGCGCCGCTGCTCATCGCCTTCCAGCTGCTCGCCATGCTCGGCCTGATCGGCCGCCGGGCGACATGACACGCGCCCGCGCGGCTCTTGCCGTTGCAGGCGTGGCCGTGGCGACGGCGGCGATCCTGCTGCGTGTCTGGGATCTCGCCGGCCGGCCGCTGTGGCTCGACGAATCGTGGAGCCGCTGGATGAGCGGCCAGGATATGCGGGACCTGTGGACGAACGTCCGGCGCTTCGACACCCATCCGCCGCTTTATTATTCGCTGCTGCGGCTGTGGCAGGGCCTGGCGCCGCCGACCCCGCTCGGGCTGCGATCGCTGTCGGTGCTGGCCGGGCTGGCGATGCTGCCTCTGGGCTGGCTGTGCGCCCGGCGGATGACGCCGGAGCTCGCCTGGCCGGCGCCGCTGACGGCGGCGGCACTGGCGCTGTCGCCGCCGCTGATCGTCGCCGCCCGGCAGGCGCGTCCCTACGTTTTGTTCGCGCTCGCCTTCGCGCTCGCTTTGTGGGCGGCGCTGGCGCTGCTGGGCTCGGGCCGGCCGCGCGCCGCCTGGTGGCTCGCCTATCTGGCCGGTCTCGAGCTGGTGCTGTGGCTGCACGGCCTCGGCCCGCTGTTCGGCGCCGCGCTCGGCGGCGGATTGCTGCTCGCGCTGGCGATGCAGGGCCGGCTGCGGCAGCAGCTGGTCGCCTTCGCCGCGGTCCATGCCGCCGCTCTGCTGGCCTGGCTGCCCTGCCTCGCCATCGTCCTCGACCAGCGGCAGGACTGGACGCAGTCCTGGCTGCGCTTCTCGTGGAGCGACGTGCCGCCCGGCCTTGCCGCCGGCCTCGCTTTGCCCGGCCTTGCCGCGCTGCCTTTGTTCCTGCTCGCCGCGTTCGGCGCCGCCTGGCTGCTCCGCCGCGAAGCCGATCGTCCGATCGCCTGGCTGCTGCTGATCGCCGCGCTGGCGCCGGCGGCGATGACGATCCTGCTTTCGGCGATTTCCGCGCCGGTGTTCCTGCCGCGCACTCTGGTGCCGTCGGCGCTGCCGCTGCTGCTGCTCGCCGCCGCCGGCGCGGCGCGGCTCGGCGGCGCGCCGGTGCGGCTCGCCGCGGCCGCGGCGCTGCTGCTGATCCTCGCCGCCGGCGCGGTCGGCGAGGTGCGGCGGCCGCCTGAGGAGCAATGGACGCGGCTTTCCTCGTGGCTCGAGCAAAGGGTCGGCCCGCGCGAGGAGGTGTGGCTGCTGCCCAACGAGCTGATCCTGCCGCTGCGTTACGGCGCCGGCGGCGCGCTTCCCTACGCCGTGCGCGGCATTCCGGCCGAATTCCCCGCGCCCGGCCATCGCGGGCCGCGCTACACCGGCACGCCGGCGGTGCCGGGCATGGCCCCGGACGATGCCGCGCGCCTGATCGAGGATGCGCGCCGGCGCCGCGTCGAAGGCATCTGGGTGGTCAGCCGGTTCGGACGCTGGTTCGATCCCGGCGGCAGCGTCGGCGCAGCGTTCGGCGGCCCGCCGGCCGAACGGTCGGCCGGTTTCGCCCCGTTGCGGGTCGAGCATTACCGGCTGGCGCCGGCCCCGCCCGGCGGAAGGCCTATTCCGCCGCCCGGCTGAGATGCCATTCCGGCGCCTGCTCGAGACCGTGCAGCCGCCTTTCCTCCTCGAACATATAGTCCCAGGTCATCGGAATGGCGTCGCGGCGCTTCAGATACTGGATCTGCCAGTTGACCAGCCCGCCATAGCGGAACGCGGCCTCGGCGCCGGCCAGGTAGAATTGCCACATGCGGAAGAAGCGCTCGTCGTAAAGCGCGACGATCTCGTCGCGCGCCGCGTTGGTGCGGTGATACCATTCCTCGAGCGTGAGGGCATAATGGTAGCGCACCGCCTCGGTGTCCGAGACGATCAGCCGGTTGCGCTCGGCCTCGGCGACCAGCTCCGACAGCGCCGGTATGTAGCCGCCGGGGAAGATATATTTGCGCGTCCAGGCGTCGGTGGTGCCGGCCGGCGCGCCCATCCGGCCGCAGCAATGGGAGACCATCACCCCGTCCTCCTTCAGCAGCCGGTGCATATGCTTGTAGAAGGTCGGGTAGTGCGGCGTGCCGAGATGCTCGATCAGGCCGACATTGACGATCCGGTCGAACTGGCCCTCGACCTCGCGATAATCCTTCAGCTCGAACCTGACCCGGTCGGCGACCCCGGCCGCCGCCGCGCGCTCGTTGGCGAAGGCGATCTGGTCCGGCGCCAGCGCGACGCCGAGCACGTCGACGTCGTAATGGCGGTGCAGGTACAAAGCGAGCCCGCCCCAGCCGCAGCCGACGTCGAGCACCTTCATGCCGGGCTTGACGTGGAGCTTGGCGGCGAGATGCGCCTTCTTGTCGAGCTGCGCCTGCTCGAGGCTGTCCGACGGGTCGCGATAATAAGCGCAGGTATATTGCCGGTCCTCGTCGAGGAACAATTCGTAGAGCCGGCGGGTGAGATTGTAGGTGTGCTCGGCGTTGCGCGCCGACCGGCTGCGCCAGTTGATCTGGTCGAGCTTGCCGACGATCGTGCCCGCGGCGCGGCGCACCAGGCTCTGCGGCTTCAGCGCGCCCGGCCGCTCCCACGGCGCATTGTAGCGCGCGAACAGCAGCAGGTCGCGAATGTCGTGCGGCGGCTCGACCACCAGCCGGCCGTCCATATAGGCCTCGCCGGCGCCGAGCCGCGGATCCTTGGCGATATGGAAGGAGGCGCCGCGGTCGGTGAGCCGCACTTTGATCCCGCCGTGGACGGGATCGGGCGCGCCGTAATGATAGGTCTTGCCGTCATGGTCGATGACGGTGAACTCGCCCTTGTGGAAGAGCTTGCGGAGGAGTTTGTCGAGCAGCCACATGGGCGGCACTAATAAACGCCAAAAACGCGGGTTCAAGGGAGAAGGGAATCGTGGTCAGCGTCAGCGAGGCGATGCTCGCCCGCCATTCGGTGCGCGCCTTTGTCGACCGGCCGGTCGATCGCGCGACCGTCGAGCAGCTGCTCGACACCGCCCGCCGGGCGCCGTCGGGCGGCAATCTCCAGCCCTGGCGAGTCGACGCGCTCGCCGGCGACGCGCTCGAGACGCTCAAAGTTCGAGTGCGCGAGAGTCTCGCCGCCAATCCGCGCGGCGAAGGCACTGAATATCCCGTCTACCCGCCGCAGCTCGAGGGGCCGTGGCGCGAGCGGCGCCACCGGGTCGGCGAGCAATTATACGAATCGATCGGCATCGGGCGCGAGGATCGTGCCGCACGGCTCAGGCAGTTCGCCCGCAATTACGAATTCTTCGGCGCGCCGGTCGGTCTGTTCTTCTCGATTCCGCGCCGCTTCGGACCGCCGCAATGGGCCCATCTCGGCATGTTCATCAACAGCCTGATGCTGCTCGCCGCCGAGCGCGGGCTGGGCAGCTGCGGCCAGGAGGCCTGGGCGGCGATGCACGAGACGGTGGCCGGCTTCCTCGACCTGCCGGACGACTGGATGCTCTATTGCGGACTGGCGCTGGGCTGGCCGGACGAGGCCCACGCCATCAACCGCTGGCGTTCGGAGCGCGAGCCGGTGGCGCAGTTCGCCAACTTCCGCGGCTTCTGAAAGGGACAGTCACTGGTGACTGCCCCCAATCCCGGGTTCTGACTGCAACAATCGAAACAACAAAGGCGCGGGCACGGCACAATCGCGCAACGAAGCTCGCCTAGTCGCCCGCCACCGCCAATCCCGGACGGAAGAAAGGTTGCGGAGCCCCCGCCCGCAAAGAGCTGGACATGAATCATTCGATCCTCCGCAACGCGTTCGTCAAAGCCGCTGCGCTGATGCTGGCCTTCGCGCCGCTCGCCGCCGCCCGAGCCACCGAGGCGGCCGAGATTTTCAGCGACGTGGCGGTGCTCAGCCCCGGCGAATTCGTCTGGCAGCCGGAGCTCGCCGAGCAGGGCGCGGTGGAGATCGTCGTCAGCATCCCGCTGCAGCGCGCCTATGTCTATCGCGGCGGAACGCTGATCGGCGTCACGACCGTCTCGACCGGCCGGCGCGGTCATGAGACCCCGGTCGGCACCTTCAACATCCTGCAGAAGAGGCGGGAGCATTATTCCAACCTCTACAACAACGCGCCGATGCCGTTCATGCAGCGGCTGACCTGGGACGGGATCGCGCTCCATGCCGGTCAGATTCCCGGCCGCCCCGCCTCGCACGGCTGCGTACGCCTGCCGCTCGACTTCGCACGCCTCCTGTTCGGCGTGACCGAGCTCGGCGCGTCGGTCCACATCCTCGACCAGTCGCCCTCGTCGGGAGAAGCGCTGGCGATGGTGCGCGGCGCCGGCGCCAATACCGGGATGGGCGGCCCGCTGGAGGAAGTGCAGGTCGCTGCTCACTGAGCGGCGCCGCGCCTCAGGCGATCGCGGCCTGCTTCTCGGCGGCGATGCGGTCCAGCTCCGCGCGGCTCTTCTTTTCGGCGGCGGACTTCAACTGCCCGCAGGCGGCCATGATGTCGCGGCCGCGCGGGCGGCGGATCGGCGCCGAGATGCCGGCCTCGAAGATGATGTCGGAGAAACGCTGGATGCGGGCCTCGTCCGAACATTCATAGGGCGCGCCCGGCCAGGGGTTGAACGGGATCAGATTGACCTTGGCCGGCAGCCGGTATTTGCGGATCAGCCGCACCAGCTCGCGGGCATCCTCGTCGCTGTCATTCCGGTCCTTGAGCATCACATATTCGAAGGTGATGCGGCGCGCATTGTTGGCGCCGGGATAGGCCGCGCAGGCCTCGAGCAGCTGCTCGATGCCATATTTGCGGTTCAGGGGCACGATCTCGTCGCGCACCTCTTTGGTGACCGAGTGCAACGACACGGCGAGGTTGACGCCGATCTCCTCGCCGGCGCGCGCCATCATCGGCACCACCCCGGAAGTGGAGAGGGTGATCCGCCGCCGCGACAGGCCGAGGCCGTCGCCGTCCATGACGATCCTGAGCGCGTCGCGAACCTCGTCGAAATTGTAGAGCGGCTCGCCCATCCCCATCATCACGATGTTCGACAGCATCCGCCCTTCCGGCTGCGACGGCCATTCGCCGAGCGCGTCGCGGGCGAGCATCACCTGGCCGACTATCTCGCCGGCATGAAGGTTCCTGACCAGCCGCATCGTCCCGGTATGGCAGAAGCGGCAGTTGAGGGTGCAGCCGACCTGGCTCGAGACGCACAAAGTGCCGCGATCGGCGTCGGGGATGAACACCATCTCGATAATCGTGGCCGTCGTCGGTCCGCAGCAGCCATTTGCGGGTGCCGTCGGTCGACACCTGCTCGACGACGATCCGGGGCCGGCCGATCCGGAAGCGCTCGGCGAGCCAGCCGCGCTGCGGCCTGGCTATGTCGCTCATCGCGTCGAAGTCGCGCGCCCCGCGATGGTAGATTTGGTGCCAGAGCTGCTTGGCCCTCAATTTCGCCTGGCGCTCGTCCAGGCCGGCCTCGGCCAGCAGCGCGCGGATGCGGTCGCGCGACAGGCCGATCAGGTCCGGGCGCGGGTCGCCGCCCGCCGCCGCAGGGCGCGGTACCGGAACCGGGTCGATATGGCCCGGGATAGGCATTCCCGCTGTCATAGGCCGAGGATGTAGGGTCTGAGGGTCCGCTTTGCCAGCAGGGTTCCATTCGCCCGCCAATCTCGTCTAGAGCGCAGCGCCATGTCCGATCTCGACCAGCTGGGCCGCGAGCTTCTCGCCCGCATCGAAGCGGCGGACGATCTCGCTTCGCTCGAGGCGGAGCGGGTCGGCGCGCTCGGCAAGCAGGGGGCGGTGACCCAGCTCCTGAAGACGCTTGGCGGCATGACGCCAGAAGAGCGCCAGAGCGAGGGGCCCTGCATCCACGCGCTGCGCGAAGCGGCGACCGCCGCGCTCGCGGCGCGCAAGGCGGAGCTGGAGGACGCCGATCTCGACCGCCGGCTCGGCAGCGAGACGCTGGACATGACGCTACCGGTCGACACCGGCGTCGAAGGCAGCGTCCATCCGGTCAGCCAGGTGATGGACGAGCTCGCCGAGATTTTCGCCGATCTCGGCTTCTCGGTCGCGACCGGGCCGGAGATCGAGGACGACTGGCACAATTTCACCGCGCTCAACATCCCCGAAAGCCATCCGGCGCGGGCGATGCACGACACTTTCTATTTCGAGCAGACGCAAAGCGAGGGCGGCCGGATGCTGCTGCGCACCCACACATCGCCGGTGCAGATCCGGGCGATGCAGGCACAGGGCGCGCCGCTCTACGTGATCGCTCCGGGCCGCACCTACCGCTCCGACAACGACGCCACCCACACGCCGATGTTCCATCAGGTCGAGGGGCTGGTGATCGACCGCGACATCACGCTCGGCCACCTCAAATGGACGCTGGAGACGTTCCTGCGCGCCTTTTTCGAGCGCGACGACATCGTGCTGAGGATGCGGCCGAGCTATTTCCCGTTCACCGAGCCGTCGGCCGAGGTCGATGTCGGCTACCATATGGAAAAGGGCCGGCGAGTGCTCGGCGGCACCGAAAAATGGATGGAGCTGCTCGGCTCCGGCATGGTCCATCCGCGGGTGATCGCCAATTGCGGGCTCGATCCGGACGAATGGCAGGGCTTCGCCTTCGGCTGCGGCATCGACCGGCTGGCGATGCTCAAATATGGCATGGACGATCTGCGCGCCTTCTTCGACGGCGACCTGCGCTGGCTCAGGCATTACGGTTTCGCGGCGCTCGACGTGCCGACCCTGAGCGGGGGGGTGGGCGCGTGAGGTTCACTTTGTCCTGGCTGAAGGAGCATCTCGACACCGAGGCGAAAGTCGCGGAGATCACCGACAAGCTCACCGCGATCGGGCTCGAGGTGGAGAATGTCGAGAATCCGGCCGAGAAGCTCGCGCCCTTCGTCGTCGCCGAGATCGTCACCGCCGAGCGCCATCCGCAGGCCGACAAGCTGCAGGTGCTGACCGTGAGCACCGGCGCCGGCGAGGCGGTCCAGGTGGTGTGCGGCGCCGCCAATGCCCGGCCCGGCCTCAAGGGTGTGTTCGGCGCGCCGGGCGCCTGGATTCCCGGCAGCGACATGACTTTGAAGGTGGCGTCCATCCGCGGCGTCGAGAGCCGCGGCATGATGTGCTCGATCCGCGAGCTCGAGCTGGGCGACGAGCATGAGGGCATTATCGAGCTCGCCGCGGACGCGCCGGTCGGCGCCCCTTACGCCGAATATGCCGGCCTCGACGATCCGGTGATCGACGTCGCCGTGACGCCCAACCGCCAGGACGCGATGGGCGTGCACGGCATCGCGCGCGACCTCGCCGCCGCCGGCCTGGGAAGGCTGAAGCCGGTCGAGATCGCACCGGTGCCGGGCGCCTTTCCCTGCCCGATCGAGATCCGCACCGACGATCCCGAGGGCTGTCCCGCTTTCTTCGGCCGGGTCGTCAGGGGCGTCCGCAACGGCCCGTCGCCGGCCTGGCTGCAGCAGCGGCTGAAGGCGGTCGGGCAGCGGCCGATCAGCGCGCTGGTCGACATGACCAACTATATCATGCTGAGCTACGGCCGGCCGCTCCACGTCTACGACCTCTCCCGTCTCGAAGGCGCGCTGGTCGCCCGCCGCGCCCGCGACGGCGAAGAGATGCTGGCGCTGAACGGCAAGTCCTACCGGCTCGACCGCTCGATGACGGTGATCGCCGACGATGCGGGCGTCCACGATATCGGCGGCATCATGGGCGGCGAGCATAGCGGCGTGACCGCCGGGACGACCGACATCGTCATCGAATGCGCCTATTTCGATCCCGAGCATATTGCCCGCACCGGCCAGAAGCTGGCTCTGGTGTCGGACGCGCGCAGCCGCTTCGAGCGCGGCGTCGACCCGGCCTTCGTCGAGCCGGGGATCGAGCTCGCCACCCGGATGGCGCTCGAGCTGGCCGGCGGCGAGCCTTCCGAGCTGGTCAAAGCGGGCGAGCCGCCGCTGCTCGAGCGAAACCTGGCCTATCGACCCGGGCATTGCGCCCGGCTGGCCGGCATCGACGTTGCGCCGGACCGTCAGGCGGACCTGCTCCGCCGCCTCGGCTTTGTGGTAAGTCTCGGCGATCCCTGGACAATCGGGGTGCCGTCATGGCGTCGTGACGTCGAGGGTCCGGCCGACATCGTCGAGGAAGTCGCCCGGATCCACGGCTATGACAAGGTGCCGTCGACGCCGCTCAAGCGGGCGCCGGGCGTGGCCCGGCCGACCGCGACCGCCGAGCAGCTGGTCGAGCGCCGGGTGCGCCGCACCGCCGCCGCGCGCGGCCTCAACGAGGCGGTCACCTGGAGCTTCATCGCCGAGGCCGAGGCCGAGCCGTTCGGCGGCTCGGCCTGGGTGCTGGCCAATCCGATCAGCGAGGATTTGAAGGCGATGCGGCCCTCGATGCTGCCGGGGCTGCTCGCCGCGACCGGCCGCAACCTCGCCCGCGGCGCGGAAAGCGTGCGGCTGTTCGAGGTGGGGCGGCGCTATCTGGGCGATTGCGAGCATCCGACGCTGGGGCTGGTCCTCGCCGGCGACAAAGCGGCGCGCCACTGGCGGACCGGCAAGGCGCGGCCGTTCGATGCCTATGACGCCAAGGCCGAAGCGCTGGCGATCCTCGCCGCGGCCGGGGCGCCGGCGGACAATCTGCAGGTGCTCGGCGACGCGGCCCAGGTCTACCATCCCGGCCGCTCGGGCCGGCTCGGCCTCGGCCCGAAGGCGATCCTGGCCGAATTCGGATTGCTCCATCCGCGTCTGCTCAAGGCGTTCGACCTCGACGGTCCGGTGGCCGCGGCGGAGATCTTCCTCGACGCGCTGCCGCGCCGGCGCGGCGCCGCGACCCACAGGCGCAGCTTCTATGCGCCGCCGCCGCTGCAGCCGGTCAAGCGTGACTTCGCCTTCGTCGTCCCGGAGAAGGTCGCGGCCGATCAGCTGATCCGAGCGGTTCGCGGCGCCGACAAAGCCGCGATCGTCGGCGTCGCTCTGTTCGACGTCTTCACCGGCCCGGGCGTTCCGGAAGGCGCCAAGTCGCTGGCGGTGGAAGTGACGCTGCAGCCGGACGGCAAGAGCTTCACCGATGACGAGCTCAAGGCGATTTCGGAACGGATCGTCGCCGCGGCGGCGAAGCTCGACGCGACACTGAGATCCTAGGCTGGTACTCGGCCGTCATTGCGAGCCCCGAAGGGGCGCGGCAATCCAGCGCTGCAAGACTGGATCGCCACGGCGCTTCGCGCCTCGCGATGACGAAACCCGTGAGGCGAATCGCCTGTAGATGACGAACGACCCCGAAGCGCGGGTACGGGCCAGCTTCGCCGAGCAGGCTTATTGGTGCGAACGGCTGGGATCGCCGTTCACCGCGACGCTGTGCCGGCTGCTCGGCGAGCGGCTCGACCACCATGGCGCGATCGGCCGCAACGTGCTGGACTGGCCCGGCGACCCGCTGCCGACCGCCGACGCGCTGGCGCTGCGGCTGTGCGCCGGCCTTCATTGGCTGGCGCGCAGCGGGCAGGCGCCCGCGCTCGCCCGATTCTATCCGCCGGCGCCGCTGCCGCCGGACGACGCGCTGTGGAAGGCGGTCGAAGAGGTGTTGCGGGCTTCGTCGAGCGCGCTGGTCCGCTGGATCGCGCGGCCGCCGCAAACCAACGAGGCCGGCCGCGCCGCGCTGCTGATGGCGGGCCTGCTCGTGCTCGCCCGCGATTTCCCGCTGCCGGTGCGGCTCTACGAGCTCGGCGCCAGCGCCGGCCTCAACCTGCTGCTCGACCAGTTCGGCCATGAGCTGGGCGGCATCGTCGCCGGCGACCCCGGCTCGCCGGTGCAGCTGAGGCCCGACTGGAAGGGACCGCCGCCACCTTCGGCGCGGATCCTGGTCGCCGGCCGCCGGGGCGTCGACCTGCGTCCCGCCCGGCTGCCGGCCGAGCGCGACCGGCTGATCGCCTATATCTGGCCGGACCAGCCGCAGCGCCTGAACCAGATCGAGGCCGCCCTCGCCATCGCCGCGGCCGATCCGCCCCGGGTCGACCGGGAGGATGCCGCGGACTGGATCGAACGCCGTCTCGCCCCGGCGCCGGAGGAAGGCGTGTGCCGGGTCGTCATGCATTCGGTGGCGTTTCAATATTTCGATCCGGCGGTGCAGCGCCGGGTGACCTCGCATCTGTCCGCCGCCGGCGCCCAGGCGAGCGCGGCGGCGCCGCTCGCCTGGCTGCGCTTCGAGAAGCTGCCCGACGATAAAAGCTACAGCCTGAGGCTGCGCGTCTGGCCCGGAGAGGATCGGCTGCTGGCGTGGGCGCAGCCGCATGGCGGCTGGGTCGAATGGCTCGCAGAGTGACCGGCTATTGGGTCTGCACCAGCTCGCCGGTCACCTTCCAGGCGTTGTCGAGCCAGGCGACGATCTCGCGCGCGCCTTGATGGTCGAAGCCGGCATAGGTCTCGCGAAGCGAGGCGCGGCGCTCGCCGAGCCGGTCGAGCCCCCGGTCCTGCAGCAGGATGAGGTCGCGGCCGACGCGCCCGGCGAGCTCGGGTCCGAGCACCGCCGACGCCGCCCGCTCGAAGGCTGCGCGATATTCATAAGCCTCGCCCCGACCGTAGCTCTCCGCCAGGGTCAGCGCCGGGATCCGGCTGAGCAGCGGCTGCGAGGCGAGATTGATGCCGTGGCCGGCAATGTGGGCGCCGATCGCCGCCGATCGCCCGGTGAAGGCGCGCAAATGCAAATGCTGCGACATGAGCGGTCCGTCATTGACCGGATAATTGTCCCACAGGAACGGCCGGCGTCCGATCGCCCGCGCGACGCGGTCGAGATGGCCCGGCGAATATTGCCGGCTCACCACCTCCTCGCCGGTCCACAGGATCGGGATGGCCGGGTCGAGCAGCCGGCCGAGCTCCTCCAGATAGAAAGCCGGCCGCTCGCCGAACGCCGAATCGAGGATCGGATCGTCCGAATAATATGAGGGGCAGCACAGGATGCGGGTCGCGCTCGTCCGCTCGGCGGCGAAAGCGACGATCGCCGCCTGCCGCTGCGCCAGATCGGGCACGTCGCCGCGCATGTCGTCGAACAGCAAGGCGAGATCGTCGATGCCGGCGGCATCGAGCTGCGCGACCTTGGCGCCGAGCCGGTCCTGCCAGCCGCGACCGGCATCGAGATGGAGCTCGAACGGGCTGAGGCCGACTCCCAGCCGGACCCCCTCGGCCCGGCAGGTCTCGCCGAAGGCGGCGAGCGCCTCCATCTCCGCTGGCGGATGCGGCTGCTGCCAGCGCCGGCGCAGAAAGGCATCGGCCTTGGGAGCGTAGAGGTAGAAAGTGAAGCCGTGCGGGGCGAGGAAGCGCACCGCCTCGTGCCGGTCCGCCCACCCCCAGGGACGGCCGAAAAAGCCCTCGATCAGGCCCAGCTCGGGCGTCACGCCGGGTCCAGCGCGTTGATCGCCGCGTGCACCGCGGCCTCGATCTCGGCGCGCGGCAGGCCGGGCGGCAACGGCTCGCCGAACCGCATGGTGACGATACCCGGCCGCTTGAGAAAGCGGTGCCGCGGCCACAGCCTGCCGCTATCGACCGCAAGCGGCACCACCGGGAGCTTCAGCGCGCGATAGAGGCCGGCGAAGCCGGGCTGGAGCGCCGGACGCTCGCCGGGCGCGACCCTTGTGCCCTCGGGGAAGATGACGATCGGACGACCCTCGGCGATCGCCGCCTCGGCCGCGCGCATCATCCGCCGCAGCGCGACGGCGCCGCCGGCGCGGTCGACCGGGATCGCGCCGTAGCGCTGCACGACCCATCCCCACAGCGGCAGGTCGGCGAGCTCACGCTTCAGCACCACCGCGGGGTCTTTGAGGAGCAGGAAGATTTCGAGCGTCTCGAACATCGACTGATGCTTGACCGCGACCAGCGCCGCGCCCGCCGGGGGACGGCCTTCGACGCGGCCGCGTATGCCGAGCAGGCCGACCGCGCACCAGCGGGTGACGCGCATCCAGACATGCGACCAGACGCGCACCGGGCGGGTGCCGAACAGAGCGATCGGGAAGGCGAGCAGGACCGCGATCGCGGTCCAGCCGTAAAAGGCGGCAGCGAACAGCAGCGAGCGCAGGAACGCCATCAGATGCCGATCAGGTCGGCGGCCAAGCCGAGCAGATATTTGTTATATTCCAGGAAGATGGCGTAAAGGTCGGGATTGGTCGGCACGGCGTCGGCGACGATCGTCAGCTGATCGCCCACCCTTTTCCTCACCTCGTAGCGGGCGCGCGTCATGTGCAGATCGTTGGTGACCAGCCGGATCGAGCGGATCCGCCGCCGCTCGACCCAGCGCGCCACCTCGTCGGCGTTGGAGCGGGTGTCGAACGAATCCCGCCCGAGCGTGACGCAGCATTCGAACAGCCGCGGATCGACGTCATAAGCGGTCGCGAGTTCGACCGGCCGCACCGTGCGCTCGACGCCCGAAATCAGCATCCGCCGCGACAGCCCGCGCTCGACGATGTCGAAGCCGCGCTCGAGCCGGCCGCTGCCGCCGGTCAGCACGACCACCGCGTCGGTCCGCTCCTCGCCCGCCGCCCGCGGCAGCAGCACCGCGAACAGGGCATAGCCGAGCACGTAGAGCAGCAGCCCCAGCGACAGCAGCCGGGAGAGGATGCGGATCACAGCATCCGCCCGAGCGCGCGCAAAATGGTCAGTCTCGCCACCAGCATGGCGAGCAATACGCCCAGCGCCGGCAGCGCGATCAGCACCGCCCAGCCCTGCGGCGGGATCGCCGCCGAGCCGAGCAGCTCCGAACCGAGCGCGGCGACGCGCTCGCCCAAAGCGATCAGCACCATGCCGCCGATGATGAAGCCGATCAGGCCGCCGAACAAAGCGTCGAGCGCGATCCGCCGCTGGAACAGCCGCGCCACCTGGACGTCGGTGGCGCCCATCAGGTGGAGGATCTCGATCGTGTTGCGATGGGTGTCGAGCGCCGCCCGCGCCGCCAGCACGACGGTGGCGGCGGTGGCCCCCACCATCAGCAGCACCAGCCCGCCCGCAAGCCATTTCAGCGCGGCGATCAGGCTGGCGAGCGGCGCCAGCCATTGCGCATGATCGTCAACGCGGGCCGAGGGCGCCACCGCGGCCACCGTCGCGCGCAGCCTCGCCAGGCTGCCGCGCGCCGCGGGCGACAGGTCGACGTCGATCAGCGCCGGCACCGGCAGGTCGCTCTCGAGCCCGCCGGCGCCGATCCACGGCTCGAGCAGCGCCTCGACCTCCGCCTGCGGCACCGGCCGCACCGCGACGATGCCCGGCAGCGCTCGCAGCGCCGCCGCCGCCGCCGCCGCCTGCTGCTCGCGCAGCCGCGGATTGGCTTCGACGATCTGGATGGTGACGCGACTGCCGATCTGCTCGTCGAGCCGGGCGGCGGCGCCGGCGAGGCCGAGGCCGGCGGCGGCGGCGAGCACGGTCAGGAACATCATGATCGCGATCACCCACGGCATCGGTCCGGCGATGCGGCCTTCGGGCAGCAGCCCGCGTTCGGCCTTGCCGAACCGGCGGACGCCGCCTTTCACGCCTCCGGCCTCCGCGGCGGATGGCGCAGGGCCCCGGTGGGATCGGCGATCTGGCCGCGGTCGAGGCGCAGCATCTCGGCGCGCTGGATACGGGCGAGCAGGTGCAGATCGTGGGTGGCGACGATCACCGTCGTGCCGAGCTTGTTCAGCGAATCGAACAGATGGAGCAGGCGCAGCGCCATTTCCGGGTCGACATTGCCGGTCGGCTCGTCGGCGACGAGCAGCTCCGGCCGGCCGATCACCGCCCGCGCGATGGCGACGCGCTGCTGCTCGCCGCCCGACAGGGTCGCCGGGCGGGCGCTGGCGCGGTCGGCCAGCCCGACCCAGGACAGCATCTCGCTGACCGGGGTCTCCAGATCCTTGTCCTCGACCCCGGCGACGCGCAGCGGCAGCGCGACATTGTCGAATGCCGACAAATGGGTGACGAGCCGGAATTCCTGGAAGACGACTCCGATCCGGCGCCGGAAGCCCGGCAGGCGGGCGCGCGGCATGGTGACGATATCCTCGCCGAACAGCCGGATCAGGCCGCGGCTCGGCCGCAGCGCCAGATAAAGAAGCTTGAGCAGCGAGGTCTTGCCGGCGCCCGACGGGCCGGTGAGGAAAAAGAAGCCGCCCTCCTTCAGCGAGAAACTGAGATCGGACAGGGTTTCGGCGCCGGTGCCGTAGCGCAGGCCGACATTCTCGAACTGGACGATGGATCCGCTGGAGTTCAGGCGCCGTCTCCCCGCCGCTGCTCGGCCTCGCTCAAGCCATCGCACGGCCGCGCCGGTCGCTTCAAGCGTCTCTCAACGTCGGCAAAGCCCCCTATATCCCGGCATTTGCTTGCGCGCGCCGCCTCCGCCATGCTTAGGCTGGCCCAGCACAGTCCGGGGTGCGCGTATCGATGATCCTCACCTGTCCGTCCTGCCAGACGCGCTACGTGGTCCCGGACAGCGCCATCGGCCCGGCCGGCCGCAAGGTGCGGTGCGCCGGCTGCCGGCACAGCTGGTTCCAGCAGCCCGCCAACGAAGCGGCCGCCGCCGCCCGGCCGCCCGCCTTCGCGCCGGCGCCGCCGCGGTCGGCCGCGCCGCCGCCGCGGGCGCCGCCGCCCCGCGACGAGGCTTATGCCGAGCCGCCGCCATTCCGGCCGCGGCGCAATCCGGCGCGGCTGTGGACGATCGCCGCGATCGTCGCCGCCGCCTTGATGACCGCGGCGATCATCGCCGTCCAATATTTCGGCATTCCCGCCTTCGGCCAGCGCATCATTCCGGTCCAGGCGTCGGACGCGCTCGAATTGAACGGCAGCGCCATCCCGCGGCGGCTGGCGAGCGGCAACGACATGCTCGAAGTGCGGGGCGAGATCGTCAACCGCACCGACGAGGTCCAGCGCGTCCCGCAGATCCGCGCCGAGCTGAAGGACAGCCAGGGCCGGGTCGTCTATACCTGGTCGATCGCGCCGCCGGTGCGCCAGCTGCAGCCGCGCGGCCGGATCGCGTTCAACAGCGCCGATGTCGACGTGCCGCGCGGCGGCCGCGTGCTCAGCTTAACGTTCGCGCCGGTGTCATAGGCGGGGACGGTCACTTTCACGCGCCAGGATCGGAGACTTCGCACGGCGCGGGGAAAAGTGACTGTCCCCCGTCAGCCGCCGCATTGGGACAGTCACTTTACCCGTCTCCGCGCGAAGCCGCTCACCTCGGTGCCTGAAAGTGACTGTCCCTTAACACCCAGGCCAAACGGCCGAACTGGAGCAGGCCGGCGACCAGCATGCCGAGGCCGGCGGCGTAAGCGAGGCCGTCCGGGCCCCAGCCCGAACCGACCAGCAGCGAGCCGGTGAGGCCGAGGACCAGGAAGAAGCCGACGATGCCGTTGACGCTCGCCCACACCTGCTGGCCCAGCGAGCGCAGCGCCGCGCCGAACACGAACTGGAGGCCGTCGAACAGCAGGAAGCCGGCCATGATCGACAGCATCGACGCGGCCAGAACGAGCACCGCCGGATCGTCCGAGAAGGGCAGCACCCAGAACGGCGCGCCGAACACCAGCAGCAGGGAAAGCAGGATGAGGATCGCCGCGGCGAGGCCCCCGGCGATCATCGCCCGCGGCCAGGCCGCTTCAAGCTCGCCGGCGCCGACGGCATTGCCGACCCGCACCCCGGCCGCCGAACCGAACCCCATCGACAGGGCGAATGCGAGATTGTGGATCGACAGCATCGCCTGGAACGCACCGGCGGCGGCGTTGCCGAGCTGGGTCGAGAGCACCATCAGCCAGGCGAAGCCGGCCAGCTCGAGCGAGGCGCCGATCGCCGGCATCAGGCCGAACCCGGCCAGAGCGGGCACGCCGCGGACCGCCCGCCGCAGCGCGGCGGCGCTGAAATCGCGGATGCGGCGTTCCCCCGCGCGCGGCAGGATCCAGATCAGGACGAGCATCGCCGCGGCGCCCAGCCAGGAGACGCTGGCGGTGGCATAAGCGGCGCCGACCGCGCCCAGCGCCGGCAGGCCGAGATGGCCGCCGACCCAGGCCCAGGCGAGCAAGGCGTTGACCGGGAGCATCATGAGATTGACCGTCATCACCCGCCGGGGCCGGCTGATCCCTTCGAGAAAGTAGGAGGAAGCCGCCAGCAGCAGCTGGGCGGGAAAGGCGAGCGCCATCGCCTCGACCACCGCGGCGCCGGGGGCGAGCAGGCCGGAATCAACTCCGACCAGCGCGAGCAGGGGATAGGCCCAGAATCCGAGCACCGCCGCCGCCATGACGCCAATGACGAGGCTGAGCGCCAGCCCGGACCGCAATATCTCCCCGGTCTCGGCGAGCCGGCCGCCGCCGTCGGCGCGGGCGGCGAAGACCAGCACCCCGGACAGGCCGGAAAAGCCCATGACGATGGCGATGAAGGTGAGCGTCCGGCTGGCGGCGAGCGCGGCGAGCTCGCCGGTGCCGTAATGGCCGACGACGGCGACGTCGATGATGTGCATCAGCGTCCAGTTGAGGCTGGTCAGCATGATCGGCCAGGCGAGCCGCAGGATCCGCCGCGCTTCGGCTGCCGTCTCTGCCCGGTTGTAGCGCATCGCCGCCGCCGATAGACGAGGGGTCGACGCTGGCAACCCCCTCATCTCCGAGCGGGGAGCGGACGGGAGCGTGGATGCGGATCGGAATCCTGACCGGAGGCGGCGACGTGCCGGGGCTCAACGCCTGCATCCGCTCGGTGACGCTGTCGGCCGACGACCTCGGCTGGGAGGTGCTCGGCTTCCGCCGCGGCTGGGAGGGGGTGATGGCGATCGACGCCGCCGATCCGGCCAGCGTCGCCGCGCACAGCCTGAAGCTCAGCCGGGAGAGCGTCCGCGGCATCGACCGCACCGGCGGCACCATCCTCCACACGTCGCGCTCCGACCCGCGCACCGAGGATGAGGGCGACCGGACCGGCCACGTGCTCGACGTGCTCGGCCGGCTCGGCGTCGATGCGATGATCACCCTGGGCGGCGACGGCACTTTGCGCTTCTCCGCCCATCTGTCGGCGCAGGGGGTGCCGGTCGTGTCGGTGCCCAAGACGATGGACAATGACGTGTTCGGCACCGATTATTGCATCGGCTTTTCGACCGCGGTCAGCCGCTCGGTCGAAGCGATCAATGCGCTTCGCACGACGATCGAGAGCCACGAGCGGATCGGCGTGATCGAGCTGTTCGGCCGGCGCAGCGGCGAGACCGCCTTGCTCGCCGGCTTCCTCGCCCAGGTCGACCGGACGGTGATCGCCGAGGTGCCGGCCGACCTCGACGTGCTGCTGCCGTTGCTGGCCGAGGACAAGGCGTCGAACCCGGCGGCCTATGCGATCTGCGTGATCTCCGAGGGCGCCAGGATCAAGGGCGAGGACCGGCCCGGCGGCGCCGACATCGCCCGGTCGGCGATCCAGCGCGAGGATGTCGGCATCGGCCATCGTCTCGGCAAGGCGATCACCGCCCGATTGGGCAGCGGCGTGGTGATCCAGGAGCTGGCCTATCTGATGCGCGCCGGCGAGCCCGACGCGATGGACCGGATGGTCGGCTTCGCGTTCGGCGGCCTCGCCGTCCAGCTGCTCCAGCGCGGCGAGGCGGGGCGGATGGTGACGCTGACCGACGGCAATTACAGCCATGTGCCGATCGACACGCTGCTGCACGGCTGCAAGGCGGTCGACGTCAGCGCCCTTTACGACCGCGCCAGCTACCGCGCCCGGTTGATGCGGGTCGAAGGCATGCCCATGTTCCTCTATTGAAGCCGTTGCGAACCCTCGGAACGGTTGCTAGAGGCAGCCGCCTGCCACGCCGGCCCTCGCGCCGGCGGTTCTCAGAAGTGCGGTCGTGGCGGAACTGGTAGACGCGCAGCGTTGAGGTCGCTGTGGCCGAAAGGCCGTGGAAGTTCGAGTCTTCTCGACCGCACCAAATATCAGTTCGTCCGGTCCCCCGGACCGGAACACGAATCGCGCGGCTCGCCGCGCGATTACCCTCTCACGCAGGCGCGAGAGGGGAGTCTTGACCTGATCGCCACTTGGTCCATGCTCTCGCTCATGGGGGCGCCCACCACCCGCAAGCGCAAGCTCGGCTTCGCGATGTGCGTCGCGCTCGTCGTCGGCAACATGGTCGGCTCGGGCGTGTTCCTGTTGCCGGCGAGCCTCGCCCCGCTCGGCTGGAACTCGGTATATGGCTGGCTGGCGACGCTGGCGGGGACCCTCTGCCTGACCGTCATATTGTCGCGGCTCGCCCGCGACCTCGGCGGCGGCAGCGGTCCCTTCACCTATCCGTGCGCGGCATTCGGTCCGGGCACGGGCTTCGTCATCGCCTGGAGCTACTGGATCACGACCTGGGTCACCAACGCGGCGCTGGCGCTCGCCGTCGTCGCCAACCTGTCGGTCCTGTGGCCCTCGGTCGCCGCCGCCTCGGTCGCTCCGGCCGTTGCGGTGGCGCTGATCTGGCTGCTCGTCATCGTCAACTGCTTCGGCGTCCGCGTGGCCGGCGATACCCAGCTGGTCACGACCCTGCTCAAGCTCATCCCCCTGTTCGCCGCGATCGCAGTCGCTGCCTGGGCGATGTCGAGCGGGAGGGTGAGCCTGCCGGCCCATGACGTCGTGCCGGTCGGGCTCGGTGCGATCAACGCCGCGGCGACGCTGACTTTGTTCCCGATGCTCGGTTTCGAGAGCGCGATGGCGGCGGGGGACAGGGTCGAGGATCCGAAACGCACGATCCCGCGCGCCACCCTGCTCGGCACGGCGATCATCGGCATCATCTATCTTCTTTCCTGCTCCGCGGTGACGATGCTGCTTCCGGCGACCAGCGTCACCGGCTCGAACGCCCCCTTCGCCTCCTTCTTCACCGAGCTGGTCAGTCCGGAGGTCGGCGCGCTGGTCGCCCTGTTCGCCGCGATCGCCGCTTTGGGCGCGCTCAACGGCTTCACCCTGCTGCAGGGCGAGCTGCTGCTCGGGCCGGCGCGCAACGGCATGTTCCCCGCCTGGTTCGCGGCCGAGAACCGCTTCGAATCGCCTTGGCGGATGCATCTGCTCTCGAGCGGGCTCGCGTCACTGCTGGTGCTGGTCAATTATACGAGGGGCCTGGCCGGCCTGTTCCAGTTCATGGTGCTGGTGACGACCTCGACGACGATCATCTTCTACATCGCCGGCACGCTCGCCGGCATGAAGCTGGTCCGCCAGGAACGGATCGGCACGTCGCGCGGCTTCACCGCAATCGCGGTCGCCGGCCTGGTCTATTCGCTGTGGGCCTTTTACGGCGCCGGCATCGAGGCGAGCCTGTGGAGCCTGGCAATGACCGCCGCCGGCGTCCCGATCTATTTCGTCATGCGCGCGGCAGCCCGCTCCAGCCCGGCGGCGGCGGCTGGTCCCGCCGCGCCTCCGGAATCAGACGCCGCAGCTTCGTCGCGAAGCTCCTGAGGCAGACTTCGCTGGTCCCGAGCGGGCCCGGCCGGTAACGGCGCGAGCCCATGCCCTGCTGGACCCGCCGGATCAGCGCGGTGTCCTCGGCATTGACCCGGCGGTTGATCCGCCAGTTGAGGTAGCGCGCCGCTTTCATCTCGCGCCGCCGATTTTCAGGGATTTCGGCGTCGGGAAGCGCGTAGCTGATCTCGCGGATCAGCGTCTCGGTCGGCGAGACGGGCACGAAATGCATGAAATCGACCTGGTCGGGATAGAGATCGAAGGCCGTGTTCGGCCACAGCTTGAAATAGAGCCAGCGCCGCCCCGCCTCGGCCGGGAGCAGCGTCTGATAGGCCCGCTCCGACAGGTTGGTCGAGAGCCGCTCGACCAGCTCGCCCCACATCCGGTCGACATGCTCGCCGGCCTCGATGCCATAGTCGCCGCCGAACAGGCGGGTGAGACCGGGATGGGCGATATTGATGTGGAGGCCGTCCGAATAATTGTCGGCGACGTTCTTCCAGTTGACGTCGCGCGGCCGCAGCGTGATCCGGCCGAGCGCGCGCACCTCCTCCAGCCGGTAGGGCGCGATCTCCGCCTCGGACGGCGCCATCATTTCGGCGACGGTCGGGCCGCCGCTTTCCAGCCGCACGAACAGGAAGCCGCGCCAGGCCTCCAGCTCGACCGGGATCAGGCCCCAGTCGGCCGGATCGAGGCCGGGATAGTCGGCCTTGTGCGGCACGCCGATCAGCCGCCCGTCGGCGGCATAGGTCCAGCCATGATAGGGGCAGGTCAGCCGCCGGGCGCAGCCGCCGGTGCCGTCGAGCAGCCGCGAGCCGCGATGGCGGCAGACATTGGCGAAGGCGCGCACGACACCGTCGGCGCCGCGGATGACGATCAGGCTTTCCTCGAGCAGCTCGAGCGACCGCCAGTCGCCGGGCCCGGATATCTCGCTCTCGTGGCAGACGATCTGCCAGGCCGGGCGGATCAGCCGCTCCATCTCGACCGCGAAAAATTCCGGGTCGTGATAGAGCCAGCCCGGCAGGCTGAAATCCGCTTTCACGTCGGGCTCGGCGGTCGGCAGGCGCACGATATCAGGCATGATCCGATCCTACCGCAGCGGCAAATGTCGCGCCAGACGACTTTCGAGATGCCGCTGACCTGGTCAGTGGCCGCCGGGATCAGTCCAGTGCGAAACTGGCTTCTTCCTTCCCATCCGCGGATTCGACGGCCAGACGAAGTCGCCTCCCCTTGGCTTCCGCCATGCGAGCCAGGACCGACAATGACGGATCGCCCTTCACCTCGATCTTCGATACGTTCGACTGGGTGACCCCCAGAAGCTCGGCAACCTCCGCCTGCGTCAGGCCGAGCGCCTTCCTGAGTTGCCGCATCAAAGCGATACGCGGTTCGAGCTCGGCTCGCAGCCGCTCGATATGCTTGCGGGCGCGCGGCGACAGCTTCGGCTGCCACTTCGCCAGATCGAAACTTTGATCCTTCAAGCTCAAATCGGACACTCCGTTGTCAGCGATCGTACAAGACCAGCACGTCCGGCTGCCGCGCCTCCAACCATAGCGGGGGTCCCCTTCTGCCGGGGCCGGAGTTCCATGTCATATTCCTGATGGGAATACAACTGTCTGGAATATCCCACCTGCCCCAGTTGCTAAATCACTACGGCCGGCGCAGAGCGCCGGCATGGACAAAGTCGACCTGCCCGAGGAGGAATGGCGCGAGCGGCTGTCGCCGGAGCGCTTCCATGTGCTGCGCGAGGGCGGCACCGAGCGCGCCTTCACCGGCCTCTACTGGGACAATCACGAGCAAGGCGGCTATCGCTGCGCCGGCTGCGGCACCCTCTTGTTCGGCAGCGACACCAAGTTTGACAGCGGCAGCGGCTGGCCGAGCTTCACCGGCCCGGCGGCGCGCGAGGCGGTGACGCTGCACGAGGATTCCGGCCTCGGCATGGTCCGCACCGAAGTGCGCTGCGCCCATTGCGGCGGCCATCTCGGCCATGTCTTCCCCGACGGCCCGGGACCGGAGGGGCTGCGCTATTGCATCAATTCGGCTTCGCTCGACTTCGAGCCGGGCAAGTAAGCCTCCGTTAAGCCGATTGGCGCTTGGTGTTGCCGCCATGACTCGCGCGCCCTATCCCTGACCCTCGATGGCCAGCGCACCCATGTCCCGCGTCAAGCGGGTCCTGATCACCTCACTCAAGGTCTTCACTTATGTGATGGTGGTGGGGCTGGTCGCGCTGGCGGTCGCCGTGTCGGTGGCGGTCAGCCAGCTGCCGAGCTACCAGGAGCTGCTTCGCCGCGACGATCTGGGCCAGATGATCCGGGTGCGCGCCGCCGACGGCAGCGTCATCCATTCGATGGGCCCGGTGTTCGGCGAGTGGCTGAGCTATGACGAGATCCCGCCGATCATGCGCAACGCGATGGTGGCGGTCGAGGACCGCCGCTTCCGCTCCCATCCCGGCGTCGATCCGATCGGCATCGCCCGCGGCATCTGGGTGAGCTGGACCGAGGACGATCAGGTGCGCGGCGTTTCGACCATCACCCAGCAGCTGGCCCGCAACATCTTCCTGTCGAACGACCGCAGCTTCGCCCGCAAGGTGCGCGAAGGCATTTTGGCGCTGGCGCTGGAATGGCGCTTCTCCAAGGACCAGATCCTCGAACTCTATCTGAACCGGGTCTATTTCGGCGGCGGCGCCTACGGCATCGACGCCGCCTCGCGCCGCTTCTTCGGCCACAGCGCCACCGAGCTCAGCACCGCCGAGGCGGCGATCATCGCCGGACTGGTCAAGGCGCCGTCCAATTACGCGCCGACCGCGGACACCGCCGCCGCCCGCAGCCGCGCCGGCGTCGTGCTCGACCTGATGGTGCGCAACGGCACGATCAGCCCGGCCGAAGCGGCGCGCGCCAACCCGCGCGGCATCGAGTTCGTGCGCACCTCGGAGCGCCAGAACAGCGCCCGCTATTTCACCGACTGGGTGCTGCCCCAGCTCGACATGCTGATCGACGAGACGGTCCAGCCGATCGACGTGTGGACGACGATCGACATCGGCATGCAGCGCGCCGCCGACGCGGCGATCAACGCCAATGCGCCGCGCGGCGCGCAGGGCGCCCTGGTGTCGCTCGATCGCGACGGGGCGGTGAGGGCGATGGTCGGGGGACGCGATTATGTCAGCTCGATCTACAACCGCGCCACCCAGGCGACGCGCCAGCCCGGCTCGTCGTTCAAGCTGTTCGTCTATCTCGCCGCGCTCGAAGCCGGCTACAATCCGGACAGCAACGTCGCCGACGCGCCGATCACCATCGGCGGCTGGACGCCGCGCAACGACAATGGCCGCTATGTCGGGCCGGTGCCGTTGCGGGTCGCTTTCGCTTATTCGATCAACACGGTGGCGGTGCGCCTCGCCCAGGACGTCGGCACCAGGACGGTCGCCGACATGGCCCAGCGCTTCGGCATCACCACCCGGGTCAACACAAACCCTTCGATGGCGCTGGGCTCGTCCGAGGTGCGGCTGATCGACATGACCCGCGCTTATGCGGCGGTGGCGCGCGGCGGCGTCGCGGTCACCCCCTACGGCATCCGCCGCGTCACCACCGCCGACGGCACCCTGCTCTACCAGCATGAGGATGACGAGACCCGCGTCCTGGTCCAGCCGTGGGTGGCGGCGCAGATGACCGACCTGATGCAGGGGGTGGTCGAGCACGGCACCGGCCAGGCGGCGCGGCTCGGCCGGCCGACCGCCGGCAAGACCGGCACCACCACCTCGAACAAGGACGGCTGGTTCATCGGCTTTTCGAGCGGCCTCACCACCGGCGTGTGGATGGGCCGCGACGACAATCGGACGCTGCCGGGCCTCGCCGGCGGCCGCGCCCCGGCGCGCGCCTTTCACGATTATATGATCCGAGCGGTCGCCAACCGCCCGGCCGAGGCTTTGGTCACCGAGGCGGCGGCGCCCGACTGGCAGATCGAGCAGAATGAGGAATTCTGGTTCGCGCCGCCCGAGGACGAGCCGATGGTCGACGTCGACGGCTATCCGGTCGAGCCGCAGCCCGATTATCGCGAGAAACCGGTGATCGAGGAAGAGGTGGAGGAGCCCCGCGTGCCGGAGCCGGAGGCGGAGGAAGCGCCGCCGCCCCGGCTCGACCGCGAATGGCTCGAGCGGGCGATCGAGCCGCAGCGGCCGCGGCCGCGGCCGGCGCCGCCGGTGCGCGATCGGCCGCCGCGCCGCGCGCCGGACGACCGCGAATAAAGCCGGCCGATCGATGCGGCGCCGCGCGCGCGCCGCGATGACGTCAAGCCGCCTTTCCCCCGATCCGGTGCAGCGCAGCGCCTTCGCGGCGCAGCCACAGCCGCGCCGGCCGCGGGTCGACGCCGAGCAGGGTGCGGACCAGCGCATGGAATTGGGGGCCATGGTTGAGGTGGACGAGGTGGGCGACCTCGTGCGCGACGGTGGCGCGGCGGACGAAGTCCGGCGCCAGCACCAGCCGCCAGCTGTAGCGGATCGCCCCCGCCGCCGAGCAGCTGCCCCAGCGGGACACCGGATCGCCGACCCTGACCCTGACCGCCTGGACCCCCGCTTTGGCCGCCAGCTCGCGCGTCTCGCGCTCGAGCAAGAGGGCCGCCTGCGCCCGCAGCCAGCGCAGCAGCCTCGCCTCGAGGCCAGAGGCGGGCCCGCCGGCGACCAGCCGGCCCGGCGCCAGCTCGATGCGGCGCGGCCGCGCCGGGTCCCAGTCGATCCGGTGGGGCAGGCCGAACAGCGGGACGATGGCTCCGGGCGCGATCGGCGCCGCCGGCGGGATGGCCGCCAGCGTCGCTTCGACCCATTCGCGGTGACCGGCCGCCCAGGCCAAAGCGCGGCGTTCCGAGACCCGCCGCGGCACGGTCAGCAGCACCGCGCGGGTGCGCGGATCGACCCTGAGGCGCATCCGCCGCGCGCGCGGCGACACCAGCAGGGTCAGCTTCACGCCGCCGAAATCCAGATCAGAGCTCACGATCCACCAGATGATGCTCGAGCTCGCCCGCTTCGTCCTCGGAGACGGTCCAGCCGCGCACCGACTTGCCGGCGCGATGCACCGCTTCGCGGTCGCCGCAGATCAGATAATGCCAGTCGGGCAGCGTCTTTCCCTCGGCGCGCAGACGATAGGCGCAGGTCGAGGGCAGCCAGTCGATCTCGCCGATGCTGCGGGCGTCGAGCCGCACGCAGTCGGGCACGAACACCCGCCGCAATTTGTAGTTGGTGCAGCGGCAACTGGTCCGGTCGAGCAGCCGGCAAGCGACGTTGGTGGGGAGAAGCTCGCCGGTCACCTCGTCCTCCAGCTTGTGCAGGCAGCATTTGCCGCAGCCGTCGCACAGCGCCTCCCATTCCTCGCGATTGAGGTCATCGAGCGGCCGCTCCCAGAAGCGCTCCCTCATCGCACCCACCGATCGAGGTCGGCGGCGACGGCGGCGGCTCCGCGATCGTGCGGCACGATCGCGATCGGTTCGCCGGCCGGTCCGTACAGCACCGCCATTCGCGAATGATCGACCGAATAGCCGCCGCCGGCCTGCGGCGCGGCGCGGCGGAAATAGACGGCATAAGCGCGCGCGACGCTCGCAATCTCCGCCTCGCTGCCGGTCAGTCCGATCAGCCGGGGATGGAAAGCGGCGACATAGCGGTGCAGGATTTCGGGCGTGTCGCGCGCCGGATCGACGGTGATGAACAGCGGCTGGACCCGGGCCGCCCGCTCGGGGGCGGCGCGGTCGAACTGGGCGAGGCCGGCGCTGACCGTCTGCAGGTCGATCGGGCAGACGTCGGGACAATGGGTGAAGCCGAAATAGACCAGCCGGTACTTGCCGGCGAAATCGGCATCGCTGACCCGCCGCCCGTCATCGCCGGTGAGAGTGAACGGTCCGCCCATCGCCGCCCCGTCGAGCGGCGGCGGCGCCGGAGCGGCGCGGCAGCCGGCCGCCAGCAGCGCAATCAGCAGCAGGGCCGGCCAGGCGAGGCGCGAAGCGGCGCTTTCGTTCATGACAGGGGCAGCCTTGCTTTGCTATGGACCATCAATCAAGCTGAATAGATGCGGGGATTTCAATACGATGCGAAGGATGAGCCGCCACGCTCTGGCCGCCATGCTGGTCTTGTCGGCGGTGCCGGTCGTGGCCCAGCAGGGTTATTCCGAGAGCTACAACTTCCTCAAGGGGGTGCGCGAGCGCGACGCCGCCACCGTCCAGGCGATCGCATCGCGGCCCAACAATGCCGTGCTCAACGCGCGCGAGGCTTCCTCCGGCGAAGGCGCCCTGCACATATTGGTGCGCGGCCGCGACCTGACCTGGCTGACCTTTCTGCTCGCCCGCGGCGCCCGCGCCGACCTGCAGACGAATGACGGCACCACGCCGTTGATCCTCTCCGCCCAGCTCGGCTGGCGCGAGGGCGCCGAGCAATTGCTGGCGCGGGGCGCCAATCCCAATCTCGGCAACAGCCGCGGCGAGACCCCGCTCATCTTCGCCGTGCAGCGGCGCGACCTGCCGATGGTGCGGCTGCTGCTCAGCCAGCGCGCCGATCCCAACCAGACCGACAATGTCGCCGGCTATTCGGCGATCGATTATGCGCGTCAGGACCGGCGCGCCGCCGCGATCCTGCGCGAGCTCGAATAGCGACGCACCCCAGGCGCGATGGCCGCTTCACGCTGATTCACTTCGTCATTGCGAGCGGAGCGAAGCCATCCGGCGCGGCTCTGGCGCCCGCTGGATTGCCGCTCCCCCGGCCTGTGCCGGGGTCCTCGCAATGACGGATCAGCCAAAGACGATCACGTTCAGTCCAGTCCGGCCAGCCCGGGATCCAGGTCACCGGCCAGGCGCCGCGCCGCCCGCCGCGCGAAGCGCAAAGTCTCCGCCTTGCGCCGGGCGGCGGCCAGCGGCCGGTGCGGCGCCTCGCGAATCACCTCGGCATCGTAGCGGTCGGCGACGATCAGGCCGGCGCAGTCCGGCCCCAGCCCCTCGCCGTCGAACGGCTCGAGCGCGAAGCCCGCCGGCACCGCCCAGTAGAAAAGGTCGCAATAGTCGAGATAGTCGCACCATTTCTGGTCGCCGAGCAGGTCGGCGCGCGAGACCTTGATCTCGACGATGATCAGCTGCCCCCTGGGGCCGATCGCGAACATGTCGGCCCGGCGGCCATTGGGCAGCGGCACCTCGCACAAAGCGAACAGGTCCGACCGGAAGAACAAGCGGGTGACGCCGCGGGCCACGTCGCGCGCGGCGAGCGGCAGGTCGGCGAAGCAGCCGGCTTCGGGCGAATCGGGCAGGGTCGCCATAGCGCCAGACTAGAATGAAACGGGAACGCAGGAAAGGGCGAGCTAATCCTCCCCGCCGTTTTGCCTGGGAGGGGGACTCTCGAAATCGAGGGGCGGATCAACAAAGGCCCGCTCTCCCGGGCACTGGAGAGCGGGCCCCCTGAAGCCCCCTTGCGGGCCCTCAACGATAGAAAACGTGGTTTCCGACGGTGGCGACGCGGGTCAGGCGCCAGCGCGGATTGACCCGGCGGGCGTGGAAGAACAAAGCGCGCGGCGCGGCGCCGTCGGCAAGATCCTCCTGGGCGATGCGGGCGATGGCGACCGCGATCCGCCAGTCGCGCGAGGCCGCCGGCGGGGTCGGGATGTGGCCGCGGCGGACGAAGGAGAATTGGCCCGGCTGGCGCACCACGCCGCACAAAGTCGACGGGAAGCGGCCGGAACGGGCGCGGTTGATGATCACCTCGGCGACCGTCAGCTGGCCGGTCAGCGGCTCGCCCTTCGCCTCGTAATAAACGGCCCGCGCCAGGCACTCGGTCTCGGCGTCCGGCGTCTCGCCGGATGCATGGTCGTCGACCAGCTCGGAAAGGGTCCGGCGCTCGGCCGGTTGCGGCTCCTCGGCCGCGGGCGCCGGCGCCGGCAAGGCGGGCGCCATGGCATGGCTGGCGACGGGAAGGTCGGAGGCGCCCTCCTCGATCGGCGCGGCCGGGTCCTCGAGGTCGTTGAGACCCAGATTGTCAGCCGTCAGCGAGGTGGCGGCATGTTCGGCATAAGAAACGGTCGGGGCCGTCTCCGCTTCGGAAGCGAGCGACGGTCCAGCCAGGCCGGCAGCCGCGCAAAAGCTCAAGGCAGCCGCGGCCGTGGCCGCGGTGCGGAAGGAAATTCGCAATGGAAACTCTATGCTGTGCGGTGGGTCGATCGCGGGCCGGACGAAATCGTCACCCTGACCGCTCCCCCGACTCGCGTGACCGCCTGAGTTTTCGGCAAACGCCGACGGCCCCCGCTATGCGCCTGAAGTGCTGGGACCGGGCTAGACGCCGCCCGGACGAGGGGTCAACCGAAGGAGTTCATTTCAGCGGCGAACCGTTCGGGCGATACGATATCCAGTTCGACGATCCACAGGTCGGGATCGAATCGGCGGCGGCGCTCGAGCAGCGCGTCCAGTTCCTGTCCCTCGGTGATTCTCCCACTCAACTCCTCCCAGCCGTAGCGGCCGTCCGGCTGCAGCATGCGTTCGAACAGGCGGGGATGGGCGCCGCGCTCGGTGAGGATGACGGCGATCGCGCCCGCCGTCGCATCGCCTCTGGCGATCACCGTGCCGAACCCGCCATCGGCCTCGGCGCGGCGAAGCAGGGCCGTCACGAGCAGCGAGCTGGCGAGTCGAGGCTCCATTGGGATCAGGATCCGGGGTCCGGCCGATAGCCCCCGAGGCTGGAGAGCGGGATGTGCGATCGCATGAAGGTGCCGGTGCCGCGCGCCGCTTCCTCGCCGTCGTGCATCAGCAGCCGCGCCTCGCCGACGAACACCCGGCGCCGGCCGCTGATCCAGCGCCCCTCGGCGATCGCCTCGCCCGACTTCATCGGGCGGGTGAAGACGAGGTTGAAAGCGGTGGTGAGCAGGAAGCGGTCGCTGACCAGGCTGTTGCAGGCATAGAAAGCGGCATCGTCCATCATCTTGAAATAGAGCGTGCCGTGCGCCGCCCGCGCGGCATGGAAGCTGGCCGGCGCGACCTCGAAGCGAATCCGCGCCAGCCCGGGCTCGGCAATCTCGATGTCCGACCGGAACAGGCCGTTGATCGGCGCGCTCCGGTACAGCGCTTCGAGCCCGCGGAAATGCGCCGCCTGTCCGGGATTCGCCTCCCGGTCAGGCGGCATCCCGCGTTTCCTCGCCGGCGAGCAGCGCGAACAGCGCATCCTTGGACCGCGCGCCGCGCAGCTTGGCGAGCGTCTGGCGGTCGCGGAAGGTGCGGCTGACGCTGGCGAGCGCCTTCAGATGCTCGGCGCCGGCATTGGGCGGCGACAGCAGCAGGAAGACGAGATCGACCGGCATTCCGTCGACCGCCTGGAAGTCGATCGGCGCCGACAGCCGCGCGAAAAAGCCGAACACCCGGCCCAGCCCGTCGACCTTGCCGTGCGGAATGGCGGCGCCGCTGCCGAACCCGGTCGAGCCGATCTTCTCGCGCGCGTTCAATGAAGCGGCGATCTGCTTGGCGGGAAGGCCGGTCAGCCGGGCGGCGGCCGCCGCCAGCTGCTGGAACAGGGCCTTCTTGTTCGCCGCCGGAACGGCGGCGTCGATCGCCTCGATCGTCAATATGTCGGAAAGATCGCTCATCATGCACCGGGAGGGCCGCGCGGCCCGATTCGTGTTGGGAAAGAAGGGGGCGGTAGGTCCGGGTCCTAATCGCGCTGCGGCTCGACCCAGCCGATCGTCCCGTCGCCTCGTCGGTACACCATGTTGAACGTGCCGGTGCCGCTGTTGCGGAACAGCAGGGCGTTGGTGTCGCGCAGGTCGAGCAGCATCACCGCGTCGGAGACGGTGGCGCTGGGTATGTCGACCCGGGTCTCGACGACGATCGGCGGATGGTCGGCCGGTTCTTCGTCGTCGAGCGGCGGCGCGAACACGGTGTAGCCGGCGTCGAGCGACCCGGCCACGGTTTCGGCGTGGGCGCTCTGGCTGTGGCGGTCCTTCAGCCGCCTCTTATAGCGTCGCAGCTGCTTCTCGATCCGGTCGGCGGCCTGGTCGAAGGCGGCATGGGCATCGGCGGCGCCGCCGCGGCCCTTGAGCACCACGCCCTGGGGCACGTGCGCGACGATGTCGCAGGTGAAGCTGTGATCGTAGGGCCCGCGACCGAACGTCACCTGCGCCGAGATGGCGCGGGCGAAGAATTTCTCGGCAATGCCATTGAGGCGCTCATCGACTTCGCCACGCAACGCCTCTCCGGTGTCGATCTGATGACCTGAGACCCGGATGTCCATTTCCTGCTCCGCAAAGCGTACGGGCGCGGGACTTAGGCCCCGTCCCGGCTCGCCGTCAACCGCGGCCGTCGAGCCGGTTCCAGATCGGATCGGCGATGGTGGCGATGAACGCGGCGTGGCGCTCCAGCTCCTCGGCGCTGGCGCTGTGCGGCCGCGGCGGGCGAATGACGATCGTGTCGGGCGACGGACGGGCCGGCCCGCCGCGCGGCGCCTCGCCGATCATTTCCGCGACCAGGCCGAGGCCGATCTGGCGGCCGCCGGTCAGCTCGACATAGACCTGGGCGAGCAGCTGCGCGTCGATCAGCGCGCCGTGCCTGATCCGGGCGCTGCGGTCGACGCCGAACCGCGTGCACAAGGCATCGAGGCTGTGCTTCGCGCCGGGGAATTTGTGGCGGGCGATGGTGAGCGTGCAGACCATGCGCGAGCCGCAGACGGTCGGCCGGCCGCAGCTTCCGAGCTCGTGGTTGACGAAGCCGAAATCGAAGGCGGCATTGTGCGCCACCAGCGGCGAATCGCCGATAAAGTCGATCAGCTCTTCGCAGACGTCGCCGAACAGCGGCTTGTCCGACAGGAACCGGTCGGTCAGGCCGTGGACGAGCTCGGCATCGGTCGGCATCGGCCGGCCGGGATTGAAGTAGGAATGGAAGGTCCGGCCGGTCTCGACCCGGTTGTACAGTTCGACGCAGCCGATCTCGACGATGCGGTCGCCATTTTGCGGGCTGAGACCGGTGGTCTCGGTGTCGAACACGATCTCGCGCATTGAAGGCTCCCCCGGAGACTATGAATCGCCGGCGCCCGAGAGGCAAGCGACGATGCGGCGAACCGAGGCCCGCGTTTCCTCGAGCGAGCCGCCGGTCGGGATGACGAAATCGGCCCGCGCCCTCTTCTCGGAATCGGGCATCTGCAACGCGAGGATCCGTTCGAACTTGCGCGGATCCATGTCGGGCCGCGCCAGCACGCGCGCGCGCTGGATGTCCGGCGGCGCCGAGACGACGGCGATCCGGTCGACCTGGCTCCAGCCGCCTTTCTCGAACAGCAGCGGAATGTCGAGCACGACCAGCGGCTCGTCGCGATGGGCGGCGAGGAAGGCTTCGCGCTCGCGGGCCACGGCGGGATGGACCAGAGCCTCCAGCCGGCGCATCGCGTCGGGCCGGTCGAGCACGCGCTCGGCGAGCGCGGTGCGGTCGACGCCGGCGGCGCCGGTGGTGCCGGGAAACTCCGCTTCGATCTCGTCGACCAGCGCGCCTTCCGGGCCCTGCAGCCGGTGCACGGCCGCATCGGCGTCGAACAGCGGCACGCCCTCGTCGGCGAACATCGCGCCGACCGTGCTCTTGCCCATGCCGATCGAGCCGGTGAGGCCGAGCACGATCATCGTTCGAGGCATTCGCGCAATTCGCCGTCATGCTGGCGCGGCGCCGGCGCGCCGAAGAACAGCTCGAAGGCCGGCGCCGCCTGGCCGATCAGCATGGTCAGCCCGTCGATCCGGTTCCGGCCGAGCTCGCCGGCGCGGCGAAGCAGCGGCGTCTCGCGCGGCGCATAGACCATGTCGAACACCACGGCCGCCGCGTCCGACCGGGCCAGCGATTCGATCACCGTCGCCGGCATCCCGGCACGGCCGGCCATGCCGAGCGGCGTCGCATTGGCGACGAGACGGGCGCCGGCGATCGCAGCGGCGGCGTCCTGGAACCCGAAGGCGTCGCCGGCAGCGCCGAATTGCCGCAGCAGCGAGCGGCCGCCGGCCAGGTCGCGCGCGATCAGCCTGACCTCGATTCCTTTTGCCGGGCGGAGATATTCGAGCACGGCCCGGGCCGCGCCGCCGGAGCCGATCAGGCAGACCGGCCCGGCCTGCGCGTCGGCCCTGCCGAGCGCCGCGCCGATGCCGTGCAGGTCGGTATTGGCGCCGATCCCGCAGCCGAGCGGCGAGCGGAAGATCGCATTGGCCGCGCCGATTCGGCGGCAGACGCCGGTCGGATCGGCGACCGCCTGCGACGCCCCCGCCTTCAGGGGAGCGGTGACGCTGCAGCCGCGCCAGAAGGGATCCGAGCAGCGTCCGGCGAGATATCGGGGCAGCTGCGCCGGCGTCAGCCGCAGCGGCCGGAAGTCCGCTTTCAGGCCCAGCCTGGCGAGCCAGAAAAGGTGGATCGCCGGCGATTGCGAATGGGCGACCGGATCGCCGATCACTTCGGCATAAGGAATGCCCATCAGCCGGCCAGCAGGCCTCGCGACCGCAGGAAAGCGAGCAGCGGCAGCAGCGGCAGACCGAGAATGGCGAAATGGCTGCCTTCGATCTCGTCGAACAGCTGCACGCCCGGCCCCTCGATCCTGTAGCCGCCGACGCTGAAGCGGACGGCCTCATATTCGCGCTCGAGATAATCGCGGATGAACCGCTCGGAAAGACGGCGGACGCGCAGCGCGACGCTTTCCGTTTCGCCCCAGGCGCGCTCGCCTTGTTCGACGATGACGGCGGCGGAATGCAGGAAATGGGTGCGTCCGCTGAGCGAGCGCAGCTGCTCGAACGCCTCGCCGGGCGACGCCGGCTTGCCGAGCACCGACCCGTCGTCGCGCTCGAGCACCTGGTCGGCGCCGAGCACGAGGGCGCCGGGACCGGCGGCGACGCTGCGGGCCTTCATTTCGGCGAGCATCTCGGCAAGGTCGCGCGGCTCGAAGCCGGCGTCGATCAGGCCCGCTTTCGCTTCCGCCTCGTCGAGCTCGGCCGTCGCCATTTCGAAATCGAGGCCGGCCGCGGTCAGCATGCGCCGCCGCGCTTCGCTTCGCGAGGCGAGCAGCAGCCTCACTCGGCCGCTTTCTCGAGCCGCTCGGCGTAGAGCTTGACGATGGCGAGCGCCGTCTCCTCGATCGAGCGGCGGGTGACGTCGATCACCGGCCAGCCATTGTCGGCGAACATCCGGCGGGCGAAGGCGAGCTCGGCATTGACCGCCTCGATGTCGACATAGTCGGTCTCCGGCGCCTGGTTCAGCGACAGCAGCCGGTTGCGCCGGATCTGGACCAGCCGTTCGGGATTGGTGGTGAGGCCGACGATCAGCGGATGACCGAGGTCGTACAAGGTGTCGGGCGGCGGCGACTGCGGCACCAGCGGCACGTTGGCCACCTTGTAGCCGCGATTGGCGAGATAGATGCTGGTCGGCGTCTTCGAGGTGCGCGACACGCCGGCGAGGATGATGTCGGCCTCGTCCCAATTTTCCGGCCCGACCCCGTCGTCATGGGCGATGGTGAACTGGATCGCGTCGACCCGGGCGAAATAAGCGGCGTCGAGCGCATGCTGCCGGCCGGCGCGCCCCTTCGCCTGGTGGCCGCTCACCGCCGCCAGCGCGTCGAGCACCGGGTCGAGCACCGAGACCGCGTAGATCGAGCGCCGCCGGCAGGCCCGCTCGAGCTCGCGGCGGATGGTCGGGTTGACGACGGTATAGAGGACCAGCCCGGGTCGGCGCTCGACATCGTCGAGGACGCGGTCGAGATGGCCTTCGGACCGGACCATCGGCCAAAGGTGCGGGATCGCCTCTATGTCGTCGAACTGGGCGAGACAGGCCTTGGCCAGCATGTCCAGCGTCTCGCCGGTCGAATCGGAAAGCAGGTGCAGATGGAGCTGCTTCAAGGTCGCACCGGCCTGTGGAAAAACATGGGGAAATCGCTAGCGGAAGCCTGCGTACGACTTCAAGGACAGGATTCGCTCCCATCCCCGCCGGCATCATCCACAGCGCCGCGAACAGTCGGTCGATTCGGTCCCCAGCCTGTGGAATGCGGGGATGGCGCGCGCGACTCCGCGGAAGTCCGCGCGCCCGCGCCTGTCAAGCTGTTGGCAAAAACTGTGCGAAGCCATAAACCCCGCTCTGCCCGCCTCTACTAGCCTCAACAGACTCTAAATTCTCTTATTACATAGAAAGAGAAGGGAAGCCTCCCGGCGTTCATGTCCGGCTCGCCCAAAATTTTGCTCGCCGCCCTAAGACGCGGAAATCCCGGACGGATTCCGATCTGGCTGATGCGCCAGGCGGGGCGGTACCTGCCTGAATATCGCGCGCTCAGGGCACAGAAAGGCGGCTTTCTCGAGCTGGTCAACGACAGCGACGCGGCGGCCGAAGTCACGCTGCAGCCGATCCGCCGCTTCGGCTTCGACGGCGCCATATTGTTTTCGGACATATTGATCGTGCCGCACGCGCTCGGCCAGGATCTGCGCTTCGAGGCGGGCGAAGGGCCGCGTCTGTCGCCGGCGCTGACCGACGCCGCTCTGGCCTCTCTGGAAAGGGTTCCGGCCCGGCTGGAGCCGATCTACCGCACTGTGGAGAAAGTCGCCGGTCGCTTGCCGTCCGAAACGACTTTGCTGGGCTTTGCCGGCAGCCCCTGGACCGTCGCCACCTATATGATCGCCGGCCGGGGAAGCCGGGAACAGGCGGAGGCGCGCCGCTTCGCCTATCGCGATCCGGCCGCTTTCGGCGCCATCGTCGAGGCGATCGCCGACGCCAGTGTCGCTTATCTTTCCGGCCAGATCCGCGCCGGCGTGGAAGCGGTGCAGCTGTTCGACAGCTGGGCCGGGAGCCTGGCCCCGGATCCGTTCGAGCGCTGGGTGATCGCGCCGACCGCGGCAATTGTTTCACGTCTGAAACAATTGCACCCGGAGGTGCCGGTGATCGGTTTTCCCAAAGGCGCCGGCGCGAAGCTGATCGCTTATTCCCGCGAGACCGGGGTCGACGCGGTCGGGCTCGACGAGACCGTCGATCCGGCCTGGGCGGCGCGCGAGCTGCCGCCGGGCATGCCGGTCCAGGGCAATCTCGATCCGCTCGCCTTGCTCGCCGGCGGCGCGGCGCTTGAAAGCGCGGTCGCACGCATCCTATCTGTGTTCGAGGGGAGGCCGCACATCTTCAATCTTGGCCACGGCATCGACAAGGAAACGCCGATCGACCATGTCGAGCGGCTGGTCGAGCTGGTCCGCGCCCGCGCTGGAGGCGGCGCTTGACCTATGAGCTTCATGCGGTGCTGACCTCGACCTACGCCTGGCTGAAGGCGGGCCACGTCATTTTCGTGATCTTCTGGATCGCCGGACTGTTCATGCTGCCGCGTTTCTACGTCTATCACCAGGAAGCGGCGCCGGGCTCGCCCGAGGAAGAGCGCTGGGTGGAGCGCGAGCGCAAGCTGAGGAACATCATCATCACGCCGGCGATGGTGCTGGTCTGGGTGCTCGGCCTCGGCCTCGCTTATGTCACCGATGCCTGGAGCCAAAGCTGGTTCCAGGCCAAGCTCGCGGTTGTGATCGCCCTCTCCGCTTATCATGGCTGGATGGTGGGCTATGGCCGCAAGCTGGCCGGCGGCCTGCGCCCGGTGAGCGGCCGGGCGCTCAGGCTGATGAACGAACTGCCGGGTATCGCCGTTGTGCTGATTGTCGTGCTGGTGATCGTCCGGCCGTTCTGAACCGCTCGCTTGACTCGCACCGGGGCGGAGCATAACGGCGATTCAGTCGTTGGCCCGCCGTCCGCGCGGGCGTCCAAGCCCCATCATCATCCGCTCCTCGGCTTGTCGCCCGGAGTCCGTCCCCAGATGAGTATTCCCGATGCATTTGAATGACCTGAAGCAGAAAACCCCCGCCGAACTGGTTGCGCTCGCCGAAGAATTCGGCATCGAGGGCGCCTCGACGCTGCGCAAGCAGGAGCTGATGTTCTCGATCCTCAAGGTGCGGGCCGAGCGCGGCGACGAGATCATGGGGCAGGGGACGATCGAGGTGCTGCAGGACGGCTTCGGCTTCCTGCGCTCGGCCGATTCAAACTATCTCGCCGGGCCCGACGACATCTATGTCTCGCCCAACCAGGTCCGCAAGTTCGGGCTGCGCACCGGCGACACGATCGAGGGCGAGATTCGCGGCCCGAAGGACGGGGAGCGCTATTTCTCGCTGGTCCGCGTCGTCCAGGTCAATTTCGACGATCCCGACGCCGTCCGCCACCGCGTCAATTTCGACAATCTGACGCCGCTTTATCCGGACGAGAAGCTCACCCTCGACACGCTCGATCCGACCGTCAAGGACAAGTCGGCGCGGGTGATCGACATCGTCTCGCCGCAGGGCAAGGGCCAGCGCGCGCTGATCGTGTCGCCGCCGCGCGTCGGCAAGACGGTGCTGCTCCAGAACATCGCCAAGGCGATCACCGACAACCATCCGGAAGTGTTCCTGATCGTGCTGCTGATCGACGAGCGGCCCGAGGAAGTGACCGACATGCAGCGTTCGGTGAAGGGCGAGGTCATCTCCTCGACCTTCGACGAGCCCGCCAGCCGCCACGTCCAGGTCGCCGAAATGGTGATCGAGAAGGCCAAGCGCCTGGTCGAGCACAAGAAGGACGTCGTCATCCTGCTCGATTCGGTGACCCGGCTCGGGCGCGCCTACAACACCGTCGTGCCGAGCTCGGGCAAGGTGCTGACCGGCGGCGTCGACGCCAATGCGCTGCAGCGGCCCAAGCGCTTCTTCGGCGCCGCCCGCAACATCGAGGAAGGCGGCTCGCTGTCGATCATCGCCACCGCTTTGATCGACACCGGCTCGAAGATGGACGAGGTGATCTTCGAGGAGTTCAAGGGCACCGGCAATTCGGAGATCGTGCTCGACCGCAAGGTCGCCGACAAGCGCATCTTCCCGGCGCTCGACGTCGGCAAGTCCGGCACCCGCAAGGAGGAATTGCTGGTCGATCCGGCGACGCTTTCGAAAATGTGGGTGCTGCGCCGCATCCTGATGCAGATGGGCACCGTCGACGCGATGCAGTTCCTGCTCGACAAGATGAAGGATTCGAAGACCAACGAGGACTTCTTCGCCTCGATGAACCAGTAAGGACAGCGGGGGCGCCGCGCCCCGCCCGGCCCGACCGGGAGAATTCGTCGGACACGGCCCGGCATCGATCGGGATCCCGGCTTTGGCCGGGATGGTGAAAGGAATGATGGACAAACGATGCTCGATTCCCTTCTGACCCTTTCTGCCGGCCTCGGCGGCGTCGGCGACATCTGGAACGCCATCATCCACGATTTCTCGAATATCGGTTCGCCGGCGGCGCTGGCCGCCTTCGGCCAGGTGCTGATGATCGACATCATGCTCGCCGGCGACAATGCGATCGTCGTCGGCGCGCTCGCGGCCGGCCTGCCCGCGGAGCAGCGCAAGCGGGTGATCCTGATCGGCATCATCGCCGCCCTCGTGCTGCGAATCATCTTCGCTTTGCTCGTCACCCAGCTGATGCAGATTGTCGGCCTGATCCTGGCCGGCGGCATCCTGCTGCTGTGGGTTTCGTGGCGGATGTATCGCGACATGCACCATCTCGGCCAGTCGGCCGGGTCCGAGGAGATAGCCGGCGACGAGCATAGCGGCCTCAGACCCGCCAAGAGCTTCGCCGGCGCCGCCTGGGCGGTGGCGATCGCCGACGTCTCGATGAGCCTCGACAATGTGCTGGCGGTGGCCGGCGCGGCGCGCGAGCATCCCGGCATCCTCATCATCGGCCTGCTGCTGTCGGTGGCCTTGATGGGCCTCGCCGCCAATTTCATCGCCCGCTACATCGACCGCTACCGCTGGATCGCCTGGCTCGGCCTGATCGTCATCCTGTGGGTCGCCGGCCGGATGATCTATGACGGCATCGTCGAGCCGGACGTCGGCGTGCTTCAATTCGTCTGGCCGGACGCCGTCCAGGCGCACTGAGGGGCGGCACGCGCATCGCCGTCACCAAATCGCAACCGATCTCGGCTAGAGTCGCCTTCATGTCCTGGCGGCTCGCAGGCGAGCGCGAATGCGCGCAATCGGCTTTCTGGGTCCGGCTGCTGATCTGGGCCAGCCGCCACGTGCGCGCCGACGCCCCTCCCGGTCATTCCCGCGAAAGCGGGAATCCGGCGTCGTAGCCACCTCGCCCGTCCACTGGTCTCCCGCTTTCGCGGGAGTGACGAGGGGGTGGTTGAGCTGCCGCGAATTCAGCAACGCGACCGTATCATGGTACGTCCGGCATGCTCGTCGACCAGTCGGTGCCCGCCGTCGGCGAGCCGGAAGCGGTCGATTCGGGTCCAGCTTCTGGCCGGGCCGACATAGTCCGAGATGACTGTGATTCCGTCCTCCTCCATCCAGATATGATCGGCGCGGAATTGGTCGCCGCCGACCCTGATCTCCCGGGCGCCGATTTCCAGCCGCAGACGGCCGGTGAAGGAACGGCAGGCCGCGGCATCGCCGTTCCAGCGGCCGCGATACTCGACCGGAACCTCCTCGAGCCGGTCGAGGTCATATTCGTCCGCGGCGGCCGGGGCGCACAGCAGGAGCGAGAGCAGGGCTGCAACGAGGCTGCGCACGACCGGCCTCAGCCGAGATGCTCGGCGAAGAAGGCCTCGGTGCGACTGTCGGCCCGCCGCGCCGCTTCCTCGCTGCGCCTTTTGCCCATTTCGGCGGCGAAGCCGTGATCCTCGCCGGGATAATCGTGGATCGTCACCCGCACATGGTCGTCCAGGCCCTGGTGGATCTTCCGCTGCTGCTCCTCCGGCACGAAATGGTCGGCGCCGGCGATGTGCAGCATCAGCGGCCGGGCGATGGCGTGCTTCTCATGGAGGATGTTGTCGAGGCCGACGCCATAATAGCCGACCGAGGCGTCGATGTCGGTCCGCGCCGCGGTCATGAAGGCGAGCCGCCCGCCGAGGCAGTAGCCGACGCAGCCGACCTTGCCGCCCTCGGGCAGCCGCCGCCGCGCCTCGCGGATCGTCGCCTCGATGTCCCTTATGCCCTGGTCCTGGTTGAACTTCTGCATCAGCCCGAGCGCGCGCTGGAACTCGTCCGGAACGTCGGGATCGAGCTCGACGCCCGGCTCGAGGCGCCAGAACAGATCGGGGGCCAGCGCGAGATAGCCCAGCGACGCCATATGGTCGCATTTGCGGCGGATGCCCTGGTTGACGCCGAAAATCTCCTGGATGACGACGACCGCGCCGCGCGCCTGCCCGCCGGGCTCGGCCGCATAAGCGCTGAAGCTTCCGTCTCCGTCGAGCGTGGCAATGTCGATCGTCGCCATGGCGTTCCTCCTCTTGCGAAGCGGCGGCGACTATAGCCATAAGCCGGGCCGCCATCGCAACAGCCGGAAGGGCGAGCGAAATGAAAATCAGCGTCGATGTCGATTGCACGCCGGAAGAAGCGCGGCGCTTCCTGGGGATGCCCGATCTCGGGCCGGTCCACGAGGCCTATGTCGAGAAGATGAAGGCGGCGGTCCGCGACGGGCCGGGCCCCGAGGCCTATGCGGAGATGGTCAAGGCCTGGGGACCGATGAGCGAGGCCGGCCTGGGCCTGTGGCGCCAGATGCTCGAGCCGATGGCGAAGAAATAGGATCCGCGCTGGAAACCGCCGACACCATCTTCGCTTTGTCCTCGGGCGCGCCGCCGGCGGCGATCGCGGTGGTGCGGATCAGCGGGCCGCGCGCACAAGCGGCGCTCGCGGCGCTGGCCGGCAGCCTGCCGGAGCCGAGAACGGCGCGGCTGGCGACCCTGCGCTGCGCCGGCGAAACCCTCGACAATGCTCTGGTGATCCGCTTTCCGGCGCCGCACAGCGCCACCGGCGAGGACGTCGCCGAGCTGCATCTGCATGGCGGCCGCTCGGTCGTCGCGGCGGTGCTGGCGGCGCTGGCGGAGCTTGACGGGCTGCGCGAGGCGGCGCCGGGCGAATTCACCCGCCGCGCCTTCGAGAATGGCCGCATCGATCTTGCCGAAGCGGAAGGGCTGGCCGACCTGCTCAGCGCCGAGACCGAGGCGCAGCGCCGCGCCGCGCTGGCGCTTGCCGGCGGCGCGCTCAGCCGGCAGGTCGAGGCCTGGCAGGCGCGGCTGCTGGCGCTGGCCGCCCGGGTCGAGGCGGCGCTCGATTTTGCCGACGAGGAGGATGTCGGCACCGGCCGGCCGGCCGGGCTGGAGCATGAGCTGGCCGCGTTGGCCGCGGAGATCGGGGCGTGGCTCGCCCGGCCGCCGGCCGAACGGCTGCGCGACGGCGTGCGAGTCGTCATAGCCGGTCCGCCGAACGCAGGAAAGTCAAGTCTTCTCAACGCCTTAGCGGAAAGGGATGCGGCCATTATCTCGGCCATCGCCGGTACCACCCGTGATCTCGTCGAGGCGCCGACCGCGATCGGCGGCGCACCGTTCCTGCTGATCGACACCGCCGGCCTGCGCGCCGGCGGCGACGAGATCGAGACGATCGGCGTCGAGCGCGCCCGATCTTCGCTGGCGGCCGCCGACCTGATCCTGTGGCTGGGCGACCCGGCCGACTGCCCGGATCCCCAACGCGCGCTTCTCATCCACGCCAAATCGGATCTCGCCGCGCCCGGGCCCGACGACCGCGCGGACATCGCCGTTTCGGCGCGCACCGGCGCCGGTGTCGGGGCGTTGCGAGAGCTTCTGATCGAGCGCGCCCGCGCTCTTCTTCCAGCCGTGGGCGAGGTGGCGATCAATGCCCGGCACCGGGCGGCGCTCGGCGAATGCCGCGAATGGCTGGGCGAGGCCGCCGAAGCAGCCGATCCGCTGATCATCGCCGAGGCGCTTCGCCAGGCGAGAGCCGCGCTCGACCGCGTCACCGGCCGCGCCGGCGTCGAGGCGATGCTCGACGCCCTGTTCGGACGGTTCTGCATCGGGAAATGATTGTTCCACGTGGAACAGCGCCCTACATCGCGCCCGTGAAGCAGGGCTACGACATCATCGTCGTCGGCGGCGGACATGCCGGGACCGAGGCGGCCGCGGCCGCTTCGCGCCTCGGCGCGTCGGCCGCGCTGGTCAGCTTCAGCCGCGCGCAGATCGGCACCATGTCGTGCAACCCGGCGATGGGCGGGCTCGGCAAGGGCCATTTGATTCGCGAGGTCGACGCCTATGACGGCCTGATCGCCCGGGCTTCCGACGCGGCCGCCATCCACTATCGGATGCTCAACGCCAGCAAGGGCGCGGCGGTGCGCGGCCCGCGGATCCAGGCCGACCGTCGGCTTTACCGTCAGGCGATCCACGCCCTGATCGACGCGCAGCCCGGCCTCTCGGTGGTCGAAGGCGAGGCGGCGGCGCTGCGGCTCGAGGGGCGCCGCGTCACCGGCCTTCTTCTCGGCGACGGGCGCGAATTGCGGGCCAAAGCGGTGATCCTCGCCACCGGCACCTTTCTCGGCGCCAGGCTCCATTTCGGCATGACCAGCCTGGCGGGCGGGCGGGTCGGCGAGCGCGCCGCGACCGCGCTTGCCGGCCAGCTGCGCGCGCTCGGCCTGCCGCTGGCGCGGCTGAAGACCGGCACGCCGCCGCGGCTCGACGGCCGCACGATCGACTGGGCCGCGCTCGAGCGCCAGCCGTCCGACGACCAGGGATGGACGATGTCGCCGATGTCGGGCGGACGCTGCCTTCCTCAGCTGTTCTGCGCGATCACCCGCACCGATCGCCGCGGCCACGACATCATCCGCGCCAATCTCGACCGTTCGCCGCTCTTTGCCGGCGAGATCAGCGGAATCGGGCCGCGTTACTGTCCGTCGATCGAGGACAAGGTGCACCGCTTCGGCGACCGCGATGGCCACCAGGTCTTCCTCGAGCCGGAGGGTCTCGACGACCCGGTCGTCTATCCCAACGGCATCTCGACCTCGCTGCCGGCGGACGTCCAGCTTGCCTTCGTCCGCTCGATGGCGGGGCTGGAGCGCGCCGACATCCTGCAGCCCGGCTATGCGGTCGAATATGACCATGTCGATCCGCGCATTCTCGAGCCGACGCTGGCGATTCGCCCGGAGCTCGCCGAGGGGCTCTATCTGGCCGGCCAGATCAACGGCACCACCGGCTATGAGGAAGCGGCGGCGCAGGGCCTGGTCGCCGGTCTCAACGCCGCCGCCTGGGCGGCCGGCCGCGCGCCGATCCTGTTCGACCGGTCGGATTCCTATATCGGCGTGATGGTCGACGATCTCGTGCTGCAGGGCGTCACCGAACCCTATCGGATGCTCACCGCCCGCGCCGAATATCGGCTGCGGCTGCGCGCCGACAATGCCGGGTCGCGGCTGACGCCGAAGGCGATCGCCGCCGGCTGCGTCACACCCGGGCGACGCCGCCATTTCGCCGAAGCGACCGCCGAACGTGCTGAAATCGACCACATTCTCGCTCAATATGCCAGCGCGGCCCAGCTCCGCGAGCAAGGTATCGCGGTCCGCGACGATGGCATCCGCCGCAGCCTGGCCGAATGGCTGCGCTTTCCCGAGCTTGACGGCGAGCGCCTGGTCCGGCTGGTGCCCGAGCTGGGCGCTCTGTCCCCCGACCGGGTGGAGGAGGCCGTCCAGGACCATCGTTACGCCCCTTATCTGGCCCGCCAGCAGAGCGAGATCGCGCGGCTTCGCGCCGACGAGACGGTGAGGATCCCGGCCGCGCTCGATTATTCCCGCGTTGCCGGCCTCTCCCATGAGATGGCCGAGCGGCTATCGCTGGCCCGCCCGGCCACGCTCGGCGCCGCTTCCCGAATTCGCGGCATCACCCCGGCGGCGCTGGCGGCGATCCTGGTCCAGGCGCGGCGCAAAGCGGCGTGACCGACGAGGCCGAAGCCCGCAATTGGCTCCAGCGCCATTTCGATGTTCCACGTGAAACAATCGAACGGCTGGACGCCTTCGTCGCCCTGCTGCAGCGCGAAAGCCGGGTGCACAACCTGGTATCGGCCGCGAGCCTCGGCCGGATCTGGCAGCGTCACATCGCCGATTCGGCGCAGCTCGTCCGTTTCGCGCCGCATCAGGGCGCTTCCTGGCTCGACCTCGGCAGCGGCGCCGGCTTTCCGGGGCTGATCGTCGCCTTGCTTCATCCCGGACCGGTGACTTTGGTCGAGTCGCGCCGCCTGCGCGCCGATTTTCTGCAGCGCGCCGCCGCGCTGCTCGGCATCGCGCCGGAAATCCTCGCCATGCGGCTCGAACGGGCGCCGCCGCGCCCATTCGACGTGATCAGCGCCCGCGCCTTCGCGCCGCTGCCGCGGCTGCTCGAATTAGGCACATCCTTTTCCACAGCAAAAACCGCCTGGCTGCTTCCAAAGGGCCGAAACGCGCAGTCGGAACTGGAAGCCCTCGATCCTTCATGGCAGGGTGACTTCCGGCTTGAGCCGAGCCTCACCGATCCCGACGCGAGGATCATCGTCGCCCAGGGCGTCGGTCGGAAGGCCAAGAGGAAGCGCGGATGATACGAATCGCGGTGGCCAATCAGAAAGGCGGCGTCGGCAAGACGACGACGGCGATCAACCTCGCCACCGCCCTCGCCGCCACCGGATGGCGGGTGCTGCTGATCGACCTCGACCCGCAGGGCAATGCCTCGACCGGAATGGGCATCGCCCATGCGCTTCGGGAAAGCTCGAGCTACGAGCTGCTGACCGGTCAGGCCGGCCTCGACGAGGTGGTGGTGCCGACCCGCGTGCCGCGGCTCGACATCGTCCCGGCCAAGGTCGATTTGTCCGGCGCCGAGATCGAACTCATTGATTTCGAACGAAGAACCCACCGGCTCGACAATGCGCTGGAAGGGGCCGCCGATCTGCGCTGGGACGTCTGCCTGATCGACTGCCCGCCCTCGCTCGGCCTGCTGACGGTCAACGCGCTGATCGCCGCCAATTCGATCCTGGTTCCGCTGCAGGCGGAATTCTTCGCGCTGGAGGGTTTGAGCCAGCTGCTGCAGACGGTCGAGCGCATCCGCAGCCGGTTCAACCCGGAGCTGTCGATCCTCGGCGTCGCGCTCACCATGTACGACCGGCGCAACAACCTTTCGGCGCAGGTCGCCGACGACGTCCGCGCCTGCCTCGGCAAGGTCGTGTTCGACACCGTCATCCCGCGCAACGTCCGCCTGTCCGAGGCGCCCAGCCATGGCGTCCCGGCCTTGATCTACGACCATCGCTGCCCCGGCTCGGAAGCCTATATGGCGCTGGCCCGCGAGCTGATCGCGCGGCTGCCGCGCAAGGCCGAAGCGGCGTGAGCGACGACACGCCCCGCAAGCGGCCCTCCGGCCTCGGCCGCGGCCTGTCCTCGCTGCTCGGCGAAGTGGCGCAGGAGGCGCCGGTCAGCGGCGGTGCCGGCCGCGGCGACGTCAGGATGATCCCGATCGCCAGCATCGAGCCGCATCCCGGGCAGCCGCGGCGCAGCTTCGACGAGGCGACGCTCGCCGAGCTCGCCGAATCGATCGCCGCGCGCGGCCTGATCCAGCCGATCGTCGTCCGCCCGCACGGCCATCGCTTCCAGATCGTCGCCGGCGAACGACGCTGGCGGGCGGCGCAGAAGGCGCGGCTGCACGAATTGCCCGCCATCGTCCGCGACTTCAGCGACGAGGAAACGCTCGAAGTCGCGCTGCTCGAGAATATCCAGCGCCAGGATCTGAACGCGATCGAGGAAGCGCAGGCCTATCGGCGGCTGGTCCAGGATTTCGGCCATACCCAGGACGAGCTCGGGCGGATCGTCCACAAGTCGCGCAGCCATGTCGCCAACTTGTTGAGATTGCTGGAGCTTCCGGCAAAGGTGCAGGCCATGGTGGCGTCCGGCGAGCTGAGCATGGGTCATGCCCGCGCGCTCGTCACCGCCGGCGATCCGGAAGGGCTGGCCGACGAGATCGTGCGCCGCGGCCTGTCGGTGCGCGAGGCCGAGAAACTGGCGCGCGAAGGCCGGCCGACGCGCCAGCGGCCGCTGCCGATCGCCTATAAGGGCGCCGGCGCCGACATCGCCGCGCTCGAACGGCAGCTGGGCGACATGCTCGGCCTCAAGGTCGGCATCCGCCACAGCCCGAAGGGCGGCACGGTGACGCTGGCTTATGCCAGCCTCGACCAGCTCGACATGATCTGCCAGCGATTGAGCGGGGAAAAGTTCTGACGGCCCCGACAGGCCGTCACCCCGGCGCAAGCCGGGGTCCCGTCGAGCCCCCGAAAGCGTCATCCCGGCGAAAGCCGGGACCTCGGGACAAGAGCGCTCGGCAAGTCCCCTTGGGATCCCGGCTTGCGCCGGGATGACGCGCCGTCGCTGAGATCCTCGCTTGCGCCGGGATGACGTCAGCGCAGCCTTGCCGCCTGGCGGGCGATCGCGAACAATTCGGCGTCGGCGGCGACGATGCCGGCGCCGCCGGGCGCCATCACCTGCCGCTCGGCTTCGATCAGCCGGCTTACAGCCTTGGCAAGCAGCGCCGCCCGCCACCGCGCCAGCTGCCAGCCGACTGCGTCTTTTTCCTTCCAGAACAACGACTTGCCAGATGACGCCATGACGGCGCCGACGCTGCTCCCGGCTTCGACCTGGGCGCGCAGCCGGGCCAGCAGCAGCAGCCGGCGCAGCACCGCCCGGATCAGCGTGATGCCTTCCTGTCCCTGGGCGCGCAGCCGGGCGATCTCGGCTTCCAGCGCGGCGCCGTCGCCGCCGACGGCGCTGTCGACCAGCCGGCTCAGATCGCCTTCGTCGGCGCCGGCGCCGATCGCGTCGACCAGATCGTGCCCGATCTCCCTGGGCGCCTCGGTCGAGGCATCGGCGTAGAGCGCATATTTGGCCAGCTCCTGCTCGATCACCGCCCGGTTGCCGCCGCTCGCCTCGGCGATCCGCGCGGCGACGTCGGGATCGAGGCGGAGACCCAGGCCGCGGCCCAGCTCGGCGACCAGCCGGTCGGCCTGGCCGGCATCGGGCGGATAGCTGGCGAAAGCGAGCGCCGCCGGCGCCGCCAGCGCGAGCTTGAGCAGCGCCGAGGCCGGTTTCAGCGCGCCGGCGACGATGACCACCGGATTGCCGGCGGCCGGCGTATCGAGCAGCGCCTGGACGGCCGCGACGATCTCGTCGCCCGCCTGCTCGACGCGGATCCAGCGGCGGTCGCCGAACATGGAGATGGCGGCCGCCTCATCGGCGAGCCGCGCCGGATCGGCCTTCAATTCGGCGCCGGTCAGGTCGATTCGCTCGGCTCCCTCCCCGATCGCGGCGGCGAGACGCCGCGTCAGCGCTCTGCTGCCCGCCTCGTCCGGACCGTGCAGGAGGAAGAAGCGGATTTCGGCTGGTGGGTCGGCGAGCCCGCGCTCGACCTGGGCGCGGTTCGCCTTCACCGTTCCTCGCCGCCTCGGGCAGCGAACAAGGCGAGCCGCGCCACGATCTGGTCGGCAAGCTCGGTCGACAGGCGCTCGAGCGCGGTCTGCTCGGCGGCGACCGTGGCGTATTCCGACGAAACGACGTCGATGCCGGCGTCGGAGCCGGCGGTGGCGTCGAGCACCACCGTATTGCGCTCATTCTCGACCAGGCGGTAGCGCGCCCTGAGGCTGCGCCGCTCGCGCGTCACCGAATTGTCGGAGCGGATGCCATAGCCGGTGATGTCGTCGTCCAGCTCGATCTCGAGCCGGTAGCGCGGCGCGGTCGAGCCGTGATTGCCGAGCCGGTCCTCGAGCGCGGTGCGCACCAGCCAGCCGGCGCGGCCCGGAATCGGCGCGATCTCGACCCGTTCCAGCGACTGCGCCACCGGTCCGGACGAACCGCCCGAATAAAGCGGCCGCAGCCCGCAGGCGGAGGCGAAGAGCAGGGTGCCGAGGAGAAAAAGGCGCCTCATGCGACCAAATTCACCAGCCGGTCGGGCACCACGATCACCTTGCGCGGCGAGCGCCCTTCGAGGCTGCGCGCCACCTTTTCCGAGGCCAGCGCCATCTCTTCCAGCCGCTCGCGCGGCGCGCCGCGCGGCGCGGTCAGGGTATCGCGCAGCCTGCCGTTGACCTGGACCGCGATCGTCACCTGGTCCTCGACCAGCAGCGCCGGATCCGCCGTCGGCCAGCGGGCCTCGGACACCAACCCTTCCTTCCCGAGAAAGGCCCAGGCTTCCTCGGCCACGTGCGGGATCATCGGACTGACCAGCCGCACCAGAGTCTCTATCGCCCTGTCCTGGTCGGGGGAGGGAAGCGCCCGTTCGATCGCGGTGACGAATTCGTACAGCTTCGCGACCGCTTTGTTGAACTGCAGAGCTTCGATGTCCGCGCTCACGCCGGCGATGGTCTTGTGCCGCAGGCGTTCAAGGCGATCGTCCGGTTGGCCGACGAATTTCGCATCCCCTGTTTCGACGAACGGTTCGAGCATCGTCGTCTGGCGATAGACGCGCTGAATGAACCGCCAGGCGCCGTTTATCCCTTCCTCGCTCCATTCGAGATCGCGCTCGGGGGGCGAATCGGACAGCATGAACCACCTGACCGCGTCGGCGCCATATTGGTCGACGATCGGCTCCGGATCGACGGTGTTGCGCTTCGACTTGGACATCTTCTCGACGCGGCCGGTTTCGACCGGCTCGCCGGTCGCTTTCTCGGCAAGCCGGCCGTCGCGGCGCTCGACCTCGTCCGGCGTCAGCCAGCGCCCGTCGGCGGTCCGATAGGTGGTGTGGGTCACCATCCCCTGGGTGAACAGGCCGCGGAAAGGCTCGGCCACGTCGAGCCGCCCGATCCGCCTGAGGGCGCGAGTCCAGAAGCGGGCGTAAAGCAGGTGCAGGATCGCATGCTCGACGCCGCCGATATACTGGTCGACCGGAAGCCAGCGTTCGGCCGCTCGCCTTGTCGAACGGCCGGTCTTCGGGCTGGCTGGCGAAGCGGATGAAATACCAGGAGGAATCGACGAAGGTGTCGAGCGTGTCGGTCTCCCGCCGCGCGGATTCGCCGCAATTGGGGCAATCGACCCGCTTCCAGCTCGGATGGCGTTCGAGCGGATTGCCGGGAATGTCGAAGCCGACGTCCTGCGGCAAAGTCACCGGCAGCTGGTCGCGCGGCACCGGCACGGCGCCGCAGCTTTCGCAATGGACGATCGGGATCGGCGTGCCCCAGTAACGCTGGCGCGACACGCCCCAGTCGCGCAGCCGCCAGACGGTCGTTCCCTCGCCCCAGCCCCCTTGCTCGGCGCGGCCGATCACCTCGGCGATCGCCGCCTCCACCGCCAGGCCGTCGAGGAAGCGCGAATTGACGATCACGCCGTCGCCGACATAGGCCTCCTCGCCGATCGGTTCGCCGGCCTGCTCCGCCGTCGGTGCGACCACGCGCGGCACCTTCAGGCCGTATTTTCGGGCGAATTCGAGATCGCGCTGGTCCTGGCCGGGCGCGCCGAAAATGGCCCCGGTGCCGTAATCCATCAGCACGAAATTGGCGATGTAGACCGGCAGGAGCCAGTCCGCGTCGAGCGGATGGATCGCCTCGAGGCCGGTGTCGAAGCCCTTCTTCTCCATCGTCTCGAGCTCGGCGGCGGTGGTGCCGCCCTGCCGGCACAAGGCGACGAAGTCGGCGACGTCGGGCCGCGTCCCGGCGAGGCCGAGGGCGAGCGGATGGTCGGGCGAGACGGCGACGAAGCTCGCGCCGAAGATCGTGTCCGGCCGGGTGGTGAAGACTTCGATCCCCGCTATCGCCCCCGCCGGTTTCGCCAATTCGAACCGGAACCTCAGCCCCCGGCTCCTGCCGATCCAGTTCTCCTGCATCAGCCGCACCTTGTCGGGCCACTGGTCGAGCGTCGCCAGCCCGTCGAGCAGCTCCTCGGCGAAATCGGTGATCTTCAGGAACCACTGGTCGAGCTTGCGCCGCTCGACCGGCGCGCCCGACCGCCAGCCGAGCCCGTCGATCACCTGCTCGTTGGCGAGCACGGTCATGTCGACCGGGTCCCAATTGACCTCGCTCTGCTTGCGGTAGACGAGGCCGGCTTCATAGAGATCGAGGAACAGCGCCTGCTCCTGCCCGTAATAATCGGGGTCGCAGGTGGCGAGCTCGCGGCTCCAGTCGAGCGCGAAGCCGAGCCGGCGCAATTGCGCCTTCATCGTCGCGATGTTGGACCGGGTCCATTCGCCGGGATGGACGCCGCGCTCCATCGCCGCATTCTCGGCCGGCATTCCGAACGCGTCCCACCCCATCGGGTGGAGCACTTCATAGCCGTTCATCCGCCGGTAGCGGGCGAGCACGTCCCCCATCGTATAATTGCGGACATGGCCCATATGGATGCGCCCCGACGGATAGGGGAACATCTCCAGGATATAGGCCTTGGGGCGATTGCTGTCGTCGGCGGCGCGGAACGTGCCGGATTCGTCCCAGACCTGCTGCCAGTGGGCATCGGCCTTGAGCGGAGTGAAGCGCGATGCCATTGCGGGGAGGATTCCTCGCTACTCGTTTTTCCCTAGCCGATCGAGGCGGTGCGGCGCAGGTCGCGCGCCCGGGTGAGGATGATCTCCTCGAGCCGCTGCACGGTCGCCGCGGTCACCGGCGCCGCCAGCCACTGGCCGTTCTGCAGCACTTCGCGCGCCGCCGTCACCCTCAGCGCGTCGGCGCGCAGGTCGGCGTCGAGGATGGTGGCGGTGACCTTGACCCGTTCGGCCGGATTCTCCGGATTGGAATACCAATCGGTGACGATCACGCCGCCGCTCGAATTGCTCTGCGCGAGCGGCGCGAACGACAGCGTCTCGAGCGCCGCCCGCCACAGCCAGGCGTTGACGCCGATCTGGGTGGTCTGGCTCGCGGCAAGGTCGGCGCGGCGGACGCGGTCCCCGGAGCCGCCGCCGCCGAACAGCTGGCAGCCGGCCAGGGTGAAGGCGCCGGCAGCCGCCAAAGCGAAGGTCAGAAGGCGAGACATGATGGATTCCTTGGAAACACTCTCTTGCGGGGGCCGTTATAGATATCGCCGCGCAGGCGGCAAGCACTCTCGTGAGCGGTTCGACGTCGACCTCCTTCATCTGCCAGCAAGCTGCGTTGTGTGAATCTTGCAACAGACGGGAATGATTCAGGGCCGGTCCGAACCGCTTCGCTGGGAAAGGCGTTCGACTCGTACTACATCTCGTCGGAACTGGAGTTCGACATTGGGTAGGGTTCGGGCCATTGCTGCGGCGGGAAGCGCATCGCTGATCGCGATCGCGCTGTTGTTCGCGCCTGCCTCCGCCCAGACCGCCGCCCAGAAGGCCCGCCCCGCCGCGGTTTCGACCGGCCGCACAATGGATGCCTTCACGCCCGCCGTCTCCGATCCCCGCCTCGCGGCGGCGCTCGCCCGGCGCGGCGCCCGCCTGGGCAGCGGCTTCCGGTTCACCCCGGCCAATGCCGCGCCCGAGCGCAGCCAGGCGGTCCGCGTCGCGGTCCGCGGCCGCGCCGAAGCGCCGGACACGGTGCGCAGCGTGCTGCAGACCGCCGCAACCTCGCCGGTCACCGCGATCACGCCCAGCTCCTACAATCTCGGCGTGTCGCTGGGCTGGCGGCGTTTCGCCATCGCCGGCGATGTCGGCCAGGCCGATGGCGGCGTCATTCCGGGCCGGCGCGAGGCCGCCCAGGTCGGCATGAGCTATCGCGCCAACCGCCGGCTCACCGGCCGGGTCGCGGTCGCCGCCGAGCGCGCCGAGGGCACCCAGCGGCTGGTGGCGGACGACGAGGCCTATTCGCTCGACGTCGGCGGCGCCTTCACCATCGCCCGCAACATCGACGTCACGGCGGGCGCCCGCTACCGCATCGCCCGCGACCGGCTCGAGCCGCTGTCGCGCGACGAGCGCCGCGACAGCCAGGCGGTCTACGTCGGCACCGCCTTCCGCTTCTGACGCCCGTCAAGTCCAGGTGTCGATTCCCGCCCAGCCATAGGCGCCGCGCAGGCGCCGGGCGCGGATCGGGCTCATCCCGCCCAAGGCGATCACCGGCAGCCCGGTTCGGCGCGCGAGATAGTTGAACCGCGCCGGTCCGAGCGGCCGGGCATCCGGATGGCTGCGGGTCGCGAACACCGGCGAAAGGAACAGGAAAGCGGCGCCGTCGCGCTCGGCGGCGCGAATCTCGGCGAGGCCGTGCGCCGGCGCGCTCCTCAGGCCAAAGCCCGCGCCCCGGCCGTGGCTGCCGTCGGCGCCCCAGGCCCGCGCCTCGTCGGCGGGTCCGGCGAGGAGCAAGAGCAGCCGCCGCCGCCGCGCCACCGCCCGCACCCGATCGAACAAAGCGCGCCGTTCCGCTTCCGGCAGCCGATAGTGGCGGAAAACGATTCCCCCGTGTTCGGCGGGCAGGCGCTCGAGCGCCGGGAACAGCGCGTCGCCGAGCCGTTCGTCGGTCATCAGCCACAGGCGCGGCAAAGTCTGGCGGGGTCGCATCGGCTTTTCTATAGCGCAGCCGGTGAGCGATGCATCGCACAGGCTTGAACAGGTCCGCGCCGCCATCGCCAAAGCGGCGAAGCCGGCGGGGCGCGGTCCGGACGAGGTGACTTTGATCGCGGTCTCCAAGACCCACCCGCCGGAAGCGATCGAGGAATTGATCGCCGCCGGCCAGCGCGATTTCGGCGAGAATCGCGTGCAGGAGGCGCAGGCCAAATGGCCGGCGCTGCGCGCTCGCTTTCACGGAGACGTCCGCCTCCACCTGGTCGGCCGTCTCCAGTCCAACAAGGCCGACGAAGCGGTCGCCCTGTTCGACGCGATCCACTCGGTCGACCGTCCCTCGCTGGTCGCCGCGCTCGAAAAGGCGATGGCGAAGTGCGGGCGCCGGCCCGAATGCTTCGTCCAGGTCAATATCGGCGACGAGCCCCAGAAAGGCGGCTGCGCGGTCGCCGAGCTGCCCGCCTTGCTCGAGCAGGCGAAAGCGCTGCCGGTGGCGGGGCTGATGGCGATCCCGCCGGAAGGGGTCGAGCCGGCGCCCTATTTCGCGCTGCTGGCGAAGCTCGCCCGGCGTCATGGCGTCGCCGGCCTGTCGATGGGCATGTCGGCCGATTACGAGACGGCGGTGATGATCGGCGCCACCCACGTCCGCGTCGGCACCGCCTTGTTCGGAGAGCGGCGCTGAAATACCAGGCCCTCATCCTCGACTTCGACGGCGTGCTGATCGAGAGCGAATATGTCGGCAACAAGCAGATCGCCGACTATCTGACCGGCATCGGCCACCCCACCAGCGTCGAGGATTCGATGACCCATTTCATGGGGCTCGCCGGCCCGGCTTTCGTCGCCGCGATCGAGCGCTGGATCGGCCGCGCCCTGCCGGAGGATTTCCACGGCGCCCGCGCCGAGGAGGATGAGCGGGTGCTGGCCGAGGGCCTCGAAGCGGTCGCCGGCGCGGTCGCCTTCGTCCACGGCCTGCCGCCCGAACTGCCCAAGGCGATCGCCTCGTCGAGCTCGATCGAATGGATCGAGCGCCATCTCGGCCATCTCGGCCTGCGGCATCATTTCGGCGACAGGCTGTTCAGCGGCCGCGAGCATGTCGCGCGCGGCAAGCCGGCGCCCGACCTCTACTGGCACGCCGCCGCGGCGCTCGGCGTCGACATCGAGCGGACGGTGATCATCGAGGATTCCCCGGTCGGAGTGGCCGGCGCGCTCGCCTCGGGAGCGCAGGTGATCGGCCTGTGCGCCGGACGGCACTGCCTGCCCGGCCATGCCGAACGGCTGCGCGCGCTCGGCGTCAGGCATATCGCGGGCAGTTTCGAGGAGGTGGCTCGGCTGCTGGCCTAGCCGCGTCGTCACGAGGCGCGACAGATCCGTGGCGATCCAGTCCGTGCAGGCTGGATTGCGCGCCTGCGGCGCTCGCAATGACGGAAGCCCAGATCCAGCCGTGCCTAGAGCTGGTGGCCGCTGCGGTCGCGCTTGGTGTCGAGATAGAGGCGGTTATGCTCGCCGGGCGCGACCTTGAGCGGCACCTGCGCGACCACCTCTATCCCTTCCGCCGCCAGCGCCGCCGCCTTTTTCGGATTGTTGGTGAGCAGCCGGATGCGCCGCTGGCCGAGGCGCTCGAGCATCCTCGCCGCCACCGAGAAATCGCGCTCGTCATCGGCGAAGCCCAGCCTGAGGTTCGCGTCGACGGTGTCGAAACCCTGGTCCTGCAGCGCATAGGCCCGCAATTTGTTGACCAGGCCGATGCCGCGGCCCTCCTGGCGCAGATAGAGCAGGATCCCCCACCCCGCGGCGGCGATCGCCTGGAGCGCGTCGCCCAGCTGCGGCCCGCAGTCGCATTTGAGCGAGGCGAGCGCGTCGCCGGTCAGGCACTCGCTGTGCACCCGAACCAGCGGCGCCTCCCCGCCTGGCTCGCCGACCAGCAAGGCGACCGGCTCGGCGGTGTCGCCGTCGGAGCGGAAGGCGACGATCTCCGCCTTGGCGGCGAAGCGGTTGGGCAAGCGCGCCCGGGAGATGATGCGGACGTCGGCGCCGGCGCCGAAAGCGGAGATGTCCGCCGCCGCGACCCGCGCCTCGGCCTCGCCGCCGCGGCGCGTGAACAGCGCCGGCAGCAGCCCGGCCAGCCGCGCCAGACGCAGCGCCGCGCGCGCGGTCGGCGGCGAGCAGAGCGGCGCCGTCCGGAACGGGCCCTTGAGCGGCATGGCGAGGTCGAGCGACGGATCGGCGACCGCGGTCGCCGCCGCCAGGTCGAGCGGCAGGCTGCGGCGGATCAGCACCGGATCGGCGGGCACCGCGTCGCGCTGGTTGGTGAGCTTGAGGGTCTCGGCGCGATGGCCCGAGATCAAGAGGTCGGCCGGGGCGTCGCCGTCGAAGCCGGCGAGGCCGTCGGCGTCCGCCGTCTCGACGGCAAGGAAAAGGACGTCGTCGACCGCGACCGGCCAGCCCCGGCGCAGGGCGTCGATCGCGCGGGCGACATCCCGCGCGCCGGTCAAACCCTGAATTCCGTCAGCAGCGGCACATGGTCCGAGGGCCGGGCCCAGTTGCGGCACGGCTCATAGACATGGTGCCGGGTGGCGAGACGGGCGACGTCGCCGGTGGCCCACATATGATCGAGGCGGCGGCCGCGGTCGTTCCTCGTCCAGTCGGGCGAGCGATAGCTCCACCAGGTGAAAAGCCGTTCCGGCGCCGGCACGAAATGCCGCCCGAGATCGACCCAGTCGTTGCTCTGCTGCAGCCGCGCGAGCGCCTCGACCTCGACCGGCGTGTGGCTGACCACATTGAGCAGCTGTTTGTGGCTCCATACGTCGCATTCGAGCGGGGCGACGTTCAAATCGCCGACCAGGATGGTCGGGCAGCCGCACGCTTCCGACCAGCGCGTCATCCGATCGAGGAAATCGAGCTTCTGGCCGAATTTGGGATTCTGGCCGCGATCCGGAATGTCGCCGCCGGCCGGGACGTAGACGTTCTCGAGCCGGATCCCGCATTCGAGCCGGACGCCGACATGGCGCGCCTCGCCATTGGCCTGCCAGTCGAAGCGCGCCTCCTCGCGAACCGGCAGCCGGCTGGCGATGGCGACGCCATGGTGCATGCGCTGGCCGCAGATGATGATGTGGTGATAGCCCAGCCGCCGGAACATGCCTTCGGGAAAGTCGCTGTCGCAGACCTTCGTCTCCTGCAGGCACAGGATGTCGGGCGATTCCTCGCCGAGGAATTTCTCGACGATGTCGATCCGGGCGCGGATCGAGTTGATGTTCCAGGAAGCGATTTTCAGCAGCGAGGACATGGCGGCGGCTTAACGGCAGGAGGTGCGGCTGTCGATGCGGCGGACAGAGAAAGGCCCCCGCTCCGGGGGCGTGGAGCGGAGGCCTACCAAGCGTTCTCACGCGAGGTCAATTGCGTCAGCGCGCTTCGGGCAACAGGGGGAAAACCCGAGGCCCACTCCCGCAATTGCAGGCCCATTTCTAATCCCCGGGACCTGTCGCCGCGATGAACGGGCTCACTCGCCGCCGCTAGCCGCGGGGGCCGCGCCGGGTCGGGTTGCGATAGGTGAACAGGCTGTCGGCGACCGGCACGTTGAAGCGCTGGCCGGACAGGCGGACGCTGGTCAGATGGTTCTGGGCGTCGACCGTGTTCCAGCCCTGCAGCATCAGCCCCGCCGGCGCGTCCGCCACCCTGGCGAAGGCGATGGTGATGGTGCCGAACTCGCGCCGCCGCGAATCGCGCGCCTCGATCATCAGCACCTGGTCGTCGTCGCGGACCACGCGGGCGAAGCGGCCGAGATCCTGGCCGGGATTGAGCAGCACCGACAGCGGCGAATCGTTGATCGGCCAGCGCTGGCGCTGCCCGACGTCATAGTCGACGAAGGTCAGCGCGCGGCCGTCGCCGACGATCAGCATGTTGGCGCTGCGGCCATAGTCGAACCGGATCTTGCCGGGACGCTTGAGGCTCAGCGTGCCGCTCAATGAGCGGCCGCGGCGGTCGGTCTGGGTGAAGCGCGCCGTCATCGTGTCGACCGCGCGCAGATGCGCCTGCACCTGGGCGAGGCCGCTCGGCGCCTGCGCCACGGCCGGCGCCGGCGCGACCGCGGCCAGCGCCAGCGGCGCGGCGGCAAGAGCGAGTGCACGAAGAGGCAGCATGGGACTTCCTTCGATTGCTGAATTGCGGGGGGATATGGTGATCCGCCCTTGAATGCCCAGTGAACCCCACGGTTCCTTGGCGTTCAGACGAGCGGCCGCCCGTCGGGGTCGAGCAGCACTTCGCGGCGGCCGACATGGTCGGGGGCGCTGACGAAGCCCTCTTTCTCCATCCGCTCGATCAGCCGGGCGGCATTGTTGTAGCCGACCCTCAATTGCCGCTGCAGATAGGAGGTCGAGGCCTTCTGGCTCTCCGCCACCACCTGCACCGCCTTGCGGAACAGCTGCGTCTCGGCGTCGTCCTCGCCGACCGGCTGGCCCTCGAACAGATAGCCGCCGTCCTCCGGCTCCTCGGTCACCGCCATCACATATTCGGGACGCCCCTGGGTGCGCCAATGATCGGCGACCGCGCGCACCTCCTCGTCGGTGACGAACGGTCCGTGGACGCGGGCGATCTGCTTGCCGCCCGGCATGTAGAGCATGTCGCCCTTGCCGAGCAGCTGCTCGGCGCCCTGCTCGCCGAGGATGGTGCGCGAATCGATCTTCGAAGTCACCGCGAACGAGATGCGGGTCGGCAGATTGGCCTTGATGACGCCGGTGATGACGTCGACCGATGGGCGCTGGGTCGCCATGATCAGGTGGATGCCCGCCGCCCGCGCCTTCTGGGCGAGCCGCTGGATCAGGAACTCGACCTCCTTGCCGGCGGTCATCATCAGGTCGGCCAGCTCGTCGACGACGACGACGATCTGCGGCAGCACCTCGTAGTCCAGCTCCTCCAGCTCGTAGCGCGGCTGGCCGGTCTCGGGGTCGTAGCCGGTCTGCACCCGGCGGCCGAGCGGCTGGCCCTTCATCTTGGCCTCGCGCACCTTGGCGTTGAAGCTGGACAGCTGGCGCACCCCGACCGAGGCCATCATCCGGTAGCGCTCCTCCATCTGCTCGACGGTCCATTTCAAGGCCCGGATCGCCTTGGCCGGCTCGGTCACCACCGGCGCCAGCAGATGCGGGATGTCCTCGTAGGTGCTCAATTCGAGCATCTTGGGATCGATCAGGATCATTTTGCACTGCTCCGGCGTCAGCCGGTAGAGCAAAGACAGGATCATGCAGTTCAGGCCGACCGACTTGCCCGATCCGGTGGTGCCGGCGACCAGCAGATGCGGCATCGGCGCGAGGTCGGCGACGACCGGATCGCCGGCGATGTTCTTGCCGAGGATGATCGGCAGCTGCGCGACCTGGTCCTCGAAAGCCGGGCTGGCGACCAGCTCGGACAGCATCACCATCTCGCGCTTGGCGTTGGGCAGCTCGATGCCGATCACGCTGCGGCCCGGGATCGTCGCCACCCGCGCCGAAAGCGACGACATGTTGCGGGCGATGTCGTCGGCGAGCTGGATCACCCGGCTCGCCTTGATCCCGCTCGCCGGCTCGAGCTCGTACATGGTGACGACCGGACCCGGACGGACCTCGACGATCTCGCCCTTGACCGAGAAATCGTCGAGCACCGATTCGAGCAGCCGGGCGTTGCGCTCGAGCGCCGCCTTGTCGAGCGCGACGTTGACCGGGGGCGGCGGCGGGTTGAGCAGGTCGATCGACGGCAAAGCGTAGCTGTCGCCGAGCGCGAGCGAGGGCTGCCGTTCGCGCAGCGGGCGGCGGACGGCGTCGCGGCCGGCGGCGCGCTCGGCGATCAAAGGTCCACGCGGCTCCGGCGCCGCCACCACCGCCGCGCGGGCGGCGCGCGGCGCCGGTTCCGGCGGCTCCTCGCCGGCGGCGCGGGCCGCCGGCCGGCGGGCGGCGAGCCAGCGCCGTTCCTCGACGGTGAGGCCGAGGCCGGCGAGGCAGAAAGCCAGCCCTCCGGCCGCTGCCAGCGCGGTGAGGGCGATCCGGAACGGCTCGGCGACATCCGGATTGCCGAGCGCGTCGAGGCCGAGCTCGGCCAGCCGGGCGAGCGAATAGCCGATCGCTCCGCCCCAGCCGGCGGGAAGGCCGTTGAGCGCGCCGCCGACGAGCAGCCAGGCGGCGGTTCCGATCAGCGCGATGCCGATGAAGGTGAGGATCAGCGAGCGCGCCCAGCGGCCCGGCTCGGCGCCCCGCGCCAGCCGCAGGCCGACGACGAGCATCAGCGGCAGCAGCAGCCCGACCGGCGGTCCCATCAGGCTCAGCAGCAGGTCGGAGGTCCAGGCGCCGGCGGTCCCCATCCAGTTGCCGACCGGCCCGCCGGCGGCGGTGTTGAGCGAGGGGTCGGCCGGACGATAGGTGACCAAAGCGACCAGCGCGAACAGCGCGCCGAGGCTGAGGCCGATTCCGGCCAGCAGGGTGCCCGAGCGCCGCGCCGCCTGGCGGGCGCCCTGCCGCCACCGGACCAGCCGTCCGTCGCGGCCGTTTCTCGCTGCCGATGCCGCCATCGCCGTGCCCCAAATGTTCCCCTTCGATCTCATGCGCCCTGCCGGACTCCCCGGTCAAGCGCTTGGCGTTGCAGGGCTGCAACGCTAGGGGAGAGAAATGCCGCGCTGGCCAGCACTTTAGATGGAACGGGCTGACGTCATCATCCTCGGCGGCGGCCTGGTCGGGCTGACGCTGGCGATCGCGCTCGACCGGCATGGCCTCGCCAGCATCGTCATCGATCCGGCCGACCCGGCGAGCCAGCTCGCGGCGCACTATGACGGCCGCGCCACGGCCGTCGCCAGCTCGTCGTGGCGGATGCTGCAGGCGATCGGGGTCGCCGAGCCGCTCGAGGGAAAGGGCTGCCCGATCGAGACGATCCGGGTCAGCGACGGCCTCGCGGCGGGCGGGATTTCGTTCGATCCCGCGCCGGACGACGATCCGCTCGGCATGATGATCGAGAACCGGCTGCTGCGGGCGACGTTGCGCGACTGCGCGCTCGCCGCCGGCCGCGTCAACCTGCTGATGCCCTCGCGTCCCGGCGAGATCGACCGCGACGGCGACGGCGTGCGCGTCGCGCTGGAGGACGGCCGGCTGGCGGCGGCGCCGCTGCTGGTCGGCGCGGAAGGGCGCAATTCGCCGGTCCGCGAGGCCGCTTCGATCCCGCTCGCGCAATGGCGCTACGATCATGTCGCGATGGTGGCGACCATCGCCCACGAGCTCTGGCACGAAAATGCCGCCTACGAGATCTTCTATCCCGACGGGCCGTTCGCGATCCTGCCGATGCTCCCCGGCGAGGACGGGCGATGGCGCTCGGCGATCGTCTGGTCGATCCGGGCCGCGGACGCGGCCGCCATGCTCGACCTGCCGGAGCGGGCGCTGACCCACGAAATCGCCAAAAGGATGGGCGGGTTCCTCGGCGAGATCGCGCTGGCCGGCCCGCGCTGGAGCTACAAGCTGGGCTTCCACCATGCGGCGCGCCTCACCGACCTGAGGCTCGCTTTGGTCGGCGACGCCGCCCACGGCATCCACCCGATCGCCGGCCAGGGCCTCAATCTGGGCTTCCGCGACGCCGCGGCGCTGGCCGAGGTGCTGGTCGAGGGCGCGCGGCTCGGCCTCGACCTCGGCGATGCCCAGCTGCTCGCCCGCTACGAGCGCTGGCGCAGCCTCGACACGATGATGGTCGCCTTCGCCACCGACAGCCTCACCCGCCTCTACGGCCTTCCCGGCCGCGCCGCCTCGGCGGTGCGCCGCTTCGGCATGGGCGCGGTGCAGCGCATCGGCCCGCTCAAGGACCGGCTGATGGCCGAGGCGCGCGGCGAGAGCGGCGATCTGCCGCTGCTGCTGCGCGGCCTGCCGATCTAGGAGACCCGCTCGCTGACCCGGCGCTCGACCGCTTCCGCCTTCTTCGCCGCGCGGACCATCAGGAAGGTCCCCGACCAGTCGCCCGGTATCGTCCATTCGCCTTCGATCTCGTCGCCGCCCGGCTGCACGGTCCCGCGATAATGAGGCGTCGGACGATCGAGATCGTCGTAGAATTTGACGAAGCTGAGCACGCCGCCGTCATGACGTCCCTCGATCACCGCCTGCTGAGGGGCCCCCGGCCCTTCGAAAAACTCCCGCGGCTGCGTGATCAGGCCGGTGATGACGCCGCCTTCGTCGCGAATGTCGGCCTCGAACGTGTTGGGCGGGAACAGCGAGGGATAATTGTAGAATCCGCTCCAGCGGCCGCTGAGATCGTCCCCGGAGCTCATATCGCGATCCGGCGCGCTTCCTCGACCAGCATCACCGGCAGCCCGTCGCGGACCGGAAAAGCGAGGCCGGCCGCCTCCGAAATCAGCTCCTGCGTCGTATTATCAAATCGCAGCCGGGTGCGCGTCACCGGGCAGACGAGCCGGTCGAGCAGCCTGGGATCGGGCGTCATTGCAGCGTTTCCGGGCCGTCGGCGCCGCCGGGCGCCATCCGCTGGAACTGCATGAACTGGACGAGCAGGTCGGCGCGATGAGGGAGGTCGCGCGCCTCGAGCAGCGCCTGCTTCGAGCCGACGTCGAGCGGGGCGATCTGGCAGATGCCGTTGACCAGCATTTCATCGTCGAGCCGCGCCACCGAATCCCAGTCGACCAGATAACCCAGCGAATCGGCATAGACGCGGGCTTCGCGCTCGATCTCGGCGCGCTGGGCGATGCCGAGCACCGCCTCGGCATCCTCCTCGAAGCCGTCGCGGTCGGCGTCGACCTGGCGGTAGGGCGTCGTCACCTCCGCCTCGCGGGCGATGCGGAACCGGCTGATCCCCTCCAGCACGATGTTGAAGCGGCCGTCATCCAGCTCGTCGCAGGCGGCGATCCGGCCGATGCAGCCGATCTCGAACACCGGCGGCACCGCCGCGCCGGCGTCGCGCGCGCCGGACTCGCGCGGCTGGACCATCGCGATCAGCCGGTCGCTGGCAAGCGCGTCGCGCACCATCGCCCGGTAGCGCGGCTCGAAGATATGCAGCGGCAGCTGGCTGCGCGGGAACAGCAAGGCTCCGGCGAGCGGGAAAATCGGCACCCGGAGCAGGGCGGAATCCACCTGTCCCCGCTATCCGAACAGGATCGCCGACAGGCGCCGGCGCTGCCCGGCCGCCCAGGGATCCTCAACGCCGACCGCCTCGAGCAGCTGCAGCAGCCGGGCGCGGGCCGCGCCCTCGTTCCACTCGCGGTCGCGGCGGACGATCTCGAGCAGCTGGTCGGCGGCGCCGTCGCGATCGCCGCGCGCCGTCAGCGCGCCGGCAAGCTCGTAACGCGCCGCCAGATCGTCCGGATCGGCGGCGACCTTGCGCTCCAGCTCGCCGGCTTCGCCGGCCGGAGCGATCTCCGCCAGCGCCAGCGCCGACCGCGCGCGGGCGATGGCCGGGTCCTTGTCGATCTTGTCCGCGAGCCCGGCGAGCGCGTCGCGCGCCTCGTCCAGCTCGCCGGCCGCGATCAGCGCCCGCGCCAGGCCGGACAGCGCTTCGGGATGATCGGGCGCCATTTCGACGATCTGGCGGAAGATGTTCGCGGCCCTCGGGCCGTCGCCTCCGGCCAGCACTTCCTCGCCCATCGCGATCAGCGGCTCGACCTCGGCCTCGCGCTGCTGCGCTTCTCCCTGGACCGGAAGCTGCTCGAGGATCTGGTCGATGGCCCGGATCAGCTGCCCCTCGGTGCGGGCCGAGGACAGGTCGGCGACCGGCTGGCCCTGGAACAGGGCATAGACGGTCGGGATCGACTGGATCCGGAACTGGGCGGCGATGAACTTCTCTTCGTCGACGTTGAGCTTGACCAGAGTGACGCCGCGATCGGCATAATCGGCGGCCACCTTCTCGAGCACCGGGGTCAGCTGCTTGCACGGCCCGCACCATTCCGCCCAAAAGTCGACGATGACCAAAGAGGTCATGCTCGGCTCGACGACGTCGCGCCGGAACTTCTCCACCGCTTCCTTGTCGGCCGCGCTCAATCCCAAAGTCGCCACTTCAAATGTCTCCGAACGCTTCCTATCTGCCGCCTATGTGGGATGGCGGTGGGGTCTGCCAAGCCCAATAGGACGGCTCTTGCCGGGCGGAAACACCCATGCTAGCAGCCGCCGCCTTACTCCAGCCGCCCTCCGGCGCGCCCCGCGCGTCCCGGGCGGTTCGCTCAGAGCGGGCGTAGCTCAGGGGTAGAGCACAACCTTGCCAAGGTTGGGGTCGAGGGTTCGAATCCCTTCGCCCGCTCCATTCACGGTCGGGAGAGACGAACCTTCGAATCCTTGTGGCGCTTCGCCCTGCCGGGCTGCACCCGGGTTCGAATCCCTTCGCCCGCCCCGGATTTCCGACGGGATCAGCCGATGATTTGGACCGCCCTGCTGCTCGCGGCCGCCCAGCCCGCGATCGTTCCCGCCGCTCCGGCGGCGCCGGCGGTCGAGCAGGGCGTCGTCACCACCGCTTCGGGCCTGCGAATCCAGACGCTGACCGCCGGCACCGGCGCCGCGCCGCAGCCGGGCGGCGCGGTTCGGGTCAGCTATGAGGGGCGGCTTGCCGACGGTAGTGTGTTCGACGCCGCGGCCGAGCCGGTCGGCCTGCCGGTCTCGCAGCTCGTCCCCGGCTTCACCGAGGCGCTGCTGCTGATGCGGGTCGGCGGGCGCTACCGCTTCTGGATCCCGGCGCCGCTCGCTTATGGCGAGCGCGGGGTCGAGGGCGTGATCCCGCCGGGCGCGGAGCTCGAATTCACCGTGACGCTGCACGGCGTCGGGCAGATCGCCGCCCAGTGAAGGGCCCGGCGGCGGCCCGGTCAGGAACCGCCGCGCACCTGCCCCGTTCCGGGGCATGGTGAAAAGCGCGCTGGTAAATCTACCGTAAGCGCTCTTCAGGACCCGGTCAGTCGGGAACGCGCAGGGTGATTCCCGATGAAGTGCAGGTGCGTGTTCATGCCTCACGCCGACCATCGCGTTTCTACCCCACGCCCCGCCGCGGCGCTGCTGGCGACCTTGATCCTCGCCGCCTCGCCGGCCGCGGCCGAACCGGCCCGGTCGCAGCTGAGCGTCGGCGCCCGGGTGGTGGCCTCCTGCGAGGTGACGACCGAGAGCGCCGCCGCGGCGGCGTCCTGCACCGACGGCTCCGAGATGAGCGTCTCGATCGAGCGGCGCGAAGCCGCTCCTTCTCCGGACCGGCCGGCGATCGAGCGCGCCGCCGAAGGCGGCGGCCGGGCGCCGGCGGTGAGCTGGGTCACCGTCACCTACTAGCCCTCGGCCCCCGATCGACCCCGCATTTTGTCCCTTAACGCGTTTTTAACGCTGCCACGTCATTAACCGCAAAGTGAGTGGAAGGTTTTGCTAACCACTCGCGACCCTTCGGCGGCCGACCGGCCGCCGAAATGGCAGAAAGGGACAATACCGATGCTCACTACCACCGCGTCCGGGGCGCGCGCCGCCGGACTGTTCCTGATCGTGCCGGCGGCCCTGTTGGCCACGCCGGCTTATGCGGACACCGCCAGCTCGACCCTCGACGTCGACGCCAACGTCACCGCCAATTGCGTCGTTTCCACCACCGGCATCGACTTTGGCGATGTCAACCCGATCAGCGGCTCGAATTACGATTCGAGCGGCGCGATCCACGTCACCTGCACCAGCGGCACCGGCTGGTCGGCTTCTGCCGGCATCGGCGGGGGCAGCGGCGCCAGCTTCACATCGCGCCGGATGACCTTCGGAGCCAATCTGCTCCAGTACAATCTCTACACCAATGCCGGCCGCACCACCATTTGGGGCGACGGCACCGGCAGCACCGGCACGCTCGGCGGCACCGGCACCGGCGGCGTGCAGAACGTCACCGTTTATGGTCGCGTCGGTTCGGGCCAGACTTCGGTCCCGCCCGGCGCCTATGAAGACACCGTTTCCGTCACCGTCACTTACTGAGCGAAGGGCTCCCGCATGCGATTGAAACGAGTATTGGCGATCGCCTGTGGGGGCGCCCTGCTTCTCGCCGCGCCGGCTGTGCCGGTCGCGGCGGGGACGCTCCAGATCAATCCGGTCCTGGTCGAGATCGGCTCCGGCCGGCGCACCGCGACGGTGTCGCTGCGCAACCAGGAAGCGACTCCGGTCACCATCCGGGCCTATGCGCTCGGCTGGCGCCAGGCCGACGGCGAGGACGTCTATGAGGAAAGCGCGGCGGTGATCGTGTCGCCGCCGATCTTCACCATTCCCGCCGGCGGCACCCAGCTCATCCGCGTCGGGCTGCGCAGTCCGTCGGGGACGCCCCAGGCCTATCGGCTGATCGTCGAGGAAGTGCCCGAGGCCAATCCCGGCGGCGGCATCAGGGTCGCGCTGCGACTGAACCTGCCGCTTTACTCGGCGATTGCAGCCGGCGACGCCGCTGCCTTGCGCTGGTCGGCCCGGCGCCTGCCGGACGGCGAGTGGCAGGTCGAAGCGGTCAATACCGGCGCGGGCTATGTCCGGCTCGAACCGAGCGCGGCAGCGGCCGCGACCGGTCTCCAGATCGAGGACCATATCAATTTCGGCACCGTGCTTCCGGGCGCCACCCGGCGCTGGCGGATCGGCGCCCAGCCCCGGATCGAGAATCGGGCCCGGTTCGAGCAGATATCGAGGGCGGACAGCCATGTCGCGGCTCGTGCGGGCAGCGACTAGGCTCTGTATAGCCGCAGCCGCCTTCGCCAGCCTTACCAACACCGCGCTCGCCGAAGCGGGCAGCGGCGCTTCGGTGCGCCCATCGTTCCTCGAAGTGACGCTGAACGGCCAGCGCCAGGCCGAGCCGGTGCTGTTCATCGAAGGCGCCGACGGCGTGCTCTATGTGCCCGCGGCCGCCCTTGCCCAGTGGCGGATACGGCCGCCGGCGGTGCCGCCGGTCCGCATGGAAGGTGAGGATTATTACCGGCTGGCGGCGCTCACCGGACTGCGCGTCCGGGTCTCCGGCCAGGACCAGTCGGTGTCGATCGACGCGCCGGCCGAAGCCTTCCAGGGACAGAGCGCCGACCTCGACGACGGCGAGCAGGTGCCGATGTCGCGGCCGTCGACCGGCGCCTTCGTCAATTACGACGTGCTGGTCGAGCATTCGCGTGGGCGGACGACCGCGACCGGCGCGGTCGAGGTCGGTCTGTTCACGCCGCACGGCGTCGGCCAGGCCGGCTTCGTCGCATCGGCCGGATCCGGACCGGATCGGGTGGTGCGCCTCGACACCAGCTGGACGATCGACCGGCCCGGCAACGCCACCACCATCCGGATCGGCGATTCGATCTCGTCGGCCGGACCGGGCGGGGCGCCGGTCCGCTTCGCCGGCGTCCAATATTATCGCAATTTCGCGGTCCGCCCCGGCTTCATCACCATGCCGCTGCCGTCGGGGTCGGGTTCCGCCGCGGTGCCGTCGGTCGTCGACATCTACGTCAACAATGTCCTGCAAAGCAGCCGCGAGGTCGCTCCCGGCCCGTTCGAGCTCGACAATATCCCGGTCCAGTCGGGCGGCGGCACCGTCCAGCTGGTGGTGCGCGACCTGCTCGGCCGCGAAGTGGTGTCCGAGCAATCCTATTATGCCTCGACCCAGCTGCTGCGGCGGGGCCTGCACGAATTTTCCTACGAAGCCGGCTTCATCCGCCGCAATTTCGGGCGCCGCAGCATGGATTATGGGGCGCTGATGGCCTCGACCACCCACCGCTACGGCATCAGCGACCGGATGACCGCCGAAGCGCATCTTCAGGTCAGCGAAAAAAGGCAGATGGCGGGCGCGTCGCTGACCCTGCTCGCCTTCGATCTCGGCCAGCTCGGCGGCTCGGCATCGGTCAGCCATTCCGAGCGCGGCACCGGCTTTCGCGTCGCCGGCTCGTTCGAGCGACGAACCAGGGCCCTATCGGTGGGCCTGCTTTCCGAATATGCCAGCCGCAATTATGCCGTCATCGGGATGCCGGACGATTTCGTTTCGCCGCGTTTCACGGTCCAGGCTTTCGCCGACCTGCCGCTTTCGCGCGGCGCGGTCGGCTTCAACCTGCTCTACCGCTCGATGCGCGACCGGTCGAACGAGACGCTGGCCGGCCTGTTCGGGTCGTGGCAGCTCAGCCGCGACGCTTCGCTCCATTTGTTCGCGCGCCGCTCGGTCGTCGGCCGCCGCGAGACGGTGGTCGGCGCCCATCTCACGCTCGCGCTGGGCGGACGGCGCAGCGCCTCGGCCGGAATCGAGCATGGCCGCCGCGGCCTCAGCGGCCGGGCCAATTATCAGAGCAATCCGCCGGCCGGAACCGGCGGCGGCTACCGCCTCTCCGCAGGCTTCGGCCAGTTCGAGCGGGTCGAGGCGGCCTATGTCCACAATTTGCCGATGGCGACTTTGAGCGCGCAGGCCGCTTATGCCCATGGCAGCGCCGGCCTGCGCGTCGCCGCCACCGGCGCGATCGGCCTCGTCGCCGGCGAGGTTTTCGCCTCGCGCAGCCTCGGCGAAAGCTTCGCCGCGGTCACCGTCGCCGATCATCCGGGCCTCAAAGTCTATGCCGACGAGCAACTGGTCGGCGTCACCGACGCGGACGGCACCATCGTCATTCCGGGCCTGCGCCCGTTCGAGCCCAACCGGATCCGCATCGACGACAGCGACCTCCCGCTCGACGAACGGATCGAGACGCCGGAGATCGTCATCCGCCCGTTCGCGCGGACCGGGACCCGCGTCGACTTCGCGGTCAAGCGCGAACGCGGCCTGCTGATGCGGGTGCGGCGCGCGGACGGCAGCGACCTGCCGGCCGGCGCCCGGGTCTCGGTCGCGGCCGGTGATGCGAGCTATGTCGTTGCTTCGGGAGGAGAAATCTACGTTCCTGAGCTTGCCGGCACGGCCCGCTTCACCGCCGATTGGAGCGGCGGCCGCTGCAGCTTCACCGCCGCCATGCCCGAGGGCGACGACCCGCAGCCGCGGCTCGACGACCTGGTTTGCCGCGAGGAGCCGAGCTATGCCGCGCATTAGGCCGGCGATCCTGGCCGCGCTCGGCGCGCTGGCGGTGCCGGCCGCGGGCCAGGCCTGCACGGTCAGCGCCACCGGCGTCGCCTTCGGCAATTACGATTCGATCACCCCGGCGCCGGACGACGGCGTCGGCTCGGTCATCCTCGTCTGCCATCCCAACGTCCATTCCGCGGTGGTCCAGCTCGGGTCGGGGCTTTCCGGCTCCTACGCGCCGCGAAGGATGCGCAACGGCGCCGCCACGCTCGATTACAATCTTTATACCAGCACCGCGCGCAACATCGTCTGGGGCAATGGCAGCGGCGGCACGGTGACGGTGACGCTGACCGGCGGCACCGTGAACGCCGGCAGCCGCACTTACAATCGCACTATTTACGGCCGGATCCCGGCCGGCCAGGCCGTCGCGATGGGCACCTATCGGGACACGATCGTCGTCACCATCGTCTTCTGAGCTTCCGGGCCGCCTTTCGGCACGCCGCCGGAACGCTTTGCGCGCATCCGCCGTTCTCATCGCTTCATGAGCACCCAGCTGCCCACGCTCGACGCCTCGGTGTTCGAGCCGCCGCCCGAGGCGGTCGACTTCTACGTGGAATCGCTGCGGCTGCTGTCCGAGGCCGGTCTGCCCTTCCTGCTGTCCGGCACCTACGCTTTGTCCTGCTACACCGGCATCTCGCGGCCCACCAAGGATCTCGACATCTTCTGCAAGCCGTCCGACGCGCCGAAAATCCTGAGCTTTTTCAAGGGCCAGGGCTATCGCATCGAGATCGAGGACGAGCGCTGGATCGGCAAGGTGTTCAAGGACGACAATTTCTTCGACGTCATCTACAACATCTCGACCGCCTCGATCCCGATCACCGACATATGGTTCCGGGAGGTCTATGAGGTCGAGGTCTACGGCACCCGGGTGCGGATCACGCCGCCGACCGAGTTCATCCTCTCCAAGCTCTTCCTCCAGGACCGCTACCGCTATGACGGCGCCGACGTCGCCCACGTCATCCTCAAGAAGCATGACGAAGTGGACTGGCGGCGGCTGCTCAACGCGATGGAGCTGTATTGGGAAGTGCTATTGATACACATTCTCAATTTCAGGTTCATCTACCCGACCGAAAGGGAGCGAATCCCGCCCTGGCTGTTCGACGAGCTGATGGAACGGCTGCACGCGCAGGCGCAGATGCCACCGGCGCAGATGAGGATCTGCCGCGGCCGGCTGCTTTCGCCGCGCGACTATGTCACCGACATCGCCGAATGGGGCTTCGCCGACGTCGTCGGCAAGGGAATCGAAGAGAAGCATGAGCGAAAGAAATGACCGGATCACGCTCGCCGCGATCGGCGACCTCCATGTCACCGAGGCGAGCGAGCATCGCTATCGCGACCTGTTCGCCGAGATTTCGGAAACGGCGGACGTGCTGGCGCTGTGCGGCGACCTGACCAATTTCGGCAAGACCCGCGAGGCCGAGATCCTCGCCGAGGACCTTCGCTCCTGCACCATTCCCTGCCTCGGCGTGCTCGGCAATCACGATTATGAATGCGGCCAGCCGGAAGAGGTGGCGAAGATCCTGCACGGCGCCGGCATGACCGTGCTCGGCGAGCAGGCGGTGATCGTCGAAGGCGTCGGATTCGCCGGGGTCAAGGGCTTCATCGGCGGCTTCGGCCGCGGCGAGCTGGGCGCGTTCGGCGAGCCGGCGATCAAGGCGTTCGTCGACGAGGCGGTCGACGAATCGCGCAAGCTGGAGAATGCGCTGCGCACGCTCAAGACCGACCGCAGCGTCGCCGTCCTCCATTATTCGCCGGTGGTCGGCACCGTCGAAGGCGAGCCCCTGGAAATCTACCCGTTCCTCGGCTGCTCGCGGCTCGCCGACGCGATCGACCGCTTCGACAACATCTCGGCGGTGGTGCACGGCCATGCCCATCGCGGCCGCCACAAGGGCGAGACGCCGCGCGGCACGCCGGTCTATAATTGCGCGACCATGGTCGCCGAGGCCGAATTGAACCGACCCTACGCGCTGATCGAGGTGTGATTGGGTTTTGGTGATTGGGGATTAGGGATTCCGGCGGTTCTTTTGCCCAACCCCAAAACCCAAAACCCAAAACCCACAACCCAAAACCCAAAACCCATCACCGCCTTGGTGCCGGGCGCTGCGGCCGGGCCTGCGTTCGGGCGGGGGCTGGCGTTGCGGTCAAAGCCGCGGTCTCGACCGTGTCGAGCGCGCGCCGGGCGAGCACGTAGCGGCGCGCGTCGGCGATCCATTCGGCGGCATGGTCTCGGCCCGGCAGCCGCAGCACCTCGGCCAGCGCGACGTCGACCTGGCCGGCGTCGAGCCGGCTGCGCGCCCGGCGCAGCCGCTCGGCCGGCTCGGTCGACGGCGAATCCTCGCGCCGAACCGTGATCAGGCCGCCGAGCTCGGCGCGCAGCGCGCCCCACCAGCTCTGCTGCGGTCCCGCCCCGATCAGCAAAGGTCCGACCCGCTGCAGATCGTCCTGAAGCTCCTGCAGGGTGACCGGCTGGTGGGCCGCCGCGATCACCGTGCCGACCGCCTGGGCCTCGGTCTCGCCGAAGCGCTGGCTCAGCAGCGCCTCGAGGAAGCCGAGCGGCACGCCGCGGTCGAGCGCCCGGCGCGCGGCGAACGCCACCAGCAGCCCTTCGGCGCGGTCGGCATTGCCGACCGCCGCGCGCGACTGGGTGTCGACCTGGCCGATGCGCCGCTCGAGCTCGGCGACGCGGCGGGTGATTTCGGGATCGATGACGATTCGCTCGGGCTCGTCGCCGGCCGGGTCGGCCTCGGCGTCGGGCGCCGGCGCCGATGGCGGCGGGGCCGCCGCCGGCAGCGGCTGAGCCGGCGCCTGCGCCACCGGCGGCGGCGGCGCCGGGGCGATGCCGATCATCCGCGCCCCGGCATCCCAGCGCGACAGCAGCCATCCCATCGCGCCCAGGCCGAGCAGGAAGAACAAGACCGGCAGCAGCGCATAAGCGAGCAGGCGCCGGCGCCGCGGCGGCGCGGCGCCGATGTCGTCCCGATCGTAATCGCCGTTCATCGCGCGTGTTCGCCGTTCATCGCGGCGCAGTCTGGCACAGCTTGGCCGCAAGCTCCAGCAACGCCTCGTCGCGCGGCCGTGACGCGACCGCGGCGCTGCGCCACCCGCTGCCGGCCGCGGCCGCGGCCGCGGGGCTGATCGCGGCGATGTCGACCCTGTCGCGGCGGTTTCCGGTCAGCGTGCCGAACAAGGATGCGGCGCGCGGCGAGTGGAGCAACACCAGCGCCCCGTCGCCGATCGCCGCCTCGGCTTCTGCCGGCAAGGAGGGCGCGGGGTCGGCGCGATAGACCGGGATCGCCGTGACCGGGGGGCCGGCCCGATCCGGCGCCCTGCGGTCGCGTCCGCACAGATGCAGGGCGCGCGCGATGCCGTCCGCCGCCATCGCCGCCAGCAGCGCTGCCCCGTCCCCGGGTCCGGTCCGGACGTCGCCGAATCCCGCCTCGCGGGCGGCGGCGGCGGTCGACTCCCCGACCGCATAACAGGGAAGGCCGAGATAGAGGACGAGCGCGGCTCCGCCGTGGCGGACGGCATTGGCGCTGGTCATCATCACGGCATCGAAGCCGCCCGGATCGGGCGGCGTCCACGCGACCGGCCGGACCGTGAACAGCGGCGCGACCACCGGCCGCAGACCCAGCGCCTGCGCCCGCGCCGCCGATTCGTCCGCGCCCGGCCGCGGCCGCAGGATCAGCACGGTGCCGCTCACCGGGCGAACATCGCCCTCAGCGCGGGGCTGGCCGCGGCGAGCAGCCGTCGGGCCAGCTCGGCCGGATCCTTGCCTTCACCCGCCCGGACCTCGCTGCCGTCCGGTGCGAGGATCTCCGCCTCGAGGCCGCGGCCGTCGGCATGGGCCGCCACCGCCGAGCGGCAGTCTCCGCCGAGCGCGGCCAGAAAGGCGCGTTCGGCCTCGACGCAGCGGCGGGTCGGCAGGTGGTCGGTCGCCGCCACCAGCGCGCGCACCGCGTCATTGCCGGCCAGCACCTCGATTCCGACCGCGCCCTGCGCGGGGGCCGGCAGCAGCTCGTCGAGCGCCCGGCCGACGTCCGCCAGCCCGATCCGGTCGAGCCCGGCGGCGGCGAGCAAGGCGGCGTCGGCCTCGCCCCGCTCGAGCTTGGCGAGCCGCGTCTGGACGTTGCCGCGCATCGTGACGATCTCGAGATCGGGCCGCCGGGCGAGCAGCTGCGCCCGCCGCCGCGGCGACGAGGTGCCGATCCGCGCGCCCGCCGCCAGCGCCGCCAGGCTGTCGGCCCCGACCAGCCGGTCGCGCGGGTCGGCGCGTTCCAGCATCGCGGCGACGACCAGTTCGGCGGGGCGGATCGTCTCGACGTCCTTCATCGAATGGACCGAAAGGTCGGTGCGCCGGTCGAGGAGGCAGCGGTCCAGCTCCCGCGTCCACAAGGATTTGCCGCCGACCTCGGCGAGCGGCCGGTCCTGGATGCGATCGCCGCTGGTGGTGATAGCGACGATCTCGACCTTGTCCTCCGGCCAGCCATGAGCGGACCGCAGCGCGTCGGCCGCCAGCCGCGCCTGGGCGAGCGCCAGCGGCGACCCGCGGGTGCCGATGCGTAACGGGCGGTCCATGCGGCGCTTGTGCTAGACGCTCGGGCTCTGGCAGGGAAGGCCGGCGATGAGCCTGATCCTCGGCATCGAATTCGAGCTGCGACGAGACGGCGGCGGCGCTGGTGACGTCGGACCGGCAGGTCCTCGCCCACCGCCTCGCCGGCCAGGAGGCGGCGCATCGCCCTTATGGCGGCGTGGTCCCCGAAATCGCCGCCCGCGCCCATGTCGAGATCCTGCCGGGCCTGGTCGAGCAGGTGCTGGCCGACGCGAAGGTCGCGCTCGGCGAGGTCGACGCGATCGCGGCGACCGCCGGGCCCGGGCTGATCGGCGGGGTGATGGTCGGGCTGGTCACCGCCAAGGGCCTCGCTCTGGCCAGCGGCCGGCCGCTGGTCGCCGTCAACCATCTCGAAGCCCATGCGCTGTCGCCGATGCTGACCGACCCCGCCCTCGCTTTTCCGTATCTGCTGCTGCTCGTCTCCGGCGGACATTGCCAGCTGCTCTTCGTCGCGGGCGTCGGCCGCTACCGGCGGCTGGCGACGACGATCGACGACGCCGCCGGCGAGGCGTTCGACAAGACCGCCAAGCTGCTCGGCCTGCCCTATCCCGGCGGGCCCGCCGTCGAGCGCGCGGCCGAGCGCGGCGACGCGCGGGCGGTGCCGCTGCCGCGGCCGCTGGTCGGCACGGACGAGCCCCATTTCTCCTTCGCGGGCCTGAAGAGCGCGGTGATGCGGGCCAAGCAGGCCGGTCGCCACGCCGACGCCGACATCGCCGCCTCGTTCCAGCAGGCGGTGGTCGACTGCCTCGTCGACCGCACCGCGCGGGCGCTGGCCGGGGCGCGGGACGCCACCGCTCTGGTCGTTGCCGGCGGCGTCGCCGCCAATCGCGCGATCCGGGAGGCGCTGACGCGACTCGCCGCCGCCCACGGCCTGCCGTTCGTGGCGCCGCCTTTGTGGCTGTGCACCGACAATGCGGCGATGATCGCCTGGGCCGGTGCGCTGCGCTTCGCGGCCGGCCTCACCGACGGACTCGATGCGCCGGCGCGCGCCCGCTGGCCGCTCGATCCGGACGCGGAAAGCGCGCGCGGCGCGGGGGTGAAGGCATGAGGATCGGGGTCGTCGGCGCCGGCGCCTGGGGCACGGCGCTCGCCCAGGTCGCCGCCGCCGCCGGCGAAGCGGTATCGATCTGGGCGCGCGAGCCGGAGGTCGTCGAGGCGATCAACGGCGCCCATGAAAACAGCGTCTTCCTCAAGAGGATCGCGCTCAGCCCGACGATCCGCGCCACCGGCGACCTCGACGAGCTGGCGCCGTGCGACGCTTTTCTGATCGTCACCCCGGCCCAGCATCTGCGCAAGGTGGTCGAACGGCTCCCCGCCGGCGGCAGGCCCCTCGTGCTGTGCGCCAAGGGCATCGAGGATGGCACCGGACTGCTGATGCACGAGGTGGTGAGCGAGGTTCAGCCGGACTCGCCGGTCGCGGTCCTTTCCGGTCCGACCTTCGCGTCGGAAGTGGCGGCCGGCCTGCCGACCGCGGTGACGCTGGCGTGCGAGGATCGCGCGCTCGGCGAGCGGCTGATCGCGCGTATCGCCCGGCCCAGCTTCCGGCCTTATCTTGCCGACGATATTGCCGGCGCCGAGGTCGGCGGCGCGGTCAAGAACGTGCTCGCCATCGCCTGCGGCGTGGTCGAGGGAAAAGGGCTGGGACAGAATGCCCGGGCCGCCTTGATCTCGCGCGGCTTCGCCGAGATGACCCGGTTCGGGCTCGCCAAAGGCGCCCGCGCCGAGACGCTGGCCGGCCTTGCCGGTCTCGGCGATCTGGTCCTCACCTGTTCTTCGACCAGCTCGCGCAACTTCAGCCTGGGCAAGGGGCTGGGCGAAGGCGCCCGGCCCGCCGCCCTGCTCGCCGATCGCCGCACGGTGGCGGAAGGGGCCTTCACCGCCCCGGTGCTGCACCGGGCCGCCGCCGCGGCCGGAGTCGACATGCCGATCGTCGCCGCGGTCTGCGCGCTGCTGGCCGAGCAGGCCAGCGTCGACGAAGTGGTCGAGCGGCTGCTGGCGCGGCCGCTGCGGTCGGAAGGGGTCTGACGTCATCCCGGCGCAAGCCGTGACCTCGGGACCGGAAGGCTCATCTCGTCATCCCGGCGCAAGCCGGGACCTCGGGACAAGAAAGCTCAGCGGGTCCCCCTGAGATCCCGGCCTTCGCCGGGATGACGCGGTGTGCGCCAAATGGCGCACGCTCGTCAGAAGTCCCGGCAGATGCCCTTGCTTTCCCAGTCGCCGTAGCGGGTCGGCTCGCGGCCCTTGGGGCCGCCGCTCTCCTCGCTTTCCGGCGCCGGCGCCGGCTGCGGCACCGGCGGGCTCTTCGACAGGTGCGCGGGCGGCTTGACGTGGGGCGGGCGCTCTCCGGGCATGTCCGATTCCGTTTGAATTCGCTGGGCTGCGGACCCACATTTCGGCAGCGAAAGGCAATATGGCAAGATGAACGCTTTCAGGACGATGCTGCTGCTGGCGGCGCTGACCGCCCTGTTCATGGCGCTCGGCTTCACGATCGGCGGCCCCCGCGGCGCGATGATCGCCTTCCTGGTTGCCGCCGGCATGAACCTCTTCACTTACTGGAACGCCGACAGGATCGTGCTGAGGATGCACAATGCGCGCGAGGTCGACGCCGCCGCGGCGCCGCTGCTGCACGGCATCGTCAGCCGCCTCGCCGCGCGCGCCGGCCTCCCCATGCCACGCGTCTATCTGATCGATTCGCCCCATCCCAACGCCTTCGCCACCGGCCGCAACCCGGCCAATGCCGCGCTGGCGGCGACGGTCGGGCTGATCCGCATCCTCGACCGCGACGAGGTCGAGGCGGTGATGGCGCATGAGCTGGCGCATGTGAAGAATCGGGACACGTTGATCATGACGATGACCGCGACGATCGCCGGAGCGATCTCGATGCTCGCCAATTTCGGCCTGTTCTTCCGCGGCGGCGACGGCCGCGGCAATGTGCTGGCGATGCTGCTGGCGGTGCTCGTCGCCCCGTTCGCGGCGATGATCGTCCAGCTCGCGATCAGCCGCACCCGCGAATATGGCGCCGACCGCGGCGGCGCCGAGATCTGCCGCAATCCGCGCGCGCTCGCTTCGGCGCTGGCCAAGCTGCAGGAGGCCGCCGCGCGCATCCCGAACCCGGTGGCGGCGCGCAATCCGGCCGCCGCCTCGCTCTATATCGTGTCCGGCCTCGGCGGCGGTCGCGGCGACAGCCTGTTTTCGACCCATCCGGCCACCGAGAACAGGATCGCCGCGCTGGAAGAGATGGCGGGCGAGCCCGGCCTCCATGCGCCGCCGCCGACCGGCGGGCGGCGCCCGGCACCCCGCACCTCGGCGCTCGATCCGCTCGGGCGTCGGCGCTGAGCGGAGCCGATCCGCCCGGCACCGCCGCGCGCCGTGCCGCGCTCCGCCTGCTCGACGCGGTGCTGCGCCGCGGCCTGCCGCTGGAGGCGGCGCTGGAGCGCGCCGCCGCCGGCCTCGATCGTCCGGACGATCGCGCTTTCGCCCACGCCATGGCGGCCGAGGCTCTGCGTCGCCTTCCCGATCTCGACGCCCTGATCGACAGCGCGACCAGGAAGAGGCTGCCGGACGATGCCAAGGCCCGTTTCGTCCTGCGCCTGGGGCTGGTCCAGGCGCTGGCGCTCGGCACCCCGCCGCACGCCGCGATCGCGACCATGCTGCCGCTGGTCGAAGGCGGTCCGCGCCGGCTCGTGCACGGCGTGTTCGGCACGCTCCTCCGCAATGCCGCCAGGCTGCCGGAAGTGCCGACGCTTCCCGCCGCCGTCGCCGGGCGCTGGCGCCGCGCCTGGGGCGAGGAGGTCGTCGCCGCCGCGGCGCGGCTGATCGCGACGCCGCCGCCGATCGACCTCGCCTTCGCCGCCGATGCCGATCCGGCCGGTCTCGACGGCGTCAGCCTGATGCCCGGCCACCTTCGCCTTGCCCGCACCGCCGCCATTTCCGGCCTCACCGGCTATGGCGAGGGAGGCTGGTGGGTGCAGGACGTCGCCGCTTCGATTCCGGCGCGGATGCTCGGCCCGGGCGGCGGGCGCCATGCGCTCGACCTGTGCGCGGCGCCCGGCGGCAAGACGATGCAGCTCGCCGCCGCCGGCTGGAAAGTCACGGCGGTCGACATTTCCGGGCCGCGCCTCGCGCGCCTCGCCGACAATCTCGCGCGCACCGGCCTTGCCGCCGAGATCGTCGCCGCGGACGTCTTCGAATGGCAGCCGGCGGCGCCGGCCGACGCGATCCTGCTCGATGCGCCCTGCTCGGCGACCGGCATCTTCCGCCGCCATCCCGACGTTCTCCACCGGGTCCGGCCGGCCGCGATCGCCGCGCTGGCGGCGACCCAGCAGGCGATGCTGGCCCGCGCCGCGCAGTGGCTGAAGCCGGGCGGATCGCTCGTTTATTCGGTCTGCTCGCTCGAGCCGGAGGAAGGGGAGGGAGTCGCCGACGCGTTCCTCGAGGCGAATCCGGGCTTTCGCAAGGAGGAGGAGCGCCGCCTGCTTCCCGGCCTGTTCGAGGCGGAAGGGGGAGCCGACAGCTTCTACATCGCCCGGTTCATGCAATAAACGGGGATAAGTGTTTCGCTTCCTTGCCCCCCGAGTCGCGGCGATGGTAGGATTCGCGCGTGCAGCAGCCGGTCCGCATCGCGCCGTCCATCCTGTCGGCGGATTTCGCCCGCTTGGGCGAGGAGATACGCGCCATCGACGAGGCCGGCGCCGACTGGATCCATGTCGACGTCATGGACGGCCACTTCGTCCCTAATCTGACGATCGGGCCGGCGGTGGTGAAGGCGCTGCGCCCGCACACGCAAAAGCCGTTCGACGTCCATCTGATGATCGCCCCGGTCGACCCCTATCTCGAATCCTTCGCCGAAGCGGGCGCCGACACCATCACCGTCCATCCCGAAGCCGGGCCGCATCTCCACCGCACGCTTCAGCGGATCAGGGCGCTGGGCAAGCGCGCCGGCGTCTCGCTCAATCCCGCCACGCCGGCCAAGGCGCTCGATTATGTGCTCGAGGAGGTCGACCTCGTGCTGGTGATGAGCGTCAATCCGGGCTTTGGCGGCCAGAAGTTCATCCATCGCCAGCTCGGCAAGATCGAAGCGATCCGCAAACGCATCGACACGCTCGGCCTGACCGTCGATCTCGAGGTCGACGGCGGTATCGATCAGGGCAATTGCCGGCAGGTGATCGATGCCGGCGCCGATGCTTTGGTCGCCGGCACCGCCACCTTCCGCGGCGGCCCGTCGGCTTATGCGGCGAACATAAGGGCGCTGCGCGGATGAGCCTGCTCGAGCGGATCGACGCCGATGCCGAGGGGCAGGAGATCGAGCAGGGCAAGAGGCTGATCCGGGTCGGCGACGATCGCGGCCTGTCGCTGTTCGAGCGGCTCAATTACCGCCTGCACCGGCTCGCCTGGCGCACGCCGCTGCACCGGCTGCGCCTGCGCGGCCGGGTGCCGCTGCGGCTGCTGGCGGTGCCGAAGGATCCGGTTGCCGGCGACAAGGCGGCGGGCGAGGCGCTGCTGCACGGCACCTTCGTCCATGGCGGCACCGAGATCCCGGTCGAGCAGGCGGATTTCGCCACTGTCGGCCTGCCCGGCGATTTCGCCGGCTGGCTGCAAAGCTTCGCCTGGCTCAGGGACCTTGCCGCCGCCGCCACCCATGAACGCGGCGCCAAGCTTGCCGAAACCCTGACCCGCAAATGGCTGGCGGCGTTCGGCGAGCAGGTCAGCGAGATCGGCTGGCGCGCCGATCTCTGGGGCCGGCGCATCCTGTTCTGGACCGCTTATGCGCCCTACATCCTGTCGAGCCGCGACCTCGTCTACCGTTCGCAGCTGCTGCGCACCCTCGCCCGCGGCGCCCGGCATCTCGACCGCAGCGCCGACAAGGCGCTGCCCGGCCTGCCCCGGATCACCGCCTGGAGCGGAGTGATCGCCGCCGCCCTGGTGGTTCAGGGCGGGACGGCGCGGCTCAAATCGGGCGAGGCGGGGATGGCGCGCGCGCTCGCCTCGTCACTGCATGACGATGGCGGCCTGGTCAGCCGCTCGCCGACCGAGCAGCTGGCGCTGATCGAGACGCTGGCGCAGTTGCGCGCGGTCTATATCGCCGCGCGCCGCGACATTCCCGAATGGCTGTCCGAAGCGCTCGCCGCCGGCCCCGCCGCCTTGCTCGCCGCGACGCTCGGCGACGAAGCGCTGTCGAGCTGGCAAAGCGGGCACAAAGCCAGCCGCCGTCGCGTGCTCGCCGCGCTCGACGCCTCGGCGGCCGAGCCGCGTCCGCTGCGTCGCGCCCGCGGCTGGGGCTATCAGCGGCTGCAGTCGAAAGGCAGCGTGCTCGTCTTCGACGCCGCGCCGCCGCCGCCGCCGCGCGCGCTCACCGGCGGCTGCGCCTCGACCCTCGCCTTCGAGTTCAGCGACGGGCCGCACCGCCTGATCGTCAATTGCGGCGGCGCCGGCGAGGCCAAAGGCGCGCTGCCGGCCGAGCTCGCCTTCGCGCTGCGCACCACCGCCGCCCATTCGACGCTGACGCTGGGCGACCGCAACTCGACCGCCATCCATCAGGACGGATCGCTCGGGCGTGGCGTCGGCGAGGTCGAGATGTCGCGCGACGAGACCGCCGGCATTTGCCGGGTCGAGGCGACCCATGACGGCTATGCCCGCCGCTACGGCCTGATCCATGAGCGGCGGCTGACTTTGTCTCCCGACGGCGGCCAGCTGTCGGGAGAGGAGCGGCTCTACCCGGCCGCGGGCCGCCGCCGGCGCCGCGCCGAAATCCACGCCGTTCCAGGTCCGGTTCCATCTCGGCCCGTCGGTCCAGCCGACGATCACCGCCGACGGCCAGGGCGCATTGCTGCGGATCCGCGGCGGCCCGGTGTGGCAGTTCCGCTGCCGCGGCGGCCTGCTCGCGGCCGAAGACAGTCTGTGGATCGACGGCTCCGCCCGCCCGCACGCCACCTTCCAGCTCGTCATCGCCGGCGACACGCCCGGCGAAGGCATGACCATATCGTGGGAGCTGAAGCGGGCGAGCTGACCCCGCCGCGAACGTCGGCGTCGCGCGGTTTACGCGCCCGCCGGCGGTTCAGCCCGGGCCGCCGATCCCGGCCTCAGCGCGGCGTGCAGGACTTGCGTGACCGCTGGCGCCCGAAATCGTCGATATAGTGGACGCGCCGGCACACCATTTCCTCTTCTTCCTCGGCTCCCTCGCCCGAATCGTCCGCGGCTTCGTCCGAACTGTCCACGACGGCGTCGTCCGGATCCTCGACCTCTTCGGCCGGCGCCGGCTCGACGCCGTCATCCTCCCGGCCGTTCGAAGGCCCGTCTACCGGATAGGCTTGAACAGCCTCGTCGGCCGGCTGCTCTTGCGGATATTCGGCCTCGCCCGGACCGTAATCGGACGGCGGCGACTGGGCGGAAACGACCAGCAGCAGCGGGGCAAGCACGGCTGATATCATCTGTGCACTCTCCGAATCGTCGACGAAGCCGCCAATTCGCCACAGCCGAGGGGGTTCCTGCAAGACCCAAAGCGCGGGACGACGGGACAGATCAGCGCGTTACGACGTTGGTCCGGCCCGGCGGGACCTGGTCGAGGACGATCAGCGTGACCGGCTCGTCGCCGACCACCTCGCCCATGTGCCACTGGTCGATCGCCTCGATCACCGCGTCGCCGGGACCGAAGTCGCGCACCAGCCCCGATTCCTCGTAGCTGACCCGCAGCCGGCCGCTCACCACATAGGCGTAGCGCGGCCAGGGATGTTTGTGTATCGGCAGCACGCCGCCGGGCGGCAGCCGCGAGCGCGATATCACCGCCTCGAAACCCGGATCGGGCGAGGCCAAAGGCTGGCCGGTCACCGTCGTCGCGCTGCGCGCCAGCAGGGTGACGGCGGCCCCGGCCTCGGGGGCCGGGAGTCGGCTCCTATCTTCCGCTGCGACCGCGCAGCCGCTGCCGAGCAGCGACAGCATTGCGATGGACCGCGATCCGAACATCATAACATTCCCCTTTCGCGCGCCGACCCGGCGGCAGTAAGGCGGGCCGGCCTTTCGCTTTCTCTCCTCAGGGACGCCGATGACCGACGTCAAGATCGCCCGCGCCTTGCTGTCCGTGTCCGACAAGACCGGGCTCGTCGAGCTCGGCCGGGCGCTGGCGCGGCACGGCGTCGAACTGGTGTCGACCGGCGGCACCGCCGCCGCGCTGCGCGAGGCCGGGCTCGCGGTGCGCGACGTCGCCGATTTGACCGGCTTTCCGGAGATGATGGACGGCCGCGTGAAGACGCTGCACCCGGCCGTGCACGGCGCCCTGCTGGCGGTGCGCGACGATCCCGCCCACGAAGCGGCGATGGCCGAGCACGGCATCGGCGCGATCGACCTCGTCGTCGTCAACCTCTACCCGTTCGCCGCCACCGTCGCCCGCGGCGCCGGGCGCGGCGAGATCATCGAGAATATCGACATTGGCGGCCCGGCGATGGTGCGCTCGGCGGCCAAGAACCATCGCCATGTCGCCTGCGTGACCGACCCGGCCGATTATGGCGCGCTGATCGCCGCGCTCGACGGCCATGGCGGCATGACGTCGCTCGACCTGCGCCGGCGGCTCGCCGCCAAGGCGTTCGCCGCCACCGCCGGCTATGACAGCGCCATCTCGCAATGGTTCGCCTTCGCCGACCAGGGCGAGGCCTTGCCGGAGACGCTGACGCTGGCGATGAGCCGCGCCGGCGTGCTGCGCTACGGCGAGAACCCGCATCAGCAGGCCGCGCTCTATTTGCCTCACGGGCCGCATGCTCGGGGTATCGCCCAGTCTCGCCAGGTCCAGGGCAAGGCGCTGTCCTACAATAATTACAACGATGCCGACGCGGCGCTCGAGCTGGTCGGCGAGTTTCGCGACGCCGGGCCGGCCTGCGTCATCGTCAAGCACGCCAATCCCTGCGGCGTCGCGCTCGGCGAGACCCTCGTCGCCGCCTACGAGGCGGCCTTCGCCTGCGACAGCGTCTCGGCCTTCGGCGGCATCATCGCCGTCAATCGCCCGCTCGACCGGGCCGCCGCCGAAGCGATGGCGCGGATCTTCACCGAGGTCGTCATCGCTCCGGACGCCGACGAAGAGGCGCGCGAGCTGTTCGCGGCGAAGAAGAATCTCCGGCTGCTGCTGACCGGAGCGCTCGCCGATCCGGGGCGGCCGGGCCTCGCGCTCAGGTCGATCGCCGGCGGCTGGCTGGTCCAGAGCCGCGACAATGGCCGCGTCGGGCGCGAAGAGCTCAAGGTGGTGACGAAGCGCGCGCCCGATGAGCGCGAGCTGGCCGACTGCCTGTTCGCCTGGACCATCGCCAAGCACGTCAAATCGAACGCCATCGTCTACGCCAGAGACGGCGTGACCGCCGGCATCGGCGCCGGCCAGATGAACCGCCTCGAATCGGCCCGGATCGCCGCCTGGAAGGCCGAGGACGCCGCCGCCAAAGCGGGCTGGAGCGAGCCGCGCACGATCGGCTCGGCGGTCGCCTCGGACGCCTTCTTTCCGTTCGCCGACGGCCTGATCGCCGCGGCGCGGGCGGGCGCCAGCGCGGTGATCCAGCCCGGCGGCTCGATCCGCGACGAGGAGGTGATCGCCGCCGCCGACGAGGCCGGCCTCGCCATGGTCTTCACCGGCATGCGACACTTCCGGCATTGAGAGGCGGGACGGTGCGCTATTTCCTCGACACCGAGTTCAACGGCTTCGGCGGGGCGCTGATCAGCCTGGCGCTGGTGCCCGAACATGGCGACCAGGAATTCTACGTCGCCCTCACTTTGCCCGAGACCTTGCACCCCTGGGTCGAGCGGCATGTCGTGCCCTATCTCGGCAGCATTCCGGGCGGGCCGGAGGCGCAGCTGTCGCGGCGCGAGGCGGCGGCGCGGCTGGCCGACTATCTGAGCCGCGATCCCGAGCCGCTGATCGTCGCCGACTGGCCGGACGATCTCGGCTATTTCTGCGCGCTGATCACCACCGGCCCGGGCGAGATGGCGCCGGTCGGCCCGCTCCGCTTCCAGCTGCTCAGCAACCCCGGCTTCAGCCCCGCCGCCAACAGCCGCGTGCCCCACAATGCGCTGCACGACGCCCGCGCGCTGCGCGACTTCGTGCTGGCCGGGGAGGAGCGGTAGCCACGGCCGGAACCGGCTGGAAGTCGTCATCGCTCGCAATGGCGGTCGAAGCGGGTTCCTATTCGGCTGAGGCCCCGTTCAGCCGCTCGATCTGCTCCGCGCCGAGCTCGAGGGTCAGCACGCCGAGCAGCTCGTCGAGCTGGGCGACGCCGGTGGCGCTGGCGATCGGCGCGGTGATTCCGGGCTGCGCGGCGAGCCAGGCGAGCGCGACCTGGGCCGGCGTCGCGCCGGCCTGCGCGGCCACCTCGTCGAGCGCCGCCAGCACGCGGCGGCCGCGATCGTCGAGACAGGCGGCCATGCGCGCGCCGCGCACGCTCTTGCTGAAATCGGCTTCCGAGCGATACTTGCCGGTGAGGAAGCCCGAGGCGAGCCCGAAATAGGGCAGCACGCCGAGACCGCGCTCGATGCACAGATCCTGCAGCGGCCCTTCGAAGCCGCGGCGCGTCATCAGATTATATTCGGGCTGCAGCACCGAATAGCGCGCCAGCCCCTGCTCGTCCGACAGCGTCAGCGCCGCGGCCAGGCGTTCGGCCGTGAAGTTGGAGGCGCCGATCGCCCGCACCTTGCCGGCCCGCACCAGCGCGTCGAACGCTTTGAGCGTCTCCTCCTGCGGCGTCGCGGGATCATCCTTGTGGGCGTAATAAAGGTCGATGCGGTCGGTGCCGAGCCGCTTCAGCGACGCTTCGGCGGCGGCGGCGATGTGGCCGGCCGACAGCCCGGCATCGTGCCCGACCTTGGTCGCGATCAGCACGTCGTCGCGCCGGCCGCGGCGCCTGAGCCACTGGCCGAGCAAAGTCTCCGATTCGCCGCCGCCATGGCCGGGCGCCCATTTCGAATAGACGTCGGCGGTATCGATCATCGTGCCGCCGGCCTCGATGAACCGGTCGAGGACGCGCCAGGCCTCCTCGCCGGCCAGGTTCCAGCCCAGCACGTTGCCGCCGAGCACCAGCCGCGGCGTCGTCAGGCCGCTGTCGCCGAGCCGCTCAGATCCATTTTCCATATCCTTCCGCCCCGAGCCGCTCGACCGCTTCCCTGACCCGCTGGCTCTGCGCGCGCGGCACCACCAGCACCGCGTCGGCGGTGGCGACGATCACCAGATCCTCGACCCCGATCGCGGCCACCAGCGGCCCCTCGGAGCGGATCAGGCAGCCCGACGCGTCGAGCGCGATCGCCGCGCCTTCGACGACATTGTCATTCGCGTCGCCGCCCCCGGCCGCGTGCAGCGCCGCCCAGCTGCCGATGTCCGACCAGCCGACCGCGGCCGGCACCACCGCCACCCGCTCGGCCTGCTCCATCAGCGCATGGTCGATCGACCGCGCCGGCGCCTCGGCGAAGGCGGCTGCATCCGGTCGCACCCGCCGCCCTTGCCGGGTCTGACCCGCCACCGCCGCGCGCGCGGCGGCGAGGATCGCCGGCGCATGCCGCTCGAGCCCGCCGGTCAGCGCGTCGGCGCGCATCAGGAAGATGCCCGCATTCCAGTCATGGCCGCCCTGCTCGACGAACCGGCCGGCGGTCGCCGCGTCCGGCTTCTCGACGAAACGCTCGGCGGCGAACACGCCCTCCGCCAGCGCCTCGCCGCGCCTGATATAGCCATAGCCAGTCTCGGCCCGGTCGGGCGCCATTCCGAAGGTGACGATCCATCCCGCGGCGGCGTGGGGCAGCCCCCTGCGCACCGCCGCGCCGAACGCTTCGGCATCCCTGATCAGATGGTCGCTGGGCAGCACCAGCAGCACGTCCTCGGGCGCGGCGTTGAGCGCGGCCAGCGCGATCGCCGGGCCCGTATTGCGCGCGCAGGGCTCGAGGATCAGCATCCCGGCCTGGGCGACCTCGGCCTCGACCGCCTCGGCCTGCTCCGCCGGCGCGACCACGATCGGCGGCGCGTAAAGCGCCGGATCCGCCACCCGCCGCGCGGTCATGGCGAGCATCGTCTCGGCGCCGGTCAGCGCCAGCATCTGCTTGGGCCGCTTCGCCCGCGACAGGGGCCACAGCCGCGTCCCCGCCCCGCCCGACAGGATGACGGGAAGGATGAGCGGGGTCGACGCTTCGGCCATGGCTTTTCCCTAGCCTCTCTCCCCCGCCCGGCGATAGCCCCCGGCTCGGAACAAGCTTTTTTGAACCGTCTGCTGGACCATCCGTTCTCGAACCCTATCTGGGGGCACGAGGAGACATGGATCCGATGGCGGACGAGGAACGCAAGCCCACCAGGCTGCAGGTCGCGACGATGCGGCCCGAGGATAGCGGACGCGGCATCGCCCGCCTGCCGCGCGCGATGATGACCGAATTGGGCCTCGCCGAGGGCGACGTCATCGAGCTGGTCGGCAAGCGCTCGACCCCGGCCCGCGCGGTCGGGCCCTATCCGGAGGATGAGGACCTCGCCATCATCCGCCTCGACGGCCTCCAGCGCGCCAATGCCGAGATCGGCTCGGGCGATTTCGTCGAAGTCCGCAAGGCCGACGCCAAGCCGGCGCAGCGGGTGGTGTTCGCCCCGGCGCAGAAGAATCTGCGGCTGCACGGCTCCGCCCACGCGCTGAAGCGCAGCTTCGGCATGAAGCCGCTCACCGCCGGCGACATCGTCGCCACCACCGGCCAGCAGCAGATCACCCGCGGCGACATCCCGCCCGAATTGCGCCAGATGCTGACCGCGCCGGCTTACGCGCTGCAGGAGATCAGGCTGGCCGTCGTCTCGACCGCGCCCAAGGGCATCGTCCTCATCGACGCCAATACCGAGGTCGAGCTGCGCCCCGAATATACCGAGGCGAAGGAAACCCGCCGCGCCGACGTCACCTATGACGATATCGGCGGCATCGGCGCGACCGTCGACCAGCTGCGCGAGATGGTCGAGCTGCCGCTGCGCTATCCGGAGATTTTCGAGCGGCTCGGCGTCGACCCGCCCAAGGGTGTGCTGCTGCACGGCCCGCCCGGCACCGGCAAGACCCGCCTGGCCCGCGCGGTCGCCAATGAAAGCGACGCCGCTTTCTTCCACATTGCCGGTCCGGAGGTCATGGGCTCGGCTTATGGCGAGAGCGAGAAACGCCTCCGCGAATTGTTCGAGGAGGCGGCCAAGGCGTCGCCGTCGATCATCTTCATCGACGAGATCGATTCGATCGCGCCCAAGCGCGGCCAGGTCACCGGCGAAACCGAGAAACGGCTGGTCGCCCAGCTGCTGGCGCTGCTCGACGGCCTCGAGCCCCGCCAGAACGTCGTGGTGATCGCCGCCACCAACCGCCCCGAGGCGATCGACGAGGCGCTGCGGCGCCCGGGCCGGTTCGACCGCGAGATCGTCATCGGCGTCCCCGACGAGAGCGGCCGGCGCGAGATCCTCGCCATCCACACCCGCGGCATGCCGCTCGCCGAAGGCGTCGATCTGAAGGAGCTGGCGCGCAAGACCTACGGCTTCGTCGGCGCCGACATCGCCGCCCTCACCCGCGAGGCGGCGATCGAGGCGATCCGGCGGATCATGCCCGAGCTGAACCTCGAGGACGGCACCATTCCGCCCGACGTGCTCGACCGGCTGTCGGTGAAGCGCAGCGACTTCGAGGAGGCGCTGAAGCGGGTCCAGCCGTCGGCGATGCGCGAGGTCATGGTGCAGATGCCGACCGTGCGCTGGGACGATGTCGGCGGCGTCGACGAGGCGCGCGAGCGGCTGCGCGAGGGCGTCGAGCTGCCGCTGAAGCATCCGGCCGCGTTCCGCCGGCTCGGCATCCGGCCGGCCAAGGGCTTTCTGCTCTACGGCCCGCCCGGCACCGGCAAGACGCTGCTCGCCAAGGCGACGGCGCGCGAGGCCGAGGCGAATTTCATCGCCACCAAGAGCTCGGACCTCCTGTCCAAATGGTATGGCGAATCCGAGCAGCAGATCGCCCGCTTGTTCGCCCGCGCCCGCCAGGTCGCGCCGACCGTCATCTTCATCGACGAGCTGGACAGCCTGGTGCCGGCGCGCGGCGGCGGCCTCGGCGAGCCGCAGGTCACCGAGCGGGTGGTGAACACCATCCTCGCCGAGATGGACGGCCTCGAGGAGCTGCAGTCGGTGGTGGTGATCGGCGCCACCAACCGGCCCAATCTGATCGATCCGGCGCTGCTGCGCCCGGGCCGGTTCGACGAGCTCATCTACGTGCCGGTGCCCGACCGCGCCGGCCGCCTGCGCATCCTCGCCATCCACACCGAGGGCATGCCGCTCGGCGCCGACGTCGACCTCGAGACGCTGGCGGAGCGCACCGAGCGCTTCACCGGAGCCGATCTGGAGGATCTGGTCCGCCGCGCCGGCCTGTTCGCGCTGCGCGAATCGATCGAGGCGGTCGAGGTCGGGATGGCGGAGTTCGAGCGTGCCCTCACCGAGACCCGCGCCTCGGTGACGCCCGAAATGGAGCGCGAATATGAGCAGATCCAGGCCAATCTGAAGCAGGATGCGCGCGGCGCCGGCGGCGGCGGCATCGGCTTCATCCACCCGGGAATGCTCACTCCGCGAGGCGACAAGGCCTGAAGGAGAATTGGGTCCAGGCGGCGAGCGCCGCCATCAGGGCGGCCGTCGCCACGAACGGCACCGGTATCGCCAGCCCGTACAGCGCGACACCGGCGGCGGGCGCGGCGATGAAGGCGACCCCGTTCACCGACGTCACCATGCCGGCGACCGCATTCTGCTCGTGCGGAGCCACCGCCAGCGAAGCGCCGCTGGTGAAGCCGGGCCGGAACAGCCCGAACCCCAGGGAAGCGAGGGCGAAGCCCAGGGTGAGGCCGTAAATCCCTTCGGAAAATCCGGTCAGCGCGCTGCCGGCCGCGGCCAGGAGCGAGCCCGACACGACCAGTTGCTTCGGTTCGAGCGCCAGCTGCGGGATCAGCCACCATTGGGCGAGCAGCGACGCCGCGGCGCCGGCGATCAGCACCAGGGCGATCCCTTGCTGGGCGCTGTCGAGCGGCAGGTCGAGCCGGTCGATCACCAGGAAGCCGATCACGCCGAGCAAGGCGGCGTGGCCGTGGCCGCCGACCACCCCGATCAGATGCCAGGGCAGCACCCGCCGGTCGCGCCAGCCGAGCCGCTCCGGACCGTCCGCCGCTCCCGGCGGCTCGGCGCCGACGCCGCCGATCGACGGGTAGGAGACGATCGGTCCCCTCGCCGGGCTGCGCGGCGTGTCGTCCGGCAGCCGCAGCACCAGAGCGACCAGCACGAGCACGCCGATCGCGGCGAACACGATCAAAGGCGCCGACAGGCCGAGCGGCTCGAAGATGAACAACGGCGCGATCGCCGGACCGATGATCGTGCCCAGGCCGAACGAGGAGGCGATCGCGGCGAGCGCGCTGGTCCGCTGCGGTCCTTCGGTGCGGGCGGCGACATAAGCCTGCACCGCCGGCGGCGAGGCCGAGCCGAAGGCGCCGTAAATGGTGCGGCCGAACATGAAGATGACGAACACCGCCATCGGCCCGAGCGCGCCGGAGAGGCCCGCGGCAAGCACGCCGCCGCAGATCAGCATCGAGACGATGAAACCGTAAAGGCCGAGCCGCATCAGCGCGCGCCGGCCGCGCCGGTCGGCGCGGTGCGCCCAATAAGGCGCGGTGAACACCCAGGCCACCGCCGACAGGCTGAACACCACCGCCACCCAGATATCGGCGATTCCGAGCTCGCGGCCGATCGCCGGCAGCAGCGACTGCATCGCCGTATTGCCGGCGGCGGCGACCAGCATCACCGAAAACAGCAAGGCGAAGCGTTCGCCCGACAGGCCGAAGCCGTTCATGAGGCCGCGCTTTTCCGGGACGGGCCGCCGTCCCGCCAGGCCGTGGCGCGGACCTTTTGCCGCTCTCTCCGGTTGAAGCGGCAACAGGGAAGAGGCGCTCGGCGCTTGCCATTGGCGCGGCGATTTGCCAACGCACCATCTTTCCGCGAAAAATTGGAAGACAGCATGCCGGTATCCTGGGACGAAACGAGGAGGGACAGCCGCCTCGCGCGCGAGGCGAGCGGTGGGCCCCTGTGGCATTTCCTGCGCGGCTTCATCAAGCATCCGGTTATGGTCGGATCGGTGATCCCATCCTCGAAGGTGCTGATCGACAAGATGCTGGAGCCGGTCGACTGGGCGAACTGCAAGCTGTTCGTCGAATATGGGCCCGGCGTCGGCACCTTCACCGAGCATGTGCTGCAGCGCATGGCGCCGGACGCGACTTTGATCGCGATCGACACCAATGCCGATTTCACCGGCTATCTCAGGCGCAAGTTCGCCGACAGCCGGCTGTTCGCGGTGACCGGCTCCGCCGCCGATGTGCGCGCGATCATGGCCGATTGCGGCTTTGGCGAGGCCGACTATATCCTTTCCGGCCTGCCCTTTTCGACGCTGCCCGAGGGCGTCGGGCCGAAGATCGCCGAGGAAACGGCCGCGGCCCTGCGGCCCGGCGGCGCCTTCCTGGTCTATCAGTTCTCGCCCAAGGTGCGCGAGTTCCTGACCCCCTATTTCGACCGCATCGACAAGGGCTTCGAGTGGGTCAACATCCCGCCCGCCCAGCTGTTCTGGTGCTGGAAGGACTAGGTCGCCCTCAGGGCCCCAGCCGGTGCCCGAAATTGAGCCGGCGCGCGAGATTATAGTCGGCGGTCGCCATCAGGAAGAAGCCGAACCCCCAGCGCAGCCGGTTGAGCCAGGTCAGGTTGGCGCGATGCTCGGCGACGGTGATGCGGCGGCTGTCGGCGATCTCGCTTTCGACGAAGTCGCGCATCATCGCCGCGAAGGCGGGATCCTCGACGCGCAGCATCATCTCCAGGTTGAGATAGAGGCTTCTCAGGTCGAAATTGGCCGAGCCGATATGGACCGCGTCGTCGACGATGATCAGCTTGGAATGGAGCTTGGTCGGCTGATACTCATAGACCTCGACGCCGCGCTTGAGCACCCGCCAGTAAGAGAAGCGCGCCGCCCACAACGTCGCCCTGATGTCTGATTTGCCGGCGGTGACGACCCGCACGCGGCCGCGGCGGGCGACGCCGTAGAGCCGCCTCAGCATCGACAGGCTCGGCACGAAATAGGCCATCACCATGTCGACCGAGCGGGCGCGCAGCATGTCGCGCTTGACCGACCGCGCCCAGGGGCTGAGGCGCCGGGTCGGGCCGCCGAACAGCCAGTGGAGCGGACCCTGGCTGACGCTGTGCCGGCTCAGCATCCGCCGCAAATAGCGGATCGAGGCGTCCTCGTTCTCGGCCCAGTGGAACAGCTCGTCGAAATAGGAAGAGAGACAGGCGACGCTGGGTCCGTCGACCTCGATCGCAAGGTCGCGCCACGCGCCCGATTCGATCGAGCCGAAATATTCGTCGCCGATATTGAAGCCGCCGACGATCGCCTTGCCGCCGTCGGCCAGCGCCAGCTTCTGGTGGTTGCGCAGCAGATAGCGTCGGCCCCAGCGCGGCACGAACCGGCAGAAGCGCGCCGCGGCGTCGCTCAGCGGCTTGAAGAAGGCCGGGGTCGCGGCCGACGCGCCGAACCCATCGAGCAGCATCGACACCTGGACGCCGCGCTGCGCCGCGGCGACCAGCGCGTCGCGCACGCGCCTCCCGGTCTCGTCGTTGAGCCAGATATAATAAAGGATGCGCAGCGATTCCCGGGCTCCGTCGATCAGGGCGATCAGCGCCTCGAGCCGGTCGGGGCCGTCCGACAGGACGGTCAGCCGGTTGCCGGCCACCTCCATCCGGAGGATCGGGTCGCGCTTGCTCATCGGCTCTTGGCCTAGCCTCATGCCGCGAGGGTGGGAAGGCCGCTGCGGTTGAAGGGCCGGCGTCATCCGCTAGAGCAGGACGGTGCATGTCGCCCGTCTGAGCCTGACCGATTTCCGCTCCTATGCGGACGCCGTGGTCGCGCCGGGGCCGGGCTTCGTCATCCTCACCGGCGACAATGGCGCCGGCAAGACCAACCTGCTGGAAGCGGTCTCGCTGCTCGCGCCGGGCCGCGGGCTGAGGGGCGCGACCCTGTCCGAAATGTCGAGGCAGAGCGGGCCGGGCGGCTTCGCGGTGGCGGCGCGGCTGAATTCCGACGGCGAGGGCGACATCGATATCGGCACCGGCGCCGCCGCCGTCGCCCCCGAACGGCGCCAGGTGCGGATCAACGGCGCGCCGGCGGCCGCCACATCGCTCTCCGAATGGCTGTCCGTGCTGTGGCTGACGCCGGCGATGGACCGGCTGTTCGCCGAGGCCGCCTCGGCGCGGCGCCGCTTCCTCGACCGGCTCGCGCTCGCGCTCCATCCCGGCCACGCCGTCGAGGCCACCCGCTACGAAGCGGCGATGCGGGCGCGCAACAAGCTGCTGGCCGAGGAGCGGGCGGATCCGGAATGGCTGAACGCGCTGGAGTCGCGCATGGCCGATCATGGCTGCCGCCTCGCCGACAACCGGGCGAAGACGCTCCACGCGCTGCACGAGCGGCTGGCCGGCCAGCCGCAGGGTCCGTTCGCCCGCGCCGGGCTGATGCTCGAGGGGTGGCAGCCGGATCGGGACGATCCCCTCGCCTTCCAGCGCGAGCTGCAGCGCGGCCGCGGCCCCGACCGGGCGGCGGGGCGCAGCCTCAATGGGCCCCACCGCATGGATCTCGTCGTCACCCATCTCGACAAGGACCAGCCGGCGTCGCTCTGCTCGACCGGCGAGCAGAAGGCGCTGCTGATCGGCCTCGTCCTCGCCCACGCCGCGCTCGTCGCCGAGCGCACCGGCCGCCGGCCGATCCTGCTCCTCGACGAGATCGCCGCCCATCTCGACCCCGCCCGGCGCGCCGCCTTGTTCGGGCGGCTGGCGGCCGACGGCGGCCAGGTCTGGATGACCGGCACCGAGCGCGCGCCGTTCGCCGGAATCGGCGCCGCGGGCACCTGGCTGGAGGTCGCGGACGGGACCGTCCGCACCGGCTGAATCCCGCAATTTTCCTTGGGTTTCGGCCCCTCGCCGCCTATATGATGGGCATGGCTTCCTCCCCCAATGACAACAGCTACGGCGCCGATTCGATCAAGGTGCTGAAAGGCCTCGATGCGGTCCGCAAGCGGCCCGGAATGTATATCGGCGACACCGACGACGGCTCGGGCCTGCACCACATGGTGTTCGAGGTTTCCGACAATGCGATCGACGAGGCGCTGGCGGGCCATTGCGACCTCATCCGCATCACCCTCAATGCCGACGGCTCGGTCTCGGTCGAGGATAATGGCCGCGGCATTCCCACCGACATCCATGCCGAGGAAGGCGTGTCGGCGGCCGAGGTCATCATGACCCAGCTTCATGCCGGCGGGAAGTTCGAGAACACGTCGGAGGCCAATGCCTACAAGGTCTCCGGGGGGCTTCACGGCGTCGGCGTCAGCGTCGTCAACGCCTTGTCCGAGACGCTCGACCTCGTCGTCTGGCGCGACGGCAAGGAGCATCGCATGCGCTTTCGCCACGGCGAGCCCGAGGCGCCCTTGAAGGTGGTCGGCGACGCGCCGCCGGGCAGGAAGGGCACCAAGGTCACCTTTCTGCCCTCGTCCGAGACGTTCAAGGTCACCGAATTCGACTTCGACACGCTCGAGCACCGCTTCCGCGAGCTCGCTTTCCTCAACAGCGGCGTGCGGCTGGTGCTCACCGACGCCCGGCACGAGGAGGAAAAGAGCGTCGAATTGTACTATGAGGGCGGCATCGGCGCCTTCGTGCGCTGGCTCGACCGGGCGAAGACGCCGCTGATTCCGGAGCCGATCTCGGTCGGCGGCCAGCGCGACGAAATCGGCATCGACGTCGCGCTCGAATGGAATGACAGCTATTACGAGCAGGTGCTCGCCTTCACCAACAACATCCCCCAGCGCGACGGCGGCACCCACATGGCCGCGTTCCGTGCCGCCTTGACCCGCACCCTCAACAATTATGCCGACAAGTCGGGCATGATGAAGCGCGAGAAGGTCAGCCTCACCGGCGACGACATGCGCGAGGGCCTGACCGCGATCGTGTCGGTCAAGCTGCCGGACCCCAAGTTCAGCAGCCAGACCAAGGACAAGCTCGTCTCGTCCGAGGTGCGCCAGCCGCTGGAGAGCCTGATCGCCGACAAGCTCGCCGAATGGCTCGAGGAGAATCCCGGCCACGCCCGCACCATCATCCACAAGATCATCGACGCCGCCGCCGCCCGCGAGGCGGCGCGCAAGGCGCGCGAGGCGAGCCGCAAGAGCGTGCTCGGCGTCGCGTCGCTGCCCGGCAAGCTCGCCGACTGCCAGGAGCGCGATCCGGCCAAGTCCGAGCTGTTCCTGGTCGAGGGCGACAGCGCCGGCGGATCGGCCAAGCAGGGCCGCGACCGCCATTATCAGGCGATCCTGCCCTTGAGGGGCAAGATCCTCAACGTCGAGCGCGCGCGGTTCGACCGGATGCTGTCCTCGCGCGAGGTCGGCACCCTCATCCAGGCGATGGGCACCGGCATCGGCCGCGACGATTTCGACATCGAGAAACTGAGATATCACAAGATCGTGATCATGACCGACGCCGACGTCGACGGCGCCCATATCCGCACCCTGCTGCTGACCTTCTTCTACCGGCAGATGCCGCAGATCATCGAGCGCGGCCATCTCTTCATCGCCCAGCCGCCGCTCTACAAGGTCGCCAAGGGCCGCTCCGAAGTCTATCTGAAGGACGACGGCGCGCTCGACGAATATCTGGTTCAGGCCGGGATCGGGCTGATGGTGCTCGAGACCGCCGAAGGCCCGCGTTCGGGCGACGATCTGCGCGCGCTCGCCGACCATGCCCGCCGCATGCGCAGCCTGATGCGCTATGTGCCGCGCCGCTACGATCCGGCGATCATCGAGGCGCTGGCGCTGTCCGGCGCGCTCGACCCCAGGCTCGACGCGGCCCGCCGCGGCGACGCGCTGGAGCGCGCGGCGGCCTGGCTCAACCTCGGCGAGGGCGGATCAGGGTCGAGCCCGGGCGAGGGCGGGCAGTGGACCGCCGAGATCGGCAGCGACGGCGACTATATATTGCGCCGGCTGTGGCGCGGGGTCACCGATCATCATGTCGTCGACCACAAATTCCTGGTCTCGGCCGAGGCGCGCAAGCTGCACGGCCTCGCCGGCGGGCAGGCCGCGGCTTATGCCGCGCCGTCGCGGCTGGTGTCGCTCAAGGCCGCGCCATCGCCGGCCGGCGCCCAGCCCGATGGCGCGCCGGACGAGGAAGCCGAGGAGCCGGCGCTGCCGGCCAGGGGCACGCACATCACCCGCCCGAGCGAGCTGCTCGAGGCGATCCTCGCCGCCGGCCGCAAGGGCCTGGCGATCCAGCGCTACAAGGGACTGGGCGAGATGAACGCCGACCAATTGTGGGAGACGACGCTCGATCCCGCCAATCGCGCGCTCCTGAGGGTCGAGGTCGCCCAGGCCGACGTCGCCGACGAGATTTTCACCCGGCTGATGGGCGACGTCGTCGAGCCGCGCCGCGACTTCATCCAGGAAAATGCGTTGAACGTGGCAAACCTCGACGTTTGAAAGCGTTCAGCGCAGATCCTGGCGCTTCATCCGCTCCCTGCGGTCGCGTTCATCTGGACTGACATACTCCCACATATTTCTGACGCTTGTGGTCCACATGGCGAGGCGCCCTGTCACAATGCCGTGGAAGGCTCACGCCACCAGTGCCCTAAGCTTTCCCTTGATTTCCTCCAACTCTGCTACGCTGGCCTTCCCCTTCCGGGTTGCTCGACGGGCCCGCCAGTCGAGAGATTTCACCTGATCCGCGAGCGCTACCCCTTTTCGGCTGCCCGAAATCCGTACTTCGAACGCGTAGCCCTTTTCCCGCGTCGTCATCGGTACGCACAGAAGCAGGCCGGTCACCCCATTATAGGCCGCGGGTGAAAGAACGATCGCTGGGCGATGGCCCGCCTGTTCGTGACCGGCTTGTGGGTCAAAGCTGAGCCAGATGATGTCGCCGGAATCCGGGATCCAGCCCTTCGCTACCACAGCTCTCTTCCTCGAGGCGCGCCGAAGTCGATCTCTTCATGCCGGTTCTCGGGACTGATATCTGCCAGGAGCTCCTCAAGCGTGAAGCGCTTCGATTTCACCGGCTCGATCACAATGCGGCCTCTCTCTCCCCGTATCTCGACCGGATCGTCCGGCTTGAGACCGGCCGCGGCCAAAGCCGATGCCGGCAGCCGTACCGCTGCGCTGTTGCCCCACTTGCGTACATGATGATTCATCGATGGTCTCCGTATCTACAAATGTAGATACGACTTCCTTGGCGGTCAATCGCGCGCGCCGCTGCGCGACCAGGCGGAGCCGGTGACTTTTGTCACAGTCGCCGGGTGACCGGGCGCACCGACCGGGCCGCGCCGCGGCACCAATATCCTTTGCGAAAGCAGAGGAGGAAGGCATGGAATTCACCGGACCGGCAACGCGTTTCACGCAGGGTGCGATCGAAGAGGCTGCGGCCTCGCTCGACTGCGAGGTCGCGGCGGTCAAGGCGGTGATCGACGTCGAGAGCCGCGGCGGCTTCCTCGACGATTCCCGTCCGAAAATCCTGTTCGAGCGACACCTGTTCCACAATTTCACCAACGGCCGGCACAGCGGCGCCAATCCCGACATCTCGTCGTCCAGGCCGCGCGGCTATGTCGGCGGCGCCGGCGAATATGACCGGCTCGGCCGCGCCATCGCGCTCGACCGCCAGGCGGCGCTCAAATCGGCGAGCTGGGGCGCGTTCCAGATCCTCGGCTCCAATCACAAGGCGGCCGGCTACGACAATGTCGAGGATTTCTGCCAGGGCATGTGCGAGTTGGAGGACAGGCAGCTGGCGGCGTTCGTCGGCTTCGTGAAGGCGAACCGGCTCGACGACGAGCTGCGCCGGCACGACTGGGCGGGCTTCGCCCGCGGCTATAACGGCCGAAACTTCCGCGAGAATCGCTACGACGAGAAGCTGGCCGAGGCCTATCGCCGTCACAGCGACGGCGGCGCCCGTACCGACGCCGAGGCGACCCGCACGCTGAGGATGGGCGATGTCGGCGACGACGTCGAGCGGCTGCAGCAGCGGCTCGGCATCACGGCCGACGGCGACTTCGGCCCGGCCACCAAGCGGGCGGTGATCGAATTCCAGCGCGGCAAGGGCCTGACCGCGGACGGCGTGGCCGGGCCGCGAACGCTGGCGGCGCTCGGCTGAGACGCGGCCGGGCCGGGAGCCGGGCTTTACTTCCGGCATCGAGGCGCCATTCTGGCTCGATGGAGATGGCCGGCCGATGTCATTGCGGCGAAAGCGGGTTCCGGTTCGATAGCGGCCGGCCGCTCACGCCGCGCGCCTGCCAGTGCGGCTTCTGCCGCCGGCACGGCGCGCGCACCGTCACCGATCCGGCCGGCTCGGCACGGCTCGAGCTCGGACCCGCGATCGCGCGCTACCGGTTCGAGACGCGGTCCGCCGATTATCTGCTGTGCGGCCGCTGCGGCGTCTATCTGGGCGCGCTCGCCGAGATCGGCGGCGCGCTCTACGTCACCCTCAATCTCAACGCCTTCGACGATCCGCGGCTCGACATCGCGGCGGTGCCGGTCCGCTACGACGGCGAGAGTGGCGAGGCGAAAGCCGAGCGCCGGCGCCGCAACTGGACGCCGGCGCGGCTCGTCTGACTCTCCGCCTTCTTATTTGTCGCCGCCGGCGAACCTGTGCCGCTCGGCGAGCTCGGCCAGCCGCACGAATTCGCGCCGCCAGTAATCGTCGGTCCGGGCCTGGCCGGCGAGCCGCCGCACGTCGGCGAAGCTGAAGCCGCCCATATTGGTGTCGCCGCGCAGCAGCTGGCCGTAAGCGGCGACGGCCGCGACGAACGCGGTGTCCCCGGCCGGGGCGCGGGCGCTGCGCACCAGCCCGGCGCCGACCGGCTGCTCGATCAGCCGCGATTCGCGTTCGCCCGGAAGCTTGTAGCGCAGCCGCAGGAAAGCGAGCTCGTCATTGCCGGTTCCCACCGCCTCACGGCGGTTGGCGGGATAGCGCCGGTCGGGCAGCCAGCCGCGGCTTCCGGCCGGCACGATCTCGTAGAGCGCGGTCACCTGGTGGCCGGCGCCGATATCGCCGGCATCGACCGCGTCATTGTCGAAATCCTGCTCGGCGAGCAGCCGGTTCTCATAGCCGATCAGCCGGTATTCGCTGACATAAGCGGGATTGAACTCGACCTGGATCTTCACGTCCTGGGCGATCGTGAACAGGGTCGAGGCGAGCTCCTGGTCGAGCACCTTCTGCGCCTCGCGGGGGCTGTCGATATAGGCGTAATTGCCGTTCCCGTGATCGGCGATCTGCTCCATCATCGCTTCGTTGTAATTGCCGGTGCCGAAGCCCAAGGTGGTCAGCGTGATGCCGGCCTCGCGCTCGCGCTCGACCAGGTCGATCAGCGCCTGATTGTCGGTGACGCCGACATTGAAATCGCCGTCCGTGGCGAGGATGACGCGGTTGATGCCGCCGTCGATCATGCCGGCGCGGGCGGTCTGATAGGCGAGCTGGATGCCGGCCGCGCCGGCGGTCGAGCCGCCCGCGTGCAGCCGCTTCAACGCGCCGACGACGTCGTCGCGGCTCGCCGTCGACGGCAGCACCAGCCCGGCGGCGCCGGCATAGACGACGATCGCGACCCGGTCGCGCGGTGACAGCCGCTGGGCCAGCAAGGCGAGCGAGCATTGCACCAGCGGCAGCTTGTCGACCTGCGCCATCGATCCGGAAACGTCGACCAGGAAGACGAGATTGGCCGGCGGGCGCCCCTCGCGCGGCAGGTCGTAGCCGCGCAGGCCGACGCGGAGCAGCCGCGTATTGCCGTTCCACGGCGTGGTCGTCATGTCGGTGGTGATGCTGAACGGCCGCGCGCGGTCGGCCGGACGCGGATAGTCGTAGCGGAAATAGTTGAGCATCTCCTCGGTCCGCACCGCTGCCTGCGGCGGCATCTCGCCGCGGTTCAGCATCCGGCGGACATTGGCGTAGCTGCCGGTGTCGACGTCGATGGCGAAGGTCGAGACCGGCGCGTCGGCGACCGCCTGCACCTGCGCGACTTCCTCGCCGGCATAGCGCTCGCGATTCTCGATCGGAGCCGCATAGACGACGCGCGGCGGAGCCATGCGGCTGCCGACCGCGGATTGATCCTGCGCGGTAACCCCGCTCGGAGGGGGCGGCGGAGGCGGTGGCGGTGGCGGCGGGGGTGGCGGCGGCGGTGGCGGCGGTGGCGACGATGTGGTCGGCGCCCTTTGCTGCGACTGGGGAAGCGCGTTCACCACGCCGCCGCCGCTGCGGCCGCGGCCGTAGCCGGATTCCTCATAATTGGCGTTGAAGCCCTCGATGAACGGCGCGCAGACGGCGTCGGCATTCTCGGCTGCGGCGCGCGAATCGGGCTGCGCCGGCAGCGGCGCGACCGGGGCGGGGGGAAGGCCGCTCAGCAGCAGAGCCGCCATCGAAGCCAGGATGAGCCCACGCATCGTCCACCTCCCTTGTCGTTGATGTGATACTATCACATCAGCGACGCTGAACGGGCCATGAACTCGGGACGGGTCTTCGACCCTATCGTCCGCGGCGGTGGAGCCGGACCACCTCTTCGATCGGCAGCGCCTCGATCCGCCCCTGGTCGCCGTCCATCGCCTCGGCCGCGAACATCGCGTTGACCGCCGCTTCCTCGGTCGCCTCGACCACCGCCTGGAACAGCGGCGACGCCGCTTCATTGGGCAGCTCCTCGAACGCGCTTTGCGCGCCGCGGCGGGCGGGCGTTCGCCGCACCGCGTCATGGGTCGAGAAAGCGAGCGCGTAATCGCCCGAGCCGTTGGTGATCGGCGAGCCGGTGCGCCCGATGCCGAGAAAGGCGCGGCGCGCCAGCCGCTCGAGATTGCGGTCGGACAAAGGCGCGTCGGTGGCGATGATGACGATCACCGAGCCGTCGCCGGACGCCGCCGACACCTGATCGCGCAGGAAATAGCGGCCGAGCGCCTCGCCGACGCGGGCGCCGTCGACCGTCAGCACGCCGCCATAATTGGTCTGGACCAGCACGCCGACGGTCCAGCCGCCGAGCGCGGCGGGCAGCCGGCGCGAGCTGGTGCCGATGCCGCCCTTCCAGCCGAAGGCGACGGTGCCGGTGCCGGCGCCGACCGCGCCTTCCGCCACCGGCCCTTCCCGCGCCGCGTCGATCGCCGCGAGCGCATGGGCCGCGGTCACCGCGCGGGCGCGTATGTCGTTCAGAAAGCCGTCATTGGTCTCGCCGACCACCGCATTGACCGATCGCACCTGCTCGTTGCCGGCCTGGCGCAGCGTCCAGTCGACGATCGCCGCCGCCGCCTCGGCGACGTTGAGCGTGTTGGTGAGCAGGATCGGGGTCTCGACCTCGCCCAGCTCGGCGATCTGGGTCGAGCCGATGAACTTGCCATAGCCGTTGCCGACCGCGAAGCCGGCCGGCACCTTGTCCTGATAGAGGTTGCCGCCATGGGGCAGGATGGCGGTGACGCCGGTGCGCACCGACCGCCCCTCGATCAAGGTGACATGGCCGACCCGTACGCCGGCGACGTCGGTGATCGCGTTCAGCGGTCCGGTCGGAAGGATGCCGATCTGGATCCCCGCCTCGCGCGCCCGCGGCCTGGCATCAGCGCCGGTCACGGCGAGGCCGGCGAGCAGGAGCGCGGCGAAGGCAACGGCGAGACAGCGGACAAGCACGGGCCCTTCTATCCTCCCCGAGCTTGCTCGGGGAGGGGGACCCACCGTAGCCGACGGCGAAGTCTGGTGGAGGGGTAACTGGAGCAGCCCGGGAGCATTACCCCTCCACCATGCTGCGCATGGTCCCCCTCCCCGGCAACAGCCGGGGAGGAATTATCAGCGCGTCCGGCAGTCCGGATTGTAGACATAGCCGGCGCCGCGCACGGTGCGGATGCAGTCGGGCTTGGTCGGATCGGGCTCGATCTTGCGGCGGATCCGGGTGATCCGCGTGTCGATCGAGCGATCGAACGCTTCCATCTCCTTGCTGTGGGCAAGGTCGAGCAGCTGGTCGCGGCTGAGCACGCGATTGGGCCGTTCGGCGAAGGTCCTCAGCAGGTCGAACTCCATCGCGGTGATCGCCACCTCGCTGCCGTCCGACTGGTAGAGCCGGCGGGTGTCGAGGTTGAGCCGGCACTTGCCCATCTGCACCTCGCGGCCGAGCGTCGCGGTCTCGCTGCCGCCGCCGCGCGCGCGGCGCAGCACCGCCTTCACCCGGGCCAGCAGCTCGCGCGGATTGTAGGGCTTGGTGACATAATCGTCGGCGCCGACCTCGAGCCCGACGATCTTGTCGAGATCGTCGCTGTTGGCGGTGAGCATGATGATCCCGGCCTGGCCCGAACCTCTGATCTCGCGCGCCAGCGTCAGCCCGTCCTCGCCCGGCATGTTGATGTCGAGCAGGGCCAGGTCGATCGGGCGCGAGGTCATTACTTCCCTCAGCTGGGTGCCGCCATCGGCCTCGCTGACCGCATAGCCGTTGCGGCGCAGATATTCGGCGACGGTCTCGCGGACGTCGGGGTCGTCGTCGACGACGACGATGTGGGCCGCCTCGCTCATGACCGCGCTCCCGGCGCCTCGACGGCGGCGATCAGGCAGCGCACGCCGGTCTTGGTGAACGGCTTTTCGAGCACCGGCCGGCCGCATCGGCGCAGGAACTCGTCCATGTTGGAGCCGAGCGTGTCGCCGGTGACGAAGCCCATCCGCGCCAGCAGATGCGGCCGGGACTCGGCGAGCCGGGCGTGCAGCTCGGGTCCGCTGATCCCGGGCATCCTCAGGTCGGAGATGATCAGGTCGTAATCCTCCCGGTCGAGCGCCGTCAGCGCGGCGGCGCCATCGCCCGCCACCTCGACCCGATAGCCCTCCCGCTCGAGCAGCTCGCGCAGCGTTTCGGCGACGTCGGGCTCGTCGTCGACGACCAGAGCGAGGCCGCCTTTGCCGGCGCAGCAGGCGTCGGCCTCGACCGGCACCGCCACCAGGTCGCTCTGCGGCGCCGCCGGCAGCGCGACCCGGAAGCAGGCGCCGCGCCGGCTCGGCTCCAGCGACAGCGCGCCGCCATGCGCCTCGATGATGCCCTGCGAGAAAGCGAGGCCAAGCGCCGGTGCCGCTGTTCTTGGTGGTGAAGAACGGGTCGAAGATGCGCTTGCGCGCTTTCTCCGGCACGCCGGGGCCGGTGTCGCTGACATCGACCAGCACCCGGCCGGCCTGATCGACCGAGGTGCGGATCGCCAGCGTCTTGTCGAGCGCCTCGCCGCCTTCCATCGCCTGCTTGGCGTTGATGATCAGATTGACCAGCACCTGGTGGAGCTGGTCGCGGTCGCCGTCGACCGGCGGCAGCGCGCTGCCGAAATTGACCTGGACCGAGATGCCGGCGGTGCGCAGCGCATATTCGGTGAGCTCGAGCGCCGAGGCGATGATGTCGTTGAGACCGACCAGGCTGCGCTGCGGCTCCCTGCGCCGGGCCATGGCGAGGAAGGTCTGGACGATGCGCGCGCAACGCTCGGCGGCCGAGCTGATCTTCCTGGCGCGGGTCTCGAACACCGTGCCGCGGCTGTCCTCCTCGAGCATCTCGGCCTGGCCGACGATCGCCGCCAGCGGATTGTTGAGCTCGTGGCTGACGCCGGCGAGCAGCGCGCCCAGCGCCGCCAGCTTCTCCGACTGGTGGAGCGCCTCGCGCGACCGCTCGAGCTCGGCCTGGGCGCGCTTGCGGTCGGTGATGTCGAGGTGGATGCCGCTGACCAGCTTGACCTTGCCCTGCTCGTCGCGGCGGGCGGTGCCGACCGACTGCACCCACCGTTCCTCGCCGCTCGGCCAGATCACCCGATGCTCGAGCGCGATCGCGTCGCTGGGAAAGCCCTGGCGATAGGATTCGATGACATGATCCCAGTCGTCGGGGTGGACGTAGGATTTGAGCGACCGCGCATCGAGCGACATGTCGCGGCCGAGACCGTGCATCTCGCGCGACCGGTCCGAATACCAGGTCGCGCCGGTTTCGGGATTGACCGTCCAGCTGCCGATCTTGGCGCCTTCGACGGCGAGCTCGAGCTGGCGCCGCGTCTCGGCCAGATCCTCTTCCGCCTGCTTGCGTCCGGTGATGTCGAGATGGATGCCGTGGACGGTGTGGGCGACGCCCTGATCGTCGCGGGCGGCGGCGCCGAGCGAGTAGATCCAGCGGACCGAGCCGTCGGGGCAGATCACCCGATATTCGACCTCGACCTTGTCCTGGACGAAACCGGTCAGATAGGGCGTCGACACTTCCTGCCAATGGTCGGGATGGACCGAGGCCCGGATCACCGCGGCGGTGATCTCGGTGTCCGCGGGCAGGCCGTACATCTGCTTCGACCGGTCGGAATACCAGGTCTCGCCGGACCTCAGATCGTAGGTCCAGGTGCCGAGCTTGGCGCCCTCGACCGCGAGCTCGAGCCGCCGCCGCGATTCCTCCAGCGCCGCCTCGCTCGAAAGGCTGGCCGATATCCCTTCCGGGTCAAGCCTGTGCAGCAACGTCATTTCCCCCGCATCAGTCCATTCCCGGAGCGAATATCCGGTTGCCATAACAGCTTAGCGCCGCCGGGCACAGTCGTTCCTTGACTGGGCGAAGCGACCGGAATCCGCAAGCCGAAGCCTAGCGGCGCGGCGGCCGCGCGAGGAGTTCGCGCTCGCGCCGCGCGATGTCGATCAGCTTGTGGCCGGGGTGGCGGGCGATGAACAGATCATAGGCCTCGACGGTGCCGGCCCTGCGGGCGGCATCGAGCTCCTGAGCGATGGCGATGTCGCCGTCGCGGGCGCGGGCGATGGAAGGATCGGCCATCGGCGCTCCCCATGCACCCGCGGCCGCGGCGGGGGCAAGCGTCGCTGCGGCGATGCGCGCCAGCCGCGGCGACAGCAGGGTCACAGCACGAAATCGGTCTGGGCGAGCATCGTCTGGCCCGTCAGGATGATTTCCAGATCGGCGATCATGTCGCCGTCGACGTCGCCCAGCACATGGACGCCGTCGGCGCGCGGCGACCAGCGCAGCTGGCCGGCGACGCCGGTGAAGGCGCCGCTGCCGAGGTAGCTGAACGGATCGTCGGCGGCGGTGGCCGGGTTGGCGTCGATCGGCGAGAGCACGATCCTCTCGCCGGTTCCGGAGAGGAAGTCGGTGATCGTGTCGGCGTCGCCGCTCGGGCTGTCCGATACCGCATGGAAGCGGAAATAGTCGCTGCCGCCGCCGCCGGTCAGCCGGTTCACGGCCTGGTTGGGGACGAACAGGTCGCCCACGTCGGTGCCGATCGCATTCTCGATCAGCGAGCGCGGGTCGCCTTGATACTGCAAGGCGTTGGCGATGTTGCCGCGGGCGAAGTGGCCGTCGCCGAGATTGGCGAGCTGGACTTGCGAGGTGATCGTCCATTGGCCCGGCCGCAGATCGACCTCGACACGGGTGGAATAGTTGGAAAAATCATAGGTGTCGTCGCCGCCGCCGTCCCACAGGGTCATGAAGACGCGGTTGGCGCCGGCGGCCCACTGGACGACCCCGCCGATCATGAACGCGCCGCTGGTCGGCGACCAGCTGTAGACATTGTCGCCCGAATTCGCGGAGAAATCGGCACCGTAGAGCCGTTGCAGCGCGGCGATGTCGTACATCATCGGCGTCTGCGCAAAGCCCCAGGTCTCGTTGGTGTAGCCGCCGTCGAAGCCGGATTCGGCGCCGACATAGCTCCGGTAGGTCATCACCGAATATTCCATCGAATCGCGGTCGCCGCTGATCGCCGGCGATTCGTGGCCGTGCTTGAGGCCGAGCGCATGGCCGGTCTCGTGGATGAAGGTCGTCCACTCGTAATTGCCGACCGCCGGATGGTCATATTCGACATTGTTGTACCAGCTGTCGCCGCCGTCGCCGCTGCCGGGATAGGAGGCATGGGCGGTTTCCGCGCCGCCGGTCAGCGCGTAGCGCAGCTGGGCGGTGCCGGGCGCGGCCTCGGCCTCGGTGAAGCTGAGGCCGGTGAGGCGGCCGATCTGGGCGAGGATGGTGCGCACCGCCGCCTGCTGCTGGGTGTTGAGCGCCTCCATCCCCGCTTCGATCTCGGCGCTGCCCTCGCCCGGGCCGTAATCGCCGGGGCTGTCCGGAAAGCCGTAGCTGAGGCTGAGGTCGGACCATTGCTCGCCGCTCAGCAGCGCATCGACATTCTCCGCATGGATCTCGGCCTCGCTGACGACCGGACCGATGCTGACGTTGATCTCGTACGGGCCGGAGGTGGTCGGCCCGTTCTCGTCGGCGAAAGCCGAGATCGAGAAACTATAGGTGCCGTCGGACGGGGCCCGGAATCGGATCAAAGAATCCTGGTTGTGGGAGACGCCGGGATGAGCGCTGGAGCCGGGGTCGAAGGTGCCCAGATCGTCGTTCGACGTGACCTCGACGCCGTTGCGGAACACCCGCAGCATCGAATCGAGCGTCGGCGTGCCGTCGACGTCGAGGATAAGCAGCTCGCCTTCCCTGAGGACCACCGAATAGAAATCCAGATCCTCGGTCGACGAGAGGCCGCCCTCGATCCGGAGCGAGGGCAGCGAGTCGTCGGGCAGGTTCGGGTCGTCGGCGATGGCGAACAGGCTGCGGGCAAGCGCCTGGGCCGACGAGGCGGAGTTGTTGGCGCCGCCGGTCTCGTTGACTATGCGCAGCCCCTCGGCGACGTCGGTCACCGTCAGGTGCACCGCGCGGCTGGCGCCCTGGCCGCTCGAATCGAGGGCGGTGACGGTGAAGTCGTAGCTGCTCTTCGTCTCGAAATTGGGCGAGCTCAGCAGGCGCACCGCGCCGTCCTGGTTGATCTGGAAGCGGGCGGCGTCGGCGCCGCTCAGCCGGTAGACGATGCGGTCGCCGTCGGCATCCTGCGCCAGCGTCTGATAGACGATGGTCGAGGTCGCCGCGCCCTCCTCGACGCTTGCCGTGCCCGCCGAGCCGATCGTCGGCAGGTGGTTGGCCGGTCCGCTGACGGTGAAGCTCGCCGCATTGAGGTTCAGCCCGGGGGCGAGCGTGGCGATGAGCAGCGCAGCGCCGCTGCCGGAACCGTCCGCATCGTAATGAAGGGCGCCGGTCCCGTAATTGTAGATGATCCTGTCGTCGACATTGGGCGGGTTGACGGCGATACGGAAAGCGCCGGCGCCGAGCGCGCCGCTGGCGAGCGCCGCGAACGGCTGGCCGGCCGCGCCGCCGAGCACGATCAGGTCCTGGCCGACGGTGAAGTCGGTGATCCTGTCGGCATTGGCCGAGCCGAGGGCGGCGGTGAAGGCGAACCGGTCATTGCCGGCGCCGCCGGTCAGCGTGTCGATGCCGGCGCCGCCGTTGATGAGGTTGGCGGCGCCATTCCCGGTGATCGTGTTGCCGAGCGCGTTGCCGGTGCCGTCGAGCGCCGCCGATCCGGTGAGCGTCAGCTTCTCGACATGGTCGCCGAGCTTGAAGGTGACCGAGCTCAGCACGGTGTCGGTGCCCCTGCCGCTCGCCTCGACGGCGGTGTCGCCGACATTGTCGACCCGGTAGAGGTCGTCGCCGGAGCCGCCGCGCATCTGGTCGGCGCCGGCGCCGCCGTTCAGCACATTGGCGGCGGCGTTGCCGACCAGGATGTTGGCCAGCGCATTGCCGGTCGCCCGGGTCGCCGCGCCGGTGAGCGTCAGATTCTCGACGAAATCGCCGAGCGTGTAGTCGATCGCGCTCAGCACCGTGTCGCTGCCTTCGCCGGCGACCTCGATCACCTGGTCGCCCGCATTGTCGACCTTGTAGGTGTCGCTGCCGCCGCGGCCGCGCATCACGTCGGCATTGCCGCCGCCGTCGATCATGTTGGCGGCGGCGTTGCCGATCAGGGTGTTGATCGCGCTGTTGCCGGTGGCGTTGATCTTCGCGGTGCCGGTCAGCGTCAGCTGCTCGATCGACAGGCCGGCGAGGCTGAAGCTGACCTTGGCATAGACCCGGTCGCTGCCGTTGCCGCTGGTCTCGACGATCTCGTCGGCGAGGCTGTCGATATAATAATAATCATTGCCGGCGCCGCCGATCAGCAGGTCGCCGCCGGAATCGCCGTAAAGCCGGTCGTGGCCGTCGCCGCCCTCGATCCGGTCGTCGCCGGCCGCGCCGCGCATGATGTCGTGGCCGCCGAGGCCGTAGATCACGTCCGCGCCGCTGGTCCCGGTGAGACTGTCGTCGTTCGCGGTGCCCGTCCTGGTCGCCATGCCCCTCACACTCGCTGCCGCTGGCTTTGCCAGATGGTGAAAAACGCCGCCATTTCAACTGCTCAGCCGCGGCGAGCAATTCCGAATCGGCGGGCGGACCCTGCCCCGGGCCGGGTTACTGCCTGCTGAACCCGGTTTTTTGTCTGGCGCCGGGCGGGCGCATTGCAACCGGGCACGGCCGTCGCTATCTGAGGCGCCCGACGAGGATCGGGGCCGTAGCTCAGCTGGGAGAGCGCTGCAATCGCACTGCAGAGGTCAGGGGTTCGATTCCCCTCGGCTCCACCACACTTCGCCGCCGCGCGGCTTCGCGGGGCAGGCCATCCCATATGAGCGGCGAAGGGTCCCCTGCGAAGCGCCGAAGGCGCGAAGCAGGGCCGCCACTTTTTTCCGAGCCGTCGCCTCTATGCAACGGGCCATCCCGCGCCCGGAACGGGCTTTTCCGCTGCTTCGTTTCGCTCGCCGGACGTCCCATCAGCGTGAGGAGTTTGGAAGATGGCTCATGACGATCGGCCCGGCCGCGGCGGCCGGGAAGGCTCGCGCGCACCGCAGTGGCGCGGCGACGACAGTTTCGGCGGCGGCTGGGGCAACCAGACTCCGCGCCCGCAGCGGCTCGGCGACCGCACTGGCGTCCGGACGACGATCCCGAGCATGGCGCCGAGCGCTACGGCGCCGGCCCGGCCGAGGGCTTCGGCGGCGGCAGCTATGCCCCGACCGGCGATGCCGGTTCCTTCTTCCTCGCGCCCGGCTACGATGCGGGCTTCGCCGGCCCGCGCTTCGACCGGGTCGATGTCGGCAGCACCGGCACCCATGGCGTCCATCCGGTCTCCTCGCCGTTCGGCGGCGGCCGCGGGCCGATGGGCATCACGCCCGGCGGCGGCTGGGGCAGCTCGGCGCGCCTCTATGCCGAGCTGAGGCGCGGGCAGGCCGGTCAGGCGACGCCGCGATCGGCCGACGATCCCGATTATGCCGAATGGCGCCGCCGCCAGGTCGAGCAGCTCGACCGCGACTATGACGATTATCGCCGCGAGCAGCAGTCGCGCTTCGAGCGGGAGTTCGGTGAGTGGCGCGAGCGGCGCGGGCAGCAGCGCCGGGCGGTCGGCCGTGTCACCGGGCCTATGGAGGTGGTCGGTTCCGACGGCCGCCATGTCGGCACCGTCGACCGCACCAGCGGCGACGCCTTGATCCTCACCAAGAGCGACCAAAGCGCAGGCGGCCATCATCACGCCATCCCCTGCGGCTGGGTGGACGGCGTCGATGACAAGGTGAAGCTCAACCTCACCGCCGACGAAGCGATGCGGCGCTGGCGCAATGAGGAGCAAAGCGGCGCTTTGTTCGACCGCGGCGGCCGCGCCGGCGAGGACGAGCGCAGCTATTCCGGCGAGCGCGGCCGCGACGAAGGCTGACCGGCTGCCTTCAACGCATTTCAGGCCTGGCCGCGTGAGCAATCGGCCGGGCCCGGAGCGTTCCACGACCGCCGATGTTTCGCGCAAAGGCGCGAAGGCGCGAAGTAGGAAGAAGCGCGAAGAAGCGTGCGATCCAGGTCCGATGCGCCTCGTGACGGCCCCGCCTGAGCAGCAGGCAGAACAAGGAATGCCGGCTCGCGCCGGATTGACGTGACAGCTACCGCGCCTTCGCGCCTTCGCGCCTTTGCGCGAACCAAAACGGCGTCAGTGTCGGTCCAGGGCGCTCGCCGCCTTGCTTTGACTCTTCCCCACATTCCCGCGAAAGCGAGACCGACGAGGAAGGGGATCGATGATGGCTACCACCCGCGCCTGGCATCTGAAGTCGCGCCCGACCGGGCTGCCCACCCCCGCCAATTTCGAGCTGAAGGATGTCGATCTGCCCCAGCTCGAGGAGGGCTGGATCCGGGTCGACAACAAGTGGCTGTCGGTCGACCCCTACATGCGCGGCCGAATGAACGACGTCAAAAGCTACGTGCCGCCGTTCGCGCTCGACGCGCCGATGGAGGGCGGCGCGGTCGGCACCGTCACCGAGTCGCGCTCGCCGCTTTTCCGCGAGGGCGAGACCGTGTTCCACATGCTCGGCTGGCGCGAGGCCGCCGCCGGCCCGGCCGAGCGGTTCAACAAGCTGCCGCCGCTCGGCGTCGAGGACCATCAGTGGCTCGGCAATCTCGGCCTCACCGGCGCCACCGCCTATTTCGGCCTGCTGCGGGTCGCCGAGGCCAAGGAAGGCGATATCGTCTTCGTCTCCGCCGCCGCCGGCGCGGTCGGGTCGGCGGTCGTCCAGATCGCCAAAGCCGGAGGGATGACGGTGATCGGCTCCGCCGGCGGACCGGACAAATGCGGCTGGGTCAGCGAGCTCGGCGCCGACGCCGCGCTCGACTATAAAGCCGGTCCGATCGTCCGGCTTCTCGGCGAGGCGGCGCCCAAGGGCATCGACGTCTATTTCGACAATGTCGGCGGCGATCATCTCGACGCCGCCTTCGCTTTTGCCCGCCAGCGCGCCCGCTTCGCGATCTGCGGCATGATCGAGGATTATAACCAGGGCTCGAACCACGCCTTCCGCTACATCATGCGGGTGATCGCCGCGCGGATCGCGATCAAGGGCTTCATCTACACCGACTATCTGCCCGAAATGGCCGATTTCTATCGCGACATGGGCGGCTGGATCGCGAACGGCGCGGTCACATCGCGCGAGACGGTGCGCGACGGCCTCGAGACGATGCCGCAAGCCTTCATCGACCTGTTCCGCGGCGCCAATACCGGCAAGATGCTGGTGCGGTTGTAGGGACACTTTGGGGACAGTTTATAAACTGTCCCCAAAGTGTCCCCGCCGCTCGCGCTTGATCCGCACCAGCGCCCCGTCGAGCGCCGACAGGAAGCGCGACCGGTCCGCTTTGGCGAACGGCGCCGGACCGCCGGCCAGCCCGTCGGCGCCGGCGCGAAGGTCGGCCATGATCGCCCGCGTCGCGATCGCCGCGCCGATCGAGCCGGTGGTGAACGGCCGGCCGTTGGGGGCGATCACCGCGGCGCCTTTCTTCAGGCAGCGGTCGGCGAGCAGGATGTCGCCGGTCACCACCACCGCCGCTCCGTCGGCGGCCTCTTCGATCCAGTCGTCGGCGGCGTCGAAGCCGGCGCCGACCAGCACGCGCGAGACCAGAGGATGGTCCGGCACCCGGATCGGGCTGTTGCTGACGATGGTGACGGCGGCGCCGTGACGCCAGGCGACCTTGTACACCTCCTCCTTGACCGGGCAGGCGTCGGCATCGACGAGGATGCGCAGCTGGGGATCCGGCGGCGAGCCCATCCTCTTGGCGATAGAGCGGCGATCGCGGCGGGGCAAACTTGGCGGCTCGACCGAAGCGGCCTATCGTGCGGCATGAACCGCCGTCCCGCGCTCGCCGCTTTCGCCGCCTTCCTCCTGGCCGCTTTGCCGGGCTGCGGCCGCGCCGCCGAACCGTCGCCCAAGGCTTCCGCCGACAAGGCCGAAGCCGCGGCGCGGCCTGCACCCGCCGACGCGGCCGCGCCGGCCGCGGCGGCCGTACCGGATGCCGCCGCCTGCGCGACGCCGCAGCGGGTCGAGCTCGACGGCGACTCCTTCGTCCGCAGCGACATTCCGGCTTTCACGCCCGAGCGGCTCGAGGCGTTCCGCCGCGCCGCCGCGGCCGCCTTCCGGTCGGCGGCCGAAGCGGGATGCGGGCTTGAAGTGTCGCCCGGGCGGCTCGCCCGCGTCGATCGCCTGCTGCTCCGAAGCGCCAGCGGCGCCACCGAGACGAACTTCTACGAGCCCGAAGAGATGCCCGGCACTCTGGTGTTCGAGTATATCTTCGCCGAGGCCGATCTCGCATTGCCCGAGGCCGACGACATCCGCCTCGGCCTCGCCTGCTGGATCGACTTCGAGAACGAGGATTGCGCCGGGCGCGAGCCCTGACCAGGGACAGTCTAGTGACTGTCCCCAGACTGTCCCCACAGTCGACAGTCTAGTGACTGTCCCCAGACTGTCCCCTCGGATCGAGCGGGACCTGATAAAGATCGTGGCAGGCCCGGCAGGTCGCCACCGTGGCGCGGAACCGGGCGGCGAAGGCGTCGCGGTCGCCGCTCTCCGCCACCGCCGCGAGCTGCGCCGCCGCGTCGGCATAGGCCGCCGCCTTGCCCTCGAAATCGGCGCGGTTGGCCCAGATTTCCGGCCGCGCGCGGGTCGGCCCGACGCCGCGCGTGCTGTCCGGGAACATCGTCGGCAACGCCCGCGCCCAGCGCGCCACGCCGCGCGCCGCATAGGCCTGCGCGCCAATTTCGCCGCCGCGCTCGATCGCCGCGTTCATATGGCCCATCGCCGCGCCCGACAGATGGTAGGCCGCCTGCCGCGCCGCGACGATCTGCTGCGGCGTGAGGCCGGAAGCGGGATCGGCGCCGGATCGCTCGCCGGCCGGCGTCGCGCATCCCGCCAGCGCTGCCGCCGCCACCGCCGCCATTGCCTGTCTCATGTCCGACTCCCGCCCCTGCGGCCGCCGTCTCTCCGATTCCACGCGGAAAGGGGCGCATCGTTCGACGAACCTGTGTCGCGGCTTCGATGAAAAGGCTGCGGCCTGCCGCACGGCGGTTGACCGCGTTGCCGGCCGGCGCGACATTCGACCGGTGCGACCGCTGGCGGCTCCCCGCTTCACCCTGATCGCCGCGCTGGCGCTGGCGGCCCTGTGCGGATGCGCCACCGTCGCCGGCACCGGTGGACCGGTGTGGATCGGCGTCGACGGCGACAATGACTGCCGGATCGACGCCGACGGCCGCGCCTTCGCGCTGCCGGCCGACGAGGCCCGTCTCGCCGAGCGGCTGCGCCGCCTCGCCCGGCGCAGCCGGAGCGCGATGATCGGCCCGCCGCCGGCCCGCACCAGCCCCGGCTGCTGGGACCAGGCGGTGGACATGGTCCGCGCCGCCGGCTTCGCGCGGATCGGCTTCTTCCGCAACGAGGAGCCGGACGACGCGCGCACCGGCTGAGGCGGGCGCGCACCGCATCCTTGGAGTAGGATCGGGTTAGATTAACCCACCTCGTCATTGCGAGCGTAGCGAAGCAATCCAGTGCGGCCTCGCCGCCCGGCTGGATTGCCGCGTCGCTTCGCTCCTCGCAATGACGAATCAACCAGCCACGATCACGCTCTGGTTTCCGCTCACGCCCTGACGCGCGAAGGCGGAAGCTCCCGCCGGTCGTCGAGCGACTGCCCCGGACCGGTCTCGATCCATCGGTCGGCCTTCAGGCAGGGCGCCCGCCAGCGCAGCCGGGCCGGCGATCGGCCGGTCTGGCTGGTCAGCGCCCGGGTCAGGTGGCTTTGATCGGAGAAACCGGTGTCGAGCGCGATCTGCGAGATCGGCTCCCCGGTCCGCCACAGCGCGCTGCGCGCATAATCGAGGCGCAGCGCGACGCCATATTGCTGGATGGTGACGCCGCAATGCCGCTTGAACGCCCGGCACATATAATGCGCCGACAGGCCCGCTTGCGCGGCCAAAGCGGCCGTGCTCGGTATGTCGCGCCAATGCTCGTGGATATGGTCGAGCAGCGCCATCAGCCAGGCCGGCCTCGTCGCGGCGAGGAAGCGTTCCGCTCCGTCGACCAGGTCGGTCAGCGCCGCCTCGACCTGGCGCTCGGGCTGCGCCTCGATGATGGCGATCACCGTGTGCCAGACGTGAGCGTAAAGGGTCGCCGGCAGCGGCGTGCTCACTTCCGGCCAGCCCCGTCCGCCCAGGCTCCCGCGCGCGTGGATTTCGATCGCGAGCACGTCGGTCGGGCCCTGGAAATGCAGGCAATGCTCATAGCCGCGCGGGTGGAAGGTGAGCCGGCGCTTGATCACGGCCTTGGTCCGGCTCTGTTCCAGGCACGGCCCGCCGACGCCGTAGACGAGCGCGGGACGGTCGTGGCGATGAAGGGGAACGTCCGCTCCGGTCTCGTAGAAAGCGTGGCGCAGCGTCGCCACCGGCGTTTCGACGACATGGACCAGGCGCGCGCAGCAGGTCGGCGCGGGCTCCCCCAGGGTTCCCCACTTCGCTCGTTCGGCTGGAATCCGGTCCGACATGGCTCTTTCCCAGGCGGCCGCCGCACGGATCGGCCGCTTCTTCAGGTTATGAGCCCATTGACCGGCATGATACGCTTTCGATCGGCGAAGTTGAAGGGAGTAGAAGGATCTTCTAATCGGCCGCAGGGCTAGTCCGTAACGCACTAAATGGTGCCTTTGGTCCATCCCGGGTATCACGTGCGCCTTTCCCGCTAACCCCTGCAGACTATGAGGGTCGGTCGCTGTCCGGTTCGCCGGCCGCCGACTTGCGTCACTGCCGCGCCCCTGCTACAGACAGTGCTAGTAGCACTAACTGGAGCAGGTCATGGGCGGGGTCACCGAGCTGGAGCTGCAACGCAGGAAGGCCGTCGTCCTGGCCGCCTGCGCCGACCAGATCCTGGCCAGGCCGATCGCGGAAATCACGATCAAATCGGTCGTCGACGCTTCCGGCCTGCCCGGCTGGGCGGCTTATCGCGCCGTGCACCGCATCGCCCGCAACCGTGAGCATCTGATCCGTCGGGCGGTCGATCATCTCGCCGACCAGATCTGCCAAAGCATCGGCGAGGGACCCGGCGCTCGCGGCTCCGTGCTCGCCACGATGGAAAAGTGGGTCGGCTGCATGGCGGAGGTGGTTCAGCGGCCCCGCTTCGCCGCCTTCTTCGGAGTCGTGGTCTGCCAGGGACCCCATTATCCGTGGCTCGCGGAAACCTACGAGCGGCGGATCGCCGCCACCTTCTGCTCGAGGATCGAAGCCGCGGTGCAGGAAGCCGGACGCGCGGCCGGCGTGGCCGTGTTCTTCCGGGCCGGCGCGCCGCGCCAGATCCTCAGGCAGCTCGAAACGGCGTTCGTGCTGCCGCCGCTGCTGCCGGGCGGGGTGGCTCCCGCTTTGTCCGGGCCCGATCTGGTTGCGGCGATCGCCCGCGACGCCTTCCAGTCAACTCACGCCTGGCATCTCGAAGAAGTCGCCTGACCCGCGTGCGGGGACGCCGCGGCGCCTACCACAGCCCGGGCGGTTTCGGTGCGCAGGCGCCATCCTGCTCGCGGCCGTGCCCGCCTGGTCCGGACCGGCGCGACCTCGCGGGGCGGCGGGTTCCGGGCGCCTCGTCCGGACTTTCCTCGACGTCGCCGATGTCCGGATCGGCGCCGGCCTGGTCGATCCGCCGGCCGCCTCCGACCCGGCGGGGGTTCGGCACGCGCGGCGACATGTTTCCCAACCAGACGTGCATCGCGAATATCCGGCTACGGCGAGCCTGCTGTTCTACGCGCCTGCGGCGGCCCGGTCTTGAACCAGATTGACCCGGCCCGAGCGGCGCTCGGAGCTCCCGAACCCGCCGCGCGCCGGCCGGCGGCGAGGGCGGGGGGCTTGCAATGGCGTTTCACCGGGGGCAGGGGCGGGGACGGGAGGACGCCCGGATGGCCGCCAACCAGGCTGCGCGTGCTGCGACAGGGGACAAGCTGACCGAGAATGAAGGCAGTCTGCTCGCGCTCGTCCTCCGCGTCCAGCCCGTCACCGCCTATCAGCTGCTCAAGACCTACGAACAGTCGCCGACCTCGACGATCAATTCGAGCAAGGGGTCGGTCTATCCGATGATCAGGCGGCTGAAGGCGCAGCGCCTGCTGGCGGCGAAGGCGGTCGAGGGCGACCGGCGCCGGTCCGAAGTGCTTTCCTGCACCGAGGTCGGCGAGGCGGCGGTCCGGGCCTGGATCGGCGACCTCAGGCAGGAGCATGCGCTGCCAGGCGATCCGCTCCGCTCGAGGCTTCAGTCGCTCGACCTGCTCTCTCCCGACGAGCAGACCGAATGGATTCACGGTGCGAAAGCGATGCTCGTCGCCAAGATGAAGGAAGTCGAGGCCTATTCCGAGACGACCGACGTGCCTTATCCCGGGCTGGTCCGCGACAATGCGATGACCTCGCTGCAGACTCGCTTCGCCTGGCTCGACCGCGTCTTTTTCGAGCTGGTCAGCACGCGCGGCGACGGCCGGCCGGCAAAGGAGCGCGGCGCGGCGCGCTGAGCCTGCGGGTCCTGAGACATTTCCCGTGTCTGGAGCGTGATCGGACCGGGCTGACTCACTTCGTCTTTGCGAGCGCAGCGAAGCAATCCAGTGCGGCCTCCTAGTGCGGCTGGATTGCCGCGTCGCTTCGCTCCTCGCAATGACGAATTGACCAAAGACGACCATAGTCTAGTCTCTCAAGCACCATTTCTTCCCACTTCAGCTATTGCCTGGCTGGTCCGACTCGGCCGCAGATGGCAGCGACGATATGCCGAGGACGCCATCCCGAAGCCCCCCATTTTGCCTCGACCGGTGTGGCGCAATCGCAACAGCCCCCAAGAAAGTACGACAAGCACCAACGCAATGATTGTGCGACCGGCAACGCCTCCGTAACAGTACGAACAGCACTATTACGCTTAGGCTTTGAGAATGGGGAGATTCACATGCGGAACAGGATGATCGGGCGTCTGCTCGCGAGCACGTTCATTTGCGGGTCGCTCGGCATTGCCGCGCCGGCTTATGCCCAGGACGAGGACCAGGAGCAGCCGCCTCAGGCGGGGCCGGTCGAGGCCGTCGAGCCGGAGACCGCGCAGGACGAGGGCGAAAGGATCGTCGTCACCGGTTCGCGTATTCCGCAGCCGAACCTCACCGCGACCAGCCCGGTCACCGTGGTCAACAGCCAGGAAGTCCGGCTGACCGGCACGACCCGCGCAGAAGATCTGATCAACTCGCTGCCGCAGGCCTTCGCGGCCCAGGGCGGCAACATCGCCAACGCCGCGTCGGGCACCGCCACCTTGAACCTGCGCGGCCTCGGCTCGGTGCGCACCCTGGTTCTGGTCAACGGCCGCCGCCTCGTCCCCGGCGATCCCTTCTCGTCGGCCGCCGACATCAACGTCATTCCGGCCGCCATCATCGACCGGGTCGACGTGCTGACCGGCGGCGCCTCCTCGGTCTACGGCGCCGACGCCGTCGCCGGCGTCGTCAACTTCATCATGGACACCGATTTCGAGGGCGTTCGGATCGACGGCCAGTACAGCTTCTACAACCACCAGAATGACAGCCGCGACACCATCATCAACGCGCTCAACCTCGCCGCCGGCGGCGCCGGCTTCGGCTTCCCGACCGGCGACGTCACCGACGGCGGCACGTTCGACATCAGCCTGGCGATCGGCGTCGGCTTCGACGATGGCCGCGGCCACATCACCGCTTATGCCGGCTATCGCGACATCCAGGCGGTGCTGCAGGCCAAGCGCGACTACAGCGCCTGCAACCTGTCCGGCGCGCCCTCCGCCGCCCAGCAGGCCGCCGGCCTTATCGAATTCGCCTGCGCCGGTTCGGCGACCTCGGCCAACGGCACCTTCTTCACCAATGTCGGCACCTTCCAGACCGGCCCCAACCGGACCTTCATTCCGGGTTTCACGCCGTACAATTTCGGTCCGCTCAACCACTTCCAGCGTCCCGACGAGCGCTATGTCGCCGGCGTGTTCGCCGAATATGAGATCAGCCGCGCGCTCCAGCCGTACATGGAATTCATGTTCATGGACGACAAGACGACCGCGCAGATCGCGCCCTCGGGCCTGTTCATCGGCAACACCGGCAACATCAACTGCGACAATCCTTTGCTGTCGGCGCAGCAGCGCGCCATCGTCTGCTCGCCGGCCAATCTGGTCGACGCGGACGGCGACGGCGTTCCCGACGTCTTCATCGATACGGCGACCGGCACCCCGTATAATCGCGGCGTTGTGTATCCCGGCCGGCGCAACGTCGAAGGCGGCGGCCGCCAGGACACGCTGCAGCACACCAGCTACCGCGTCGTCGCCGGCATGCGCGGCGATTTGAGCGACGTGTGGTCGTACGACATGTACTACCAGTTCGGCCGGGTGAATTTCGCGCGGACCTATCTCAACGATTTCTCGGTCACCCGTCTCACCCGTGCGATCGACGTCATCGACAATCCGGCGACGCCGGGCGTCGATCCGGTCTGCCGCTCGGTGGTCGACGGCACCGATCCGAACTGCGTCCCCTACGACATTTTCGCGCTCAATTCGGTCGCCCCGGCTGCTCTCAATTATCTGCAGACGCCGGGCTTCGCACGCGGCCTGACCGAGGAGACGGTGGCGAACGCGTCGCTGACCGGCAATCTCGGCGAGTGGGGCGTCCAGTTCCCCTGGGCCGAATTGGGCGTCGGCCTCGCGATCGGCGTCGAATATCGCAAGGAGCGTCTGGACCTGCAGACCGACATCGCCTTCCAGACCGGCGATCTCTCCGGCCAGGGCGCGGCGTTGTTGCCGGTGTCGGGCGACTATGACGTCCGCGAGGTGTTCGCCGAGGCGCGCATCCCGATCGTCGAGGAGAGCTTCATCCACGAGCTCTCGCTCGAATTGGGCTATCGCTACTCCGATTATGGCGTGCTCGACCGGCACTTCTCGACCGACACCTACAAGGTCTCCGGCTTCTTCGCGCCGGTCCGCGACATCCGCTTCCGCGCCGGCTACAACCGCGCGGTCCGGGCGCCGAACATCCAGGAGCTGTTCGCTCCGCAACGGGTCGCGCTCGACGGCACCGAGGATCCCTGCGCCGGTCCGGCGGTCGGCGGGCTGGTCAACGGCTTCACCGCCGCCCAGTGCGCCCGCACCGGCGTCACCGCCGCCCAGTTCGGCAACCTCACACCCAATCCCGCCGCCCAGTATAACGGCCTGATCGGCGGCAATACCGATCTCGATCCCGAGGTCTCCGACACCTGGACGGCGGGCGTCGTCATCCAGCCGCGCTTCATCCCGAGGCTGGCGATCACGGTCGACTTCTTCGACATCCAGATCGACGGAGCCATCCAGGGCATCGGCGCCGACAACATCATCTTCACCTGTCTCAACACCAACCAGCTTTGCGACCTGATCCAGCGCGACGCCCGCGGCAGCATCTGGCAGTCGAACAACGGCTTCATCGTCGACACCACCCAGAATATCGGCGGCCTCAGCACCCGCGGCGTCGACGTCGGCGCCAGCTACTCGATGCCGATCGGCTCGTGGGGCAATGTCGGGTTCAACTTCGTCGGCACCTGGCTCGACGAGCTGATCGTCGACAACGGCATCGGCGTGTCGTTCGACTGCGTCGGCTTCTTCGGCAACCAGTGCGGCACGCCGACGCCGGAATGGCGGCACACGGCGCGGCTGAGCTGGAACCACCCGGACGGCTACGGCGCCTCGCTGCGCTGGCGCTATTTCGGCGGAGTCGACGTCGACGACCTCAGCGACGATCCGGATCTGGCGGGCGTCAACACCCAGCCCGGCAACGACCATCTGGGCTCGGTCAACTATCTCGACCTCGCCCTCAACTTCCGGATCGGCGACCATTACAATTTCCGTCTGGGCGTCAACAACGTTCTCGACCGCGACCCGCCGGTGAACGGCAGCCAGGTCTGCCCGGCCGGCCCGTGCAACGGCAACACCTGGGCGCAGGTCTATGACGCGCTCGGCCGCTACGTGTTCGCCGGCGTGACGCTCGACTTCTAAGGTTCGGCGCGGCCGGCGGAGTGCCCCTCTGTCCGCCGGCCGTGCCGTCCGCCTCGGCGGCGGGAGGGAGGCGGCAGGCGCACGGGCCTGCCGCCTCACCTCCTCTCCCCAGGGGAAGAGGCGTAGGGAGGGGGAATTCCAGGCCCGACACCCCGCAGCTCCCTCTCCCCGAGGGGGAGAGCAAGCCGGGGCGAGCGGGCTCTGAGCCTGACTCCCTCTCCCCGAGGGGGAGAGGGTTGGGGTGAGGGGGCTCTGAGTTCGAGATCTATTCCCCGCGGTCACGAGGATGGCGAGACGAGTCCGCGGTCGATCGCTTCAGATGAGCGGGATCAAGCGCCCGCTTACGCTCACCAAAGGCCCGGCCGCAGCCCCGACCGACGCCCGCCCTGGTCGGGCGCGTTCTCTTCCCGGACCTCGTGTTCGACCGGCCGGCCGCCGTTCGCGGCCGCCGCGACCGGAGCGGCCCACCGGCCGGCCCGGTCGAGCGCTGCCAGGGGCTCGGCAGCGCGGCGATGCCTGTGGCCTGATGCTCGAGCGGCGCAGTGCATGCCGGCATGCTGCGATGCTCCGCGCCTTCATGCTGCAACTCTTAGACGAAGCACGACCAGCGCAAGACGAACGACGGACAAGTCCTGCTCGGGTTCGACGAACGGCGTTGTTGCTTCGACGAACGACCGCCTCGCATGTCGACGTCCGACCGACGCCGCTGCTCGTCGTCGAGTCGCCGGGGACAGTCACTCGCTGACTGTCCCCCTTTGGGTCCCCGCACGATGGGCACCGCCCCCGCGCTTGTGGCGGGCCGGCGATCCGCTCTAAGCTCCGGCGCAGGCGCCACAGCCTAAGGAAGGCCAGAAGATGGCCGGACTGCCGACAAGGATCCATGCCGCTTTAGCCCGCAGGCCGCTGGCAGCCGCGCTCCTGCTGGGCGGCGCCGGGCTGCTTCTCATCCTCGCCGCCCCGCCCCTCCTGCTGCAGCTGCTGGCCCGCCCCAACCCCGACCCCGCCCGGCTCGAATTTCCGGCCTTTGCGGTCCGCAACCCGGCCGGCCTGCAGATCGGCACGCTCGAGATCGATTATCCGCGCAGCCTGCGCGAGAACGAATCCGGCGCGGTCACGGTCCGCTACCGGGCGGCGGAGAGCTGGCGCCGGAACTTCGCGACCCGGCCGGACGTCCGCATCGAGGCCTCGCTCAGCGCCGGCCGCCTCGAGCTCGTCCCCGATCCGCCGCGCCACGTCTTCCGCAACGAGGGCATCGCCCGCACCGGCGCCGACGCCCAGTCCTGGGAGGTGGTCCCGACCGTAGAGGGCGACTATCAGCTCGCGCTCAGGCTCGACGTCCAGCCGGCCGGCTTCACGGTCGGCGCGATCGACGTCAACGGCGAGGCCGCCGCCGGCACCGCCACCGGCGACCAGCGCCTGCCGGTCACCGTCTACACCCGCTACAGCGTCTCCCAGGCCACCGTCGACCTCGCGACCAACGCGATCCGCCTGCTCGGATTCCTGGTCACCCTGGCCGGATTGCCGTTCCTGCTGCGGCTGTTCCGGCGGCGCCGTGGCGCGCCGTCGGCGCCGCAGGAAAGCGCGCCACCGCGCGCCCGCGCCCGCCGTCGGCGCGACGAGGAGCCGGGCCGGAGCGGAAGCGAATAGCGAAGGTCTTGCCGAATCCGCGCCCGACATGGCGCCGGCGGCGCGGGCCGGCGGCTTTGGAGTCGGACGAGCCTCGACCAGCGGAAGAAAGGGCGGCTGCGCCGCGCCGGAGCTCTCGCAGGCGACGCGACGTAGAGCCGGGCCAGAGACGCCGCTGAGCGCACTCCAGCAAGCGCCGACCTCTCCGCTTGGCGCCTTCGCCGCCTCCCGCCGCGGCCAAAGCGCGCATCAGCCCACCGCCGGTCCGCACCAGCCCAGGCTGCTGGGCCAGGCAGTGGCCCTGGTCCACGCCGGGCTCCGCCCGAACCGGCTTCTTGAGGACCGAGCGCCCGGAGAACGCGCCGGCGCAGCATCCGACGAGGCCGAAAGAGATCGGATGCCCAGCCAAAATCCCATGTTCGAATTGACGACCCGCGGTTAGTCGGTTCCAGCCCGGATGCCGGACTTCCGGCTTGTAATCACGTAATAATTGTGTCCACCCTTGTTTCTATAGGGGCGAAGAGTCGCGGGGGCCGGCCGGCATGGCCTATATTCCTGGCTATCAATGGGATGTGTTCGTCAGCTACGCGCGCTTTGACGACAGCCCCATGATCGAGGGCGAACGCGGCTGGGTATCGACGTTCGTGAATGCCCTCAAGGTCGCGGTGGGCAACTATCTTGGCGTGGAGATCAGGCTGTTCTTCGATCTCGCGGAGGCGCAGCCCGGCCGCAATAACGTCGACGATCTGAAGCGCGCCGCCGCCGCTTCGGCCACGATGGTGGCCGTCGCGTCGCCAAGCTACTGCGTCCGGGAATGGACGCGCGTCGAGCTGGAAACCTTCAGCCGGGCCTGCCCGGACCCGCACCGGCTGCTCGTGATCGAACGGCTTCCCCTCGGCGGCGACGATTGCTGGCCGGACTTGCTCGACCAGAAGATTCGGCTGCAATTCTGGGAAGAGCTGCCCTACGGCGGTGCCAAGGCGCCGATCGCTCCACCGAACGCCGCCTATTTCCAGAGACTCATGGACTTCGCCAATCGGCTGCAGGTCCAGTTGCGCGCGGTGCGCGACGGCCCGCCTCCCGGCGCGCCTTCGCCCGCGGCGCCGGCAAGGCCGGCCGACGCGCCGTCGAACGCGGAGGCTGCACAGCTCCTGGAGCCGGCGCCGGCGCACCGCGTCGTTCTGCTCGCCCAGGGCACGGACGACGTTCTCGACGAGGTCGAGTCGGTCCACCGCTCGCTCACCCAATATTCCGATGAGCTCACCGTCCTGCCCGACCAATCCTGGCCTCAGGGAGGCGAGGCGTTCAGGGACGCATTCGAGAAGGATCTCGCCGCGGCCGACATCTTCGTCCAGCTGCTCGGCAGCCGCGCCGGCCGCTCCCCGCCCGACCTGCCGGAAGGCTATACCCGCTTTCAGCTGGCACGCGCCCGTGCCGCCGGCAAGACGATCCTGCAATGGCGGCATGCGGATCTCGACGTCAAGTCGATCGCCGATAAAAGCTACAAGGAGCTGGTGGGCGATCCGGCGGTCATCCCGTCCGGCCTGGAGGAGTTCAAGCGGCTGATTCGCGAACATGTCGGCGCACCTCCTCCTGCGCCGGTGGCTTGCGACAGGCACAGCGTTTTCATCAGCGCCGACAAGGCAAACCTGGTCACGGCGCAGGCGATCGCGGAACAATTTATCGCCCGGAAATTTGAGGTGGCCCTTCCGATGTTCGACGGCACCGCCAGGGAGAACCGCGCCCATCTCTACCGGATGATGACCGAATGCGGAATCCTGCTGGTCATCAACGGCGCCCGGCCGCCGGACTGGTTCGACACCCAGAAGCGCCTTTTCGAGGTCATCCGGCCGGAGCGTGCTTGCGAGCCGATAGCGCTGGCGGTTTGCAGCGTGCCGCCGGCCGACCCGCTCGAACCCGAAGCGCTCGGCAGCGAGTTCTTCCACATCGACTGCAGCGACGGATACGAGCCGGCTGACGTTCGGCGCTACATCGAATCGCTCGAGCGAGGCAGTGCCGGGGAAGCGAAGCAGGAACTGTCAGGATCCCCCTCGCCCCGTTCCGCGGCGCAGCCGCAGCAGCCGGTGGCCTGACATGGCCGCGACTCCTCCCAGCACAGTCGAGCCGGTCGGCCCCGCCGCCGTCGCCCTTGAAGGCGATGTGGTGGGAGCCGATGGCCGGCTCCTCGGCAGCGCGCCCGAGCAAGACTTGCCCTATCCGGGCCTGCGCGCCTTCGCCTCCGACGAGCTGGATATATTCTTCGGGCGCGACGCGGCGATCGACGCGATGCTCGACCGGCTCGCCGAAACGAAGTTTCTGGCCGTCTTGGGCCCGTCGGGCTGCGGCAAAACCTCGTTGGTCAGGACTGGCCTTTACAACATGCTGATGCTGGGCCTGCTGCCCCATGCGGGCGGCCGCTGGCGCATTGCGGAGTTCGGTCCCGAGCGAAAGCCGATGCGCAATCTCGCCCATGCGCTGGTCCGCGCCACCGGTCGGCGGGAGCGCGACGGCGACCTTAGCGAGGCCCAAATGGTCGATCTGATCACGGCCCATTTGCAGCGTGGCCCCCGTTCGGTCGTCGAGTTGGTCGAGGGCGGCCTGCTCGGTGACGAGCCGGGATGGAATCTGCTGATCGTCGTCGACCAGTTCGAGCAGCTGTTGGGCCTGCGCGATTATGGCGGCCGCGAGGCCGCCGAGGCGGCCATCGAGCTGCTGCTCGAATCGGCGCGCTCGCCGCTGCCGATCCATGTCGTCATCACGATGCGCACGGAATATTTCGCCGTCTGCTCGCTGATACCCGGCCTTGCCGAGCAGATCAGCGCGGGCATGTACCTGACCCCGCGAATGACGCGCGCCGAGTGCCGCCAGGCGATCGAGGGTCCGGCGCGTATCCATGGCCTCGAGGTCGAGGCCGAGCTGGTGGTGCGCATCCTCAATGACCTGGACAGCTTCGTTGCCGCTGATCCGGCCGAGGATCTGGACTCGATGGAGGAGCTGTTACTGCAGGCTGACCAGCTGCCCTTGATGCAGCATGTCCTCAACCACATGTGGCGCCGCGCCGAGCAAAATAAGCCGTCCGACGGTCGTCTGGCCATCGGCCTGTCCGACTATGACTATGTCGGCGGCCTCAAGGGCGCCCTGGATAATCATGGCCGCCAGATCATCAGGCAGCTGGAAGCGGAGCTCGGCAAGGAGGTGACGCTGACTGTCGAGCGGCTGTTCAGAGCGTTGGTCGATGGACCGAGCCTGCCGCTCGCGGTGCGGCGGCCGCGCCCGCTCGACGAGCTGGTCGTCGCCGTCGGCGGCGAGCGAGCCGAGGTAGCGAAGATCGTCGATGCGTTCAGCCGCGACGGCCGCAACTTCCTGCGCACCTCCGAAGGGAGGCTCGGCGGGGACGTGCTGGTCGATCTGGGTCACGCAAGCCTGATCCGGTGCTGGTCGCCGCTCAGCCGCTGGTTCGCCGCGGAAGTCCATGCTGCGGCGATGTGGCGACGGCTTACCCGGCAAGTCGAGTTTTGGGAGCAGGGCGAAGGGGATTTGCTCCGCGATCTGTCTTTGCGGCAATTCACCGACTGGTGGTTTTACGAGCGGCCCAGCCCCTATATTGCGCTTCGCTACGGCGGCGACTTTGCCAGCACTGCCCGCTTCCTGGACGCAAGCGTATCGGCGGAAAGGCGCGCAAAAAGGGGCCGGATGCTTCGAATCGCGATCCTGGGCATTCTCGTGGTCTCGATCTTGGTTCTGACGGTGTGGATGATGTCGCTGACCTAGTCGGACGAGCGCTCCGGGAGGCACGGAGCAGGGCAGTCGAGGCAGCCAGGATCACGGCAAATGCAATGGCCAGGCGCGGACGGCGACGGGAGGGTTTGCCCCCGATATTGAGATTCCGGCTGCCGAGCCAGACCTGCGACCGGCTGGCACGCACGCCGTTGACGTCGGCGGCTTTGCTGGTCGCCGGGGGCGGCTGCTGATCTTTGCCGTTCCTCAATTGGTCCTGCAGCTGCTGGACCGCCCGGGTCCTGATCCGAACAACGCGGCCGACCCCGACCAGCTCGCCATGCCGGCGTTCGCGGTCTGCAATCCACCGGCGCCCGGATCGGCACGCTCGACATCGAATATCCGCGCAGCATGCGCGAGAACCAGTCCCGGCCGGTCGTCCTCCGCTACGAGGCGACGGAGAGCTGGCGCCGGAATTTCGCGACCCGCCGGGACGTGCGCCTCGAGGCGTCGCTGAGCGCCACGCGCCTCGAGATCGTCCCGGAGCTCGCGCGCCACGTCTTCCGCGACGCGTCCATCGCCCGCACATGCGCCGACGCCCAGTCCTGGGAGGTGGTCCCGACCGTCGAGGGCGACCACCAGCTCGCGCCGCGCGTCGACGTCCAGCCGGCCAGCTTCTCGGTCGGCGCGATCAACATCAACGGCGAGGCCGCCGCCGGCGGCGCCACCGGCGACCAGCGCCTCCCGGTCACCGTCTACACCCGCTACAGCGTGTCGCAGGCGACCGTCGACCTGGCCACCAACATTATCCGCCTGCTCGGCTTCCTGGTCACCCTCGCCGGGCTGCCGTTCCTGCTGCGGTTGTTTCGACGAACTCGTCGAGAACGGCCAAATGGCTGATTGAAACCAGCTTTGTGCAGTGGATCCGATACGGATCTTTCAAGAACTCAATGTTTATCGGAAAGTTCCCCCGTCAGCTTCCGGCACATCCGTCGAATCACGCAAGTAATCTGCAGCTTAACGCACTATGCGACAGATCAAGATTGATTCCACCTCAGATTTGTGGATTCTGCGTGGCGCCGTAGCCTGTCACCACGTGCCGCGTTCTAGCGATTCTTTAGGGGGGATTGCGGAGTGGCAGACACTTCGTCGCCGGAGCTGCGGGTCTTCGCGACCCAACCAATCCCAGTAGAAATAAATCAGCGGCCGCGTCGCTGGATCCGATTTGTTGCCTTCCTTGCGGTAATCACCCCGATAGCGTTGACCCTCATCCAGTACATTGAGAGTGTCATTGTGGCACGCATATCCCGAGTGGATCAGGATTTTACACAAGCCGTCGCCGGGCTTTCTTCTACTTCGACCTCACTGAAGGCGGAGGCACTGAGAGAACTTCATAGGGTGTCGTTCACACCATCTCCGCCCCGGCGCGGGCATGGGGCAGGCGCCATGTTTGCGGTGCTCGCAGATTGGATCGCCAGTCGTTCCAGACTCCATCATCTAGCGAGAGGTAGAACCGTCTTTCGGAACTACCTACGCGAGGCGGGGAGTCAGCCTCCCGGAATCCTTGCGTTTACGACTGGCGAAGTGGCTGCCGACTGGATCGTTAGCGAGCGTGCTCGGGGAAGCGATCTCTCTGAATATCAATTCATTCTGCTCGGTGGCCAACTCTCCCATTCCAATTTCAGTCATAAAGACTTGTCGAGAATCGATCTATCCTATGCGGATCTGACCCGCGTCACCTTTGATAACGCCGTCGTCACGGGAGCGCGTTTCATCTCCTCAAACCTCGCCGGCGCGTTATTCCGTTCTACCCGCGCCGACGCCGCTGACTTCCAGCGATCATCTAATGACAATACCTCATTCACGTTTGTCCACTGTCCTCGCTGCAATTTTACGCTCGCGCGAATTTCCAATTCTGATTTCAGCAATGCGCGACTTTTGGCTGCTAGGTTTGACGAGGCGCAGATATCGAATGCTCGCTTCCAATCTGCATCGCTCGTCGGGGCCAGCTTCAGGACCGCTTCCATCATGTCCTCGGACTTTGGCAACGCAGACCTATATAACGCCGACTTTACAGGGGCTGACCTGAGCGGAAGCGACTTACGATTTGCGAGAAACCTAAATAACGCTCTGTCGTGGTGCGGAGCGGTATTGCCGCCTAGTAACCTCTTACCTGGAGACTTTACACGGAGGGCGACGTCATGCTGAACAGGAGAGAATGCATTTATGGTATGGGCGCGGCGGCTGCGCTTTCCGCGCTGACGAGCTGCGGAGAGAGCACGGATACAGCGGTCCTTAACATTGCAGTCTTTTCACAGGCCGTTGACTATGGCCCCCTGTACGTTGCGGATAATTTTGAGTGGCTGCGTGGGCCGGATATCCAGGCCAGTATTCATGAGCACCCAACTGCCCCGTCCTTCACCACAGCGCTTGGAAACGGCACCGCAGACGTGGTTTTCGCCGCTGAACCCCCGATCATACTCGCGCGCGGAGCAGGGGTCGATGTCAAGATAGTGGGTGTTTCTTGTACACTGCGGCAAGAGATTGTGGTGCGCTCGGCGCTCAACATTTCATCCATCGCCGATCTGGCGGGAAGGCGGGTGGCGGTGTTGCAAGGCACCAGCTCCCATTACGGGCTACTTAGCGCTTTTCGCCAAGCCCAAGTTCAGCCCGGGCCCATCGCCTTCATGACTCCTCCTCAGGCCGAAGCGGCGTTTAGAGCGGGCCAAATTGATGCGTGGGCTGTTTGGCCCCCCTTTGTAGAAAAGCTTCAGCTGGAGCAGCTTGGCACGGTTCTCGCTGGCGGAGACGCAATAATTCAGAGCGTTTATGCAGCCACTGCTGCGGCTCTAAACCAAAAGGCCGCAGCCATCACCGCACTTCGAAACGCAATTGACCGCGCCAAAGCATGGATGTCGCGGCACCCCCAAGAAGCACAGCTGATCATCGCAGATCGTCTAAACATGGACCGCAGGATTATAGAACTGGCATGGTCGAAGCACGACTGGTCCGCTCAAATCAACCCGTCTCTAAGAGATGATATCGCTAATAAGGTGAGATTTCTCCGCGGCGAGCAGCTTCTCGCGACGGATTGGTCCGAGGACGACCTCAGTAACCTCTTTGCCCCAGGGGCGCGCTGATGAAATTTCCGGCCCAGATGCGGACAAGACGCCTGCCTATTCCGCAGGCAGCCTCTGTTATAGGGTTCGCGATTGGCTTAGCGATTGTTATATATCTTGTAAAGCCTATTGGCGGGTATAGCCTCAGCTTTATTGAGAATGTGACGTCCCATTTCCTAGATGAATGGGGATCCTACTTTTGGGCGGCCGTGCTGAGTGCGCTGGTTATTGTCATTGGGACCATAATTGGGTTTGTACTCGGCTTCGCGATCGCAGTTTCTGTCTTCTGCTATCCGCGCGCTAGAGCAGCGGTGACGCCCATTATTGCTTTTTTGGCGCCTATGCCGATCGTAGTCTGGATACCATTTTCTATTGGATTAATGGGCGTAGGCATGACGCATGTGATTCTCATAGTTGTTGTAGGAGCAATGTTTACTTTTTATATGTACTGTCTAGAAGCGCTGCAGGACATTCCGCGAAGTACCCGTGATGTGTTCGACATTCATGGGCGAGGCGGTGTTGGAAGGACGTTGCTCCTATACCTGCCTGCGTGCATAGAGAGCGTCTCGTCGATCTACCGGGTTTATCTTGCATTTGCATGGGTTGCAGTGATTATAAGCGAAGTAGGCCGAGATGAGCAGGCTGAAGCGTGGACCGGACTGGGATATAAATTCTACTATAACTATAGTCTGCTACAGTCTCACGGACTGATCGTATCTCTCATAGTTCTAATAGCCTGCGCTTACGTACTCGATAGAGTTTTCTTTGCCTTTTTTAGATACTATAACCGTTGGAAAGTGGAGCGAATATAATGTTTACAGCGGATCTCTCCACTTTGCGGGTGGACGCTGAACCGTTTGCTGAGGGGGTGCTTGAGTTGCGTAAACGTGACGTCGTCGGCATCTTTGGCAGAAACGGTGTTGGTAAATCCACAATCATGAGGGAGCTTGCCGGCTTGGGTGCTAAGTCACTTTCGCGAACTTACAAAGGGGAACCGCTATCGTCGCTTGACCCGCGCGTGAACATCGTCTTTCAAAAGGACAATCTTATTCCTTGGCTGACAGTAGTCGATAACCTCTCGCTTTCCAAAGGTGTATTTGACCCTAAAGGTGCCGCTGAATTCGCGAGACTATTTGGAGCGACTCGATCTCATAGGCTTGGCAGATAGATGGCCGAGATCACTCTCGGGCGGCGAGACGAAACTTGTTGAGCTCGCTCGGGCTTATAGAGACGGGGACAGTGGGATTCTAATTCTTGATGAGCCCTTCACTGGACTCGATCATGCCTTTCAAATTCGCATAGAGGATTTCATTAGGGATGACTTGATAAGGATGTATGACGCGATCATCATTGTATCTCACGAGTTAACGCGCTTGGCCGAATTGACTACTAAGACGTACGTCTTTCTCAGGCAGGCGGGGCCGTTGCGTTTCGTCGAGGTCGTCCGAGGCGGCAAATCAGATCTAGAGTATGCCGATGCGATTGCCGCTGCGTTTAACCCACCAGCGGGCTCTGCGGTAGCGTCATTGGGGGCGACTGGGGAGTCTGCCTAGCGCCGTCGGGTGGCAGAAAGACGTGCCGGTAACCATCCAGTTCGATGGTTGTATCAGATGGTGGTTCAACTTGCCGCTAATCCCCCATTCACCCGCTTCGCGTACATTGCGCGCCGCCGCGCCCGCTCCTATCTAGCGGACGACAGGCACGGACGGTGCTTCCCCGGGTGCGCTCGCCTCTCTTCCGGCGCCCCGCGCAGGCACGCCTTCGATGGGATCAGTGATGAGCGACGACAACCGCACCCCGCAGAATGGCTCCGACAAGGAGCCCTCCGGCAACAACTGGATGAAGTCGCTCCTGATCTGGGCCGGCATCCTGCTCGCTTTGGTGCTGTTCGTGCAGATGATGGGCGGCTCGTCGACCGCCGCGCGCGATGCCATCCCCTATTCCGAGTTCCTGAACCGGGTCGAGGAGGGGTCGGTCAAGCAGGTGTCGATCGGCAAGGAGACCGTCACCGGCCGCTTCACCAACAACGAGACGTTCCGCACCAACGCGCCGCCGCAGGACACCCAATTGGTCGAGCGCCTCCGCCAGCGCCAGGTCGCGTTCGAGGCCCAGCCCGAGCCGCAGACCTCGCTCTGGACCTATCTGCTGGTCCAGTCGCTGCCCTTCCTCCTGATCCTCGGCATCGCCTTCTTCGTCATGCGCCAGATGCAGAAGAATGCCGGCTCGGGCGCGATGGGCTTCGGCCGCTCCAAGGCCAAATTGCTGACCGAGAAGCATGGCCGCGTCACCTTCGACGACGTCGCCGGCATCGACGAGGCGCGCGAGGAGCTGCAGGAGATCGTCGAGTTCCTCAAGGACCCGACCAAGTTCGCCCGTCTGGGCGGCAAGATCCCCAAGGGCGCTTTGCTGGTCGGCTCGCCCGGCACCGGCAAGACTTTGCTGGCGCGCGCCATCGCCGGCGAGGCCAACGTCCCCTTCTTCACCATCTCGGGCTCGGACTTCGTCGAGATGTTCGTCGGCGTCGGCGCGAGCCGCGTGCGCGACATGTTCGAGCAGGCCAAGAAGAACGCGCCCTGCATCGTCTTCATCGACGAGATCGACGCGGTCGGCCGCCATCGCGGCGCGGGCCTGGGCAACGGCAATGACGAGCGCGAGCAGACCCTGAATCAGCTGCTGGTCGAGATGGACGGCTTCGAGGCCAATGAGGGGATCATCATCATCGCCGCCACCAACCGGCCCGACGTGCTCGACCCGGCTTTGCTGCGCCCCGGCCGCTTCGACCGCCAGGTGGTGGTGCCGCGCCCCGATATCGACGGCCGCGAGAAGATCCTGCTGGTCCATATGAAGAAGGTGCCGCTCGCGCCCGACGTCGATCCGCGCACCATCGCCCGCGGCACGCCCGGCTTCTCCGGCGCCGACCTCGCCAACCTCGTCAACGAAGCCGCGCTTCTCGCCGCCCGGATGGGCAAGCGCCTCGTCGCCATGAGCGAGTTCGAGCTCGCCAAGGACAAGGTGATGATGGGCGCCGAGCGCAAGTCGATGGTGATGACCGAGGAGGAGAAGAAGGCGACCGCCTATCACGAGGCCGGCCACGCCCTGGTCTCGCTCCACGTCGAGGGCTGCGACCCGCTGCACAAGGTGACGATCATCCCGCGCGGCCGCGCTTTGGGCGTCACCTGGAACCTGCCCGAGCGCGACCGCTATTCGATGTCGCTGACCCAGATGAAGGGGCGGCTCGCGCTCTGCTTCGGCGGCCGCATCGCCGAGCAATTGATCTACGGCCGCGACGCGCTCAACACCGGCGCCTCCAACGACATCCAGCAGGCCACCGACCTCGCCCGGGCGATGGTGATGGAATATGGCATGAGCGAGAAATTGGGCTGGCTCCGCTATCGCGACAATCAGGAGGAGGTGTTCCTCGGCCACAGCGTCGCGCGCAGCCAGCACGTCTCCGAGGAGACGGCGCGCCTCATCGATTCCGAGGTCCGCCGGCTGATCGAGCATGCCGAGGCGACCGCGCGCGAGGTGCTGACCGAGAATCTCCACGAGCTGCACCGGCTCGCCGGCTCGCTGCTCGAATATGAGACTCTGACCGGCGAGGAAGCCAAGCGGGCGATCCGGGGCGAGGATATCGGCCGCGGCGACGCCGACCGGCGCGCGGCCTCGATTCCGGTCGCCGGCTCGTCGATCCCGACCACCCGCCGCCCGCGCGGCGGCATCGGCGACCCCGCCCCCCAGCCCGCCTGACCCCCAATCCTCCCCTGCATTCGCAGGGGAGGGGCTTCCTCCGCAACCGACAACTTATTCAACTTTACCCCGCCGCTGGCCTTCGTTGTCGCGCGGCCGCGAGCGCTTCGCTGGTCTCGAGCGCTGCTTGGTTCGCGCAAAGGCGCAAAGGCGCGAAGAGAGCGCCATTCCAGCGCCAGCTGGAAATCGTCTGTCCCGAGACTGATCCGGGACTTCCGAAAGAAAGTCGGAATACCGGCTGTCGCCGGAAAGAGGGGAAGTGTCCGGATCCCTTCGCGCCTTTGCGCCTTTGCGCGAACCAAACGGCTTCAGAGCCCGGCGCCGGCGCTCGAGAGTTAACCCTACCCGAGCACGCCGAAGGTCAGCAGCAGCATCAGGAACAGGCTCGCGGCGATGAAGGCGAAGTTGAGCAGCACGAACGTCCGCCAGATCGCGCTCCACCGCGACAGCTGATAGGCGCCGCGCAGCTGGCGATACATATGGATCGGCGGGAGGAGGACCATCGCGATCCCGATCATCTCCTCGGGCAGCCCGAGCGGTCTGAGCAGGCTCAGCGCGATCAGCGCCAGGCTCATGAACGCGATCGAGTAAGTGACGAAGACCATGTGGTCATAGGCCTTGTAGCGGCGGTAGCGGCGCCGGTGCAGGAACAAGAGCCACAGGAACGGCACCGAGATCGGGATCAGCGCCCAGGAGAATTTATAGGCGTTGGTCTGCAGCTTGTAGAAGAGCAGCGACGGATTCTCGCTCGCCTTGCGCAGGCCTTCGTCGAGCCAGGGCCAGTTGCTGTTGATCCGGAGCCCGCCCGGCTCGTTTTGCCGCGGGGCCGCGGCGGGCGCCCGGCCGGGCGCTTCGGCGGCCGGCGCACCGGGCCCCTTCGCCTCGCCCGCCGCCTGGGGCCGGGCGTCGCCCGCCTCGCGCCGCGCGGCGGCGGCGGCAAAGCCCAGCGCCTGGCGGTACAGCCGCTCCTCGACCGCCAGCTCGCGCTGCGCGGCGGAAATCTCGGCATCGACCTCGGCGGTCGCCTTGCCCGCTTGCGCCAGCTGCTGCCGCTCGGCCCGAAGCCGGGCGACATTCGTCGCGGTCCGCTCCCGCGCCCGGCGCAGCTCGCGCTGGGCCTCGACCCGCATCTGGGCGCTGGTCTCGGGGTCATAGTCGAAGTTGAACGGTCCGCCGATCAGCGTGAAGACGGCGAACATCAGGAACACCGAGAACAGGAACAAGGCGATCGGCGAGACGAAGCGCGCCCGTTCGCCCTCGACATAGCGCCGGGTCAGCTCGCCCGGCCGCCAGGCGAGCAAAGGCAGGGTCCGCCAGATCTTGCCCTCGAAATGGAGCGCGCCGTGGACCAGCTCGTGCCAGAAGCCGGCCAGCGTGCGGTGGACATGGCCCTTCTGGCCGCAGCGGTGGCAATATTCGCCGGCCAGCTCGGCGCCGCAATTGAGGCAGTTTCCCTCGTGCATTTCGCCCGCTTCGCCGGCCTCGGGCTCGACGGCGCGCGCGATCATGCCGCCGGTGACCGCTTCGCCCACCCCTTCGATACCGACCATCGCGGGCTCCCCCTAAGCCCCGCATATTGGCCCAAGGCGCCCATCGCGTCGAGGCTGATTGCGGTGGTCGTCGTCATTGCGACCCCGGACTTGATCCGGGGGGAAGCCATCCAGTACGGCGCCCGTACCCGCTGGATTGCTTTGTCGCTGACGCTCCTCGCGATGACGGCTGAAACGCGGATCGTGCGCTTCAACCCATCGCCATGCTATCGCCGCTGCCATGACCCGGACCGGCCTGCTCGGCGGCTCGTTCAACCCGGCCCATCGCGGGCACCGGGCGATCAGCCTCAATGCGCTCGACCGGCTCGGCCTCGACGAAATCTGGTGGCTGGTGTCGCCGGGCAATCCGCTCAAGGCCGAAACGGGGATGGCGCCGCTGGCGGCGCGGCTCGCCTCGGCGCGGCGCGCCGCCCGCCGGGCGCCGATCCGTCCGACCGCGATCGAGGCCGAGCTGGGCACGCGCTACACGCTCGACACCCTGCTGGCGCTGCGCCGCCGCCACCCCGAGCGCCGCTTCCTGTGGCTGATGGGCGCCGACAATCTCGCCCAGTTCCACCGCTGGCGCGACTGGCGGAAGATCGCTTCGCTGGTTCCGATTGCGGTGGTGACTCGCCCCGGCTATTATGGCCGGGCCCTGAAGGCACCCGCCATGGGCTGGCTGCGGCGCTTCGTCCGGCCCGCAGCCGAGGCTCGGCACTGGACGAGTTGGAGTTTGCCGTCGCTCGTGCTGCTGCGATTGCCGCCCGACCCGACTTCCGCCACCGCCCTTCGCGCTGCCGATCCGCATTGGCACGAAGACTTGATGAATTCGTTTCACCCTCAGGCTGTCCGCGACCCCGTGACGCGGAAGACCTTGTCCGGAAGGAGGCCGTTTGCCCGCACCCGCACCCGCTCCGCATGACGGCGGAGCCGACGAACGCGCCGAGGCGCTCCACGCGCTCGTGCGCCGTTCCCTCGACGACGACAAGGCGCTCGACGTCGTCTCCATCCCCTTGAGCGGCAAATCCAATATCGCCGATTATATGGTGATCGCGAGCGGCCGCTCGACCCGCCAGGTGGCGGCGATGGCCGAGAAGCTCGGCGAGCGGATCAAGCGCGAGCTCGGCCGCAACGTCCGCACCGAGGGGCTGCCGGTCGCCGACTGGGTGCTGATCGACGCCGACGACGTCATCGTCCACATCTTCCGTCCGGAGGTGCGCAGCTTCTACAATCTGGAACGGATGTGGGCGTTCGACGAGCGCACCACCGCGGACCGCGCCCCGGCGGCCGCCGCCCGCTAGGCCCTGCCGTCGATGACGCTGGAAGGTCATTGCGAGCCCCGAAGGGGCGCGGCAATCCCGCTTTGCAGCCTTTGGATCGCCACGGCGCTTCGCGCCTCGCGATGACGCCCTGGACGGCACCGCCGACGCCGCTCTCGATCGGAGCCTGATCCTTGCTGCTCCACATCGTCGCGCGGGGGAGGATCGGACGCGGGCCGGAGGCGGAGCTGGTCGAGCGCTACCTCGAGCGCATCCCCTGGCCGACCAGGATCACCGAGCTGCCCGACAAAGGCGGCCGTTTGCCGCCGCCCGCCGACAGCAGCGTGACCGTCCTGCTCGACGAGAAAGGCGAGGCGCTGACCTCGATCGAGCTCGCCCGCCGGCTCGAGCGCTGGCGCGACGGGGGCAAGCGCGAGGCGCGCTTCCTGATCGGCGCCGCCGACGGCTTCGGCGATGGCGAGCGAGGCGCGGCCGATCTGCTGCTCGCCTTCGGCCGGGCGACCTGGCCGCATCTGCTCGCCCGCGCGATGCTCGCCGAGCAATTGTTCCGGGCGACGAGCATCCTTGCGAACCACCCCTATCATCGTGAAGGATAGGCGCATGCGCGGGCGTCTCCTTTTCGCTTCCCTTCTGCTGCTCGCCGGCGGCTATGCCGCCCATGCCTCGCGCGGTGACGATGCGAGGGCTTTGGCCCAGGCCAAGCGCGAGGCCGACCAGGCCAATGCGCGCTACCGCGCCCTCGACAAGCAGGCGCGCCGGGCGACCGACGCCGCCCAGCGCGCGCGCGCCGCCGCCGAGGCGCTGGCGGCGCGGATCGAGGCGGCGGAGGCCGGCCTGACCGCCGCCGAGCGGCGGATCGCGATCATCGAGGCGATGCAGGCGGAGCAGCGCGCGCGGCTCGCGGCGCGCCAGCAGCCGCTGGTGCGGCTGACCGCGGCGCTGCAGACGATGGCGCGGCGGCCGGCGGCGCTGGCGCTGGTCCAGCCGGGCTCGGTCCAGGACACGGTCCATGTGCGATCGCTGCTCGCCGCCACCTTACCCGAGATCAGGCGCCGCACCGCCGGGCTGCGCGCCGAGGTCGAGCGCAGCGCCGGGCTCCGGCGGCAGTTCGACCAGGCGCGCGGCGCGCTGCTCGCCAGCCGCGAGGAGCTGCACCGCCGCCGCGCCGAGCTCGCCCGGTTCGAGGCCGGCCAGCGGGCGCGCTCGCAGGCGCTGACCGGCCTTGCGGTGATCGAATCCGACCGGGCTTTGGTGTTCGGCGAGGAGGCGCGCAACCTCGAGCGCACGCTCGGCACCCGCCAGTATCAGGCGCGGCTCGCCGCCCGCCTCGCCGCGTTGCCCGGCCCGGTGCCCCGCCCGGGCGGCGCCGCCGGGGCGGTCCGGCGCGCGCGGCTTCCCTATATCCTTCCGGTCGAGGGGCGGCTGCTGGTCGGGGTCGGCGAGATTTCGGACGGCGGCGTCCATTCGCGCGGCCTCACCTTCGAGCCCGAGCCGCGGGCGCGGATCGTCGCGCCGGCGAACGGGCGGGTCGCTTATGCCGGGCCGTTCCGCAGCTACGGCAACGTCGTCATCCTCGACCATGGCCAGGGCTGGTCGACGGTGGTCACCCACCTGGCCTCGCTGACCGTCGCCCGCGGCCAGCTGATCCGCCGCGGGCTGCCGCTCGGGCGGGCGGCCGCGGAATCGCCGCGCGTCACCGTCGAGCTGCGGCGCGAGGGCCGGCCGGTGCCGATCGCGCAGCTGATTTCGGGGTAGCGCTTGGCAATTGGTAATTGGCAATTGGTGATTGGTGATTGGATGTGCCTTGGAGGAGTGGGCCGCGACTGGTGAGCAACGCACGGTGTCCCCCAATTGCCAATTGCCAATTGCAATTCCGCGTTAATCTCCCATTGCTTTTCGCGGGTCTAAAAAGGCTGTATTAGCCGCTCAAATCAGCCCAGCAGGAACGCGATGGCCAACAATCTCCTTCGATCCCTCGCCCTCGTCGGCGCGGTCGCCTTCATCCCCGCCACCACCGCCTCGCTGGCCCAGGTCGACGTCGGCGCCTATCGCGAGATCGATCAGTTCATGAGCGTGCTCGAGCGGGTCAAGGCCGAATATGTCGACCAGATCGACGACGCGACCCTGATCCGCGGCGCGATCGACGGCATGCTCTCCAGCCTCGATCCGCACAGCTCCTATCTCGACGAGCGCGGCTTCCGCAGCCTGATGACCACCACCGACGGCAATTATGGCGGCCTCGGCCTCACCGTGACGATGGAGGACGGCGCGGTGAAGGTGATCGCCGCGACCCGCGACACGCCGGCCGACCGCGCCGGCGTCAAGTCGGGCGACTTCATCACCCATATAGACGGGCGGCTGTTCTACGGCGGCACCCTCGACGAGGCGGTCGAGCGGATGCGCGGCGCGCCGGGAACGAGCGTGCGCCTGACCGTGGTCCGGCCGGGACGCGACCGGCCGTTCGACGTCACTATCACCCGGGCGATCATCGACATCCCCGCGGTGCGTTCGGAAGTGCGCGACCGAGTCGGCATCCTCACCGTCACCGGCTTCAACCGCAACACGACCGAGGCGGCGCAACGGGCGATGGCCGATATCGAGCGCCAGCTCGGCGCGCCGCCGCTCGGCTACATCCTCGATTTGAGGTCCAATCCGGGCGGCCTGCTCGACCAGGCGGTCGGGCTTTCCGACCTGTTCCTCGAGCGCGGCGAGGTGGTCTCGCAGCGCGGCCGGCGGCGGACCGACATCGAGCGTTATTATGCCCGCCCCGGCGACGCCGCCAAGGGCGTGCCGGTGATCGTGCTGGTCGACGCCGGCAGCGCCTCGGCGGCCGAGATCGTCGCCGCCGCGCTCCAGGACCATCGCCGCGCGATCGTGATGGGCGAGCGCACCTTCGGCAAGGGTTCGGTCCAGACGCTGATCCCATTGGGCCGCGGCACCACCGCGATCCGGCTCACCACCGCCCGTTACTACACGCCGTCGGGCCGCTCGGTGCAGGAAGGCGGGGTGACGCCGGACATCCTCGTGCCGCAGCTGACCGATCCCGATTACCGCTCGCGCAACCGGGTGCGCGAATCCGACCTGAGGCGCCATCTCGTCAACGAGACCGGAGTCGAGGACGACGTCATCCAGGACGACGGCCGTCCCGATCCGCGCTTCGCGGCGACCGCCGAGGAGCTGGAGCAGCGCGGCATCGAGGATTACCAGCTGCATTACGCGCTGCAGACCATCGCCCGCCTGGGCCGGACCCAGTCGGCGGGCAATCCGCGCCCCGTCAGCCGCTGAGCCGGCGCGGATGACCCCTCGGCGGCCGCTGGCGCTCGCCAAGCTGCTCAGCCTCGCCGTGCCGGCCGCCGCGCTCGCCGGCCGCCTACGGCTCGCAATATGTCGGCGGGCTGGTGCCGTGCGAGATGTGCTACTGGCAGCGCTGGGCGCATTTCGCCGCTCTCGCCCTCGCGATGGTGGCGTGGGCCGGCGGCGGCCGGCTGCCCGATCGCGGCCGCAGCTTCGTCTGGCTGGCCGGGCTCTTCATCCTCCTCAGCGGCGGCATCGGCGCCTGGCATGCCGGCATCGAGGCGGGCCTGTTCGAGGGCTTCACCCAGTGCAGCTCGGCGGTCGGCGCCGGCGCCGGCGACGATCTGCTGGCCGAGATCATGGCGGCGCCGATGGTGCGCTGCGACCAGGTGCAGTGGGACCTGTTCGGAATCTCGATGGCCGGCTGGAACGCGATCCTTTCCAGCCTTGCTGCGTTGGTGATCCTATGGCTGAGCCTCAAACGCGCTCCGGTCCCGCGCTGAACCCGCCCCCGGCCTCCCCGTCGGGGTCGCCGGGCTGGCGGCCGGGCGACGAGCGCCCGGACGTGGCGTCGATGCTGCGCGTCGATCAGGCCGGCGAATATGGCGCGACCCGCATCTATGCCGGGCAGCTGGCGGTGCTCGGCGACCGCCAGCCCTGCTCGCGGCTGATCGCGCGGATGGCGGCCCAGGAGCAGGTCCATTTGCGGCACTTCGATGCCTTGCTCGCCGAGCGCGGCGTTCGCCCGACGCTGCTGCAGCCGCTGTGGCGGGTCGCCGGCCATGCGCTCGGCGTGGCGACGGCGTTGATCGGGCCGCAGGCGGCGATGGCCTGCACCGCCGCCGTCGAGGACGAGATAGACGACCATTATTCCGGCCAGTTGCGCGCGCTCGGGTCCGGGGAGCCGGAGCTGGCCGCCGACATCGCCCGCTTCCAGACCGACGAGCGCGAGCATCGCGACCTTGCCATTGCCGCCGGGGCCGAGGAGAGCTTCGGCTACCCCCTGCTCTATTCCGCGATTCGCGCCGGATGCCGTCTCGCGATCGAGCTTTCGAAGAGGATCTGATCCATGCGCCCTGCCTTTCTCGCTCTTTGCGCCGCTCTGCTGGCGACGGCCGCCGCTTCCGCGGCGCAGCAGCCGGGCGTTCCGGCGCCCGAGGCCGCCGCCGCCGCGCCGCAGGCGGCCGACAGCCAGGGGCCGGTCGACGATCCCCGGGTCAACCAGCTGATCATCTATGGCGACGATCCCTGCCCGCCGAGCACCAATGACGAGATCATCGTCTGCGCCCGGCTGCCGGAGGGCGACCGCTTCCGCATCCCGCCCGCTTTGCGCGAAGATCCGGACGATCCCGAGAATCAGAGCTGGACGACCCGCGCGGTCGAATTGAGCTATGTCGGCGCCAGCGGCATCGGCAGCTGCTCGACGGCCGGGCCGGGCGGCTCGATCGGCTGCTTCAACCAGATCGTCCAGCAGGCCCGCGCCGAGCGCGCCGCCGCCGGCAGTGTCGACTGGGGCGGGATGATCGAGGAGGCGCGCGAGGCGCGGATGCGGCGGATCGCCGAAGAGGAAGCCGAAGAAGCCGCGCAGGAGAACAGCCCGGAGTGATCGGGAACAGAGCCGGGATGGCCCGCTAATGTGTCCCGGCGAAGGCCGGGACCCAGCACGGACTTAGCACTGGGTCCCGGCCTGCGGGATACGAAGGCGGCGATGGAGAAAGCGGGCTGCGTCTACATCATGGCGAGCCGGCGCAACGGCACTCTCTATATCGGCGTGACCAGCGACCTCATCCAACGCATCTATCAACATCGCGAGGGGCTGGTTGGCGGCTTCACCCGCAAATATGGCTGCAAGATGCTCGTCTGGTACCAGGCGTTCGACGATCTTCAGGCCGCGCGACATCGTGAGCTCCAGATGAAGGAATGGCGGCGCGCCTGGAAGTTGCGAGTGATCGAGGAGATGAATCCGGAGTGGCGAGATCTCTATGAGACCCTCTTCTGAAGCATCGGGCGATTCTTGGGACACTGAGCGAGCTCCAGCTCCGCCGCACCGTCTCTTCGATGCAGCGGCCGCCGACGAGGCAGTCGCCTTGCAGAGTTCGGTGTTGCGAGCGAATCGACGCTTGGTGTGTCCCGGCGAAGGCCGGGACCCAGCGCGAAGTCTCAACTGGGTCCCGGCCTTCGCCGGGACACTAAGCCGGCTCCAGCTCCGCCGGCACCGTCTCGTCGATCCAGCCGCCGCCGAGGACGCGCTCGCCTTCGTACAGCACCGCCGCCTGGCCGGGGGCGACGCCATATTCCGGGCTTTCGAACGTCACCGACCCCGCGGCCGCGTCGAACCGCGCCGGCGCCGGCCGCGCCAGCGAGCGGACCTTGACCGACAGGCCGTCGCGCTGGTTCTCGCCGAGCCAGTTGATGCCGTCGAGCCGGGCGGCGCGGACCGCCAGCGCCCGCCGCGGCCCGACCACCACCCGGCGGCTCTCCGGCTCGAGGCGGAGCACGTAGAGCGGCTCCTTCTGTCCGCCTATTTCAAGTCCGCGCCGCTGGCCGACGGTGAAATGGATGAGGCCGCGATGCTCGCCGATCACCCGCCCGTCCTGGTCGACGATCGCGCCGCCCTGCGCCGCTTCGGGGCGCACCTTCTCGACCACCCGCGCATAATCGCCGTCGGGAACGAAGCAGATGTCCTGGCTGTCGGGCTTGGCGGCGACCGCGAGCCCCAGCTCGCGCGCGATCTCGCGCACCGCCGGCTTGGGCAGGCCGCCGAGCGGGAAGCGCAGGAAACCGAGCTGCTCGCTTGTGGTGGCGAACAGGAAATAGCTCTGGTCGCGCGCCGGATCGGCGGCGCGGTGAAGCTCCGGCCCGTTCGCGCCGGCGAGACGGCGGACATAGTGACCGGTGGCGAGGCAGTCGGCGCCGAGCTCGCCGGCCAGCGCCATCAGGTCGGTGAACTTGACGCTCTGGTTGCAGCTGATGCACGGCACCGGCGTGCGCCCGCGCGCATATTCGTCGGCGAAGCGCTCGATCACGCTCGTCCGGAACCGGCTCTCATAGTCGAACACATAATGGGCGATGCCGAGCCGGTCGGCGACGGCGCGGGCGTCATATATGTCCTGGCCGGCGCAGCAGGTGCGGGTGCGGCCGATCGCCTCGCCATGATCGTAGAGCTGCAGGGTGATGCCGATCACCTCGGCGCCGCTGCGCGCGGCGAGCGCGGCCACCACCGAGCTGTCGACGCCGCCCGACATGGCGACGACGATCCGGGACCCGCCTGCCGGCCGGCCGAGCTGGAAATCCGCTTCGATCATCCGGCGCCAAGATAGGGATTGGTTCCGGGTTCGTCATCCCGGCGAAGGCCGGGATCTCGGGACCGGAACCCGCCGCGCGGTCCCCCCGAGACCCCGGCTTGCGGGGTCCCCGCAAAGTATTACTTTGCGGGGTGCCCTTGCGCCGGGGCGACGAAAGCCCCCTTCGTCAGCCCCCGGCTTTACCGGCTCTTCACCCTCTTTGCGTAGAGACTCGGGGCAATGGACATGGCCTTCCTTCGCCGCGCGCAGCGAATGCTGGTTCAGCACCAGCCGGCGCGGATCGATCATGCGATCCTGGTCGCCGCGCTGGCGGCCGAGCGCGAGGCGCACGGCGCGCCGATCCGCCTCCATCTGCCGGCGGCGCCCGAAACCGCGTGCGACGAAGACCCGATGGTCGAGCTTTTGATCGGCGGCCCGGGCTGGCGCCAGGCGCTGTGGGCGCAGCGGGGCTGTTTCAGCCGTGCCGAAGCGGGACGCCGGGTCAATGGTCCGTAAACCCTGTTCACCGCGTTTTTTACCTTGGCACTTTAGCCTTCCTTCAATGCTCGCCCGCTACAGGCGGGGAATGCCGAGGGCGACCAGCCCGAAGCGCGTTCAGTCTTGAGGTAGGAATGATCGAGAATCAGAAAATCCGGCCCGCCCAGGTAATCGGTCCGCTCGGCGAGCCGCTGACGCTCGAACTCCCTGCCGCCGCCCTCGACCAGCCGCTGGGTGGTCCGCCGCAAGGCCGAAGTGGTCTCGGCGGTCAATGGCGGCCTGCTGTCGGTCGACGAGGCGTGCGAGCGCTACCGGCTCAGCCTCGAGGAATTTGCCGGCTGGCAGCGCGCGGTCGACCGCTCCGGCATGCCCGGCCTGCGCGTGACCCGGATCCAGCATTACAAATCGCTCTACGAGCGCCAGCAGAATTACTGACCCCGGCCGCGGCTCCAGGCGCTCTCCGGTCTACGCGCTTGGGGGCGGCACCGCTGTTTGGTTCGCGCAAAAGCGCGAAGGCGCAAAGAAGAAAAGAAAGAAGTGAACCGATCCGGCGAAGCCGGATCTAGGATTTCGGCTTCGCCGATAATGGCTCCGCCATTCTTCACCTCCGCGGCCCCTTCGCGCCTTTGCGCCTTTGCGCGAAACCAGCGGACTCCGGCGCGCGCGGGCAATGGCCGCGATGCTCGGTGCCAACTGCGCCGACCTCAGACGCGGCCCGCGCCTTATTGCAGCTCGAAGCTCACCGTCAGGCTGACATTCAGCGTCTGCTCGCCGGGTACGATCCTTGTGTCGGCCACCTGTGCCGCCTCCGCCCGCATCATCACCGGCTGCGGCGGCATGAAACCCATCCCGGCCTCGCTCACCGACAGCACCCGCACCACCCGCATGCCGAGCGCGCGCGCATAAAGCTCGGCCCGGGCACGGGCCTTGGCCACGGCGTCGGTGCGCGCCTCGTCGAGCGCCACCTCCGGCCGGTCGATCGTGAACATCGGACCGTCGATCTGGTTGGCGCCGGCGGCGACCAGAGCGTCGAGGATGCGGCCGGCATTGGCGATGTCGCGGAACCGGATGCTGACCTGGTTGTGGGCCTGGTAGCCGATCAGCTCCGGCGTGCGATTCTCGATGTGCCGCCAGTCCGGATAGAGGTTGATCGCGCTGGTCTGGATGTCGCGCTCGGCGACGCCGGCCCGCCGCAGCGCGGCGCGGACCGATTCCATCCGGGCGGCATTCTGGCCGATCGCCTCGGTCGCGGTCGTCGCCCGGGTCATCACGCCGGCATTGATTTGCACGATGTCGGGGACGCGGCGGACCTCGCCGGTCGCCACCACGTCCAGCCTGGTCCCGGCCAGCGCCCGGGGGTCGGCGACCTGCGCCGCCGCGCCGACAGGGGCCGCCGCCAGCAGCGCCGCCGCCATCATCATCTTGCCGATCATCTCACGCTCCTTTCACCCGGGCCGGCGCGCGGCCCGTCTCACCGGGGCCGCGGGGCGGCCCGCCGCGGACTTAACGCGCCGCGGGCTGCACCGTTGCTGAACCGAAAGGGCATTCCTCCTCGGCATTGGCCGGGGAGGGGGACCAGCCGTAGCCGAAGGCGAAGGCTGGTGCAGGGGCTCCTTTGAGCCCCGCTCTCAGGTCCGGCCCGCCACCAGCCGATAGAGGAACAGGAGGATCACCGCGCCGACGATCGCGGCGAGGAAGCCGGCGCCTTCGCCGACCTCGTACCAGCCGAGCTGCCGGCCGAGGAAGCCGGCGAGGACCGCGCCGGCGATGCCGAGCAGGATCGTCATCAGGCAGCCGCCCGGCCCGGGGCCCGGCGTGACCGCCCGCGCGATCGCGCCGGCGATGAGCCCGATCAATATCCATCCGAGCCAGCCATAATTGGCCATATATTCCGCCATCGTCTCGCCCTCCTTGTGCCGCTTTCCGACTGGACCCACATTCAGCCGTGGTAAAGCCGAAACAATGGTTGTAGGGCGCGGTTCCGCGCGCCGGGGGGTGGGAGCGAGGCGCGTGCAGTTTAGACCTTGTTCCAAGTGATGTATTCGGATAACACAGTGCCGACCGTGCGGCGGCTGGCCGCTTTGTTCGAGTGGGGACGATGAAAGCGATGAACTTCGAGTCGACCAAATGGCGCCGCGAGGCGCTCGACGACGTGGTGGTGGACGAGGACACGCTCGTCCTCAGGCGGCGGCGTCGGCGCAACATCATCCTGGCCCTGGTCGGCGCCGCGCTGCTGATCGTGCTTGCCCTGTTCATGTTCGGCGGCAGCGGCGAGAAGGCCGCCCCGGCCAAGGGCGACGAGGGTCAGTCGCTTCCGGCGGTGACGGTGATCGTCCCCGGCCGGCAGGACATTCCGGCGATCATCACCGCCACCGGCTCGCTCGCCGCGCGCCGCGACATGCCGGTCGGCGTGCCGGGTGAAGGCGGCCAGGTGGTGCGGGTGCTGGTCGAGCCGGGCCAGTGGGTCGGCGCCGGCCAGACGCTGGCGGTGATCGACAGCGGCGTCCAGGCGCAGGAAGCGGCCCAGCTCGCCGCCCAGATCGAAGTGGCGCGGGCCGACCTGCGGCTCGCCCAGAGCGAGCTCGACCGCGCCCAGCGACTGGTGTCGCGCGGCTTCGTCTCGCAGGCCGATATCGACCGCAAGCGCGCGACCCGCGACGCCGCCGCCGCCCGCGTGCGGGTGGCGCAGGCGCAGCACGGCGCGAGCCGCGCCCGGATCCGCCGGCTCGACGTCCGCGCCCCGACCGGCGGGCTGGTGCTGTCGCGCAGCGTCGAGGCGGGCCAGGTGGTCGGCCCGGGCTCGGGCGCCCTGTTCCGCATCGCCGCCGGCGGCGAGATGGAGCTGCGCGCCCGGCTGCCTCAGTCGGATCTCGCCCGCATCGGCGTCGGCGTTCCGGCGACGGTGACTCCGGTCGGCTCGCCGCAAAGCTATCAGGGCTCGGTCTGGCAGGTGTCGCCGATCGTCGACCTGCAGAGCCGCCAGGGCGAGGCGCGGATCCTCGTTCCCTATCAGCGCGATCTGAGGCCGGGCGGTTTCGCCTCGGCCGAGATCCGCGCCGGCTCGACCACCGCGCCGTTGCTGCCCGAATCGGCGGTGCTGACCGACGACGAGGGTCAGTACGTGCTGATCGTCGGCCGCGACAATGCCGTCGAGCGGCGCGCCATTCGGGTCGGCACCGTCAACGATCGCGGCGTCGTCGTCGCCGAAGGGCTCAACGGGACCGAACAGGTGGTCGAATCGGCCGGCCAGTTCCTCAACGCGGGCGAGCGTATCCGGCCCGAGCGGAGGGCGTCACGGCGCTAGCGCGCCGGCACGAGGGGTAAGTCATGGGTTTTCGCAACATCTCCGCCTGGTCGATCCGCAATCCGGTCATTCCGATCGTCCTGTTCACCGCTTTGCTCGCCATGGGCGTGATCGCCTTCATGCGGATGGACATCAACATGGAGCCGGACATCAGCATCCCGGCGGCGAACATCTCGATCAGCCAGCCGGGCGCGGCCCCGCCGGAGCTCGAGATCCAGATCACGCGGCGGGTCGAGGCGGCGGTGCGCGGCATCGACGGCGTCACCGAGATCCAGTCGGCGATCCGCGAGGGCAACAGCAACACCTTCGTGATGTTCGAGATCGGCACGCCGATCGACCGCGCCGTCACCGACGTGCGCGACGCCATCGCCCGCATCCGCAGCGATCTTCCCGACGGCATCCTCGAGCCGCAGATCCAGCGCGAGGAGAATGACGATTATCCGGTCGTCTACATGTCGGCCGAAAGCACGGCGATGAACGTCGAGCAGTTGAGCTGGTTCATCGACGACATCGTCAACCGGCGGCTGATGAGCCTCGAGGGAGTCTCCGTCGTCAGCCGGACCGGCGGCGTCAGCCGCGAGATCCGGGTCGAGCTGGATCCGGTGCGGATGCAGGCGATGGGCGTCGGCGCCGCCCAGCTGAACCAGCAGCTGCGGTCGATGAATATCAATGCGGCCGGCGGCCGCGCCGAGATCGCCGGCACCGAGCAATCGGTCCGCGTGCTCGGCAGCGCGCTCACCGCCCATCAGCTCGGCGAGACCCAGATCTCGCTGGGCGGAGGCCGTTCGGTCCGCTTGAACTCGATCGCCACCGTGCGCGACCAGTGGGCGGAGCAGACCTCCTACGGCGTCCAGAACGGCCGCCAGGTGGTCAGCTTCATGGTCCAGAAGGCCAAGGGCTATTCGGACGTGACCATCTATCACGCGGTGCGCGACGCGCTCGACGAGCTGCAGCGCGAGGATCCGCGGGTGCGCTACACCGAGCTGTTCACGCCGGTCAAATATATCGAGATGCAGTATGAATCGTCGATGCGGGCGCTGATCGAAGGCGCGCTGCTGGCGGTCGTCGTCGTCTTCCTGTTCCTGCGCGACTGGCGCGCGACGCTCATCTCGGCGATCGCCATCCCGCTCTCGGCCATCCCGGCTTTCTGGTTCATGGACATGATGGGCTTCTCGCTCAACATGGTCACTTTGCTGTCGCTGAGCCTGGTCGCCGGCGTCCTCGTCGACGACGCGATCGTCGAGATCGAGAACATCGTTCGCCACATGCGAATGGGTAAAAGCGCCTATCAGGCGTCGATCGACGCCGCCGACGAGATCGGCATGGCGGTGGTCGCGACCACCTTCTCGATCGTCGCCGTCTTCCTGCCGGTGTCGATGATGGCGGGCATCATCGGCCAATATTTCATCAGCTTCGGGATGACGATCGTCGTCACCGTGCTGATCAGCCTCGCCGTCGCGCGGATGATCACCCCGATGATCGCCGCTTACTTCCTCAAGGCCAAGGGCCACGCCACGCATGGCGAAGGCTGGTCGATGGACGTCTATCTGAAGGTGCTGCGCTGGACGCTCGTCCATCGCTGGAAGACGGTCGGCATCGGCGTCATCGCCTTCGTCGCGCAGGGCTTCGCCTTCGCCACCCTGCCCTTCACCTTCCAGCCCAACACCGACGAGGACACGGTCCAGGTCTCGGTCGAATTGCCGCCCGGGACGACGCTCGATCGGACGCGGGCGGTCGCCGACCGCGCCGCCGCCGTGGTGCGCCGTCAGTCGGACGTCGTGTCGGCGTTCGAATCGATCCGGCCGGGTTCCGCGACCATCTACATCTCGCTGAAGGACCGTGGCGAAGGACGGGAGCGCACCAGCACCGACTTCGAGCGCCAGGTGACGCCTCTGCTGCAGGACATACCGGACGCCCGCGTCACCTTCCGCAACCAGAACCGGGTCGGCGGTCGCGACATCGTCGTCATCCTGGCCGGGTCCGATCCCGCCAAGCTGCAGAGCGCGGCGCTGACCCTGGTCGATCAGATGCGCGGCCGCCGCGAGCTGGTCGCGCCGCGCATCGCCGGCGACCTGCGCCGGCCGGAGATCACCATCACGCCGCGGCTCGACCTGATGGCCGACATGGGCGTCACGACCGCGGCGATGAGCCAGGCGATCCGGGTCGCCACCCAGGGCGAGATCGACCAGGCGAGCGCGCGCTTCTCGCTGTCCGACCGCCAGGTTCCGATCCGGGTGTCGGTCGACGAGGGATCGCGGCGCAACCTGTCGACGATCGAGAACATGCCGGTGCCGACCACCAGCGGCGGCACCGTGCCGCTGAAGCTCGTCGCCGAGATCACCTTCGGCGCCGGGCCTTCGGTCATCCAGCGCATCAATCAGGAGCGGCGGATCATGGTCGGCGCCGACCTCGCCGAGGGCGTCGTCGACGGCGAGCCGATCATCGACGCGCTGCCGATCATGAGCAACCTTCCCGACGGGGTCGAGCGCGCCCGCTCCGGCCAGCAGCGCGAGGAGGCACGTTTGATCTCCGAGTTCCTCGGCGCCTTGGTGTCCGGCACCTTCCTCGTCTTCGCCGTGCTGGTGCTGCTCTACAAGCGGCTGATGGCGCCGTTCGTCAACATGGGCTCGCTGCTGCTGGCGCCGCTTGGCGGCGCGCTCGCGCTGCATCTCGCCGGCCATGCGGTGTCGATGCCGGTGATGATCGGCATATTGATGCTGTTCGGCATCGTCGCCAAGAACTCGATCCTGCTGCTCGATTTCGCGATCGAGGAGATGGGCAAGGGCGTGCCCAAGTCCGAGGCGATCATCGACGCCGGCCACAAGCGCGCCCAGCCGATCGTCATGACGACGATGGCGATGGTCGCCGGCATGGTGCCGACGGCGCTGTCGCTCGAGGGCGATTCGAGCTGGCGGGCGCCGATGGCGGTGGTGGTGATGGGCGGCCTGCTGCTGTCGACGCTGCTGACGCTGGTGCTGGTGCCGGCTTCGTTCAGCCTCGCCGACAGCTTCGAGAAGTGGCTGACGCCCAAGTTCCGCAAGGTGATCACCTATCGCGGCGTGCAGGACCATGGCGGGGACCGGGTCGTCCCGCAGCCGGCGGAGTAACGGTTTTCCTCCCTGCGAGCGAAGCTCGTGGGGAAGGGGACCACCCGAAGGGCGGTGGAGGGGTAATGGACACGACCTCTCCTTTTACCCCTCCACCCTGCTTCGCATCGTCCCCCTCCCCATCGCCTGCGGCGCCGGGGAGGAATTCAGACGTCTTTGAACCTCTTCCGCCGCCGGTTATTCAACCGGCATGACGCTCGCCGCCCCGCCCAAGCCTGGCCGGTTCAACCCGGCCCAGCGCGGCGCCCGCGGCATGCGCGTGCTGGCGACGGCGATGCTGGCCGGCATGGCCGCCATCTTCGTCGCCGCCACCGGCCTCAACGAGGTCCATCCCGCCTGGGGTTTCGTGCGCGCCTTCGCCGAGGCGGCGATGGTCGGAGGCATCGCCGACTGGTTCGCGGTCACCGCCTTGTTCCGCCATCCGCTCGGTCTGCCGATCCCGCACACCGCGATCATCCCGCGCAACAAGGACCGGATCGGCGACACTCTCGCCGCCTTCCTGCGCGACAATTTCCTCACCCCCCATGTGGTGGCGCGGCGGATGCGGCAGGTCGACGTCGCCGGCGCGATCGGGCGCTTCCTGGCGCAGCCGCCCGGCGAGGGCCGGCTGCGCCAGGGCGCCTCGCGGCTGCTCGCCGACATTCTCGAGGCGCTCGACGAGGAGCAATTGGGCGGCATGGTCAAATCCGCGGTCGCCGCCCGGATGCGCGCGATCGATATCGCGCCGCTGCTCGGCCAGACGCTCGAGGCGGCGATGACCGAGGACCGGCACGTGCCGATGGTCGACGGCATCGTCACCTGGGCCGGCCGCACGCTCGACGCCAATGAGGATGTGATCCGCGACATGGTCCATCAGCGCGCCGGCTGGATCCTTCGCCTCGCCGGCCTCGACGAGCGTCTCGCCGATGCGATCGTCGACGGACTGAGGCGCCTGACCATCGACATGGCGGTCGATCCGCACCACCCGCTGCGCGCCAAGGCCGAGGAAGGCCTGTCGCGGCTCGCCTGGAGCCTCCAGCACGACCCCGAGACCCGCGCCAAGGTCGAGAACTGGAAAGGCGAGATGATCGAGAATGAGGCGGTCAGCAACTGGCTGGGCGGGCTGTGGGAGAATAGCCGCGCCGGCCTGCTCAAGGGCGCGCGCGATCCCGACGCCGTGCTCGCCGGCAAGTTCGGCGAAGCGCTGCGCCAGCTCGGCGAGACGCTGCAAAAGGAGCCGCGGCTCGCCCGCGCGATCAACCAGTTCGCCCGCCGCGCGGTCGCCGGCATCGTCGCTTCCTATGGCGGCGGCATCGTCAAGCTGGTGTCGGAGACGGTCCGCGCCTGGGACGCGCGCACCGTCACCGACCGGCTCGAGGCGGCGGTCGGCCGCGACCTGCAATATATCCGCATCAACGGCACCATCGTCGGCGGCCTGGTCGGTCTCTTTATCCATGCGATCGAGGTGCTGGCGTGAGCGAGGCGGACGACGCCCTGAGGGAGATGGCGGCCAATCGCGGCTGCCGGCTCGCCAAGTCGCGGCGGCGCAAGCCGGGCGGCGACTATGGCCGCTACGGCCTCAGGCACGCGAAGACCGGAAAGCCGGTGTTCGGCTTCGGCAAGGACGGCCTGACCGCCACCGCCGCGGAGATAGAGGCGTTCCTGCGCGGCGGCGCCGCGTCGAGCTGGAAGAGCTCGCTCGGCGCCGCCGGCAAGGCGGCCGAAACGGTCAGGCCGGCCGGACCAGCCAGGCCACCCAGGCCAGCCAGGCCAGCCAGGACGGCAAAGGCCACGAAGGCGCCCAGGCCGGCCAGGGACAAGCCGGCGCCGGTGCGCAAGGCGGCGGCCGACAGGCGGGTCGAGCCGGACGACCCCGGGCCGCCGGCGATACGCGAGGCCCGGCCCGGCGATGCCGACGCCCTCGCGCGGCTGATCGTCGAGCTCGGCTATGAGGTCGCCGCCGCCGACGTGCGCCGCCGCATCGCGCGGCTGCGCAAGGCCGGCGAGCCGGTGCTGGTGGCCGATCGCGAAGGGATAATCGGCTGCGTCAGCTGGCACGTCACGCCGGTGGTGCACCGGCCGCGTCCGGTCGGGCGGCTGACGATGCTGGCGGTCGCCGGGCCCGCCCGCGGCGGCGGCGTCGGCGCCGCTCTGGTCGCCGCCGCCGAGGCGCGGCTGCGCGAGCGCGGCTGCGGCCTCATCGAGGTCACCAGCAACATCCGGCGGCTGCGCGCCCATATATTCTACCGCAAGCTCGGCTTCGAGCGGACCAGCTACCGGTTCGCGAAGGTTCTGCAGGATTAGCGTCTCATCCTTCGTCATCCCCGCGAAAGCGGGGATCCAGACGGCGTCTCAAAAGGGCTCGAAATCTGCCGGGATTCCCGCTTTCGCGGGAATGACGGTGGAACGGGTCGCTCTGCAGAGAGCGAGCTAACCGTCGCTCGCCCGTTCGATGTCGGCGCCGACCCCCTGCAATTTCTCCTCGAGCCGCTCATAGCCGCGGTCGAGATGGTAGATGCGGTGGACCTGGGTCTCGCCCTCGGCGGCGAGGCCGGCGAGGACCAGGCTCATCGAGGCGCGCAGGTCGGTGGCCATCACCGGCGCGCCGACCAGCCCGCCGACGCCGCGCACCACCGCCGAACGGCCGCGGACCTCGATGTCGGCGCCCATCCGGTTCAGTTCGGGCACGTGCATGTAGCGATTCTCGAAGATCGTCTCGGTCAGCAGGCTGGTCCCCTCGGCGAGGCTGAGCATCGCCATGAACTGCGCCTGCATGTCGGTCGGAAAGGCCGGGAAGGGCGCGGTCGAGATCGACAGCGGCCGGATGCCGCCGTCGGCGCTGACCTTGAGGCCGCTGCCGGTGTCCTCGATCAGCGCGCCGGCATCCTCGAGGCCGGACAGGATCGACGGCATCGTCTCGCGTCGGGCGCCGGCCAGCTCGAGCGAGCCGCCGGTGATCAGCGCCGCGCAGGCATAGCTGCCCGCCTCGATCCGATCGGGCATCACCGCATAGGTCGCCCCGTGCAGCCGTTCGACGCCCTCGACGGTGAGGGTGTCGGTCCTCAGCCCGCTGATCCCGGCGCCCATCGCGTTGAGGCACTGGGCAAGGTCGGTGATCTCCGGCTCGCGGGCGGCATTCTCGATCACCGTCGTGCCGTGCGCGAGCACCGCCGCCATCAGCGCATTCTCGGTCGCACCGACCGAGACGGTGGGAAAGCTGATCCGGCCGCCGACCAGGCCGCCTTCGGGCGCGATCGCCTTCACATAGCCGGCGGCGAGCTCGATCTCGGCGCCGAGCGCCTGCAGCGCCTTCAAATGCAGGTCGATCGGCCGGTTGCCGATCGCGCAGCCGCCCGGCAGCGACACCGTCGCCTCGCCGGCGCGGGCGAGCAGCGGCCCCAGCACCAGGATCGAGGCGCGCATCTTGCGCACGATGTCATAGGGGGCGACGGTGGAGGCGATCGCCGCCGCGCGCAGCGTCATCACCCGGCCGAACTCGCCCTTGCGCGCGCCCTCGACGGTGGTCGAGACGCCGAGCTGGTTGAGCAGGTGGCCGAAGCTGTCGACGTCGGCGAGCCGCGGCAGGTTGCGCAGGGTCAGCGGTTCGTCGGTGAGCAGCGCGCAGGGCATCAGGGCCAGCGCCGCATTCTTGGCGCCCGAAATCGGAATGCGGCCGTGGAGCGGGCGGCCGCCCTTGATGATGATCCGGTCCACGGCCCAGCGCTATTAAGCCTTATCGAAGGTGGTGCAAGCGGCCGTGCCCCGGTTTCGAAAAGGCCGCCGCCGGAAACCCACTTGATTTCGATCAGGGCACTTGAGGACAAATGCCCTTATTGTCCCGTGTCGGGTGCCAGGTCGCGCCCGGGGGAGTGGCGTTTGGGGGGAACCAGCCTAGCTGAGCGGCTCAGCCATCACGTCCGGCTGTCGGCCGGAGAGGAAGCGGCGCTCGCCCGCCTCGAGGAGCAGGAGCGGCCCTACCGACGCGGCGCCGTGGTCATCGGCGAGAATGAATCGCCGCGCGAGCTGTTCATCGTCCGCGCCGGCTGGCTGCATTCGAGCGCGGTGCTCGGCAACGGCAGCCGCCAGATCATGCGCTTCCATTTCAAGGGCGACATCGTCGGCCTGCCGCTGCTCGCCTTTCGCGATTCCCCCGAGACGATCACCGCCGTCACCGACGTCACCCTGTCGCCGTTCAGCCGCGAGCGGCTGGCCGGCCTGGTCGCCGACCATCCCCGCCTCGCCGCTTTGCTGCTGGCGCTTGCCGTCGCGGGCCGGGTGTCGCTCGCCGACCGCCTCGCCTCGATCGGCCGGACCTCGGCCCGGGCGCGCGTCGCCTCGTTGCTGTGCGAGATCTACCGGCGGATGCGGGTGCTCGGCCTGGCCGGGGATTCGGGCATCCAGCTGCCGCTGACCCAGGAGGAGATCGGCGACGCCACCGGCCTCACCGCGGTCCATGTCAACCGGATGATGCGCGGCCTCGCCGAGGACGGCGTCATCGAGCGCAACGGCAGCCAGCTCAGGGTGCTCGACGAGGACCGCCTGTGCGTCGAGGCCAATTTCATCGACCGGCACGGGCTGGAGACGAGCTGGCTCCCGCCGCCGCGCTGAAGCGGCCTCGCCCCCCTTCTCACGGCGTTGGAGAGATCCCGCTCAGGCTTTCTCCAGCGTGCATTGCAGCGGGTGCTGGTTCTGGCGGGCATAGTCGATCACCTGGGCGACCTTGGTCTCGGCGACCTCATAGGGAAAGATGCCGCATACGCCGACGCCGCGCTGATGGACGTGCAGCATCACTCGCGTCGCGTCCTCGATGCCCATCTTGAAGAAACGCTGCAGCACCAGCACGACGAACTCCATCGGCGTATAGTCGTCGTTGAGCATCAGCACTTTGTAGGGCGAGGGAGTCTTGGTGCGGGTGCGAGTTCTTGGTGGCAAGGCCCAGCCCGGTGCCTTCATCCTCGTCCCGGTCGCCCTGCGCCGCCCTGATCACGCTTTCCGCCATACTCATCTCAACGCCATGAATATGGCATCGTGCCGGAGTCGGGCAAGGGGCTGAGCGCGGCGCCCCGCTTCGGCACGGCGCATGCGATGCACGTAAAAAGGGCGGCCGCTCCATCCGGAGGGCCGCCCTTTTCCACGGTCGGCGTGGTTCGCCTCGCAAATGCCTTCAGGTCCGATCGGGCGACTGGCCCGATCGATACTCCCGATTAGGCGGCGAGGGTCTTCGCGCGCTCGGCCGCGACGGTATAACGGCTGGTGATCGGCTCGGCGACGTCGCCGGCAAGCTTCAGCACCGTCTCGCTGAGGCGGGCGCTCTCGGCGACCGCATTGTCGAAAGCGGCGCGGGCATAGTCGCCCTGCAGCTTGAAGAAGTCGGTGGCCGACTTGACCTCGGCGAAGCCCTTCAGCGCCGCCGAAGCTTCCTCGAAGCTCTTGCGGCTATATTCGGCCGCGTCCTGGCTCAGCGCCTCGACGCCCTTGGCGGCGATCTTCGAGGAGGCGACGAACGCCTCGACATTGCCGCGGGTCAGGTCGGCGAGCTCCTCGGCGATCTTCGCCGAACGCTCGGCGGCCGCCTTGGCGCGCTCGTTGACGTTGCCGAAGACGTTCTTGAACTGCTCGGCCGCGAACAGGCCGGTATCGATGCCGTTGGTCTGCTTGGTCATGATCTTCGCTCCTTTGCTCGAGCCGGCGCGGGCCGGCCTGGTCTGCTTCTTCACCGCCGGCTTCTTCGCCGGCCTGGGGCTGGCGGCCGCTTTGACCGCCTGGATACGCTTCGAAGCCGCCGCCTTGCGGGCGGTCCGCTTCGCCTTGGACGCGGGCTTCGCCGCGACGGCCGGCCTGGCCGCCCGAACCGGCTTCTTCGCCGCCTTGGGGACCGGCCGCGCCGCCTTGGGGCCGGCAGGCTTCGCCTCGGCGGCCGGGCTGGCCGCCATGGCCGCCTCGGTCGCAGCCGCTACGGTCTCGACGACCGCTTCCAGCGTCTTCGCCTCGGTCTCGGCCACTTTCGTCGCCGCGGTCTGATCGGCCATGCTCACGCTCCTGTAATATGTTGCAGTGCAGCAAATAGGGGCACGCGGCCCCCGTTTCAAGTATTTTTTTGTGCGCTGCAGCAAGAAGGTCGGAACGCGCCGCGGGGCGCACGGCCGCGCCGCCTCTCGCGACGCGAAGCCGCCAGCCGGTTCAGGTAGTCGGCGCCCGGATCAGCGCGCCTTCACATAGCTGCCGGGCGCGTCCTCGAGCGCCTTCAACCTGCCCTTGCCGGGGATCCGGGCGCCTTTGGCAGGCACCTTATTTGCGGAAATGCCCTCGATCCAGCCGATCCAGTCGGGCCACCAGCTGCCTTTGATCTCGGTCGCGCCGGCGATGAACTGGTCGAGCGTCTCGACTTTGTGCTCATTGACCCAATATTGGTATTTGCCCGCCTCGGGCGGGTTGACCACGCCGGCGATATGGCCCGAGCCGGCCAGCACGAAGCGCATCGGCCCGGCGAAATGGTGGGTGATCTTCCACACGCTTTGCGGCGGTGCGATATGGTCCTCGCGGCCGGCCTGGACGTAGGTCGGCACATTCACCTTCCGCAGGTCGATCGGCGTGCCGTCGATCGTCAGGCCGCCCGGCCGCACCAGCCGGTTCTCGCGGTACATCTGGTCGAGATAGGCCTGGTGCCAGGCGGATGGCAGGTTGGTCGTGTCCGAATTCCAGTAGAGCAGGTCGAACTGCGGGTAGTCCTCGCCCATCAGATAATTGCTGGCGACGTAGCTCCAGATCAGGTCGCGGCCGCGCAGCAGGTTGAAGGTCGCCGCCATGTAGCGGCCGTCGAGATAGCCTTTCTCGGCCGACAGCTGGCGGACCATCTCCATCATCTCGTCGCCGACGAACAGCGACAGGTCGCCCGCTTCGGAAAAATCGACCTGGGCGGTGAAGAAGGTGGCGCTCGCCACCTTGTCCGCCTCGCCGCGCGCCTCCAGCAGCGCCAGCGTCGCGGCGAGATAGGTGCCGGCGACGCAATAGCCGATCGCGTGGACCGCCTCGACCCCGAGCGCGTCCCTGACCGCGTCGATCGCCTCGACCTGCGCCAGCGCATAATCCTCCATGCCGACGCCGGCGAGGCTTTCGTCGGCCGACTTCCAGGACACGACGAACACCGTCAGCCCCTGCTCCACCGCCCATTTGATGAAGCTCTTCTTCGGGTTCAGATCGAGGATGTAGAAGCGGTTGATCCACGGCGGAAAGATGATCAGCGGCGTCTCGTGGACATGGTCGGTCGCCGGGCTGTACTGGATCAGCTGGTAGAGGCCGGTCTGGCCGATCACCTTGCCCGGAGTCGTCGCGATGTTGCGGCCGACCTCGAACGCGCCCGGCTCGACATGGGTGAGCTGGCCGCGGCCGAGGTCCTCGAGCATATGTTCGAGACCCCTGAGCAGGCTCTCGCCCTTGGTCTCGAAGGCCCGCTCGAGCACCTGCGGGTTGGTCAGCGCGAAATTGGACGGCGCCATCGCGTCGACGAACGCTTTGGTGGTGAAGCGGATCTTCTCGCGGGTCCTGGCGTCGACGCCCTCGAGCGAGTCGACCGAGCCGAGCAGCCGCTCGGAAACCAGCAAATAGGTCTGGCGGATCATGTCGAACAGCGGATTGTCCTGCCACGCTTTGGCGGCGAAGCGCTTGTCGCGGTCGGCTTTCTCCTCGAGCTCGGTGCGCGGGCTGTGCTGGCCCAGCGCCCGCTGCCAGAGGCTCAACCCCTCGGTCCACAGCTCGACCTGCTGCTGCGCCACCTTGGCCGGATCGGCGAACCAGTTGATCGCCGGAAAGGCGGAGGCGAATTTCGCCGGATCCGCCGCCGCCCGGCTCGCCGCCTCGCCCCACTGGCCGGCGAGATGCTCCATCATCATCTGCTGCGCCCGGCCCATCACCCAGGTCCAGTGCTGCAGCTCCTCGAGCGTCGGCACCGCAAAAGACGGGGCGGCCGCGGCTTCGGCCTCTCTGCTGTCCTGCTCGGCCATATGAAATATCCTTGTCGCGATCGCGCAGTCTAAAGAACGCCGCCGCGTTGCAAAAGGCCCCCCTGGCGGCGGCTTCGGCCCGGCTCCGCCGTCACTGCGCCGTCCAGCCGCCGTCCATCGACAGGTTGGCGCCGGTGATCGACGACGCCTCGTCCCGGCACAGGAAGGCGGCGAGCGCCGCGACCTGGTCGACGGTGACGAACTTCCGGGTCGGCTGGGCGGCGAGCAGCACGTCGTTCATCACCTGCTCGCGGGTCAGGCCGCGCGCGCGCATCGTGTCCGGTATCTGGTTTTCGACCAGCGGCGTCCAGACATAGCCCGGGCTGATGCAATTGACGGTGATTCCCGCCGCCGCGACCTCGAGCGCGACCGTCTTGGTGAGGCCGGCTATTCCGTGCTTGGCGGCGACATAGGCCGACTTGTTCGGGCTCGCGACCAGGCTGTGGGCGGAAGCGGTGTTGACGATCCGCCCCCAGCCTCTCTCCTTCATCGAAGGCAGCGCGAGCCGGATGGTGTGGAAGGCCGCCGACAGGTTGAGGGCGAGGATCAGGTCCCATTTCTCGACCGGAAGCTGGTCGATCGGCGCGACATGCTGGGTGCCGGCATTGTTGACCAGGATGTCGATCGGGCCGAGCTCGTCGGCGGTGCGGCGGATCAGCCGCTCGATCGCCTCGACCCGCGTGAGGTCGGCGCCGTCATGGGCGGTGCGCACGCCGGCCGATTCGATCTCCGCCCGGGTCGCCTCGATCGCGGCCGTCTCGCCGAAGCCGTTGAGCATGACGTCGGCGCCCTCGCCGGCCAGAGCGCGGGCGATGGCGAGACCGATGCCCGAGGTCGAGCCGGTGACGAGAGCGATCCTGCCTTTGAGGTACATGAACGGCCTTTCAACCAGATCCGGCTCTTTTGCCGCGCGGCCGCGCGAATGCAACTGGCGCGCGCGCCGAACATTGTGATCCCGCGAGGAGACGGACGATGCGCTTCGGCGGACGCAGGACGAGCAGCAATGTCGAAAGCCAGAGCGGCGGCGGCGGCTTCGGTTTCGGCGGCGGCGGCGGTTTCGGCGGCGGCGGCGGGATGCTGCTCGGGCTGGTGTTCAGCCGGTTCGGCATTGGCGGCGTCCTCGTCCTCCTGCTGCTGATGTGGCTGTTCGGCGGACTCGGCGGCGGCGGGCAGCAGGCGGTCTCGCCGCAACAGGCGGAGCGGTCGGCGCAGGCCGGCGGCGACGTCTGCGCCGCCGAGCCGACCCGTCAGTTCCTGTGCCAGGTGCTCGCCTCGACCGAGGATAAGTGGACCGAGATGTTCACCGCCGCCGGCTCGCGCTACCAGCCGCCGACCCTGGTCTTCTATCCGGGCCGCGGCCAGTCCGGCTGCGGCGCGGCCCAGGCCGCGATGGGGCCCTTTTATTGCCCGGCCGACCGGCGCATCTATCTCGACACCAGCTTCTTCGACGAGCTGGCGCGGCGCTTCGGAGCGCCGGGCGACTTCGCCCAGGCCTATGTCGTCGCGCACGAGGTCGGCCATCACATCCAGACCATCACCGGCACCGCCGATACGATCCGGCGCGCCCAGTCGGCGGCCGGCGAAGGCGAGGCCAATGCGCTGCAGGTGCGGATGGAGCTGCAGGCCGACTGCTATGCCGGCGTCTGGGCGGCGCGCGAGCGCGGCGCGATGGAGCCGGGCGACCTCGAGGAGGGAATGGCGGCGGCGGCGGCGATCGGCGACGACACGCTGCAGCGTGCCGGCCAGGGCTATGTCGTCCCCGAAAGCTTCACCCACGGCACTTCGGCCCAGCGCCAGGAGGCGCTGATGCGCGGCTGGCGCGGCGGCAATGCCGAGGCCTGCAGCAGCTATACCGAAGGGCTGTAGATTTCGTATTGACAGGCAGTCCTGCCTTTATGTAACGTACTCCTTACATGAAGTCGGGAGTTCCTTACATGATGGATGGGTGGCCGCGTTCCTGGCCCTATACGATCGGCACGATCGCGAACTGGGCGATTTTCCTTCTCGCCGTCTGGCTGCTGGCCTGGGGCAGCGGCGACGGCGGGCTGCCCCAGCCGGCCCTGTGGGCGATCGTGCTGGCGATCGCCGCCTCGGTCGCCGTCCAGTTCCTCGCCGCCTACCGGCTGATCGCGCGCCAGGACGAATATATCCGCGCCATCACCGCCAAGCGGATCCTCGCCGCCACCGGGCTCACCCTCACCGCCGCCGTGCTCTGGGGCCTCGCCCAGCAGTTCCTCGGCCTGCCGGTGGCGCCGATGTGGGTCGTCTATCCCTTGTTCTGGGGCCTGTTCGGCGCGGTCACGCCGTTCATCCGGGACACGCGCCCGTGAAGGGCCGGCTGAAGGTGCTGCGCGCCGAGCGCGACTGGACCCAGGAGCAGCTCGCCGCGGCGATCGGCGTCTCGCGCCAGGCGATCAACGCGCTGGAGACCGAGCGCCACGATCCTTCGCTCGATCTGGCCTATCGCATCGCCGCCGCCTTCGGGCTACCGGTCGAGCAGGTCTTTCCCAACCCCCACGAAGAGAGGAACCAGCCATGATCCGCCTGCTTGCCTTGCTGCTGCTGCCCTTCGCTGCGGCCTGCGCCACCGTCCCGGACGCCCCGGCCGAATCGTTCGTCAGCGACCGGATCAGCGTCGAGGTGCGCGGGCAGGGCCCCGACGTCGTGCTGATCCCCGGCCTGAGCTCGCATCCGCAGGTGTGGGAAAGCAGCGTCGCCGCGGTGCCGGGCTATCGCTATCATCTCGTCCATGTCGCCGGCTTCGCCGGCCGGCCGGCGGGCGCCAACGCCACCGGTCCGGTGGTGGCGCCGGTCGCCGAGGAGATTGCCCGCTATATCGACGAAGCCGGGCTCGAGCGGCCGGCGATCGTCGGCCATTCGCTCGGCGGCAGCTGGGCGATGATGGTCGCCGCGCGCCATCCCGAGCTCGTCTCGCGGGTGATGGTGGTCGACATGATTCCGTTCCTCGGCACGATGTTCGGCCAGCCCAACGCGACCGTGGACAGCCTGCGGCCGATCGCCGAGCAGATGCGCCAGGGGATCGCCACCGCCGCCGGCGAGCCGCGGCGCCGCACGGTCGAGCAGATGATCGCGACCATGGTCCGGACCGAGAGCCTCAGGCCCGGCGTGGTCGAGCAGTCGCTGGCCAGCGACCCCATCGTCTCCGGCCAGGCGATGTACGACCTCGTCACGCTGGATCTGAGGCCGGAGCTCGGCGCGATCCGGGTGCCGATGACGGTGCTGTGGGTGCGGCCGCCCAACGTACCGGTGAGCGAGGAGATGATGGCGGCAGCCTATCGCGCTTCCTACGCCAACGCGCCGCGCGCGGTGGTGACGCGGATCCCCGATTCCTACCATTTCATCATGTTCGACCAGCCCGCAGCGTTCCAGCGCGAGCTGCGGACGTTCCTTGAGGGACAGTCACTTTCAAGGGCAAGCGATTGAAGGCTCGCCCCGCGGGACGAAAAGTGACTGTCCCCATTCCGGCGCCCGAAGGGGGACAGTTACTTTTCCAGCCGCTGCGCCAGGGGTCGTGTGCCTGCGCGTGAAAGTAACAGTCCCCTAGCGCCGGCGCGGTCTGGCTGACACCGCGCCGGCGCGGGACGACAAGGGGGTGGGTTGCCGTCCGTGCAGATGCGACCTGCTCGCAATTGTTGACACTAATGCGAATGAATTGCAATAGCGGCTCCGGCGACCGCCAAAGCGGCGCTTCGGGAAAGGGGCCCAATGACGTCGCGTGTTCCATCGTCCGGCCGGCAGCCGCTGTTCCTCGCGCTGGGCTGCGTCGGCTTCCTTTCCTCCCCCGCTTTGGCGGACGATGCCCAGTCCGACGTCCAGCAGCGGACCGACGCGGACATATTGGTGACCGGCACCCGCGACGCGCCGGAGCTCGAATCGCCCAAGGCCACCGCCCCGTTGCTCGACACGCCGCAGACGGTGACGGTGATCAGCGACCAGGTTCTGCGCCGCCAGAACCTGCTGACCCTGCGCGACGCGCTGACCACCATTCCCGGCATCACCTTCGGCGCCGGCGAGGGCGGCGGCGGCTATGGCGACACGATCAACCTGCGCGGCTACAGCGCCGGCAACGACATCACCCAGGACGGCGTGCGCGACAGCGCGCAATACAGCCGCACCGACCCGTTCAACCTGCAGCAGATCGAGATCTACAACGGCGCCAACAGCGTCTTCAACGGCTCGGGGTCGGTCGGCGGAACCATCAACCTGGTGTCGAAGGTGCCGCAGCCCGACGACCTCAACATCGTCTCTGCTGCCGCCGGCACCGACGATTATTTCCGCGCCACCGTCGACAGCAACCAGCGGGTGAGCGACCTGATCGCGGTCCGCCTCAACGTCATGGCCCACCGCAACGACTTTCCCGGCCGCGACTTCGAGGAATTCCGGCGCTGGGGAGTCGCGCCCGCCATCACCTTCGGCGTGGATAGGGCGACCAGCCTGACGCTCGCCTTTCTCCATCAGCGGGACGACAATATCCCGGTCTACGGCGTTCCCTACTTCCTCAGCCAGATCAACGACGGTCCGCTGCCGGAGGCCGATGACAGCGACTATTTCGGCTATCGCAACCTCGACGAGCAGGAGATCGAGGTCGACCGGCTGACGGCGACCTTCCGTCACCGGTTCAGCGACCGCCTGGAGATCCGCAATCTCACCCGTTGGCAGCGGGTCGGCGCGCTGACCGCGGCAAGCGCGCCGCAGGGCACCTACTGCCTCTCCGGCACGGGGCTTCAGCCGGTGCCGGAGACGGCCGACGCGGTCACGGGGGCGCCGTGCCCGGCCGGCCTCGCGCCGGGCTTCTTCCTGCCGTCCGGGCCGCACGGCCGGGTCAGGGAACAGGTCAACGACCTCGTCCACACCCAGACCGACCTGACCTTCGAGGCGGGCGAGGAGGGCGGCGTCCACAATTTGCTGGTCGTCGGCGGTTCGCTCACCTGGGAGGATTATCGGATCGAGACCGCCGAGCTGGCGCGCAACGCCGACGGCTCGGCCTTCGCGCCGCTGCCGATCGACAGCATTGCCGACCCGGCGGGCTTCTATACCGGGCCGATCAACCGGACGGTGACCGCCCGCGCCCGCGGCGATTCGCGCAACCTGGCACTCTATGCGTTCGACACGCTCGAGCTCGGCCCGTCGTTCGAGCTCAACGCCGGCCTCCGGCTCGAGCGCGCCGTGGGGCGGTTCTTCAACGTCGCTTTGCCCGTCTATCCGCCCGGGACCGCCCCCCTGGCGCCCGAGCAGCTGGCGCCCCAGATCAGCGAGGAAACCCTGCTCTCCTACCGCGTAGGGGCGGTGTTCAAGCCGAGCGCGGCGACCGCTCTCTACGTCGCCTATGCCAATTCGCGGACGCCTTCGGTCGCCAATGTCCGCAGCGACTGCACCCAGGGGTCGGGCTCGACCTTCGTCAATTTCTGCGACGTCGCGCCGGAGACGGCGCGCAGCTACGAGATCGGCGCCAAGGCCGAGCTGCTGGGTCGCCGCCTGCTGCTGACCGCTGCCTTGTTCCGCAACGAAAGGACCAACTTTCGGGTGCCTTCCAACGAGCCCGGCGTGGACGACCCGCAGGTGCTCGACGGCCGGGCGCGGGTCGACGGCCTGACGCTCGGCGCGACCGGCTACATCACGCCGCGCTGGTCGATCTTCGCCAATTACACCTATCTCGACAGCGAAGTGCTGCAGAGCGTGTCCGACTTCTGCCTCGCCGGCCCGGGAAGCGCCGGCTGCGGCAACAGCGTCGCCCTTCCCGACCCCCAGCGCGGCGACCGGCTGGTCCAGACCCCGCGGCATTCGGGCAGCCTGTTCACCAGCTACCGTTTTCCGTTCGGGCTGGAGGTCGGCTACGGCCTCACCTACCAGGGCCGTTTCGCCACCTACCAGCGCAACCTCGCGCAGCGCACCCAATATCTCGCCGACGATTTCCTCATCCACCGGCTGTTCCTGTCCTGGCAGGTGGCCGAGGGGGTGACCGCGCAGCTCAACGTCCAGAATTTCACCGACGAGCGCTATTTCACCAGCGTCCGCAACAATGTGAATGCGGCCACCGGCGCCGTCACCGGCGGCTGGGCGGTGCCGGGCGAGGCGCGTTCGGCGGTGCTGAGTCTGTTCTACAGTTTCTGAACCTCTTAAGGCTCGCGGATGATCCTTGCCGTACCCGCTCTGCTCGACAATGAGGCGCTGGCACGCATCCGCTCGATCGTCGATGGCGGCGATTGGGTCGACGGCAATGTCACTTCAGGCCACCAGTCCGCGCTCGCCAAGCGCAACCGTCAGCTGGCCGAGGACAGCGCGGCCGCGCAGCAAGCGGGCCGGCTGGTGCTGGACGCGCTCGGCCGATCGCCTTTGTTCATCGCGGCCGCGCTGCCGCTCAAGGTCTTTCCGCCTCTCTTCAACCGCTACGAGGGCGGCGAGCGGTTCGGAACCCATATCGACAATGCGGTGCGTATCCATCGCGGCAGCGAGTTTCGCGTGCGCAGCGACCTTTCGGCCACCCTCTTCCTGTCGCCGCCCGACGCCTATGAAGGCGGCGAGCTGGTGGTCGAGGACCATTACGGGGTTCATTCGACCAGGCTGCCCGCCGGCGACCTGCTGCTCTATCCGGCCTCCAGCCTGCACCGGGTCGAGCCGGTGACGCGGGGCGTGCGGACGGCCTGCTTCTTCTGGGTCCAGTCGATGGTGCGCGACGACGGCGCGCGCACCCTGCTGTTCGACCTCGACCGGTCGATCCAGGCGCTGGCCGCCGACCGCGGCCATGCCGACGACGAGGTGATCCGGCTGACCGGCATCTATCACAATCTGCTCCGCCGCTGGGCGGACACGTAAAGGCAAGGCATGGCACGATCGACGAATTTGCGGTTGCGGGGGCTCTGGCTGAAGGTCCACAAATGGATCGGCCTCCTGCTCGCCATCCTGATCATTCCCATCTCGCTCAGCGGCTCGGCGCTGGTCTGGCACGACTGGCTCGACGAGACGCTGAATCCCGGGCGCTATGCCGTCGAGAGCGGGGTCGCCGCGCTGCCGCCGTCCGCTTATGCGGCGGCGGCGCAGCGGACGCTGGCGCCCGGCGAGCGGCTGATGTCGATCCGCTATCCCGAAAGCGGGGGGCCGGTCCTGGTCACCGCCGCCTCGCCGCCGCAGCCGGGCGAAGCGCGGCCGGTCCGCACCAACCTCTGGCTCGATCCGGCCGACGCCCGCCTGCTCGACAGCGCGCGCAGCGACGCCGGCGCGGTCCGGATCCTCCACGTCCTGCACGGCAGCCTGATGGTGCCGGGGACGGGGCGTCAGATCGTCGGCTGGGTCGGCGTGGCGATGTGCCTGTCCTGCCTGACCGGCCTGTGGCTGTGGTGGCCGATCGGCGGCAGCCCGCGGCGCGGGCTGCGCTGGAAGCGGCAGAATGCCACCAGCGCCAACCTCCATCATCAAATGGGTTTCTGGATCCTGCTGCCGCTGGCGATGCTGTCCTTCACCGGCGCCTGGATCTCCTTCCCGCAATTTTTCGGCCGGTTCGAGGCTTCGCCGCCCAAAGCGGCGGCGCCCGACCGGGCCCGGGCGATGCAGGCGCGCCCGCTCGAGCGCACGGCGATCAGCGTGGACGCCGCTGTGGCGGCGGCGCGGCCGCACGCCCCCGGCCCGCTGGCTTCGATCGCCTGGCCTACCGACCAGGCCGGCGCCTGGAAGGTCGCTTTCGCGCGCGAGGGCGGGACGGCGGAGGTCGAGGTCGCCGACGCCGGCGGCGAAGTGACGCCGCCGCGGCCGGCGCGCCCGGAAACGCGGGCGCGGACGATGCGGCGCTGGCATGACGGCACCGGCATGGGGGCGGTGTGGCAGACGATCATCTTCGTCGGCGGCATCATCCCGGCGGCGCTTGCGGTCACCGGCATCATCATGTGGCTCCGAAGCCGCGGCTGGCGCAGGCAGCTGCGCCATAAGCGCCGGGCCGGACGGCTTGCGCCTCAGCCGGCCGAGTGATGCCGGCCGATCCGGCCTTCTTCGAAACCGAGGCGGATTTCCGGCGCTGGCTGGAGGCGCATCATGCGTCCGCGGCCGAGCTGCTCGTCGGCTTCTGGAAGAAGGCCAGCGGCCGGCCCTCGATCGACTGGCCGCAGGCGCGCGATCAGGCTTTGTGCTTCGGCTGGATCGACGGCATCCGCCATTCGCTGGGCAAGGAAAGCTATACGATCCGCTTCACCCCGCGGCGGCGGGGCAGCGTCTGGAGCAAGGTCAATATCGGGCGCGTCGAGGCGCTCAGGGCGGCCGGGCAGATGACGGCCGCCGGCGAGCGCGCGTTCGAGGCCGGCAGGGAGGACCGCACCATTATTCCTACGAATCGGAAGCGCGCTCGCTGGAGCCGGAGGAGGAACGGCTGTTCCGCTCGAACCGGGCCGCCTGGGCGGACTGGGAGCGAAGGCCGCCCGGCTATCGCAAGATGGTCCTGCACTGGGTGACCAGCGCGAAGAAGCCGGACACCCGGGCGCGGCGGCTCGCCAGGCTCATCGAAGACAGCGAAGCGGGCCGCAAGATCAGCCCCATGACCTGAAAAGGGACTGTCCCCGTTTTCCCTTGCGCGAGCGGCGCCCCCTAAAGCGGGGCAGCCCCATTTTTCCGCTGGCGGCAGGCGACTTAGTTTCGCGGGTTCAGCCTCAGCGGCAGACCGCCGGCCGGGCGCAACGTGACCATGCCCGACGGGCGCACCTCCCGGCCGGGGATCGGCTCGAAGCGCCAGCTTCTCAGCCAATGGGCCAGGATGACGAGCGCCTCGGCGGTGGCGAAGCGGGCGCCGACGCAGACCCGCGGGCCGCCGCCGAACGGCAGATACTGGAAACGGTGGCGCTCGGCCGCGCCGGTGCCGAAGCGGGCCGGGTCGAACGCGTCCGGATCGTCCCACAGGCGGCGATGGCGGTGGATCAGCCACGGCCAGATCGAGACGATGTCGCCGCCCGCGACCTCGATCTCGCCGAGCCGGTCGGGCCCGACCGCCTGGCGGTCGAAGCGCGGCACCGGTGGATAGAGCCGCATCGATTCCTCGACGATCGCCCGCAGCAGCGGCAGCCGCTCCGGCAGCGCGGCATCGTCCGGCGCCGCGGCCAGCGCCTGCCGCGCCTCGCCGGCCGCTTTGGCCTGCAGCGCCGGCTGCTCGGCGAGCAGGAACAAGGTCCAAGTCAGCGCATTGGCGGTGGTCTCGTGGCCGGCGAGATAGAAGGTCGCCGCATTGTCGATGGCCAGCGCGCGTGCCTCGTCCGGCGCAAAGCGCTCGCCGAGCGCCCGGATCAGCCGGCCGAGGAAATCGTCGGGACCGCCGTCGGGAAGCCGGGCCGCGACGACGGCGCCGAGCGTCTCCCTGAGGAAGGCCTGGCCGCGCCGGCCGCGCCGCGTCTTCGGGCTCCAGGCGATCAGCGGCAGGCCGAGCAGGGCCTGCAGCCGCGCCTCGGTCACGCCCTCCATCGCGGCGGTGATGTGGTCCATCGCCGCGCGCGTCACCAGGCGCGGATCGCCGGCGAACAGGGTCCCCGCGATCACCCGCATCGTCGTCCCGGTCGCTTCGGCGGCCATGTCGCGCACGCCGCCGCCTGCCCAGTTCGCCATCGCCATTCCCGCCGCGCCGGCGAAGACGGGGGTGCAGGCGTCGACCGCGGCCGGCGCGAAATTGGCGGCGACGATCCGCCTCTGCTCGCGCCAGGGCGTCCCGTCGGAGCTGAGCAGGCCGCGCCCGATGGTCGGCGCCAGCAGCTTCTTGACGATGTCCGGCTTCACATAATTGGCGGCATTGTCCAGCAGCACGCGCTGCACCATCTCCGGATGCAGCGGGATGTGGACATTGTAGCCGAACACCTTGCGGCGGATGTACCAGCTGTCGAACGCCTGCTCCGACCAGCCGTAGACCGCGGTCCGCGCGCGCTCGCCGAAAAAGCCGCGCCACACCGCCACCGGCCCGGCGCCGCGCGGCGGATGCGGCGGGACGAAGCGGTCGGCGGCAGAACTAGCCATCGAAGCCCTGCCGCCGCGCCGCCGCCCTGATCCTTTCCTCGCGCCCGGGCGCCAGCGTCTCCATCCGCTCGCGATAGGCGGCGAGCAGCGCATCGCCTGCCCGCTCCGGGCTTCCGGAATCGAACGGCGGCGCCGGGTCATATTCGAGCGCGAGCTGGATCATCCGGGCATGGGCCTCGCCGCGGATCGCGGCGGTGAGCGCCAGCGCGAAGTCGATGCCGGCGGTGACGCCGCCGCCGGTCACCCGGTTGCGGTCGAACACCACCCGCTCGGCGACCGGCTCGGCGCCGAACAAGGCGAGATGGTCGCGCCATGCCCAGTGGCACGCCGCGCGATAGCCGTCGAGCAGCCCGGCGGCGGCGAGGATCAGCGAGCCGGTGCAGACGCTGGTCACCCATTGCGCTCGCTCGCCGGCGCCGCGGACCCAGGCGAGCGCCTCCTCATCCTCCATCACCTCGACGCAGCTGATGCCGCCCGGCACGCACAATATGTCGGCGCCGGCCAGTTCATCGAAAGTGGCGGTGGGAAGGATCGCGAAGCCGGCATCGGTCGCCACCGGATCCCGGCTCTTCCAGACATAGTCGATCTTCGTCCGGCCGAGCCGCGACAGGAATTGCGCCGGCCCGGCGAAGTCGAGCTGGGTGACGTTGGGATAGATGAGAAAGGCGATCGACAAAGGGGTCAGCTGATCCATCCCTGCATCGTCACTCCCGCGCAAGCGGGAGTCCAGACGAACTTTGCGATCGCGTCCCCTCCCTTCCAGCGAGGGGGGCAGCTATTCCGCGGCGAGCAGCCGCTCGGCGCCGCCGAGATCGACGCTGACCAGCCGGCTGACGCCCTTCTCGATCATCGTCACCCCGAACAGCCGGTGCATCCGGCTCATCGTCACCGCATTGTGGGTGACGATCAGATAGCGGGTGTCGGTCTCGCCGACCATCCGGTCGAGCAGGTCGCAGAAACGCTCGATATTGGCGTCGTCGAGCGGAGCATCGACTTCGTCGAGCACGCAGATCGGGGCCGGATTGGTCAGGAACAAGGCGAAGATCAGGGCGATCGCGGTCAGCGCCTGCTCGCCGCCCGACAGCAGGGTCAGGGTAGCGAGCCTCTTGCCCGGCGGCTGCGCCATGATCTCGAGCCCGGCCTCGAGCGGGTCGTCCGATTCGACCAGCTCGAGATGGGCCTGGCCGCCTTCGAACAAGGTCGTGAACAGGCTGCGGAAGTGACGGTCGACCTCCTGGAAGGCGGCGAGCAGGCGGGCGCGGCCCTCGCGGTTCAGGCTGCCGATCGAGCCGCGCAGGCGATGGATGGCGACGCCCAATTCCTCGCGCTCGGCCTGGCTGGCGGTGCGGCTCTGCTCGAGCTCGTTCAGCTCCGTTTCGGCGATCAGATTGACCGGCCCGATCCGCTCGCGTTCCTGCGCCTGCCGCTCGAGCCGCGACGATTCGACCGCCACCTCGGCGATCGAGGCCTCGGCGAAGCCGAGCTTCTCCGGCAGCTGGGACGGCGGACATTCGAACTTCTCGGTCGAGATCCGCGCCATCTCGATCCGCCGGGATTCCTGGTTCTCGGCGCGCGCGACGGCGCCCGCCCGCGCTTCGCGGGCGGCGGCCAGCGCCTCGCCGGCGGCGGCCAGGCCGGTCTCGGTCCCGCGCAGCCGCTCCTCGCCGTCACGCTCCTCGGCGGCGGCGGCCTCGGCCGCCCCCAGCGCCGCGATCGCGTCCGCGTCGAGCGCGGCGATGCGCGCCTCGAGCTCGGCCGGCGCGTCGGCGAGCCGCTGCGTCTCCGTCTCGGCCTCGGCGATGCGGCGGCCGAACTCGACATGGCGCTGGTCGGCTTCGGCGGCGCGCCCGCGCCAGTCGGACTGCTCCCGGGCCGCCGCCTCGGCGCGCTCGCGGTCGGCGCCGACCGCGCGGGCAAAAGTGGCGGCCTCGGCGCGGATCTCGGCCAGCGCCGCCTGCGCCTGCTCGGCCGCGCTGCGCAGCTCGCCGACGCTCGCTTCGGTTGCCGCGGCGTCGGGCAGCGCCGAACCGTGCGCCTCGGCCTGTTCGAAGCCGGCGCGGGCGTCGCCCAGATCGGCCTGCGCCTGCGCCGCGCGTTCGCCAAGGCCGGCGCGGCGCAATTCGAGCCGCTCGATCTCCACCGCCGCCGCATCCTCCTCGCGGCCGGACTCGCGGATCGCCGCCATGGCCTCCGCTTCGGCGCGGCGGGCGGCCTCGGCGGCGGCCCGCGCCTCTTCCATCTGCGCCCGCGCGGCGCCGCTGCGACGCTCGGCGGTGTCGACCGCCGCCGCCGCGTCCGGCAGCGCCTGCTCGATCTCGGCCAGGCGATTGACCCGGATCAGCCGCTCGGCGGCGGCGGCGCCGAGGCCGCTGGCGACATAGCCGTCCCAGCGCCGCAGCCGGCCGTCGCGCGTGACGAGGCGCTGGCCGACGGCGAGCTCGATGGCGCCGTCGTCGGTCTCGACCACGCCGATCTGGCGCAACCGCCGCTGCAGCAGCGCCGGCGCCTGGACATGGTCGGCGAGCGCGGCGCAGCCGGCGGGAAGCCGGGGATCGGCGGCCTGCGGCGCCGCCCCCGTCCAGCGCCGCGGCCCGTCGCCCTCGAGCGCCGCCTCGAGATCCTCGCCGAGCGCCGCCGCCAGCGCCCGTTCGTAGCCGGGATCGGCCCTGACATGATGGATGGCGCGCTCGCCGCCGGCATTCTCGACCGCCTTGATCAGCGCCTGCGCTTCCGATTGCAGAGCGGCCAGCGCGGCGCGGGCGGCGGCGGCCTCGCTTTCGGCTTCGTCGCGGCCCGCCGCCGCCTGCTGGCGGGCGGCCTCGGCTCCGGCGATCGCCGCGGCCGCCTGCTCGATCCTCGCCTCGGCCGCTTCGCGCCGCCGCCGCGCCGCGGCGAGGCTCGCCTGCAGCGGCGCCTCGTCGCCGAGCTCCGCCGCCTGCTGCGCGATCCGCTCCGCTTCGGCCTCGACCCGGGCGAGTTTCTGGCGGGCGGCGTCGAGCGCCGCCTGCGCCACCCGCGCTTCGGCCTGCTCGGCCGCCTGCAGCGCGCGCGCCCGGCCGAGCGCCGCTTCCGCCGCGCGCGCCGCATCTTCGAGCTCGACGCTCCTGAGGTCGATTGCGCTGCGCCGGCCGGTGGCGCCGGCCAGCCGCGCGGCGATCGACGCCAGCTCCTCGTCGAGCCGGGCCAGCGCCGCCGCCGCGTCGGCGCGCAGCGCTTCCTCGCGGGCGCGGTCGGCGGCCAGCGTGCGGCGTCGCTCGGCCAGCTCCTCGACCCGGCGATGGACGCTGTCGCGCTCCGCCCGCAGGGCCGCCAGCCGGTGATTGAGGTCGGAAGCGTGCCCGCGCGCCGCCTCGGCCGCCTTGCGCTGGTCGGCGAGCCGCGTGGCGGCCTGATTGTGCCGGGCGGCGGCGCCGCGCTGCGCCTCGGCGGCGCGCTCGACGGCGGCGGCGGCGGCTTCCGCTTCCGCCCTGGCGGCTTCGGCGGCGGCCGCCGCCTCCTTCCAGCGGGCGAAGATCAGCCGGCCCTCGGCGATCCGGATCTGCTCGGACAATTTGCGATAGCGCTCGGCGGCGCGGGCCTGCCGCTTGAGCGCCGCGCCGCGCTGCTCCATGTCGGCGAGCATCTCGTCGATCCGGATCAAATTCGCTTCGGCGGCGCGCAATTTCTGCTCGGCGTCCTTGCGGCGGACATGGAGGCCGGAAATCCCGGCGGCTTCCTCGAGCAGCAGCCGGCGTTCGGTCGGCTTGGCGGCGATCACCGCGCTGATCTTGCCCTGGCTGACCAGCGCCGGGCTGTGGGCGCCGGTGGCGGCGTCGGCGAACAGCAAGGCGACGTCCTTGGCGCGGACGTCGCGGCCGTTGACCCGATAGGCCGAGCCGGCGCCGCGCTCGATCCGGCGGGTGATCTCGACCTCGCCGACCGGCGCGATCGCCGCCTCGGAATCGACCTCCGCCGCCGGCCGCTCGACCAGCAGCGAGACCTCGGCGAATTCGCGCGCCGGACGCAAGGCGGTTCCGGCGAAGATGACGTCGTCCATGCCGGCGCCGCGCATCGACTTGGGCGAGGATTCGCCCATCACCCAGCGGATCGCCTCGAGCACGTTGGATTTGCCGCAGCCGTTGGGCCCGACGATGCCGGTGAGCCCGGGCTCGACCGACAGCTCCGCCGGCTCGACGAAGCTCTTGAATCCCGACAGTTTGAGACGCTTTACCTGCACCTGCGGCCCCCAAACCCGCTAATGGGGACAGTTACTCTTTGACCCAAGAAGCAACTGTCCCCTTTCGGCCGTCACCGCGCCGCCCCCAGCAGCGGCTCGAGCGAAGCCCAGTCGTGGACACCGGCCGCCAGGCGGCCGTTGATCGCGAAGCTCGGCGTGCCGTCGACGCCGAGCCGGCTGCCCGCCTCGCGCAGCTCGATGATCCGGTCGAGCGCCGCCTGGTCGGACAGGCAGGCCCGCGCCTCGGCGGCGGAAATGCCGTGCCGGGCGGCGATCGCATCGAGGCCGGTCCACGCCACGATCCGCTGCATGCCCTGGATCGGCTGCACCCCCTGCAGCTCGCGGCGCTGCGCGTCGGTCAAAGCGTCGATCCGGCCCATCCATCGCCCCTGTTCGGCGAGGATGGCGTGATTGAGCGCGAAATAATCCTGCGGCGCGGCGCAGCGGCTGAGGAAGGTGGCGGCAAGATCGTAGGCGTTGAGCACGAAATTGCGATATTCGAGGCTCACCTGGCCGCCGCGGACATAGTTGCGGATCAGGCTGGGCGCCGCCGCCTGCGCGAAATCGGCGCAATGCGGGCAGGTCAGCGACAGATATTCGACGACCTTGATCGGCGCGTTCGGATTGCCCATCCTGAAGCCGCCCTCGGCGGTGGCCGACACCACCTGCGTCCAGTCGCGCTGCGCCTGCGCCGGCGCCGGAGCGGCCGGTGCGATCGCGGCGGCCGGCACCGCCGCGACGCAGGCGAGGAGGAATTTGAGCCTCATCTCAGCCCCCGATCGCGGCGCGCAGCCGCTGCTCGACGCCGGCCCATTCGGACTCCTGGAGCTTCTCGCCGTTGATCAGGAAGGTCGGCGTCACCTGGACCTGCAGGTCGTTGATCGCGCGCCGGTTCATGTCCTCGAGGCGCTGCAGCGCCTGCCGGTCGCCGATGCACTGGTTGAATCGGCCCTCCGGTATCCCGCGCCGGGCGAAGAAGGTGTCGAGGTCCATCGCCCGCGCCAGCGGCGGCAGCATCTGCTCGGGCGGCAGCGCCTGGATGGTCCGTCCCTCGGTCTCGTCGATCGCCGACATCAGCTCCTGCTGCCGCTCGAACACCTGGTCGGCGGTGCCGAACACGGCGTCGGGGGGCATGCACTCGACGAGCAGGGTCAGCGCCACGTCCTGCGGCCCGCGCAGGAAGGAGCGGAGCTCCCAGCTGACCTGGCCGGAGCGGACGTAGGTCTCGCGCAGCGGCGTTCCCGCCATCTGGGCGAAGGTCGCGCAGTGCGGACAGGTATAGGAGGCATATTCGACCAGCTTCACCGGCGCGTTCGGATTGCCCATCAGGAAGCCGCCGTCGGGCGTCCGCGTCACCGTCTCGGCCCAATTGCCGTTGTTGGGCGCCGGGATCTGAGGCAGCGGCGCATTGCTGTTGGCCGCCGCAGCGCCCAGATTGCCGCCTTCATCGCCGCAGCCGGCGAGGATGAGGGCGACCGCGAGCGTCATCGCGCTGAAACCTGATTTCATCTCTTTCCGTCTCCACCAATTCTGCCCACGACCGGGATCGCGGACACGATCGGCGTCCCTTCGCCGGAGCCGAGGCTGCGCGCAAGCGATTCGAGGCAGGCGCGCAGCTCCGGATCGGCCACCTCGCGCAGCGAGTCGCTGAGCTCGACCGGCAGCGGTCGCGGCGAAGGGGGCGCCGGCCGCGACTTTGCCTTCTCGACCTGAACGATTCCTTGCCGGAAGCTCAGCTTTTCGACCGCCGGATAGCCGAAGAAAAGATTGACCCGCTCGATGATCGTCGGCGCGACATGCTGCATCATCGGCGCGTGCGCGCCCTGGACGACCAGGTTGAGCACGCCGCGGCTCTTCTTTCCCGGCGGAAACCGGATCGATTCCGGCGACGACACCGCGGCATAGCGGACGCCGACGATCTCGCCCCAGCGGCTGACGATCGAGGACTGGACGAATCCGAAGCGGCGGAAGGCGGCGCCGCCCACCTCCGGCAGCAGGTCGGCGACCCGCCGCATCCGCCGCGCCCGCGCCGGTTCGGTCGTCTTTTTCGTTCGTGGCCCGCCCGATTTCGCCATCAAAGGGGCCAAACCCAGTGCCGGAGGTGGCCGGGATCGGCCGGAGAAGGCGGCTGGGTAGGAGAGAGCCGAAGGGCGGGCCAGGAAGCCCGGCCGAGGCGCTCGACGCCACCAGCCGCCTTCCCCGGCCGACCGCGGAGCGGCGGGCTGGCTCTTGCCGCCCGGACGTCGTCGCTTCGTCGGTCACAATGTATCGACATTGCTCCCTCCTCTCTCCTAGCCGGACAACAAGATCCAGCCCGTCACGGCCGCCTCCGGCACTGGGTTTGGCCCCTTAAGCATGGCATAGGCGCCGCATGGCCGTCGATGCGTCAAATGCGCTTTTATGTTGGTATGCTGTGGATAAGCGGCGATTGCCCTGGCGCCCCCGCGCCGGCGAGCGGCCCGACCCCTATTCCGTCTGGCTTTCCGAGATCATGCTGCAGCAGACGACGGTCGCGCACGCTTGGCCCTATTTCGAGGCGTTCGTCCGGCGATGGCCGACCGTCGAGGCGCTGGCCGCCGCCGACGAAGCCGACGTGATGGCGGCCTGGGCGGGCCTTGGCTATTATGCCCGGGCCCGCAACCTCATCGCCTGTGCCCGCGCCGTCGTGCACGCGCATGGCGGGCGCTTCCCCGGCGATGAAGCGGCGCTGCGCGAGCTTCCGGGGATCGGCGCCTATACCGCGGCGGCGATCGCGGCGATCGCCTTCGGTCGCCATGCGGTCGCGGTCGACGCCAATGTCGCGCGGATCGTCTCGCGGCTGTTCGCCGTCAAGGCGCCCCGCCGCGACCGGATCGAGGCGCTGGCCGGCACGCTGGTGCCGGACGGCCGCGCCGGCGACTTCACCCAGGCGATGATGGAGCTGGGACAGACGATCTGCACGCCGCGCGCTCCCGATTGCGGTCGCTGTCCGCTGACCGCGCATTGCGCCGGCTTCCGCGAGGGCGATCCGGCCCGCTACCCGATCCGGGCGGAAAAGAGGGCCAGAGCCCGGCGCCGGGGCGTGGCTTATTGGCTCGAGCACCGGGGGCATGTGCTGCTGGTGCGGCGGCCGCCGCGCGGGCTTCTGGGCGGGATGCTGGCGCTCCCGACCGAGAACCCGCCCGCCGAGGCCGAATGGCGCGAGGCCGGCGCGGTCGACCATGTGTTCACCCATTTCGCGCTGAACATGCGGTTGCTGTGCGCCGAGGCCGACGCTCGCGGCGATGGGCTGTGGTGGCCGGTCGAACGGATCGGCGAGGCTGGCCTGCCGACCCTGTTCACCAAGCTCGCCGCGCGCGGAGCGGAATTTTCGCTCTCGCTGCGGAGGGAAAGGGGCCCATGACTTCCCCCGGTTTCACCGGCGCCGGCATCGATCGCGCCGACCAGCTGCGGCTCGACGAGGCGGCATTGCGGGCGCTGATGGGCCGGGCCGGGGCCCGGCTGCTGCAGCTGGCCGAGCTCGATCCGGTGCTCGACGAAGAGGGAAGGCTGCTGTGGGGCGAATGCGGCGGCAGTGAATCCGAGCTGATCTTCCTCGGCCTGGAAGGCGAATTGCCTTTGTTCGCGCCACTGGTGCGCACCGGCGCGTCCGGCCGGCGCGCGTGGAGCGTGTTCCGGCTCTTGAGCCTGATGAGCCCGCGCGACGCCGCCATCTGGGGCGCGGCGCGCAGCCTCAACGAGTGGCACAACCGCCATTTGTTCTGCGGCATTTGCGGCGCTTCGACCGCGGCCTTCCGCGCCGGCTGGGGGAGGCGCTGCTCCGGCTGCGGAACCGAGCATTTCCCGCGCGTCGACCCGGTGGTGATCATGCTCGCCGAGCATGACGGCAAGGTGCTGCTCGCCCGCCAGCCGCAATATCCGCCGGGCCGCTATTCGGCGCTGGCGGGCTTCGTCGAGCCGGGCGAATCGATCGAGGAGGCGGTGGCGCGCGAGCTGTTCGAGGAAGCGGGGGTGGCGGCGAGCGACGTGCGCTACGTCGCCAGCCAGCCCTGGCCGTTCCCGGGCTCGCTGATGATCGCCTGCCTGGCCCGCGCCGGATCGGACGCGCTGGCGCTCGAACTCGAACGAGCTGGAGGATGCGCTGTGGGTCGACCGTGCCGGCGTCGCGGCGGCGCTGGCCGGCGATGACGCCGCGCCCTTCGTGGCGCCGCCGCCTTTCGCCATCGCCCACACCCTGCTGAAGCGCTGGATCGAGCCGTCATGAAAAGGAGAAAAGTTATGCTGAAGTCGATGATCGGGGCCGGTGCGGCGGCGCTGCTGGCCGGTTGCGCGAGCGGCCCGGCGATGCAGCGCGCCCATATCAGCGTGACGATGACCGGCATCCAGGAAGTGCCCGGTCCCGGCGACCCGGACGGCACCGGCACCGCCGACATCCGGGTCGATCCGGCGCAGGACCAGGTCTGCTGGGACCTGTTCGCCCGCCAGATCGACCCGGCCACCGCCGCCCATATCCACCGCGGCGCCGCCGGCGCGGCCGGGCCGCCGGTGCTGACGCTGACCGCGCCCGGGGCCGATGGGCGCAGCCGCGGCTGCGCCGGAATCGACGACGCGCTCGCGCTCGAGCTGGCGACGCAGGCGCACCTTTTCTACGTCAACGTCCACAATACGGCCTTCCCGGCCGGAGCGATTCGCGGCCAGTTGCGTGGTGGAGCTAGGCGTCAGCCGCGTCCGACGGTGAGCCGTTAGCCCGGCGCCGGGATCGCGACTCCGCCTCCGTGGCGGCGGCGTCGAGGTCGCGCAGGCCTTCCTCGAGGCCTTCGATGAAGCTGCGCAGGCCATTGAGGGCCGCCGCCCTTATCGTCTGGACCAGCCGTTCGCCGTCGATCTCGATCACCGCCTCATGCTCGAAGCGGCTGCCGCCGGTCTCGGCCGCGACCGCCAGCCGGGTCGCTTCCGCCTCGGCGCGCGCCGCCTCCGCCGCGGCGCGCGCTCCCTTGGCCCCGGCCCGGGCGGCGTTGGCCCCGGCGCGGGCCGCATTCGCCGCGGCGCGGGCCTCCCGCGACCCGGCCCGGGCGCCTTTCGCCCTGGCGGCGGCGGCGCCGAGCGCGGCGGTGGCGAATTCGCGCACCATCGGGCTTTCCGCCATCTTCACCGCTTTCCTCGCCTTGCGCCGCACCTTCTTCGGGATCTTCACCCCGGCGACGCGCTTGGGGATTTTCAGCTTGGCCATCCGCATTCTCCTCGTGTGTTATTATAGTAACACACTAGCCGGTCCGCAAGGGCCTATTCGACGATGATCCGGACGCTCATTCCCAGCAGGCGGTGAATGAGGTTGCTGCTGCGCGCGCGGTAGCGGCCCGGCGCCGGCACCAGCGCGATCGTCCGCCTTTCACCCGGCGCCAGCCGTAGCGTGCCGTCGCGCAGCGCGTCGCCGTCGCGCGCGCGCAGCTGCGCCGCGCGGAAGAAGCGGTCGGCCGAGAAGGTGAAGGTCGACTGGCCCTGATTGACGAAGCGCAGCTTGACCGGCCGGCCGGCGACGAGCCGGATCGGGTCGGGCTCGTAGCCATGGGGGAACATCAGCACGTCATATTCGGGCGCGCCGCGCCATTCGGGCTGCTGCGCCGCGGCCGGTATCGCGGCGATCAGCAGCAGAAGCGGGAGCAACAGGCGCATGCGGCGATCCTAGCACATATGGTTCAAAATCGCAGCGGCTTGACCCGTCTCACCCCGGGCAGGGTCTCCAGCTGCGCGATCAGCGGCGCGTCGATATGGCCGTCGACCGAGACCAAAGCGACCGCCTCGCCGCCGGCCTCGCGGCGGCCGAGGTGGAAGGTGCCGATATTGACCTGCGCCTCGCCGAGCGCGGTGCCGAGCCGGCCGATGAAGCCGGGCCGGTCCTCGTTGACGATATAGATCATCTCGCCGGCGAGATCGGCCTCGACGGCGATGCCGAACATCTCGACCAGCCGCGGCGCCGCATTGCCGAACAGGGTGCCGGCGACCGACCGCTCGCCCGCCGGGGTCGACGCCGTCACCCGGACCAGAGTGTGATAGTCGCCCTCGCGGTCGTGGCGGATCTCGCGGACGTCGAGCCCCCGCTCCTTGGCCAGCACCGGCGCGTTCACCATGTTGACCGTGTCCGAATAGACCCGCATCAGCCCGGCCAGCACGGCGCCGGTGATCGGCTTCTGGTTGAGGCCGGCGGCGGCGCCTTCGACCTCGATCGCGACGCCGGCGATCCGCCGCCCCTCGACCTGGCCGACCAGCGAGCCGAGCTTCTCGGCCAGCGCCATATAGGGCCGCAGCTTGGGCGCCTCCTCCGCCGACAAGGCCGGCACGTTGAGCGCATTGGTGATGCCGCCGCGGATCAGGAAATCGGACATCTGCTCGGCGACCTGGATCGCGACGTTGACCTGGGCTTCGGTGCTCGACGCGCCGAGATGGGGGGTGGCGACCAGCCCCGGCGCGCCGAACAGGGGATTGGCCATGGCCGGCTCCTCGGCGAACACGTCGAGCGCGGCGCCGGCGACATGGCCGCTTTCGAGCGCATCCTTCAATGCCGTCTCGTCGATCAGCCCGCCGCGCGCGCAATTGATGATCCTGACGCCGCGCTTGGTCCGCGCCAGATTGTCGCGCGACAGGATGTTGCGGGTCTGGTCGGTCAGCGGCGTGTGCAGGGTGATGAAGTCGGCGCGGGCGAGCAGATCGTCGAGATCGACCTTCTCGACGCCGAGGTCGACCGCGCGCTCCGGGGTCAGGAACGGATCATAGGCGACCACCTTCATCTTCAGCCCGAGCGCGCGGTCGGCGACGATCGAGCCGATATTGCCGCAGCCGATCAGCCCCAGAACCTTGCTGGTCAGCTCGACGCCCATGAAGCGGTTCTTTTCCCATTTGCCGGCCTGGGTCGAGAAGTCGGCGGCGGGAAGCTCGCGGGCGAGGGCGAACATCAGGGCGACCGCATGCTCGGCGGTGGTGATCGAATTGCCGAACGGCGTGTTCATCACCACCACGCCGCGCGCGGTCGCCGCCGGTATGTCGACATTGTCGACGCCGATGCCGGCCCGGCCGATGACCTTCAGCCGAACCGCCGCTTCGAGCAGCTCGGCCGTCACCCTGGTGGCGGAACGGATGGCGAGGCCGTCATAATCGCCGATCGCCGCGCGCAGCTCGTCGCCGGACAGGCCGGGCCGCTCGTCCACCTCGATGCCGTTGGCGCGCAGGATCGCCGCGGCGTTCGGATCCATCGGGTCGGAAATCAGCACTTTCGGCATTTTCTCTCTTTCTTGGGATCTCGTCGGGTGAAGACCTCGGGAACCGCCGCCCCGGAGGCCGGGATTTGCGTCGGGGCGACGCTAGCTGTTCGTCGCTTCGTGCCAGGCCCAGTCGAGCCACGGCCCGAGCGCCTCGATATCGGCGACGTCGACGGTGGCGCCGCACCAGATACGCAGGCCCGGCGGCGCGTCGCGATAGCCGGCAATGTCATAGGCCGCGCCCTCCGCCTCGAGCAGCAGCTCGATCCGCCTGGCCAGAGCGCGCCGGCCGTCCCCGTCGAGCCGGGCCGCGGCGGCGCCGGCAAATGCAAGGCAGACGCTGGTGTTGCTGCGGGTCGCCGGGTCGGCGGCGAGATGCTCGACCCAGTCGGTCCGCGTCACCCACGCGTCGACGGCGGCGGCATTGGCGTCGGCGCGGGCGATCAGCGCGCCGAGGCCGCCCTGCAATTCCGCCCACTCGAGCGCGTAGATATAATCCTCGACCGCGAGCATCGACGGCGTGTTGATCGTCTCGCCCCGGAAAATGCCCTCGATCAGCCGCGCGCCCCCGGCCTCGGCCGGTCGGGTCAGCCGGAAGATCTTCGGCAGCGGCCAGGCCGGAACATGGCTTTCCAGCCGTTCGACGGCGCGCGGTCCGAGGATCAGCACGCCGTGACCGCCTTCGCCGCCGAGCACTTTCTGCCAGCTGAAGGTGGCGACATCGAGCTTGTCCCAGGGCAGGTCGACCGCGAAGGCGGCCGAGGTCGCGTCGCAGATGGTCAGCCCCTCGCGGGCATCTTTGATCCAGCCGCCATCGGGCACGCGCACCCCCGAGGTCGTGCCGTTCCAGGTGAAGATCAGGTCGTGCCCCGGATCGACCGCCTCAAGGTCGGGCAGCGCGCCATAATCGGCCCGGACGACGTTCGCCTCGAGCTTCAATTGCCCGGCGACGTCGGTGACCCAGCCCTCGCCGAAGCTCTCCCAGGCGAGCATCGTCACCGGGCGGGGCCCGAGCAGGCTCCACAGCGCCATTTCGACGGCGCCGGTGTCGGAAGCGGGGACGATGCCGATGCGGTGGCTGGCCGGCACCCGCAGCACCAGCCGGGTGAGCTCGATGGCGTGACCGAGCCGGGCCTTGCCGAGCCGCGACCGGTGCGACCGGCCGAGCGATCCGATGGCGAGCTTGGAAGGGCCCCAGCCCGGCGGCTTGGCGCAGGGACCGGAGGAAAAATAAGGACGTGCGGGGCGCACGTCCGGCTTGGTCACCGTCACTGTTCGACTCTCCTTCCAGAGAGCTCGCGCCGCGTTGGGACGGCGTGGCCCGCCGCCGGGACTAGACGGAGCCGTCGCTTGTCGCAAGCCGGTCACGGTTCGACTCGTCGCGATTGACCCGGCGAGCGGGGTTGCGTCACGATTTGTCGGTGCGGTGGGGGACTTTACTGGGCGCGCTGCTGTTGCTGGCGGCGTGCGTTGGCGGGGGCGACCGGCGGGCCGCGCCGCCGCGCCCGGCGCAGAGCGAGCGCGCCGACGCCGACGATCCGCGCACGCTCCAATGCCATATCGAGCTGGCGCGCGACGACGTCCGCTTCCGCGTGCTCGAGGACCGCCGGTTCGAACGCGGCTGCTCGGCCCTGGGCGCGGTGCAGCTGCTCGAGATCGGCACGCCGGCGACCAATCTCGGCGCGATGGCCTGCCCGCTCGCGCGCCAGTTCGCGCGCTGGACCCGGCAAAGCGTGCAGCCTTCGGCGAGCCAGCTGCTGGGATCGCCAGTGCGACGGATCGAGACGTTCGGCACCTATGCCTGCCGCGGCGTCAACGGCCAGAGCGGCGGCCGCCTGAGCGAGCATGCCTTCGCCAATGCGGTCGACGTGTCCGGCTTCGTCCTCGCCGACGGCCGCCGGATCACCGTCCAGCAGGGCTGGAATGGCGAGGACGATCGCGTCCGCCGCTTCCTGCGCGACGTGCATCAGGCCGGGTGCCGGCATTTCAACATCGGCCTCGGGCCCGATTCCAACGCCTATCACTACAACCATTTTCATTTCGACATGGGACGCGGGCCTTATTGCCGCTGAGCCCGCATTGCCGCTAAGCCCGGACCATGGCCGATCCCGTCCCCCCGAAGCGCGTTTTCCAGGCCGCCCGCGAGGAAGCCGAAGCCGCCGCGCAGGCGACCGAAAGCCCGCAGACCGTCGATGCGGCCTACCGGCTCGCCTTCCAGGACATGGATTTCCTGCTGCGCGAGGATCTGCGGCCGGTCCGCTTCCAGCTCGAGCTGCTGAAGCCCGAGCTGCTGATCGAGGAAGCCGGCATCGCCTCGACCTTCGTCTTCTACGGCTCGGCCCGCATTCCCGAGCCGGCCAGCGCCGACGCGCTGATCGAGGCGGCGGCGACCGATCACCAGCGCCGGATCGCCGAGCGGCTCAAGGAAAAGTCCAGATATTATGACGAGGCCTACAGGCTCGCCCGGCTGGCGAGCCGGGTCAAGCCGGACGCGGAGGGGCGCAAGCAGTTCGTCGTCTGCTCGGGCGGGGGCCCGTCGATCATGGAGGCCGCCAATCGCGGCGCGATCGACGAGGGGCGCGAGACGATCGGCCTCAACATCGTGCTCCCGCACGAGCAGATGCCCAACCCCTATGTGACGCCCGAGCTGAGCTTCCGCTTCCACTATTTCGCCCTGCGCAAGATGCATTTCCTGTTGCGGGCGCGGGCGGTGGCGATCTTTCCGGGCGGCTTCGGCACGTTCGACGAGGCGTTCGAGCTCTTGACGCTGGTCCAGACCAAGAAGGTCAAGCCGCTGCCGATCATGTTCTTCGGCCGCGACTTCTGGACGCGGATGGTCGATTTCGACGGACTGGTCGAGGAAGGCGTGATCGCCCCCGGCGATCTCGACCTGTTCGAATTCTGCGAGACCGCCGAGGAGGCGTGGGACTGCGTCTGCCGCCATTATGGCGGCAGCGCCGAGGCCTTGGGGTGCAGCACTTAGCATCGTTACCAGAGTTGCTCGCGCGGTCACAGGAAACGACACCAGCGTTCCAGCGAGCCAGCATTGTGAACTTGACTCCAGCGCTAATCCGAGGCCCTCTTTTCCTCCACTGATCACTGCGGAGCTGTGGCTTGGAATTTCCGACCGGCACTCGCGTTCGTCTTAAGCACGCTCCCTCAGTAATCGGCCATGTTTCCGAATTGCCACCGTCTGAAAGGGCCGGTCGAGTCTTTATTTGGTTGGATCTCCCGTCTGGCCGGCGTTCCGTGCCGCTCAATCAGCTTGAGCGGGTCGATGAAGCGCCGGACGCGCTTACGGATTTTCGGGACGGCAAATTTTCTGCCCCTGTCGACTTGCGCCGTGCTCTCACCCACCTGCGCATGACCGGCAGGCTCGCCGATATGATCTACAGTATTGGAGCCACCAATACCGAGTTTCATGCGTATCAGTTCAAGCCGGTTCTGAAGTTGTTGAATGCGCCTTCCCAAGGCCTACTTATTGCCGACGAGGTAGGTTTGGGGAAAACAATCGAGGCCGGCCTGATATGGACCGAGCTGGTCGCACGTTTTGCGCCTGAGTGCCGTCGCCTCCTGGTCGTTTGCCCCAAGCCGCTCGTTCAGAAGTGGCGCGAGGAGCTGAGGTCGAAATTCAATGTAAATGCCTCTGAATGCACTGCCGCCGATGTCCTCGATCGTCTCAAGGACGACGCTGAACGGCAGGAAGGATTCGCCGCCGTTGCATCCTTGAGTTCACTGCGGCCGCCCAAGGGCTGGGATGACGATCCGCCCTCCGAAAACCCACGCGCGATATTGGCGCGCCGCCTGGACGAAGCCGAAAGTGAACTATTCGATTTGGTGATTTTCGATGAGGCTCACCATCTCCGCAACATCGATACCGCAAATCACCGGCTTGGTCAGCTTCTCTCTGAGGTTGCGGATTACAAGCTATTTCTGTCCGCGACACCAATCAATCTGAGGGCGAATGATCTTCGCGCGCTCCTCAAGCTCATAGATCCCGACACGTTCGAGCGAGAATGGCTCTTCGATCTCCTGCAGCAGGAGAACGCACCATTGATTGCTGCTTGGGAGGCGGCCCGAGATCCGCGCGTGCCACTTGCCGAGATCACGGTTCGGGTGGCGGACTTGCCCGAGGGAGAAGTCTTGAAAACGGGCAAGCGGTTGGAACGACTGCGCGCCGAACTCAAGAGGGGTTTGGCCGATACTCCCGAAAACCGAATTCGCATCGCCGCGCGCTTGGAAGAGATGTCGCTGCTCGGTTCGATCGTAAACCGCACGCGGCGCCGCGACGTCGCCGAGTTCAAGGTGGAGCGAAAGCCCCGAACCGTCGCCTGGACTATGTCAGAGGTCGAACGCAGCTTTTATCGTCGAGCGACGGAGCGAATCGAACGGTACGCTTTCGACCATGACCTGAACGAGCGTTTTCTACTGGCTCAAACCCAGAGATTGCTGTCGTCGAGCCTGGCCACCGCATACCGACATTGGGGCGAGCTTAACGGTACCATTTTTGAAGAGGCTCAGGGCGAGCCGGTGCAAGTGCCGGGTCCGTTGGTGCAGGCCCTCGGCGATGTGTGCGACGACCCGGCGGAGCTAGCCGCGCTGGAAGCGCACGATTCGAAATTGGATAAGCTGCAAGAGTGGCTTTCCCAAATTCGCAAGCAAGCTCCTGACGAAAAGCTGATCATTTTCTCCAGCTTCCGGACGTGTGTCGATTACCTGGCGACGCGACTTGAGCGAATCGGGCACAAGGTGATGGTGCTGCATGGTGGCGTGCACGGTAATCGCCAGGACACCGTGGCCAGGTTTGCCGAAGCCCCCGGGGGGACGATCCTGCTGACAACCGAGATCGGCGGCGAGGGACTCGACCTCCAATTCTGTCGGATGCTGATCAATTGGGACTTGCCTTGGAATCCGATGCGGGTGGAACAGCAAATCGGCCGTATTGACCGTATCGGCCAGGCTTCACCGATAATCGACATCATAAACCTGATTGCCGACGATACGATCGAACACACCGTATATGAGCGGCTTTATATGCGGTTGGGCATCATAAAGAACACTCTTGGCGATTTCGAACCGATCCTCGGCCAGATCGTGCGCGAGATTGAGCAGCTTTTGTCCGACCCGCAACTGACGGAGGAGGAGCGTGCACGGCGACTGGAGCAAGCGGTGCTTGTTGCTGAGCAGAAGAAACAAGATTCGGAGCAGCTCGAGAATGAGGCGCCGGGACTGATCGCCCACGGCGACAGCATCCTGCAGAGGGTTCACGAGGCGCATGCACCGCACAAGATGCTGACCCCTGCCGATCTGCGGGACTACATTGCGGGAACCCTGACAAGTGTTTTCGAGGGAACTCGTTTCGATAGAATTCCGCAATTGGAGCTGGAAGCCTTCGAGACGCGGCTTTCCCCCCAAGCGGCGGCCGAATTCTCGTTGTTCAGAGAAGCGCAACGCACGACGCTATCCGACGCGCTTTCGCACGGACGTCGGAGGTGTACGCATTATCTTTGGCCGGAATCCCGATCCTGTTCGTCACCGCGCTCTGGAGGCAGTCCCTATGACGCATCCGCTTGCGCGCTTCGCTGCATCGGTGCGCGAGCAGCGAGAGGCGGGCATCACACCTCGACCGGTCGTGGCCTGTAAAGCGGAGATCAATCCGGACTGGCCCGTCGAAGCGGGCCAATACGTAGTTGGCATCGAACGCTGGTCCGTCGACGCAGCGCTGCCGATTGACCGCCTCGCTATCTTGGCGGCACGGACAAGCGACGGTCTGGTGCTTCATCCGGATCTCGCGGAGCGGGTGCTTATGGGCACATTGGCCGCGAACCCGCAGCCCGTCCCTATCGACGACGCCGACATCGCCTCCGCCGTCGCGGCCTTCGAAATCCATAGTGAGACCGGGACTCGATGTTGAACGCGAGAATTTCGAGCAAGCGGAAGCCGCGCGGCATTACGATCTAGTCGATACGCAACGAGCACTGATTCAGGAGCACAAGAGACGCCGAAAAGAACAGGCGAGAGAGAAGATCAGGAAGCTAAAGCTGGATGGCGGAGCCGGCCGACGCCGGATTGCCTGGCTGGAGGAGCGCAAGCTGGAGAAGTTTCTTTTCCGCATGGACCTCAAGCTGGAGCAAATCCGACAGCACGAGCTCGCAATCAATTTTGAGGGGCCCCAGTTGGTGGGGATCGCCCTGCTCGAGCTCGAACAGTCGGCTCCACAGAATTGCGAAGCTCACAATGGCTGCGGGTGATGACAAGCCACCCGCCGATCTGCGAGAACGTCGCCGATTGGCGGCCAAGCGGATCCGCGCACTCATGCAACCGGTTTCGCCATCGGTCGAGCCGCGCAACCGGTTTGTAACTCCAGCTGTTGCCGTGCAGATCGAAGCACGGCTTCGGCTCGGCTCCGATCGCTTTCTGCAGCAGCCCGAACCCGATTATGAAAATGGATTCATCGTTGGCATCGACCTTGGCACAAGCGCGACCAAGGTCGCGGTCCGGCAACCCTATCGGATGGCGGAGCCGGTGGCGGCTTTGGAAGCTCCAAAAGAGTTACGATCTGAGGGGCATCCTTTCCTTTGGCAGACCGTGCTTTGGTATGATCCGACTACCACTGCTCTAAGCCTGGTTCCCGATACTGGAGCCCTTCCAATCGATGGCTTTAAGACGGGCCTGATCGCCGGACGCGGCAACGAACGCGCTTCTCCGCAAGCCGAGGTGACAAAGGCGGAAGCGGCGACGGCGTTTCTCGCGCTAATTCTCGCTTACGCGTTGGGTTGGTACATCAACTCGCGTCCGCTCGGCGCCGAAGGCGGGTCGCACTTCCTCACCATCAATGTGGGCATTCCTGTAGCCGCTCGAGATGAGAAAGCGCTGCATCTCCAATTTGAGCAGATCGTTGGGGCTGCAGCGCGCCTCGCGCCTCAAGCCCTGAACATGACGCTCGCTGATGTTCGTACCGCTGTGAACGAGCAGCCGTCAGCACCGCCGCCAGGATATGGACTGGTCGCGGAATTGACTGCTGCGATTGCCGGATATGCGTGGCAGGACATGGTACAGTTCGGCGCGCATGTACTCGTCGATGTCGGCGCTTCAACATTGGACTTCGTCGCCTTCAATCTTCGCGATCGAACGCGTGCCTCCGTGTTCACCGCCGACGTTGACTTGCTTGGAGCCGCGGCCGTGGCCGTTGCATATCGCCACGGTATCGATGCTCGACTTTTCAAAACTGCCTGCGACAGCCTCTATAAATCGGTCGTCCTAAAGGGGATGAAGCCAGAGCGAGCCCGCAACCTCTTTCATCCGTCCGTTCGTTTGCAGCCGGTTCAGCTTCTAGCGACGGGGGGCGGCTGTGCCACGGAAGTTCACAGCCTATTTATTCAAGAGATGATCGGCGCCGACGTGTTGGGTGACCTCCCGCTGATCACGCCGCTGCCGCCAGAAAGGATCGCTCCCGCCGAGTGCGATCGCTCTCGCCTGCTCCTTGCTTATGGTCTCACGCGCGATGAACCCGAGTTGGTGGCCTTGCGCCTTCCGTCGGAGATCGAGGACATTCCGGTCGTCGATAGGGGACCACGAATGATCTCAAAGGACGATGTCTGACTGTTCCAGAAAGTGAAGACTGCTCCCACGCGAGTTAGCGGGCCTCTCAACAATCAGGGCCGTCGGCTAGTGCTCCGGCTCCTGCGCCGCGCGGCCTGACGTGTCGGTCGCCGCCGGACCCTTGACGCTGCCCTCGGTCCGCTGCGCTTCATTGGCCTGCGGCTGGTCCGCCGCCAGGCCGCCGGCGGCCTGGTCCGACTGCTCGGCGGCGTTCTCGGCGGGCGAAGCCGCGGCGGGCGGCGGCGGCAGCGGCAGGTTGCTGCCCTGCTGGTTCAGCCAGGCCATCAGATTGGCGCGGTCCTGACCGTCGCTCAGCCCGGCGAAGGTCATCCTGGTCCCCGGCGCAAAGGCGCGCGGCGAGCGCAGCCATTCGTTCATCGCCTCCCAGGTCCAGGTGCCGCCTTTGGAGCGCAGCGCATCCGAATAGTTGAAGCCGGCGACGTGGGCGAGCGGCGCGCCCATCGTGCCCCACAGATTGGGGCCGAGGCCGCTCGCGCCGCCCTGCGACGCATTGTGGCAGGCGGCGCATTTGCGGAACACCGCCTCGCCGGCGGCCGGGTCGGCGGTCGCGAGCAAGGTCGCGATCGGCGGCTCGGCCTCGGCGCCGTCGCCGCCTTCCTCGACCACGCCGGCGATCGGATAGCCCATCGTCTCGGGCCGTTCGGCCTTGAAAATCTCGCCGGTCACCAGCGAGGCGCCGAGCAGCACGATGCCGCCGCCCAGCACCCAGCCGGCAATCGTGTTGAAGCGATTGTCCATGCCGCCAAGAACCTTCCGCCGATGCGCGGCCCATGCGGCCGCCAGATGATGGCGTCCTTTATGCGTGCCGAAGCCGCGCTGCAAGCCGGGCCGCCGCCGTCGCGGGACCGGCGCCGGGCCGGCGGCCCGGGCTCCCCGGCCGCGCCGACTTATGCCCATTATCCTCGTTATCCACAGGCGGATTCGGCTTGGTGCGAATCATTTTTCATGACAGCTATCGGTCCGTGGCCGAGACGATCGACCGGCAACGGTCGAAAGCCTTCCCAGCCACAGCCCGAGCGGAGCGGGCCTGCTGTCCCACCAGGCGGCAAGCGCGCCGAGCGAAGGCCGGGCGGCTGACGAAGCCGCCGCCATGCGGAAGCTGCGGGCTTGCCCTTTAGCGGATGCGAAAGCGGCAGGCTTCGTAAAGTGCCCAGGGTTTCGAGACCTTCGGGTTTCGAGGCCAACAGGCAGGCCAGGACTTCGGTCCGGCGCCTGTCCGGCAGAAGCGGGACGAAAGTCGGCGCGCTGCCACCGGCGGAAGACGAGGCTTCGGCCTCGGCTTCGGTCGGGCAGGACCGGGCTTCGGCCCGGGAGCTGCGAAGCGGCAGGCCCGGGATTTCGGTCCCGGTTCTGCCAGGCGGGCCCGAGGCTTCGGCCGGAGGCGTCCCGCCGGAGCGAAACCGAGCTTCGGCTCCGGTGACGCGAAGGCGGGATCCGGGAACCTTCGGGTTTTCGGAAGCCGCCAAGGCGAACCGCCAGGGCTTCGGCCCTGACGGGGAGCCCGCGGGGAAACCGTCCAGGAGCCCCGGCTCCTGACGGACCCCGGAGGGCAAGGGCCTGAGCCCCCGGCTTGGCTCTTGTTCTCGAAATCGCCCGGCGCGGACTGCCTCGCCTCCCAGGCCTGGTGTCCACCGCGACGGGACAGTGGGGGCTGGCGGCGACGTCAGCCCCCATTTCTTTTGGCCCCGTCTCTTTTTCGGCCCCGCTTCGCCGTTCGCCGCAGCCGGCCGCAGGGACGGCGCATTTCGGCTTCCCGGCGGCGACGTCGCTTGATCTCGCGCGACACCGGGGCGATAGTCGGGTCGCGAGAGGAGGGGGACCGATGTTCTCACGCAAGACGCAGCCATCCGGCCCGGCGCCGAGGCCCGGCAAAGCGGGCCCGCCCGGCCTGTCCTTCTTCGGCCCCGAGCTGATCATCAGCGGCGACGTCGCGACCAGCGCCCAGGTCCATCTCGACGGCCGCATCGACGGCAATGTCCGCTGCGCCCAGCTCTGTCAGGGCACGACCGGGATCATCGCCGGCGACATCGTCGCCGACGAGGCGCGCATCGCCGGGCTGGTGCAGGGCACGGTCAATGCCCGCACCCTGATCATCGAGCCGAGCGCGCGGGTCACCGGCGACGTCGCCTATGAGACGATCAGCATCGCCGCCGGGGCGCGGATCGACGGCCGGCTGGCCCGCCGCGAAGCGCTCGCCGCCGGCGAGGACGCGACCGACCTGCTGATCGTCACGCCGACCGGGCGCGAGCCGGAGGAAAGGAAGGCCGATCCGGCCGGCCTGTTCCCGATCGCCGAGCCGAAAAGAAACGCGGCCGGCTGAGCCCGCCATGAGCCGCCACGTCGCGCAGGTGAGCTGGCGCCGCGACGGCGATTTCGCTTCCGGCCGCTACAGCCGCCGCCATCAATGGCGATTCGACGGCGGCGCGATCGTCGCCGCCTCGGCCTCGCCGGACGTCGTGCCGCCGCCATTGTCGGACGCCGGCCGCCGTCGACCCGGAAGAAGCGCTCGTCGCCTCGGTCGCCTCCTGCCACATGCTCTGGTTCCTGTCGCTCGCCCGGCAGGCGGGGCTGGAGGTGGAGCTTTATGCCGATGCGGCGGAAGGCGAGATGGGCCGGATCGGCCCCGGCCGGATGGCGGTGACGCGGATCAGGCTGCGGCCCGAAATCGCCTTTTCGGGGCGTCAGCCGGACGCGGACGAGCTGGCGCGGCTGCACGCCGAGGCGCATGAACGCTGCTTCATCGCCAATTCGCTGAAGACCGAGATCGTCGTCGAGCCGGCAGGCTAGGGCTCGCCAGTCACCGCACTCTCATCCTGCCGGCGCAGGCTGGTGCCTACAGGCCCCACCAGGGCATCTTGGCGTAATAGCCGGTCACTTCCTCATAATCCTTGGGCTGCGGCCGGTCGGCCTGGTCGAGCCGCAGGGTCGGCGCCTTTTCGAGCTGCTCGCGGGTGAGGTCGACGACATAGGCATCGAGGTCGACATCGTAATTGAGCACCTCCCACGGCACCGGATGGACATGCTCGCCCAGCCCGAAAATGCCGCCGAACGACAGCACGGCATAGGCGACCTTGCCGCTTTTCTTGTCGATCATCACCGAATGGATCGATCCCAGATGCTGATCGGTACGATTGTAGACCGGCGTGCCTTCGACGCGGCGTGACGAGATCAGCTGATGGCTATGATCGATCGCCTGGTCCTGCTCGAGCAGCGGGCGCGGTTGCTCAGACATGACGGGTCTCCTGACTGACCCCCCGAGTCGCCATAGCATAAAAGACCGGCCGAAGGGATCGCCGCATCGCCGCGGCCTGAATCGCCGCTGCGGTCAGGCGCCGGCCTCGGCGAGGATGCGCGCGTCGGCGCCGTCCCAGGCCATTCTCACTCCCCTGGGCAGCGCGCCGCGCACCTTGGCGAGCTGCCCCTCCGAGAGATGGCGGTCGAGCAAGGCGAACACCGCGGCGATCGCTTCGTCGGGGTCCACGGCGCGGATGTCGGTGAGCCATTCGGCGACCTCGGCCCTGAACTCCTCCGGGGTCCGGCAGGCGGACGGCATCCGCCCCGGCTCGAATTGGTCGTAATAGACGCCGCGCACGAGCAAAGGCAGCTGGGCGCCGAGATGGGCGGCAAGCTCGACCGGCAGCCGGTCGCGTAATTTGTGGAGCACGGTCGACAGCACCTTCCAGGCGACCTGCCGGTCGGGGCCGATCCGCTCGCTGATCTCGTTGAGCCAGATGTGGGTGGTTTGCAGCGTCTTGTCGAAGACGTCGAGGCCGGTGGCGCTCATCGGAGAACCTCCTTTCGCCATTTTCCTCGCGCCTGGGCAACGAGGGGGAGGGCGCGCCGTTCCGTCCGACGGGCCGGTTCGTGGCCCGCTTCCGACCGGGGGCTATTTCCCGCGCTTCTGGCGGTGCTGCTCGAGGTCGAGCACCATGTTGGCGTCGCCTTCCTTCAGGAGGCCCAGGCGCCGCGCCACCTCCTGATAGGCTTCGGCCTCGCCGCCGAGGTCGCGGCGGAAGCGGTCCTTGTCGAGCTTCTCGCCGGACGTCATGTCCCACAAACGGCAGCCGTCGGGGCTGATCTCGTCGGCGAGGATGACGCGGCTATAGTCATTCTCCCACAGCCGGCCGAACTCGAGCTTGAAGTCGACCAGCCTGATGCCGATGCCGGCGAACAGGCCGCACAGGAAGTCGTTGATGCGGATCGCCATGTCGGCGATGTCGTTCATCTCCTCCTGGCTCGCCCAGCCGAAGCAGGCGATATGCTCGTCGGCGATCATCGGATCGCCGAGCGCGTCGTCCTTGTAATAATATTCGATGATCGTGCGCGGCAGCTGGGTGCCCTCCTCGATGCCGAGCCGCTGCGCCAGCGTGCCGGCCGCGACGTTGCGCACCACCACCTCGATCGGCACGATCTCGACCTGCCGGATCAGCTGCTCGCGCATGTTGAGGCGGCGCACGAAATGGGTCGGGATGCCGATGCCGCCGAGCAGGGTGAAGATGTGCTCGGAGATGCGGTTGTTGAGCACGCCCTTGCCGCTGATCGTGCCGCGCTTCTGCGCGTTGAAGGCGGTGGCGTCGTCCTTGAAATACTGGATCAGGGTCCCCGGCTCCGGACCTTCATAGAGGATCTTGGCCTTGCCCTCGTAGATCAGTCGGCGGCGGGACATGGTGGAGAGCCTCCGGCTTGGCTGGAACGGCGCCTCCCGGGCGCTCGGGCTGGGAAGGCCGGCTCTATATAGGAGCCGCGGCGGCAGGGCAAACGCAGCGATGGCCGGAATCAGGTCACCTTGCCGCGCACCGCGAAGCGCGGATCGCGCCAGCTTTGCGTGTCGAGCACGCGGGCGATGCGGTCGGCCGCCTGCCAGATGTCCTCGAAGCCGAGATAGAGCGGGGTCAGGCCGAAGCGGACGACGTCGGGGGTGCGAAAGTCGCCGATGACGCCGTCGGCGATCAGCGCCTGGCAGATCTCGAAGGCATGGGGATGGGCGAAGGAGATGTGGCTGCCGCGCTGCGCGGGATCGCGCGGGGAGACGCAGTGAAGCTGCGGACAGCGGGCTTCGGCCAAAGCGAGGAACAGGTCGAACAAGGCGACCGACTTCGCCCACAGCCGCTCCATCGACACGCCGGCAAAGGCGTCGAGCCCGCTTTCCAGCGCGGCCAGGCTGAGGATCGGCGGCGTGCCGGCGAGGAAGCGGTCGATGCCGCGGGCCGGCACGTAATCGTCGGTGAAGGCGAACGGCGCGGCATGGCCCATCCAGCCGCGCAGCGGCGACACCAGCCGTTCCTGCAGGGCTTCGGCGACATAGAGGAAGGCCGGCGCGCCGGGGCCGCCGTTCAGATATTTGTAGCCGCAGCCGACGGCGAGGTCGACGCCGTCGCCGACGAGGTCGAGCGGCACCGCGCCGACGCTGTGGCTGAGGTCCCAGACGGTGAGCGCGCCCGCCGCGCGCGCGCGCCGGGTGATCGCCGCCATGTCGAACCGCTCGCTGGTCCTGTAGTGGACATGGGTCAGCAGCAGCAGGTTCGTGTCGGCGCCGATCCGCGCCTCGACCTCGCCGCGCGGCGCGATCTCCAGGCCGAGCCCGACCAGCTCGGCGACGCCGCTCGCAATGTGCAGGTCGGTATGGAAGTTGCCGGACTCCGACAGCAGCACCGGCCGGTCCGACAGCCGGGCCGCTGCGACCAGCAGCTTGAACAGGTTCACCGAGGTCGAATTGCTGACGATCACCTCGTGCGGGCGGGCGCCGACCAAAGGCGCGATCTTCGCTCCCACACGCTGCGGCGCGCCGATCCAGTCGTGCGCGTTCCAGCTGCGGATCAGCGAATCGCCCCATTCCTCGCTCACCACGCGCTGCTGTCGCTCGACCGCCGCCCGCGGCAGCGGCCCCAGCGAATTGCCGTTGAGATAGATCAGCCCCTCGGGCAGGTGGAAGCGCTCGCGGCAGGCGCGCAACGGATCGGCGGCATCGGCGGCCCGCGCCTCGTCGAGGGTCATGGCCATCAAAAGTGCGAGTCACCCCGGCGGAAGCCGGGGCCCATGAACCCTGCCGGACCAGAAATGGACCTGGAGGTCATTTCAAACTCTCTTCCTCCCGAGTTCATGGGTCCCGGCTTTCGCCGGGATGACTTTCCACCAATCTTTCGATCTCCGCCGCCGCGGCCGCCCAGGCGGCGGATTCGGGGACGATCAGCTCGACATGGCCGGTGCGCTCGATCATCCGCACCGCGACCTCGTCGCCGGCGGCGCGCATCGGGGCGGCATAGCCCTCGGCATAAGCGATCGGGATGATCCGGTCCTGTGCGCCGTTCACCAGCACCTGCGGCACCCCGAGCGGCGCCAGACGCGGCACCGACGTGTCCGCGAACCTTCCCCCGGTGAGGCGTCCGATCACCTCGGTGCCGCAGCCGCTGCCCGGCGGCCGCGCCGCTTCCTCGAGGTCGGGCAGGCCGCCGAGGCTGACGACGGCGCCGATCGGGATCGGATCGCCGGTCCGCAGCGGCGAATCGTGCGGCAGCCGCGGCCTCGCCGCCAGCCACAGAGCGAGATGCCCGCCGGCCGAATGGCCGGTGGCGACCAGGCGGGAAAGGTCGAGCCGATAGCGGGCGGCGTGGTCGCGCAGCGCGTCGGCGGCCGCGGCGGCGTCGAGGAAGGTGCCCGGATAGCCGCCGCCGGCGCGGTCGACGCCGCGATAGTCGATGTTCCATACCGCCAGGCCGCGCCGCCTGAGGTCGTCGGCGATCCAGTTCATGATGCTGCGGTCGGCGATGTCGGACTGCCAGCAGCCGCCATGGACCATCAGCACAATCGGGTGCGGACCGTCGCCGTCGGGCAGCCACAGGTCGGCGACCTGCAGCGGATCCTCGCCATAGCGAAAAGTGGCGGTCGGCGCGGGCCGCGGCCGCTCGAGCAGGTCCGGCCAGGCCAATAGCGGAATGCGTCCGTTCTCGCCCGCCCGCTGCGCCTGCTCGTCCATGCCGCAGCCCGGTAGGGCGGCGATGGCGGCGGCGGCAAGCGCTTTCGCGAGGCGTTTCATCGCGCCTCAGTGGAACGGCGACGGCGCCGGCGCAAGCCGGCGCCGTCCTCGGGCGCGCCATGAGAGGGGGTGGGCGCGCCGGCCGGGGGCGAGCCGGCGCGCCTCGGGGCAGGGCTTCAGCAGTGCGGGCGCTGCGCCTTCCAGGGGGCGCTGAACTCGAGCTCGTTCTGCTTGCACAGCGCGACCCGGATGGTTTCGATCAGGCGGTTGAGGCCGGCCGCGAAGCCGGTGGGGGTCGGTGAAAGACGGGTCATCTCGATTTCCTCCAGTAAAGTTTGTCGCCGATTTTCCGGCCGGCCGGCGGTGACGCGGCCGGGCCGGTCAGGCGATCGAGCCGCTCAGCGTCAGCCAGGTCATGACGAAGGCGCCGGCGGCCGAGAGCAGCTGCTTGGGCAGCTCCCGCAGCGACAGGCTCCTGAGGCCGGCGGCGATCGCCGCGAGCCCGGCGTCGAGCGACGCGGAGAATTCCTCATGGTGGGCGGCCCAGATCCGGGCATCGATTTCGTCGCGCATCTCGTCTTCCTTCCAGCCAGGATTGCATAAGCAGGCCCTCAAATGGCGCGGATCGTGCCGGAGCGCCAACGAAAGTCTCGACAGAAGGTATAAGCTGGACTTATGATGCGCGGATGCGCCGCCTTCCTCCGCTGAGCGCGGTGCGGGTCTTCGAATCCGCCGCGCGCCACCAGAATTTCACCAGCGCCGCCAGCGAGCTGGGCATGACGCAGGCGGCGGTAAGCTATCAGATTCGCTTGTTGGAAGAACGGCTTGGCCTGCCGCTGTTCGCGCGCGCGAAGGGCCGGGTGGCGCTGACCGAGGCGGGGCGGCGGGTCGCGCCGTTGCTGACCTCGGCCTTCGACACGCTCGAAGAGGCTTTTTCAGGGCTGGTCGCCGACGATCAGAGCCTGTTGTCGATCAGCACCGCCCAGACCTTCGCCGCGACCTGGCTGGCGCCCCGGCTGGGCGCGTTCCAGGTCCGCCATCCCGATCTGGCGGTGCGCCTGAGCACCGACAACCGGCTGATCGACTTTTCCACCGGCGAGTTCCACGCCGCGATCCGGATCGGGCGCGGCGGCTGGCCGGGCCTCAAATGCCATTTCCTGTTCCGCGGGCACGTCACGCCGATCTGCACCGCCGAATTCCAGGCCCGCCACCGGCTCGAGCGGCCCGAACAGTTGCTGGAGGTGCCGCGGCTCAGCCCCGAGGACAGCTGGTGGCGCGACTGGTTGATCGAAGGGGGTGTCGACGCGCCCGATCAGCCGCCCCGGCCCGGCCTCGGCCTCGACAATCAGGTGATGGAGGCGAATGCCGCCTTCGCCGGCGCCGGCATCGCGATGATGACGCCGATGTTCTGGCGGTCGGAGCTCGGCTCGGGCCGGCTGATCCAGCCGTTCGAGCATCTCCATTTCCCCGGCTCGAGCCACTGGCTGGTCTATCCGGAAGGACGCCGGTCCCAGCCCAAGATCGCCGCCTTTCGCGAGTGGCTGCTCGCCGAGGTGCGGGAGGCGGCGAAGACCGAGCCGGCCGGGATCTTCGCCGAACCTTCCCTCAGCTGACCTCCGCCGCCGCCGGGTCTGCCGCGGCCGAGCTGGCGGGGCCGGCCTGGCGGCGGCGGACCAGCCGCACGATCCACCAGACCAGCAGCGCCAGCGCCGCCCAGGGCAGCAGGGTCACGACGATGATGAACAGGATGGCGAGGCCTTCGATGAAATTGTCGCCGGCCTGCTCCAGCGCCTTGCGGAAGGTCGAACGGGCGTCGAAGCCGGGGACGAGGTCGCCCGATCCGTAATTGAAGACGACCGGCGTCGTCGCCAGCGATTCCTGCTGCTCCTCGCGGTTGGCGCGCGTGGCACGGATCGACTGGCGCAGCTGCTGGGCCTCATATTCGAGCCGCGAGCGTTCGTCCGGCGACAGCCGCCCGCCGCGCAGCCGCGCCTCCAGCCGATTGAGCTCCTCGGCCATCTCCTCGATGTTGCGGCCGGCGGCCCGGATCGACGTGCCGACGTCGGTGCCGCTGATCTCGGCGTCGACCAGCATGCCGTCGGCGCGCCGCACCGCCTCGACTCCCGCCTGGCCGAACCGGCGGGCGATGCTCGGCTCGAGCTTGAACGAGAGCATCGCCTGGATGTCGCGCTCGTTGACCACCCGGAAGCGCATGCCGGTGATCCGGCAGCGGCTGATGCCGAGCTGCTCGCAGGCGCGGGCATGCTGCTCCTGCAGCTCGGAAATGCGCTGCGCGGGCAGCCGGAAGGCATAGCGATAGTTGAACGCCACCCCCGGCGCCGCGGTCGGCGACACGTTCGGCATGCCGCCGGCATCGGCCGCCCGCTCCGCCGACGGTTCCGCCATCGGCGGCGGCGACGGCACCATCTGCACGTCCTGGGTCTGGAGCGCCTCTTCGCGCGCCTCGTCCTGGCCGCAGCCGGCGATCAGCAGAAGGGGGGCGAGGGGGAACAAGAGAAATGATCGGCGCATGGCGAACCTCCCGTGTCGACGCTACTCTACCATGAAGGTAGACAATAACAAGACTCGATGCGGCGGGCAAGTGTTATGTTATATCTTCTCTGACAGGCTGGCAAGCCGCGGCGCGTCCGCGCTTCGCGCTCGCCTCGGCGAATCGCGCCTGCTAACGGGAGGCCGATGAGTGACGAATTCGACCAGGTCCTCGACGCGCCGTTCGACGAAGCTTTGTCCCAGCGCTACCTGGTTTATGCCCTGTCGACGATCACGGCGCGCTCGCTGCCCGACCTGCGCGACGGCCTGAAACCGGTCCACCGGCGGCTGCTGTGGGCGATGCGGCTGCTGCGGCTCGATCCGGCCGCCGGCTACAAGAAGTGCGCCCGCGTCGTCGGCGACGTGATCGGCAAATATCATCCCCACGGCGACCAGTCGGTCTACGACGCCATGGTCCGGCTCGCCCAGGATTTCTCGCTCCGCTATCCTCTGGTCGACGGCCAGGGCAATTTCGGCAATGTCGACGGCGATTATGCCGCGGCGATGCGCTACACCGAGGCCCGGCTGACCGAGGCGGCGGGCGAGCTGATGGCCGGCCTCGACGAGGGCACGGTCGACTTCCGCCCGACCTACAACAATGAGGAGGAGGAGCCGGAGGTCTTCCCGGGCCTGTTCCCGAACCTGCTGGCCAACGGCGCCAGCGGCATCGCGGTCGGCATGGCGACGTCGATTCCGCCGCACAATGTCGCCGAGATCGTCGATGCGGCGATCCACCTGATCGACAATCCGAGGGCGGAGGCGGGGGCGCTGATGCACTTCGTCGCCGGCCCCGATTTTCCCACCGGCGGGGTCATCGTCGACGGCGCCGAGTCGATCGCCGCCGCTTATGCCACCGGTCGCGGCGCCTTTCGGGTGCGGGCGAGATGGGAGGTCGAACGGGGGCCGCAGGGGGCGTGGTCGGCGATCGTCACCGAAATCCCCTATCAGGTGCCGAAGGGAAAGCTGATCGAGCAGATCGCCGCTCTGGTCACCGAAAAGCGGCTGCCGATCCTCGCCGACGTTCTCGACGAATCGGCCCAGGAGGTGCGCATCGTGCTCGAGCCGCGGAGCCGCACCGTCGATCCGCAGATGCTGATGGACAGCCTGTTCCGGCTGACCGACCTCGAAACCCGCATCCCGCTCAACTTGAACGTGCTCGACGCCCGCCGCACGCCGCAGGTGATGGGCCTGAAGCCGGTGCTCGCCGCCTGGCTCGACTTCCAGTTCGAGGTGCTGGTTCGCCGCACCCGGCACCGCATCGAGAAGATCGACGACCGGCTCGAGCTGCTCGAAGGCTATATCGTCGCCTTCCTCAACCTCGACCGGGTGATCGCGATCATCCGCACCGAAGACGAGCCGCGGCCGGTGATGGTCGCCGAATTCGCTTTGTCCGAGCGCCAGGCCGAGGCGATCCTCAACATGCGCCTGCGCCAGTTGCGCCGGCTCGAGGAGCTGCAGCTGCGCCGCGACCGCGACGACCTCATCGCCGAGCGCGAGGAGCTGCAGAAGCTGGTCGATTCCCCCGCCCGCCAGCGCAGCCGGCTGAAGAAGGATTTGGCCGGCCTGCGCGAACGCTACGGGGCGGAGACCGTCCTCGGCCGCCGGCGCACGCTGATCGAGGAGGCCGCGCCGGCCCGCGAGATCCCGCTCGAGGCGATGATCGAGCGCGAGCCGGTCACGATCATCATGTCGAAGCGCGGCTGGATCCGGGCGATGCGGGGCCATGTCGACCAGACCAATGCCGAGGCGCTGAAGTTCAAGGAGGGCGACAGCCTCGCTTTCCCGCTGCTTCACGCCCACACCACCGACAAGCTGCTGCTGGCCTCGACCGCCGGCCGCTTCTACACCCTGGCCGCCGACCGGCTGCCCGGCGGCCGCGGCTTCGGCGAGCCGGTCAAGCTGATGATCGACATCGAGGGCGAGGGAAATGTCGTCGCGCTGCTTCGCGCCGGCGCCGCCGAAAAGCTGCTGCTCGCATCGTCGGACGGTCGCGGCTTCGTCGCTCCGGCATCCGGCGCCCTCGCCGAGACCCGCAAGGGCAAGCAGGTGATGAACCTGCGGCCCGGCGCCCGCCTGAAGGTGGTGCGGCCGCTGCAGCCGGGCGACGATTATGTCGCCGTGGTCGGCGAGAATCGGAAGATGGTCGTCTACCCGCTCGCCGAGCTGCCGGTGATGGGCCGCGGCCAGGGCGTGCAGCTCCAGCGCTATCGCGACGGCGGCCTCGCCGACGCCACCACCTTCCGCTTCGACCAGGGCCTGTCCTGGCCGATGGGCGGCGAGAGCGGACGGATGCGCACCGAAGACAAGATCGGCATGTGGCGGACGGCGCGCGGCGCCGCCGGCCGGCAGCCGCCCGGCGGCTTCCCCCGCGACAACCGGTTCAGCTGAAGACGGGCCAATCTGAACGGGTGCTGCCTTGGCAATACACGCCCGGTTCAGCGCGATTCCGGCAGCGCGGCGGGCCGCAGGGGTGCAAGGCAGCCAGAGAAAAAAGGTCGAGGCCCGTGTATTTGAGAGCGTTGATGTTCGCGTCGCTGGCCGGCACCAGCCTCACGCCCCTTGCCGCCCAGCCGTCCGCGCCCCCGGCCGGGACCGGCGCCGCCGAAGCCGCGCCGGTCGATGCCGAGGCCGCGCCGGCCGAAGCGGAGCCGCCCCTGGACGACGAGCTCGACGAAGAAGAAGATGGCGAGGAGATCGTGGTCACCGGCCAGGCCCCGCGCGGTTCGGTGATCGGCGACATACCGCCCGAAGTGCAGCTGAACCGGCGCGAGATCCGCGCCTACGGCGCCGGCAGCCTCGCCGAGCTGCTCGACGCGCTGGCGCCGCAAACCCGCAGCGGGCGCGGGCGGGGCGAGGGCGGCGGCCCGGTCGTTCTGCTGAACGGCCGGCGCATTTCGGGCTTTCGCGAGATACGCGACATCCCGCCCGAGGCGATCGAGCGGGTCGACATCCTGCCCGAGGAGGTCGCGCTGCGCTACGGCTATCGCGCCGATCAGCGCGTCGTCAATTTCGTGCTGCGGCGCCGCTTCAACGCCGTCACCACCGAAGCCGCTTTGGGCCTCGCCACCGCCGGCGGCCGCGCCAGCTATGAGGCCGAGGCCAATATATTGCGCATCGACGGCGCCGGCCGCTGGAGCCTCGACGCCGAATATGGCCGCTCGGGCGCCTTGCTCGAGAGCGAACGCGACCTGATCCAGTCGGCGCCGTCGCGCCCGTTCGATCGGGTCGGCAACATCGTTCCGTCCGGCGCGGCGGCGGAGATCGATCCGGCGCTGAGCGCGCTCGCCGGCGAAACCGTGACGGTCGCGGCCGTTCCGGCCTCGGCCGCCGGCGGCGCGCCGGCGCTCGCCGATTTCCTGGCCGGCGCCAACCGGCCCGGCGTCACCGATCTCGGCCGCTTCCGTACCCTGCTGCCGCAGACCGAACGGCTGGAATTGAACGGCACGCTCAACCGCACCCTGTTCGGCGACGTATCGGCCACCGTCAATGCCGGTCTCGAGCTCAGCCGGAGCGAAAGCCGCCTCGGCCTTGCCGGGGTCGCGCTGGCCTTGCCCGAGACCAGCCCTTTTTCCCCGTTCGCGGCGGACGTGACCCTGCTTCGCTTCTCCGACGCCGGCGGCGCGCTCACCCGCCGGTCGCGCGGTCGCACCGGCCACCTCGGCCTGTCGCTGAACGGCGACATCGCGCCGTGGCGCTGGTCGTTCACCGCCAATTACGACGACAGCCGCAACGTCAGCCGCACCGACACCGGCATCGATCCCGCCGCCCTGCAGGCGCGGATCGACGCCGGCGATCCTGCCGTCAATCCGTTCGCGCGCTTTCCGGACGGGCTGATCGTGGCGCGGCCCGAGGACCGTGCCCGCTCGAGCAGCCGGTCGGCCGACGCTTTGGCGGTGCTGAACGGGCCGATCGTCCGGCTTCCGGCCGGCCCGCTCGCCGCCAGCCTCAGGGCCGCGGTCGATACGAGGGACTTTGCCAGCCGCACCGTCCGCGGCGGCGCGGTCCAGACCCGCAATCTGTCCCGCGACCGGGCGGCGGTGCAGGCGAGCTTCGACGTGCCGATCGCCAGCCGCCGCAGCGGCTTTCTTGCCGGGATCGGCAATTTGTCGCTGAACCTCAATGGCGAGGTCGAGCAGCTGTCCGACTTCGGCACGCTGACCACCCTCGGCTATGGCGCGCGCTGGGCGCCGATCCCGCAGTTCGACGTCGCCGTCTCGGTCACCGACGAGGATGGCGCGCCGACCATGCAGCAACTGGGCGATCCGACCCTGCTGACGCCCAACGTCCGGGTGTTCGACTTCACCCGCGGCGAAACCGTCGACGTCACCCGCATCGAAGGCGGCAATCCCGGCCTGCTCGCCGACAATCGCCGGGTGCAGAGCTTTCGGCTGACGGCACGTCCGCTGCGCGAGACCGATCTGTCGATCGTCGCCGACTTCACCCGCACCCGGATCCGCAATCCGATCGCCGCCTTTCCGACCGCCACCCCGGAGATCGAGGCCGCTTTCCCCGAGCGCTTCGTCCGCGACGGCGGCGGCCGGCTGGTGCAGATCGACGGCCGTCCCGTCAATTTCGTCCGCGCCGACCGCGAGGAGCTGCGCTGGGGCGTCAACTTCTCGCAGCCGATCGGGCCGCAGGGGCCGACGCCCGAGCAGCGTGCGGCGTGGCGCGAGCGCCGGGACCGCCAGGGCGACGGCGGCGGGCCCCCGCGCGATGGCGAGGCGGGAAGAAGCGGCGGCGGCCGCGGCGAAGGCGGACGGGGCTTTGGCGGGGGCCGCGGCTTCGGCGGCGGTCGCGGCTTCGGCGGCGGGCAGGGCGGCCGCCTGCAGCTCGCGCTCTATCATACATGGCGATTCACCGACGAGATACTGATCCGCCCCGGCGTGCCGGAGCTCGACCTGCTCAACGGGTCGGCGGTCGGGAATCGCGGCGGCCGGCCGCGTCATGAGCTCGAGCTCGACGCCGGGCTGTTCAGGAACGGCTTCGGCGCCCGCCTGACCGCCGCCTGGCAGAGCGGCACCGATGTTCGCGGCGTTGCCGACGGAGCGGGCGGGACCAGTGGCGATCTCGCTTTCTCCGACCTCGCCACCTTCAACCTGCGGCTGTTCGCCGATCTCGGCCAGCAGCGTGCGCTGGTCCGGCGCTTTCCGTTCCTGCGCGGGGCGCGCGTGTCGCTCTCGGTCGACAACCTGCTCGACAGCCGGCTCCGGGTCACCGACGCGACCGGTGCGACCCCGCTCGGCTATCAGCCCGCTTTGCTCGATCCGCGCGGCCGTTCGGTCCGGCTGACGATCCGCAAGCAATTCTTCTCGAGGCCCGCGCGCGGCGCTTTCAACCGCCCTCGGTAGGGTTGCGTTAACCCTCTTTCTCTATCCCCCGGGTCATGCAGGCCGCAGCGACGCGTGGGCGACGCCGATCGCCGTCAGGGGAGACCGCGCAGGCGGACTTCGCCGGTCCGGTCGCGCCCGAAATCGACCGGCTGCTCGGCGCCGCCCGCCAGGTCTATCTCGACGCGCTGCCGATCGCCGCGGCGGTGCTCACCGTCGATGGACCGGAAACCACGATCGAGTGCGCCAACGAGCATTTCCGATCGGTCGCCGAATGGGACGAGCGGCTCGGCGACCGCCGCGCCGCCCATGTCCCGATCCTCTGTTCCGGGCCGATCGCGACCCGGCTCGCCGCTTTCCTCAGGTCCGAGGATCCCGCCTATCAGTTCGAGACGGCCGACGGCCGCAGCCTCGGCGGCCGTCATTTCACGGTGCGCTTTTCGCGGCTGCAGCTGCTGCCGGGCCAGCCGCCGCGCTGCCTGGTGTCGCTGATCGACAAGACCGCCCAGGTCGAGACCGAGAAGAGCCTGCGTTCCGAAATGCTGCGCGACAGCCTCACCGGCCTGCCCAACCGTTTCGCGTTCAACGAGCGGGTCGACGCGGTCCTCGCCGACCCCAATTTCCGCGAAGGCAATTATGCCGTGCTGGCGGTCGACATGACCCGCTTCAGCCGGGTCAACGAATGCATGGGCGCGCTCGCCGGCGACGAGCTGCTGATCACGTTCGCCCGCCGCCTCGTCTCCGCGCTGCGTCCGACCGACATGCTGGCCAGGACCTCCGGAGACGAATTCGGCATCCTGCTCCGTCTCGACCGCGGGCTGGCCGACGCGCTGCGCGCCGCCGAGCGCATCAAGGCGGTGCTGACCCTTCCCTTCCGCCTCTCCGACCTCGAGATCCGCGTCGATTGCGCGATCGGCTGCGCCGTGCTCAACCGCGGCGTCAACAGCGCCGACGAGGTGCTGCGCAACGCCCAGTTCGCGCTGAAGCGCGCCAAGCGGCTCGGCACCACCCAGGTCTACGAGCCGATCCAGGCCGCGGCCGTCCGCCGCCGTTTCAGCATCGAGACCGAATTGAGGTGCGCGATCGAGGCGGAAGCGCTGACCCTCGCCTACCAGCCGCTGATCGACCTTGCGACCGGGCGCGTCGCCGGCTTCGAGGCGCTCGCCCGCTGGGAGCATGACGGGTCGCCGATCCCGCCCGGCGAATTCATCCCGGTCGCCGAGGAATCGGGCCTGATCGTCCAGCTCGGCCGCTGGGCGCTCGAGACCGCCACCCGCACGATGGCCGACTGGGACCGGCGCACCGGCACGCTGCTGCCCTTCAACATCAGCGTCAACCTGTCGCCGATCCAGATCAGCCGCGACGACATCGCCGCCGCCGTGTCGGGCGCGCTCGCCGGCAGCGGCCTTTCCGGCGACCGGCTGACCCTCGAGCTGACCGAAGGCGCGATCATCCACGACCCCGACCGGGTCGCCAAGGCGCTGGGCGCGCTGAAGAAGTTCCGGGTGCGGATCGCGATGGACGATTTCGGCACCGGCTTCACCTCGCTCGCCTCGCTGCAGAAGCTGCCGATCGACCTGCTCAAGATCGACCAGAGCTTCGTCGGCGGCATGCTCGCCGACAGCGACTCGACCGCCATCGTCCGCGCCATATTGTCGCTGGCCCGGGCGCTCGGCATGGAAACCACCGCCGAAGGGATAGACTGCGACGATCTGGCGGAGATGCTGACCGAACTGGGCTGCACCTACGGTCAGGGCTTCCATTTCTCCGAGCCGCTCGTGGCCGAGGACGCCCTCGCTTACGGGCTGGCGCGCAGCGCCTGATCGACGTGCCGGCGCGCCAGCGCGCGCGCCTCCGACCGTTCGGCCGGGAAGCCGGTCCGCACCCATTCATGCTCGATCGCCTGCATCGTCGTCGCCACCGCCGGCCCGGGCTCCAGTCCCATCGCGATCAGGTCGCCGCCGCTGACCGGCATGCGGGGACGCTTCCAGTCCTGCAGCGCCTTGAGCGGCAGGTCGATCCGGCCGGCAAGCAGCAAGCGGTCGACCGCTTCTTCGGCGCCGATTTCATAGGCCAGTATTTCGGGCGCATCGAGCCGTTCCTCGGCCGCCGATACCAGTCGCCGGGCCCGGCGCTTTGACAGGCGCAGCCGCGCCGCCACCGAAGCGGCGACCTCCGGATCGGGCGGCAGCGAAGCGGCCAGCCGCCTTATCGCGTCCGGCGCGATTCCGGCGGCCCGTTCCGCCTCGACCAAGGCGGCGAGACGGTCGGCGCCGGCGATTTCGGGCAGCACCGGCTTCAGGATGCCGGAGGCGATCATCAGCCTCATGGTCGGCGCCGGATCGGCGAGGCCGAGCAGCTTGAGCAGCTCGTCGGAAATGCGTTCGCGCGACAGCGCCATCAGATCGTTGGCGCGGGTCGCGCAGGCGGCGAGTCCGGCCGCGTCGGGCTCGCCCGCGCCGAACAGGGCATGGAAGCGGAAGAAGCGCAGGATGCGCAGATGGTCCTCGGCGATCCGGGTCAGCGGGTCGCCGATGAACCGCACCCGCCGCGATTCGAGATCCGGGATGCCGCCGAAATAGTCGAAGATCTCGCCGCTCGCCGGATCGGCGCTGAGCGCGTTGATCGTGAAGTCGCGGCGGGCCGCATCCTCCTGCCAGTTCTCGGTGTAGGCGATGGTGGCGCGGCGGCCGTCGGTGGCGACGTCGCGGCGCAGCGTCGTCACCTCGACGGCGCGGCCGTTGGCGACCGCGGTCACCGTGCCATGGGCGAGCCCGGTCGGAACCGCCTTGAGGCCCGCGGCCTGGAGTCGCGCCATCACCTCGCTCGGCAGGATGCGGGTGGCGAGGTCGACGTCGTTCACCTCGACGCCGAGCAAGGTATCGCGCACGCAGCCGCCCACGAACCGCGTCTCCCCCCTGGCGGCGCCGAGCGCGCGCAGCAGCCGCGGCAGTCCGCGCCGCTTGCGCCAATGGGCGTCGGGCAGCTTCACGAGGGCCCCGGCCCCGCCAGCCGCCGGCTCAGATTGACGATCATCGCCGCCGTCGCCCCCCAGATTCGCCGCCCTTCCCATTCTATCTCATAAAAGGTCCGTTCGCGCCCGCGCCATATGGCGGTGCGGACCCGCTGGTGGTCCGGATCGAGCAGATAGGAAAGCGGCGCCTCGAACAGGGCCGCCACCTCGCCCGGATGGGGCGCCAGCGGCAAATCGGGCGGGATGATGCCGACCACCGGGATCACCTCGAAGCCGGTGACGGTGAGATAGGGGTCGGCGACGCCGATCACCTCGACCGTCTCGGGGGGCAGCCCGATCTCCTCCTCCGCCTCGCGCAGCGCGGCGGCGACCGGGCCGTCGTCGCCGGGGTCGATCCGGCCGCCGGGGAAGCTGATCTGGCCGGGATGCTTGCGCATCGTCTCCGGGCGCAGCGTCAGGATCACGGTCGGCTGCGGCCGCTCGACCACCGGCACCAGCACCGCCGCCGGCGTGATGCCCGGCCCGGCCGTCTCTTCGTCCAGCACGTCGCCGCCGATCAGCTCGGGGCTGTGACGGTGGCCGCGCTCGAGCGCCTCGCGCAGCGTGACGGCGAGGCTCATGCGCCGCCGCCGAGCGCGAAGAAGGCGCCGCCGCTCCACACCCCTTTCCGGGCGAGGCCGAGCTCGGCCAGTTCGTAATAGACCGGCCGGGCGATCAGCGCGTCGAGGCCGGCCCGAACCGCGAGATAGGGGCGCTCGCCGTCGAGCCGCAGCGGATGGAGCGGGCCGGCCAGCACGAATTCATCGGTGTTGAGCCGGAAGGCGAGCGCGGCGTCGCTGCCCTCGCCGTCGCTCTTCAGCTCGACCGCGACGAACGGGGCGTCCTCGACGTCGATCGTCAGCTTCTCGACCGGCGTCACCAGCACGAAGCGGCCGTCCGGCTCGCGGCGCAGGATCGAGGCGAACAGACGGACCATCGCCGGCCGCGCGATCGGCCGGCCCTGATGGTGCCAGCTGCCGTCGCGGGCGATCCGCATCCCGCTATGGCCGCAATCCGGCGGATCCCATTTCTCCACCGGCCGCGGCGCGCGCTCGGCCGCCATCCGCGCGATCTCGTCGAGGCTGAGGCCGGCCAGTTCCATGCCCGCGCTGTAGCGGTCCGGCTGGCCATGCGCAAAGCGCGGGGCTATCGGCGGGCGATGGCGAGCGAGTTTGACGGCCCCCGTACCGCGATCGTCACCGGCGGCGCCCGGCGGATCGGCGCTGCTCTGTCGCGCGCGCTGGCCGCGGACGGCTGGCACCTCCTCATCCATTGCAACCGCTCGGTCGCCGAAGCCGGAGCGCTCGCGGCCGAGCTCGGCAGCGCCGCGGTCGTCGCCGCCGATCTTGCCGATCCCGCGGCCGCCGGGACCGTCATCGCCGCCCTCGACGGGCTGCCGCCGCCGCGGCTGCTGATCAACAACGCCTCGCGCTTCGCCTATGACGCGGCCGACGAATTCACCGTCGAGGGGTGGGACGCCCATCTCGACATCAACCTGCGCGCGCCGGCCTTGCTGTCGCGGGCGTTCGCGGCCCGGGTCGGCGCCGGGCCCGGACTGATCGTCAACCTGCTCGACGCCAAGCTGGCCGCCCCCAATCCGGATTTCTTCAGCTATACCGTCTCCAAATTCGGTCTTGCCGGCCTCACCGAGCTCAGCGCGCGGGCGTTCGCGCCGGCGATCAGGGTATGCGGCATCGCGCCGTCGGCGACTTTGGTCTCGGGACCGCAGAGCCGCGACAATTTCGAGGCGGTGCACGATCTCAATGCGCTCGGCCGCGGCGTCGAGGTCGGGGAGATCGTCGCCGCCTTGCGCTTCATCCTTGCCGCTCCCAGCTTGACCGGCCAGACCCTCATCCTCGACGGCGGCCAGCGCTTCCTGGCGCTGCCGCGCGACGTCCAGTTCCTGGAGCAGAGCTGATGCCGGAAATTGCCCCGCTTGCGCTCGACGGCCTCGTCCCCGACCGGCTGCGGCCCAGGAGCCGCAAGATCGTCCTCGACGATCTCGAGCTGACGCTCGACATCGGCTTCCACGAGTTCGAGATCGGCAATCCGCAGCGGCTGCTGGTGACGGTCGAGGTGTGGGTCGACGAGCGCAGCTTTCCGTCGGGCGACGAAGCGGCCGGCGCCTGGAATTACGATTTCCTGCGCTCGGAGATCGCCGCGCTCGCCGCCGGCCGCCGCTTCAACCTTCAGGAGACCCTGGTCCGCGAGATTTACGAGCTGGTGGCGGCGCGGCGCGGCGTCACCGCGCTGCGCGTGTCGACGCGCAAGCCCGACATCTACCCCGACTGCGCCGGCGTCGGCGTCGAGCTCGCCTCCTTCTAGGGACACTTTGGGGACAGTTTCTAAACTGTCCCCAAAGTGTCCCCTAACTAGCGCGGCACGCGGTTGCGGGCGCAGCCGCCGAGCCGCCCGACCACCAGCCGATAGTCGCGCGCGATCGCCTGCGCCTCGGCCGCACCGGCCTCGTTCTGGCTGCGGGCGGGGAGCGTCGGCGGCAGCGTGCAGGCGAGCCGGTACCAGAGCAGCGACTCGGGCGCCGGCGTCAAAGCGGAATCGTCGACCATTTCGCCCAGCGCCACCGACCAGCGCGGCTGCTCGCCCGGACGGCGCAGCACCGTCAACGAGATCGGGCGGCCGTCGGCGGTCTGCAGGAAGAATTGGGTCTCGCTCTCGCCGGGCAGCGAGCCGGGAACGTGGAAGGCGCGGCCGATGCCGGTGATACGCGGCGGCGCATCGGGCGAAAGCAACTCGCGCACGATGGCGCGCAGCCGATCGGCCGTCGCCGCCGAGAAGGGAAGCTGGGCGTCGGGCGCGGCCAACCGAAGCTCGGCCGGGCGGCCGGGCACGCGGCGGGCGACCACCAGATATTCGGTGCGGCGGCGCACCCGCGCCGCCCGGCCGCGCGCGTCGTCGGGCAGGTCGACCAGATAGCTGATCCGGGCCGGCACGCCGCCGTCGCCGCGAATCAGCGCCACCAGATTCGCCTCGATCAGGAAGCGGCGGTGCCCGGGCGGGACGGTTCCGGTCTCGCGCGCCGACAAGGCGTCGGCATCCTCGACCCGGACATGGGCGACCACCGGTGCGCCGAGCGCGAGGTCGGCAAGGTCGGCATAGGTCATCGGCGGCGGCGCCGGAACCTCTTGCGAGTCAGCGGGTTGCGCCGCGGCGAGGGCGGCGGCGGCCGCCAGTCCGACAGATTTGAGACGCATGGACCTCCCCGCAAACAGGCTCGCCGAGACGCTAGCGGGTCGTGCCTTAACCGCGCATTGCGGCGGAAATCCGCCCGTTTGCGCCGAGTCACGGGAAGGATTGCGTCGGCGAAACCATCTCTATAGAGACACCGACCGCACCCATGCCGTTACATGGATGAACCGAATGAGACTCCCGGCGTTGTGGACTCCGCGGGGCCGGCAGCAGGAGAGGAGCGCGGCTGATTAATGTCATACGTTGATCAGGGAATGATGAGCCAGGGCCGGCTCTGGTCGATCGTTTTGGTTGCCATCCTCCATGCCCTTCTCGGCTATGCCTTCGTGACCGGCCTGGCCTATAAATTCGTCAAGAACGTCCAGGAGGATCTGAAGACGTTCGACGTCGAGGAGCCGCCGCCGCCGGAAGAGGAGCCGCCGCCGCCGCCCAAGCAGGTGGAGCTGCCGCCGCCCCCGACCGCCCCGCCGCCGATCGTGCGCACCCAGATCGCGCCGCCGACGATCATGGCTCCCCCGCCTCCGCCGATTCAGATCCCGCGGCCGCCGCCCATCGCGGCGCCGCCCCCGCCCCCGCCCCCGCCGCCGCCGCGGACGGTCGAGCCGGCGCGGGCCCGCACCAACCTCGCCTCTTACGTGTCGAACGACGATTATCCCGCCTCGGCGCTGCGCAACGAGGAAGAGGGCACGACCCGCTTCCGCCTCACCGTCGGCACCAACGGCCGGGTCACCGATTGCTCGGTCACCTCGTCGAGCGGTTCGCCGGCGCTGGACAGCGCCACCTGCCGGATCATGCGGTCACGCGCCCGCTTCACCCCGGCCCGCGACAATCAGGGCAATCCGACCACCGACACCTACACCTCCAGCATCACCTGGCGCATCCAGGACTGAGGACAAGAGGTCTTACGCTTTTCGTTTTTTGCATGAGAAGGAAGTGAAACAATGGCAGCACCAGCAGCACCTCCGACCACCGGCGCCGGTAATTATGGCTTTATCGAAGCGCTTCGGGAGGGCGGCATCATCGCCTGGATTACCCTGGGGCTTCTCGTCCTCATGTCGGTCGCCTCCTGGTACGTCTTCTTCGTCAAGCTGATCGACCAGCAGAAGATCATCAGGGAGGGCCGGCGCGCCAGAAGCTCGTTCTGGCAATCGGCCAATCTGCGTGAGGCGGCCAACAAGCTCGACAAGAACGGCGCCTATCGCCAGATCGTCGACGACGGCCTGGTCGCGCAGGAGCAGCACGCCAAATTGACCGACCCGATCGACCAGCATGACTGGATGATCGGCTCGCTCGCCCGCACCCAGGGGGCGATCGCATCCAAGCTGTCCACCGGTCTGGCGCTGCTCGCCACCGTCGGTTCGACCGCGCCGTTCGTCGGCCTGTTCGGCACCGTCGTCGGCATCTATCGCGCCCTGATCCGGATCGGCGCGTCCGGCCAGGCCTCGATCGACACCGTCGCCGGCCCGGTCGGCGAGGCGCTGATCATGACCGCGCTCGGTCTCGCCGTCGCGGTGCCCGCGGTGATGCAGTATAACTGGCTGATGCGGCGCAACAAGGCGATCGTCGAGGAGCTGGCTCGCTTCTCCAACGACGTGCACGGCTACATGATGTCGGGCGGCACCGTCCGTCCGCCGGTGGCGGCGACGCGCACGGCGGCCGGCACGCCGCCCCGACCGGGCGCGGCCGGGACCCCCGGCGGCACCGGCGGCTCCGGCGCCACCGGCTCTACGGCCGGCGCGACGACCGGCGGCGCGGCCACCGGCGCCAGAGCCTGAATGCGACAGGGGCGGCGGGACTTGCCCGCCGCCCGTTCGACCGCCGCTCCGGCGGCGCAAGGTCAGGATAGGAACTGAGCCATGTCAATGCAGGTCGGCGAATCCGGCGGTGAAGAAGAAACACCGATGTCCGACATCAACACGACGCCCCTGGTGGACGTCATGCTGGTGCTGCTGATCATCTTCCTCATCACCGTGCCCGTCGTGCTGCAGACGGTGCCGGTGCGGCTGCCGAAGGTCGCCTTCCAGGTGACCGTCACCAAGCCGGAGAACGTCAACCTGTCGGTTCGCGCCAACCCCGACAACCCCGCGGAATGCGAGGTCTATTGGGGCCTGACCAAGATGAACTCCCAGGATCTGCTCAACCGCGCCGTCACCACGCTCGAGGACCAGATCGAGGCGGTCGGCGGGGTCGAGAACCTCACCGAGGAGAATATGCCGGAAGTTCATATCCGGGGTGACGTCGACACCCCCTATCGTTGCGTCGGCGCCGCGATCTACACGATGCAGCGCGCCGGCTACGCCCGGATCGGCTTCATCTCCGAGCCCATTCCCACCGGCGGCCGCCGGATGTGACCGGCCAGGTATCGGGAGTTAGACAATGAGTGCAGCCACCCTCAATCCTGAATCATCGGAACCGATGATGGACATCAACACGACGCCGCTGATCGACGTCATGCTGGTGCTTCTGATCATGTTCATCATCACCATCCCGGTCCAGACCCACGCGGTGAAGCTCGACCTGCCGGTCAACCAGCCCAACCAGCCGCCGCCGCCGATCGACCCGGTCAAGAACCGGATCGTGATCATGCCGAACGACGCGGTGCTGTGGAACGGCGCTCCGGTCAATCTGGTGACCCTGCGCCAGTATCTCGACATCACCACGACGATGACGCCGACGCCCGAGCTGCACCTGCAGCCGCATTCCGAGGCCCGCTACGAGCAGGTCGACGAAGTGCTCGCGGTGACCAAGCGCGCCAACGTCCAGGCGATGGGTTTCGTCGGCAACGAGGCCTACGCCACCGCTTTCTGATCGGGCATCTCATGCAAAGTCCGGGGGCGGCGCTCAGGCGCCGCCCTTTCCATTCCTCCCCGAGCCTGCTCGGGGAGGGGGACCACCCGAAGGGTGGTGGAGGGGTGATTGGCACAGCCTCTGAAAATACCCCTCCACCCTGCTGCGCATGGTTCAGAGCTTTGGATTGCCCCCGGCAATCCAGGATCGTGTCCGGGGGACACGATCCCGCTCTGAAACCGTCCCCATCGCTTCGCGACAGCGAGGAATTTCCTGATCGCGGATCGCCTGCTAGTCTGCGCTTCATGAAAACCCGCGAAGCCCGATGCAGCTGCGGCGCGCTGACGGTGACCACCGTCGGCGATCCGGCTCGAAATTCCGTCTGCCACTGCCTCGACTGCAAGCGCCGGACCGGCGCCGCTTTCTCCTGGAACGCGACCTTCGCCGAAGGCCGGGTCGCGGTGCAGGGCGAGTTGGCCAGCTACATCCGCACGTCGGACGAGGGCTTCTGGGGCCGCCACCATTTCTGCCCCCGATGCGGGACTTACCTGTTCTACGCGATCGAGCGGCGTCCGGGCATGGTCAGCATCCCGGTCGGCGCATTCGCCGACCCGGATTTCCCGGCGCCGACGGTCGAGGTCTATGACGAGCGGCGCTGTCCCTGGCTCCCCGAGCTGGCTAGGGACAGTTTGGGGACAGTTAGGTAACTGTCCCCAAACTGTCCCCTAAGCGGCGACGCCCTCGAACTGGAGCCGCGCGAGACGCGCATAGAGGCCGCCGCGTCCGCTCAGCGTCTCGTGCGTGCCTTCCTCGACGATGCGGCCATGGTCCATGACGATGATGCGGTCGGCGGCGCGGACGGTGGCGAGGCGGTGGGCGATGACGATCGTCGTGCGGCCTTCGAACAGCCGCTCGAGCGATTGCTGGACGAGCCGCTCCGATTCGGCGTCGAGCGACGAGGTCGCCTCGTCGAGCAGCAGCAACGGCGCGCCGCGCAGCAGCGCCCGGGCGATCGCGACGCGCTGGCGCTGGCCGCCCGACAGCCGGGCGCCGCCTTCGCCGAGATAGGTGTCGAGGCCGTCCGGGAGCCGGTGCAGGAACTCGGCGGCGTTGGCGGCATCGGCCGCCGCCCACAGCTGGGCGTCGTCGGAGTCCCACGCGCCGTAGCGCAGATTGTCGCGCGCCGAAGCGGCGAAGATCACCGTCTCCTGCGGAACGAGCGCGATGCGCGACCTTATCTCGGCCGGATCGGCGCTGCGCAGGTCGACGCCGTCGAGCCGCACCGCGCCGCTTTCCGGATCGTAGAAACGCTGGGCGAGGTTGAACAAAGTGGTCTTGCCCGCGCCCGATGGCCCGACCACCGCCAGCGTCTCGCCCGGCCGGACGGCGAGGCTGAAGGCGTTCAAGGCGCTGACTTCGGGACGGGTCGGATAGCGGAAGGTGACCGCATCGAACTCGAGCGCCCCCGCGCCGGGCTGCGGCAGCGGCACCGGCTCGGCCGGCGCCCTTATCTGCGGCACCTCGGCGAGCAGCTCGGCGAGCCGGCCGGCGGCGCCGGCGCCGCGCAGCAATTCGCCATAGACTTCGGCGAGCGCGCCCAATGCGCCGGCGACGATCACCCCGGTCATGACGAAGGCGGCGATGGTGCCGCCGCTGATCCGTCCCTGATGCACTTCGAGCGCGGCCTGCCACATCAGCATGGTGATGCCGCCGAAGATCATCGCGATCACGATCGCGGTCAGCAGCGCGCGCAGCAGGATCCGGCGTCTGGCCGTCGCGAAGGCGGCTTCGACGGCGCTGCGGAAGCGGCGGCTCTCGCGCGCCTCCTGGCCGAACGCCTGGACGATCTTCATCGCGCCGAGCGTTTCGACGACGATCGATCCGACGTCGGCGATCCGGTCCTGGCTGTGGCGGGAGATGCTGCGCAGCCGCCGGCCGAGCAGGGTGATCGCCACGATCACGAAAAGGATGCCGGCGAGCAGGCCCAGGGTCAGCATCGGCGCCAGCGTGAACAGATAGACGATGCCGCCTATCGCCATCACGATGTTGCGCAGCGCCACCGACACGCTCGAGCTCACCACCAGCTCGATCACCGACGTGTCGGAGGTGATGCGCGAGGCGATCTCGGAAGGGCGGTTCTCCTCGAAGAAGCGCGGCTCCAGCCGCAGCAGATTGTCGTGGACGAGGCCGCGAATGTCGGCGACCACCCGCTCGCCGAGCATCGAGACGAAATAGAAGCGCAGCGCGGTCGCCACCGCCAGCACGCCGACGATCAGCAGGAGACACTGGAAATGGCTGGCGATCTCGACGCTGCCGCCGGCGCCGAAACCGCGGTCGATGACGCGCCTCAACCCCTCCGGAATGGCGAGCGTGGCGGCGGCGGCGACCAGCAGCGCCAGCGCGGCGGCGGCGATCCGGGCGGGATAGCGGATCGCCTGGCGCCAGATCATGGCGAGGTTGCCGATCTTCTTGAGCGGCGCGGGCTCGGGGCGGGGAAGGGCCATCGCGCGCGGGGTAGCAGGGGGCGTGATGCGGCTCAACTCGCACCGTCCGCCTGCCGCCGGCGCCGGGCCGGCCGCCCATTGTTTCATCTGTGGACGCCCCCTTTAGCGCAAGAGGGTTTTGGAAGGGCTGGGCACGTTGTCGGTTGCTGCCATCTGTCCGGCCTCTTGATGCAGCGATGTTGGCTGCGGGCCTGCATGGGAGTTCGCGGACCGGATCCAGATCACGCGAGCGTGCTCGAGGCACAGTGAAACCAACTGGTTCTTCCGGTCCCGTCTCGCCGACTGTTGTGCCATGCCCTCCTTCGCTCTCTTGCGCTTCGACGACCTCGCGGTCGGGGCTGCCGTCAGGCCGCCACGGCCGGAGCCTTGTAGACGCCGCCCTTCGCGAGCAGCGCCCAGATGATCCGCGCGATCTTGTTGGCCAGCGCGACGGTGACCAGCATGCGCGGCTTGCGCGCCAGCATCTTGGCGAGCCACGACCCCGTCGGAGCGCCGTGCCTGCTGGCTTGGCGGACCACGGCTGATGCGCCGATGATCAGCAGCCGGCGCAGCGTTCGCTCGCCCGCCTTGGTGATGCTGCCGAGCCGCTCCTTGCCGCCGGTCGACCGCTGTCGCGGCGTGAGCCCAAGCCAGGCGGCGAAGTCGCGGCCGCATCGGAACGACTCCGCCGGCGGCGCCAGCGCCAGCACGGCCGTTGCGATGACCGGCCCCACGCTGGGGATCGTCACCAGCCGCCTGGCATCCGGATCCTGCTTCGCGCGGCCGGCGATCTCGCGTTCGAAGCCGTCGATATGGCGATCGAGCGACCTGATCGTGTCGATCATCACCCGGAAAGCGCCTCGAGCCGCCTCCGGCAGCGCGCAGGCGGGGGCTTCGATATCGGCCATCAGCTGCGCCATCCGGAACCGCCCCTGCGGCGCCACCCAGCCATGTTCGGCGACCAGGCCGCGCAGCGCGTTGATCAGCTGAGTGCGCTGGCGGACCATCAGATCGCGCGCCCTGAACACCGCCGCGCTGGCCTGCTGCGCCTCGTCCTTGACCGCGACGAACCGCATGCCCGGCCGCTGCGCCGCCTCGCAGATCGCCTCGGCATCCTTCGCGTCGTTCTTCTGCCGTTTGACGAACGGCTTCACATAGGCCGGCGGGATCAGCCGCACCTCATGACCCAGAAGCTTGAGCTCGCGCGCCCAATGATGGGCGCCGCCGCAGGCCTCCATCGCCACCAGGCAGCGCGGCTGCGATGCGAAGAAGCTCAGCAGCTTCGCGCGGGTCAGCTTCCTGCTGAACAGCGCCGCGCCGCCGGCATCGGCCCCATGCACATGGAAAACTTGCTTTGCGATATCCAGACCAATCGTAGTAACCTGTTCCACGGGCGCCTCCCTGAAAGATGGTCGTTCAACACCACCATCTTGGCACATAGATGCCGTCGGGGGGCGTCCACCCCATCACGCGAAGACGCGAAGACGCGAAGGACGATGGATCCGCACGTTGGCTCCTCGATCCCGATCGTCATTGCGAGCCGCAGAGCGGCGAAGCGATCCAGCCGACAGCCACGAAGTGGCTGTCCTCCTCAGCCCGAAATCCGGATGGCTTCGCTGCGCTCGCAATGACGGCCGGGCAAGCGACCGCTCCCCCTTCGCGCCCCTCGCGTCTTCGCGTGGAAAATTGCGGCGGTGGACCACGCAGGAGCGCTCGGAATCGTCCGGCCCGGCTCGATTGGAGCCTTAATCGGAGCCGTCGGTTATTCGGCTCTGGACCTAACCCTGCCGCCCCCCCATAAGCGGCCAAACGGGGGGTGGAATATCGATGCTTTACGACGCCTATGAGGTGCAGCGCTCGCTGCTCGCCGGAGCCAGCACGCTCGCCAATATCGGCGCCGGCTGGATGCAGAATCCGGCCAATCCCTTCGCTTATTCGCATATGGGGCCGATCGTCGCATCGGCCCTCGACGTTTTCGCCCATGCCGCCGCGCCGCGCGGCAAGCCGGAATTCGGCCTCGACCACACTGTGATCGACGGCCGCACCGTCGCGGTCAGCGAGGAGGTCGTGCTCAGGAAGCCGTTCGGCCAGTTGAAGCGCTTCCGCCGCCACCGCGTCGAGGGCTCGCCCCGATTGCTGATCGTGGCGCCGATGTCGGGCCATTATGCGACCCTGCTGCGCGGCACGGTCGAGCGGATGCTGCCCGGCCACGACGTCTACATCACCGACTGGCGCGACGCGAAGATGGTGCCGCTCGACGCCGGCCGCTTCGACCTCGACGACTATATCGATTATCTGATCGCCTTCCTCGAGCATGTCGGCCCCGGCGCCCACATGCTTGCCGTCTGCCAGCCGTCGGTGCCGGCCTTCGCCGCCGCCTGCCTGATGAGCGCCGACCGCCATCGCTGCCGGCCGAAGTCGCTGACCATGATGGGCGGGCCGATCGACCCGCGGCAGGCGCCGACCGCGGTCAACACGCTGGCGACCCAGCGCCCGTTCGCCTGGTTCGAGCGCAACGTCGTCGCCACCGTCCCCTATCTCTATCCGGGCGGCGGCCGCTCGGTCTATCCGGGCTTCCTCCAGCTGGCCGGCTTCATGGCGATGAACCTGGGCGACCATCTCACCAGCCACTGGGAGATGTTCAAGCATCTCGTCCAGGGCAATGGCGAGAGCGCCGAGGCGACCAAGGACTTTTACGACGAATATCGCGCGGTCTGCGACATGACCGCCGAATTCTACCTGCAGACGGTCGACGTCGTCTTCCAGCGCCATTCGCTGCCCAAAGGCGAGCTCACCCATCGCGGCCGCCGCGTCGACCCGGCCGCGCTGACGGACGTGGCGCTGCTCGCGATCGAGGGCGAGCGCGACGATATAAGCGGCGTCGGCCAGACCAAGGCGGCGCTGACCATCGCCACCGGCCTGCCGGCGGCGATGAAGCGCTATCACCTCGCCAAGGGCGCCGGCCATTACGGCATCTTCCACGGCAGCAAGTGGCGCGACCGGATCGCGCCGGTGGTCGAGGAGTGGATCGCGCGGTACGACTAGCCGGCTGCGCGCGCCGCGCACCGCTCCAATATGTCCGGTTTTTGGTCTTCGGGCGCCCGGCCGACGGCGATCGGCGGGGAGGTGTGGGCCGGGGTCCGGCGAATCAGAAGGTGCGCACCTGCTCCAGGATCCGTGCCTCGGCCCGGTCGATCACCCCCTCGACATCGTCGCCGAACATCAGCAGGCAGAGCATCGGATCGGTGCTGCGCAACCGGTCGTAGAGCCGGATTCCCTCGGCGATCTCGGCACGCCAGAACGGGCAATGGGCGGTCTGCGGCGCGCGCTTGTCGGGCCCGTAGACAACCGAGTTGGCATAGCAGCCGCCGCCGCAAATGTAGCGCGCCCAGCAGGATGAGCAGACCGGCCGCGCATCGACTTCGGCCGCTTCGGTTCGGCGATATTCCTGGCGCCGCGCGTCGTCGACGCCATTCTCGACGTCGCCGAGGCGATAATCCTCGAGGCCGAGATGGCGAAAGCAGGGATAGATGGCGCCGTCGGCGGCGATCCCGACATAGCTTCCGGCGACGCCGCAGAAGCGGGTGATCGGCTGCGGCAGCATCAGCCGCCGCACCGTCTTTGCCAGTGGGTGATAGTCGATCGGCCGCTCGTGACGCGCGAGCGTGGCGAAAATCTCGTCGGCGATCGCCGCCGTGTCCGCGGCGAAGGCGGCGAGGTCGCGGGCCGCGAGGGCGGCATCGTCCGCCTCCCCGGAGCCGACCTTGATGGCGTGATAGTGGCGCAGGCCGAGATCCTTCGCCCATCGCCAAAGATCGATCAGGCGGGTTCCCGAGCAGAACACGCTGTTGACCGTCAGGCGCTCCGGCAGGGCGTAGAGCAGATGCTTGAGGCCGCGCTCGACCAGCGCGTAGGAGGCCCGGCCGTTCGCCATCGGCCGGAACCGGTCGTGCACCTCCGGCGGGCCATCGCAGCTGACTCGGACGTTGAACGGATGGTCGGCGAAAAATCGCGCGACCTCAGGGGTGACCAGGGTCGCATTGGTGGTGAGCTCGAACTGCACCGCCTGGCCGCTCGTCTCGGCCCGCCGCATCGCCTTGGCGACCAGCGCGCGAAGTTGACGAAATTCGATCACCGGCTCGCCGGAGCCGAAATGGAAGACGACCTTCGGCGCGCCCCGCGCCGCGCGGAAAGCGAAGTCCAGGCTCTTGTCGACTGTGGTCTCCGCCATGCGTCCGATGCGCGAGAAGATCGGCTTTTCGAAGCAATAGGTGCAGCCCATGTTGCAGGCGCCCGGCAAGTCGATCGAGACGTCGGTGATCTGGGGGGCGGGTGCGTCGGCATCCTCGCGCTTGCGGGGGACCGGCTTGACCGTCAGCAGGTCCTGGCCCCGCAGCCAGGCATGAAGTTCTTCATCGCCCTGGTCCGGCGGCCAGGCCGGCAGCCGGTCCGCCAGCCCCCGGGGCATCGCCAGCACATAGCTGCGCTCGAGGTCGTAGATCAGCCGTCCGCCGCCGTGCCCCGCAATCGGCATGGCGTCGCGGAACCGTTCCGACGATCGCGCCGGCCCGTCCATCAGACCCAGTGGCGAAGCTCGGCCGCCGGTTCGGTCGGCGCGAGCGATTCCGCATCGTCGAGCGCCCCGTCGGCCCACTGCGCGATCTTCGGGGAAACCAGCGCGAGCAGCCGGACCGGATCGGTCCGGGCGAAGTGCCGGTAGACGATGATCGCGGCCTCGCTCTCGGCGCGAAGCGAATCGCACTTCTCATGCCCGAACCGGTCGACCATCGCCGAGCAGCCGCCGCCGCACAGAGTCCGGTTCCAGCACGACCGGCAAACCTCCTGGCCGTCGGCGCTGAACTTTTGCCGGAAGGCCTTGACCTTGTCGGGATCGGGCCCCTTCTCGACCGAACCGAGCACCGATTGCGGCCGGCCGACGTGAAGCGCGCAGGGATAGAGCTCGCCGTTCGACGAGACCCCGAACATGCGCTCGCCGGCCGGGCAGAAGAAATCGCGCCTTTTGTGGGTGAGCAGCTGCAGGATCTTCGAGGTCAGCCGGTAGTCGAGCGGCTTCTTCGCTGCCGCGATATGGTCGATATAATGGTCGGCCAGCTCGCGTATGTCGTCGAGATAGTCCGCGAACGCCTCGCCGACCAGCGCGAGCGGATCGTCATCCTTGAGGCGCACGCGCTCGGCCTTGCACTGGCGGGCCCCGGTTTCGGCCAGCTTGCCGATCGCGTCCATCAGGCTGTTGGCCTCGCGCACGACCGAGGAGCCGATCAGGTGAACGCCCGGCCGATCGCGCAATAATTGGAGATTGCGCGCGACATCCGCGAAGCTGCCCTTGCCGTTCAGATATTTGCGCAGCTCGTCATGGGTCTCGGCGTCGCTGTCGATCGAATAATAGACGGTGAACCGGTGGGCATCCATGAAATCGGCGATGGCGGGAGTGAGCAAGGTCCCGTTGGTGGTGATGTGATAGTCGGTCTCGGTGCCGGTGGCCCTTGCCTTGCGCTCGGCCGACTCGACGATCGCCTGAATCGCCTTGAAGTTGAGCAGCGGCTCACCGCCGTAGAAATGGTAGCCGTAAATGCCGAGGCCGGGGAAATTGCGGTGGATATGCTCGACGACGGTCTCGGCCCGCTCCATCGGCATGCGCGGGATCGGGACTTCGGAATAGTCGAAATGTCCCTTGTTCACATAGCAATAGGGGCAGGTGAGGTTGCAGCGCTGCGAGACGTTGACCATGAACGTGGCATAGTCGCTGTCCGGTGCGGTCGGTGCTCTCTCCACGGCTTCCCCGACCGGAATCAGCAGGCCCATCGCGACCAGCTCTTCCGCCCGCCGGGCAAGTCGGCGCCGTCCGCCCGCGGCGCCGGCCGCGGCCGCCGCGCCGACGATGTCGGGCAGAGTGCGGTCTCCCTCCGCGGCGGCGGCGAGCAGGGCGCCGTCCGCCGCCTCTGAATCGTGGGCGCTGACGCGCTCGATATCGAGCAAATAGTGCCGTCCGCGCGACGTGAAACGGTGGTAGGGCACCGGACGCAGCCGTGCCGCGGCGTCAGCCCCTGCGGCAGCAGGACAGGCGGTCATCTCGCCGCCCCCGGCTCAGGCGAGCCCCGGACAGCCGCCGCCGCCGCCACACAATATCTCGCCGGCGAGCGAGCCGACCAGGTCGTCGAGCGCCGGCAGCGTCTTCTTCAGGCGCTCGACCGCGGCCCGATCGCTGGCCGCGAGCCGCTTTTCGCCGAACACCTTCGCCGGATTGGCGAACAGTTCCTTGCGGAACGCCGGATCGACAATGGCCTTGGCGATGATGAGCTTCCTGGCGTCGGGTGGAGAACCTCTTCTCAGCGGCGCAGGTTTTCCAGCGGTCATATCGCTTCCCCTCTTTTCCGAGATCATCTGCGGTCGAACCTCGCCCGGCTCTTACGGCCCTGTTGCGAGTCGGCAGTCGAGAATAATCTCGCCGCCCTAATGCAACAAGTCCGCCGACTGATCTCACTCCATTTCGGTGCAGCTTCTTGGCCGCCGCAAGGAACGAGGCTTCGTCTCACTGCGCCTCGACTTGTCGGCTCGCCGGAACCCTAGCTAGTCCGGCTTGCCGGCCTGCCGCTGCTGGAAATCTCGCCGGCAAATGCGCTGACGAGCCCATCGAGCGCAGGCAATGTCGTCTTCAGCCGTTCGATCGCGGCGAGGTCGCGCTTGCCGAGGCGAACCTCGGCGAAGATCTCTCCTGGCCGGTCGAAGAGCATCTGGCGGAAGTCCCGGTCGACGATAGCCTTGGCGATGATCAGCTTGCGCGCATCGGGGGGCGACCCTTGCCTGATGGCCTCGGGCTTGTTGCCTTTTATCTTGCACATGCCGCTCTCCTTTCCTTGCTGCCCGGCTCTCTCATTTGCCGCTTGCTTGCGGAAGTCTTCGAGTCGCGTGCGAGAATATGCCTGCCGAAGGAGGGCGACAAGGGCGGCCCTGCCTGGATTGCACCGGCATCGGCGGGGTCGCTGCCTTTCGCCCGAGCCGTCCGGACACGATTGAAACATTATTCCCCTGCCCGCGACATGCGCCAGCCAAGCATCGACGGCAGATGGCCGGCCGTCGCGTGGCGCCGCCGGCTCACGCGGCGCTGCAAAAAAAGGAAAACGACCCGATGAAAAGCCTGCTGCTTGCCGCTGCCGCGGCGCTCACCGTCTCGGCCCTCGGGCCGGTGCCGGCTTATGCCCAGACCGATCCCGATCTCGACGCCGTCCGCGCCGCCAGCGAGCGCTTTCGCAACGTCGATGTCGCGCTTGCCGAAGGCTATATCCCGGCGCCCGGCAGCCATTGCGAGACCGCCGAGGGGATGGGCCTGCCCGCCTCGACGGGCGCGATGGGAATCCATTATTTCCGTCCCGACCTGCTCGGCATCACCGCGCCGCCCAATCCGCGCGTCGCCGGCTCCGGCACCCACACCGATTTCCTCAACCCCGCCATCCTGATCTACGAGCCCCAAGCCGATGGCTCGCTCGAGCTGGTCGCGGTCGAGAATCTGGTGTTCGAAAGCGCCTGGCGCGCCGCCGGACACGACGCGCCGCCGGCTTTCCACGGCCGCCCCTATGAGCGGATGGCCGACGATCCGGTCACGGCGATCGACGAAGCGCACATGTTCGAGCCGCATTTCGACCGCCACGTCTGGCTGTATCGCGACAATCCCAACGGCGTGTTCGCGCCGTTCAACCCGAACGTCACCTGCCCGAGCGGCGCCGCCATGGCGGGCCACGCCCACTGACCCGATGACAGAGTGATCCCGACGCTCCGCCGCCGCGGCGGCCGAGCATTGCCCGGCATTGAGTGAAGCCTCCCGGCGCTTTCGGCGCCGGACGGCCCCCTGCGTACCCACCCCTGCCCCCAGGCCGGCATTGGCCGGCTGCACAGACCAAGGAGAATGAAGATGGCTACCATCAACGGCACGAATAAGAGCGAGACCCTCAACGGCACCGCCCAGGACGACCGCATCGACGGCCGCCAGGGCGACGACATCATCCATGGCGGCTTCGGCAACGATATCCTGTTGGGCGGGGTCGGCCGCGACCTGCTGTTCGGCGGCGCGGGCGACGACCTCCTCGACGGGGGCAACGGCTATGACGAGCTGACCGGCGGCGCCGGCAACGACCGCATCCTCGGCGGCAATGCCGGCGACGTCGCCCGCTTCTCGGGCAACAGCGGCGACTATCGCGTCGAGGCCGGCGCGCTGCCCGGCACCTACCTCGTCACCGACCTGCGCTCGGGCTCGCCCGACGGCACCGACACGCTCGACGGAGTCAGCCTCGCCGGCTTCGCCGATGGCCTGTTCGATCCCGCCGACCTGATCGGCCGGACCCCGCCGAACCAGGCGCCGGTCGCCCATGCCGACGCCGCGACAGTCGGCGAGGAAGGCGGGCAGATCGTCGTGCTCGGCAACGATTCCGATCCCGACGGCGACGCTTTGACCGTCGTGTCGCTCGACATGAACGGCGCCGGCGGCACCGCCTCGATCAACCCGGACGGCACCCTTTCTTATACCCCCGCCGCCGGCGCCGAGGCGCTGCAGGCGGGCCAGACGATGACCGACAGCTTCACCTACACGGTGCGCGACGCGGCCGATAACGAGTCCACCGCCACCGTCACCGTCACGGTGGTCGGCGCGGCCGACGCGCCGGAGGCGGCGGACGACGCCCTCACCCTCGCCGAGGATGCCGGCCCGGTCGATGTCACCGCCCAGTTGCTCGGCAATGACGGCGACGTCGACGCCGGCGACACCTTGCAGGTGATCGCGGTCGAGTTCGACGTCGGAGAAAGGCGGCATCGTCACCGTCTCCGCGGACGGCAAGGTGACCTACGATCCCGGCGCCGCCTTCGAGCATCTCGCCGAGGGCGAAACCGCGACCGACACCTTCACTTATACGGTCACCGATTCCACCGGCCTGACCTCGACCGCCACCGCGACGGTGACGATCACCGGCGTCAGCCCGGAGCCGGACGCCTATTTCTATGTCCAGGAGGACGGCATCAACGACGAGATGCTCGGCTCGATCATCGAATTCATGGGCTTCGAGCCCGTCGCGGTCGACACCCAGGGCACGCTCGGCACCGTCGAGTTCGACCTCGAGGCCGGCATCCTGAGCTTCACCGCCGACCATAAGAGCAGCGACATCCTGAATTACGACCAGGAGCAGTGGACCTATTTCACCGTCATCAACGCGGAGGGCGAGCGCAAGGTCATCGGCATGGTGATCGAGGGCGTCAACGACCCGATCGTCGCGATCGACGATGCGGTCGCGATCGGTGAGGGCCAGACCAGCGGCAATCTGTGGAACGCCCTGATCGGCAACGACCAGGACGTCGACAGCTTCCAGTTCGAGATCCTGTCGGTCGACGCCGGCGGCACCCAGGGCCAGGTCGCCTTCAACGCCCAAGATCGGACGCTGACCTATTCGGCGGCGAACCTCGATCTGGCGCCGGGCGAGACGATCGTCGACAGCTTCACCTATGAGGTGGAGGACGGATGGGGCTCGACCGACACCGCCACCGTCACCGTCACGATCACCGGTTCCGGCGATGGCGGCGCCAGCGTGGCGATGACGACCAGCGCGGCCGGGCAAAGCGGGCCGGCTTTCGGCGCGGCCCCGGCGTCCGCCTTCCTGCCCGAGGGCGGCGAGGCCGCGGCCGGTCCGTTCGGCGGCGAGAGCCTGACGGCCGCTCCGGCCGAGCTGCTGGCGGGCTTCGACTGCGCCTTGTTCTGAGCCGGGCCGCCATCGGCCGAATAGGGAAAGGCCGTCCCGCAAGGGGCGGCCTTTCGCATTCCGGCGCGGCCGGCGACGGCCGCCGAGCGGGTTCAGCTGTTGGTGACGCCGTCGCCCCGATTCCCGGTCGCGGCCGGCGCGATGTTGAAGATCCGGGAGATCAAGGCCTCGAGCGCCTGGAACACCGCCTCCACCCCAAAGCCCGCGACGAAGGAGATGGCCGACGCGGACAAGGTCACCGGCCCAAGCAGGCTCTCGCCGGTCGCATCACTGCCGGGCGCGACGACGAACAGGCCGATGCAGGCTCCGATCACCGCGCCCAGCGCCAGCTGCTGGAACGAAAGCTGAAGGTCGCGCGGGCTCAGCAGGCTGGCCCTGATCTTGCGCGACAGCGAGCGGATGATCGCGGCGCCGGCGCCGAGCAGCCCGTACAGGAACGGCAGCACGGCCGAGCCCATGATGTTGGCGAAGGCGGCGGCGCGCGAGGGCGCGTCGGCCATCTTTTGCTCGTCGTCGCAGTCGCTGAACGGGACCCAGCACAGCCAGCGTCCCAGCCGCTGCTCGACCCCTTCCAGATCCTCATAGGCCCGTTCGAGCGCCAGGCACTGCTGCGCCTGAGCCGGCCCCTGATAGGGCTGCTGGCGGCAGTAGCTGACGAATTCCGTTGGCGTGCTCGGCACCGATGTGCTCGACGGGGGCGCCGGAGCCGGCGCACCCTCATCGGCCTCGGCGTCTCCTCCGTCGGTCGCGATTTGGCCGGCCCCCGCCCCGTCCTCGCCGGGTTCATCGCCCTCGCCGGTGGCGGCGGCCGTCTCGGCCTGGTCGACCCGGGTCTGGGCGTCGGCCGCGGCCTGGCGCGTCGTCGCCAGCGCCGCCAGCGCGGCATTGCCGTAAGCCACGTACCAGGACAGGAAGCAGGTGAAGACAAGGGTGATGAGCAGCCCGCCGCTGATCCCCATCATCCAGCGCCGGAACCCGATCGCCTTGCCGATCAGGTCGGGATAGGCGGTCTGGGCGAGCGAGCTGCGCGTCGCCGCGCCGGCCGGCGCCTCGCTTTCGCCCCGCTTCCGCAGCCACGGCCAGCGCCGCTTGCCGGTATCCTCCTGCGTCACCAGCAGGGTGAAGGCGATCGTCGACCCGCTCGCCGGGTGGGACAGGCGGTTGAGATAGTCCTTGGCGCGGATCAGCAGCGCCGCGTCTTCGGCTTTCTCCAGGTCGGAGCCGTCGGGCGGCCAGCTGATCTCGCAGACCTTCTCGATCCATTGCCGGTCGAGCCCTTGTGCCGTCAGCGCCTCGTCGGTGCTGCGCTCGGCCACGGTGGTGGTCGGGTTGGCCGAGACATTGTCGAGCAGCAGATGCACTTCGCTGAGCTCGCGAAGCAGGACGAACACCCTCGGGTCGCGGCTGCCGCTCCTGCGCGCCGCCGGCGGGGCGGCGTCGCCGCCGTCTCCGGCGGCTTCCTCCGCGGCCGGGCCGGGCCCCGATGATCCGTTGTCGTCGTTTGCCCCGTCTTGCGCCATGGTCCTTGCTCCCCCAGCTCAAGGTCCGGCCACCGATCGCCTAAGTCCAGTGGCGGACCGGCGAAGATGACAGCCGCGGCCGCCGACGGCAAGGGTGGCGTTTTACCACGGACGGATCAGCCTGGATTGGGGTATTTTCGTCGTGTCGCCGGCGCCGGTTCAGGCGAAGGCGCGCGCCTCGCGGCCGACGGCGCCGATTATTCCTTCGAACAGGCGTCGTCCCTGGGTAAGACCATGGGCGCTTTCCACCGCCCGCTCGGGATGCGGCATCATGCCGAGCACGTTGCCGGCCGGGTTGAGGATGCCGGCGATGTTCCGCGCCGAGCCGTTGCACTCGCCGGTGTAGCGGAACGCGACCCGGCCCTCGCCTTCGAGCCGGTCGAGCGTCGCCTCGTCGGCCTGGTAATTGCCGTCATGATGGGCGACCGGAAGCACGATCTCCTCGCCCGCTTCGTAGCGGCAGGTGAAGGCGGACTGGCTGTTCTCGACCTTGAGCGGCACGTCGCGGCAGACGAAGCGGATGCCGGCGTTGCGCATCAGCGCTCCGGGCAGCAGATGCGCCTCGGCCAGCACCTGGAAGCCGTTGCACACGCCGAGCACGGCGACGCCGCGCTCGGCCGCCTGCCTCACGGCCCGCATCACCGGCGATTGCGCCGCCATCGCGCCCGAGCGCAGATAGTCGCCATAGGAAAAGCCGCCCGGAATGGCGATCAGGTCGAGCCCGGCCGGCAGCTCGCTCGTCCGGTGCCAGACCATCGCCGGCGCGCTTCCGGTCACCAGCCGCAGCGCCTCGGCCATGTCGCGGTCGCAATTGGAGCCGGGAAAGACGATGACCGCGCTGTTCACGCCTTTGCCTCCCCCGCCGGCTCCGCCGGCTCGATCCGGAAGTTCTCGATCACGGTGTTGGCGAGCAGCTTGCGGCACATCTGCTCGACCTCGGCCGCGCCGACGGCGGGATCGAGATCGAGCTCGATCAGCTTGCCGGCGCGGACGCCGTTGACGCCGCTGAACCCCAGTCCTTCGAGCGCGTGGTGGATCGCCTTGCCCTGCGGATCGAGCACCCCGTTTTTCAGCGTCACATAGACACGGGTCTTCATCGCCGCTCGCTCCCGCCGGATGGGGAATCCTATGGCTCGCCGCGCCCCGCGCGGCAAGCGTTCACGACCGCTTTACCCTTTTGTGGGAGGTTTGCGCTTTCGGGAGGAGGATTTCGCCCGATGATGGGACTTGCGCTGTGCATGTTCATAGGCCTGTTCGCGTTCGGCCACGACCTGGTCGGCTGGACCGATCCGGCCGGTCAGGTGCAGATGGGCCTGTTCATGTCCTTCCTGTTCGGCATCGTCTGCGGTTACCGCACCAGGGGCTAGCTTCGGAGCCCCCGGGCTCCTATCTCGTCGACATGGCCGATACCTCCGAAATCTCGCTTTCGCCGAGCGCCGCGTCGCGGGTGGCCGCGATCGCGCAGCGCCAGGGCAAGCCGGCCGTGCTGCGCCTGTCGGTCGAGGGCGGCGGCTGCGCCGGCTTCCAATACCGGTTCGGCCTCGCCGACGAGATCGCCGCCGACGATCTCGCCGTGGCGCGGGACGGCGTGACTCTGGTCGTCGACCCGGTCTCGCTCGATCTGGTGCGCGGCTCGACCGTCGACTTCGTCGAGAGCCTTGGCGGCGCCGCCTTCCAGGTCACCAACCCCCAGGCCGCCTCCGGCTGCGGCTGCGGCACCAGCTTCAGCGTCTAGCCTCCGCGCCCGGGTCCATTCTGGTGCCGTCCGTGCTTGAGGCGCCTCTCCCCGACGCCTAGGGTCGCTCGACACTCTTGCCGGGGACCCGGCATGACCCAGCTGACCCGTTTCATTCGCTGCGGAAGGGCCGTGCAACGCGCGGCGATATTGCTGCTGGCGGCGGCCGGGCTGGTCGCGGCCGGCGCGCAGGCGCAATCCGACAATGCCGGCCCGGGTCATTGCGACCAATTCGCCCGATACAGTGTCGAAGGGGTCGAGAAAGCGCCCACGTTGACCGGGGGGACGCTGGCCGAGGCTCGGGACAGGTTGCGGGACTATGAGTTGGACGTGGAGGTCGTGGAAGTCGCATCCGACGAGCCGTCGGGTCAGGTGGTGAATCAATGGCCCAAGCCGGGCGAGGGGATGGGGCTTAGAACCCTGGTGTTGTGCGTTTCCCGTGGTCCGGCTGCCGATTGGGCGATGCCGTCGCTGATCGGCCTGACCCTCGAGCAGGCGCGGCGCTTGCTGGCGGCGCGTGAAATCCTCGGCGAACCGGAGATTCGCCGCGGCCCCCATGCCTCCGTCGCGCGCGAAAGGATCTTCCGGCAGGCCCCCGAAGCGGGCGCGTCCGTAATCGACAGCCCTATCGTCCTGGACGTTTCGGACGGTCCGCCGCCGGTGCTGATGCCGTCCGTGACGAACATGACCGTGGATCAGGCACGGCGGGCGCTGGCCGCGCGGCGAATACCAAATGCGCCGGTGGTACGCCGCGCCACGCATGCCACGGTCGCGCGGGACAGGATCTACGGGCAGGCCCCTGCCGCGAATGCGCCGGTGGCCGCAACCGACCGGATCGTCCTCGACGTCTCCGACGGTCCGCCTGCGGTCAGGATGCCTTCATTAGCGAACATGACCGTCCCGGAGGCACATCGGGCGCTGGCGGCGCTGGAGATCTTCAACCCCCGTTCGCTTCGCGGGTCCCCCCATGCCACCGTCGCGCGGGACAGGATATTCGGGCAATCCCCTGCCGCCGGGACGCCGGTGACCGCCGACGTCTCGATCGTCCTGGAGGTTTCGGAGGGCCCGCTCGCGCCCCCATCCACCGCTCCCTCATGGGTCGTCGTCCCGCGTCTGGAGCGCATGCCGGAGGCCGCGGCGGTGGCCCGGCTCGAGCGCGACGGTCTGGTCGCGGTGGCGGAGGGAGCCCGACATTCCGCTTATGCCGCCGGACAGGTGATTGAGACGCGGCCGGCGGCCGGCGAGCGGGTCGAGCGGGGCGAGACCATATATTATGCGCTGAGCCTCGGGCCAGCCGAGCCGGACCCGCAGCCGGGCGGCAATCGCCGGCTGCTGCTCGCGCTCCTCGCTGCCGCCGCGCTTGCCGCCGCGGCGCTGGCGGCGAAGCTGGTGCGGCCGCTTCTGCTGAAGCCGCGCTTCGAGGTCGGCCTGGCCGGCCCGCCGGTGCCCGGCGTCGAATGGGGCGAGCCGCCGGGGCTCGAATTCGAGGTCAGTGCCGAGCCGCCGGCGCATGCCTGCCGGATCGATCCGCCGGAACCGCCCGGCTCGGCGAAGGAGGAATGAGGATGCCTGAGAACGCGTCGATCGAGGTCGGCGAATTGCTGCCCGAATCGATCGAGAATCTCGGCGACGAGATACGCGGCCACATGGCCGAGCAGGGTGGGCCGGGCGGCAGGGTCGGCTGGGGCGGTGCCGGCAAGGCGGCGCTGAAGGCGATCCGCGACAAGCTGAGCTTCGACGTCGTCCGTGCGTTCGGCGCGGCCTGGGCCGAATATAAGGCGCTGTGCGACTATAAGGACGAGAAGAAGCATCCGCGCGGCAGGGACGAGCAATATGAGCTGGGCAGGAACAAGGTGACGCTGCAGGGGGAACCGCAGCTGCTGGTCAGCCTCGGCGCGTTCAAGGCGCCGCCCATGTCGTTCGGCTATACGGTCGAAGGCAAGTTCGAGGCGGTGACTTTGACGATCCGTGACGGCGCCGTCACCGCCGCCGCGATGGGCGGGTGCGAGGTGACCGGCGTGCTCACCCTCGGCGGCAGCAAGCTGCACGAGCCGTGCAGCCTCGCCAAGGGCCGCCTGCCGGGCCGCGTCGCCTTCGATCCGCCGATCGCCATCCCGTAAGCCCCGATGACTGCCCGCCTGCGACCAGTGTCACCCGGGTGGTCGACCCTCGCGGGCACTCCGGCAGGCGCCGGCTCACGGCCTGGTCCGCGACGGCGCTTCTGCCATCGCTTGATCCGGGCGCTCAACTGGCATTAGCTGTCCACTCGAATTGAAGGGGGTGGAAACGTGTACGGGTGGCTGCGCAGCTCTTGTCTTGTTGTCCTGTTGTTGCTGGCGTGGTCCGCGCGTGCCCAGGATGCGCCGCCGCCTGCCGAGGCGTTCGGGCGGCTCCCGGCGATCGCGGATGCGGCGATATCGCCGGATGGGAGCAAGATCGCGCTCGCGATGTCGACGCCCGAAGGCGCCTTCATCCATGTGTTCGATCTCGATGCCCGCACGACCGTCTATCAGGCGGCCGTTCCGGAAGACACGCAATTGCGCGGCATCGGGTGGGCCGACGAAGGACGCGTCTCCTTCCTGATCAGCCGGACGTTTCATCCTGGCAGCGTGCTGCCCTCCCATGTCCGCTTCCGCGGATCGCCGCAGCGCGTGGACTATTACCGGACCGGCGTCGTCGACCTGGCGACGCGGGAGATCGAGCAGCTCACGACCAATCCCGACGAGCCATGGCAGGATCAGGGCTCCTCCCTGATCGCGCCGATCGAGGGCGATCCGGGCCATGGACGCATGATCGGCAGGGCGCCCGGCGTCAGAGCGGTTCACCCCGCCGTCTATCGCGTGAATCTGGGCACCGGTAATTCGAGGATGATCGACGTCGCGGGAGTCAATCGCGATACGCTGGGATATTTGCTCGACGAGCAGGGCTCGGTGGTCGCGCGTTACGATTCCGACGACGACACCAATCGCTGGAGCCTGTTCGTCTATGACGGCGATCGCCAGCGCCTGCTGCTGCAGGACGTTTCCGAAACGGGCGAGCCCGTCAATATCGAAGGCCTGATGCCCGACGGAAGGATCGCCGTCCTCGATGAAGACGATGCCGGCGAGTTCCATCGTCTCTATGCCGTCGACCGCGCCAGCGGGGCGCGCACGCTCCTGTTCGGGCGCGAAGGTCGCGAAGTCCGCCGCGCCATTCGCGATCCGTGGACGCACCGCGTCGTCGGCGCAGCCTGGACCGAGGAGGAATCGAGGCAGCACTTTTTCGATCCGGCGCTGCAGGCGGCCTATGAGGCGTTAACGCGGGCGTTCGCCGGCGGCACGGCCCTGATGGAATCCTGGTCGCGCGACCGCCGCCGCATCCTTTTCTATGGCGAGCGCGGTCTCGACGGCGGCGGCTATTATTTGTTCCTGGCCGCGGACGGCTCGCTGCAGCGCATCGGCATGCTCTATCCGGAGCTGGCCGGGGCCCAAGGCGGCGTGCGCCAGTCCATCACCTATCCCGCGCGCGACGGCGTGCGGATTCCGGCCTATCTGACGCTGCCCGCCGTCGAACCGGCGCGCAACCTTCCCCTCGTCCTGCTCGTGCACGGCGGGCCGCATTGGCGCGACACCCTGGACTTCGATTGGTGGGCGTCGTTCCTGGCTTCGCGCGGCTACGCTGTGTTGCAGCCGAACTTCCGCGGCTCGACCGGCTATGGCGCGCGCTGGGAGCTTGCCGGGCGCCGCCAATGGGGCGGCCTGATGCAGACCGACGTGGAAGACGGCGTCGCGGCGCTCGTTCGGGGCGGCATCGTCGATCCCGCGCGCGTGTGCATCGTCGGCGCGTCTTATGGCGGCTACGCGGCGCTCGCGGGCGCCGCCCTGACGCCGGATCGCTACAGGTGCGCGGCCAGCGTCGCCGGCGTCGCCGATCTCAACGAGTTCCTGCGCCAGCGCCAGGCCGCGACCGGCGGGGACAGCATCGTCTCCGACCGGTGGCGCATCTCGATCGGCGACCGCGAAGAGGATCGCGAACGCATTCGCGGCGTCTCGCCGGCGAACCTCGCCGATCGCGTACGGGTCCCCGTCCTGCTGATTCACGGCACGGACGACACGGTCGTGCCCATCGAGCAGTCGCGACGAATGCTGGATCGGTTGCGCGATGCCGGCCGGAACGTGCGGCTCGTGGAGCTGCGCGGCGACGACCATTGGCTGTCGGATGCGGAAACACGAATCCGGATGCTGCGCGAACTGGAGACGTTCCTGGCGGCGAATATCGGTCCGCGCCCCGCCAATTAGCGCCGAGGGTGCGTCGACTTCCCGGCTCCGGCCTTGCTCGGAGTCCGGGATGACGATCTTGATGACCTGGGCTAAGCGCGGGTCATGAAGATCGTCACCTACAATCTGAACGGCGTTCGCGCGCGGCTGCCGCGCCTCGTCGAATATCTCGACGAGCAGAAGCCCGACATCCTCTGTCTCCAGGAGGTGAAGTGCGCCGACGAGGCCTTCCCGATCGAGGACATAAGGGCGGCCGGCTATGACGGCATCTGGCACGGCCAGAAGGGCTTCAACGGCGTCGCCATCCTCGCCCCCGCGGCGGGACCGGCGCCGGCGCTGCGCGGCATGGGGCTGCCCGGCGATCCCGACGACACCCACAGCCGCTACATCGAGGCCGACCTGGATGGCCTCACGATCGCCTCGCTCTATCTGCCCAACGGCAATCCGGTCGGCACCGAGAAATTCGCCTACAAGCTCGCCTGGATGGACCGGCTGCACGCCCATGCCGCCGGCCTGCTCGCCGAGGAGCGCCCCGCGATCCTCGCCGGCGACTGGAACGTCATCCCGACCGACGATCCCGACGACGTCTTTTCCGCGCGGGCGATGCGGCATGACGCCCTGATGCAGCCGGAAAGCCGCGCCGCCTTCCGCCGCATCGTCAACCTCGGCTTCACCGACGCGATCCGCGCCCGCTATCCCGCCGGGGCGGTCTACACCTTCTGGGACTATACCGCCGGCTGCTGGCAGCGCGACGCCGGCTTTCGCATCGACCATCTCATGCTGTCGCCGCCGGCGGCCGACCGGCTGCTCGATGCCGGCGTCGACAAGGAGTATCGCGGCCGCGAGAAAGCCAGCGACCACGCCCCGACCTGGGTCGTGATCGAAGAATGACCCCCTCTCCCCGTGGGGGAGAGGGGGTTGGGGGTGAGGGGGCTCGGCGTTGGAAACAGCGCCCCCAGCTTTTGGTTCGATCGCCGCCGTCCGGATCATCCACAACTATCTGAAGCCGTGGATTCACCTTTGCGCCGCCATGGCTTAGGCTGGCGCCGATGGACCCCTCCTTCGTCTGCGGCGTCGAGCGCTCGATCCTCGGCCAGCCCTGGCGCTGGCGCGGGACGGCGGGCGACGAGGGCGATGCCGGCTTCCGCCCCGACGAGCTCGTCGACCGGCTGCTGCTCGCCCGCGGCGTCACGCGCGCCGAGCTGGAGCGGCACCGCCATCCCACGCTGCGCGGCTTCATGCCCGATCCGTCCTGCTTCCGCGACATGGACAAGGCGGCGGAACGGCTGGCGGACGCGGTCGAGCGCCGCGAGCCGGTGACCGTGTTCGGCGATTATGACGTCGACGGCGCCACCTCGGCGGCCTTGCTGGTCCGGCTGCTGCGGCAGCTCGGCTGCGATCCGCGCGCCTATATCCCCGACCGGCTGATGGAGGGCTACGGCCCGTCCGGCGAGGCGCTGGTGCGGATCGCCGAGGGCGGCGCCCGGCTGATCGTCACCGTCGACTGCGGCGCCCAGGCGTTCGAGGCGCTCGACATGGCGCAGGGCGCCGGCGTCGACGTCATCGTCGTCGATCATCACAAATGCGCCAGCCGCCTTCCCGCCGGCTTCGCCATCGTCAATCCGAACCGGCTCGACGAAGCCGACGAGGCCGCCGCTCACGGCCACCTCGCCGCGGTCGGCATGGCCTTCCTGCTCGGCGCCGCGACGCTGCGGGCATTGCGCGGCCGCGGTTTTTTCGCCGGCCGCGAGGAGCCGCGGCTGATCGACCTGCTCGATCTGGTCGCGCTCGGCACCGTCGCCGACGTCGCCCGGCTACATGGCCTCAACCGCGCCTTCGTCACCCAGGGCCTGAAGGTGATGGCGCAGCGCCGCAATGTCGGCCTCGCCGCGCTCGCCGACGCCGCCCGCCTCGATCGCGCGCCGACCTGCGCCGATCTCGGCTGGGCGCTGGGCCCGCGCATCAATGCCGGCGGCCGGGTCGGCAAGTCCGATCTCGGTGTCCGCCTGCTCACCACCGACGATCTCGCCGAGGCCGAAGCGCTCGCCGCCGAGCTCGACCGCCTCAACGAGGAGCGCCGCGCCGTCGAGGCCGCGGTCTGCGCCGAGGCCGAGGCGCTTGTGCCCGGCCCAGGACAATCGCGCCGTGCTGCTGGTCGCCGCGCCCGGCTGGCATCCCGGGCGTGATCGGCATCGTCGCCGGCCGCCTCAAGGAGAAAAGCCGCCGGCCGGCGATCGTCGTCGCGCTGGGCGCCGACGGCATCGGCAAGGGGTCGGGCCGCTCGATCGCCGGCGTCGATCTCGGCGCGGCGGTGCTGGCGGCGAAGGACAGCGGCCTGCTGATCGCCGGCGGCGGCCACGCCATGGCCGCCGGCCTCACCGTCGCCGCCGACCGGATCGAGGCGCTCGCCGATTTCCTCGAAGAGCGCCTCGCCGCCGACGTCGCCCGCAGCCGCGACGACCGCGCCTTGCTGCTCGACGCGCTCGTCGCCCCGGGCGGCGTCTGCCCGGACCTGTTCGACGCGCTCGAGGCGGGCGGCCCCTATGGCGCCGGCTGGCCCGGCCCGCGCGTCGCCGCCGGCCCGGCGGCGATCGTCAAGGCGGACGTGGTCGGCAGCGGCCATTTGCGGCTGGTCGCCGCCGGCGCCGACGGCCGCCGGCTGAAGGCGATCGCCTTCCGCATGGCCGACAGCCCGCTGGGCGAAGCGATGCTCGCCGCCCCGCCGCATCGCAGGCTCTGGCTCGCCGGCCGGGTCAGGCGCGACGAATATCATGGCAGCAGCTACGCCGAGCTCCACCTGGAGGACGCCGCCTGGGCGGAATGATTCCCTCTCCCCATTGGGGAGAGGGTTAGGGTGAGGGGGTTCGGCGTTTGGCGAAAGACCGTCATTGCGAGCCCGCGCAGCGGGCGCGGCAATCCAGCCATACGAGATCTGGATCGCCACGGCGCTCCGCGCCTCGCGATGACGGAGGAACACCCAGCCTAGCCCGGCATCACGCTTTCGTAGCTGTGGCGGAGCAGTGGCCGGAACCCGTCCCACTCCAGCCCCTTCAGCACCCGGCAGATCGCGGTCCTGTTCTTGTCGTAGGGCGCCGCAAAGAACCCCTCCTCGCCAAGCAGCGCCTCCCGCCTGGCCGGGTCGCAGCACAGCCAGATGCAATAGTCGCCTTTGTAGCGATCGAGCACCGCGAAGCTCTTGCCGGCGGCCTTGAACGTCGGATTGCCCCAGCCCGTCGTCTCGGTCACGCCCGGCCAGCCGGCGCATTCCTCCCGCAGCCGCGCCAGCGCGGCGGCATATTCCGGACCGGGAGCCGGGGCTTTGGCCATGGCCTCCTGCATAGCACGAACGGCCCGGCGGGTCGCCTTGACCGCACCTGCCCCAGCACTTAAGTCGCGGCCTCGCTTCACGGCCCCATCGTCTAGCGGTCTAGGACGTCGCCCTTTCACGGCGAAAACACGGGTTCGAGTCCCGTTGGGGTCACCAGCCGCCAAGAGTTCTGCATCGCCAACCGCGGGCCCGGCACGGGTCTCGCTGGTCCGCGGCGGAAAGGCTTGAGCGCTGCGCCGTATCGATGCCGGTCAGCAGGATCCCCCCTCGCCTGGCGCGACCACGGCCGCGGGCGCCGCGACAGTGTCGATGACGACGACCCGCTGGCCCTCGGCCGGACCGGTGATCAAAGGATCCCATTCGCCGCGGGCCTCGATCAGTAAGGCGCTGGCCGGAACTCCGCGGCGCATGAGCGCGGCCTTGACCGCTTCGCCCCGGCGCCGCGCGAGCCGCATATTGGCTTCGGCGGACCCGGACGGGTCGGTCTGCGCGGTCAGGCGCAATATCAGGCCCTGGTCCGCCCGAAATCTCGAAGCCACACGGTCCAGCTCGGCATTCGCATCGGCATCGAGACGCGCGCTGCCGGCATCGAAATCGATCATCGGCGGCATACAGGCCAAAGCCGGCGCCGGCGACATCAGCACGAGCAGGGCGGCGGCGCAGGCGATCCGCGAAAGCATGCGCCCTTTTCGCGCGCGCGGCGCGTGCGCTCAACCCGAAAGATTTGTGTCGCCGACCGGGACGCGCCGGCCGGTCACCGGCACCCCCTCCAGCCGAACCTGCCGCGACCCGCCTGATCCAGGTGCAGATGGTCGCGGTGGGCCGCGTTGTAATCCGGCGAAAGCACCGTCGCGAACAGGTCGCAGGCGCCGTCGCGGACTTGGTCGAGGAAGCGCCCGCGCGGGCCTTCATCCTCCCAGTCGCCCGCGACGCTGATCCTTGCGCCGTCGGTCAGCGTGAAGGCGGCGATGTCGACCGCATTGGCGCGGGCATGCTCGCTCCACGCGCCCGCATCGCGGCCGTAGAGGCGGCGGCAGCTGAAGCTGCCATAATGGTCGATGCTCGCCACCTCGCGGCCGAAATGCTCGAGCGCCGCCGGCTGGACGACATGCCATTCCCACAAAGCCAGAGCGGCGGCGACCGCGCAATTGGTGCCGAGGTCGGCGGGCCGGTAGCTTATGCCGAGCGCGCCGCCGGGGCGCAAGCGCACCGCGTGGCTGTAGCCGCATGGCGCCCCGGCCGAGCGCGGCGGCAGCGCGGTGAAGCGGACGCCCGCCTGGCGCAGCAGCCTTGTGCAGCGCCCGCCCTCGTCGGCGAGGCCGGCGAGCTTGCGGCCGGTGAAGGCGCCGACCGGCTCGGTCAGGTCGAGCGGCGTCCAGGGCAGATCCTCCGGATGGCCGCGGGCATAGCCGTAGAGCATCAGCCCGCCCAGGCCGAGCAGGCCCAGCGCGATGAGCCAGGTGATGATGCGCCTGACGCGCTTCAATCGCCGACTTTCCTTCCTTCGTCATTCCAGGCAGAATCCGCGCCCGTCGCATCCGCCTCCCGGACTCCCGCTTTCGCGGGAGTGACGATTTACGTTGAGATTGCCGGTGAGGGAAACGCCGCTACCTTCGCCGCGCCGTCTCCAGCGGCTCCGACGTCACCGGATAGCCGATGCCGTCGGGAATGCAGACGTGCGGCTCGCCTTCCCTCTCCTCGACCCAGGGGGTGATCCGCGCGACCGGATGACGGGCGGCGTCGGCGCGGGCCTCGGCGATCGAGCCGAACCGGGCGAGCCGCTCGAGGTTGCGGCGGGTCGGGAAGATCGCGCGGGCGCGCCCGCCATCGATATCGGCGAGGATGTCGGCGGCGCTCGCCCAGAAAGCGCGCACCGCCTCGTGCGCGCTCGCCTCCGGCTCGGCCGCGCCGGCCGGCGACTCGGCGAGGAAGAACAGGGTGTCGAAGCGGCGGGTCTCGCGGAAATTCGGGCACCAGCGGGCGAACGGGGTCAGCGCGGCGAGGTCGAGCGCCAGCCCGCGGGCGGCGAGCAGCGACAAGAACGGCTCGCCGCGCTCGATCCCCTCGCGCAGCGCCCGCGCCGGCTCGCGGTCCGGCGCCGGCGCGATCGCCGGGGCGATGCCGGTCTCCTCGATCGTCTCGCGCACCGCCGCGATCCGCGCCGCCGCGTCGTCGAGACCGGGAAAGGCCGCCGCCGCCTCGCGGTCCTCGCGGTCGATGCGGCCGCCGGGAAAGACCAAGGCGCCGGCGGCGAACGCCATATGGCCGGTCCGCTCCATCATCAGCAGCTCGGGCGGCGCGCCGGCGCGCTCGCGCATCAGCACCAGGGTCGCCGCCGGCACGGCTTCTGGGAGGTCCGACATCCTGCTTCGCTAGGCGTTCAGGGGCCGGCGGAAAAGGCGGTTTGTCCGCCGCACCGCCGATGCTAGCCTGCCCCAATGGCGGAAATCTGGACTCCCAGCCGGCGCACCTTCCTCGCCATGGCCGGCGCCGGCGCGCTCGTCCCCCCGGCGTCGGCGCAGCCGGCGACGAGCCCCGACATGCTGATCGTCAACGCGCTCGGCTCGCTCGGCGACCCCAACCCGTCCGGCGAGGAGCCGACGCCGGAAAGCCGGCGGCGGTTCTCGGACCGGGTGATCGCCGACGCCCGCGCCTCCGGCCTCGACGCGGTCAACGTCACCCTGGGCTATGTGTCGGGCGACGAGCCACCGTTCGAGCAGAGCGTGCGCGAGATCGCCCGCTGGGACGCGCGGCTGCGCAGCCGGCCCGCCGACCTCGTCAAGGTGCTGGCCGCGGCCGACATATTGCGCGCCCGGCGCGAGGCCAGGATCGGCGTGATCTACGGCTTCCAGAATGCGGCGATGCTGGTCGGGGACGCGAGCCGGGTCCAGGTCTTCGCCGATCTCGGCGTCCGGGTGGTCCAGCTCACCTACAATATCGCCAACATAGTCGGCGACGGCGCGATGGTGACCGAAGATCGCGGCCTGACGGCGTTCGGGCGCGAGGCGGTCGAGGCGCTGAACGCGGCGCGGCTGATGGTCGACCTGTCGCACAGCGGCGAGCGCACCTGCCTCGAGGCGGCGCGGATCTCCCGGGCGCCGGTATCGATCAATCATACGGGCTGCCGCGCCTTGACCGACCTTCCGCGCAACAAGAGCGACGAGGAATTGCGGCTGGTCGCCTCGCGCGGCGGCTTCGTCGGCCTCTATTTCATGCCCTTCCTCAGCCCCGACAGCGTCGCCGACGCCGCCGACGTCGTCGCCCATATCGACCATGCGGTGAACGTCTGCGGCGAGGACCATGTCGGCATCGGCACCGACGGCGGCACCACCGGCATCGACGACATGGCCGCGTTCCGCGCCGCGATGCGCGGGCAGGTCGCCGCGCGCCGCGCCGCCGGCATCGGCGCGGCCGGCGAGAATCCCGACACCCTGCCGTTCGTCGAGGCGCTGAGCGGCCCGCACCAGTTCCGCCGGCTGATCGCCCTGCTCGACCGGCGCGGCTATTCGACCGGCCGGATCGAGAAGATCATGGGCCTCAATTTCCTCGGCTTCGCCCGCGAGGTGTGGGGCTCATGACTCCCGAATGGGTGAGCCCGGAATGGGTCGACTTCTTCAACAAAGTGCTGGTGCCGATCGGCCTGATGCTGATCATGTTCAGCCTCGGGCTGACGCTGGCGCTGAAGGACTTCGCGATGGTCGCGCGCCATCCGAAGACCGCCGGCGCCGGCTTCGCCACCCATTTGTTCGTGCTGCCTTTGCTCGGCCTCGGGATCGGCCTGCTGTTCGCCCTGCCGCCCGAGCTGGCGCTGGGGCTGTTCATCATCTCGATCTGCCCGGCCGGCACGACGTCGAACGCTTTGACCTTCGTCGGCCGCGGCAATGTCGCGCTGGCGGTGGTGCTGACCGCTTTGACCAGCCTCGTCACCGTTTTCACCATTCCGCTGCTGCTGAGCTGGGCGGTGCCCTGGTTCCTCGCCGGCGGCGATAGCGAGGTGCCCGAATTGTCGGTGCCCGGCACGATGCTGCAGCTGGCCCGCATCACTTTGCTTCCGGTCGTCGCCGGCATGCTGGTCCGCCGCTTCGCGCCGGAAGCCGCGGCGCGGATGGCGCGCTGGCTGCGGCCGACCGCCTTCGTCATCGTGGTCGCGGTGATCGCCGTCTCGGTGATCGTCAGCGTTGAAATGGTGCTCGACATTCTGGTGAACGCGACGCCCGCAATCTGGACCCTGAACGTCTCGGCGATGGCGTTCGGCCTGCTGCTCGGCCGTCTGCTCGGCGCGAGCCGGCGCGATACGATGACGCTGGCGATCGAGACCGGCGTCCAGAACGTCGCCCTGGCCCTCCTGCTCACCTCGACCGTGCTCGGCAGCTTGCCGCTCGCCGTCACCCAGAATATTTACGGCGTCATCATGATCCTGAACGCCACCCTCCTGATCCGCTGGTGGCGCGGGCGCATTCGCGCCGAGCTGGCGGCGGCGGAGCCGCCGGCATGACGCCGCTTTTCGTCTCCGCCGAGCAGGTGGCGCGCTGCCTTCCCTATCGGGAGTGCATCCCGCTGATGCGCGAGGCGATGGTCGAGCTGTCGCAAGGCCGCACTGCCCAGCTGCTGCGCGCGATCCTCGATCTGCCGCAGGGTCGCATGTTCGGCGTGATGCCGGGCGCGATGCTCGATGGTCCGGAGGGGCCGGCCGCCCCGCAGCCGGCAGCCGTGTCCGGGGGACACGGCGACCTCCTGACGGCGTTCGGCGCCAAGCTGATCAGCGTCTTTCCCGACAATTTCGCGCAGGGCGAGCCCTCGCACCAGGGCGTGGTGGTGATGTTCGATCCTGAGACCGGCGCGCCCGCCGCGGTGCTCGAGGCCGGCGAGATCACCGCCATCCGCACCGCGGCCGCCTCGGCCGCGGCGACCGACGCGCTCGCCCGGCCGGACGCCCGCACGCTCGCCGTGCTCGGCTATGGCGAGCAGGCCCGGCGCCACATCGAGGCGATCCGCCACGTCCGCGCGCTCGAGCGGGTCACCGTCTGGGGCCGGGACCCCGACAAGGCCCGCGCCTTCGCCAAGCGCGCCGGCGCCGCCGCCGCCGCCACCGCCGAGCAGGCGGTCGACGGCGCCGACATCATCTGCACCGTCACCGCCGCCGCCGAGCCGATCCTGCTTGGCGCCTGGGTGGCCGACGGCGCCCATGTCAACGCGGTCGGATCGAGCCGCGCCGGCCCGGCCGAGATCGACAATGACCTGGTCGCCCGCGCCCGCTTCTTCGCCGACCACCGTGAAGGGGTGCTCGCCCAGGGCGGCGAGTTCCTGCGCGCCAGGGCGGCCGGGCTGGTCGACGACGCGCATGTGCTGGGCGAGATCGGCGAGGTGATGGCCGGCCGCATCCCAGGCCGCACCGGGCCCGACGAAATCACCCTCTACAAGTCGCTCGGCAGCATCGTCCAGGACCTCGCCGCCGCCCGCCACATCGTCCGCAAGCTGCAGGGCAGGGGCTGATTTCTCGGCGGTAGCGCCGGCCCACGGCCTGCGCGCACTGACACAATTGACACGCTTTTGTCGTCGGCGCGGCATCAGCGTGCAACCCGAATCGGCCAGAGCCCTCTCATCCGCCGCGCTTCCGCGGCGCTTGGGAGATTTGAGATGACGACGACCACGATGAGCAGAAAGAAGGGCCGCCTCAGGCTGGTTCTGCTGGCTGCCGCCGCGCTCGGCTGCAGCTCGGCGACTTTGAGCGGCGTGCTCGGCACGCTTGCCGTCCAGCAGCCCGCCGGGACCCAGACCCTGGTCTGAGTCTCCGCGAGGGAGACCCAACGGCATGTTCCAGAGTTTCAGCTTCAAGGACGTTCTGTCCTCCTCATTCCGGGCCGCCTGGCAAATCGAGGACGTGCTGCCGCAAGGCGCCGCCCTCGATTTCGCCCGCCCCTTCATGCCCGAGAGCCTCGCCCGCACCGCCGACATCTCTTTTCTCGACGCCGGCCAGCGGCGCGTCCTCAACCAGATTCGCGGCCATGAATATCTGGCGCTGTTCGGCCTGGTCGAGGAGTTCGTCCTGCCGTTCGTGCTCGATCACGCCCGGCCGCAGCTCGACGGCGACGATTATCGGGTCCGCGCGCTGCTGCAATTCGCTTCCGAGGAAGCCAAGCACATCCATTTGTTCCGGCAGTTCCACCGGCTGTTCACCGCCGGCTTCGGCACCGAATGCGCGGTGATCGGCCCGGCCCGGGCGATCGCCGACGAGGTGCTGCGCCACGATCCGCTCGCGGTCGCCCTGGTGATCCTCCAGATCGAATGGATGACCCAGAACCATTATCTCGACAGCGTCAGGGACGATTCCGATCTCGATCCTTTGTTCAAGAGCCTCTTGCGGCATCACTGGATGGAGGAGGCGCAGCACGCCAGGCTCGACACTTTGATGGTCGAGGCGCTGGCCGACGGCCGCGACGAGGCCGGCATCGCGGCGGCGATCGACGAATATTTCGAGATCGGCGCCTTCCTCGACAACGGCCTCAAGGCCCAGACCCGCTTCAACCTCGACGCGTTCGAGCGCGCCACCGGCCGCGGCCTCAGCGTCGCCGAACATGCCGGGCTCGAGGCCCGCATGCACCAGGCGCTGCGCTGGACCTATCTCGGCTCCGGCATGATCCACCCCAAGTTCGTCGCGACCCTGGACGCGATCTCACCCGCCGCCCGCGACCGCATCGCCGCCGCCGCGCCGGCCTTCAGCTGAACCCAACGGAGAATTGTTTTGCTTGCTGTCACCACCAAGGCCGTCAACGGCATCGACCTTCAGGCGCTCGACGACATGGTCGCCTCGATCGAGGGCGACCCCGCCTGCGGCACCGCCGGCTTCCGGGTCAAGACCCAGTGGAAGGGTGCGACCCGCTCGGAATCGACGGTCGAATCCTTCACCTGCGCCGGGGAGCCGATCCCGCGCAGCTTCACCATCGTCTCGGACGAGCCCAGGGAGCTGCTCGGCACCGACAGCGCGCCCAACCCGCAGGAGCTGCTGCTGTCGGCGGTCAATGCCTGCATGATGGTCGGCTATGTCGCCCAGGCGTCGGTGCGCGGCATCACCCTGGCCGACTGTCGGATCGAAACCGAGGGCGAGCTCGACCTGCGCGGCTTCCTCGGCCTCGATGACGCGGTCCCGGCCGGCTACCGGCGGATCAACTACACCGTCCATCTCGAAGGCGACGGCACCCGCGAGCAATATGAGGAGATCCACCAGGCGGTGATGGCGACCTCGCCCAATTATTTCAACATGGCCAAGCCGATCCAGATGTGCGGCCGGCTGGCCTGACCTTTTTCACCTACGGTCCCCGAAACTGCGGCTCCGGCATCCAAGTGCCGGGGCCGCCTTCTTGTCGGGGACAGTCTCTTTCACGCGCCGGGGACCGATGTCCATGCGCCGACATCCGAAAAGTGACTGTCCCCATTCAGACGCCGAATGGGGACAGTGACTTTGCACTTGCCGGGACCTGAGATCGGAGGCCGGTGCGTGAAAGTAACTGTCCCCTAGTCAACCGGCCCGACCGCGCCGCCGCCTTCTATCGCCGAGGTGACATGCGGGTCGCCGAGATAGGCGATCGAGCCGCCGCCGCTGATGCTGGCCATCAGGCTGTCGCGGGCATGGGTGCGGATCGCGCCGCCGCCGCGCACCGCCGCGGCGACGCTGCGCGATTCGACGGCGGTGAAATCGATCGCGCCGCCGCCCGAGACGGCCAGCGCGAGCCTGCCGCGATCCGGGAAGTCGCCTTCGGCGCGGATCGCCCCGCCGCCGCTGATCGCCGCGCCCTCGAGATCGGGGGTGACGATCTCGACCTCGAGCCGGTAGCCGCGGCACGAGCGGCGACAGGCGTCGATCCTGAGCCGGCCCTGGCCGTCGACGCTGAAACGCGTGGTCTCGCTGTTGCCGCGCACCAGCCGCACCTGCTGGCTCGATCCATGGCGGATCGTCACCACGCCGCCGCCGCGAAGCTCGATCGAAGCGAAGGCGGGCACCGCCACCGGCGTCTGCGCCGGCGCCGGCGCGACCGCGAAAGGGGCGGCGAGCGCCGCGATCATGGTCAGTCTCATTTCGGCAAGCCCTCCATACGGTCTTCGTTCGACGGGGACGGCAGCAGGAATTCGTGCCAGGCCGGTCCGCGCCCGGCGCCCTCGGCGGCCTCGCCGCCCGACCCGTCGTTCCGCCCGCTGGCGGACATCGTCTGTGCGATTCCGGACGCGCCGCGAGGTCGAGGGGGAAGCCGGCGCCGGACTTACGACTTCATCGCCCGCTGCAGCCGCATCCGGTCGATCATGCCGAGCCGGTCGGCGTGGAAATCGGCGATCACGCCCGGCTCGAACGCGTAGAGCCGCGCCATCAGCGCCCGCCTTTCTTCCGGCTTGGCGGCGGCGAGCGCCGCGTTGACGGCGCGCTGATAGTCCCGCTTCCTCCACAGCTGCCGCGCATGCTCCTCGAACAGATCGTGCAGCGCCGCGCCCGAAAAATCCTGCTGGCCGGCGAGCAGCAAAGCGGCGCGGGCGGCATCGGCGACGCTGCGGCCATCGGCGGGCTGGATGAGGCCGCCGCGCAGCCCGAGCTTCGCCACCCGCGCGCCGCCGATCCGCCAGAAAGCGGCGAAGTCGCCGCCGAGCGGCAGCGGCCGCGAGCCGGCGCGCCTTTCCTCCACCTTCGCCCCCCGCCAGCCGCGCAGCGTCAGATAATGGTCGAGCCGCGCCTCGGCCGCCTCGTCGGGCTGGGCGCGCTCGGAAACCAGCGCCTTGGCGATTCGCAGCCGCTTTTCGTCGATCGGGAAGGTGCGCACGAAGCTGAAACCCGCCCCCTGATCCAGCGTCGCGTCGACCAGTACCGGCCGGTCGAGCCGGTGCGGCGTCTTCAGCTTCACCACCCGCTCGACCCGGGTTTCGTAGAGCAGGTCGAGCATCGACAGATTGGCGGGGCCGCGCGCGTCGATCGCGCCCTCCGCCTTGATCGTCTCGCCGCCGTCGAGGATCAGGGCGTCGTCGCGCAGCGCCACCACCCTGACGCCGAGCCGGTACTGGTCGGGGCGCAAAGTCGCGGTCATCGCCCGGTGCAGCGCGTCGGGCGGGAAGCCGCCGAGGTCGGACTTGAGATTGCGGGTCATGCCGGGAAAGGCGACGTAGAAGCCCGGCCAGGCCTGGTCGACCAGAGGCGCGACCAGCGCGAGCGCTTCATCCTCCAGCTCGTCCTTGAACAGGAAGCGGAAGCGGTCCCCTCCGAACCGCTCCCGCTCCTCGACGATCAGCAGCGGCACCTCCGGCCGCCGCTGCGCCAGCGCCAAAGCGGCGAGGCAGCCGGCCAGACCGCCGCCGGCGATCAGCACCCCCTGCCGTCTGCCTCGCGCCATAACCGGCCGCTCCTACCCCAGTTACGGCCCGCGCCGCCACGGCCCCGCCGCGACAGCCTCATTTCGGGACGGTCCAGCCCGTTTTCCCGGCCCACCCCATTCGCCGCAAAGCGGCCGGCCCGGCGGTCGGGCCGGCGGAGATTCGGATTGAGACGGCGGCGGTCCGGCGATATGCACAAAGCGTGAACGACGCGCCCCCCGACCCGGCCGCCGAGCCGGTCCGCAAGATCATCCATATCGACATGGACGCCTTCTTCGCGAGCGTCGAGCAGCGCGACAATCCCGAGCTTAGAGGCAGACCGGTGGCGGTCGGCGGCGGCTCGGCCCGCGGCGTCGTCGCGGCGGCGAGCTACGAGGCGCGCAAATATGGCGTGCGCTCGGCGATGCCGTCGGTGACCGCGCGCCGCCGCTGCCCCGATCTCATCTTCGTCAAGCCGCGCTTCGACGCCTATCGGGCGGTGTCGCGGCAGATCCGCGCCATTTTCGCCGACTACACGCCGCTGATCGAGCCCCTGAGCCTCGACGAGGCCTATCTCGACGTCACTCGCGACCTCAAGGGGATCGGCGTCGCCACCCGGATCGCCGAGGAGATACGCGCCCGCATCCGCGCCGAGACCGGCCTCACCGCCTCGGCCGGAATCTCCTACAACAAGTTCATCGCCAAGCTCGCCAGCGACCAGAACAAGCCGGACGGGCTGTGCGTGATTCCTCCCGGCAAGGGCGAGGCGTTCGTCGCCGCTTTGCCGGTGCGCCGCTTTCATGGCGTCGGCCCGAAGACGGCGGAGAAGATGGCGCGGCTCGGCATCGACACCGGCGCCGACCTGAGGGCACAGAGCCTGGCTTTCCTCACCCACCATTTCGGCAGCTCCGGCGCTTATTATTTCAACCTCGCCCGCGGCATCTGCCATCGCCAGGTGAAGCCGGACCGGCCCTACAAGTCGATCGGCGCCGAGGACACCTTCTTCGATGATCTCACCGACCAGGCGGCGCTGGTCGCCGAGCTCGACCGGATCAGCCGGACCGTGTGGCGCCGGATCGAGGACAAGGGGATCGTCGGCCGGACGGTTACCTTGAAGGTGAAATATCAGGATTTCCGCATCGTCACCCGCGCCCGCAGCCTCGACCGGGCGGTCGGCGGCCGCGACGAGTTTCTCGACATCGGCTGCGCCTTGCTGCGCACCCTGCTGCCGCCCGCAAAGGGCATCCGCCTGCTCGGGCTGACGCTGTCGAACCTCAGCGAGGGGACCGACCCGCAGCCGCGCCCGGTCGCGCTCGAGCTTCCGCTCTAGACCGGCCCGACCCGGCTCCGGCCGCGGCGGCGGTTGTCGCGCGCCGCGCGAGCGCGTAGAGCGGGGTCATTCCCCGGGGTGCCGCTTATCCTGCGGCTGAGAGTTGGGCCGGAGCCCGAGACCCGTCGAACCTGATCCGGTTAGCGCCGGCGTAGGGAGGGAGACGGGCATCCGCTCTCCCTCCGCATGGAGAGAGCGATATGGCCGACATTCCCGCCCGCACCGAACTTCAAGTGACCACCGGCCCGATCCGCGGCAGCCGCAAGGTCCATGTCGAAGGCCGCGACGGCCTGCGCGTCGCGATGCGCGAGATCGACCTGGAGCCGGGCTCGGGCGAGCCGCCGCTGCGCGTCTATGACACGTCCGGCCTCTATACCGATCCGGCCGCGCGGATCGACATCCTCGCCGGCCTCCCGGAGCTGCGCCGCGACTGGATCCGCGGCCGCGGCGACGTCGAGGAAGTGACGCAGCGCGAAGTCCGGCCCGAGGATAATGGCCGGCTCGGTCCCGACCGCAGCGGCGGCGTCCAGCCCTTCCCCAACGTCCGCCGCAAGGTGCTGCGCGCGAGGCCGGGCATGAACGTCTCGCAAATGCACTATGCGAGGAAGGGGATCATCACTCCGGAAATGGAGTATGTGGCAATCCGCGAGAATCTCGGCCGCGAAGCCATTCGCGGCCGGGTCCGGGACGGCGAGGATTTCGGCGCCGCGATCCCCGATCACGTCACCCCCGAATTCGTCCGCGACGAGGTCGCCCGCGGCCGCGCCATCATTCCCGCCAACATCAACCATCCCGAGAGCGAGCCGATGGCGATCGGCCGCAACTTCCTGGTCAAGATCAACGCCAATATCGGCAATTCGGCGGTCGCCAGCGATGTGTCCGCGGAAGTCGACAAGATGGTCTGGGCGATACGATGGGGCGCCGACACGGTGATGGACCTGTCGACCGGGCGCAACATCCACGACACCCGCGAATGGATCGTCCGCAACGCGCCGGTGCCGATCGGCACGGTGCCGATCTACCAGGCGCTGGAGAAGGTCGGCGGCGCCGCCGAGGAGCTCAGCTTGGGAAATCTACCGCGACACTTTGATCGAGCAGGCCGAGCAGGGGGTCGACTATTTCACCATCCATGCCGGCGTGCGGCTGCCTTACATCCCGCTCACCGCCAACCGGGTCACCGGCATCGTCAGCCGAGGCGGCTCGATCATGGCCAAATGGTGCCTCGCCCACCACCGCGAGAGCTTCCTCTACACCCGCTTCGACGAGATATGCGAGATCATGAAGGCCTATGACATCGCCTTCAGCCTCGGCGACGGCCTCCGGCCCGGCTGCATCGCCGACGCCAATGACGAGGCCCAGTTCGCCGAGCTCGCCACTCTGGGCGAGCTGACGAAGATCGCCTGGCGGCACGACGTCCAGGTGATGATCGAGGGCCCCGGCCACGTGCCGATGCACAAGATCAAGGCGAACATGGACAAGCAGCTCGAGGCCTGCGGCGAGGCGCCTTTCTACACTTTGGGTCCGCTCGCCACCGACATCGCGCCCGGCTACGACCATATCACCAGCGCGATCGGCGCGGCGATGATCGGCTGGTTCGGCACCGCGATGCTCTGCTACGTGACGCCGAAGGAGCATCTCGGCCTGCCCGACCGCGACGACGTCAAGGTCGGCGTCGTCACCTACAAGCTCGCCGCCCACGCCGCCGACCTCGCCAAGGGCCACCCCGCCGCCAGGCTGCGCGACGATGCGCTCAGCCGCGCCCGCTTCGAGTTCCGCTGGCGCGACCAGTTCAACCTGTCCCTGGACCCCGACACGGCCGAAGCCTTCCACGACCAGACCCTGCCCGCCGAAGGCGCCAAGACCGCCCATTTCTGCTCGATGTGCGGCCCGAAATTCTGCTCGATGAAGATCACCCAGGAGGTCCGGGAATTCGCCCGCGCCAATCCTCCCCGGAACGCGGAGGGGGACCAGCCGGAGCCGCAGGCGGAGGCTGGTGGAGGGGGCCCGGCGATGGAGCTCACCCCGGCAGAAACCGAAGCCGGCATGGTGGAGATGAGCGAGAAGTTTAGAGAACTCGGGAGTAAAATATACCATCGTGTAAATTCAAGCGACAGCCCCGCCTAACGTGCTTCGCCATGGGTCGAAATGCACATCGGATCAGACCGCGGGACGCAAAGTCGTCCGAAACTGCACGGGAGCTCCTAAGGCAGATTTGGGGCTCGCTGACAGTTCACAAGGAGGGCATAACTTACGATAACATTGAGCTTTTTCAGAGCCTTGTGGCAGTCTTGGCGAATATATTTCGGTTTCCGTCGAACTGGTATCATCAAGAAATAAGCAGCCGCATAGCAAGAGCGGCGCTCGAGACGAAAAGGGCTGGAGCTGAAGATCTGGATTCCTTCATTGTTGAGCTAAACAAGCTTGCTCAACCCCTCTTGAATGCTCGAGCACGTGCATATAAAATGTGGACAAAATTGAGTTTGCACGAATGGGGCAAGTCAAAGGCTTACTTATTTAAAATTGGAAATGTGCACATAGTACTTAGAAAACAAGTCCCTTCGTCGCTACATCTTGATAAATTCTTCATCAGCGGAATCGGGGACATTTCACCAGAGTTCCCAAAAGGCGGAGTCATCGCCATTGCGAGAGGGCGGTTCAGGTCTGATCAACAGGCTGGCGACGGCCTTCATCGCTCGATCACAGACTTGGCGAGCATCATAAATCTCGCACTTCAATCACGGCGGCGAGAATGGCGGTCGGGAAAGGCCAAACCAAAATCAAAGCTTCTTGTTGGTGATAATCAATATCTGTTTCGTGGCCGTAAGAATCTAAATACAGAATCAATTTGGTACAATCCGGACTTCAGAGAAGACTTCTGGATCGCCTCTAATTTTAGAATCAAGGAGTTAGAGAGAGTTAGTAGGTATGTGAGGAAACTGTTGAGGGAGATCGACAACCACACGTCGGGTGAACGGATTATGTCTTCGATCCGTATGATGGGTGAAGGATGGACCTCGCACGATGAACACCACAGGATTCTGCGAACCTGGACTGCCTTTGAGCTACTTCTCTCGCGCAGCCCTGAGCGCGCAGATAGATTTGAGGATATAATTAAGCGTGCAACATTTATTGCGAAGGATCGGCAACGATGGTCGACTCAGTTGCTTCATGCAGCGCTGACACGAAATCGCTACGTTCATGAGAACGCAGCCGCAGTTTCTGCTGGGGCGGTCGCGACGGCGCTGGATGCCTATCTAACTGCCTTGATTGAATGGATGCTATTCTCTTCGGTCAAGTTTGAAAGCCATGCCAGATTGCTGGACATGCTGGACCTCCCCCCGGACCCAGAGGCCTTGCAAAGGCAAGCTACCGATCGATCGCGAGCGATCCAAATATTGAGCACTTAGACACCACGAGCTCAGCATCGAGGCGATCGACTGATCCAAGCCGTCACGGCGGCGAATTCCAGGGACACTCGAATTCCGGGGAATTCCGGGACCACAATACCTGAATCACTCCTGCCCCGACCATGAACCACTCCACGCAACAGGCGTTCAGCGCGTCGTCGAACGACGGGAGAAAATGATGGAAGCGATGGAGCTGCATCGCGGGCGGCTGATCGATCATATCCAGCTGGTCGTCGCCGACGTGGCCGCGAGCCGACGCTTCTACGAAGCGCTGTTCCAGGTGCTGCAGATCCCGATCGGCGGCAGCGCGGACGAGCATTTCTGGTTCGACGAGCTGTTCGTCTCCCGCGCCGACAGCCCCGAAGCCGCGGGGAAGCTGACCGGCCGCCACCATCTCGCCTTCCAGGCCAGGGACCGCGCCACGGTCGACGCCTTCCACAAAGCGGGGCTGGCGGCGGGCGGCAGGGACAATGGCGCGCCGGGCGAGCGGGACTACCATCCCGGCTATTACGCCGCCTTCCTTCTCGATCCCGACGGCAACAATATCGAGGCGGTGTTCCACGGCGAAGCGACGCGCAGCGCGCCGTCGGTGAAGATCAGCTTTTAGGGCGCCGCGCCCGTTCGCCGGCCCGATCGAACTTGCCCCCAACCTGACGGACAAGTCGCACCTCAGTTCACGACCGGCCAGACGTATCGCCACAGCGTCCCGTTGGCGCCGACCCCCAGCAAAACGCCGCGGCCGAGCGCGACGCTCTCAAAACCGGAGGCCCCTTCGTCCTGAGTGAAGGTCGCGCCGTTGAGCGACCAGATTGTGCCGTTGCGGCCGGCCAGCCAGATCGTGCCGCTGCCGGCGGCGACGTCGCCAATGCCGCTGGCGGCCGTCCGGCTCCAGGCGCCGCCGGCATAGCGCCACAGGGTGCCGTTCGTGCCCACCGCCCAGACGGTGCCGTCGAGGGCGACGGAGATACGGCGAAAGCCGCTGGCTTCGATCTGCGCAAAACTGGTCCCCGAATCGCGGCTGACCCACACGGTCTCATTGTTGCCGACCAGCCACACCGCGCCGTCCGGCGCTACCGCAACATCGCCGATGCCGCTTGCATCGGTCTGGCCCCAGGTGCCGCCGGCGCGACGCCAGAGCGAACCGTTGCCGCCGACGGCCCAGACGGTGCCGTCCGGCGCCACCGAGAGGCGGCGGAATCCGCTCGCCTCGATCCGGGTGAAGGTTTCGCCGAGGTCGCTGCTCGTCCAGATCGTCCCGTTTTCTCCGGCGACCCAGATCTGATTGGCAGGCCCGACCGCGACGTCCTCGATGCCCGATGCCGGGGTTTGCATCCAATTGGCCTCCGCCGGCGCTGGCTGCAGCGTCAGGGCGAGCAGAGTGGCGGCAAGCAGCGCGGCCAGCCGCCACGAAGCGCGCGCGGCGACGCCTGGCATCCGCCTGGCTGCGCCGGAGCGCAACGGACCGGTTGATTGGAAAATCACCTTGCCCTCTCTCACTTGTGCGATCCCGCCACTGGGTAGCTGCGGTCCTCATCGGCCGCTGTGGCGAAAGTCACATGGGCGCCTGCGCCGCGCCCTCGCGCTCCGAGCGCGCAGCGACCCGACGGCCGGCTGCATGCCCCATCGGCTGTAACTTGCGTGCCGGCTCCTTATGTCTCATCCGTCGCACATGGGCCGCGGAATCATCCGTTACCTGATGCCGGCGCTGCTGGGCGTGACGGCCTATTCGAGCGCCGCCTCGCAAGCCGACACGCCGGTTCAGCCTGAAGGGCGGCTGGAGTGGATCGCCTGCCCGTTCGATACGAGCCGGGCGGTGCTCCCAGTCCGTTGCGGCAAGCTCAACGTGCCCGAAAATTACGACGATCCGGACCGGAGGATAGAGATCGGCTTCATGGTCGTCAGTCCGCGCCGGAACATCGACCCGGACCACCCGGTGATTTTCCTCAGCGGCGGGCCCGGATCACCGACTGTCGTGCATGCGGAAAGGCTGGTGGCGACACCCGGCATCCGGGAGACCGTGGTCGACCGCGACTGGGTGTTCATCGACCAGCGCGGCGGCGGCCGGTCGACTCCGGCGCTTTATTGCCCGCCGCAGGACGACTGGTTCGACCAGGTGCAAACCTGCCGGGACCGGCTGATCGGGGAGGGCGCGGACCTTTCCCAATATAACAGCGCGCGATCGGCCCGCGACATCGAAGCGCTCCGAAGGGCGCTGGGCGTCGCGCAATGGAACCTCTGGGGCGCTTCCTACGGCAGCCGGCTGGCCTTCACCGTCGCGCGCTATTACCCCGCCAGCGTCCGCTCGATCGTCCATGACGGCGCCTACCTTCCCGAGGACCAGGAGATCGTCGAGGATCTGCGCGGCACCGAGGTCGCGCTGAACCGGCTGTTTTCGAAATGCGCCGACGACGCGGCCTGCGCGTCCCGGTTTCCCGAGCTTCGCAGCCGGTTCCTGGCCGCGCTTCCCCGGCTCAGGCAGCAGCCGCTGTCGGTCGGCAACGAGCGGTTCGACGACGCCCGGGTGATGGGCTTCGTCCGCAACTGGTTCTTCGGCGGCTTCTATTCGACCTTCGACCGCCGGCTGCAGAACCTGCTCGTCTACATGGACGCGGCGGGCCGCGGCGACGGGGCGCGCATGCTCGCGACCGAGCAGAGGATGACCCAGGAGGAGCGAAGCGCCGTGGCCGCCGCGCGTCCCGCGACGCCCGGGGCGCCCTTTCCGATCGAAGGCCGCTACCATGTGGGACAGAATCTCTCGATCGACTGCCACGACGAGAAGGGCTTCGAGTCGATGGACGAATATGCGCAGGCGTCGGCCGAATCCGAGGTCGTTCGCGCGCTGTTCGGCGAAGACCGGGGGCTCGCAATCTTCAGGACCTGCGCCTTGTGGCCCGCGGGACGCGCGGATCCGATCGAGGACACCCACGTCGATTATGACGGACCGCAGCTCGTTCTGAGCGGGGAGCTGGATGCCTCTTTGTCCGGGCTGGCCGGCTACAAGATCGACATGCTCTATGCCAATGCCACCCACGTCGTCTTCAGGAACTCGCCGCACATCCAGCTGACCATGGAGGATTCGGACCTGTCGAAAGACTATAACCATTACCGGCTGTGCGCCGCGCGGCTGGCGCGCCAGTTCCTTGCCGATCCGCACCAAGCGCTGGACACGCGTTGCGCCGAGACACGGATATTGCGGCTGGTACCATGAGCGAGCGCTCCAAGCTTCACGGCTCGATGAGGTCGTGTTCCTCGCCCTCGCCGGCCCGCAGGCCGCGAATCGCCTCGAGCAGCTGCTCGGCATTCTTGGGCGAGCGCAGCAGATAGAGGGTCTCTTCGATCGAGTCCCACTCGCTCTGCGAGATCATCACCACGCCTTCTGCCCTGCGGCGGGTGACTGCCACCACAACCTTGTCGGCGCACACCCGGTCCATCACGGCCTTGAGGTTGGCCCGGGTGTCGGAGAAGCTGAGAGGAACCATCGGGTTCATGTACAGAAACCCGTCCAAGAATGCATCTGGTCGAAGCGATCTCCATGGTGTGGGATTGGGCATGCGTCAGCGGCCCGCCCCATTTCCGGCGCGGTCATGCAGCGGCGTCATGCGCTCGACGGCCCGATCGGCTAAGATGATCCCGGTCAGGACGATTCCCTGACCAATGGACGGCGCCGCCGCCTCCGGGATCGGGCCGCGAGACAGGAAAGGATCGAGATGGCGTTCGCAATATTCGCCGTGGCGCTGCTGGCCGCCGGCGCGGACACCGCCGCCGCCGAGCCGGGCGAGCTGCGCGAGACGCGCTGCGGCTGGCAGATCGAGCAGGCCGACGGCTCGTACCGCACGCAGATCGCGTCCGATTTGCGGGTGCTCGAGCAGAGCGCGCTGCCCGGCGCCTTCGCCCCCGACCGGCCCGACAACGCCCGGGCGGTGAATTGCGGGCGGACCAGCATCGTCCCGGCCGAGCACGACGATGAGGTGATCATGCTCGGTTTCCCGTTCATCATCACCGAGGCGAGTGATTCGCCGGACGGGCGGCTCGGCGCGCTCGAGATCGTCGACGGGCAATATCGATTCCGCATGATCCAGGGCGCGGTCACCGAAGCCGAGGCGCGGGCGATCAACGACCGGATCAACGTCTTTCAGCGGCGCTCACAGCAACAGGCCGCCGCGCAATGAGCGGCGTGCGATTGGCCGGAAACGGCGGGCGCCGGACCATTCTCTTGGGGCGCATGACAGCATCGATCGCCGCCGCTTCCATGTCCCTCGCGGCCTGCGACAGCGAGGGGAACGGCTCGGCGCCGGCGCCGTCGCCCGCCGCCGACAACGAAGCCGACGCTCCGGTCGACAACGCGCAGGCCGGCGAGGTCGTGCGCTGGGATCTGCAGTCGAGCGGCGAGGGGGTGGCTCTGGCGCTGCTCGCCGAGCGCGACCGCGCGGTCTTCCGCCTGTTCTGCCCGGCCGGACAGGACCGGCTGCTGGTCAATGTCCCGGCCTTCCGGCCGATCGGCAGCGAGGAAAGGCTGTCCTTCGGCAGCGGCGGCGACGTCGCCGCTTTGGTCGCCGACACCGGCGGCGACCGTCGGCGCGGCGGCGTCAGCGGCACCGGGCCGGTGCCCGACGACCTCGCCGCGCTGACCGCCGGCCCGATCTCGGCCAGCTACGGGGCGCAGACCAGCGGGCCCCATCCGGCGCCGCCCGCAAACCTGGCGCGCGCTTTCGTCGCCGCCTGCGGCGAGGCGGCGCCCGCTGCTCGCCCGCCGGTGCCGGGCCCGGCCGCTTCGGCCGGCCCGTGCCTGGTCCAGGACGGCGAGCCGCTGCGCATGACGCCGCTGCGCGCGGTCGGCACCGAGCCGTTCTGGGGCGCCCGCATCGAGGGCCGCTGCGTCACTTATTCGCATCCGGAGGACCAGGCCGGGACGCGGGTGTGGACCCGTTTCACGCCGGGGCCGGACGGCGGCATCTGGGTCGGCGCGCTCGGCGGCCGCCGCTTCGAGCTCAGGACGCGGTCCGCGCCGGGCTGCTCGGACGGCATGTCCGACGAGCGCTATCCGTTCGCGGTCGAGCTGCTGGTCGATGGCGAGCGGCGCCGGGGCTGCGCCGAGCCCGGCTAGAGGAGCAAAGTGACCCGCCAGTCGCTCGCCCATGTCGCCCTCGTCGTCCGCGATTATGACGAGGCGATCGCCTGGTTCACCGACAGGCTTGGCTTCACCCTTGTCGCCGACGAAGACCAGCCCGAGCAGGACAAACGCTGGGTGCTGGTGGCGCCGCCGGGCGCTCCGGCGGGCGCCGCCTCGCTGCTGCTCGCCCGCGCCGCGACGCCGGAGCAGGCGGCCTTCATCGGCAACCAGGCCGGCGGGCGGGTCTTCCTGTTCCTGCACACCGACGATTTCGCCCGCGACTACGAGTCGATGCGATCCAACGGCGTGCGCTTCGTGCGCGAGCCCAAGCGAGAACTCTACGGCACCGTCGCCGTCTTCGAGGACCTTTACGGCAATCTCTGGGATTTGGTGGAGTTCGCCGGCGAGCGCTGACCGGCCCTGCGACGAAAGGAGGAAGGCCGAATCGCCCGCTTCGTCGAGGAGCGCGGCTGAGCCCGCCGCCCGAATTCAGCCATGAGCGTGTGAGATAGGCGTCGCCATGAGGCTCCCCACCCCGGTCGCTCCGACCATCGAAACGCCGCGCTTGCGCCTGCGCGGCTGGCGGGCCGAGGATCATGCGCCCTACGCGGCGATGCTGGCCGATCCCGAGACCGCTCGCTTCATCACTCCCCGCGGACTGCCCTATTGTGGGCGCGAGACCTGGAACGAGATGGCCTGGCTGATCGGCCACTGGCAGCTGCTCGGCTCCGGCATGTTCGTCGTCGAGGAGCTTGCCGGGGGCGCCTTCGTCGGCCGCGTCGGTGCGCTGCAGCCGCCCGGCTGGCCGGACTTCGAGATCGGCTGGGCGCTGGCCCCCGCCGCTCGCGGCCGCGGTTATGCCCTCGAGGCGGCGCGGGCCGCGATCGGTTGGGCGTTCGAGCGTTTCGCGCTGCAGCGCATCGTCTCGCTCATCGACCCGCGCAACGCGGCCAGCCGGCGCGTCGCCGAGCGGCTCGGCGAGCGCCGCACCGGCGAGCAGTTCACGCCGTTCCGCTTGCCCTGCGACATCTGGGAGCTGCGCCGCGAGGACTGGACCTCGCTCACTCCGCCCGCCGCGCGCGGCTGATCGTCACCGGCTCCACCAGCATCTGGCCGCGCATCGCGCCGCGGCCGGCATCGGGCACCGTCTCGGCCGCCAGGATGCGGCGCACCACGTCCATCCCTTCGACCACCCGGCCGAACACGGCATAGCCGGGCTTGCCCTCCCGGGCGTCCATCGACGGCATCGCCGCGGTGGTGATGAAGAAATCGCCCATCGCGCCGGCGCCCATGTCGCTGCGCGCCATCGAGATCGCGCCCTCGACATGCCGGAGGCCGGTCTCGCTGGTCGGCTCGTGGTCGATCGGCGGGAACATGCGCCTATAGTCGCGGCGGATGCCGCCCTGAATGAAGCCGCGCTCAGCCGCGCCGCGGGTCTGGGCGGCGCGGTAGAAAGTGGTGCCGTCGAAGCGGCGCTCGTCGACATAGCGCAGGAAATTGGCGGTGGTGACCGGCGCCCGCCGCCCATCCAGCTCGACGACGATCGCGCCGGCCTCCGTCTCCAGCCGCACCCGCGCCACGTCCGGCACCGGCGCCGGCTGTTCCGGCGCGGCCTTGTTGGCGGCGGCCGGTTCGGCCGGCGGCGGCGCGCCGGCCGACTTCTCGTCTCCGCATCCGGCGAGGATCAGCAGCAGAGTGGCGGCGACCAGCGGGCGAATCATGCCGCGCAGACTAGACCAGCGTCGCGCCGAACGGAATTCCCGCCGTCCGCGCCGCGGTCAGCTGACCCCCGCGCTCGCTTCATTCCGCCAGCGCGAAATCGACCCTGATCCGGACCACGCTTTCGTTCATCCCCGGCAGGATCGGCGGCGGTGCCGCGTTGCGCGCCTGCGCCGACACGTCCATCGCCGCCTCCTCCGGATAGGGGATCGGGCCGCCGCCTTCGCCGGCGTCGCGGATCGCCAGCACCCGCGCGATGCGCAGCCCGGCCGCCTGCGCATAGGCTTCCGCCCGCGACCGGGCCGAGCGGTAGGCGGCGGCATAGGCCGATCGGCTCGCCGCCTCGGGGTCGGCGACGCGCAGCTCCGGTCCCGACAGCACGTTGGCGCCGGCCTCGGTCGCGGCGGCGATCGCCTGGCCGGCGCGATCGAGGTCGCGGATGCGGACCTCGATCATGTTGTTGGCCTGGAAGCGGCCGCGGTCGCGGCCATAGTCGATCCGCGCCAGCGTGATCTGCCGGGTCTGGACATCCTCGGGGCGCACGCCCAGCCCTCGCAGCGCCGCCGTCACCCGGTTGATCACCTGATTGTTGCCGGCGCTTGCCGCCGCCGCGTTCGGCGCGATCGTCTGCACCCCGGCGGTGAAGCGCGCCTCGTCGGGCCGCGTGTCGGCGCGGCCGACAGCGGTGACCTGGACCAGCACTTCGTCGCGGCCGACCCCGCGCGGGTCGGCGGGCGCGGTGCCGCAGGCGGCGAGCAGCAGGCAGAAGGGCAGCAGCGAAAGGACAAGACGCATGGCAATTGACCTCCATCGAGAGAAGGTGCCCATGCTTCCATGATATAGTGTAACACGCAAGGGGTCGTGGAAAGCCGTCCCGCGCCGCTTCGGCTTTTTTCAGCTCCTTCCCGGCGACCATCCGGGCGGGGCCAGCGTGAAGCCGGCGAAATCGAAGCCGGGCGAGACGATGCACGAAACCAGCGACCAGCCCCGATCCGCCTCGGCCGACTGCCATTCGTCCGGCGCGACCCAAAGCTGCGGCTGCTCTCCGGCAAGCACGTCGGGCCCGAGCCGGCCGGTTCGCACGGGGCCGTCGTCGCCGGCCGCGCGGTCGAGTCTGAGCGGGCTTCCGGCATGGAACAGCCACAGCTCGGTCGCGTCGACCTTGTGCCAGTGCGAGCGCTGGCCCTGGTCGAGCAGAAAGACGATCGCGGTCGCCGACGGTCGCTCGCCGGGCGGCGCCGGCGCGCGCCAGGTTTCGCGATACCAGCCGCCTTCCGGATGAGGTTCGAGCTGGAGAGCGTCGATAATCTGACGGGCGGCGCTCATTCTTCCCACCTCGCACGGGTTTGAACGGCGTGCAAATCGGCTTCGCCTGGACTTTGAGTCAATGGCATCGTGCGCGCATCCCGGCTATGACCGGGCGGAGCAATTGAGGCGGATGGTAGCGGGATGGCAGGCCCGAGGGAGCAGAGGGGATCAGGTTTCGAGGCCGGCGATGTCGCCGATCTTTCCGGCGACATCCTTGCGTTCAACCCAAAGCGCTTCGGCAACACCGTTCGTCTTTACCTGTACCACCCCGAAGATCTTGCAGATCTCATCGCCGCTCGGGAATGGCGCTCGATCGTTCGGCCCTTCACCTTTCTCTGCCTGGCCGGCACAGCCGTATTCCTCAGCATGCTGGCAAGCCGCGGCGATGCGCCGACGGACGTGTGGTCGCTTACCAACCCGGAAATCTGGAATCTGCTGCTGACGATCGTCTTGCCGTTCATCCTTTCCCAATATGCGATTCTGCTGATTGGAGGGCTCAACACCAAGGACGGCCGAAAAGGGGGCGCCGTCACATTGCTTTGGATCTACACCTACTGGGCGGCGATGCTCGAGCTGTTCATCATCCCGATCTTCCTGATTCCGGCGCTCGGGCTTCCGGACAGCCCGGTGTTGGCCCTGCCTGCCCTCCTGTATTTGCTCTTCGGCGCCTATCTGGTCCTGGCAAGCCACGATCCGCTTATCGCCCGGATCTTCGCCGCAAGGCCGATGCACCGGAGCGCGGCCCAGGCCGTCGGCCTGATCACGGCCTTTGTGGTTTTCGGTCTGGCGAACGGCGTCTTTGAATGATTTGAGGCGAATCCAGGCGCCCGTGCGGCGTCAAACTCCTGCTGGACCCGCGCCGCGCGAGCGCTACAAATCGTCGCTCCATCCCGAGCGAGGTCATGGCCATGTCCACTTCCCCCTGGGGTTCCCCCAGCCACCATAACCGCCGGTCCGGCGTCGATGACGACATCGATTACGAGATAAAGGGCCAGGAGCTGCAGTTCGTCGAGATCGAGCTCGATCCCGGCGAGAGCGCGATCGCCGAGGCCGGGGCGATGGTGTGGAAGGACGCCAGCGTCGAGATGACCACGGTGTTCGGCTCGGGCGCCGGCCAGGACGGCGGCTTCATGGGCAAGCTGCTGTCCGCCGGCAAGAGGATCGTCACCGGCGAATCCCTGTTCACCACCGTCTTCACCCATAATGGTTCGGGCAAGGCGCGGGTCGCCTTCGGCGCGCCGGTGCCGGGCGCGATCCTGCCGATCCGCCTCGGCGACATCGGCGGCACCCTGATCTGCCAGAAGGACAGCTTCCTCGCCGCCGCCAAAGGGGTGTCGATCGGCATCCACTTCCAGCGCCGCATCCTGACCGGCCTGTTCGGCGGCGAAGGCTTCATCATGCAGAAGCTCGACGGCGACGGCTGGGTGTTCGTGCAGATGGGCGGCATGGTGATCGAGCGCGAATTGAAGCATGGCGAGCAGCTCCACGTCGATACCGGCTGCATCGCCGCCTTCATGCCGACCGTGGATTTCGACCTCATTGGCGCCGGCGGCGTCAAGAGCGCGCTGTTCGGCGGCGAGGGGCTGTTCTTCGCCCGCCTCACCGGTCCCGGCAAGGTCTGGATCCAGTCGCTGCCCTTCGCTCGCCTCGCCGGCCGCATGCTGCAGGCGGCGATGCCGGCCGGCGGCGGCAATCGCGGCGAAGGCTCGCTGCTCGGGCCACTCGGCGACTTCATCCAGGCCAATCGATGACGCGGCGCCGGCGCCCGGCGGCGCGGCCCAGCGCGAGGCGGATGCTCGCGACTTTTGCGGCGGCGGCGGCGCTGGCCCTGGCCGCCTGTGACGGCGAAGGCGATCCGCCGGCGAACGCGGTGGACGAGGGACGCGCCGGCCCCGCTTTCACCCTTGCCGGCAGCGGCCTCGGGCCCGGCCTCGCCTTCGGCATGGCGCAGGACGAGGCGGTGGCGGCGGCGACCGCCGCGCTCGGCGCGCCGACCGGACGCGGCCACAATGACGAATGCGGCGAGGGGCCGATGGATTTCGTCAGCTTCGGCGATCTCCAGCTCGCTTTCCAGCGCGGGCGTCTCGCCGGCTGGTCGCTCGGCGGAACCCGGCCGCGTTTGCGGACGGCGGGCGGGCTGACAATCGGTTCGCCGCGTGCCGCGCTCGGCGGCGCCGAGATCGAGCCATCGTCGCTTGGTCCGGAGTTCCGGGTGGACGGCGTCGGCGGCATCCTCGACCAGCAGGGCCGGAGCGTCGAGGCGCTTTGGGCCGGCAGCACCTGCCAGTTCCGCTGAACGAGAGGAGAAGAGATTTGTCGCGAACCGCCGCCGTCCTTCACGCCGTCCCGCTCGCCTTGCTGGGCCTGGTCGCGGCCTGCGCCGGGCCGCGCGAGCCGCGCTATGACCGCCCGGCCGCCGTCGCGCCGACCCTTGTCCTCGACCATGGCTGGATCGCCGTGCGCGAGGACGGGCCGGAGCGGTCGATGCTGGAGGCGGCGGGCTTCCGCTTCGCGCCGACCGTCAACGAGCACGAAGGCCAGGGCACGGCGTCGGCGACGATCGAGTTCGAGAACGGCTATTTCGAGCTGATCTGGGCGGACGACGACGTGCCGGCGGCGGGCACCGCCGCCATCGCCCGACAGCGTTTCGCCAGCCGCGCCGACTGGCGGCGCACCGGCGATGCTCCGTTCGGGATCGGCTTTCGCCGCACCGCGGCAACGCCGACTCCCTTCCCGTTCGAGACGTGGAGCGTCGCCTCGGCCTGGATGGGGGAGGGACGGAGCATGGAGATCCTGTCCCCGCGCGGCTCGCCGACGGTGACCCTGTTCATCGCCTCGCAGGGCGTCGACGAGGCGGCCAACCGCGCCGCCATCGCCGCCGGCGGAGCTGCCGCCGAGCCGTTCCTCCATTCCAACGGCGCGCGGCGGATCACCGGCCTCAGGGTCACCGCGCCGACGCGCTCGGCGCTGCCGCCGGCGGCCTCGTTCGTCAATCTGAGCGGCGCCGCCGAGCTCAGGGTCGGCGGCGAATGGCTGATGGAGCTCGAGCTCGACCATGGCGCCCAGAATCAGGAGCTTGACTTGCGTCCGCGCCTGCCGCTCCTGATCCGCTTCTGACAAGGAGCAGCCGGGCGATGACGAGGATGCTGATGCTCGCGGCCGCGACCGCCATGATCGCCGCCTGCGGCCGCGATGACGGCGGCCATGTGGAGAATGCGGGCGAACCGGGGAGCAATTCCGCGGCCCCGCCGCCGGCAGCCAGCCAGGCCGCCGCGCCCGAGGCGCCGAGCCCGCCGCCGCCCGCGCCGGGCGAGGCTCAGGCCATCCCGCCGGCTTTTCAGGGGGTGTTCGACGCCCCGCGCGACGCCTGCGCGGGTCCGAGCGAGTACCGCCTCACCGTCGCCCCCGGCGAGCTGCGCTTCCACGAGAGCATCGGCACGGTCCGCTCGGTCACCGGGGACGGCCCCGACGCGATCCGCGTCACCGCCGATTATCAGGGCGAGGGAGAAAGCTGGACCAACGTGCGGACGCTGCGCCTCAGCGACGGCGGCATGACGCTCACCATCACCGGCGAAGGCACCAGCCTGACGCGCTACCGCTGCGACTAGGGCATGTTCGTCTCGCGCTGGTTCGCTCCGTCATTGCGAGCGGAGCGAAGCAATCCAGAACGGCCTTCGAGGCCCACTGGATTGCCGCGTCCCCCGGCTTGCGCCGGGGTCCTCAAAATGACGGATCAATCATAGGCGATCACGCCTAGCCGCCATCCGCCGCCTGCGCACCGGCCGAGGAGGGCATGCGCCGCCGCCGCCTCTATGCTACGCTGCGCCTGCCCCGGACCGCCTCTGCATAGGGGAGAGTGACGATGCCGCGCCGCCATCTGGCTTACGCCTCGCCGCTTCTGGCCGCGGCTTTCGCCGGCGGCTCTTGCCTCGCCGCCCAGCCCTTCGCCGAAGTCGAGGACCGCCGCCGCGCGGTCGGCGACTGGCTGGTCGAGCATGTCGGCGAGGAGGATGGCGGCCGCCTGGTGCGGATGACGCGCGAAGGCGACGATCACAATGTCGAATATCGGATCGGCTTTTGGCGCGGCAATGCCGGACCGGTTCGTGGCGGCACGGTCATGCGGCTCAACGGCGTATGCGGCGACTACGAATCGCCGGTCGATCCCGCCCCTTTGCCGGCGGAAGCGGTTCGCGCCGAGCTGGCCGACCGTCTCGCCGCCTGCGGCGTTGCCGGCGCGCAAGCCGCGGCGACGCTGCAAGGGCTCGAGCGCGCCTATGCGCTGGTCACCGAGTGGGCCGAGGCGGCGGCGGCGGTCACGGCCGCCGAGGCCGAGGCGGTCGCCGACTACGGCTTGGACATGGGCATGGACACCGACATGACCGTGACCGACATGAACCATAGCGCCGGGTCCGAACCGGATCCGGCGACGGACCTCAACGCGACCGACGCCGGCGATCCCGACTGACCGCCGGCGTCCCGCGAGTCATCGCGCCAGGGCGTGGATCCGCACCACCTGGCGGGTGCGCACGTCGATCTCGTAGATCGCCCGCCCGTCGGAGCGGAAATAGACGCCGTTCCCGTCGCGATACTGGTTCTGATACTGATAGGGCACCGCGCCGAGATTGTCGGGCGCCCGGTCGCCGACCCTGAGCGTCGAGCCGCCGCCGAGGAAGGTGTCGATCAGCGTGCCGACCAGGCCCCGCGGCTGGCTCTGCTGCTGTTCGTAGCGGCCTTCGGCGACATCGTCGTCCCAGCGGCCGTCGCGATCATAGTCGCGGTCGTCATAGCCGTCGCGATCGCGGTCGAGGCGCTCCTCGAGATCGTCGTCCCAGCGGCCGTCGCGGTCATAGTCGCGGTCGTCATAGCCGTCATTGTTGCGGTCGATGCGGGTGTTGAGGTCGTCGTCCCAGCGGCCGTCGCGGTCATAATCGCGATCGTCATAGCCGTCATTGTCGCGGTCGATCCGGTCGCGGGCATTGTCGTCCCAGCGGCCGTCGCGGTCGCTGTCGAGATCGTGATAGCCGTCATTGTTGCGGTCGACCCAGTCGCCGGCATTGTCGTCCCAGCGGCCGTCGCGATCGCTGTCGCGATCGTCATAGCCGTCATTGTTGCGGTCCAGCCGGTCGCGGGCATAATCGTCCCAGCGGCCGTCGCGGTTCATGTCGTGATCGTGATAGCCGTCATTGTTGCGGTCGATCCAGTCGCCGGCATTGTCGTCCCAGCGGCCGTCGCGGTCGGTGTCGCGATCGTCAAAGCCGTCATTGTTGCGGTCCAGCCGGTCGCGGGCATAATCGTCCCAGCGGCCGTCGCGGTTCATGTCGTGATCGTGATAGCCGTCATTGTTGCGGTCGATCCAGTCGCCGGCATTGTCGTCCCAGCGGCCGTCGCGGTCGGTGTCGCGATCGTCAAAGCCGTCATTGTTGCGGTCGATGCGCCCGCTTTGGGCGTAGCCGCGATCGTCGTCGTCCTCGTCCCAGTCGTCGCGCCACTGGTCGTCGCGATCATAGGCATCCCAGGTGCCGCTGTCGGCGAGGCGGATCTGGCGCCGCAATTCGCGCAGCCGCTGATAGATGTCGCGCCGCTCCTCGCGGCTGAAGCCGTCGCGCGAATAATAGCGGCGCATGTCGGCGAGCCGGTTCAATTCGCGCAGCAGCGGCGCCGCTTCGTCGCGGGTGATCGAGCCCTGGCGCATGCCGGACTCGATCCGCGTCTCGAGCCGATCGATGCGCGACTCGAAGGTGATGGGGCCCTGGGCCTGCGGCGGGCTTTGGGCCTGGCTCGAATATTGGGCGGCGGCCGGCGCGGCCATCGCCAGCGCGGAAAGGGCCGTTGTCGCAAGAAGCATCCTGTTCATGACGCATACTCCAAAAAAAGCCCCGTGCTTCGCCGTTCAACGCATGTCGCCGCCCCGGAGTTGCTCCAGCCGCGCCAGCGTCGCCGGATCGCGATTCCCGCCGTAAAAGGCGTCGAGCGCCTCCCCGAACGGCATCGCCTCGCCGGCCGCCGCCTCGAACAGGGTCATCGAGGAGCGGAACTTGAGCGCGTCGACCGGGCCGAAAATCGCCTCCGCCGGGCGGTCGCGATGGGCAAGGACGGCCGCCGTGCATGCCAGCAGCCGCGGTCCGAGCAGCGCATGGTCGAGATAGGCGCGCGCCTCGCCGAGCGAGGCGATCGCATAATGTCGGGCCATCTCGCTGCGGCCGAGGCCCTCGATCTGGGGAAAGACGAACCACATCCAGTGGCTCTGCTTGCGGCCGCGCTCGAGCTCGGCCAGCGCCTCGGCATGGACGCCGGACTGCGCCGCCACGAACCGCTCGAGATCGAAGCCGGCCATGCCTGCCGGGCCGGCGCGATCAATGTTTGGCGTTGGAGATCATGCCCTTGGTCGAGGGGTTGGAGGCATTCTTCTTGGGCTTTTCGGCCTTCGGCTTGCGCACTTCCTTGTTCGACCGTTTCTGACCCTTGGCCATCGAAGCTTCTCCTCCTGCGTCGTCATCGGGGCGGACAAGTCTAGCCGGTCCCGCCGGGCAATGCGCCCAAAATCCGACAGGGTCAGGTCGGCACCCTGGCGAGCCGCTGCGCCAGCCAGCCGGCCGCAAGCGGCAAGGCGATGCCGCCGGGCCACATCCAGACCGGGTGCGGGATCAGCGCCATCGTCACCACGCCCACCGCCACCACCAGCCCCGCCACGATCCAGCCGGCCCGGCCCCGGCCGGCGACGGCGTTCGCCGTCCAGGCGCCGAGCAGCGAGCCGGCGAACCAGCCGGCGAGGACCAGCAGGAAGAGCGTCGCCGGCTGCGCCGCCGCCATCCGGGCGACCTGTTCGCGATTGCCGAAATCCACGCCTTCGGTTCCGCCATGGGCGCTATAGACCAGAGTCTCGACCAGATGGATGCACAGGGCGGTGACCAGCGCCCCCGCCATCACGCCCAGCACGAACTGCATCGATCGGTTCTGCATGAACCTCTCCCCTTCCTCCCCGCCGGCGGCAGCCGCGGCCAGCCTAGCCGAAACGGCGGCGAGGCTCCACTTGCGCCGGCCGCCCTGCCGGACCTAGGGACGGGACATGGATGCCAGCCCCGCCGTCGCCGCCATCGCCCAGCAGATCCAGCTGTCGGTGGCGCCGGTCTTCCTGCTCACCGGCGTCGGCGCGTTCCTGAACGTCCTCGCGAACCGGCTGTCGCGGGTGGTCGATCGCGCCCGCGACCTCGCCGACGCGGCGGACTCCCCGGACGAGGCGGAGCGGGCGCGGGCGCGGGCCGAGCTCGGCCTGCTCAGCCGGCGAATCCACGCCGCCAACCTGGCGATCGGCTGCTGCACCACCAGCGCCATTCTGGTGTGCCTGGTGGTCGCCGCCCTGTTCATCGCCGCGCCGACCGAGCTTGCCGTCGCCCGCTTCATCACCTGGCTGTTCATCGCGGCGATGGCGCTGCTGACCGCCGGGCTGGTGCTGTTCCTGCACGAAGTCCGGCTGGCGATGCGCAGCATCCGCATCGGCTTTCCGGCCGGCGGTGCCGGCCCGCACAAGCGGGTTTAAGCGGGCTTTAAGCCTTCCCCGTTAGCTTCGCGGCGGACCAATCCGGGGGTGATCCGATGACCATCTCGTTCGCGAACCTCGCCGGCGCGCTCAAGGCGGGCGCCGCCATATCGCCCGAGGACGTGCTGCTGGCGCGGCGCTGGGCCTGGGGCGACGGCGCGATCTCGCCGGCCGAGGCCGAGGCGATCTTCGAGCTCAATCATCTCGCCGCGGATGCGCCGGCCGAATGGGCCGACTTCTTCGTCGAGGCGATGACCGAATATGTCGTCAACCGGCAGCCGCCGCGCGGCTATGTCGACGACGCCAATGCGGCCTGGCTGATCGCGCAGATCGACCGCGACGGCCGCGTCGACACGATGACCGAGCTCGAGCTGCTGGTGAAGGTGCTGGAGAGCGCGCTCAACGCTCCCGCGACCCTCAAAATCTATGCGCTCTGCCAAATCGAGGCGGCGGTGTTGACCGGCGAGGGCCCGACCCGCCGCGGCGGCCCGATCCGTCCCGGGGTGATCGACGAAGCCGAAGTGGCGCTGCTGCGCCGGCTGGTCTTCGCCGGCGGCGGCGACGGCGCCACCATCGTCACCCGCGACGAGGCCGAGATGCTGTGGCGATTGAAGGACGCCACCCTGGACGCCGACAACGCGCCGGGCTGGAGCCGGCTGTTCGTGCAGGCTGTCGGCAACCATCTGATGGCGCATTGCTCCTACCGCGCGCTCGACCGCGGCGAGGCGGCGCGGCTCGAGGCCTTCGTCGCCGACAACAGCAGCAGCGTCGGCCGATTCCTCGGCCGGATGGTGCGCAGCAGTCCGGCCGCGGGCTTCCGCGAGGCCTTCGCCCAGCGGCCGTCGCCGCCCGACCGCGCCGCGGCCGAGGCTGCCGCACAGGCGATCACGCCCGAGGAATCGGACTGGCTCGCCGCCAGGGCCGACGCCGACGGCAGGCTCGATCCGCTCGAGGAGGCGCTCCGCGCCTTCCTCGCCGAGGAGAGCGGGGAAGGGCGCTAAACGTCATCCCGGCGAAAGCCGGGACCTCGGGACAAGAAGTCGCCTACTCCCCCTGAGGCCCCGGCTTGCGGGGTCCCCGCAAAGTCCTACTTTGCGGGGTGCCCCTTGCGCCGGGGTGACGGGCTTCCGGCCGTCACATCGCTCTTGCCCTCGATCTGCAGCGCGTCGCTCTCGGCCTCGGTGAATATGCCGCCCTCGCCGCGGAAGGCGGCCCGCAGCTGCGCCGGATCGACGCTGCGCTCCCAGCGCGCGACGACGATCGTCGCCACCGCATTGCCGACGAAATTGGTGAGCGCGCGGCATTCGCTCATGAAGCGGTCGACGCCGAGGATCAGCGCCATGCCGGCGACCGGCACCGCCGGCACCACCGACAAAGTCGCGGCGAGCACGATGAAGCCCGAGCCGGTCACCCCGGCGGCGCCCTTGGACGAGACGATCGCCACCGCCATCAGCAGCAGCTGGTCGGCAAGGCCGAGCTCGATATTGGTCGCCTGGGCGATGAACAAGGCGGCCAGCGACATGTAGATGCAGGTGCCGTCGAGGTTGAACGAATAGCCGGTCGGCACCACCAGCCCGACGATCGGCTTGGGGCAGCCGGCCCGCTCCAGTTTCTCCATCAGCAGCGGCATCGCGCTTTCCGAAGAGGAGGTGCCGAGCACCAGCAGCAGCTCGTCCTTGATGTAGCGGACCAGGCCGAGCAGCGAGAAACCGGCGGTGCGCGCGACCAGCCCGAGCACGAGGATCACGAACAGGAGGGAGGTCGCGTAGAAGGTGGCGACCAGCCCGGCGAGGTTGACGAGGCTGCCTATGCCATATTCGCCGATGGTGAAGGCCATCGCCCCGAACGCGCCGATCGGGGCGGCGTACATCAGGAGATGCACCATCCGGAACACGACCGCGGTCAAGGTGCGCAGGCTGACCATCAGCCGCTCGCCGCGCTCGCCGATCAGCGCCAGCGCGATGCCGAACAGGATGGCGACGAACAGCACCTGCAATATCTCGCCGGAGGTGAAGGCGCTGATCGCGGTGTCGGGGATGATGTGGAGCAGGAAATCGGTGACGGTGCGCGCCTGCGCCTCGCTGACATAGGTGGCGACCGCTCCGCCGTCGAGCGTCGCCGGGTCGACGTTCAGCCCGTCGCCGGGCCGGACGAGGTTGCCGACGACCAGCCCGACCGCCAGCGCGAGCGTGGAGAAAGTGAGGAAATAGCCCAGAGCCTTGGCGCCGACCCGGCCGAACGCCTTCAAATCGGCCATGCCGGCGATGCCGGTGACCACGGTGAGGAAGATGACCGGGGTGATGATCATCTTCACCAGCCGGATGAAAAAGTCGCCGAGCGGCTTCAGCGCGCGGCCGGACTCCGGCCACAGCCAGCCGACCAGCACGCCGAGCGCGATCCCGACCAGCACCTGGAAATAGAGGCTGCGCCAGAAGGGGCGGGGCGGGGCCGGTGTCGGTGAGCTCTTGTCAGCTTGCGCCTGCATCACCACCCCCACCGTTCGCCCCGAACCTGTCGAAGGGCTTGCCTTCTTTCTTCTCGGAGCAAGGAAAAGGGAAGGGGCTTCGGCAGCCCCGGATCCAGTCCGGGGCCGAACCGATCATGGGGTCCCCCGCTGTCCCCGATCGCTCGCCCGGATCGCCGGAATGATGCGGTCGCCGACGATCTGCTGACCCCAGCGGCCCCAGACGCCGCCCTGGCGGTAATTGCCGCCGGTGAAGACGACCGCCAGCTCATATTCGGGGATGACGAGCAGCACCTGACCGCCATTGCCGGTGGCGGCATAGCCGGCGACGGTGCGCCCGCCGACCGTCAACGGGCTCATGTGCCAGGCCAGCGCGTCGGCGCCGGCGCCATAATAATTGCCGAATTCCTCGGCAGAGTAGCCGGTGGTCGCGGGGCTGATCTCCATCCGCGGCGCGGTCGAGGCGGTCACCCAGTCGGCCGGGACGATCCGGCGCCCGTTCCAGACGCCGCCGTCGAGAAAGGCCTGGCCGATCTTGAGCAGGTCGCGCGGCCTCAGCCAGGCGCCGCCGCCGATATAACCTTCGCCGGTCGGCATCAGATTCCAGTGCCAGCGGCCGAACTGCAGCGGCTCCGCGACCGTCCGCGCGAAATATTCCGGCAGCCAGGTCCGCGTCGCGGTGGTCAGCGCGCCGCCCACCAGGTTGATGTTGGCCGAGCAATAAGCGTAGCGGACGCCCGGATCGAACGCCATCGGCAGGTCGAGCGTGTGCTTCCACCAGTCCGGCTGAGCGTCCTGGCTCTGCATCGTGTTTTCGTTGCCGGGGGAGGCGTCGTCATTATCGTTGCAGGCGAGGCCGGCGCTATGGGTCATCAGGTGCGCGAGGCTGATCCGGTCCTTGCGCGGATCCGGATTGGCGAACGGCCCGCGGGCGGCAAGCAGCGGATAGATGCGGGTTTCCGGAGAAATGGGCGCGCCCTCCATCATCGCCGCGCCGAGCATCACCGACGAGAAGGTCTTGCCGGCCGAGCGCGTATCGTGCGGCGTCTCGCGGTCGTGGCCGAAGAAATACTCCTCGAGCACCAGCCGGCCGCGATGGGCGACCAGCATCGAGTGGATCAGCATCGGCGGCCGGGCGGCGGGATCTGAATCGATGATGTCCTGGATCATGCGGGTCAGCGCCGCTTCGTCGATGCCGGTCTCGCCTGCAGGCGCCGTCCGCCAGCCGTCGCCGATTTCCTCGGGCCGGCGGTACGCGTAGGCCGGCTCGCCGGGCGGGCGAGGGAAGAAGCTGGCCGCTTCGGTCGGCGAGCGCCGCGTCAGCTCGACGTCGTGGCCGAGCTCGGGCCAGGCGATGCGGATCCGCTCCGGGCCCTGCAGCAGCACCGCGTCGTGGCGAAATCTCGCCGCCGTCATAGCTGACGCTGAACCGCAGCGCGTTGCCGTTGCGGGTCATGGTGAACTGGGAAGCGCCGCCGTTCCAGTTCATTTCGGGATTGCGGAAGGCGCCGACCAGCCGGTCCTCCAGGCGGAATATCTTCAGATAGAGGGTGAAGCGATCGTCGAGCGGGACGACGGTGCCGCGCCAGTCGTCGCCGGCGCGGGTCAGCGTCAGCGGCGTCGCGAAAGCCTGGCCGGAAGCGCCCGGATCGGGCCGGTCCTCATTCCCGCCGGAGGGCTGCAGCCAGAAACCCTCGATCCGGCGCCCGTCGTCCGTCAGCCTCCCGCGAAAGCCGCCGCTGCCGTCGGGCAGGCTGAAGCGGACGACGTCCCCCTCGGCCGCGAAATCGTGCCGCCGCTCCATGATGCGGGCGGTCCAGGTGCCGTCGCGCCGGCTCAGGATGACCTCGCCGCGCAGCGCCGGGCCGTAATCGAGCCGCGTGGCCCACAGGCCGATCAGCGCCTCATCACTCGCCGGCTGGGCGCGCAGTGGCGCGCCGGCCGTCGCCAGGCACAGCAGGATCAGTGGCAGCAGTCTCAGCATGGGTTTCATGACGCCTCCCGCGTGCGCAGCCATTCGGCGATCGGAGCGAAGCCGGTCTGCAGGTTGCGCCGAAGCCCGGCGCAGGCCGCTTCGAGGTCGCCTCGCTGCAGCGAGGCGATGACTTCCGCATGGGCGGCGCTCGCCGCCGCGACGTGGCGCCCGTCCCGCATCAGCGCGATCTCGTAGCGGCGGGTGCGCCGGATGAACTGCTTGATCAGGTCGATCAGCACCCGGTTCGGACAGGCGTCGATCAGCAGCAAATGCCATTCATCGTCGAGCGCGATCGCCGCGTCGGTGCCGCGCGCCGCGGCGAGCCGGTCATTGACCCGCTTCAGCTGGGACAGCCGCTCGGGCGTCGGGATGCCGGCGAGGCGCAGCGCCTCCGGGTCGAGCAGCGCGCGGATCGGATAGATCTCCTCCAGCTCCTCGACGGTCAGCGGCCGCACGAACCAGCCGATCCGCGGCAGGCTGGTCAGCGCGCCCTCCTGCGCCAGCCGGGTCAGCGCCTCGCGCAGCGGCGTCCGGCTGACGCCAAGCCGTTGCGCCAGGCGAACCTCGTTCAGCCGCCCGCCCGCGGGCAGCGTGCCGTCGACGATCATGTGACGCAGCTTGGTGACCAGTTCGCCGCTGAGATTGTCGCGGGGCGGTTCGAGCGCCGTGTCCATATTGTATACAGTATACAATTGGAGCCGCGAGTGCAAGCCGGCAGACGGTTGCGAATCCCCGCAAGCGGGTTCATGGGGACGCCATGCTTTCTCAACGGACGCGGTATACAATCCGGGCGCTGCTTCATCTTGCCGACCGCTACGGCGAGGGGCCGGTCCAGCTCGGCGAGATCGCCGAGGCGCAGAATCTCCCGCCCAAATTCCTCACCGTCATCCTGTCGCAGATGCGCCGGGCCGGGCTGGTCGAGACGATGCGCGGCCGCGAAGGCGGCTATTGGCTTGCCCGCCCGCCGGCCGAGGTCACTTATGGCGAGATCGTGCGGCTGACCCGCGGCTCGCTGGGCCTGTTGCCCTGCGCCAGCCGGCTCGCCCATGTGCCGTGCCGGAACTGCATCACCGAGGACAAATGCCGGCTGCACCGGGCAATGCTGCTGGTGCGCGACGAGACCGCCCGTATCCTGGACGGCCTCAGCCTCGCCGACCCGGTGGCGATCGAGGACGTGGCGGAGCCGGAGCTGGCGTGAGCGTCCGCCACGTCGCCGTGGTCGGCGCCGGCGCGTCCGGAACGATCCAGGCGCTGCATCTGCTCGGCGCCGGCATCGACCGCGTCACTCTGGTCGAGCGCGAGCGCCGGCCCGGCCGCGGCACCGCTTACGGCACGGTGAGGCCCGAGCATCTGCTCAACGTCACCGTCCGCCGGATGATCGTGTGGCCGAACGATCCCGACGAGTTCGCGCGCTGGTGGACCGAGCGCGGCGGCGGGGCGGAGGATTATGCTCCGCGCCGGCGGTTCGGCGACTATCTCAGCGGGCTGCTGGCCGCCGTCTCGGAGCGCGTCGCGATCGTCAGCGGCGAAGCGGTGGCCATCGCCGCCGACGGCGGAGGCGAGCGGGTGGCGCTGGCCGACGGCCGCATCGTCGCTGCCGAGGCGGTGGTGCTCGCGCTGGGCAATTTGCGGCCGGCGCCGGTGGCCGGGATCGCGCCGGAGCGCCTCGGCGCCCTTCATGTCGAGGATCCCTGGTTCGGCGACCTCGCCGACGGGCTGCGGGAGACCGACGACGTCCTGCTGATCGGCACCGGCCTCACCGCGATCGACGCCGCGCTGACGCTGGACGCGCTCGGCTTTACCGGCCGTATCCAGGCTTTGTCGCGCCGGGGGCTGGTGCCGCGCGCCAGCCTGAAACGGGAGGCTTCGCCGCCGCCGCTGGAGGATTTCCCCGACGATTGCGTCGGCCTGCTCCGCGCCGTCCGCCGCCGCGGCGAGGCGATCGGCTGGCGCGAGGCGGTGCACGAGGTCCGGCAGGCGGTGCAAAGTCTGTGGAGCCGGGCGCCGCTCGCCGAGCGTCGCCGCTTCATCCGGCATTTGCGGCCCTGGTGGGACGTCCACCGCCACCGGATCGCGCCGGCGGTGGCGGAGCGCATCGCCGCCTTGCAGGCGGAGGGGCGCCTCCGCTTCGCGGCCGGCCGGATTCGTGGCGCCGAGCCCGACGGCGCCGCCGCGATCGTGACCTGGCGGCCGCGCGGCGGCGGCGCCGACGAGCGGCTGCGGGTCCGCCGGATCGTCAACTGCACCGGCCCCGAGCTCGATATCGCGCGGGCCGGCGAGCCGTTGCTCGACGCCTTGCTCGGCGCCGGCCGGGTCCGCCCCGATGCGTGCCGCCTCGGCATCGACGTCGATCCCGGATGCCGCGCGCTGGACCCGGACGGCGAACCGTCGGACAGCCTCTACGCGATCGGCCCGATGACCCGCGGCGCTTTCTGGGAGTTCGATCGCCGTCTCCGACATCGCCGCCCAGGCCCAGGCGGTGGCACGGCGGCTCACCGCCTAGCGTCATCCCGGCGCAAGCCGGGATCTCGGGACCAGAAGTCGCCTGACCACACTGAGTCCCCGGCTTTCGCCGGGGTGACGGGTCAGACCACGATCCGGAACAAAGCCCCGCCTTCCTTGCCCTCGACGACGTTGATCGAGCCGCGATGGGCGAGCACCACCTGGCGGGCGAGGCTGAGGCCCACGCCGGTTCCTTTGGCCTTGGTGGTGAAGAAGGGGAGGAAGATGTCCTGTCTCAACGCTTCGGGCACTCCCGGCCCGTTATCCTCGACCTCGATCTGGGTGCGGCCGGTGCGGGTGCGCGCGAAGGTCAAGGTCACACGCGGCCGCTCCGAATGTCCGCGCGCGGCCTCGGCGGCGTTGCGCAAGAGGTTGATCAGCACCTGGCTCATCAGATCGGGGTCGGCGTCGAGCGCCGGCAGGTCGCTGTCGGCAAAAACGGTGAAGTCGATTCCGGCGGCGCCGTCGCCGGCCCGGAACAGGGCCTCGAGCTCCTCGCCCCAGGCGAGGACGTCGATCAGTCGCGGCCGCACCTGCGGCGCGCGGCTGATCTGGCGGTAGCTTTCGACGAAATGCATGACGCCGTCGGCGCGGCGGGCGAGCGTCTCGACCGCCGAGCGCGCGTCGGCGACGTCGGCATTGCCGGCCGCATCGACGCTGCGCATCAGGTCGACGGCGCTGTGCGCGAGCGAGGTCACCGGCGTCATCGAGTTCATGATCTCGTGGGTGAGGACGCGGATCAGGTCGCTTTGCGCGGCGATTTCGATCGCGTTCAATTCGCCCTGGATCGGCTGCACCGCCACCACCCGGACGAGGCCGCCGAGCCGGTGCACGATCGCCGCGCTGACCAGCATCGTCTGCGGCACGCCGTCGATCAGCAGCGGCACCAGCCGCGGCCGATTGACCGCGCCGCCCTGCAGCGCCTTCGAAAAGGCGTCGCCATATTCCCGGAAATCCTCGACCCTGACGCCGCGGTGGCGCATCAGCAGCCGCCGCGCCGCCTTGTTGGCGAGCTCGACCTTGCCGTCGCCGTCGACGCTCAGCAGGGCGGTCGGCGCGTCATCGAGCACCGCCTCGTAGAATCGGTTGGCGTCGATCAGCTTGTGCTTCTCGTCGCGCATCCGCCTGATCGCATCGTCGAGCACGGCGCCCAGCTCGGCGAAGCCGCTGCCGTCGAAGCGATGCGAGAAGCCCTGGCTGAAATCGGCGAAGCGGACCGAATCGATGAACCGGGTCAGCTCCATGTTGGTGCGCTGGACGTGGCGCCAGAGCAGGGCGGCGGCGCCGGCGACGAGCAGCCCGGCGACGATCCGCGCGGCGCCCAGCCCCTCGACGTAAAGCGACTGGACGAAGCCGAAGGCGGCGACCAGCAGCAGCCCCAGCCGCCAGGCGAGGCCGAGAATGAAGCGGCTGCGGAACGGCATCAGCGGGGCCTGGGCCGGGTCGTCACGCGCAATCCCTCATTCGCTCACCCGTCACCCCGGCGAAAGCGGGTCCATGCGGCACCGGAGCCAGGCTCCGGCCCGGCAGGGATGCCGGCATGACGGTTCCTGCGCGAGTGCGGATGCGGGTGACCTCACAGCCCATGCTTTTCCATTCGCCGGTAGAGCGAGGCGCGGGTGAGGCCCAGCTCGGCGGCGGCGAGCGAGATATTGTAGCTGTGCTTCTTCAGCGCCTGCTCGACCATCTGTTTCTCGGCGCGTTCGAGGTTGAGGTCGTCGCGCGCCGGCTGGGTCGGGGCCGGCGCGCTCGGCCGGGCGGCGGCGCCGCGCGACAGCGAGAAATCCTCGACCGTGAATCCCTGGCCGTCGGCGAGGATCACGGCGCGCTCGGCGGCGTGGCGCAGCGCGCGGACGTTTCCCGGCCAGTCATATTGTTCGAGCGCCGCCGCCACTTCGGAGGGGATGGTCCGCGCCGGCTTGCCATATTTCTTCGCGTAGAAGGCGACGAAATGTTCGACCAGCAGCATGATGTCCTCGCGCCGCTCGCGCAGCGGCGGCAGCTCGATCTCGACCGTGTTCAGCCGGAACAGCAGATCCTGCCGGAACCGGCCGTCGTCGGTCAATTGCTCGGGCGGGCAGTTGGTGGCGGCGATCACGCGCACGTCGATCGGCACCGGCTTGTTGGCGCCGACCGGAATCACCTGCCTTTGCTCCAAGGCGGTCAGCAGCTTGGGCTGGAGGTGCAGCGGCAGATTGCCGATCTCGTCGAGGAACAGGGTGCCGCCGTTGGCCGCCTGCATCCGGCCGATGCGGTCGCCGCGGGCGTCGGTGAAGGCGCCCTTGACGTGGCCGAACAGCTCGGATTCGAACAGATTCTCGGCCACCGCGCCGAGATCGACCGACACCAGCACATTGTCGCCGCGGCGCGATCGGCCGTGCAGCTCGCGCGCGACCAGCTCCTTGCCGGTGCCGTTCTCGCCGAGGATGAGCACATTGGCCTCGGTCGGCGCCGCCCGCTCGACCAGCGACCAGACCCGCGCCATCGCCGGCGAGCGGCCGAGCAGCGGCATTTCGCCGCCCGCCGCCGGCGCCGCCACCGCGACGACGCGCTTGCGCTCGGTCACCGCCTCCTCGCGCGAGGTCCTCAATGCGGCGGCGGTGCGGACCGTCGCCAGCAGCCGCTCGTTGGACCAGGGCTTGGAGACGAAGTCGGTGGCGCCCCGCTTCATCGCCTCGACCGCGATCTGGACGCCGGCATGGGCGGTGATCATCACCACCACGGCCTGCGGGTCGCGCTTCAATATCTCGGCCAGCCAGTGAAATCCCTCGGCGGCGTTGGTCGCGCCGCGGCCGAAATTGGCGTCGAGCAGGACGACGTCGGGCAGCTCCTGCTCCATCGCCGCGAGCGCCGCCTCCGGCGACTGGAAATCGGCGACCTCGCGGAACAGGTCGCGCAGCAGCAATCGCGCGGACAAGAGGATGTCGGGGTCGTCGTCGATGATGAGGCAGCGCCCGAAGCGCTTCGGCTGGTTCACTGAGCCCTCCTGAACCTGTGCGATAATCAACTATCAATAAGCGTGCCAGCGTGCGTGCGGCCCGTACGGTCGCGGACAGAGCTGTCCGAAAGCGAACAGGCCGCACGCATCCGGCGGCTGCCCGCCTTTTTTCAGGAATCGGCGGAAATCCGGGCCTTTTCTCACTTGGCACGGCTCATGCTCCATCGACGGGCACAGGGGTTCCAGGCTCAGGGAGTAGAAAAAATGGCAAAGGTAGAGACGCTGGCTTTTTCGGTCGGCTTTTTCATGACCGGTCTCCTCACCTTCGTGGCGCTGCCGCTTGCGTGAGGCCGGGCAAGTGTACGGCGGCGGACAGAATCTGTTCGGATTCGGACAGTGACGACCGCCGCTATCGCCCTTTGGAGCGAATGAATGAGCGTGGTGCGGATCAAGGAAACTGACGGAAAGCCGCAGAGCGGCGGCGGCATGGACCGCGTCGTCGAGCGCAAGGGCCTGCGCAGGGAGGCGAAGATCGGCCTGGCCGTTCTCGGCGTGGCGCTGCTCGCTTTCCTTTTCTACTGGTACGCGCCCGGCGCCAACAGCCAGACGGTCGAGGCCTCGCGCATCACCATCTCCACCGTCGAGCGCGGCCGCTTCGACGATTTCCTGCCGTTGCGCGCGCGCGTCGAGCCGCTCGTCACCGTCTTTCTCGACGCGGTCGAGGGCGGCCGGGTCGAGCAGGTGCTGGTCGAGGACGGCGCGATGGTCCAGGCGGGCCAGATGCTCGCGGTCCTGTCCAATTCGGACCTGCAGCTGAACGTGCTCGCCCGCCAGACCGAGGTCACCCAGCAGATCAACTCGATGCGCAGCCAGGAGCTGGCGCTGTCCCAGACCCGCCTTTCCAACGAGCGGCAGGTGATCGAGGCCGAGCTCGCGGTGGCGACCGCGCGCCGCCTGTATGAGATGCAGCGGCCGCTCGCCCAGCGCGGCTTCGTCTCCGCGCGCCAGTTCGCCGACAGCCGCGACGCCTATGAGGCGGCGCGCGACCGCGCGGCGGTGCTGCGCCGCACCCAGTCCACCGACGAGCGGCTGCAGTCGAGCCAGCTCGCCCAGCTGCGCGCTTCCACGGCCGCGCTGAACCAGAGCCTCGAGCTCGCCCGTCTCAGCCTCGACGCGCTCAACCTGCGCGCGCCGGTGGCGGGCCAGCTCACCTCCTTCTCGATCCAGGTCGGCCAGTCGTTCAACCGCGGTGAGCGCCTGGGCCAGATCGACAGCGCCGGCCGCAACAAGCTGCGCGCCCAGGTCGACGAATTCTATCTCGGCCGCGTCGTCGAAGGGCAGATCGCCACCGCCGAAGTGGCGGGACGGCCGTACCGGATGCGGGTCAGCAAAATCTATCCGCAGGTCCGCAACGGCGCGTTCGAGATCGACCTCCAGTTCCTCGGCCAGGAGCCGGCCGACCTGCAGCGCGGCCAGACCGTGCAGATCCGCCTGACGCTGGGCGATCCGGCGCCGGCTCTGCTGATCCCCAACGGCGCCTTCTACAACGAGACCGGCGGCAATTGGGTGTTCGTCGTCGCCCCCGACGGCGACAGCGCGGTCAAGCGCCAGGTCCGCCTCGGCCGCCGCAACGCGGAATTCATCGAAGTGCTCGACGGGCTCGACCCGGGCGAGCGCGTCATCACCTCGCCTTATACCGGTTTTGCCGAGCGCGATCGGCTGGACCTCAGTGGGCAATGAAGGGAGCCTGATCAATGCTGAGCATGCGTGAACTGTCGCGGGTCTACCGCACCGACACGGTCGAGACGACGGCGCTCGACGGCATCTTCCTCGACGTCGCCGACGGCGAGTTCGTCGCGGTGATGGGGCCGTCCGGCTGCGGCAAGTCGACGCTTTTGAACGTGATCGGCATGCTCGACAGCCCGACCAGCGGCTCCTACGTCTTCAACGGCACCGAGGTGGCGGGCCTTTCCGAGTCCAAGCTGGCCGATTTCCGCAAGCGGAACATCGGCTTCATCTTTCAGAGCTTCAATCTCGTCGACGAGCTTTCCGTCCGCGAGAATATCGAGCTTGCGCTGCTCTACCACAACGTCCCCGCGGCGGAGCGGCGCACCCGGGTCGACGAGGTGATGGATAAGGTGGGTATCGCCCACCGCGCCAAGCACCGGCCGTCCCAGCTGTCAGGCGGTCAGCAGCAGCGTGTCGCCGTCGCCCGGGCCCTTGTCGCGTCGCCGAAGATGATCCTCGCCGACGAGCCGACCGGCAATCTCGACACCGCCCATGGCGAGGAGGTGATGAAGATGCTGCAGCAGCTGAACGCCGAAGGGTCGACCATCGTCATGGTGACCCACTCGCCGAGCCACGCCGATTATGCCGGCCGCGTCGTCAACATGCTCGACGGCCGCATCCTGATCGAGCACCGCCGGGCGGCATAAGGTGCGGGCCGCTTTCCTCCTGGCCCTTCTCGCCGCCGCCGTCCCCGCGGCGGCGGCGGCGCAGACCCGCAGCCCGTCCAACGTCATCATGTCCGACGACGAAGGCTCGCGGCGGTTCCAGGAGCAATGGGGCTATTCCGACGCCATCACCGTCGGCGACACCATCTATCTTTCCGGCGTGGTCGTCGGCCAGCGCGACGGCGAGAGCCTCGAGGCGGCCTATGACCGCGCCTATCGCGAGATCGGCGGGATATTGGCCCGCGCCGGCGCGAGCTGGGACGATGTCGTCGACATCACCTCTTATCATACCGACGTGACCGCGCAGATGGAGGCGATCGTCGCCGTCCACCGCCGTTACGTCCACGCACCCTTCCCGGCCTGGACCGCGATCGACGTCGACCGCCTGATCCCGGACCGGGGCATCACCGAGATCAAGATCGTCGCGCGCCGTCCGGCCGCCGCGGCCGAAGCGAGGAACTGAAACCATGTGGCGTAATTACATGACCGTCGGCGTCCGGGCGCTGATCAAGAACAAGACCTACGCCTTCATCAACATCTTCGGCCTCGGCGTCGGCCTCGCCGCCTGCCTGATGCTCCTCATCTACGTCCGCTATGAGACCAGCTACGACGAATGGCTGCCCAATTCGGCGAACACCTACCAGTTCCAGAGCCACTATCAGGACCGGGAAACCGCCGAGGAGATGCATCTCCAGATGACCTCCTACGTCGCCGGCCAGCGACTCAAGGCCGATTTCCCGCAGGTCGATCGCACGGTCTACGCGCTGTCGACCGCGCCGGTGATCATGCGCGGCGGCGAGGCGCTCCCGACCGACGACGTGCTGCTGGTCGACAACCTGTTCTTCGACGTGCTGCAATTCCCGCTGGTTCAGGGCGATCCGCGCACCGCATTGAGCCAGGTCGACAGCGTCGTGCTCACCGAGAGCGAGGCGCGGCGGATCTTCGGCAATGAGAATGCGATGGGCCAGACGCTGACCATGGTCTCGCGCGGCATCTCGCGCGACTATCGCGTCACCGGCATCGCCCGCGACCTCCCCCGCAACAGCCACGCGCGCTTCACGCTCGTCGCCCGCTTCGATCCCAACACCTATTTCGTCGAATCGCCGAATTTCATGACCAGCTGGGGCTGGCAGTCGGGCTGGTTCTACTTCACGCTGCGCCCCGGCACCGATCCGGCCGCGATCGAGGCCCAGCTGCCGGCCTGGGAACGGCGCAACATCCCCAACGAGCAGGTCGGCCAGGACACCTACAATGCCGGCAGGGACCAGGACTGGCGGGTCGCCAACATCCGCGACGTCCATCTGAGCGATTCGCAGGACGGCACCATGACCCCGGGCAACGATCGCCGGACGATCGTCACCTTCACCATCGTCGCCTTCCTCATCCTGGCGATGGCCTGCGTCAATTTCACCAACCTGGCCACCGCCCGCGCCAGCCAGCGCGCCCGCGAAGTGGCGCTGCGCAAGGTGCTCGGCGCCAACCGCAAGCAGCTGATGACCCAGTTCCTGGCGGAATCGGTGCTGATCGCCGGCATCGCCATGCTGTTCGCGCTGGCGCTGGTCGAGCTGACGCTGCCGGCGCTGGCCGCTTTCCTCGATGCCGACCTCGAGATGAGCTATTTCGGCTCCGGCTGGGACGGCATGCTGGTGCCGATCCTGCTGCTGACCCTGGTGGTCGGCGCGGCCGGCGGCGTCTATCCGGCTTTCTATCTGTCCCGCTTCCAGCCGGCGCAGGTGCTCAAGGCCAACAAATCGTCGGCCGAGGCCTCCGGCTCCGGCCTGCTGCGCAACGTGCTGGTGATCGGCCAGTTCGCGGTGTCGATCGGCCTGATCATCTGCACCGCGGTGGTCTACGCCCAGACCGTCTACGCCCGCACCGCCGATCCCGGCTATCGCCGCGATGGCCTGATCCAGGTCGAGAATCTCGGCCGCCGCCAGCTGATGGAGCGGTCCGACGCGATCGTCGAGCAGATGCGGCGCGTCCCGGGCGTGGTCGCGGTCGGCCGATCGGGCATCGGCGTCGCCACCGACAACAATTCGAACAGCCTCGTCCAGGTGCCGGGACGGCCGGAGCCGGCGACGATCGGCAATTACAGCGTCGATCCGGACTTCTTCGAGACGATGGGCATCGAGCTGGTCGCCGGCCGGCTGTTCGACGAGAACCGCCCGGCCGACGACATAAACCTGCCCTATCCGCCGTCGCCCGACGACCAGCGGGCCCTGGTCGCGCGCGGCGCCAACCTCGTCATCAACGAGCTCGCCGCCCGCCGCATGGGCTGGCGCAACCCCGCCGACGCGGTCGGCAAGACCGTCCAGGTCACTTTCGTCGAGCCGGAATTCGGCCTGGTGCCGGCGCGGATCATCGGCGTCGTGCGCGACTCGCGCTTCCGCTCGATCCGCGAGCCGATCGATCCGATCATGTTCTCGTGGGACGAGACCGGCGTCGGCGCCCTGCTGATCCGCCATGACGGCCGCGACCCGCAGGGCGTGCGCGCCCGCCTCGAGCAGGCGTGGCGGCAGATCGCGCCGGACGTGCCGTTCGACGGCGAGTTCAGCGAGGAGCGGATCGCCGAGCTGTACGACACCGAGGAGGCGCGGGCCAAGGTGTTCGCCGGCTTCGCGGCGCTGGCGGTGATCGTCGCCTGCCTCGGCCTGTTCGGGCTTGCCGCCTTCACCGCCGAGCGGCGCACCAAGGAGATCGGCATCCGCAAGGTGCTCGGCGCCCGCACCCGCGACATCGTCCGGCTGCTTGCCTGGCAATTCTCCAAGCCGGTGATCATCGCCAATCTGATCGCCTGGCCGATCGCCTGGTGGGCGATGCGCAACTGGCTCGACGATTTCGACACGCGCATCGACCTCGGGCCGGCGCCGTTCGTGATCGCCGGCGCGCTGGCGCTGCTGATCGCGATCGGCACCATTGCCGGCCACGCCTTCAAGGTCGCGCGGGCCAATCCGATCCACGCGCTGCGGTACGAATAGGAGCGGCGCCGATGTGGTGGAACTACCTCACCGTCGGCATTCGCTCCCTGGCGCGGAGCAAGGTCTATACCGGGATCAACGTGTTCGGCCTCGCGGTCGGCATGGCGTCGTGCATCCTGATCATGATCTTCGTCCGCCACGAGCTCAGCTATGACGCCTGGCTGCCGAACGCGGAGCGGACCTACCAGCTGCAGAGCGAGCGCGTCGCCACCGACGAGCCCGCGCAATTTCTGCAGACCGGCTTCTATCCGGCCGCCGCCGGGCTGAAGCAGGACTTCCCCGAGGTCGAGGAGGCGGTCGGCACCTTCCGGTCGCGGCCGATCGTCATGCTGGACGGCCAGCCGGTCTATGCCACCATGCTGATGACCGATCCGGCCTTCTTCGAAGTGCTGGAGCTGCCGTTCGTCCGCGGCGACGCCGTGAGCGCGCTGCGCGATCCGGATTTGCTGGTGGTGACCGAGACCGAGGCGCGGCGCTTCTTCGGCAGCGCCGACCCGATCGGCCGGACCCTGACCATGATCCGGGCCGGCGTGCCGACCACCTTGCGGGTCACCGCCGTGCTGAGGGACCTGCCCGACAACAGCCATCTCGACCTGTCGATGGTGAGCCGCGTGACCGCCGCCGCCTTTCCCGACGATCCCGAGGCGTTGACCGCCTGGAACCGGATCCCCGGCCCGGTCTACGTCCGGCTGCGGGCCGGCGCCGATCCCGAGGCGATCAACCGGGCGCTGCCGGCCTGGGAACAGCGCCGCATTCCGCGCGAGAGCACCGGCACCGGCGAGATGAGCCGCGCCGAGCGCTGGGCGCTGCACCTGGCCAACGTCCGCGACGTCCATCTCGGCCGCTTCCAGGGCGGCTCGATGACTCCGGGCGGCGATCCCACCACCATCCTCACTTTCGCGATCGTCGCGCTGCTGATCCTCGGCGTCGCCTGCGTCAATTTCGCCAACCTCACCACCGCGCGGGCCAGCGAGCGGGCGCGCGAGGTGGCGCTGCGCAAGGTGCTCGGCGCCCAGCGCCATCAGCTGATCGCCCAGTTCATCGGCGAATCTCTGCTGCTGGCGACGCTGGCGGCGGTGACCGCGCTCGCCGTGGTCGAGCTGGTCCTGCCGGTCCTGTCCCAGTTCCTCGATGTGCGCCTGAGCTTCCGCTATTTCGGCGCCGATGGCGTGCTGTTGCCGGTCGCGGCGCTGACCCTGATCGTCGGTGGCGTCGGCGGTATCTATCCGGCCTTCTATCTGTCAGGCTTCCGGCCGGCCGCCGTGCTCAAGTCGAGCCGGGCGGGCGACGGCTTCGGCGCCGGCCGGCTGCGCACCGTGCTGGTGGTCGGCCAGTTCGCGGTCTCGATCGGCCTGATGGTCTGCACCGCCGGCGTCTATGCGCAGACGATGTACGCGCGGAACGCCGATGCCGGCTATCGCCGCGACGGGCTGCTGGTCGTCGAAAATCTGAGCCGGGCCCAGGTCGAGCCGCTCGCCGAGACTCTGGTGCGCGAGATCAGCCGGATCGAGGGGGTGACCGCCGTCGGCCGCGGCGAGATCAGTCCGGGCGACGACGGCTGGAGCATGACCCATGTCGAGCTTCCCGGCCGGTCCGATCCGGTCGGCGTCGGCGGCTACAATGTCGATTACGGCTTCTTCCAGGCGCTGGGCACCGAGCTGCGCGCCGGCCGCACCTTCTCGCCGCGCAACGCCCTCGACGATGCGACCCGGCTCGGCGACGACGACGGGACGATGCTCGAATCGCGCGGGGTGAACGTCATCGTCAGCGAGGCCGGCGCCCGCCAGTTGGGCTTCCCCGGTCCCGAGGCCGCGATCGGCGGCCAGCTTCGCATCGGCACCGTGCCGGCGACGATCGTCGGCGTCGTCGCCGACGTCCAGTACCGCTCGGTCCGCGAGGATCTCGAGCCGATCCTCTACACCCTCACCACCACCGGTCACGACACGATGCTGGTGCGGTTCGACAATGAAGCGCCGAACGCGGTGATGGAGCGGATCGAGGCGGTGTGGCGGCGGCACGTGCCGGACGTGCCGCTCGAAGCCTCCTTCGCCCAGGACCGCGTCGCCGAGCTCTATCGCGCCGACGAGGGGCGGGGGCAGCTGTTCGCCCTGTTCGCCGGTCTCGCCATCGTCATCGGCTGCCTCGGGCTTTATGCGCTGGCCGCCTTCACCGCCGAGCGGCGGACCAAGGAGATCGGCATCCGCAAGGTGCTGGGCGCCCGCACCCGCGACATCGTCCGCCTGCTGGTCTGGCAGTTCCTGCGCCCGGTGGCGATCGCCAATCTGATCGCCTGGCCGGTCGCCTGGTGGGTGATGCGGGACTGGCTGAGCGGCTTCAACGACCGCATCGCCCTCAATCCGGCCTGGTTCGTCGCCGCCGGGATGCTCGCGCTGGGAATCGCGACCGCGACCATCGTCGGCCATGCCATCAGGGTGTCGCGGACCAATCCGATCCACGCGCTGCGCTACGAATGAAGGAAGGGAGATAGATGCGATGTGGCGTAACTATCTGACCGTCGGTCTGAGGTCCCTGACCAAGAACCGCACTTATGCCTTCATCAACATCTTCGGACTGGCGGTCGGGCTCGCCGCCTGCCTGATGCTGCTCGTCTACGTCCGCTACGAGCGCAGCTACGACGGCTGGCTGCCCGGCGCCGGGAACATCTACCAGGTGCAAAGCCACTTCCTTGATCCGGATACCGGCGAGGAAGGCGATATCCAGATGTCGCCTTATGTCGCCGGCCGGGCGCTCAGGAAGGATTATCCGCAGATCGCCGCTTCGGTCTACGCGCTGAGCAGCGAGCCGGTGGTGATGCGGGGCGGCGAGGCGCTGCCGACCGAGAATTTCATCTTCGTCGACAATCTCTTCTTCGACGTGCTGCCTTTCCCGCTGGTCGCCGGCGATCCGCGCACCGCGCTCAGGCAGCCCGGCTCGATCGTGCTCAGCGAGAGCGAGGCGCGCCGCTTCTTCGGCGCCGCCAACCCAATGGGCCGGACCCTCACCCTGATCACCCGCGGCCGCAGCATCGATCATCGCGTCACCGGGGTGATGCGCGACCTGCCGCGCAATTCACACATGCGCCTCAACATGATCGCGCGCTTCGACCCCAACAGCTATTTCAACGACATGCAGGACTTCCTCACCCAGTGGGGCTGGAACTCCGGCTGGAACTATGTCCGGCTGCGCGACGGCGCCGAAGGCGCTTCGATCAACGACCAGATGGACCGATGGGAGGATCGCAACATCCCCGACCAGACGTTCGGCGACCAGACCACCAATCAGGGCGACAATGCCGACTGGCGGCTGGTCAACATCCGCGACGTCCATCTCGGCAAGGCCCAGGACGGGTCGCAGAGCCCCGGCAATGACGAAAGGACCATCTTCACCTTCACCATCGTCGCCTTCCTCATCCTCGGCATGGCCTGCGTCAACTTCACCAATCTCGCCACCGCCCGCGCCAGCCAGCGCGCCCGCGAGGTGGCGCTGAGGAAGGTGCTCGGCGCCAATCGGCGGCAGCTCATCACCCAGTTCCTCGCCGAATCGATGCTGATCGCCGGCATTTCGATGGTGATCGCGCTCGCACTGGTCGAGCTGGCGCTGCCGGCTTTGTCCGCCTTCCTCGATGCCGACCTCGCCATGAGCTATGTCGGCGCGGACGGCATGCTGGCGCCGATCGTGCTGCTGACCCTGCTGGTCGGCGCGGCCGGCGGGCTCTACCCGGCTTTCTATCTGTCGCGTTTCCAGCCGGCGCAGGTGCTGAAGGCGAACAAGTCGACCGCGGAATTGGCGGGCTCGGGGCGGCTGCGCAGCGTGCTGGTGATCGCCCAGTTCGCGGTGTCGATCGGCCTGATCATCTGCACCGCCATCGTCTACGCCCAGACCGTCCACGCCCGCAGCGCCGATCCCGGCTACCGCCGCGACGGCATCCTCCAGATCGACGAGCTCGGCCGCAAGCAGCTGGAGGGCCGCACCGAGGCGCTCGCCGCCGCGGTGGCGCGGGTGCCCGGAATCGTCTCGGTCGGCCGCACCGGCATCGGCATCTCGACCGACAACCAGACCGCGACCGGCGTCTCCGTTCCCGGCCGCAGCGAACCGGTCGTCATCGGCAATTACAATATCGACGACGGCTTCTTCCGGACGATGGGCATAGAGCTCGTCGCCGGCCGGGAGCTGAGCGCCGACCGGCCGCTCGACGTCGATCCGCGGCCCTATATCTCGACGGTCGAGCAGGACCGGGAGATCGTCGCGCGCGGCGTCAACGTCGTCGTCAACGAGCTCGCCGCCCGGCGCCTCGGTTTCCGGAACCCCGCCGACGCGGTCGGCCGGACCTTCCGCATGGGCATCGCCGACGAGGAAGCCGGCGGCCTGGTGCCGATCAACATCGTCGGCGTCGTCAGGGATTCCCGCTTCCGCTCGATCCGCGAGCCGATCGAGCCGATCATCTACCGGCTGAGCGAGGGCGGCATCACCCATCTGGTCGTCCGCTACGACGCCGGCCAGGCCCATCAGGTGCGCGACCGGATCGAGCAGGTCTGGCGACGCCTGATCCCCGACGTGCCGTTCAACGCCGACTATAGCGAAGACATCGTCGCCGAGCTCTACAATGCCGAGCGGGCGCGCGCGCAGACCTTCGCCGGCTTCGCCCTGCTCGCCATCATCGTCGCCTGCCTGGGCCTGTTCGGGCTGGCCGCCTTCACCGCCGAGCGGCGCACCAAGGAGATCGGCATCCGCAAGGTGCTCGGGGCGAGGACCCGCGACATCGTCCGGCTGCTCGCCTGGCAATTCTCCAAGCCGATCATCGTCGCCAACCTGATCGCCTGGCCGGTCGCCTGGCTGGTGATGCGCGACTGGCTGGACACGTTCGACGCGCGCATCGACCTCGGGCCGACGCCGTTCGTGCTGGCCGGCGCGCTGGCGCTGCTGATCGCGCTCGGAACCATCGCCGGCCACGCCATCAAGGTGGCGCGGTCCAATCCGATCCACGCGCTCCGGTACGAATAGTCACCGTCGCGGAAAGGGGGACGAAGATGTGGCGTAACTATCTCACCGTCGGCCTGCGCTCGCTGGTGCGCAGCCGCACCTACGCCTTCATCAACATCTTCGGCCTGGCGGTCGGCATCGCCGCCTGCCTGATGCTCCTGCTCTATGTCCGCTACGAGACCGGCTACGACCGCTGGCTGCCCGACAGCGCCAATCTCTACCAGCTGCAGACCACCTATGTGCCGACCGCCGAGAGCGACGGCTTCACGACCCAGATGTCGGCTTATGTCGCCGGCCCCAGCCTGCAGGCGAGCTTCCCCGAGATCGAGCGGCGCCTCTACATGCGCGCCAACGCGCCGACCGTCCTGCGCGGCGGCGAGGCGTTCAACGTCGAGCATGCGCGGATGGTCGACGGGCCGTTCTTCGACATGTTCCAGATCCCGCTGCTGCACGGCGATCCGGCCGCCGCGCTGGCGGCGAGCGGCAACGTCGTCCTGTCGCGCAGCCAGGCGATCCGCATCTTCGGCCGCGACAATGTTGTCGGCGAGACGCTGTCGATGATCGGCGAGGATGGCGAGGCCGCCGACCATCGGGTGACCGGCGTGTTCGCCGACCTGCCGCGCAATTCGCACCTGCGGATCGGCATGCTGGTCCGCTTCGACCAGACGACCTTGCCGGTGTCGGAAGAGTTCTTCACCAGCTTCGGCTGGCAGAACGGCTGGGTCTATCTCCAGCTTCGGCCCGGCGCGACGCCCGAGCAGATCCATGAGCGCATGCCGGCCTGGGAGCGGCGCGCCATTCCCGACGAGGGGGCCGAAGGCGCGCGCACCAATTTCGGCGACCAGCAGGAATACCGGCTGGTCAACGTCTCCGACGTCCATCTCGGGCCGGCCCAGGACGGCGAGATGGCGCCCGGCAACGACGCCCGGACGATCGCCACTTTCTCGATCGTCGCCCTGGTCATCCTCGCCATGGCCTGCGTCAACTTCACCAACCTCGCCACCGCCCGGGCGAGCCAGCGGGCGCGCGAGGTCGCGCTGAGGAAGGTGCTCGGCGCCAGCCGCCGGCAGCTGGTCGCCCAGTTCATCGGCGAATTGATCCTCCTCGCCATCGTCTCGACGCTGGTCGCCTTGGCACTGGTCGAGCTGCTGCTCCCGTCGCTGGCGCGCTTCCTCGATGCCGACCTCAGCGTCCATTATCTCGGCGTCGACGGGCTGCTGCTGCCGGTGATCGGCCTGGTCATCCTGGTCGGCGCGGTCGGCGGCCTCTATCCGGCCTTCTACCTGTCGCGCTTCCGCCCCGCCGAGATCCTCAAGGCGAACCAGTCGGCGGCCGAGCCGTCCGGCTCGGGCCGGCTGCGCAACGCGCTGGTGATCGTCCAGTTCGCCGCCTCGATCGCTTTGATCATCTGCACCTCGATCGTCTATGCCCAGACCCTGTTCGCCCGCGAGGCCGATCCCGGCTTCAACCGCAGCGGCCTCATCCAGATCTCCAACCTCGACGCCGACCAGCTCGCCGGCCAGCGCGACGCTCTGGTCGATCAGGTCCGCCGCATCCCCGGCGTCACCGCCGCGGTGCGCACCGGCATCGGCGTCAACACCCCCAACACCATCACCAACAGCCTCCTCGTCCCCGGCCGCGCCGAGCAGGTCGAGATCAGCTCCTATGCGGTCGGCGCCGATTTCTTCCGGACGATGGGGGTGGAGCTGGTCGCCGGGCGCGTCTTCGATCCCGCCCGCCCCGGCGACGAGGCGACGGTCGATCCCGACCGCGCGGAGGAGAGCATGCGCGGCCTGGTCGCGCGCGGCATCAATATCGTCGTCAACGAGGCGGCGGCGCGGCGGCTGGGCTTCGCCGATCCGCGCCAGGCGGTCGGCCGGCAATTGCGGGCCGGCCTCTATGATCCGGAAACCAACGGCATGACGCCGGTCACCATCATCGGCGTCGTCGCGGATTCGCGCTTCCGCACCATCCGCAGCGCGCTCGAGCCGATCATGTTCCGCTACAGCCGCGGCGCGGTCGGCTGGATGGTGGTGCGCTACGACGATGCCAGCCCGGTCGCGGTGCATGACGCGATCCGCGGCGTCTGGCGCCGCTTCGCCAGCGACGTGCCGTTCGAGGCCGAATATAGCGAGGACATCGTCGCCGAGATCTACAATGCCGAGGCGGCGCGGGCGAAGACCTTCGCCGGCTTCGCGACGCTCGCGGTGGTGATCGCCGCGCTCGGCCTGTTCGGGCTGGCCGCCTTCACCGCCGAGCGGCGGACCAGGGAGATCGGCATCCGCAAGGTGTTCGGCGCCCGCTCGCGCGACATTGTCCGCTTGCTCGCCTGGCAATTCTCCAAGCCGGTGATCCTGGCCAATCTGATCGCCTGGCCGGTCGCCTGGTGGGCGATGCGCGACTGGCTGAACACGTTCGACGCGCGCATCGACCTCGGGCCGGCGCCGTTCGTCGTCGCCGGCCTGATCGCGCTGGCGATCGCGATCGGCACGGTCGCCGGCCATGCGATCCGGATCGCGCGCACCAACCCGATTCACGCGCTGCGCTACGAATAAGAAGACGAATGAGAGGGGACGGAAGATGTGGCGGAATTATGTGACGGTCGGCATCCGGGCGCTGGCCAAGAGCCGGACCTATGCCTTCATCAACATCTTCGGGCTGGCGATCGGCATGGCCGCCTGCCTGATGCTGCTCATCTACGTCCGCTATGAGGTCAGCTACGACCGCTGGATTCCCGATTCGGACCGCATCTTCCAGATCCAGAGCTGGTACAAGTCGAGCGAGACCGGCCAGGAAGCCCAGCTGCAGATGACGCCCTATCGGGCCGGCAAGTCGATCCGCGACGATTTCCCGCAGGTCGAGCGCGAAGTCTATGTCACTAACAACGACCCGGTCTTCTTCCGGGGCGGCGAGGCGACCTCGACCGAGGATTATCTCTGGGTCGACGGCGACTTCCTCGCGGTGGTGCCGCTGCCTCTGGTCCGCGGCGACGCCAACGCCCTCGCTCAGGTCAATTCCGCGGTGCTGACCCAGTCCGAGGCGCGGCGGCGCTTCGGCACCGACGACGTGGTCGGCCAGACGATGACGCTGATCACCCGCGGCGTCGCCCGCGATTTCCGCATCACCGGCATCCTTCGCGACCTGCCGCGCAACTCGCACTTCCGGATCAACAGCCTCATTCACATCGATTACGTCGCCTACAATGCCGACGCCCCGCAGGGGCTCGAATGCTGGGGCTGCCAGAACGGCTGGGTCTATGTGCGTCTGCGCGACGGCGCCGACCCGCAGGCGATCCAGGACGGCTTCCAGGCCTGGGAGGAGCGGCGCATCGAGGACGAGGTGATCGGCGACGCCCGCTTCAACGCCGGCGACGACCAGGACTGGCACATCGTCAACGTCGAGGACATCCATCTCGGGCGGGCCCAGGCCGCCGCGATGGCGCCCGGCAACGACCGCGGCACGATCCTCACCTTCTCGGTCGTCGCCTTGCTGATCCTCGGCATGGCGGTGGTCAATTTCATCAACCTCGCCACCGCCCGGGCGAGCCAGCGGGCGCGCGAGGTGGCGCTGCGCAAGGCGTTGGGCGCCAACCGCCGGCAGCTGATCGTCCAGTTTCTCGGCGAATCGATCATCATGGCGGTGATCGCGATGCTGATCGCGGTCGCATTGGTCGAGATATTGATGCCGTCGCTCGCCGGCTTCCTCGAAGCCGACATGCGGGTCCGCTATTTCGGCGCCGAAGGCATCGCGCTGCCGGTGCTGCTGCTGGTGGTCGCGGTCGGGGTCCTCGGCGGCCTCTACCCGGCCTTCTTCCTGTCGCGGTTCGAGCCGGCCTCGGTGCTCAAGGCGAACAAATCCTCGTCGGAGACGCCGGGGACGGGGCTGTTACGCACCGTGCTGGTGGTGGCGCAGTTCGCGGTGTCGATCGGCCTGATCATCTGCACCGCGGTCATCTATGCCCAGACCGTCTACGCCCGCACCGTCGATCCGGGCTTCAACCGCAGCAACATCCTCCAGATCGACGAGCTCCAGCGCTACCAGCTGCTCGACAAGGGCGAGATGATCACCGAGCGGATGCGGCGCGTGCCCGGCGTGGTGGCGGCCGGCCGCACCACGATCGGGGTCGCGACCGACAACAACAACAATACCGGCGTGATGGTGCCCGGCCGCAGCGAGCCGGTCACGATCGGCATCTACCAGGTCGACGAGGGCTTCCTCGAGGCGATGGGCATGGAGATGGTCGCCGGCCGCTGGTTCGATCCGCGGCGGCCGATGGACGACATGACGGTTCCCTACCCGCAGAACCTGGATGCCGAACGGGCGCTCGCCGCGCGCGGTGCCAATATCGTCATCAACGAGCTCGCCGCCCGGCGGCTCGGCTTCCGCAACCCGGCCGACGCGGTCGGCCGCACCTTCCGGGGCGCCCTGGTTGACGAGGAGATCGGCCTGGTGCCGGTTACCGTGGTCGGCGTGGCGAGGGACGCGCGCTTCCGGTCGGTCCGGCTGCCGCTCGATCCGATCATGTTCATGAACGTCAATAGCGGCCATTCGCACGTCGTCGTCCGCTACGAGGGCAATCCGGCCGACGTCCGCGCCGCCACCGAGCGGGTGTGGAAGGGCATCACCAGCGAGGTGCCGTTCGTCGCCGAGTTCAGCGACGACGTCATGGCCGAGCTCTACGAGGCCGACGACGCGCGGGCGAAGGTGTTCGCCGCCTTCGCCTTGCTGGCGATCATCGTCGCCTGCCTCGGCCTGTTCGGGCTCGCCGCCTTCACCGCCGAGCGGCGCACCAAGGAGATTGGCATCAGGAAGGTGCTCGGCGCGCGCACCCGCGACATCGTCCGGCTGCTCGCCTGGCAATTCTCCAAGCCGATCATCATCGCCAACCTGATCGCCTGGCCGGCGGCGTGGTACGTGATGCGCAACTGGCTCGCCGGTTTCGAGGCGCGCATCGACCTCGGGCCGGCGCCGTTCGTCCTCGCCGGCCTGCTGGCTTTGGCGATCGCGCTCGGCACCATTGCCGGCCACGCCATCAAGGTGGCGCGGTCCAATCCGATCCACGCGCTTCGCTACGAATAGGGAAGCGGCCGGCAGGGGAGCTCGGAACATGTGGCGCAACTATCTGACGGTCGGGCTGCGGTCGCTGCTGCGGAACCGCACCTATGCGTTCATCAACATCTTCGGCCTCGCCATCGGCCTCGCCGCCTGCCTGCTGCTCATCCTCTATGTCCGCTACGAGACGAGCTACGATGCCTGGCTGCCGGACAGCGAGCGCATCTACCAGGTGCAGGCGACCTGGCACGAGGTCGGCCAGCCGGTCTCCGCCGCCCAGTCGAGCCCGATGCCGGTCCGCGACACTCTGGCCGGCGGCTTTCCGCAGATCGAGGCGATCACCGTCGCCGTGCCGAGCCGGCCCGCGATCCTGCGCGACGGCCAGCCCATCTACGTCGAGGCGATGCGGGTCGATCCGGCCTTTTTCGACATCTTCCGGCTGCCTTTCCTGCGCGGCTCGGCCGCCGGCGCGCTGCCCAACACCAGCTCGATGGTGCTGAGTGAAAGCGAGGCGATCCGGCAGTTCGGCACGATCGACGACGTGGTCGGGCGAACCGTCACCGCCACCACCGGGCCGCAGCGGCGCGACTACAGAATCACCGGCGTGATCGCCGATTTGCCGCGCAACAGCCACATGGCGTTCGACGCTCTGCTCCCGTTCGATCCTTCGCTCTACGCTGACAATCCGGAGATCTTCCGCAGCTGGGGCGCGATGGGCCAATATCATTACGTCCGGCTGCGCGCGGGCGCCGACGTCGCGGCGATCAACGCGGCGCTTCCCGACTGGGAGAAAAGGGTGATCCCGCCGCAGCTGATCGACGGCCGCAGCGAATTGCAGGCGGACATCATGGATCTCGCTCTGGTGCCGGTGCGCGACGTCCATCTCGGGCAGGCGCAGCAGCTGGCGCAGACCCCCGGCAACGACCGCCGCACCGTCGCCACCTTCTCGATCGTCGCCGCTCTGATCCTCGCCATGGCCTGCATCAATTTCATCAATCTCTCGACCGCGCGGGCCGGCCAGCGCGCGCGCGAGGTGGCGCTGCGCAAGGTGCTCGGCGCCAACCGCAGGCAGCTGGTCGCCCAGTTCCTCGGCGAGTTGGTGATGCTCGCGACGCTGTCGATGCTGATCGCGCTCACCCTGGTCGAATTGACCGCGCCGATGCTCGGAAACTATCTCGATGCCGATTTCCGATTGAGCTATTTCGGCGGCGACGGCCTCATCCTGATCGCGGTCGGGCTGGTCGCCCTGGTCGGCGCGCTCGGCGGCCTTTACCCCGCATTCTTCCTCGCCCGCTTCCAGCCGGCGCATGTGCTGCGCGCCAATCAGTCGTCGGCCGAGCCGCACGGCACCGGGCGGCTGCGCAACCTGCTGGTCGTCGCCCAGTTCGCCATCTCGATCGGGCTGATCATCTGCACCGTCGTCATCTGGTCGCAGACCCGCTTCGTCACCCGCGTCGACCCGGGCTACGAGCAGGACGGCCTGATCCAGGTCAAGGGCGGCTGGCGGCTCCAGGAATCCGGCAATTACGAGGCGGCGCGGCGGCGTCTGGCCTCGGTCCCCGGAATCGTCGCGGTCGGCCGGACCAATCTCGGCATCGCCGCGGACAACAAGTCGATCCAGTCGGTCAACGCGCCCGGCGGCGCGCAGGGGCTCAATGTCGGCGTCTATGCGGCCGACCCCGAATTCTTCCCCGCCATGGGGATGCGGCTGCTCGCCGGCCGGATGCTCGGCGAGCGTTTCGCCAACGACCGCGTCGCCCGCCCCGATCGGGACGCGCCGGCCGGCGCGTCGCCGCTCGCCGCGCGCGGGCTCAACATCGTCGTCAACCGGCGCGCGGCGCAGATGGTCGGCTTTCGCGATCCGGCCGCCGCGATCGGCCAGCAGGTCCGCACCAGCATCGGCGGCGGCGAGATGGTGCCGTGCACGATCGTCGGCGTGGTCGAGGATACGCGCATCCGCAGCGCGCGCGACGAGATCGAGCCGCTCATCTTCACTTTCGATCCGGACAACATCACCGAGCTGATCGTCCGCTACCGCTCCGCGCAGCCGGCGCGGGTGATGGCCGGCCTCGAGGCCGGCTGGCGCGAATTCCTGCCCGACATACCCTTTGACGCGGCCTTCGCCGAGGATCTGGTCGCCGAGCTCTATGCCCGCGACCGCACGCGCGCCGCCGTCTTCGCCGGTTTCGCGATGCTGGCGGTGATCATCTCCTGCCTCGGCCTGTTCGGCCTCGCCGCTTTCACCGCCGCCCGCCGCACCAAGGAGATCGGCATCCGCAAGGTGCTCGGCGCGCGCGTCCGCGACATCGTCAGGCTGCTGGTGTGGCAGTTCACCAAGCCGGTGGCGATCGCCAATCTGATCGCCTGGCCGGTGGCCTGGTGGGTGATGCGCGACTGGCTCAACACGTTCGACCTGCGCGTCGACCTCGGTCCGACGCCGTTCGCGCTCGCTGGCCTGCTCGCGCTCGGCATCGCGGTCGGCACGATCGCCGGCCATGCCATCCGCGTCGCCCGCACCAATCCGATCCACGCGCTCAGGTACGAATGACGCATCCGCTCGAAGGAGATGAGCCATGTGGCGAAACCATCTGACGGTCGGAATCAGGACGCTGCGCCGCGACCCTTTGTTCACGGCGATCAACCTCTTCGGGCTCGCCGTCGGGCTTGCCGGATGCCTGCTGATCATCCTGTTCATCCGCTACGAGCGCAGCTTCGACGACTGGCTGCCGGATGCCGGGCGCATCTATCAGGTGCACCGCATCGCCACGAGCGGAACCGAAGCGGGGAGAAGCTACGGCCAGACCGCTTATGTCGCGGTCTCGGCCATGCCGCCGCAATTCCCGGAGATCGAAGCAGCGACGGGCCTGGTCGGCGTGAGCGGCGTCGTCCGCAAGGACGGCCAGCCGTTCGATCTCGAAAACGTCTACGCGACCGATGCCAGCTTCCTCGATGTGCTGCGCCTGCCGCTCGTCGCGGGCGATGCACGGACCGCGCTCGCTGACGTCGACACCATCGTCCTCACCGAGACGGCCGCTCGCCGGCTGTTCGGCCGGACCGATGTCCTGGGCCGCACGGTTCCCCGCATCGGATCGAGCGGCGATCGCCTGCTGCGCGTCACCGGCGTGCTGCGCGACCTCCCGTCCAACTCGCATCTGCGCCTCAACGCGCTCTACCGGCCCAATCTTGCCGCGCGCCGGACCGGCAACGAGATTTTCACGGAGTGGAACTGGGTCTCGGCCTGGGTCTACGTGCGGCTCCGACCCGGGGCCGACCCAGCCGCGATCGAGCGGCGCATGATACCGACGCTGCAAAGGCTCGTGCCGACGAACCTGCGCGACAATTCGGCACGCGACGGACTCGGTTTCACGCAGAGGTTGCTCAACCTGCGCGCGATCAACACGACTCCGCTCGAGTCCGGCACGATGCGCGCGGGAACGCCGGCCAAGACCCTGGTCACCTTCGCCATCGTCGCGGCATTCCTGCTCGTCGTCGCTTGCGTCAATTTCACCAATCTCGCCACCGCCCGCGCGAGCCGGCGTGCGCGCGAGGTGGGGCTTCGCAAGACGCTCGGCGCGACGCGCAGCCAGCTCGTCCTCCAGTTCCTGCTTGAAGCTTCGGTCATCGTCGGCCTCGCCGGAATCCTCGCGCTGGCATTGGTCGAGCTGGCCTTGCCGCTGCTCAACAACCTTATCGATGGGGAGATAGCGATCCGCTATTTCGGCGCCGGCGGGATCCTGGCGCCGCTCGCCGGGGTGCTGCTCGTCGTCGGCCTGCTCGGCGGCATCTACCCGGCTTTCTTCCTCTCCCGCTATCGCCCGGCGACGGTGCTCAAGTCCAACCAGGGCGGCGGCGACGCGCCCGGCGCCGGCCGGCTGAGGCTCGCGCTCGTCGTGGTGCAGTTCGCGGTCTCGATCGCGCTCATCATCTGCACCGCGATCGTCTATGCCCAGACGCTCTACGCCCGCTCCGCCGATCCCGGCTATCGCGTGCCCGGCCTGCTGTACGTTCTCTATCCCGAGCTTATCGGGGAGCGCTCGCAGGTCGAGGCGTTCATGCGCCGGCTCGAGGCTGTCCCGAATGTGCGGTCGGTCGCGCGCGTCGGGGTCACGCCGAATTCGGACTCCACCGCGACGACCAACTTCCGGGCTCCGGGGGCGACGGAAAACGTCATCCTGCAGATCGTGCCCATCGACGGCGATGCGTTCGCGACGCTCGGCATGCGCCTGCTCGCCGGACGCAACGTCACTCATGAGCGCGAAGCGGACGTCGGCGCGCCGATGAATAATGCCGATCCCGAGCGCGGGCGTCTGGTGCGCGAGCGCGGCCTCAATGTCGTGGTCGACGAAAGCGCGGTCCGGCTGCTCGGCTTTTCCGATCCGCAAGCCGCGGTCGGCCGACAGATCGGCCGTGAGGATTCGGAGAGCGGCGAAGGGTCGGCGCCCTACACCATCGTCGGCGTGGTCAACGATGCCCGTTTCGAGTCGGCGCGTTTCGAAACCTTTCCCAAAATCTATTACGTCGCGCCGACCAGCCATCTCAGCCTCGCCGTGCGCTTCGACCCGGGGCGCGCCGCGGAGGTGATGGCGGCCACGGAGGCGCTGTGGAAGTCGGCCGTGAACACCGATCCGTTCTACGGCTTCTTCGCCGACGCCCGCATTGCCGAAATGTATGCCGGCGACGAGCGGCGCGCGCGCATGTTCGCGATCTTCGCGGCTTTCGCCATCCTGATCTCCTGCCTCGGCCTGTTCGGCCTCGCCGCCTTCACGGCGCAACACCGGACGAAGGAGATCGGCATCCGCAAGGTGCTGGGCGCCCGCGTACGCGACATCGTCCGCTTGCTGGTCTGGCAATTCACGCGCCCCGTGCTGCTCGCCAACCTGATCGCCTGGCCGATCGCCTGGTGGGCGATGCGCGACTGGCTCAGCGAGTTCGAAAGTCGGATCGAGATCGGTCCGGTCCCGTTCCTGGTCGCGGGGCTGCTCGCGCTCGCCATCGCGGCGATAACGGTCACCGGCCACGCCATCCGGGTCGCGCGCGCCAACCCGATCCATGCGCTGCGCTACGAATGAAGGGGGTTGCCCTCGGCTGGCTGCTCGCCGTGGCTCCGCAAGCGAATCCGGCGGCGGAGCCGTGGCGGCCGGACGCGGCGAGTTCGCCTTCATTCGAATCGCACCCGGCGCCCGATCCGCTGACCGGCGACCTCTATTTCGTCCGCGCCTCGCCGCAATTTTCGGGCTGGCGCATCCTGGTCAGCCTTTGCTCGGCGCAAGGCTGGGGCCCGGCCGCGCCGGCGCCGTTCAGCGGCGCGGGGGTCGAGGCCGATCCCCATTTCAGCGCCGACGGCGGGCGCGTCTGGTTCATCTCGTCGCGGCCCCACCCGCCGGCCAAGTCCGGCGACGATCTCGACATCTGGTATGCCGACCGCGCCGCCGACGGGCGCTGGGGCGCGCCCGCGCGGCTGCCGGCGCCGGTCAATTCGCCGGCCGCCGAATGGTTTCCCAGGGAGGACGGCGCCGGCGGCCTCTATTTCGGCTCGGGCCGTCCGGGCGGCCACGGCGAAACCGACATCTATCATGCGGTGCCGGACGGCGAGGGCTGGCGCGTCGCCAATGTCGGCGGCGGCGTCAGCACCGCCGCCGACGATTATGAGTTCGAGCCGAGCCGCGACGGCCGCTTCGCCATCCTGATGTCGGACGGCGCTCTGTTCCGGCTGGAACGGCAGGGCGAAGGCTGGGGCCCGCGCCGGCCGGTTGCGACCGGCCGCGAAGGCTTCCATGTCGGCCCGACCCTCTCGCCTTCGGGGCGCACCCTGATGTTCGCCGCGCGGATGGCGGAGCGGTCCGGCGAGCTGTTCCGCCTGGCCCTCGGCGAACCGGAGGACTGGCCTGTCGCCTGCCGTTCAGAGGGCGCGCCGCAAGGGCGAAGGGGCGCAGGCCGATGACCTTCACCCCTATCGGCCGGCGCGCATGAGCCTGTTGCGACATTATCTGGTCGTCGCCCTGCGCATGCTCGCGGGCGACAAGGCTTTTGCCCTGATCAACATCTTCGGGCTGGCGACCGGCCTGGCCGCCTGCCTGCTGCTGCTCGTCTATATCCGGTACGAGACCGGCTACGACAGCTGGCTGGCCGACGCGGCGCGGGTCCATCAGGTGCAGACGGTGCGCCGCGAGCCCGGCCGTCCCGTCAGCCATTGGCAGAGCAGCCCGTTCCCGCTGCGCGACCGGCTTGCCGGCGACTTTCCGCAGATCGAGGCCATGAGCGTGGTCCGGTCCGGCCAGACGGTGGTGATGCGCGCCGGCCAGCCGCTGTTCGTCGATTGCCTCACCGTCGACCGGGCCTTTTTCGAAATCTTCCGCCTGCCTTTCGCCCAGGGGTCGGCGGCGCGCGCCTTGCCCGACAAATATTCGATCGTGCTCAGCGAGAGCGAGGCGATCCGCCAGTTCGGCACCGCCGACGCGGTCGGCCGCACGATGACATTGGGCGCGGGCGGCGGCCGGCGCGATTATGCGGTCAGCGCCGTGCTGCGCGACCTGCCCAGGAATTCGAGCCTGCGCCTGTCGCTGCTGTTCCTCCACGATCCCGCCGATTTCGAGGGGCTGCCCCCCGAGGCGACCGGCTGGGGCGCCATGGACCAGCATCATTATGTGCGGCTTCGCGCCGGCGCCGACGCGGCCGCGATCAACGCCGCGCTGCCGGCGTGGGAAAGCCGGGTCATCCCGCCGCAGGTCGTCGACGGCCGCCCGTCGTCCCAGGCCGGCGTGATCGATCTGCGGCTGGTGCCGATCGCCGGCGTCCATCTCGGCGAGGCGCAGCAGGGCGCGCTGGCGCCGGGCGGCGACCGGCGCGCGCTGGCCACTTTCGCGCTGGTGGCGCTGCTGACGCTCGCCATGGCGGTCATCAACTTCGTCAACCTGTCGACCGCGCGCGCCGCCAACCGGGCCCGCGAGATGGCGCTGCGCAAGGTGCTCGGCGCGACCCGCGGCCAGCTCGTCATGCAGATGCTGGGCGAATCGCTGCTGGTGACGGCGGTGGCGATGCTGCTGGCGCTGGCGATGGTGGAGCTCGCTCTGCCGCGGCTCGGCCTGTGGCTCGATGCCGGCCTCGAGCTCGACTATCTGGGCGAAGGCGGCATGCTGCTCCCCGCTTTGGCGCTGCTCGCCGCCGCCGCTCTGGCCGGCGGTCTCTACCCGTCATTCTACCTCAGCCGTTTTCCGCCGGCGCCGATGCTGCGCGCCGGCAAGTCCGCCGGCGACGCTCAGGCGGGCGGGCGGCTCGTGGCGGTGCTGGTGATGGTCCAGTTCGCGGTCGCGATCGGCCTGTTGGTCTGCACGTCGGTGATCTACGCGCAGACCCGCTTTGTCGCGACGGTCGATCCCGGCTACCGCCGCGACGGGCTGATCCAGATCGACTCCGCCTGGCGTTTCGCCGGCGACAGCAGCGAATATGCGGCGGCGCGGCCGCAATTGCTCGCGGTCCCGGGCGTGGTCGCCGCGGGGCGCACCAATCTCGGCCTTGCCGCCACCAACCGGAACCTGCTGCTGATCCGTCCGGGCGGCGCTTCGCGCGATCTCTCGGCCGGGCTGTACAGCGTCGACCTCGACTTTTTCGGGACGATGGAGATAAGGCTGCTCGCCGGCCGGCTGTTCGGCGAGAGCCATGGCGCCGACCGCCTCGTGCGGCCGGACGGCGCCGATGCCGGCAATCTGACCGCGGCGCAGCTGCAGGCGCGCGGCTTCGGCATCGTCGTCAATCGCGAAGCGGTCCGGCTGCTCGGACTGGCATCGCCGCAGGCCGCGGTCGGCGAGAGCGTCAGGGTCGAGATAGAGGGGCTCGGCTTCACGCCCGCGACGATCGTCGGCGTGGTCGGGGATACGCGCATCCGCACCGCGCGCGACGCGGTCGAGCCGATCGTCTACGCCTGGGATCCGGAGCGGACCAGCCAGGTCATCGTCCGCTACGCCGGCGCCCGGCCGGCCGACGTGATGGCGGGTCTGGGCCGGGTCTGGCGGCGCTTCGAGCCCGAAATCCCGTTCGAGGGCCGGTTCGCCGAGGCGCTGGTCGCCGAAAGCTGGGCCGCCGACCGCAACCGGCTGCTGCTGTTCGCCGGCTTCACGATCGTCGCCGCCTTGATCGCCTGCATCGGTCTTTACGCGCTCGCGGCTCTGGTCGCCGCCCGCCGCGCCCGCGAGATCGGCATCCGCAAGGTGCTCGGCGCGCGCGCCCGCGACATTGTCGGCCTGCTCGTCTGGCAGTTCACCAAGCCGGTCGTGGTCGCGAACCTGATCGCCTGGCCGGCCGCCTGGTGGGCGATGCGGGACTGGCTCGACACGTTCGACCTTCGGGTCGAGCTCGGGCCGACGCCGTTCGCCCTCGCCGGGCTGGTCGCGCTGGTGATCGCGGTCGGCACCATCGCCGCCCACGCGGTCCGCGTCGCGCGCACCCATCCGGTCCACGCGCTGCGATACGAATGATCCCGTGAAGGAATGAAGGAGCTTCAGGCATGTGGCGCAATTATCTGACGGTGGGGTTCCGGGCGCTGACCCGGAGCAGGACCTACGCCTTCATCAACATCTTCGGCCTGGCGCTGGGGCTTGCCGCCTGTCTGATGCTGCTCATCTACGTCCGCTACGAGACCGGCTACGATCGCTGGCTGCCCGGCGCGGAGCGCACCTACCAGGTCCAGTCGGTCGGCGTGGCGGAGGATGGCGAGCCGGTCCCGCAGCAGGGCGCGCACGGCATCGTCGCCGAGACCCTCGCCGGCGATTTCCCCCAGATCGAGGCGATCAGCCGCGCCGAGGGGGTCGAGCCGGTCTTCCTGCGCGACGGCGAGGCGACGTTCGCGCCGATGTTCCTGGTCGAGCCCGATTTCTTCCGGATCGTCGAATTGCCCTTCCTGCGCGGCGATCCCCGCACGGCGCTCGCCGGCATGGACGCGCTGGTGCTGAGCCGCACCGAGGCGATGAACCGCTTCGGCAGCATCGACATCATCGGCGAGACGGTCACCGCGGTCCGCCGCGGCGAGCAATATAACCTCCGCGTCACCGGCGTGTTCGAGGATTTGCCGCGCAACAGCCACATGGAGTTCGCCATGTTCGGCCGCGTCAGCGACCGCGACAAGGAGGAATGCGGCTGGGGCTGCGTCAACGGCTATGTCTATCTGAAGCTGCGGCCGGGCGCGAACCCGGAGGACATCAACCGCGGGCTCGCCGCCTGGGAGCGTCGGACCATCCCGCCGGTCGACGTCGGCGGCGAGCAGGTCAGCGAGGGCGATCTGTTCGACTGGCGGCTGGTCAACGTCCGCGACGTCCATCTGAGCGGCGCCGACGGACCGCTCGAGCGGCCGGGCAATGACCGCCGCACCATCGTCACCTTCACCATCGTCGCCTTGCTGATCCTGGCCATGGCCGCGATCAACTTCGTCAACCTGGCCACCGCGCGGGCGAGCCAGCGGGCGCGCGAGGTCGCGCTGCGCAAGGTGCTCGGCGCCCGGCGCAACCAGCTGGTCGCCCAGTTCCTCGGCGAATCGATGCTGATCACCGGCCTCGCCATGCTGATCGCGCTGGCCGCGGTCGAGCTCGGCCTCCCGTATCTATCCGCCTTCCTCAATTCCGATCTGGAGGTCGAGTATCTCGGCACCGGCGGCATCCTGCTGCCGGTGGTCGCTTTGTGGCTGTTGGTCGGCCTGGCGGGCGGTATTTATCCGGCTTTCTATCTGTCGCGCTACCAGCCGGCGGCGGTGCTCAAGGCCAACCAGTCCTCGGCGGAGACGCCGGGGACCGGGCGGCTGCGCAACGCGCTGGTGATCGGCCAGTTCGCCATCTCGATCGGCCTGATCATCTGCACGATGATCGTCTACGCCCAGACCATGTTCGCCCAGAACAGCGACCTCGGCTTCCAGCGCGAGGGGCTGATCCAGGTCGCCAATATGAGCCGCGCCCAGGTGATCCCGCAGACCGAGACCCTGATGCGCGAGATCGCCCGTGTCGACGGCGTCGAATCGGTCGCCGCCTCGAACATGCGGGTCGCCACCCAGCAGACGCTGAACACCAACGTGCGGGTGCCCGGCCGCGGCGAGCCGGTGCTGCTCGGCTGGTACTCGACCCATCCGGACTTCTTCCGGACGATGGGCCTGCGGCTGCTCGCCGGCCGGACGCTGTCGCGGCAATTCGCCAACGATTCGGCCTGGACCCCGTACGAGCCCGAGGAGGCGGTCGAGCCGGCCCAGCGCGCCATCGCCGCGCGCGGCGTCAACATCGTCGTCAACCAGCTCGGCGCCGAGCGCCTGGGCTTCCGTGACCCGGCCGAGGCGATCGGCCGGCAGGTCATGGTCGACATGTACAGCGAGGAGGTCGGCCTCACTCCGGCGACGATCGTCGGCGTGGTCGCCAACAGCCGCTTCCGCTCGATCCGCGAGCCGATCGAGCCGACCGCTTTCTACGACCGCGGCATCTATGCGAATCTCGCCATCCGCTACCGTTCGTCGAACCCCGAAAGCGTCCGGCAGAATATCGAGCGCGTCTGGGATCGGCTGGCGCCAGAAGTGCCGTTCGAGGGGGAGTTCGCCGATGACCAGCTGGCCGAATTGTATGCGACCGACGCCGCGCGCGGCAAGACGTTCGCCGGCTTCGCCGCGCTCGCCGTCGTGATCGCCTGCCTCGGCCTGTTCGGGCTGGCCGCCTTCACCGCCGAGCGGCGCACGCGCGAGATCGGCATCCGCAAGGTGTTCGGCGCGCGCTCGCGCGACATCGTCCGGCTGCTCGCCTGGCAATTCTCCAAGCCGGTGATCGTCGCCAACCTGATCGCCTGGCCGGTCGCCTGGTGGGTGATGCGCGACTGGCTCAACACGTTCGACGCGCGCATCGATCTGGGGCCGGCGCCGTTCGTCGTCGCCGGCCTGATCGCTCTGGCGATCGCGATCGGCACCGTCTCGGGCCACGCGCTCCGGGTGTCGCGCACCAATCCGATCAACGCGCTCAGATATGAATAGGCCGGATATGACTGGAAACCCGCAATGACCGACTCCCTGATCCTGGCCGCGGCCCTGCTCGGCGTCACCGCGATGCTCTGCCTCACCGCGTCGCGGGCCTGGCGCGGCTGGCTCGAGCTGAAGCGCCTCGAGCTCGCCCGCCGCGACCTCGCGGACGGTGACGGCGAGCAGGATATCGGCGTCCGCATCGAGCTCGCCGACGTGCGCGAGCGCCTGAAGAAGCTCGAAGCGATCGCCAGCGGCGTCGAGCTATAGCCCCTCTCCCCGTGGGGGAGAGGGGTTGGGGTGAGGGGGCTCCGCGCCCGACAGATAATCGGGACAGTCCCCATTTATTTGCGATCGCGGCCACCCTGGTCTCTCACATTAGCACCTCCGCCGCGGCCTGCCCCAGGCCGGGACACCGCAACCTAAGCCATTGACCCGTAACGACCTTTCGGGCCAACCCGCCCGTCCCGGCGAGGTTTGGTCGGCCCGCTTGCCCAGGCACGCTTCGCTCGACCTCCCCTGTTCGCCGGCAACAAGGAGGAAGACATGCCCAAGGGTAAATCGGTTCGGTTCGGCTCCCACGCCAGGAACGACAAGGTCGCGGCCGACGAGTCCGCGATCCTCTCCATCGACGTCCTCGCCAACGATCGCGGCGGCGCCGCGAAGAAGATCTGGTCGCTCGATCAGGCCGATCCGGGCAGGAAGTCCGATTTCGCCGACCTGCCCGGCGGCGCGACCGTGGGGATCGGGACCGACGGCAATCTGCTCTACAAGGCGAACGACAAGTTCGATCATCTCGCCGAGGGCGAGATCGCCTATGACAGCTTCACTTATGCGATGCGGGTCGGCAACGGCACGATCAGCGTCGCGACCGTCACCGTGAAGATCGTCGGCGTCAACGACCCGGCTTTGCTTTCCAAGGCCCAGGTGCATCTGGTCGAAGGCGACGACGCGGCGGACATCTCCACCTCGGGGACGCTCACCATCTCCGACGTCGACAGCCCCGAGACCTTCGTCGCCGGCAGCCAGGTCGGCCTCTACGGCACCTTGACCATGGAGGAGGACGGCGACTGGTTCTATCAGGCGAGCAGCGCGCATGACGAGTTCGTCGACGAGAAGACCTATCGCGACCGGTTCGTCGTCGAGAGCGCCGACGGCACCACCACCAAGGTCGAGATCGTGATCGTCGGCACCGCCGACGACGTCTCATCGGCGGCCTTCACCGGCTTCGAATTCCTGTAACGGCCGCAGCGGGTATCCGAACGGCGGCCCTTGGAGCGTGATCGGTCAGGCTGACTCACCTCGTCATTGCGAGCGCAGCGAAGCAATCCAGTTCGGCGTCGTAACCGGGCTGGATTGCCGCGTCGCTTCGCTCCTCGCAATGACGAATCAACCAAAAGCGACCATGCCGTAGCTCGCAGACAGTCTGGATTCCCGCTTTCGCGGGAATGACGCTAGTGGGGGAGCATGCACCCTGCAGCGACCCCATTGGTGGCCCCGTGAAGCTCGGCTCCCGCCTCCTCATCGGCGCGATCGCCGGCCTGGTCGGGACGATGGCGATGACCTCGACCATGCGCCGGTTGCACCGCCGGCTGCCGCCCCGGCAGCGTTACCCGCTGCCGCCGCGCGAGATCGTCGACGCCGTCGCCGCTCCGCCCGGCGAGGCGGCGAAGGACCTCACGATCGCCGCCCATTTCGCTTATGGCGCCGGCTGCGGCGCCCTGCTCGCCGCGGTCAACCCGCGCATGGGCCCGGCGAGCGGCGCCGCTGCGGGCGGCGCGATCTGGCTCGCTTCCTATATGGGCTGGATCCCGGCCGCCGGAATCCTCGAGCCCGCGACCGGCCACCCGGCCCGGCGCAACGCCCTGATGATCGTCGCCCATTTCGCCTGGGGCTGGTCGACCGCCGAGGCGATGCGCGAGCTCGGCAAGGCGCGGGAGACCGTGTTCGCGGCCGGCCCGGACCGGGATACGGCCAGGCGATGAGCCTTCGCGGAGTCGTGGCGGCTTTCCTGGCGACGTCCGGTCCGTTGGCGCTCCTTACGGTCGCCGCCGGCCCCGCGGACGCCACGGTGACCTTCTGCTCCAATCTGGCGAGGGAGGGGGTCCGGGCCAGGATGACCGTTCCGCTCGGTCCCGACGGCGCGGCCGGCCTCGAACGGCGCCTGCTCGAGGTGAGGCACTCCTATCTCGGCATGTCGGCGGGCCGCGTCGAGTCGGAGGATCCCTACCGTCAGCCCCCGCTCCTGGCGCGCAACCTGATCCTGCAAAGCCCCGAAGTCAGCGTCGCCATCGATGTCCGAACCTCCAACCTGACGTCGAACGCGGATATCGCCGTCACTCGCACCTGCTACTCCGATGCCCATGAGGAATGGCGGCCCTACTGGTACCGGCTCCGCCGCCTCCTGCGCGCCTGGGGCTACCGCCTCGAGCGCTGAGTGGGCCAGTCACCTTCTCTTTTTTTGGAGATGGCGTTGACCGCTTGGCCGGCGAGCGTCCCGCCGCGGGACGGTCGGTTCCAAGCGGTTGAAATAGGACGAAAAGCTGGCATTGCTCCGCTCCCCAACAGAGGAGAGGAACATGCGCGAGTTGCTTGAAGGCGAACCTTCCCGGGTCAGCGGCGGAGGGATTGGCGACCCTGTCTACCATGACAATCGAGACCAGCTCAAATGGGGCAATAACGGCTTCGGCAACGGCGCCGACCATCAAAACCTCGCCCCGGGCAATTCCGCCCACAAGCCGGCGGGCAAGGGCCCGGGCTCGATCGGCCAGAGCGGCGGCAAGGCCGACAGCCGCGGCGACGATCAGGGTCCGCGCTAGCTGGGTTTTGGGGATTGGGTTTTGGGGGTTGGCAATTGGCAATTGGCAATTGGCAATTGGCTTCCTCACCAATCACCAATCACCAATCACCAATCACCAATTGCTAATGGCTAATCGACGTGCGGGCTGACCGCCGGCGGGTCGCTGGCCGGGAAGCTCTCGTCGCCCGACTGGTCGACTTTCTCCCATTCGCCCGGCGGGTCGCGCATCGCTTCCGGACCGGCCGAGCGGGCGCCGCCCGACTGGCCGACCGGGCCCGGCGCGGTCTTGCCGCGGCTGTGGGCGGCGGCATTGGGCTCGCTCTCGCCGCCGCCCCACCAGCGCCGCGTGAACAGCGCCCCGACCACGCCGGCGATCGCGGCGCCGGCGGCGAGGAGCGTCCGGTTGCGGCTCCAGGCCATGCTCAGGCTCCTTCGTGCTGCAGCGTCGCCGGCTCGGCGGGCGGCAGGCCCTCGCGCTCGGCCAAAGCGGTCAGCTCGGCCTTGCGCGCCGCCATGAGCTCGCCGAGCGCTTCCAGGTCGACGTCGGCGGCCCGCGCCTGCTGGAAGATGTTGTCGCGGATCTTCTCTTCCTCCTCGACATGGTGCTCGATTTGCTCCTGCAGCACCTTCACCTTGGCGTCGTAATATGCCTCGTCCGCGCCGCCCGCCTCGATCTCGTTGATCAGCAGCTTGGCGCCGTCATGCTCGACATAGGCCTCGTCGAGATCGTCCTCCGAAATCTTGCCGCGCAGCGCCGGATAGAAAATCTCCTCCTCGATCATCGAGTGGATCTTGAGTTCGGTGCAGATCTGGCGGGCGATCTTCTCCTTGCGCCCGTCGCCGCCGGCTTTCTCATATTGCTCGAACAGGCCTTCCACCTTGCGATGGTCCTCCATGAGCAAATGGGTCGCGTCCTGCCTGCCTTGACTTGTCATTGAAGTTTCTCCTGATTGCGCCTGTGGAACATTCGGAGCCGGGGGCCGGTTCCGGCAGGGACAGCCTATATGGCTGTCCCCTTGATCCAGTTTAGGAAGGTCAGGGGACAGTCTATCTGACTGTCCCCATCCCACGGTGGGGGGGACAAAGGGGACAGTCTATCTGACTGTCCCCAGACTGTCCCTAAGGAAGGTCGCTTGAACGATACCGAGACCCTTTCGCCGGTCCTCCCCGACTCGGTCGAGGAGGCGACGCGCCGGCTGCTCGCCAAGGCCTGCGAGCGCGAGCTGACGCTCGCCACCGCCGAGAGCTGCACCGGCGGCATGCTCGCTTCCCTGCTGACCGACGTGCAGGGCGTCGCCCACAGTTTCGACCGCGGCTTCGTCACCTATAGCGAGGAAGCCAAAGTGGAGATGCTCGGCGTGCCGGCCGCGCTGATCGCGGAAAAGGGGGCGGTCTCGAAGGAAGTCGCGCTCGCGATGGCCGAGGGCGCGCTGCTCCGCTCCAACGCCAATATCGCGCTTGCCGTCACCGGTTTCGCCGACAAGGGCGAGGAGCCGGGCCTGGTCCACTTTGCCTGCGCCCGCGCCGGGCGTAAGACGGCGCACCGCGAGGCGCATTTCGGCGCGATCGGCCGCGGCGCCACGAGGGTCGAGTGCATGCGCGTCGCGGTCGAGATGATGACGGAGATGCTGTGACGAAGAAGGCCCCCAGGGTTCCGTTCGCCGCGATCCACCGCCACGGCTTCGTCCGGGTGGCGGCGGCGACTCCGCTCGCCTCGGCCGGCGACGTCGCCTTCAACGTCGACCAGGCGCTGGCGCTGGCGCGCCAGGCCGACGAACGCGGCGTCGACCTCGTCGTTTTTCCCGAGCTCAACATCAGCTCCTATGCGGTCGACGACCTCCATTTGCAGGACGCGTTCCTCGACGAGGTCGAGCGCGGCCTCGCGCGGCTGTGCGAGGAAAGCGCCGGCCTCGCGCCGGTGCTCGTCGTCGGCGCGCCGCTGCGGCGCAACGGCCGGCTCTACAATACGGGCCTCGCCATCGCCCGCGGCCGCATCCTCGGCGTGGTGCCCAAGACCTTCCTGCCCAATTATCGCGAATATTATGAGAAGCGCTGGTTCGCCTCGGGCATCGGCCTCGAGGGGCTGAAGATCGAGGTGGCCGGCCGGCCGGCGGCGTTCGGGCCCGACCTCGTCTTCGCCGCCGACGACCTCGCCGACTTCGTCTTCCACATCGAGATATGCGAGGATTATTGGGCGCCGCAGCCGCCCTCGACGATCGGCGCGCTCGCCGGCGCGACCATCCTGTGCAACCTCTCGGCCTCCAACATCACGATCGGCAAGGCCGACGAGCGCAAGCTGCTCTGCGCCAGCCAGGCGAGCCGCTGCCTCGCCGCCTACATCTTCTCGGCCGCCGGGCCGGGCGAAAGCACCACCGACCTCGCCTGGGACGGCCAGGGTTCGATCTACGAGCTGGGCGAGCTGCTCGCCGAATCGAGCCGCTTCGAGAGCGAGCCCGAGCTCGCCGTCGCCGATATCGACGTCCAGCGGCTGCGGCTGGAGCGGATGCGCAACGCCACCTTCAACGACAATGCGCTGGCGATCGGCCATCCCGAAAAGCGCGTCCGCCGGATCGGCTTCGAGCACAAGCCAAAGTTCGCCGACATCGGCTTCGAGCGCAAATTGCGGCGCTTCCCCTACGTCCCCAACCGGCCCGAGCAGCTCGATCAGGATTGCTACGAGGCGTTCAACATCCAGGTCCAGGGCCTGGTCCGCCGCTTCCAGGCGACCAGCGGCACGCATCTCGTCATCGGCGTCTCGGGCGGCCTCGATTCGACCCACGCTTTGATCGTCACCGCCAAGGCCTGCGACTATCTGAAGCTGCCGCGCTCGACCATATTGGGCTTCACCATGCCCGGCTTCGCCACCGGCGAGGCGACCAAGGGCAATGCCTGGTCGCTGATGAACGCATTGGGCATCGTCGGCGAGGAGATCGACATCAAGCCCGCCGCCACGCAGATGCTCGGCGACATGGGCCACCCGTTCGCCAGCGGCGAGCCGGTCTACGACATCACTTTCGAGAACGTGCAGGCGGGCCTCAGGACCGACTACCTGTTCCGCCTCGCCAACCAGCGCGGCGGCTTCGTCGTCGGCACCGGCGACCTCTCGGAGATCGCCCTGGGCTGGTCGACCTACGGCGTCGGCGACCAGATGAGCCATTACGGCGTCAATGCCGGCGTCCCCAAGACGCTGATCCAGTATCTGATCCGCTGGGCGATCACGTCGCAATCAGTTCGACGAGGCGACCGACAGGGTGCTGCAGGCGATCCTCGACACCAAGATCTCGCCCGAGCTCGTCCCCGCCGACGAGAAGAGCGGCATGCAGTCGACCGAGGAGCGGATCGGCCCCTACGAGCTGCACGATTTCTTCCTCTGGCACACACTCCGCACCGGCCAGCCCCCCTCCAAGGTCGCCTTCCTCGCCTGGCAGGCCTGGAAGGACGCCAAGGCCGGCCAGTGGCCGTCAAACTATCCGGACCATCTCAAGCGCGAATACGACCTCGCCACCATCCGCAAATGGCTGGAGGTGTTCCTGTTCCGCTTCTTCCAGATCAGCCAGTTCAAGCGCACCGCCATCCCCAACTCGCCGAAGGTGAGCGCCGGCGGCGCGCTCAGCCCAAGAGGCGACTGGCGCGCGCCCAGCGACGGGACCGCGGCGCCTTGGCTCGAGGAGCTGAAGCGGGCCGAAGTCTTCCTGTTCCGCTTCTTCCAGATCAGCCAGTTCAAGCGCACCGCCATCCCCAACTCGCCGAAAGTAAGTGCTGGCGGGGCGCTCTCGCCGAGGGGCGACTGGAGGGCGCCGAGCGACGGGACGGCGGGACCGTGGCTGGAAGAGCTGAAGCGGGCGTTCGAGGAGTGAGCTTCCCTCTTGGTTAGGCGAGGAGTGAGAATGGGCTCATGCCAGACGTCATCAGTTTCGAAGAAGCAATCCAGAAGACCGATGGCGAGGATCGCGCGCTGCTCATCGGCAATGGATTTTCCGCGCAGTATTTCACCTACGCCAGTCTGCTAACCGAATCCGGCCTTGAGGAGGGCACGCCGCTACGCAATCTGTTCACCGCATTAGAGACGGCGGATTTCGAAGCGGTTGTCCGCGCGCTTGAAGGAGCTGTCATCGTCGAGCAGGCGTATGGGAACTATGCACATGCGAAAGACCTCGAAGTGCATGCGCAGGAGGTGCGCGAGGCACTGGTTCGGGCGGTGAACAAGACTCACCCAAAACACCGGGACGACCTTAAGGTGAGCTATGAGAGCAGCGCCACCTTCCTAGCCAATTTCGTTACTGTGTTCTCGTTGAACTATGATCTGCTTCTATATTGGGTGAACCTCGAGAAGCGACTACTGGGGGACGGCTTTGGCCTCGGCGCCCATAGCGGACGCTTTATCGGCCCCTTCTCTGAGAGCGCGTATTGCCACCTGTTCAACCTCCACGGCGGTCTCCATCTCTTCGACAATGGGGCAGGCGAAATTATCAAGGCGGTGGACGCCGGAGCGGGCGTGATCGCAACGATAACCGATACGATCGCGAATAAGCAGCGTCTGCCAGTCTATGTCGCGGAAGGCACCAGCGCGCAGAAGATGCGCAAGATCAACTCGGTTGCCTATCTTCGCCATTGCTATGACACGCTGCGGCGCATCGCCTCATCCATTTTCATCTACGGCCATAGCGCCGATGAGAACGATGGCCACATCTATCGCGCGATCTTCGAGTCCGAGGCAAAGCATGTTTATTTCGGCCTCTACAAGCCCGATGAGGAAAAGCTGAGAAATCTCGATGGACTCTTGGCGAAGTATCAGAAGCACGCCGGGACTGATAAGAGCTACAGCTTCTATGATAGCGAGAGCGCCGGCGTCTGGGGTGCGTAGATGTAACCGGCAACGGCCTCGCCGTCGAATCCGCATCTCCACCGCCGGGCACGATTCGGGGACACAATACCTAACTGTCTGAGGCACTGAAGGCGAAGGGAGTTAGGTACTGTGTCCCTCGGATTATAGTTTCCCTGCGGTTACAGATCAGCCAGTTCAAGCGCAGTGCCATCCCGAATTCGCCGAAGATCTCGGCCGGCGGCGCGCTCAGCCCAAGGGGCGACTGGCGTGCGCTGAGCGACGGCACGGCCATGGCTCGAGGAGCTGAAGCGGGCGTTGGAGGAGTGACTCCCAATCTAGCGTCTGCGCAATGCGCGACGCGTTTGGGCTAGCAGTTCGGCATCGTGTGGCATCGCCGCGCCCCGCGCTAAGGGGCAATCGCGTACGAAGCCACAGCAGCCCGGGTCGTTCTCGCGACAGATTCCCAGAACGCCTGCAGCTCAAGCCGACGCGCTCTCTCGAGCAGGATGAGACGCGCGATCTTTCTTCGGCGGGGACATCGCCGCAGCGAAAATACACGTTTGCCTGCCCGCGCGCATCCGAAGGGGCAGGGACATGGTGTGTCTCGGAGTTTGCCGTCACGTCCAACGCGCTCGTGCCCTATGTCGCTGATCCAGCTTTCCTGACCAGTTTGTGCCCGCGCATATTCCTCCGCCAGTCCGACACGGGCGGCGAGACGGCGCGCCGATCGCTGGAGGTGACCTGCATTCCCATGATCGAGGGCGGAATGCTGCGGCCAAACCCCCGTGCCGAGCGCCACGGACAACAGACTTAAATGGACCTCGACGTCGGCCCACCACTGGCGCGCGGCATTTTCATCGGTGACGGGCAGCGGCTCAAGGCCTAGACAAAAGCTCCGATCGAAACTGAGGTGGAGCTCGGGGCACCAATTTGGGAGCTGCGCGGGCTGAGTCTCGCGTATCGTGGGGATGTCCTGAGACGAGCGGACTGTGACGTCCAGCGGCTTTCGGCCCCAGCGCGTTTGGCAAGGCGCAGCGAAGCCAGCGATAGAATGCTGGCCGGCGACCGGAAACAGCAACCAAGGCGGCAACGTGGAGCCGAGCGCCGCTAATACAGCATCAACTGGCATACGACTCCGCCGGCTCCGGTGCAGCGCGCGCGATCGCAGGGGCCGCCAGCGCCATCGCGAACGCCAACCCGGCCTCATGGTCGAGTCCGTTGAGAACACCCTTCATGCCGAAAGCCTGGCGTATCGAGGCCGGAGCTTTGGTTAGGGCGTTAGCACCAAGCGCGGTCTGGTTGTCGTCGCACTCCCTCTGGACACGTTCGGAAACCGTCACCGCGCGGCTCGAGGCGCAACGTACGCTCCGGGTTCCCCGGATACCGAGCCGCGTGATGGGCGTCGCGCCGAGCTCCACGCCGATCGTCAGCCCCAGCGAACCCAGTCCCGGTAGCAGGCGCTGGCACAGCTCGAACGACGACCGCAAAGCGCCTGCACAGCGAATCGCCTGGCGGATCGTATCGCCCTCGTGAGTCGACCATTGGCTTCCTTCGGCAAGGACGCCGTGGATGCAATCGCCGATGAACCGAATCTTGCGGCCACCGAAGTCGCGCAGCACCGCGGCCATTTCGCCGCGAATGACATGTAGATTAGATACGACCTGACGTACGTCCCCGCTTGCGAGGCCGCGATGGACATAGGCGGTGAATCCCGACAGGTCCGCGAAGATCGAAATCATTTCCTGCCGCGCCGAGCGCGCCGGGCTGAGCCCAGCGAAGTCGATCTGCGCAAGAGGCAGGGGATGGCGGAAGAAGGTGAACCGCGCCGCATTGGCGGCGTCGGCCAGCTCGCGGGTACGAAACTCGTGAAAGGCGGTATCGATTGCACTGCGGCGGCCAAAGGCTTCGAACAGGGCGCGTTCGCCGCTCGAGGGAAGGTACGAAGCCTCGTCGAGCAGCATCCCCGCCGTCGTGTAGCGCGTCCGCGAATCCTGGGCGAGTGGTGCGCGGGCAACCGGCCCGATCGCCACGCCTTCTTCCTCGCCGTCGGCCAGCTTGGCCGCGACATTTGCGGCATCGCCGATAAAGAGAGGCTCGGGTTCACCCTTGCGGCCGCTGTTGATGGCGAGTGCCGGGCCGCTTTCGACCCCGACTCGAATCCGGGAACCGAACTTACGCTGATGCGCCGCGGACGCCTCGCGCACCAGTTCGCGCATCGCGGCCGCCAGGGACAAGGCGATCCGGACGCGCTCCGTCTCAAACCCCTCGCCCGCCGGCTCCAGCACCACCGCATGGACGCGTCCGCCATGATGGTCGACTCGCTGCGCGCCATAAGCGTCGATCAGGCGGTCCATGCCAGAGTAATGAAGGTGGACAAACTGGAGCAGCAGCCCGCTGCCCGCCTCGGTCTCGCGCCCAACCTCCTCCAGATAGGCATCATAGTCGACCAAGTTCGCATAGACGTGGACACCGTGTGTCAAGACGACGGCATTGTAAGGAATCTCGTCGAATGATGTGTCGGACCCGGTCCGAACGCCGAGGTGCGCCTCCCGCACCCTGCGCTCGCGGTAGGTGGTAGCGAAGTCTTCGACCCGAATGGAGCCTTCGGGCACGGTGGCAAGCAAGCGGGCGATGCGCTGACGCGAGCGATCTTCATTCCAGCTCATTTGATACTCTCCTTTTCAGCGATCAGTGCGGACACCGTTTTCACGGATGACGGCGCGGATTTGGTGACAGGCGGGACCGAGAAGCTGGCTTAGCCGGGCGGCGTCGCCGTCCTGGTAAGCGATCGGGGTCAGCCCTTTGAAATCGCTGGGTAGCTGCACCGTCTCATCGCGAGGGATGAGAATCATGCTGCGGCGGCGGCCGAGCTTGCCAATCGCCATGCCGAGTTCGACCAGCACGTTGTCGCGGGGCTGTTTCACGCTGCTGCCTCGAACATTCGTGATGTCCTCCGGGCTGGCAATCGCTATGGCGAAATCGGCCTCGTCCATGACGGCCTCAAGGGCCTCGATCGGATATTGCGAGGCGCGAAACACCTCGTCGCTCCAGATGCGGAAGTCGGCCTCGTCATGCTCGAACGAAAACTGGATCGCCTGCGCGATGGGCAACGCCTCGGTGGCGCAGATCACGAAGACCAACGGCCTTTTATTGCACGGCCTGATCATCGCGTTGCGCTGCTCGAGCCTCTCCGCCAGATCGATGGCGAAGCGTCGCCACAGCTGCGGATGTGCTTCGGCGATCTCGCTGAGACGGGGCTCAGAAACTTTGACGAGCACGGTGTTGTCGCCCGCGATTACGGTTGCCGAGCGCGCAATGGCCGGGTTGATCGCCGACATCTCGCCGACCGTGCGGCCGTGGTTACGGGTAGCGATGTGACGTCCGTTGAAGACGATATCGACATGGCCGCTGACCACGAAGTAGACGTCGTTCGTAGCGGCGCCCTGCTCGATGACGGTCTCTCCACACACGGGAAAGACGGGCTCACCGGCCCCGAGCAGCGCTTGGGCAAGGGCCTCGTTCCCAGCACCGAGTGCTGCAATCTCATTTGCTCGAGCAGGCGCCGATCCCCGCCCTCGCCTTCATACCTATCACGCATCTATCATCCTTCCCGAACCGGGATGTTAATTCGTGCAGCACACGCGTCCATGAAGGATGGGGGCTTTGACTAGGTATATCAAGTTATGCGATGGATTCTTTCCACATTAGACGAATTTTTCTGGGGATGAATGTGGAAACCGAAGGCGAGTCGTCGGTCCGGTGGGGCGTGAAGCGGCGCTTGGAGTTCATCGATTTTCGTCTCTTCTGGGACGGTCGCTTCAATCGGAAGGACTTGTCCGAGACCTTCGGCATCTCTGCCCAGCAGGCCTCGACCGACATCGGCCATTATGAGCGGCTGGCACCTGCCAACCTCGTCTACGATCCACGCGAAAAAGCCTATCTGCGGGGCGACACCTACCAACCGGCGCTCATCGGCCACTCGGTGGAGCGCTATCTGCTTCAGCTGGTAGCGGTGGAGCATCGCTGGATGCGCGAGGAGGACACTTGGTTTGACCAACCACCACCGTTCGAGGTGGTGCGGCTCGAGCGACGGCGGACCGATGCCGAAGTGCTGCTCAAGGTCGTTGACGCGATCCGACTCAGATGCGAGCTCGAGATCGATTATGCATCGATCACCGGCTCGCCTGACCCGACGCGGGTGATCGCTCCCCATTCGCTCGTACATAGCGCGGGCCGCTGGTACGCACGCGCCTGGGCACGTCATCACAATGATTTTCGCGACTATAATCTCGACCGAATCCGGCGCGTCGGCACGCTGTCCCCGGCGAGCGTCGACCCGTCACTCGACTTCCAGTGGATTCACCAGATCAACCTTGAAATCGTCCCCAATCCCAAGCTGGACCCTGACCAGCAGGCTGCGATCGCGACAGAATACAGAATGCGCAATGGAGTGCTTGAGATGCCGTGCCGGCTGAGCACGGCCTTCTATATGATGGCCGCAAACAATCTCGACGTAGAGCCGGGCAAGCTCGCACCGGAGAAGCAACAGCTGGTACTGCGAAACCGTACTGCGGTGGAGGCAGCGCGGGTCGCAGCGCGTGAAATGTCAATCCAAGCGCTGAGGCGCGCTGCCGAGGCGGGATGAGGCAGAGCGAGTTTATGCGTCGGGCCTCGCTGGCCGAAGCTCTCCCGAGTGATGCAAATGTGTCCGCAATCTTGCTGTTCGGCAGTCGGGCGCGAAGGGACGACGCGCGCGGGTCCGACTCGGATTTGCTGCTGGTGGTCCCGAACGGCGAACCGCGACACCTGTCCTGGGACAATTTCTCGACGTTTCTCTATGCTTGGCCGAAGCTCCTTTCCGATGCCGCGCAAGGTGATCTCTTCGTCTGCCATCTCGTTCGCGAGGCGAAACCGATATTCGATCCGGGCGACCAACTCGGTCAGCTGCGCGCTGCCTTCCGGCTGCGGGGGGATTATGCCGAGGCCATCCAGCATGCATGCGACCTTGGCTGGTTTCTTGACCGATACGGTCTGGAGCTCAATACGGGAATAGTGGCGCGACGGATGATCTGGTGCGTTCGCACAATTCTAATCGCCAAGTCCGCGCAGGGAGGTACTCCGACCTTCGCGCCCCAGGCGCTGGCCGCGTTCTCGGCCTCCCCAGCCACCCCGGACCTACTGGCAGCACGCCATCAGCGGCGCGTCGATGCGCAACTCAGGACCCGCTTTCGCCGGTTCATGGCAGACGAATGCGGCGATAATTTCTGGCACCTCAATGCCAGCATAGGCGATTTCATCTCCCACTTCGTGGCCACCGGCAACCGGGTTGCTGTGCAAACACTCAGGCAGTCTGAAGAACGCGGCTTCTATAGCTGAGTCTATGGGGGGATCGCGGTGGCAGTGCACACCTTAGCGAGCAGAACACTTGCCTAGAGGACCGCTAGTTCGCGTCCCAGACTGCATGAGTAGTTGATAGGCATTCAACCCATCCGGAAACCAGCGCGGGATGAAAAATGGGGACAATTACCAATTTCGGAGTCAAGCCGCTGCGCCTTTCGCACCCGCCCGCAACTCCAATCGGAGGCCATCGATCGCCGCCGAGTGAGCCGGGTCTTCGAAATTGCTATCTCGCCATATTTAGGCCGGGCCGCCGGGTGGTCATTCGACCCTGAAATCGGTAACGACCAACCGCGCCCGGCCGGTCGCAAACACCCCATGCCCGTAACCGTCGCCGCCGCCGAGGACGAAGCCGACCTGATCGCCCTCGGGGAGCGCGTCTCGGAACGCTTCGGGGTTGCTGCTCGCGCTCGGTGATGCGGGGACACGGTGATGCGGGGACACAGTACCTAATTGCCCGACGAGCTGAAGCCGAAGAGGCGCCCTCGCGAAACCGAACCCGCCCACAAGCGCTATCCGCTCCATGACCGTTCCGATCGAGCGTTGGTGGACTGTCCGGCACGGCCCCGGGCCGGTCGTCGCGACCGCCATCCATCACGGTCACGACCTCCGCCCTGAGGTCGCCGAGGCGATCGCGCTCGACGATGCCGGGCGGCTGCGCGAGGAGGATCCCTTCACCGGCGACGCCGTCCTCGACGTGCCGGCGCACATCATCGTCCATCGCTCGCGCTTCGAGGTCGACCTCAATCGCGGCGCCGACGGCGCCGTCTACCAGGGCCCCGATCAATGCTGGGGCCTCGACGTCTGGAAGGCGGGCGAGCCGGACGAAGCGCTGGTCGGCTCGCTCGCTCGCGATCCACGCCGAATATTATCGCCTGCTCGCGCAGCTGCTCGACGGCATCGCCGACCGGCACGGCCGCTTCCTCCTGATCGACGTCCACAGCTACAACCATCGCCGCGACGGGCCGGACGCGCCGCCGACGCCGCAGGAGGCGGCGCCCGACATCAACATCGGCACCTTCTCGATGCCGCGCGAGCATTGGGCCTTCCTGGTCGATCCGCTGATCGACGCGATGCGAGGGTTCGACTTCAACGGCCGCCGGCTCGACGTGCGCGAGAATGTCGCCTTCCAGGGCCGGGGCGAGCAGACCCGCTTCGTCCACGAGCGCTATCCGCAAACCGGCTGCGCGATCGCGCTCGAGATCAAGAAATTCTACATGGACGAATGGACCGGGGCGCCCGATCCTGCCGCGCTGGCGGCGATGCGGGCGCTCATCGCGCACGTCGCCGGCACGGCCGAGGAGATAGTGTCGCGATGAAAAGCGCCAGGATCCATCCCGTGCCGGACCCCTTCGTCCCCGAGTTCGGCCCGCGCGGCGAGCTGCGCCAGACGATCGGCGCGAGCGGCCGCGCGCATCTCGACCGCTGGCTCCCCTTCCTCGTCCTCCACCGGTCGGACGACCCGGAAAGCAGCATCGCCCGGCGGGTCGCCGTCAACAGCCCCGCTTATCTGATCTGGTCTCCCGAGGAGGATGCGGAAGCGGCCGAGGCGCTGCGGGCGATCGCCGCCGCGCTGCGCGACCGGCTCGGCCCGATCCTGCTGATCGACGTCGAGGACGCGCTTTGGCAGGCGCAGCCGAAGGACGCGCCCGCGCTTGCCGCCCTTCGTCGTCCGGATCGGCGCCGCCGGCGGCGAAACGCGCCCTGCGCGCGCTCGACGCGCTCGATGAGGCGTGCGGCGAGGTCGAGGTCGACCTTCGCCGCGCCACCGTCGATGCCGCCGCGGAGCCTGTCCCGAGCGAGCCTGCCGGCGAGGCCGGCCGCGGCGAAGCCGGCGCAGACCGGCTGAGGATGACGATCCCGCCGATCCACCGCGCCCCGGACGGCCGGCTCTATCCGCGGCTGACCCACGATCTCGCGGTCGCGCTCGGCGACGCTTTGCTCCGGGCGGCCGCCGCGTTCATGGAAGGCGGGCCGGCGCGCCGGCGCCGCTCCATTATCGCGCGCTCGGCCGGAGCGCGTTCCTCGCCGCCGCGCTCCATGCCGACAAGAAGCTCGACGCGATCGCGCGCAGCTACGATTTCCTGCTGTCGCTGACGCCGATCAACACGCGCCGAGGCGATGCACCTGTTCCTCGAGGGGCAGGCGGAAAAGGCGCCGCAGTTCCGCTACCGGCCGCTGACCGTCGATCCCGACGTCGCCAAGCGCGACCTTTACGCGATCGACCTCACCCTGCTCGAGGACCCGACGCTGGAGCGGCTGCTGTGCGCGAAACGGCGCGAGCTCGACTATCAGCTGACGATGCTCGCGACGCGCAACACGCCGGGGTTCCGGCCGGCGTCGCAGCTGCTCTACGGCGCGGTCGACGCCGCAGCTGCTCGGCGACGCCCAGGCGATCCTCGCCGCGAAGAGCAGCCGCGCGCCGGCCCATGGCGAGGCGGTCGGCGCCGAGGAGATCGCCGCCGCGGCGCGGGCTTTGGTCGAACGCTACCGGCGCGCCGACGCCCGCTTCGACTGCACGGTCGAGGTGCGCGACGACGTCGCCGGGTTGCTCGTCTCCGGCCACAAGCTGATGATCGCGCGCGACAGCCGGGTGGCGAAGGGGCGCGTCGAGCCGCTGCTCGCCCACGAGGTCAGCGTCCACCTGCTCACCTGCTGCAACGGCGCCTCGCAGGGGCTGACCATCTTCCGCACCGGCCTGGCCCATTATGAAGGCGTCCAGGAGGGGCTCGGCGTGTTCGCCGAATGGGCGGTCGGCGGGCTGACCGCCAGGCGCCTGCGCCTGCTCGCCGGCCGGGTCGTCGCGGTGGACGCGATGCTCGGCGGCGCCGACTTCATCGAGACGTGGCGCCGGCTCACGCGCGATCTCGGCTTCACCCGGCCGGCGCGCGTTCAACGTCGCGATGCGGGTGTTCCGCTCCGGCGGCTTCGCCAAGGATGCGATCTATCTGAAGGGCTTCCGGCAGGTCGTCGACCTGGTCGCGGCCGGGGCGTCGCTCGACCCCTTCTGGCTCGGCAAGATCGCGCCCGAGGACGTCGAGGCGATCGAGGAGCTGCTGCTGCGCGGGCTGCTGCAGCCGCCGGTCTTCCGGCCCGAATTCCTGTCCCGCGACGACGTGCGAGCGCCGCATCGCCCGATTGCGCGAAGGGCTGACGTTCGACCGCCTCCTCGAGCTGGAGTGAGAAAGAGCATGCTGATCGCCTTCTTCGTCAACGACATCGAGCGCGAATATCTGAACTATACGACGACCCTGCTCGCGCAGCGGGCGACGACGCGCGGCCATCGCGTCTGCTACATCACCCCGTCGGATTTCGTGCTCGAGCGCGCGACGACGGCCTGAGCGCGCACGGACGCTTCCTGCCGAAGCGCAAATATGCGGACCGCGCCGACTTCTTCGCGACGCTGCAGGACGACGAAGCGTGCAAGGTCGAGCGGATCGACATGACCGAGGTCGACGTGCTGATGCTGCGCAACGACCCGTCGATCGACCAGAACGCGCCCTGGGCGATGGAGGCCGGCATCCTGTTCGGCCGCGAGGCGGCCAGGCGCGGCGTCATCGTGCTCAACGATCCGGACAGCCTCGGCAAGGCGATCAACAAGCTCTACTTCCAGGGCTATCCGGCCGAAGCCCGGGCCGAGACCCTGATCACCAAGCACAGCTCGGACATCAAGGCGTTCGCCAAGGCGCACCGGGGCAACATCATCCTGAAGCCGCTGCAGGGATCGGGCGGCACCGGCGTGTTCAAGGTCGACGCGCAGAACCGCTCCAACCTCAACCAGATGATCGAAGCCATCGGCCGCGACGGCTACATCATCGCCCAGGCCTATGTGGCGGCGGCGAAGAAGGGCGACATCAGGCTGTTCATGATGAACGGACAGCCGCTGCAGGTCGACGGCAAATATGCCGCGCTGCGCCGCGTCGCCGCCGCGGACGACATCCGCTCCAACGTCCATGCCGGCGCCAAGGTGGTGGCCGCGAAGGTCGGAAAATCCGAGCTCGAGGTCGCGGAGATGATCCGCCCGAAGCTGGTCGCCGACGGCATGTTCCTGGTCGGGGTCGACATCGTCGGCGACAAGATCCTCGAGCTCAACGTCTTCTCCCCCGGCAACCTCGAAAGCTGCTCGCAGCTGGCCGGAGTCGACTTTTCCGTGCCGATCCTCGAGGCGATCGAACGCAAGACCGCGATCGCCGCCCAATATGCCCGCGCCTTCGACAACCGCCACCTGGCGATCCTGTGAGGAAGACCCCCTCTCCCCGGCGGGGAGAGGGCTGGGGTGAGGGGGTTCGGCGGGCCGAGAGGGCTCCAAAGCCGCTTGTTTCACGCGAAGACGCGAAGGCGCGAAGAAGAAAGAAAGAGAAGAGGCGCCTTTTCCGGCGACAGCCGGAAATAGCCTGGTTCCGGCTTCGCCGGAGGGGCGCAGCCAGACGCGACAGGCTTCGGCATCTTCGCGTCCTTCGCGTCCTTCGCGTCCTTCGCGCGAACCCAATCGGCCGTGGCGGCAGGCGGCGTCGCTGCCGGTGCAGCTCGGCGGAAGCCCGACCCTGAACCTCGCCTCGGGGCTGTACAACCGATCTCAATTGCGGCGCGCTCATTCCACCCGGAAGTCGATAACGGTCAGCCGCGCCCGGCCCGTCGCGAACACCCCGTGCCCGTACCCATCCCCGCCGCCGAGCACGAAGCCGACCTGGTCGGCCTCGGCAAGCGCGTCGCGAAACGCGTCCGGGTCGCGGTGCGCGCTCGATGTCATGACCGCCGTCCAGTTGCCGTCGAGCGGCGCGGCGATCTCGTGCTCGCCCGGGGAAATCGGCATGTGGGAGGCGAAGGTCGCGTACCAGCGGTAGGTCTCATACCGGCCGCGGGCGCTCCAATTGTCGCCGCCGCGCTGGAAATAGAGGGTGAGGATCGAGGGCGATTGCGGCGACGTCGACGGCGCGATCCGCACGCCCGGATCCGCCTCGACGCGATAGCGCATGACGATCCGGCTCTTGCCGGCCAGCGAGCCGTGGCGGAAAGTGACATAGTGGACGCTCCCCGGCGCGCGCGGAAGGTCGATCTGCCAGCCGCCGCCGCGGCGCGGGCGACGGATGCAGCGGCATGCCCACCGATGGTTCCGCCCGCGAACGACCGGGCCGATCACCCAGGCGCGCGGGTCCATGTGACTCGCGGCCGCGGCCTGGACGGCGGCCGCAGGCGCGTTCGCCTCGCCTCCGTCGCCGGACGGCAGCAGTCCGAGCAGGGCCGCCAGGGCACGAAAGAACATGGGTCGTCTCCACAGGAACCGCAATTTGCCCGTGTCATAGCCGTGCGCAGCCTGCTCGCGGCTGAACGGCGCGGCGGCGATCGGGGCGGGCCGCCGCAGCTTGGAGCATGATCGGGCTAAGCTGACTCACTCGTCATTGCGAGCGCAGCGAAGCAATCCAGTTCGGCCTCTTGGTCAGGCTGGATTGCCGCGTCGCTTCGCTCCTCGCAATGACGGATCAACTAAAGGCGATCATGCCCTGGCGGAAGGGGGCGATCAAAGCGCGCCCGACCGGCAGCCAGGCCTCGCTGGCGGTGAAGGCTTCGGCGTTCAGACGACCGAGGTGGACGACCAGCCCGAGCGCCATGATCGTGTAGACCTTGCGGCAGACGAACATGTCGTAGGCGATCGCGATCAGCAGCGGCGCGAGGTTGAGCGGCTGCCACAGGGCGGCGCTTTCGAACCCGGTCCGGTCGACCAGCCGGCCCAGTCCGACGACGGCAATCGAAAAGGTCGCGAGGAACATCGCCCGTTTGTGCAAGGCGGGAAGCTTGCGGTACGCGACGGCCGCGGCGAGAAAGCCGGCGAAGTACAGCATGTCGATGATCGGGAAGAAGACGAAGGCCGCGGCCGCTTCGAAGTCGTTCTCCCGCAGGCCCAAACGGTGCGCGAGCAACGCGGCCGCGTAAAGCCCGACCGCGGCGATGGCGAACCCGTAAGCGGCGAGCCAGGGACCGACTTTCAGATGGACGCGCGAACGCCCGCTCATGATCAGCGCCGCTTGCGAGATGTAGAGCATCAGCCAGACGGTGAACAAGGCGGCGTGGAGGTGGATCAGCCAGAATGAAGTGGTGGCCGCGGGCGCTCGGCCGGTGACGGCGCTGAAATATTGCGGCCAGAAGCCCGCGAGGGCGAGCGTCAGCATCAGCAGGCCGAGGGCGGTGAAGAAGGGCGACTTGCGAAGCCGCCTTCGCGCGCTGGCCGCTGCCCCACCTGTCGCTGCCGCTGTGCTCATCAACCCCCCGCGCTCGGCCCGATACCACGGCACGCCGATCAGGGCGAATGGCGCGCGGCGATCAGCCGCCGCCGCGAGACGCGTTCAGCGCCACGGCAGCGCGGAAAAGTGCCGCAGCGCATTTGGGAAAGCTGCCTCAGGCCGCGCGATCCGCCTTCAGCTGCACGCCTAAAGCCTTGACTACCTTGAGGACGGTATCCAGCGTCGGATTGCCTCCCTCTTTCAGGGAGGCATATAGCGCGCTTCGCGTCAGTCCGGTCTTTTGTGCCAGCTCGGTCATGCCGCGCGCCCGCGCCACCAGCCCGAACGCCGCCGTGATCGCGTCGAGGTCGCCGGTTGCGAGGGCATCGGACAGCAAGTCGGCCTGGGAACCGTCCTCGTCCAGATACTCCGCGGCATCGAAGGGCGTCGTGGTCTTTTCGATGGCGTCATGCTCGTGTTCGGTCATGCGAACCTCTCAGCTATCTTCCTTGCCCGTCCGATGTCGCGGCGCTGCGAACCTTTGGTGCCGCCGCACAAGAGGATCACCACCACCGGCCCGCGGCGCGTCAGATAAATCCGGTAACCCGGCCCATAATCCACCCGCAGCTCCAAAATCCTGCCGCCGACCGGCTTGGCATCGCCGAATAGACCGATCTCGAGACGCGCTATCCGTTCGGCGATCCGTTTTTGCGCTACCTTGTCCGCAAGTTCCGAAAGCCACTCGGCGAATTCGGGCGTCTGCCGGACCTGAATCACTTGTCAATTATAATGGACAAGATGTGTGCCGTCAAACCCGGCCGCCACGCCGGACCGTGCGTGATCAGCCTCGTCCGCGGGACGCGTTCAGCGCCACGGCCTCGCGAACCAGCGCCCTCAACGCCGCCTCGTCTATCTCCCCGCCCTCGCGGAAGTCGATGGCGCGCCTTGTATTGCCCTCGAGGCTCGCGTTGAACAGGCCCGACGGGTCGTCGAGCGCGGCCCCGTTGGCGAAGGTCATCTTGACGGTGTTCTTGTAGGTCTCGCCGGTGCAGATGATCCCGTCATGGGACCAGACCGGGACCCCTTGCATCGCGTTGGACGGCTTTCTCCATTTCACTTCTTCGACGACGTCGGGATCGGCCTGCCTGATCAGCGCGCGCAGCCGCGCGAGCATCGCGCCGCGCCAGTCGCCCAGCGCCTCGATCCGCTCGTCGATCAGCTGCGACGGAGATTTTTCGTCCTGGGATCCGCTCTCGCTCATGAAATTTCCCTCTTCCTTCGTTGCCGGCGTCAGGGGACCCAGCCGGGCAGCTCCGATGCCTGCCTGATCCATCCCGCCACCAGCGCCTCGTCCAACAGGTCATCCTCGTGGATATGGAAATAGCGCACTTCCTCATGCTTCGACTCGACGGGAGGAAGCGGCCGCAATGATCCGCCGCGGAAGAAGGTCAGTTTGACGTAGTTGGTGAAGCAATGAAAGCTGAGGAACCAGCCCTGGCCCTCGACGCCGTAGAAGGGGGAGTTCCATTTGACCGCCCTGCGCACGCCGGGGACATGGCGCTCGATCAGCGCGTCGAGCCGCCGCCCGGCCTCGCGCTTCCAGCCCGGCATAGCCGCGATATAGGCCTGTACCGGCGCGTCGCCTTCGGCTTTGGCGATCTGCGGATTGCCGCCGGCAAGGAGGGCCGGCTTGGTAGCCCCCTGCCCGACGGGTGGCTTCTTAGTGGGGTTCTTCGACTTGGTCGGCATCAAGCGGCTGCATCCTTCGCATCCGCCCGTAACTCCAGCTGAAGGGCGGCAACCACCCGCATGATTGTATCGAGGCTGGGATTCCCCTCTTCGTTTAGTGCTGCATAGAGCGAGCCGCGGCTCAAGCCGGTCGTGCGAGCGATGTCGCTCATCCCGCGCGCCCGGGCGATGGTGCCGAGCGCGTGGGCGATCACCTTTGCCTGGCCGGTGGCCAGCGCCTCGCTCAGCAATTCCGCCTGGATGGCTGCATCCTCGAGATGCTCGGATGCATCAAACGGCTTGGTACGGTCATTCACGGCCTGGCTCGTTGCTGCATCTCGATCGCCTGTCTCGCTTGGGAGACAGAGGCTGGACTGTCAACAATGGAAGACAGAGTGCGCCTCTCGCCCGGCGGCTCCGGCGGCTCCGGCGGCGACCGCCTGAGCCGACGGAAAAGAACCACGCCTCATCGAAAAGGGCGCGATTTGTCGTCTCGATGCCGCCAAGGAGAGCGAGCAGGTTGGCATGCGCATCAGCGAAGATCTCAGCTACCACCAGGACCGCGCACGTGCGGAGCTCGACTGCGGCTATCGGGCGAGGACAGGCAATGCTGCCGGCGCCCATATGAAGTTGTCTGCGCTGCACATGAAACGGGCGCTGGAAATCTCGAGGGCGCGGCGGCCCGCTCTGTTCGGCGGCGAGTCGCGCCGTGCCGCAGCGACAGGGATTGGATCGTCGTCACTGCCGGCGGCCGCCGAATAGAGGTCGCCTTCGAGCAACGACGCTCAGTCGCCGGGCCTCCATCCCCCCGCCGTAACTCCCGCGAAAGCGGGACGCGAAGTTCGGCGTCAGCCAATCCAGACGGGTCCGGGTGCAGGTCGCGGGCGTCCACTCCCTCCCCGCTTTCGCGGCTGCGACCTACCCATTCGATATCATGCCGGCGCTTCCGGCCAATAGATTTCTATTGACTTTCTGTTCGATTTATGTTCTGGTCCCTCGATGCTCCGCGATTCGTCTCCCGGCTCCCCTGCGCCTGCGTTCACGCCCGTTCCCGTCCGCGCCCGCCGCGACGGCTGGACGCCCGAACGCCAGCGCGCCTTCATCGCCGCGCTCGCCGCTTCCCGCTGCATCCACCGCGCCGCCGAGGCCGCCGGCATGAGCCGCGAATCCGCCTATCGCCTGCGCGCCCGGCCGGGCGCCGCCTCCTTTGCCGCCGCCTGGGACGCGCTACTGGCCGGCCGCGTCGCCATGGGGACCGCGCCCGATCTGGTCTGGCACCGCGCCTTCTACGGCACCTTCAAGCCGATCGTCCGCGACGGTCGGGTCGTGGGCGAAATCCACCGGCCCGACAACCGGGCGCTGCTGTCGCTGATGCACAAGCAGGACCAGGCCGACCGCGCCCGCGAGCGGCTGCGAGCCCGCCGTGAAAGGGCCGGAAGTTCACGGTGAAATTTTTCCGCATTCCATGGAAACATCGTGAACTTCCGCCAGCGCCGATCCGGCCTTCGCCGCAGGCCTCAATCGCGCATCCTCCTTCTTGCCTGTGTTGCCGGAATAGTGCACGTCGGCGGCACCTTACGCCGCCTTCCAACAGGGGTTTTCCGCACATGATCCGCAGCCTTGCCGCCGTCTCCTTCCTGCTCGCCTCCACCGCCGCTTTCGCTTTGGCCCAGGGCGGCAATCGCGAGGCGCCGAAATGGGACGTCAACGCCCCGGCCGGGCAGCGCACCCGGCAGGTGCCGATCAGCGTCTCCGAAGGCACCTGGATGAATGTCGACGTCAGCCCCGACGGCCGCACCCTCGCCTTCGACCTGCTCGGCGACATCTACACCATGCCGATCGCCGGCGGCCGCCCGACCCGGATCAGCTCGGGCCTCGCCTTCGACATGCAGCCGCGCTTCTCGCCCGACGGGCGGCTGATCGCCTTCACCTCCGACCGCGGCGGCGGCGACAATATCTGGGTGATGAACGCCGACGGCTCCAACGCCCGCGCCATCACCCGCGAGACGTTCGAGCTGCTGAACAACCCGACCTGGAGCCCGGACGGGCAATATATCGCCGCCCGCAAGCACTTCACCACCCAGCGTTCATTGGGCACCGGCGAGATCTGGCTCTACCATGTCAGCGGCACCGGCAACGGCGTGCCTCTGGTCCAGCGCCCCAATCCGCAGCACCAGAAGGAATTGGGCGAGCCGGCTTATTCCTCCGACGGCTCCGCCATCTATTTCAGCCGCAACACCACGCCCGGCCCGATCTTCGAATATGCCCAGGATTCCAACCGCCAGGTGTTCGCGATCGAGCGCTACGACATCGCCACCGGCGAGCGCACCCAGGTCGCCGGCGGCCCCGGCGGCGCGGTGCGGCCGACGCCGTCGCCGGACGGCCGCTGGCTCGCTTACGTCCACCGCGTCGGCGGCCTCAGCCGGCTGTTCGTCAAGGACCTGCGCTCGGGCGAGGAGCGGCAGGTCTATGGCGACCTCGACCTCGACCTGCAGGAGACCTGGGCGGTCCACGGCGTCTATCCGGTGATGGACTGGACGCCGGACAGCAACTCGATCGTCTTCTGGGCCGGCGGCCATATCCGCCGGGTCAATGTCGACGGCTCCGGCGCCGCCGAAATACCGTTCGAGGTCAGCGACACGCGCGTCGTCATCGATCCGCCGCGGCCCGAGATCGAGGTCGCGCCGGCCACCTTCACCACCCGCATGCCGCGCTTCGCTTCGGTTTCGCCGGACGGCGGCCGGGTCGTGTTCGAGACGCTCGGCCGGCTCTACGTCCGCGACCTCGCCGGCGGGTCCCCAAGGCTGCTGACCGCCCAGGACGGCGACTTCCAGCTTTATCCGAGCTGGTCGCGCGACGGCAGCCGGATCGCCTTCGTGTCGTGGAACGACCAGCGGCTCGGCGAGATCCGCACCGTCGGCGCCGACGGCAGCGGCCTCGTCACGGTCACCCGGCAGCCGGGCCATTATCGCCGGCCGCGCTTCTCGCCCGACGGCGCGACCATCGTCTACGAGCTCGGCGGCAGCGGCGGCCTGACCTCGGAGCGATGGTCGGAGACGACCGGCATCTTCCGGGTGCCGAGCGCCGGCGGCGAGTCGGTCCGCATCCTCGGCGAGGGCGGCAACCCGCATTTCGGCGCCGCTTCGGACCGCGTCTTCCTCGAGGTCAGCCAGGAGCAGAAGCTCAAGCTGATCAGCGTCGATCTCAATGGCGGCAACCGGCGCGACCATGCCACGGGCGATCTCGTCACCGGCTATGAGGTCTCGCCGGACGGCCGCACCCTCGCCTTCCGCGAGAATTACAATCTGTTCGTCACCCCTTTCTTCAACGGCGCGGCGACGATGAACGTCGGCGCCCGCGGCAACCAGCTGCCGATCACCCGCGTCTCCACCGGCGGCGCCGCTTATCCCGTTTGGGCGCAGGGCGGCCGCCGGCTCGCCTGGAGCCTCGGCCCGACCCTGTACGGCGCCGACACCGCCGACATGCTGCGCGCCGCGCCGGGCGGCAGCTACACGCCGCCGGGCAGCGGCACCTCGCTCGCGATCACCGCTTCGGCCGACGTTCCGCAGGGCCGGGTCGCCCTGGTCGGCGCGCGCATCGTCACGATGGCCGACGCTTCGGGCGGCATCATCGACGACGGCGTCATCCTGATCGACGGCAACCGCATCCGCGCCGTCGGTCGCCGCGGCGAAGTGACGATTCCCGCCGACGCCCGCACCGTCGACGTCGCCGGCAAGACCATCATCCCCGGCCTGATCGACGGCCACGCCCACGGCTCGCAGGGCGAGGACGACCTCATTCCCCAGCAGAACTGGTCGGCCATGTCGCATTTGGCGCTCGGCGTCACCACCGTCCACGACCCGTCCAGCACGTCGAGCGAGATCTTCCCGGCCGCCGAGATGCAGCGCGCCGGAATCATCCTTGGCCCCCGCACCTTCTCGTCGGGCGAGATCGTCTACGGCGCCCGCTCGCCCGGCCGCTACGCGCAGATCGATTCCTATGACGACGCCCTGAACCATGTCCGCCGGCTGCGGCTCGAGGGCGCCCATTCGATCAAGAATTACAACCAGCCGCGCCGCAACCAGCGCCAGCAGGTCGCCGCCGCCGCCCGCGCCGAGAACATCCTCGTCGTGCCCGAGGGCGGCTCGCTCTTCTCGATGGACATCAGCCTCATCCAGGACGGCAATTCGACGCTCGAGCACAATATCCCGCAGAACCGGCTCTACGAGGACGTGCTGAGCCTGTGGTCGCAGACCCGGACCGGCTACAATCCGACTTTGGTCGTCACTTATGGCGGGCTCGCCGGCGATCCCTATTGGTCGCAGGCGACGCCGGTCTGGAACCATCCCTTGCTGACCCGCCACACGCCGCCCTCCGAGCTCGCGTCGCGGGTGCGGGCGGTGACGGCGCCGCCCGAGCAGTTCGTCGACCAGTACAGCGCCCGCGAAGCCCGCCGCCTCTCGCAGCGCGGCGTGCCGGTCGCGATCGGCGGTCACGGCCAGCAGCCCGGCATGGCCGAGCATTGGGAATTATGGTCGTTCGTCCGCGGCGGGGCGACGCCGATCGAGGCCTTGCGCTTCGGCACCTCCGATCCGGCGCGGATGTACGGTTTCACCGATCTCGGCACGCTCGAGCCCGGCAAGCTCGCCGACCTCGTCATCCTCGACGCCGACCCGACCGTCGACATCCGGAACAGCGACGACATATCGATGGTGATGCTCAACGGCCGGCTCTACGAGGCGGCGACCCTGAACGAGACGGTCACCGGCGACCGCCGCCGCCAGCCTTATTATTGGGAGGACTAGGCGCGGGCGGGGGAGCCGCTCCAAACTCCCCTCTCCCCGGCGGGGAGAGGGTAGGGTGAGGGGGTTCTGCGGCGGACCGTTTGGACGCGGCAAGACACAGCCCCGCCGCTAGCGATTCGGTAACGCCTTGGGCGCATAGTCCTGCTTGTTCCGGGGAGGGTAGCGCCATGGAGTATCAGGCCGCAGGGTTCGAAGCCGCCACCGATTATGAGCCGATCGTCAGCGAGGCGGTCGAGCGACGCTCGGAGGCCCGCCAGGAAGGCCTGATCGACTGCGCCACCCTGTTCTTCCGCGGCGCCGTCTATGTCGTGCCGGTGCTCAACATCTCCAGCCGCGGCACGATGGTCGAAAGCGACATCGTCCCGCGCCTCGGCGAAAGCGTGCTGATCCGCTTCGCCGGCTGCAGCCCGATCTACGCCTTCGTGCGCTGGTTCCGCGACGGCCGCATCGGCCTCAATTTCGGCTGCGAGCTGACGATCGGCTGAGCCCCGCTCGTCATCCCGGCGAACGCCGGGATCTCAGCGGGACTCCGCAGCGCGTTGCAAAGCCGGGGACAGTCACTAAGGGACTGTCCCCATGATCGATCTCTACACCGCCGCCACGCCCAACGGGCACAAGGTCTCGATCGCGCTCGAGGAGCTCGAGCTCCCTTATCGGGTCCACGCGCTCGACCTCGCCGCCGGCGACCAGAAGCAGCCCGGCTTCCTGGCGATCAATCCCAACGGCCGCATTCCGGCGATCGTCGACCGCGGCAATGGCGATTTCCCGGTGTTCGAAAGCGGCGCCATCCTCCTCTATCTGGCCGAGCGGACCGGGCGGCTGATGCCGGCCGACGAGAAAGGCCGCAGCCAGGTCGTCCAGTGGCTGATGTTCCAGATGGGCGGCCTCGGGCCGATGATGGGCCAGGCCAACGTCTTCGCCCGTTATTTCCCGGAACGTCTGCAGCCGGCGATCGACCGCTATCTGCGCGAGAGCCGCCGCCTGCTCGAGGTGCTCGACCGCGGGCTCGGCAACCATGAATATCTGGCCGGCGACTATTCGATCGCCGACATCGCCAATTTCGCCTGGGCGCGGATCCACGAATGGCCGGGCGTCGCCATTGACGGCCTCGACCATCTGCAGCGCTGGCTCGACGCCATCGCCGACCGGCCTGCGGTGCAGCGCGGCCTCGCCGTCCCGCCGCGCGACGAGGATGAAGCGACCCGGATCGAGGCGGCGCGCAAGCTGCTGGTCTGACCCGTCATCCCGGCGAAAGCCGGGACCTCGGGACCAGTAGGCACCGACTCCCCCCGAGATCCCGGCTATCGGGGTCCCCGCAAAGTACTACTTTGCGGGGCGCCCTTTCGCCGGGATGACGGTAAGGTCTATAGGCCCTCCCGAAGGAGACTCGCCCCCATGAACGAGATGACCCGCATTTCCGCCCAGCCCGCTTACAGCGATGCCGTCGAATCGGCGCTGAAGCGCAGGCCGCAATTGTTCATCGGCGGCGAATGGGTGGACTCGACGCACGGCAAGACGATTCCCGTCTACGATCCGTCGACCGGCCGCGAGATCGCCCGCATCGCCGACGCGTCCGACGCCGACGTCGACCGCGCCGTCGCCGCCGCCCGTATTGCCTTCGACGACGGCCGCTGGAGCGGCATCCCCCCGGTGAAGCGCGAGCGCATCCTGATGAAGCTCGCCGACCTGATCGAGGCCAATTCCGCCGAGCTGGCCGAGCTGGAATCGGTCGACAACGGCAAGCCCCGGGCTGCCAGCGCCGCCCTCGACATCCCCTCCTCGGTCAGGATGCTGCGCTACATGGCCGGCTGGGCGACCAAGCTGACCGGCGATCATGTCGAGCCGTCCAACGCGCCGGCCGGAATGTTCCACGCTTATGTCCGGCGCGAGCCGATCGGCGTGTGCGCCCAGATCGTGCCGTGGAACTTCCCGCTGATGATGGCGGTGCAGAAGATCGCCCCGGCGCTCGCCGCCGGCTGCACCCTGGTGCTCAAGCCGGCCGAGCAGACGCCGCTGACCGCCTTGCGGCTCGCCGACCTGGTCGCCGAGGCGGGCGTGCCGGCCGGCGTGTTCAACCTCGTCACCGGCATGGGCGAGACCGCCGGCGACCGCATGGTCCGCCACCCCGACGTCGACAAGATCGCCTTCACCGGCTCGACCGAGGTCGGCAAGATCATCAACCGCAACGCCACCGACACGCTGAAGCGGGTCACGCTCGAGCTCGGCGGCAAGTCGCCGGTCGTCGTCCTGCCCGACGTCGACATCGCCTCGACCGCCGCCGGCGCCGCCCGCGCGATCTTCGCCAATTCGGGCCAGGTGTGCATCGCCGGCTCGCGGCTGTTCGCGCACAAGGACATTTTCGACAAGCTGCTCGAGGCGGTCACCGCCAACGCCGCGCAATGGAAGGTCGGGCCGAGCCTTGCGCCCGACACGATGATGGGGCCCTTGGTCTCGACCGAGCAGCATGAGCGCGTGCTCTCCTATATCGAGGCCGGGCGCAGGGAAGGCGCGTCGGTGCTGTGCGGCGGCGACACGCCGGGCGGCGACGGCTATTTCGTCAATCCGACCGTGCTGGTCGACGTCAAGCCCGAGATGAAGGTGATGCGCGAGGAGATTTTCGGGCCGGTCCTCGCCGCCCAGCGCTACGAGGATCTCGACGAGGTCGCCAAAGCGGCGAACGACACCAGCTACGGCCTCGCCGCCTCGGTCTGGACGCGCGACCTGTCGGCGATGCACAGGATGGCGGCGAAGCTGCGCGCCGGCATGGTGTGGGGCAATTGCCCGATGGCGCCCGATCCGGCGCTGCCGTTCGGCGGCTACAAGCAGTCCGGCTTCGGCCGCGAATCGGCGCGCTACGGCATCGAGACCTATACCGAGCTCAAGACGGTCGCGATCGCGCTCTAGATCCTCCCCGAGCTTGCTCGGGGAGGGGGACCACCCGAAGGGGGGTGGAGGGGTGATTGGCTCAGCCTCGCCGATTATTGCTCCACGATGCTTCGGCTGGTCGCCCCCCCCATCGCGAGCGATGGGGAGGCATGAGCTTGATCCGCGCCGCGGCCGGGTCCATCCTGTGCCATCACCGAAGGGATTGCATCCTATGCGTTTTTCCAGATTTCTTATCCCGATCGCTGTGGCCGGCGCCGCCGGGCTCGCCTTCGCGCAGCAGCCGGAGACGACGCAGCCGCCCGAGGCTCGCGGTCTCGAGGATCTGAAGGGGACGGTGGACGCGCTTCAGGACGAAAGCCCGCCCGAGGAGCCGCCCGCCGAAGCCCGGCCCGAGCCCGCGCCGGCCCAGCCCGAACCGGCCGGAGAGGCCGAGCCGCAACCGGAGCCGGCCGAGCCTCAGCCGATTCCGACGCCGCCCCCCGGCGAATCGCAGCCCGAGCCGGAGCCGGACACGGCCGAGCCGGAGCCGGAAGCGGTCGAGCCCGAGCCGGTGCCGCCGACCGCCGCGCCGTCGACTCCGTCCGCCCCGGCGCCGCCGCTGACCCGCGCCGAGCTGGCGCAGGTCGAGCGCAACGCCGAGCGCGGGCGGCTGCTCGTCGCCATCGCCCGGGCCGGGATGATCGGCACCCAGGACATGCTGAGCCGGGTGTCCGACCCGGACGGCGCCGGCATCACCGGCTGGATCGCCGAGCCGGAAGGCAATGCGATGGCGGTCACTTTCTACGCCGACGGCGATGAGGGGCCGCGCGCCGTCTATCGCGCCAATGTGCTCGGCGGCCGCGTGGTGTCGCGCAACGTCTATCTCGGCGCCGACCGGCCGGCGCTCAATCCGCTCCAGGCGCGGATGGCGGCGGCGCGCGCCGCGACCGACGGCCTCACCCATCGCGCCTGCTCGAATCAGCCTTTCTACGTCCTCGTCGTGCCGCCCGCCTCGGTCGACGCGCCGGTCGACGTCTACCAGACATCGACCCCGGCGGCGCGCGGCCGCTTCCCGCTCGGCGGCCATTTCCGCTCGACCGTCGCCGCCGACGGCACCGTCTCCGGCTCGCGGGGCTTCACCAATGCCTGCGTCGACATCGAGACCGCGGCGCCGGCGCCCGGCCAGGCGCCGCGTCCGATCGGCGTCACCCATCTGCTCGATCCGATGCCGACCGAAATCCACCTGCTCGTCGCCCAGCTGGCCGGCCGGCCGCTGCTGGTCGCGACCGGCGAGCCGCACCGCGTCTGGCTGGTCGCCGACCGAATCGCCGAGGTGCGCCCCTAGATAGGGAAGTCAGTCCTCGTCCGGCGCCCTCGCCCGGATCGCCAGCGCGTGGATGCGCTCGCGCATCAGCTCGCCAAGCGCTTCGTTGACCGCGCGCTGGCGCGCCAGCCGCGACAGTCCGGCGAAAGCGGGCGAGACGATCTCGACCGTGAAGTGGCTTTCGCCGCTGCCGTCATCGCCGGCATGGCCGCGATGCCTGAAGCTGTCGTTGGTCACGACGAGGCGGGTCGGAGCGAGCGCGGCGCGCAGGCGCCGGTCGATTTCGCCGGCGACCGGACCGGTTAAAGAGCGGGTCATTTCGCTTATATAGGAAGGTTGGAAGCCGAAGGGAGTTGGGATTGGCAAGCGCGGGCGGAAGGCAGGCCCGGTTCCATGGCCGGGTCGAGGGAAAGGCGCAAAGCTGCGCCCATCCCGGTTGCGAGGCGGCCGGCGAGTTTCGCGCGCCCGGATCGCGCCGGCCGGGCTTCGACGGTCCCGGCGATTGGCGCTGGCTGTGCCTCGACCATGTCCGCGCGTTCAACGCCGACTATAATTATTTCGACGGCATGACGCCGGACGAGATCGCCGACGCGCAGCATCCTTATGGCGGCTGGGAGCGCGAGACCCGCGCATTCGCCGCAAATGGCGATCCCGGACCGCGCTGGGCCGATTTCGTCGACCCGCTCGACGCGATCGGGGCGCGCTTCCGTCGCGATCGGGCGGAGGGGCCGCGCAAGGACGGACGCGAGCTGAGCGCGCAGGATCGCCGCAATCTGCGCACCCTCGAGCTCGGCACCGACGTCGACCGGCGCGCGCTGCGGCGGCGCTACGCGGATCTGCTGCGCCGCTATCATCCGGATCATAATGGCGGCGACCGCAGCCACGAGAAAGCGTTGCAGGCGGTGATCGAGGCTTATACGGCGCTCAAGAGCAGGCCGGCCTTCGCCTGAAGCAGAGATTAGTTTGAAATGGCAGACATTCCCAACGTGAACCCCGACAGCCGATCGGCGACGGTGATGGACGCGCCCGACCGGATCGTGAAGGTGCGCGATACGTTCGGCGTCGACAGCGACATGGAGGTGCCGGCCTTCTCCGAAGCCGACGAGCGGGTGCCCGATCTCGACCCGGCCTACGTTTTCGATCCCGACACGACGCTCGCCATCTGCGCCGGCTTCGCCAAGAACCGGCGGGTGATGATCCAGGGCTATCACGGCACCGGCAAGTCGACCCATATCGAGCAGGTGGCGGCGCGATTGAACTGGCCGCTCATCCGGATCAACCTCGACGCCCATATCAGCCGCATCGACCTGGTCGGCCGCGACGCGATCGTGCTGCGCGACGGTCAGCAGGTGACCGAATTCCGCGAAGGGCTGCTGCCCTGGGCGCTGCAGACCCCGACCGCGCTGGTGTTCGACGAATATGATGCGGGCCGGCCGGACGTGATGTTCGTCATCCAGCGCGTGCTCGAGACCGAAGGCAAGCTGACCCTGCTCGATCAGAACCGGGTGATCCGCCCGCACCCCTATTTCCGGCTGTTCGCCACCACCAACACGATCGGGCTGGGCGACACCACCGGCCTCTATCACGGCACCCAGCAGATCAACCAGGGCCAGATGGACCGCTGGAACGTCGTCGTCACCCTCAATTATCTGCCGGCCGAGACCGAGGCGCGGATCGTCCTCGCCAAGTCCGGCGAATATGACCATGAGGGCGGCCGGGCCGAGGTCGAGCGGATGATCAAGGTCGCCGAGCTGACCCGCCGCGGCTTCATCAATGGCGACATCTCGACGGTGATGAGCCCGCGCACGGTGATCAGCTGGGCGCAGAATGCGTTGATCTTCGGTGACGTCGGCTTCGCCTTCCGCCTCTCCTTCCTCAACAAATGCGACGAGGCGGAGCGGCCGGTGGTCGCCGAATATTATCAGCGCGTGTTCGGCAAGGATCTGCCGGAAAGCGTGGTCGGCGCGGTCTGAGCGCCGGCCCGCGCCGTTGCCGGCCGGGAAGATTATTTTCGCTCCGTGACAAAGCGCACAGCCGGCGTTCGCCGCCGCCGCTAGCCGTGCCTCATGTCCGCCCGAAAAGGCGGCACGGGGAGCATCATGGCAAACATGCCGCGCACAAGGTCATCGGCCGAACGGCCCGCGCTCCGGCGAGCGGCCCCGACCGTGCGCTGGCCGCGCCTTTTGGTCGGCCTCGCGGCCGCCGCCGCCCTCGGCGCCTGCACGATCGTGCGGGTCAGCGACGGGTCGGCGGTCCGCACCACTTACTATCCGGGCCTTGCCGTCGTGCAGGTGGCCCCGGGCAGCGCGATGCAGGTGATCGACGTCCAGGCGATCGGCCCCGCCATCGTCGGCAGCCAGGCCAGCTTCGGCTGGCTCAGCAGCCAGATGGCGCTGGTGCCGCAGGGCCGATGCCACCTGATCCTGTGGCGTACCAGCGAACGGACGATGACCGGGCTCCGCGAGCTGATCGGACCCGGAACCGAATTGTGCACTCCAGAAGGAGAAGAGAGATGATGAAGAAAATGATGATCACAAGTGCCGCCGCACTTTCGCTGGCGGGCTGCGCAACTTCAGAGCAGGGCTCGGCACTGATCTTCGCCAGAACCCAGACCTTTGGCGTCACCATTGCCGGCTCGGTTCCCGACCAGGGTGCGCAGCTCACCATGGGCTTCGGCGATCGCAATCTTGCGGTCGTGCCGACTACCCAATCCAACGGCGAGCAGATCCGCGGCACCGGCGAGGGCAGCAACTTCCAGGACGCGCTGTCGGTGCTCGGCCAGTTCGAGGCGAGCGGCGGCGGCGGCCAGGGTGTCAGCGCCTCGCTGGGGACCTTTTTCTCGACGGGGAACGCGTCGCGCGTCCTGGCGCAGGGGTTCAGCTGCCGGCTCGGTGCGGCGCAGGGGGCATGCGGGAACCCGATAGCCGTTGCCGCCGCACCGACCCCGACAACCACCGCGGCCGCACCGACCCCGGCGACCACAACCGTCGCCGGGGGCCAATGAACTGGGCCGCGGGGATGGCCGTCCCGTCGCAGGGACGGCCATGACCCCGAGCCTCGGCCGCCAGGCGCCGCCGCAGCTCGGGCATCGGCTCAGTTTCCCAGGATGAGGTCATGATCATGGATGTCGCAGGAAGGGTGGCGCGATCGCCGAAAGACGGGTGGTTGGCCGCGATCGAACCCCGCCAGCCGCCGCAGCCCCACCAGCCGCCGCAGCCGCACCAGCCGCCGCAGCCCCACCAGCCGCCGCAGCCCCACCAGCCCCACCAGCCGCCACAGCCGCCGCAACCGCCGCAGCCGCAGGAATCGCCGGACACCGCTCGTCCGGTTCCCCCTCAACGTCCGCAGCGGCCCGAGCGCCCCCAACGTCCGGAGCGACCGCAGCGACCGCAGCGTCCGGAGCGGCCGCGACGTCCGTAGCGTTGCGGGTTCGAGCCGGATTCGCCCGCCCGGTTGACTTGGGGCGGATTGCGCGCAAACCCAGCCGACGTGGCTGCCGAAGACAATCCGCTCGAAACCTTCCGCCACGCGCTCGCCGGGGCGACGCGGGCGATCGCCGGCGATGCCGAGGTCGAGGTCGGCTTCACCAGCGACGCGCCGTCGGCCGCCGGCAAGAGCGTCAAGGCGCCGATGCCGGGCCGCACGCTCGGTCCCAAGGAGGTGGCCGAGGCGCGCGGTTTCGCCGACGCCGCGGCGTTGCGCCTCAGGCATCATGACGCGCGGCTTCACGCCCGCGGCGCGCCCGGCGACGACCTCGCCCGCGCGGTGTTCGACGCCGCCGAGCAGGCGCGCTGCGAGGCGCTCGGCGCGCGCAGCATGGAGGGGGTGCGCGACAATCTGGCCCGGCTGACCGAATTGCGGCTGCGCACCGATCCGCTGACCCGCGCCCGCAACCGCGAGGAGGTGCCGCTGGCCTCGGCGGTCGGACTGATCGTGCGCGAGCGGCTGACCGGACAGGCGCCGCCGCAGGAGGCGCAAGCGGGCGTGGGGCTGGTCTCCGGCTGGATCGAGGAGAAAGGCGGCGCCGATCTCGACGCGCTCGGCCTCGCTCTGGACGACCAGGCCGCCTTCGCCGCCTTGGTCGGCAAGCTGCTCCGCGATCTCGAGCTGGTCGAGGGCGAGCCCGACGCCCCGGCCGAGCCCGAAGGGGGCGACGAGGGCGAAGGCGACGAAGAAGAAGGCGGCGAGCAGGGCGAAGAGGAGGAGCCGGACGAAGGCGCCGGCCGCGGCGAGGCCGAGATTCGCGGCGAGCAGGAGGAAGGCGGCGACGACGCCGAGCGCGACTGGGCCGAGGAGGAAATGGCCGACGCCGCCGAAGGGATGGGCGAGGAGGGCGAGGAAGGGGCGATGCCGGTCAGGCCGAACCGGCCGCTATCCGACCTGCCGCCATCGTTCGACTATCGGATCTTCACCACCCGCTATGACGAGGTCGTCGCCGCCTCCGATCTGTGCGACGAGGAGGAGCTGGGAAGGCTGCGCGCCTATCTCGACCAGCAGCTCATCCATCTGCAGGGCGCCGTCACCAAGCTCGCCAACCGCCTGCAGCGGCGGCTGATGGCGCAGCAGTCGCGCTCGTGGGATTTCGACCAGGAGGAAGGGCTGCTCGACGTCGCGCGGCTGGCGCGGGTGGTCGTCAATCCCGAGCACAGCCTGTCCTACAAGGTCGAGCGCGACACCGAGTTCCGCGACACCGTGGTGACCCTGCTGCTCGACAATTCGGGCTCGATGCGCGGACGGCCGATCTCGATCGCCGCGATCAGCGCCGACATATTGGCGCGCACGCTCGAGCGCTGCGGCGTCAAGGTCGAGATTCTCGGCTTCACCACCCGCGCCTGGAAGGGCGGACAGAGCCGCGAGAACTGGCTTTCGGAAGGGCGGCCGCCGCAGCCGGGGCGGCTCAACGACCTGCGGCACATCATCTACAAGCAGGCCGACGAGCCGTGGCGGCGGGCGCGCCGCAACCTCGGGCTGATGATGCGCGAGGGGCTGCTCAAGGAGAATATCGACGGCGAGGCCCTGCTGTGGGCCCACGGCCGGCTGATCGGCCGGGTCGAGGAGCGCAAGATATTGATGGTGATCTCCGACGGCGCGCCGGTCGACGATTCGACGCTGTCGGTGAATTCGGGCACCTATTTGGAGCGCCATTTGCGCCAGGTGATAGGCTGGATCGAAGCGCGCTCGCCGGTCGAGCTGATCGCGATCGGCATCGGCCACGACGTCACCCGCTATTATGGCCGCGCCGTGACCATCATGGATGCCGAGCAGCTCGGCGGGACGATGATCGACCAGCTCGCCCAGCTGTTCGACAAGGACTGACGGGGACAGTCGATTCGCGGTCGACTGCGCCGGCTCTGCGGGCGCCGGCGCGTGAAAGTGACTGTCCCCCGACAAACCCGGGGCCGGCCACCCGGGAGGATGACCGGCCCCGCCCTCGATACGCTACGCGAGGGAAGCTGTTAGCGGCGGCAGTCGCCGCGATCGATCGCGCGGCCGCCCAGCGCGCCGACGGCGCCGCCGATGATGGCGCCCGTGGTGCGGTCGCCGCGGCCGGCAATCTCGCGGCCGAGCAGGCCGCCGACGACCGCGCCGATGATGGTGCCGGTGGTGCCGCTGTCGCAGCGCCGGCCGTAATTATGGCTGTAGCGACCGCGATTGTAGCGATTGTCATAGCGGCGGCTGTCGTAGCGCCGCTGATCGTAGCGCCGCTGGTCGTAGCGCCGCTGGTCGTAGCGCCGGTCGTCATAGCGCGAATCATAGCCCGACCGGCCATAATAGCCGTAGCGGCTCTGGGCCTCGGCGGCGGCCGGCATGGCGGTCAGCGCGGAGACGGCGACGGCGGCGGAAAGCGCAAACTTGCTCAACATGATACTCAACTCCTCCTGTCCCGTCGGCCGAGGCGCCGGAAATGGCGGCGGACCTTCGTTGACATGAGCGGGGTTTGCCACGACTCGCTTGAGCTTGTGCTGAATGCGTTCGTAAGCCACCGTTCATGAAAACAGCTGGAATCCTGAACAGAAGGCGGAGGCGCGCGCTGTTCCTGCTCGCCGCGGCGGCGCTGCTCGCCACCATCGTCGAGCCGCCGCCGCCGCCTCCGGCGGCGGGAGCGGCGCGGGCGTCGCTGTTCGTGCAGCCGGTTTCGCTCGACGAGGCCGATGCCGGGCGGCGGCGGGTCGGGTCGCTGGTCTTCCTGCGCGGCTGGACGCTGCGCAGCGACGATCCCCGCTTCGGCGGCATCTCGGCGATGCACGTCGACGGCGGCGAGGTCACCGCGGTCAGCGATGCGGGCGCGCTGCTCCGCTTCGCGCTGCCGCGCGCGGCCGGCCGGCAGCTTCTGCAGGTCCGGCCGCTGCCGCAGGCGGGGAGCGGTGACAAGGCCACGCGCGACACCGAGGCCCTGCTGCTGATCGGAGGCGCGGCCTGGCTCGCCTTCGAGCGGCTGAATGCCGTCGTCCGCTTCCGGCGTTCCGACTGGCATGCCGAGGCGGCGGCTCAGCCCGAAGTGATGCGCGGCTGGCGCGGCAATAGCGGACCCGAAGCGATGGTGCGGCTCGCCGACGGCCGCTTCCTGGTGTTCGCCGAAGGGCGCGACAATGGCGACCCTCATAGCGACGTCGCCTTGTTCGCCGGCGATCCGGCGCAGCCGGCGACGCGCGCCGCCGCTTTGCGCTATCGCCGGATCCCCGGCTACCGCGTCTCGGACGCGGCGCTGCTGCCGGACGGCCGGCTGTTGATCCTCAATCGCCGCTTCGACTGGCTCGGCGGCTTTTCCGCGCGGCTGGCGATAGCGGAGACGGCCGCCCTGCGCGCCGGCGCGACCGTCGAGGCGCACGAGATCGCCGCGCTCGCGTCGCCGCTGAGTGTCGACAATATGGAGGCGCTGAGCGTCGCGCAGGAACAGGGGAGGACGATCGTCCGCCTCGCTTCGGACGACAATTTCATGGCGCTGCAGCGGACCCTGCTGCTCGAGTTCGCGCTCGAGGAATGACGTCGAAAAGGGGGCAGTCCCTATCCGCCCGCAGTCGGCACTCCCGCGAAAGCGGGAGCCCAGTGGGTGGCGGTGACGGTCGCAGAAGCTGCCTGGTTCCCCGCTTTCGCGCGAATGACGGTCAAATGCGGACCATCCCCGTCCAACCCGGGGCGACGCGCTAGGCGGTGGCGGCTTCGCCCTGCTTCTTGACGATCTCGCGCTTCAGGCGGCGGGCCTTGAGGCTGAGCTTGTCGTCGCTGGCCTTGGCCAGCCAGTTGTCGAGGCCGCCGACATGCTCGACCGAGCGCAGGCCGGACGTCGACACACGCAGCTTCACCTGACGGCCGAGCGCATCGGAGATCAGGGTGACGTTCTGCAAATTGGGCAGGAACGTGCGCTTGGTCTTGTTATTGGCGTGGGAAACGTTGTGACCCACCTGCCGGCCCTTGCCGGTCAGCTCGCAAATCCGCGACATTTCAATCTCTTCCTGGAATGGGAACGGTCTCGCTCCCGGAAACCCGGCGCAGATAGAGGGCGCGGACGGATTCGTCAACCGCCGCAGGGGTCCCATCATGGGCGAGGGAATCGTTGCGGTCCGGCAACCAATGCGCCATCCTGTCGTTCTTTGGCCCGGGACAAATGAAGAGGACGACGATGCTGCGCACACTCCTGCTGCTCATCGCGCTGCTGATCCTGATCGGCATAGCGCTGGTCGCGACCGGCGTGATCAACCTCAATCGGGGCAGCGACGGCAGCCTTTCGATCGAGACCCAGGACGTCAAGGTCGGGACCACCACCACCAATGTGGAGGTGCCGGTGGTGCGGACCGAGAATCGCCAGGTCGAGGTGCCCAGCCTCACCGTCGAGAACGAGAACGCGCAGTAAAAGCGGCAAAGGGTCCAAACCCGGTTTGGACCCTTGGACTTCCGCTCGCGCGCGGCGCGCTCTAACGAGCGCGCGATGAGCTTCCCGCTTCCCGAGCCGATGCGCCTTGCCCTTGATGAGGCGCGCGCCGCCGCCGGCAATGGCGAGGTGCCGGTGGGAGCGGTCGTGGCGAAGGAGGGAAAGGTGATCGCCGTCGCGCGCAACCGGATGCGCGACGCCGACGACCCGACCGCCCATGCCGAGATCGTCGCGCTGCGCATGGCGGCGTCCGCGCTCGGCACGGCCCGGCTCGACGGTTGCGACCTTTGGGTGACGCTCGAGCCGTGCGCGATGTGCGCCGGCGCGATCGCGCTCGCCCGGATCGCGCGGCTCTATTTCGCCGCCGCCGATCCCAAAGGCGGGGCGGTGCTGCATGGTCCGCGCCTGTTCGGCCAGCCGACCTGCCACCATCGGCCGGAAGTCTTTGCCGGCATCGGCGAAAGCGAGGCGGCCCTGCTGCTGCGCGATTTCTTCCGCGGCCGGCGGATCCCGGCCGACCGGAGCCTCGGATGAGCCAGGAGCGGATGACCGCCTGGCGGTTGCAGTCGGAGGGCCGGCTGGCGGAGGCGGCCACCGCCTACCGGCGGCTGATCGAGCGCGATCCGGCCGATTATGAGAGCCTCAACAATCTCGGCAACGTCCATCGCGCGCTCGGCGACCGCGAGGCGGCGGTGGCCGCGCTCGAGCGCGCCATCGCCCTTCGTCCCGGCCTCGCCATGCTCCATCTCAACCTCGCCGGAGCCCTGGCCGAAGCGGGCCGGCTCGAGGCCAGCCTCGCCGCGGTCGAACAGGCGGCGCGCCTCGCGCCCGATGAGCCGCCCTGTCAGATCGAGCTCAGCCGCGCCCATGCCCGGCTCGGCGACGCCCCGGCGGCGCTGGCGCCGCTGCGCCGGGCCGCGGCGCTGATGCCGCGCGATCCGGCGCTGCAGGTCGAGATCGGGCTGCTCGAGGCGGAGCGGGGCGCGCATGCCGAAGCGGAAGCCGCCTATCGCGAGGCGCTGCGGCTCCAGCCGGGGTTCGCCCCGGCTTTTTTCTGGCTCGGCATCCTGCTCGAGCACAGCAATCGCGCCGACGAGCTTGAACCCTTGCTCGCCGAAGCCGCGGCCCGCCGCGTGCCGGCGGACGCGCTGGCGCTGATCCGCGCCTTTTCACTGCGGCGCCGCGGCGACCATCAGGCCGCTTTGGCCGAAGCGCAGGCGGCGCCGGCCGAGCTCGAGCCGGGGCGGCGGGCGCAGCTGATCGGGGAAATGGCGGACCGGCTCGGACGGACCGACCTCGCCTTCGCCGCCTTTTCCGAGATGAACCGGCTGGCGGCCGCGACGCTTCCGGACGCGGCTCGGGGCGCGGCGGCCTACCGGGCCGAAATCGAGGCGCTGATCGGCCGGATCGGCGCGGACCGGCTTGCGCGCTGGACCCCGCCGGCGCCGCCCGCCGAACGCGGCGCGCCGATTTTCCTGGTCGGCTTCCCGCGCTCGGGAACGACCCTGCTCGATACCGTGCTGATGGGCCATAGCCGGCTGCATGTCGTCGAGGAGAAACCGCTGCTGGAGCCGGTGCTGGAGCGGCTCGGCGATTTCGATCGTCTCGCCGATCTCGAGGGGCGCGAGATAGAGGCGCTGCGCGATCTCTATTTCGAGACGCTCGACCGGCTCGATCCGCCGCCTTCCGGCGCGCTGGTCCTCGACAAGATGCCGCTCAACATCCCGCGGCTGCCGGTCATCCACCGGTTGTTCCCCGACGCCCGCATCCTGTTCGCCGTGCGTCATCCGTGCGATGCGGTGCTGAGCGCCTTCATCACCAGCTTCCGCCTCAACCACGCGATGGCCAACTTCCTCGATTTGGCGGACGCGGCGCGGCTGTACGATCTGGTGATGCGCTGCTGGCAGCGCTGCCGCGAGGTCTTCCCGCTCGACGTGCACGAGATACGCTATGAGGCGATGCTCGAAGATCTGGAGGGGTCGGTCGGGCCGCTGCTCGATTTTCTCGGCCTCGAGCCTGAGGCGGGCATGTTCGATCATCGCCGCGCCGCGCTCCGGCGCGGCTATGTCGCCTCCGCCAGCTACGCCCAGGTGACCGAGCCGATCTACACCCGCGCCAGCGGCCGCTGGCGGCGCTACCGCGACCGGATGGAGGATGTTCTGCCGCTGCTCGCGCTTTGGGCGGAGCGGTTCGGATACGAGATGTAGTTCCTCCCCGTCGCTAGCGATGGGGAGGTATCACCGGCAGCAGCCAGTCGAACGTGCGGGACACGGTTTCCGGGACCGGCCGGCCGGCGGCGTCGCGGGCGGGCCGGTAGCGGAAGCGCTGCTCGATCAGCCGGCAGGTTGTAGTGTCGAGCTCGGCATGGCCGCTCGATCGCGTCACCCGGCAGCCGCCGACCCGGCCGTCGGTGCCGACGACGAAGCGCACGCCGACACTGCCCTCGATGCGGGCGCGCCGCGCGGCCGGCGGATAGTCGGTCTCGCCCGACAGCCGGCCGCTGATCCGCTGCGCTCGAACGCCGCCGCCGCCGGTGCCGCTGCCGGCGCCGCCGCGACCGGTGCCGGCGCCCTCGCCGCCGGTCCCGGTCCCGGCCCCGGGCAGGCCGGCGACGCCGGCGGCAGGGTCGACTCCTGGGGGCGCTCTGGTCGGCTCCGGGGTCGCGGCGACCGGTGAGACGGGCGGCAGCGGCGAAGGCGGGGCCACGACGGGGGTCGGCCGCGCCTTCGGGCTGGGCGGCGAAGCGGCGCCTTCAGGCGCCGGCCGGCGCGGCGCGGCGGGCACGCTCGGCGGCGGCGGCGGCGGTTCGCGCACGTCGAACAGCTTGAGGTCCGCGCGCGCCGGCAGCACGACGCTGACGCTGAATCCGGCGATCAGCGCATAGCCGAGCAGCAGGTGCAACGCGGCGACCGCGGCCGACGCCCCGGCCCGCTCGCGGCGCCTCTCACCGGTCGCCTGCAGCATCGCGCTTCATCCCCCCGCCGCCGCGGCCGGCGGTCAGCCGCCGCTGGTCGTCGCCGGCACGATCCGGATCTCGACCCGGCGATTGGCCTGGCGGTCGGCCTCGCTACGTTCGGGATTCACCAGCAGCCGGCTCTCGCCATAGCCCTGGGTGGCGATCCGCACCGGCTGGACGCCGCGGGCGCTCAGATAGTCGGCGACCGACCGCGCGCGCCGTTCGGACAGCGCCTGATTGTAGCTGTCGCTGCCGGTGCTGTCGGTATGGCCGTAAACGTCGATCAGCGTCGACGGATAGGCCTGCAGCGTCTGCGCGACCTGGTCGAGCGTCGACTGGAATTGCGGCTGGATGTCGGAGCGGTCGTGGGCGAAGGTGATGCCGGCCGGCATGGTCAGCAACAGCTCGTCGCCTTGACGCTCGATGACGACGCCGGTGCCCGCGGTCTGGCGCCGCAGCTCCTGCTCCTGGCGATCCATATAGGCGCCGGCCAGCCCGCCGGCGACGGCGCCGATGCCGGTGCCGATGATGCGCTCGGTGCGGTCGTTGCGGCCGCCGAGCACCTCGCCGAGCAGATAGCCGGCGCCGCCGCCCAGCACCGCGCCGATCGCGGCCTTGGAGACTCGCCGCTCGCCGGTATTTGGATCGGTGACGCAGGCGGCGGTGGTGGTGATCAGGGCGGCCGCGGCCGCGGTCAGGGCGAAACGCTTTGACACGTACATAGGAATACCTTTCTCGAGGATGCTCCCTCAGGAGCGGGGATGCAACCGCCGCTCAGGTACGATTGTTCCAGACCCGGCTTGAACCTCGCCTGAGGAAGTGGTTGTCGGAGCGAAAGGATAACGGCTAGGAACGCCCGAGCCGCCATGCCCGCGCTTTCCCCTCTCGCCCCCTTTCCGTGGCTCGACGTCGTCATCATCCTGGTTCTGGTGGCGCTGAACGGCGTCTTCGCCATGTCGGAGCTGGCGATCGTCTCGTCGCGCCGGCCGCGGCTGCGGGCGATGGCGCGGGCCGGGCGCAGGGGGGCGCAGACCGCGCTCGACCTCGCCTCTGATCCGGGCCGGTTCCTGTCGACGGTTCAGATCGGCATCACCCTGATCGGCATTCTCGCCGGCGCTTATTCCGGCGCCAGCCTCGGCGGGCCGGTGGCGCAGCGGCTGGCGCTGCTCGGAATCGATCCCGACACCGCCCAGACGCTCGGCTTCGGGCTGGTCATCCTGTTCACGACCTACGCCTCTTTGGTGATCGGCGAGCTGGTGCCCAAGCAGTTCGCGCTGCGCGCGCCCGAGCCGATCGCGGTGGTGATGGCGCTGCCGATGCTGTGGCTGTCCAAGGCCACGGCGCCGTTCGTGTGGCTGCTCGACCGCACCAGCGCCTTGGTCTTCCGGCTGCTCGGCCTCAATCGCGAATCCTCGGACCATGTCACCGCCGAGGATCTCCATCTGGTCGTCGCCGAGGCGACCACCGCCGGCGTGCTCGAGGAGAGCGAGCGGGCGATCATCTCGGGCGTGGTGCGGCTCGCCGACCGGCCGACGCGCGAGGTGATGACGCCGCGCACCGACGTCGACTGGATCGACGTCGACGCCGACCCCGAGGCGATCCGCCGGGCGCTGCTCGACGCGCCGCACAGCCGGCTGCCGGTCGGGGAAGGCTCGGTCGACCAGCTGGTCGGCGTCGTCCAGGCGCGCGACATCGTCACCGCCTTCATCGAGGGGCGATCGCTCGACCTCAGGGCGCTGACCCGGCCGGCGCCGGTGGTGCCCGATCGGATGGACGCGATGGACACGTTGAACGTGCTGCGCGAAGCCGAGGTGCCGATGGCCTTCGTCCATGACGAATATGGCCATTTCGAAGGCGTGGTGACGCCGACCGACCTGCTGATCGCGCTTGCCGGCGAGTTCGCATCGGACCAGGATTTCGACACCGACCCGCCTTTGGTCGAGCGCGACGACGGCAGCTGGTGGGTGTCGGGGTCGGTGTCCGCGGACATCCTCTCCGACCGGCTGTGCATCAAGCTGCCGGAGGAGCGGGACTATGCCACCGTCGCCGGCTTCGCCTTGTCGGTGCTGAGGCACATTCCGGAAGTGGGCGAGCGTTTCGCTTTCGGCGGCTGGCGGTTCGAGATCGTCGACATGGACGGCCGCAAGATCGACAAGCTGCTGGCGAGCGAGGTTCCGCGCGGCCGTCGCAGCGGATAGTTTCTAACCGCCGAGCTTGCCGAACCGCTCCTCGAACCCGTCCAGGTCGCCGCGAGCGAGATAGTCGGCCTGCTCGGCGACGCGGTCGCGGGCGAGGCGGCCGCGGAACGGCCCGAGCCGCTCGTCGAGATGGGCAAGCTCGGTGTCGTTGAGAGCGGCAAGCTGCGCGAAGCGGGCGACGCCGAGCTCGTTGAGGCGGGCGACGAACTTGGGTCCGACCCCTTTCAGCAGCTGGAGGTCGTCGGCGGGTCCGGCCGCGCCGGAAAGCGCGCCATGGGCGTCGACGCCGAGCACTTCGCCGGCGACGTCGGTGGTGGCGGCCGCGACCTCGCCGGTGACGCCGTCACCCTCCCGCGCCCGGACGTAGGGCCGCTCGCGGCTGGCGACATAGACCTCGCCCTCGATCTGCGGCCGGGTTTCGACCCGCTGCCGGCGCGGCCGCATCACCAGGAAGCCGAGGATGAGGACGGCGAGGACGGCGACGATGATGATGATCGTGCTGGTGTCGAAGCTCATGGCGGAATGGCACCTTCAGGGGCGGGGTCGGCGGAACATCCAGTAGGCGGAGACGACGCCGATCAGCAGCGCCACCGCCAGCAGCGGCAGGTGGAATTGGATCAGGCTCAGCATCGCCGCGCCGTCACAGGAAGGTCTCGCGCCGGGGCCGGAAGATCAGCCAGCCGATGCCGACCCCGATCAGAAAAGCGGCGGCGACCAGCAGCAGGGTCTCGACGATCAGCGGCACGTCATTCCTCCCCGGCGCAGCAAACCGTTTCCTCCCAGCGCACGCCCGAAACGCCCGCCACCGCGCGCACCCGGTCGTTGAGGCCGGGCAGCAGGCCCATGCCCTCGCGCTGGAAGTCGTTCGCCGCGCCGGAAAGGATCGCCTCGCGCGTCATCGGATTCCGGCCGAAGCGGACGGCGACTCCCGGCACCTCCGATTCCCGGATGGCGGCGCCGGCGCGCGCCTCCAGAAGCGCCAGGAAGGCCTCGCCCTGGCCGAGCGGTCCGTGAGCGACCCAGCCGGCGCCGAGCGCGGCGGCGAGACCGATCAGCAATTTCGTTCCGGCGCCCATCTCCCATCCCATAATCGCTCGCACCGCGCCCGTCAGCCCTTCAGCGCTTTGGGCGTTCGGGCCTTCAGCCTCCTGACTTCGCGCCAGCCGATGTCGTGGCGGAAAAATCCGGTCGGGAAATCGATCGCCTCGATCGCGCGATAGGCGGCGCGCTGCGCCTGCGCCACCGTGCCGCCGCAGGCCGTGACGCCGAGCACGCGGCCGCCCTCGGCGACCAGCCGCTTGCCGCGCCTGCCGGTGCCGGCCTGGAAGACCTTGGCGCCCTTGTCCTCGGCCGCCTCGATGCCGGCAATGGCTCCGCCTTTGCGCGCCGTCCCCGGATAGCCGGAGGCCGCCATCACCACCGTCAGCGCCGCTTCCTTCGAAAAGAGCGGCGGCGCCGCCTCGGCGAGCTGGCCGCGCGCGGTCGCCAGCATCAGCTCGAGCAGATCGCTTTCGAGGCGCATCATCAGCACCTGACATTCGGGGTCGCCGAAACGGACATTATATTCGACCAGCTTCGGCCCCTCCGCGGTCAGCATCAGGCCGGCATAGAGGATCCCCGAATAAGGCGTCTCGGCCGCGGCAAGCGCCTGCGTCGTCGGGCGCACGATCTCTTCCATCACCCGCTGCTCGAGGCCGGGGGTGAAGATCGAGGCCGGGCTGTAGGCCCCCATGCCGCCGGTATTGAGGCCGGTGTCGCCGTCGCCGACCCTTTTATGGTCCTGGGCCGAGCCGAACGGCACGACCGTCTCGCCGTCGACCAGCGCGAAGAAGCTGACCTCCTCCCCTTCCATAAATTCCTCGACGACGACCGCCTCGCCGGCGCCGCCGAAGCCGCCGGCGAACATCGCCTCGAGCGCGGCGTCGGCTTCGTCGGCCGAGCCGGCGATGATCACCCCCTTGCCGGCGGCAAGCCCGTCGGCCTTGATCACCGCCGGAAAGCCGAATTCGGCGAGCGCCGCCTCGGCGGCGAGGCGGTCGGAGGCGCGCGCATAGCGCGCGGTGGGGATGGCGTGCCTGGCGCACAGGTCCTTGGTGAAGCCCTTCGATCCCTCGAGCTGCGCCGGAACCCGGTTGGGGCCGAACACCAGCACGCCCATCGCCCGCAAATTGTCGGCGAGGCCGTCGACCAGCGGCGCTTCCGGGCCGATCACCGCCAGGCCGATGGCGTGGCGGCGGCAGAAATCGATCGCCGCGCGATGATCGGCGCCGTCGAGCGGCGCCGGCTCCGCATGCTCGGCGATGCCGGGATTGCCGGGCGCCGCATAAAGCTTGCCGATCAGCGGCGATTGCGCGAGCTTCCAGGCCAGCGCATGTTCGCGTCCGCCCGATCCGAAGAGCAGCACATTCATGAACGAAGATTCTCCGACCGACGGTGGGCTCCTAGCAACCGCTGTGCCGGGCGACAACGCGCCGGCCCTTTCCGTCTCGGAACTTTCCTCGGCGCTCAAGCGGGTGGTGGAAGGCTCGTTCGACCATGTCCGGGTCCGCGGCGAGGTTTCGGGCTTCAAGCGCCACGGCTCGGGCCATTGCTATTTCACGCTGAAGGACGATGCCGCCTGCATCGACGCCGTCGTCTGGCGCGGCCAGGCGGCGGCGCTGCGGTTCGCGCCCGAGGACGGGATCGAGGTGATCGCCACCGGCCGGCTCACCACTTATCCCGCCCGCTCGCGCTACCAGATCGTCGTCGAGCGGCTCGAGCTCGCCGGCCAGGGCGCGCTGATGGCCTTGCTCGACCGTCGCCGGCGCCAGCTCGCCGCCGAAGGGCTGTTCGACGAGGGCCGCAAGAAAAGGCTGCCGTTCGCGCCGCGGGTGATCGGCGTGATCACCTCGCCGACGGGGGCGGTGATTCGCGACATCCTCCACCGTCTCGAAGATCGCTGCCCCTGCCATGTCCTGTTGTGGCCGGTGCCGGTGCAGGGGGAGGGGGCGGCCGCCAGGATCGCCGCCGCCGTCGCCGGCTTCAACGCGCTCGCGCCGGCCGGGCCGATCCCCCGGCCCGATCTGCTGATCGTCGCCCGCGGCGGCGGCTCGATCGAGGATTTGTGGGCCTATAACGAAGAGGAGGTGGTGCGCGCGGTCGCCGCTTCCGCGATCCCGGTCATTTCCGCGGTCGGACATGAGACCGACACCTCGCTCACCGACTTCGCCGCCGACAGGCGCGCGCCGACGCCGACCGCCGCCGCCGAGCTGGCGGTGCCGGTGCGAAGCGATCTCGTCGCCCAGGTGCGCGAGCTCGGCGCCCGCGCCGAGCGCTGCGCCCGCCGCCTGCTCGAGCGCGCCGGCGATCAGCTCCAGGCCTGCCTTCGTCCCTGGCCGCGGCCCGACCAGCTGCTGGCGCCGCAGCGCCAGCGGCTGGATGAGCTCGCCGAGCGGCTGCCGCGGGCGCTGCGCAGTCGGCTCGACCACGCCCGCGGCGAGCTCGGCCATGCCGCCGGCGCGCTGCGGCCCGGACTTCTGAATGCCGCGCACGCCCGCGCGCGCGAGCGGCTCGACGCGCTCTGGCGCGTCGCCGCGCTCGCGCATCCCAATCGTCCGCTCGAGAAAGGCTATGCCCGGGTCGAGGACCGCGCCGGCAAGACCCTGATGTCGGCGGCGGCGGCGCGCGAGGCGCGGCGGCTGCGGCTGATCTTCCAGGACGGCGTGGTCGAGGCCGCCGCCGGCGACGAGCCGCCCCGGCGCCGCGGCGGATCCGGTCGCGAGGTTGAACAGCCGAAGCTGTTGTGATTGAGGGTGAAGCGCGATGCTGATGTCCAACAAGGGACGGCCGGCCCGGCTCCATTATCTTGCCGGCACCTACCGGGTGCTGGTGCCGGGCGACCATGTGCTGTGCGCGGTGACCCACCAGCCGATCCCGCTGGCGGAGCTCAAATATTGGAGCGTCGAGCGGCAGGAGGCCTATGCCTCGGCGGCCGCGTCGCTCAAGGCCGAGGGCCGGGAATGAGCGCCGCCGCGGCGCCGGTGCCGCGCCCGCCGATCCCGCGCGGGCGGCCGCCGAAAGCGTCCTGAATGGCCGCCGCCCCGGCAGGCGCGGAGCTGTACGAACAGGCGTCGGCGGCGTGGCGGCAGGGGCGGCAGGACGTCGCGGCGCAGCTGCTCGGCCGGCTCATCGACGAGCATCCGAACCATGTCGCCGGCCTGAATTCGCTGGCGCTGATCGCGCTCGGCCGGCAGGACGTTCGCGGCGCCATCGCCTTTCTCGAACGGGCGGCGGCGGCCGAGCCCGGCTCACATTCTATCTGGTTCAACCTCTATCAGGCGTGGGAGCAGGCCGGCGACCTCGATCGCGCGCTCGACGGCCTCGACCGCGCGCTGGCGATCGATCCCTATTTCGTTCCGGCGCTGCTGATGAAGGCGGCGCTGCTCGAACGGCTCGGCCGGCTGCCGGAATCGGCGGCCCTGTATCGGGCGATCATCGCCGCCAGCCCCGCCCTCGACAGCCTGCCGCAGGCGGCGCGCGACTCGCTCGCCCGCGGCATGGAAGTGGTGCGCGCCGAGGACGAGCGCCGCGCCGCCGCGCTCGAAGCGCCGCTGGCCGACGTCTATGCCGCCTTTCCCGACGCCGATTTCGACCGGGCCCGGGCCTATGCCGGGCAGCGCACCGGCCGCCGCAAGGTATTCGTGCAGCAGCCGGTGAGCGGCCACTTCCCCTATCTGCCGGCGCTGGAATTCTTCCCCCGCGAGCTTTTCCCCTGGCTGGCCGGGCTCGAGGCGAAGACCGGCGACATCCGCCGCGAGCTGCTGGCGCTGTGGGAGCAGGACAGCCCCGGTTTCCAGCCCTATGTCGCCTTCGATCCGACCCAGCCGGTCAATCAATGGGGCGAATTGAACCACAGCCCGCGCTGGAGCGCCTGGTTCCTGTGGCAGGACGGCGTCAGGCTGGACGGCAATTGCGCGCGCTGTCCGGCGACCGCCGCCGCGCTCGAGGCGATTCCGCTGCTTGACCTGCCGGGCAAGGGGCCGACCGCGATGTTCTCGATCCTCGCGCCGCATACCCGGATTCCGCCCCATACCGGGTCGAACAACGTCCGCACCACCGTCCATCTGCCGCTGGTCGTGCCCGACGGCTGCGGTTTTCGGGTCGGCGCCGAGACCAGAAGCTGGGAGGTCGGCACCGCCTGGGCGTTCGACGACACGATCGAGCATGAGGCCTGGAACGACAGCGACGCGCCGCGGGCGCTGTTCATCCTCGACGTCTGGAATCCGCTGCTCACCGACGCCGAACGGGCGGCGGTGCGGGTGATCGGCTAGGCGCCCCGGCGGTGTCGCGCCGGCGCCTTCGCACTCGCCTGCCTGCCGGCGGCGGCGCTGTCCGCTTCGGTCGCGGGCGCCGACGGGCCGGCATTCCGCCTCGACGGGCGGATCGAGCAGGGCGCGCTGGTGCGCGGCACCGCGCCGGCCGGGGCCGTGTCGCTGACCCTCGACGGCCGTCCGCTGGCGATCGCGGCCGACGGCCGCTTCCTGATCGGCTTCGATCGCGACGCGCCGGACACCGCCCGGCTGGCGGCGCGCTTCGCCGACGGCACCGAAATCGCCGAACCGCTGGCCGTGGCGCGGCGGCAATGGCCGATCGAACGCCTCGGCATGGCGCGCCCGGCCGGCGGCCCGACGCCCGAATATCGGCGGCTGCGCGAGGCCGAGCTGGCCCGGATCGCCGCCGCGCGAGCGCAGCCGTCGGACAGCGTCGGCTGGACGCAGCGCTTCATCTGGCCGGCGCGCGGCCGGATCAGCGGCCGGTTCGGATCGCAGCGTATCTATCGTGGCGGCGTCGCCGCCGCTTATCACAGCGGCGCCGACGTCGCCGCCGGCGCGGGCGCGATCGTGGTGGCGCCGGCCGACGGCATCGTCACGCTGGCGCCGCCGCCGGCGTTCAGCCTCGAGGGCAATCTGGTCATCGTCGACCACGGCATGGGGCTGAACAGCGCCTTCCTCCACCTCGCCGGCGTGTCGGTGCGGCCGGGACAGGCGGTGCGGCAGGGTCAGCCGATCGGCAGGGTCGGCGCGACCGGACGCGCCACCGGTCCCCATCTGCACTGGAGCCTGATGTGGAACGGCGCCCGGCTCGATCCGCAGGCGGTCGCCGGCGCCATGGAGCGAGGGGACACTTTGGGGACAGTTAGGTAACTGTCCCCAAAGTGTCCCTAGAGCTGGCGCTGCACCCGGATCGCCGGCTGGTTGTTGACGCGCATCCGGTAGCTGCCGAGCGCGCCGCGCTCGACCCGCACCGGCTGGCCGGCGCGCGGCCGCCCGGCGAGCGGGCTGTTGTCGGTCTGCGCCCAGGTGCTGCCGTCCTCGAGCCGCACCACCCAGCGGCCGTAGCCGACCTGGTGGGCCGAGGCGACGGTGCTCTCGATCGAGCTGACCTCGTCCTCGTCCTCATCGCCGCCGCCGCCGAAAATGTCGCCGAGGCTGGGAATCGGCAGGCCGAACAGGCGGCGCCTCGTCTGCCGAACCTGCTGGCGGTCGACCACCACCACGTCGCGCCGCTCGGCCGCCTGCTGGAGGTTGGCGGCGGCGGCGTCGAAGCATTGCAGCCGTGCCACATCCTCGGTGATGGCGCGGCAACGGACGAGAGCCTCGAACACTTCGGGGCGCGGCGGCGCGGCCGGCGGCTCCTGCGCGGCCGCGGCGGCGGCGGGCAGGACCGCGAACGCGGCGGCAAGGGGGAAAAGCGAACGGATCATGGACATTGCACCAAAAGTTGTGGAACGCGGATATTGCGGAGCCGCGCGCCAATCCGCAAGCCTCTGCCCGATAAAAGCATTGTGGCAATTATGCCACGCATGCCGAAAATGGCCCGGCCATACCGCGCGGGGAATTGCTTCCGTTTCGTGTCATCCCCTAGAAAGGGGCTACTTCGCCGACCCGTGCCGGCGACGATCATGGCTGCGGCCACTCTAAGGGGATGAACATGAGGAACAAGAATCGCTTTCTGAGCAACCTGCTCGCGACCACGATTTTCTGTGGCGCAGTCGCGGTTGCCACGCCCGCTTTTGCGCAGGACGAGGACCAGGACCAGCCGGCGACGACCGGTCCGGTCGAGGGCTCCGATCCGGATACCGCGCAGGCGGACGATGAAAGGATCGTTGTTACCGGTTCGCGCATTCCTCAGCCGAACCTCACCGCGACCAGCCCGGTCACGGTGGTCAACAGCCAGGAAGTCCGGCTGACCGGCACGACCCGCGCGGAAGATCTGATCAACTCGCTGCCGCAGGCCTTCGCGGCCCAGGGCGGCAATATCGCCAACGGCGCGTCGGGCACCGCCACCTTGAACCTGCGCGGCCTCGGCTCCGAGCGCACCCTGGTTCTGGTCAACGGCCGCCGCCTCGTCCCGGGCGATCCCTTCTCGTCGGCCGCCGACATCAACGTCATCCCGGCCGCCCTGATCGACCGGGTCGACGTGCTGACCGGCGGCGCCTCGTCGGTCTACGGCGCCGACGCGGTTGCCGGCGTCGTCAACTTCATCATGGACACCGATTTCGAAGGCGTCCGGATCGACGGCCAGTACAGCTTCTACAACCACCAGAATGACAGCCGCGACACGATCATCACCGCACTCCGGGTGGCGGGTACCGCCGCCGCGCGGGGCTTCGGCTTCCCGACCGGCGACGTCACCGACGGCGGCACGTTCGACATCAGCCTCGCGATCGGCGCCGGCTTCGACGACGGCCGCGGCCATGTCACCGCTTATGCCGGCTATCGCGACATTCAGGCGGTGCTTCAGGCCAAGCGCGACTACAGCGCCTGCAACCTGACCGGCGCACCCAGTGCCGGGCAGCGGGCGCTCGGCGCCACCGAGTTCGGCTGCGGCGGCTCGGCGACCTCGGCCAACGGCAGCTTCTTCACCAATGTGGGCACCTTCCAGGTCGGCCCCAACCGGACCTTCATTCCGGGCACCAGCGTCTACAATTTCGGTCCGCTGAACCACTTCCAGCGTCCGGACGAGCGCTATGTCGCCGGCGTGTTCGCGGAATATGAGATCAGCCGCGCGCTGCAGCCGTACATGGAATTCATGTTCATGGACGACAAGACGGTCGCCCAGATCGCTCCGTCGGGCCTGTTCATCGGCAATACCGGCAGCATCAACTGCGACAATCCTTTGCTGTCGGCACAGCAGCGCGCCATCGTCTGCTCGCCGGCCAATCTGGTCGACGCGGACGGCGACGGCGTTCCCGACGTCTTCATCGATACGGCGACCGGCACCCCGTACAATCGCGGCGTTGTGTATCCCGGTCGGCGCAACGTCGAAGGCGGTGGCCGCCAGGACACGCTGCAGCACACCAGCTACCGCGTCGTCGCCGGCATGCGCGGCGATTTGAGCGACGTGTGGTCGTACGACATGTACTACCAGTTCGGCCGGGTGAACTTCGCCGAGACTTACCTCAACGACTTCTCGGTCACGCGTCTCACTCGTGCGATCGACGTCATCGACAATCCGGCGACGCCGGGCGTCGATCCGGTCTGCCGCTCGGTGGTCGACGGCTCGGACCCGAACTGCGTTCCCTACGACATTTTCGCGCTCAATTCGGTCGACCCGGCTGCCCTCACTTATCTGCAGACGCCGGGCTTCCAGCGCGGCCTGACCGAGGAGACGGTGGCGAACGCGTCGCTGACCGGCAATCTCGGCGAATGGGGCGTCCAGTTCCCCTGGGCCCAGTCGGGCGTCGGCCTCGCGCTCGGCGTCGAATATCGCAAGGAGCGTCTGGACCTGCAGACCGACATCGCGTTCCAGACCGGCGATCTCGCCGGCCAGGGCGCGCCGACCTTGCCGATCTCGGGCGACTTTGACGTCCGCGAGGTGTTCGCCGAGGCGCGCATCCCGATCATCGAGGAGAGCTTCATCCACGAGCTCTCGCTCGAGCTCGGTTATCGCTACTCCGACTATGGCGTGCTCGACCGGCACTTCTCGACCGACACCTACAAGGTCGCCGGCTTCTTCGCGCCGGTTCGCGACATCCGCTTCCGCGCCGGCTACAACCGCGCGGTCCGGGCGCCGAACATCCAGGAGCTGTTCGCTCCGCAGCGCGTCGGGCTCGACGGTTCGACCGATCCGTGCGCCGGTCCGGCGGTCGGCGGGCTGGTCAACGGCTTCACCGCCGCCCAGTGCGCCCGCACCGGCGTGACCGCCGCCCAGTTCGGCACCCTGGCTCCGAACCCGGCCGAACAATATAACGGCCTGCTCGGCGGCAACCCGGATCTCGATCCGGAGGTCTCCGACACCTGGACGGCGGGCGTGGTCATCCAGCCGCGCTTCATCCCGAGGCTGGCGCTCACCGTCGACTTCTTCGACATCCAGATCGACGGAGCCATCCAGGGCATCGGCGCCGACAACGTCCTGCAAACCTGCCTTACCCGCAACGAGCTGTGCGACCTGATCGTTCGCGACGCTCGCGGCAGCATCTGGCAGTCGAACAACGGCTTCGTCATCGACACCGTGCAGAATATCGGTGGCCTCAGCACCCGCGGCGTCGACATCGGCGCCAGCTACTCGATGGATGTGGGTTCGCTGGGTTCGCTCGGGTTCAACTTCGTCGGTACCTGGCTCGACGAGCTGATCGTCGACAACGGCATCGGCGTGGTGTTCGACTGCGTCGGCTTCTTCGGCAACCAGTGCGGCACGCCCAACCCCGAATGGCGGCACACGGCTCGCGTGAGCTGGAACCACCCGGACGGCTACGGCATGTCGCTGCGCTGGAGGCACTTCGGCAGCGTCGACGTCGACGATCTCAGCGACGATTCGGATCTGGCGGGGCCGAACACCCAGCCGGGCAACGATCACCTGGGCTCGGTCAACTATCTCGACCTCGCCCTCAACTTCCGGATCGGCGACCACTACAACTTCCGTCTGGGCGTCAACAACATCCTGGACCGCGATCCGCCGGTCAACGGCAGCCAGGTCTGCCCGGCCGGTCCGTGCAACGGCAACACCTGGGCGCAGGTCTACGACGCCCTCGGCCGTTACGTGTTCGCCGGCGTCACGCTCGACTTCTGAGCCGAACGCCAACGCGACTACCTTGGCGGCGGGCCTTCGGGCCCGCCGTTTTCTTTTGGCCGGCTATGCGGTTATGGAGCGTCGTATGACCGACCTGCGCACCGCCGATCAGGCCGAATCGTGGGAAACCGAAGCGGATCGCGCCGCCGCGGCCGGCAGCCTCGCCGAGGCTCGCCGCCTGCTCGATCAGGTCACCCGGACGGCGCCGGAGCGGCTCGAGCCCTGGCTCAAGCTGGCGGCGATGTGCCGCGCCGACAACGACCTTGCCGCGGCGCTGGCGGCGGTCTCGGGAGCGCTGCGGATCGACCCGCTCGGCTTCGTGCCCTTGCTCTTGAAGGCCAATCTGCTCGAGGCGGCCGGCCGCGGCGACGAGGCTGGCGAGGCCTATGGCCACGCGATCGCCCAGCGGCCCGATGAGATGCCGCCCCATCTGGCCGGCCCGTTCGAGCGCGCGCAGCGGCTGCACGCCGCTTATGTCGAGCGCGCCGAGGCGCGTCTATCCGAGATCGGCCGTGGCATCGAGAACCGGCTGTCGGCGCCGGAAAAACGCCGGTTGGCGCGCTTTTCCAGCAACATCGTTCGGCGCACCCGCCCTTACCATTCAGAACCGAGCCACTTCCACTTTCCCGGCCTGGTCGAGCGGGAATTTCACGATCCGGAAGATTTCCCATGGCTGGCGGAGCTGGAGGCAGAGACCGGGGCCATCCGCGACGAGTTCCGCCGGCTGATGGCTTCGGAGCGGGCAGAGCTTGTTCCCTATATCCAATATTCGGAAGATCAGCCGCTCAGGCAGTGGAGAGAGCTTAACTGGAACAAGGCCTGGACCGCGATCCATCTGACGCAGAATGGCGTGACGATCGAGGCCAACGCCCGCCATTGCCCCCGGACGATGGCGCTGCTCGACCGCATCGAGCAGCCGCACATCGCAGGACGCTCGCCGAACGCGATGTTTTCGCTGCTGGCGCCGCGCACCCGTATTCCGCCCCATGAAGGCGTCGCCAATACGCGGCTCGTCTGTCACTTGCCGCTGATCGTCCCGAACGATTGCTGGTTCCGCGTCGGTGCGGAGACGCTCAGATGGGAGCCGGGCAGGGCGTTCGTCTTCGATGACACGATCGAGCATGAGGCTGTCAATGACAGCGACCAGCTTCGGGTCGTGATGATTTTCGACCTCTGGCATCCCGGACTTTCGCCGGGCGAACGCGAGGCGGTCAGCGCTTTGATGGCTGGCGCGGTGCCCGATGGAGAATCGGGCCTGTGACATTAACTTCGATCACGCCCGAGGGGGGCGAGCGCGCCCGGCTGAGGATGGCGGTGAACGCAGCGCCACATGACGCGAGTTTGCGGCGGGCGCTGGCAACCGCGCTCGCCAAAGCGGGCGAGGCCGCAGCCGCCCTCGAACAGTATCGCATGCTGCTTAAGCTGTTGCCCAACGACCCTGACGCCGCCGCCGATGCCGGCCTGATGGCACGGCGCTGCGGTCTGGATGAGGAATGGCTGCCGGTCGTTCGCGCGGCGGCCGCCGCCAATCCGAGGCGGGCCAAACTGTGGCAGGTGCTGGGGCTGATGCATCGCGCTCGCGACGAGCATGAAGCGGCGACCGACGCCCTGGACAGGGCCGCGGAACTGGCACCGGGCGACGCGCTCGTCGCCCATGCCCGCGCGCGAAGCTGGTTGGAGGCGGGCAAGCGGTCCACGGATCATTATGCCGCCGCCCGAAAGCTGGCTCCGGCCGACAAGGACGTGATACTGGGTTCTGCCGCCGCCTTGATCGCCGAGGGCCGGTCCGACGACGCGATCGCATTGCTCGAAGCCGAGTTGCAAAAGGATCCCGGCTGGATCGCGGGCCATGCGGTGCTGGCCCGGCATCTCTGGTCGATGGGCGATCATGAAACCCATGTCGCGTCGATGGAAGCGGCAGCGCGGATCCTTCCAAAGAATATCGAGCTGTGGAAGGAATTGATAATCGTCCACATCCACGCCGGCGCATATGAACAGGCGTTGGCGGTGATCGCGCGTGGCCGGATGGCGGCGGGTCCCCATCCGGCTTTCGACGCCAACGAGGCGGTCTGCCGCGCCGAGCTCGGCAATTTCGAACAGGCGGAGGCTTTGTTCGCGGCGCTCGCCTCGCTTCGGGACCCGACCGTGATGCTGCGTCACGTCCGCCATCTGCTGCGCACCGGACGGCCGCACGAGGCGGAGCAGATTGCGCGCTCGATGATGGGCACACCGGTCGCCCATACATTCTTTCCCTATCTGTCGATCGCCTGGCGCATCACCGGCAATCCGCTGTGGCAGTGGCTGGAGGGCGATCCGCGACTTGTCGGCGTTTACGACCTTGCGGGAGCGATTCCGTCGCTCGACGCGCTGGCAGACTGCCTGCGCGCGCTGCATGTCACCATCCACCAGCCGCTGGAACAGTCGCTTCGCGGCGGAACCCAGACGGACGGCTATCTTTTCTCGCGGACCGAGCCGGAGATAAGGTCGTTGCGCAAGGCGGTGGTAGAGGCGGTCCAGGCGCACGTCGCCCAGCTGCCGCCGCCCGATTTGCGTCACCCCCAGCTCGGCCGCCCCCGCGGCGGCCCGATCCGCTTCGCCGGCTCATGGTCGGTCCGGCTGACGTCGGGCGGTTGCCATGCCAATCATATCCATCCGGACGGCTGGTTCAGCTCGGCATTGTACATCGCCCTGCCGGACCCGGCGCAGCGGGGCCCGGAGCCGGCGGGCTGGCTGGCGCTCGGCGAGCCGCAGGCCGAGCTTCAGCTCGACCTGCCGCCGTTGCGGCTGATCGAGCCGAAGCCGGGCCGGCTGGCGCTGTTTCCCTCGACCATGTGGCACGGCACCCGCCCGTTCGCCGAGGGCGAGCGGCTGAGCGTCGCCTTCGACGTCGCTCCGCCGGGCTGACCGCAGATGACCGACGTCAGCGCCAGGCTGGAGCGCGCGACCGCGCTTGCCTCGACTGGCCGCATCGACGAAGCGCTGCGCATCTGTCGCGCCGAACCGGCGCCCGAGCTTCGCCGGCTCGAGGGCCAGATCCTGCAGGCGCAGGGCCGCGAGGCCGAGGCCGCCGACGTCTATGCGGCGGTGGTTGCCGACAACCCGGCCGACTGGGAGATCTGGAACAATCTCGGCAACGTCCGCCGCGCCCTCGGCGACGGCGACGGTGCGCTCGGCGCGCTCCGGAAGGCGGCCGCGATCCGGCCGGACGTTTTGCCAATCCAGGCCAATCTCGGCTTCGCGCTCGCCGAGGCGGGACGTCCGGAGGAGGCGCTCGACGCCCTCGGCCGGGCGCGGTCGCTGGGCGGAGCGATCACGCTCGTCGCCGCCCGGCTGTTGCGCCAGCTCGGCCGGTTCGACGAAGCGCTGCAGCTGCTGGCCGGAGCGGGCGACAGCGCCGAGACGCAGATAGAGCGAGCGCGGACGCTGACCGGCCTGCACAGGCTCGACGAAGCCGGGCAGGCCTATCGCGCCGCGCTGCGCTCCCGGCGCGGGTCGGCCGAGGCGTGGCTGGAGCTCGGCATCGTCCTCGAACGGGCCGGGCGCGCAACCGAGCTGCCGCCGCTGCTCGCCGCGGCCGGAGCGGCGGGCGTGCCGGCCGACGCCCTCGCTTATCTTCACGCGCTGCTGCTGCAGCGCGAGGACAGGATCGAGGAGGCGCTCGCCTGGGCGCGCCGCGCGCCGGCCGCGCTCGAGCCGGTCCGCACCCAGCGGCTGATCTCGCGACTGGCCGACAAAGCCGGCGACGCGCCGGCGGCCTTCGCCGCGGCGGCCGAAGCGAACCGGCTGGCGGCGGCCGAGCATCCGGAGGCCGCGGGCCGCGCAGCCGCCTATCGGACCCATGTCGAAAGCCTTGCGGCGGTGGTGACCCCGAGCTGGTACCGAAGCTGGCGGGATGCGCAGGTCCGGACCGATCGTCCGGCGCCCGCTTTCCTGGTCGGCTTCCCGAGATCGGGCACGACCCTGCTCGACACCATGCTGATGGGCCATGGCCGCACCCATGTGCTCGAGGAGATTCCGCTGCTCGAGCAGGTCATGGCCGAAGTCGTCGACCTCGCCCGCGTCGCCGAGCTCGACGCGGCCGAGGCCGAGCGCCTTCGCGATCTCTATTTCGCCGCGCTCGACGCGGCGTCGCCGCCGCCGGCCGGCGCGCTGGTCGTCGACAAGCTGCCGCTCAACATTCTCGGCGCGCCGCTCATCCACCGGCTCTTTCCCGACGCGCGCTTCATCCTCGCTCTGCGCCACCCCTGCGACGTCGTGCTGAGCTGCTTCATGCAGGGCTTCGAGATGAACGACGCAATGGCCAATTTCCTCGCCCTCGACGATGCCGCCCGGCTCTATGATCTCGTGCTCGGCTTCTGGCAGCGCAGCCGCGACGTGCTGCCCTTGAGCGTCTTCGAGCTGCGCTACGAGGAGCTGGTCGCGGCGCCGGAGCCGGTGATGCGGCCGCTGATCGATTTTCTCGGCCTCGGCTGGGATCCCGCCATCCTCGAGCACCAGGCGACCGCGGCGGCGCGCGGCCTGATCTCGACGCCGAGCTACAACCAGGTCACCCGGCGCCTCTATCGCGAGGCGAGCGGCCGCTGGCGCCGCTACCGCGAGCCGCTGGCGCCGGTGCTGCCGATGCTGGAGCCCTGGGCCCGGCGGCTCGGCTATCCGAGCTGATCGGCGAGGCCGCCCAGATGGCGCCGGTAATGGCGCCATCGGCCGGAGCTGCGGCGATAGAAAGGCTCGCGCACCTGCCAGGCGCTGGCCGTCCTGACCGCGTTGGTGGCGGCATGGAAGGAGAGGCAGTCATCCTCCCAGTCCAGCCCCAGGAAAGCGAGCAGCTCACCGACCACCGGAGCCGGCTCGGCGACCAGCGCGTCATAATCGAGGTCGTACAGGTCGCCGGGATAGAGCGAGCGCCAATGCGCCATCAGCCGGCGATACTGGCCATACCAGTGGGCGGCGTCGCCAAGGTCGAACGCATAGGCCATGGCCGGATCGAGGTGGAGGAACCAGACCGACAGCACGTTGTCGATCGGGTCGCGCCGGGTGTGGACGATCCTGGCGTCGGGGAACATCGCCTTGATCAGGCCGATATGGAGGAAATTGTCGGGTCTCTTGTCGGTGACGAGGTCGGCGTCCGGATGGATCGCCCGCAGCCGCTCGAGATAGAGTTGAGCGAGCCGGCGGATCCGGGCCGGATCGGCCGCGGCCGATTCGGGATAGCGATCGAGCTCGCGGCCGATCAGCGCCGGCAGCAGGTCGAGCTCGCCGCCCGGCGTGACGCGGCTGTGTCGGGCCAGTATCTGCTCGGCGAGCGTCGAGCCCGAGCGGAACATGCCGCAAATGAAGATGGGGGGCCTGCCCGCCGGCTGCGGCGGCTCGGCCGGGGGCCGGGGGAAGGCCGCGATCAGGCGGTCGACGAGCCGTTCCGCGCCGGCCGCGTCATAGCCGGCAAAAGCGGCGCCGAAGCTGGCCCGGCTGGCGCGGTTGGCGTCGGCATAAGCGGCGAACGCCTCATCATAGGCGCCGGCGGCGTCGAGCGCGCGGCCGAGCGCGAAGCCGAGGTCGGCCTGGTCGGCGGCAGAGGCGCCGGCGCGCTCCAGCGCCCGGCGCAGCCGCGCAAACAACGGATCGTTGAGGCCTGAAATATCGGCGAGGCCGGCCAGGCGGGCCAGCGCCAGCACATTGTCCGGCTCCCGCGACAGCGCCCGCTCATAGGCGGCGCGCGCTTCCGCGCGGCGGCCGCGATCCTCGTGCAGATTGCCGAGGTTGAGCAGCGCCGGGACATAAAGCGGGTTGAGCCCGAGCGCGGCGTCGAGCTCGGCCTCGGCCTCGTCCGGACGAGCGAGATGGTCGGCGAGGATGACCGCGCGGTTGAGATGGACTTCCTCGGGCTGGCTGACGCCGCGGCGCAGCGCCTCGGCATAGCAATCGAGCGCGGCCGGGTAGCGGCCGGCCCGGCGCTGCAGCCAGCCCAGATTGTACCAGCTGTCGGGCGCGTCGGGATGGAGCGCCAGCGCCTCCTGATAAGCGGCGATCGCTTCCTCGACGCGGCCGGCCTCGCGCAGCGCCGCGGCGCGCTGGAGCAGGGTTTGAGCGGTCTCGCTGTCGGTCACCGCTACGGCGTAACCAAGTTTGCCGGCGCATCAAACCCTGGGCTTGGAACGCCGGTCAAGCCGCCTCGCGCTGCTCGCCGCTGGTCAGCAGCAGCGCGCCGTCGCCTTCCTCGATCCGCACCGTCTGGCCGTCGCGCACGTCGCCGCGCAGGATCGCGTCGGCCAGCGGGTCCTGCAGATATTTCTGGATCGCCCGCTTCAGCGGCCGGGCGCCATAGACCGGATCGTAGCCGACCCGCCCGAGCCAGGCGCGGGCGCCGTCGGTGAGATCGAGGCGAATCTTGCGGTCCTTGAGCAGCGCCTGGACGCGCTCGATCTGGATGTCGACGATCGGCCCCATATGCTCGGCGGCGAGACGATGGAACAGGATGATCTCGTCGAGCCGGTTCAGGAATTCCGGCCGGAAATGGGCGCGCACCACCTCCATCACCTGCGGCTCGACCTCCTCGACCATCTGACCGTCGGCGAGCCCGGACAGGAAGTGGCTGCCGAGGTTGGAAGTGAGGATGATGATCGTGTTGGTGAAATCGACGGTCCGGCCCTGGCCGTCGGTCAGCCGGCCGTCGTCGAGCACCTGGAGCAGCACGTTGAACACGTCGCCATGCGCCTTCTCGACCTCGTCGAACAGCACCACCTGATAGGGCCGGCGCCGCACCGCCTCGGTCAGCACCCCGCCTTCCTCATAGCCGACATAGCCCGGCGGGGCGCCGATCAGCCGCGCGACGCTGTGCTTCTCCATGAACTCCGACATGTCGATGCGGACCATGGCGTGCGAATCGTCGAACAGGAATTCCGCCAGCGCCCGGGTGAGCTCGGTCTTGCCGACGCCGGTCGGGCCGAGGAACAGGAACGAGCCCATCGGCCGGTTCGGATCCTGCAGGCCGGCGCGGGCGCGGCGGATGGCGCGGCTGACCGCCTCGACCGCCTCGCGCTGGCCGATGACGCGCTTGCCGAGGGTCTCCTCCATCTTGAGCAGCTTGTCACGCTCGCCCTCGAGCATCTTGTCGACCGGTATGCCGGTCCAGCGCGAGACGACGGCGGCGATGTCCTCGGCCCTCACTTCCTCGCGCAGCATCGCCGAGTTGCTCGCCGCCGCCGCTTCGGTGAGCTGTTTTTCGAGGCTGGGGATGACGCCGTAGGAAAGCTCTCCGGCCTTGGCGAGGTCGCCCGAGCGCTGCGCCTGTTCGAGCTGGAGCTTGGCCGCCTCGAGCTGCTCCTTGACCTTCGCCTCGGCATGGATCTTTTCCTTCTCGGCCTGCCAGCGCTGGGTCAGCTCGCTCGACTGCTGCTCGAGATTGGCAAGCTCCTGCTCGAGCGTCTTGAGCCGCTCGCGCGATGCCGCGTCCTTTTCCTTCTTCAGCGCCTCGCGCTCGATCTTCAGCTGGATGATCCGCCGGTCGAGGGTCTCGACTTCCTCGGGCTTGCTTTCGACCTCCATGCGGATGCGCGAGGCCGCTTCGTCCATGAGGTCGATCGCCTTGTCGGGAAGAAAACGGTCGGTGATGTAGCGATTGGACATGGTCGCCGCCGACACCAAGGCCGAATCGGTGATCCTGACGCCATGGTGCAGCTCATATTTCTCCTTGAGCCCGCGCAGGATCGAGATCGTGTCCTCGACCGTCGGCTCGCCGATGAACACCGGCTGGAAGCGACGCTGCAGCGCCGGGTCCTTCTCGACATGCTTGCGATACTCGTCGAGCGTGGTGGCGCCGATGCAGTGCAGCTCGCCGCGCGACAGCGCCGGCTTCAGGAGGTTCGAGGCGTCCATCGCCCCTTCGCTCTTGCCGGCGCCGATCAGCGTATGCATCTCGTCGATGAACAGGATGATGTCGCCTTCGGCCTGCTTGACCTCGTCGAGCACGCCTTTCAGCCGCTCCTCGAACTCGCCGCGATATTTGGCGCCGGCGATCAGCGAGCCCATGTCGAGCGCCATCAGCCGGCGGTCCTTGAGGCTGTCGGGAACGTCGCCATTGGCGATGCGCAGCGCCAGCCCTTCGGCGATCGCGGTCTTGCCGACGCCGGGGTCGCCGATCAGCACGGGATTGTTCTTGGTGCGGCGCGCGAGGATCTGGATCGTGCGGCGGATCTCGTCGTCGCGGCCGATCACCGGATCGAGCTTGCCGTCACGCGCGGCATCGGTGAGGTCGCGCGCGAACTTCTTCAAGGCGTCGTAGCGGTCCTCGGCCGACTGGGTGTCGGCGGTGCGGCCGCCGCGCAGCTCGTTGATCGCCGCGTTGAGCGCGTCCGGCTTCAGCCCGGCGTCGGTCAGCGCCTTGCCGGCGTCGGTCTTCGACATGACGAGCGCGAGCAGCATCCGCTCAACGGCGACGTAGGAATCGCCGGCTTTCTGCGCGATCTGCTCGGCGGAATCGAGGACCCGGATGGTCTCGCCGTCGAGCGCCGGCGCCGACGAGGCGCCGGTTCCAGAGACGGCGGGAATCCTGGCCAGCGCCTCGTCGGTCTCGCGCCGCGCCGCCTCGGCGCTGCCGCCGGCCCGGGCGATCAGGCCGGACGCCATGCCCTTTTCGTCCTCGAGCAGCGCCTTGAGCAGGTGCGCCGGCGTGATGCGCTGATGGTTGAGCCGGAGCGCCACGGTCTGCGCCGCCTGCAGGAAGCCGCGCGCGCGGTCGGTGAATTTTTCGAGGTTCATGGTCGCTCTTGCCTCTCTATGTCCGGGAGCATGTAGTGTTGCTATTATGCAACACAAGGGGCGTGAGCATTTCGTCTTTTCCTCCGGCCGCCGGCTGCAAGATTCTTGCATTGCCGGTGCGGCGGACTAGTAGTCGCCGCCTGCACAAAAGGGGAGTCGGATGCGCAAGATCCTGACCGCGTTCGTGCTCGCCGCCGGCATCGCGCTCGGCGGTTGCGCCACCACCGCCCGCGACGACGCCGCCACGCCGCCGCCGCAGGCGGCCGCCGGCGATCCCGTCCGCGAGCTGTTGAACCGGGTCGACATACCGTTCGAGACCTTCACCCTCGACAACGGCCTCAGGGTCGTCGTCCACGAGGACCGCAAGGCGCCGGTGGTCGCGGTTTCCATCTGGTACAATGTCGGGTCGAAGGACGAGCCTCCGGGGCGCACCGGCTTCGCCCATCTGTTCGAGCATCTGATGTTCAACGGCTCGGAAAATGCGCCGGGCGAATTTTTCGAGCCGCTGCGCGAGATCGGCGCGACCGATTATAACGGCACCACCTGGTTCGACCGCACCAATTATTTCCAGACGGTGCCGACCTCCGCGCTCGAACGCATGCTGTTCCTCGAGAGCGACCGCATGGGCCATTTGCTCGGCGCCGTGAACCAGGAGAATCTCACCAACCAGATCGGCGTCGTCCAGAACGAGAAGAGGCAGGGCGACAATGAGCCGTTCGGGCTGGTCGAATATGCCCAGCTCGAGGCGCTGTTCCCCGAAGGCCATCCCTATCGCCACTCGACGATCGGATCGATGCGCGATCTGAGCGCCGCCTCGCTCGACGACGTGCGCTCCTGGTTCCGCGAGAATTACGGGCCCAACAATGCCGTGCTCGTCCTCGCCGGCGACATAGATGCGGCCGAGGCGCGGCCGCTGGTCGAGCGCTATTTCGGGGACATTCCGCGCGGGCCGGTCAACGTCCCCGCCCAGGCCGACGTGCCGACGCTGGCCCGGCGGGTCGATCAGGTGATGCACGACCGCGTCGCCAATACCCGCCTCTATCGCAGCTGGGTCGTGCCCGGCCTCACCCATCGGGATCTGGTCCCGCTGCAGGTCGGGGCGACCGTGCTCGGCGGGCTCGCCAGCTCGCGGCTCGACAACCAGCTGGTCCGCGCCGAGCAGAGCGCGGTCTCCGTCACCGCCTTCGTGTCGCCGTTCCAGCGCATCAGCGTGTTCGAGGTCCAGGTCGACGTCAGGCCGGGCGAGGATGCCGGCGCGGTGTCGCGGCGGCTGGACGAGATCATCGAGCGCTTCATCGCCGAGGGCCCGACCGAGGATGAGGTCCGCCGGACCGTGATGCGCAGCGTGTCGGGACGCATCCAGGGTCTCGAGCAGGTCGGCGGCTTCGGCGGCAAGGCGGTCGCGCTCGCCGAAGGCATGCTCTATGCGGACGATCCCGCTTTCTACCGGACGCGGCTGGAGCAGCTGGCGAGCGTGACGCCGGCCGAGGTCCGCGCCGCCATGCAGCGCTGGCTGACCCGCCCGGTCTGGGCGCTGCGCGTCGATCCCGGCGAGCGGGAAGCCTATGAGGAGGCGCCGGGCGTGTCCGGCGCCCGCGCCGGCGCCGCCACCCTGAGGCCGCGTTACTACCGGCCGCCGCAGCCGGGCGAGCAGCCGCTCGCGCCGACCTCTTATGCGCCGCGGCCCGTGCCGCCGGTCGGCAGCCCGCCCGAGCTCGATTTTCCCGACGTGCGCCGGGCCCGGCTGGCGAACGGCATCGAGGTCGTTTATGCCCGCCGCCAGGCCGTGCCGGTGACCCGGGTGGCGGTCGAATTCGACGCCGGCATCGCCGCCGACCCGGCCGACCGGCTCGGCACCCAGGCGCTGATGCTGAACCTGCTCGAGGAAGGGACGACCAGCCTCAACTCGATCCAGCTCGCCGAGGCGCAGGAGCGGCTTGGCGCCTCCGTCGGCACCGGCGCGAGCATCGACCGCACCGCCGTCAGCCTGATCGCCATGACGCCCGCTCTGGGGCCGTCGCTCGATCTGCTGGCCGACGTGATCCGCAATCCCGCCTTCCAGCCCTCGGAGGTAGAGCGGCTGCGCCAGCAGCAGCTCGCCGGCATTGCCGAGGAGCTGACCGAGCCGGGCTCGATCGCCGCGCGGGCGCTGCCCGGCCTCCTCTATGGAAACCAGCATCCCTACGGCAAGCCGTTCACCGGCACCGGCGACCCCGAGGTCGTGCGCACCCTCACCCGCGACGAGCTGATCCGCTTCCACCAGTCGTGGATCAGGCCGGACAATGCGACCATCTTCGCCATCGGCGATCTGCCGCTCGAGGAGCTGGTGCCGCAGCTGGAAGCGCGGTTCGGCAACTGGCAGGTGCCGGCCCTGCCGCGGGGGACCAAGCGATTCGACGTGCCGATCCCGCCGCCGCGGCCGCGCATCGTCCTCATCGACCGGCCGCAGTCGCCGCAATCGTTCATCCTCGCCGGCGAGATCCTTCCCGTCGTCGGCACCCAGGACCTCTTGTTGCTGGCGGGCGCGAACGAGGCCTTGGGCAGCAATTTCCTGGCGCGGATCAACATGGAGCTGCGCGAACGGCGCGGCTGGTCCTATGGCGCGCGCGGCAACGTCAACCTGTTCGAGCACCAATTGCCCTATCTCATCCAGGCGCCGGTCCAGGCGGACCGCACCGGCGATTCGATCCAGGCGATCCTCGATCAGCTGCGCGGCTTCCTCGGGCCCAACGGCGTCCAGCCGGCCGAGCTCAATCGGATCGTCCTCGGCAACACCCGGCAGCTGGCAGGACAGTTCGAGACGTCGAGCTCGGTGCTCGGCGCGCTCCGCAGCAACGCTCTGTACCGCCGCCCCGACAATTATTGGGAGACAGTCGCCGATCGCTATCGCGCGATGACCGCTCCGGTCCTCGACCGGGAAGCGCGGCGGATCCTCGATCCGGATGATTTCGTCTGGGTCGTGGTCGGCGACGCCGGACGCGTGCGGCCGCAGCTCGAGCGGCTCGGCCTGCCGATCGAGGTGATGCAGCCCCGCTGACGCGGGGACGCCTGCCGTCATCCCGGCGAGAGCCGGGATCTCGGCGGGAAGGGCTGAGATTTCTTGTCCCGAGGTCCCGGCTTTCGCCGGGATGACGGTCAGCCCAGCAGCCGCGTCACATGGCCCATCTTGCGGCCGTGCCGGGCGTCCCGCTTGCCGTACAAATGGAGGTGGGCGCTGCGGTCGGCGAGGATTTCCCGCCAGGCCAGCACGTCGTCGCCGATCAGGTTGCGCATCTCCACCCGCGGCGCGGCGCGGGTCGTCGCGCCGAGCGGCAGGCCGCAAATGGCGCGGACATGGTTCTCGAACTGCGAAGTGAGCGCGCCCTCGATCGTCCAGTGGCCGCTATTGTGGACCCTCGGCGCCATTTCGTTGAACACCGCCTGGTCGCCGACCGCGAAGAATTCGAGCGCCATCACCCCGACATAGCCGAGCGCGTCGGCGGTCCGCCGCGCCAGCGCCTCGGCGGCCGCGATCGCCGGCGCCAGCGCGTCGCCGGCCGGCACCGTCGAGCTGTCGAGGATCCCCCGGCGGTGACGGTTGCGCGGCGCATCCCACAGCGCCGTTTCGCCGTCGCTGGAGCGGCACAGCAGGATCGAGAATTCGGCGTCGAACGGAACCAGCGCTTCGAGGATGGAGGGAGCGCCGCGCACCGCCTGCCAGGCCTGGTCGGCCTCGTCCGCCGCGTCGATCCGGATCTGGCCCTTGCCGTCATAGCCGAACCGCCGGGTCTTGAGGATCGCCGGCGTGCCGAGCCCGGCCAGCGCCGCCGCCAGCGCTTCGGCGCTCGCTACCGCCGTGCTCGGCGCCGGCCGGCCTCCGTGAAGCGCCACGAATTCCTTCTCGCTGAGCCGGTCCTGGGCGATCTCCAGCGCCTCGCGCGGCGGATGCAGCGGCGCCTGTCGGGCGAGGGCGCCGAGCGGGCCGGCGGGGATATTCTCGAATTCGTAGGTGGCGACGTCCACGGCGCGGCCGAACCGCTCGAGCGCCGCCTCGTCGCCATAGTCGGCGCGGCTGAACGAGGCCGCCACCTCGGCTGCCGGCGGCGTCTCGTCCGGCGCGTAGATGTGGCATTTGTAGCCGAGCTGCGCCGCCGCCAGCGCCAGCATCCGGCCAAGCTGGCCGCCGCCGATAATGCCGATGGTGGAGCCCGGCGCGATCGTCATTCGGGCCGTTCGGCGACGGCTTCGGTCTGCTGCTCGCGCCACCGGTCGAGCCGGTCCGCCAGCGCCGGATCGGAAGTGGCGAGGATGGCGGCGGCGAGCAGGCCGGCATTGGCCGCCCCGGCCTTGCCGATCGCCAGCGTGCCGACCGGCACCCCCGCCGGCATCTGGGCGATCGACAGCAGGCTGTCGAGGCCGGCCAGCGTCTTCGATTCGACCGGCACGCCGAGCACGGGCAGCCGCGTCATCGACGCGGTCATGCCGGGCAGATGGGCCGCGCCGCCGGCGCCGGCGACGATCGCCTTGAGGCCGCGGCCGGCCGCCTTCCTGGCATAATCGTAGAGCCGCTCGGGCGTCCGGTGCGCCGAGATGATCCGGGTTTCATGCGGCACGCCGAGCGCGTCGAGCATGTCGGCGGCGTGGCGCATCGTCTCCCAGTCGGAGCGGCTGCCCATGATGATTCCGACGAGAGGCGCTTCGTTGGCCATTGACGCTCCGGACCGGCGAAGCGCCACCTTTTATCCGGCGCCGCCGCCTTCGGCAATCGCGCCGGCGACGCCCGGCGCAAGTCGCCGGTTTCGCCGCTTGTTAACCCCTTTCACCTTAAGATCGAGGCGAAGGAGATGCAAGGATGACGGCACCCGGCGAGTTCGGACATGGCATTCCGGTCGAGCAGCTGACGCCGGAAGTGCGCGCGGCGCTGGCGCGGCTGGCCGACGAGACCGCGCTGCTGCGCGCCGCGCTGGCGGAGACGCGCTCGCGGCTCGGCGATCTCGAGGAAGCGTCCGACGTCGATGCGGTCACCGGCCTGCCCAGCGATCGCGAGTTGGAGCGCCAGCTCGAGCGCGCCGTCAGCCAGGCGGTGCGGCACGGCACGCCCGCCGCGCTGCTCACCATCGATCTCAAGGGGCTCAAGGGGATAAACGAGCGTCACGGCCGGGTCGCCGGCGATGCCGCGCTCGCCCATGTCGGCCGCCTGCTCAGGAGCCTGATCCGCACCAGCGATCTCGCCGCCCGGAGCGCCGGCGGCTTCGCTTTGCTGCTCGACCATCTCGACCCGGATTCGGCGGTCGAGACCGGCGAGCGCATCGTCCGTTTCATCGCCGACCAGCCGCTCGATCTCGGCAGCGTCGAAGTTCCGCTCGCCGCCACCGTCGGCGTCGCCACCATCCTGCCCGGCGACAGCGCCGAGGACGTCCTCCAGCGCGCCGAGCGCAATCTCGAGCGCGTCAAGGAATTCTGACGGACTCCGTCACAGACGGAGCCGTCACCCCAGCGAAAGCTGGCATGGCAGCTGGGAATCGAGCCCCTATCGGTCCTTCAGATAATAGCGCTCGACCGCATTGAGACCGTCGTCCAGCTCATAGACGATCGGCTCGCCGGTCGGGATTTCCAGCCCGGTTATGTCGGCGTCGGCGATGCCCGAAAGGTGCTTGACCAGGGCGCGGAGCGAATTGCCGTGCGCGGAGATCAGCACCCGCTCGCCGGCGCGAAGGGCAGGGGCGATCCGTTCTTCCCAATAAGGCAGCACGCGCGCGATCGTGTCCTTGAGGCTCTCGGTCGCCGGCACCCGGACGCCCGCATAGCGGCGGTCGTTGGCGAGGTCATAAGGCCCGCCCGGCTCCATCGCCGGCGGCGGCACGTCGAACGAGCGCCGCCAGACATGGACCTGCTCGGCGCCGTGCCTGGCCGCCGTCTCGGCCTTGTCGAGCCCGGTGAGGCCGCCATAATGGCGCTCGTTCAGCCGCCAGTCCTTCTCCTCGGGCAGCCACAGCCGGCCCATCGCCTCGAGCGCGATATGGAGGGTGTTGATCGCCCGGGTCTGGAAGCTGGTGAAGCAGAGATCGAAGTCGAAGCCGCGGGCGGCGAGCAGCTCGCCGGCGAGGCGTGCTTCCTCCTCGCCCCTCGGCGTCAGCGCGACGTCCCACCAGCCGGTGAAGCGGTTTTCGAGGTTCCAGGCCGACTGGCCGTGACGGATCAGGACCAGGCGCGGCATCAGCGCCGATATTCGGCGACCCGGTCGATCACCGCGTGCAGCGCGTCGAGGCAGGCGCGCGCCAGCGCCCGGCAGCGGTCGGGCGACCAGCCATAGACCGGGTCGGGCAGCGCTTGATTGTCCTTGAACGGCATTTCCAGCGTCATCGACACCGCGCCGAAGCGCTCCGCCAGCTGGGCGGTCGACATTGACAGATTGGCCTGGCCCGGCCCCGGTATCTCATAGCCCTTCTCGGTCTGGAAATCGGGCGAGAGGCCGACCAGCGCCTCGCTGAACGCGTCGAACAGCTCCTGCTGCTCCCGCTTCCAGCCGGGAATGCCTTCGAAGCCGGCCAGGAAATTGGCGGCGATCGCTTCGTCGCCATGGACGTCCATCGCGAAATCGACTCCGGTCCGCTTCATCTCCTCGAGCACATGGACGATCTCCGGGCTGCGCTCGAGGCTCGGCGCGTGCCATTCGCGATTGAGGTTGACCCCAGCGGCGTTGGTCCTGAGGTGGCCGCGGCGCGATCCGTCCGGGTTCATGTTCGGCACGACGTGGAAGGTCGCCCGCTCGCGCAGCCGGCGCGCGACCGGATCGGCGCCGTCGAGCAGCTTCTCGAGCGCGCCCTCCATCCACCATTCCGCCATCGTCTCGCCCGGATGCTGGCGGGCGTAGAGCCAGACCTGCAGCGGGCCGCCGGGAAGGCGGAAATAATCCATTTCCTGCCCGTCGAGCGTCTGGCCGAGCGAACGGTACTCAACGCCGGGTTGGGCGACCACGTCGGCGATGAGGTCGTGGTGCCGCTCCATCGTGTAGGGCGCGAAATAGGCGAACCAGACGCTGTCGGCGGACGGCGTCGCGCGCATCGTCAGCACGCCGTCCCGATAGGCGGTGTCGATCCGCTCCCATTCCTCGCGGTCGTGCGACATGCAGCCGCGATAATTGTCCCAGCCGAGCGGGTAGGCGGCGCCGGCGCAGTTCAGGAGCCTCAGCTCGAGCGGCCGGCCGCCGGCGCCGGTGACCCGAAAATAGAACCATTGATAGAAATCGGACTGGTGGTCGCGCTCGATCTCGAGGTCGATACGGTCGCCGTCAATGGCGACCAGGCGAATGTTGCCGCCATCGAAGGGGCGCGAAACTGAAAGGGTCATCGAACCCTGATAGTGCGGCCCGACTCCCCGGGGAAGTCCCGAAACAGCGCCTCGGCGAGGCGGTCGGCGGCGGCGGCGCCATCGGCCAGCGCGGTGCCGGCGCGCGCCTCGAGCTGGGCCCGGCCTTCCCAGGCGACGGTGGCGTCGGAGCGGCGCTGGATGCGCACGCCGAGCTCGGTGACGACGTCGCCCTGCGCATTGTCGCGCGCCGCTTCGCGGCTGCCTTTCTGGAAGCGAATGACCGCCACCTGCTCGGACCGGGCATTGCCGCGTGCCACCGTCCAGCCGAGGCGGGTAAGCTCGCGCTCGACCGGCGCCGCCACCTGCGCGAAGGTCGGGCTGTTCGCTTCGGCCGCGTTGGCCGGCTCGACCCTGATCTCCGCGCGCGCAATCTCCTGGCCGAGATGGAAGCGGGTGACCGACACGCCCTGCGGCGTCGCGCGGCCGCCCGGGCCGGTGGTCTCGCAGCCGGCGAGCAGGGTGGCGAGGAGCAGCGCGCCCAGGGCCGGCACCGATTTTTTCATCACCCACCTCCTCCTCGGCCAACGAGACTGTATAGGGCCTGCAACGAGTTTAGCCGTTTTTTGCTGCATGCGACAGCGACAGGGAGGAACAGTGTCCAGGGAAGATCGCGTACCGGTGCTGGTGACGGGCGGCGCCGGCTATATCGGCAGCCATGCCGTGCTCGCTCTGCTCGACGCCGAATGGCCGGTGGTGGTGATCGACAATCTCTCCACCGGCTTCGAATGGGCGGTGCCGGCCGGCGCCGTGTTCGCAAAGGGCGACATCGCCGACCAGCCGCTGGTCGCCGCGCTGATCGGCGAGCATCGGATCGGCGCGGTCATGCATTTCGCCGGCTCGGTGGTGGTGCCGGAATCGGTGGAGAATCCGCTCAAATATTACGACAACAATACCGCGCGCAGCCGCGCCCTGATCGAATCCGCGGTGCGCGGCGGCGTCAGCCACTTCATCTTCTCCTCGACGTCCGCGACCTACGGCATACCGGAGCGCATTCCGGTCGCCGAGGACGCGCTGCAGCAGCCGATCAATCCTTACGGCTGGTCGAAGCTGATGACCGAGCGGATGCTGAGGGATGTCGCCGCCGCCCACCCGATCAACTTTTGCGCGCTGCGTTATTTCAACGTCGCCGGCGCGGATCCCGATCGCCGCTCCGGCCAGTCGACCGCGGGCGCCACCCATCTCATCAAGGTCGCGGTCGAGGCGGCGATCGGCAAGCGCGGCCATGTCGATGTCTACGGCACCGACTATGACACGCCCGACGGCACCGGCGTGCGCGACTACATCCATGTCAGCGACCTTGCCGCCGCCCATCTCCATGCGCTCGAGCGGCTGATCGCCGAGCCCGGCGTGAGCCATTTGATGAATTGCGGCTATGGCCGGGGCTTTTCGGTGCTCGAAGTGCTCGATGCCGTCGACCGTGCCACCAACAGCCGGATCGACCGCCGGATGTCGCCGCGTCGCGCCGGCGACCCGCCCACCCTGGTCGCCGACAATCGCCGCATCCTCTCGACCCTGCCCTGGCGGCCCGAGCGCGACGATCTGGCGACGATCGTCGCCGACGCGCTGGCCTGGGAGCGCAAGCTCGCCGAGCGCGGCTGAGCCGGGCAAGTTTCTGCCCGCTGCGGCCCAATCGTTGGCAGGGAGCATTCGCCGCTTCGCCCCGGCGGAGACGGATCGTGCAAAATTGCGCGGCCGGTCGATCCCGCATTGCAGCATGAGGCGGCAAATGGTCTCATTGCCCGCCCATGATTCGAAAAGGGGGAAGAAGATGAAGCTCGTTTCCACGGCTTTTTTGGCGGCCGGGCTGGCGGCGCTGAGCGCCTGCGGAGGCGGCGAGGAGAATGTCGCCGCCGACAATGCGGCCGAAGATCTTTACAACGTCGCTCCCGACGAGGGCGGCTCCGACAATCTGCTCGGCAATGAGGAGCTCGGCAATGACAGCGGCCTCGACAATGCCGCCAACGCTGCCGGCAACGATGCGACCGCCGAGAATATAGCGGGCAACGGCCAATAGCCCATTGCCGTCCCGTCATTCCCGCCGCTGAGGTCTCCCTGGGTTGAAGCGGTCGCCTGGCCCCCGGTGCCTCGCCCGGGGGCCATTTTTTGTGGGTCCGAGGTGGCCAATCGGCGCGGTTGCGACTATGCCGGGGGAACCGGGGCCAAGGTTTGACATTGTCACCGTTCCGCCAGCCTCTATCAGGGCGCCATGCGATTTTATTATTCCACCTTCATGGTTGCGTTCATCCTGATCGCCTTTGCGGTCATTTGCGCCTTCATTCCGGAGATCAGGGAGAATTCTGCGGCGCTACCGGCGCGTCCGCTCGGAACGCCATGTCATCAAGCGCGAGGATGAGACCGGACCCAGGCCGGCGCGGCCCGACCTCAAGCGCGAGGCCCCGGAACCGCATCCCGAGGCCAACAGCCCCCCGGGACAGCAGGACGGGGCCGGATTCGGCCGCTAGAGCGGCAGCGGAAAGGCGGTCGTGCTTTTCACGCGCTCCATCGCGAAGCGGGAGGTCACGTTCTTCAGCGGCACGGCGGCGATCAGCCGGCGGTAGAAAATATCATATTCGGCCATGCTGCCGACGGCCACGCGCAGCAGATAATCGACGTCTCCCGCCATCCGATAGACTTCCATCACTTCGGGCATCGCCGCCACCGACGCTGCGAACGCGTCCAGCCATTCGGGCGAATGGTCGGTCGCCTCGATCTCGACGAAGACCGAGATGCTGAGCCCGATCGCTTCGGGGTCGAGGATCGCCACCCGCCGCGCGATCACCCCCTGCGCCGCGAGCCGCTGGATCCGGCGCCAGCACGGGGTTTGCGACAGATTCACCCGCTCCGCCACTTCGGCGACGGGAAGGGACGCGTCCTGCTGGAGGATGGCGAGGATCTTGAGGTCGGTTCGGTCCATCGTCTTTTCATGCCCGAATTGGAAAGATCTTCCAATATCGGTGTTGCCGAGGGCCGGAATGAGCACAGGATTGCTCGATGGGCGGCAATGATGGCGTGGCGCGAGAGCCGGTCGGGCTTGCGGTTCGGGACGGTTCAAGAGCATGGGAGAGGCTTCATCGGTCCCAGCCCGCCGCTTGACTTGGCGCCTCCCGCTGACTAGGTGAGCGCCTCGCTTTTTTCAGCAACAGCATCGCACCAGACAAGCAGGCATCCCGGCCATGAAGATCCGCAACTCGCTCAAATCCCTGAAGTCGCGCCACCGCGACTGCCGCGTGATCCGCCGCCGGGGCCGCACCTACGTCATCAACAAGACCAACCGCCGCTTCAAGGCGCGCCAGGGCTGACGCCTCTATCGTCATTGCGAGGAGCGAAGCGACGCGGCAATCCAGTCTCGGCAGGGCCGCTTCTCTGGATGGCTTCGCTTCGCTCGCAATGACGGGGTTCGGCGGGGCCGGCAGCCGATGACCCGCTCCCCTCCGACCGCGGTAGTCTTCGACGTCGGCAACGTCCTGTACGGCTGGGATCCGGACAGCTTCCTGGTTCGCCAGATCGCCGACGACGAGGCGCGGATGCGCTTCGTCGACGATGTCGGCCTGTGGTCGTGGCACGAGACGCTTGACGGCGGCCGGCCGTTCGAGAAGGCCGCGGCCGAGCTTTCCGAGAAGTTCCCCGAATATGCCCATCTGATCTCCGCCTGGGGCGAGCGCTTCGGCGAGACGATCACCGATCCGATCTCCGGCGTCCATGCGCTGGTCGAGGCGCTCGACGCGCGCGGCGTGCCGTTGTTCGCCATCACCAATTTCTCGGCCGATTTCTGGCCGCCTTTCTTCGATCAGGAGCGCGCCTTCTTCCGCCGCTTCCGCGATATCGTCGTCTCGGGCGAGGTCCGCCTGTTGAAGCCCGATCCGGCCATTTACTATCTGGCCCTCGACCGCTTCCGGCTGCGGCCCGACCAGGCCCTGTTCGTCGACGACCGGCTGATCAACGTCGAAGCCGCCGAGGCGGTCGGCATGCGCGGCCATCTCTTCACCAGTGCCGAGGATCTCGAGGCGCGGCTCCAGGCGGAAGGCCTGCTCCCGGCCTGCTGAGCCCATTCGGCTTGCTCCCTCTCCCCGTCATTCCCGCAAAAGCGGGAATCCAGTCTGCCTGCGGGCAGGGCTGACGCCGCCTGGATTCCCGCTTTCGCGGGAATGACGAGGGGGAAAGGCAACTCTCTTCCGGCTCGCGCTTTGTTTCGGGCGTGAGACAAAGGTGGCCCTCCCGCCTGTGGCTGGTCCGGCATGGCCAGAGCGCCGGCAACGTCGCCCGCGCCGCGGCGATGGCGGCCGGCGCGCATATGATCGGGCTCGAGGTGCGCGACGTCGACGTGCCGCTGAGCGGCCTCGGCCATCGCCAGGCCGATGCGCTCGGCCGCTGGTTCGCCGCTTTGCCCGAAACGGAGCGGCCCGAAATGGTGCTGTCCTCGCCCTATGTCCGCGCCCGCCAGACTGCCGACGCGATCTGCGCCGCCGGCGGCGTCGCCGCCGGCGCGAAAGGGCCGGTGATCGACGAACGCTTGCGCGAACGCGAATTCGGCATCCTCGACCGGCTGACCACCGAGGGCATACGCGCCCTCCATCCCGACCAGGCCGAGCATCGGCGGCTGCTCGGCAAATTCTATCATCGCCCGCCCGGCGGCGAGAGCTGGGCCGACGTCATCCTGCGCCTCCGGAGCGCGCTCGACACGGTCAGCCTGCATCATGCCGACCGGCGGGTGCTGGTCGTCTGCCATCAGGTCGTCCTGCTCTGCCTGCGCTACATTCTCGAGGAGATGGACGAAGCGGCGGTGCTGGCGGTCGACAGGCAGAGCGCCGTCCTCAATTGCGGCCTTTGCGAATATGAGTTCGAGCCCGACGACGAACGGCTCTGCGTCCCCCGCCTGGTCCGCTACAATTTCGCGGCGCCGCTGAGCGAGGAGCAGGCGCCGGTCACCGCCGAGCCGGACGAGATAATCGGCACGCGATGAGCGGGGCCGAGCGGATCGACCGCGCGCTGCTCGAGGCCTTCCCGCTGCCGAAGGTCGCCGAGGACAGCAGCAAGGAGGATCGCGGCCGTCTGCTCGTCATCGCCGGCAGCCGCGAGCTGGCCGGTGCCGCCTTGCTCGCCGGCACCGCCGCGCTGCGCGCCGGCGCCGGCAAGCTGCAGATCGGCACCGCGCAAAGCATCGCCGCGCCGCTCGCCGTGGCGATGCCGGAGGCGCGGGTGATCGGCCACCCGGAAAGCGACGACGGGTGCATCGCCGAGGCGGGGATCGCGCCTTTGGTCCGCTGGGCGAAGTCGGCCCAGGCGGTGGCGGTCGGCTGCGGCATGCAGCACGGCCCGCCGCTCGAGAGCCTGCTCGCCGCCTTGCTCGACAGCGGCGCGCCGGTGCCGCTGATCCTCGATGCCGCAATGCTCGATGGCCTGGTGCCGCTGGAGCAGAAGCTGCGCGGCTGGGCCGGCGGTACCGTCCTGCTGCCCCATGGCGGCGAGATGGCGCGGCTGCTCGGGCGCGACCGCCGGACGATCGAGGCCGATCCGGCCGCCGCGGTCCTCGAGGCGGCGCGCCGCTTCAATGCGGCGGCGCTGGTCAAGGGCGCGCCGAGCTTCCTCGCCGCCGCCGACGGCCGGGTCTTCTGCTATCCCGGCGGCGGCGTCGGGCTGGCGACGTCGGGCAGCGGCGACGTGCTGGCGGGGATCGTCGGCGGCCTCGCCGCGCGCGGCGCCGATCCGCTGACCGCCTTGCTGTGGGGCGTTTGGCTGCACGGCGAGGCCGGGCGGCTGCTGACCGAACGGGTCGGCCGGCTCGGCTTCCTCGCCCGCGAGATCGCCGATCTGGTGCCGTCGCTGCTGCCGGACAATCAGCCCGCGCGGTGACGATCGAGCTCGTCGCCGATCAGCCGCGCGACATGGACGACATTGGTCGATCCGGGCGTGCCGAACGGCACGCCGGCGGTGACGATGATGCGGTCGCCGGCCCTGGCGACCCCGTGGCGAAGCGCCATCCGCTTCGACTTGCCGAGCATCTCCTCGAAGCTGGCGACGTCGCGGGTGCGCACCGCATGGGCGCCCCACAGCAGGCCGAGCCGCCGCGCCGTCTTCAGCGACGGCGTCAGCACCAGCAGCGGCACCGTCGGCCGCTCGCGGGCGACCCGGCGGGCGGTCGAGCCCGAGCTGGTGAAGCAGACGATCGCCGAGGCGCCGACGGTGCGGGTCATCTCGCCGGCGGCGCGGGCGATGGCGTCGTTGGTGGTGGCGTCGGGCAGGGTCTCGGTGAAATGGACCCGGGCATAATGGGTCGGATCGGCTTCGACGCTGGTCGCGATCCGGTTCATCATCGCCACCGCTTCGCACGGAAACTCGCCCGAGGCGCTCTCCGCCGACAGCATGATCGCGTCGGCGCCGTCATAGACCGCGGTCGCGACGTCCGACACTTCGGCGCGGGTCGGAGACGGTGTCGCGACCATCGATTCGAGCATCTGCGTCGCCACCACCACCGGGCGTCCCATCCGTCGCGCGGCCTCGACGATCTTTTTCTGCAGCGGCGGCACCTGCTCGGGCGGCATCTCGACGCCGAGATCGCCGCGGGCGACCATCACCGCGTCGGCCAGCTCCAATATGCCTTCGAGCCGGTCGATCGCCGCCGGCTTCTCGATCTTGGCGAGCAAAGCCGCCTTGCCGCCGATCAGCCGGCGCGCCTCGGCGACGTCCTCGGGCCGCTGCACGAACGACAAAGCGACCCAGTCGACGCCGTGCTCGAGCGCGAAAGCGAGGTCGGAACGGTCCTTTTCGGTCAGCGCGGCGAGCGGCAGCAGCACGTCGGGCAGATTGAGCCCTTTGTTGTTGGAGATGGTGCCGCCGACTTCGACCTTGGCGTCGATCCGGTCGCGGCCGGCCTCGACGATGCGGAACACCAGCTTGCCGTCGTCGACGAGCAGCCGCGCGCCCGGTTCGACCGCTTCGAATATCTCCCGGTGCGGCAGCTGGACGCGGCCGGCATTGCCTGGGCTTTGGTCGCGGTCGAAGACGAAGCTCTGTCCGTTGCGCAGCTCGGCCTTGTCGCCTTCGAAGCGGCCGACGCGGAGCTTCGGGCCCTGCAGGTCGGCGACGATCGTCGTCGGCCGGTCCAGCTCGTGCTCGAGTGCGCGGATCGCCTCGATCCGGCGCAAATGGTCGGCATGGCCGCCATGGCTCATGTTGAGGCGGAAGGCGTCGGCGCCGGCCTCGACGAGCGTGCGGATCATCTCGGGCGAGTTGCTGGCCGGGCCCAAGGTCGCCAGGATCCGCACCTTGCGGCTGCGCGGCACGAACCGGCTCGGCTGCGTCTCTCGGGTCGGCATCGCGAGCGGCCATAGCTGCTCTTCGCGTCAGTTCAACCCGCGAGACCGCGCTCCTCCATATAGGCGTTGGTGAACACGGCGCGGTCGGCCGGATCGGGCAGCAACTGCTTGCGGGCCGCGAGCCACGCGTCGAGATTGGCGCCATAGGCCTTCTTCAGCCGATCCTTGGTATAGGCGTTCACCTTCCCCCAATGCTGGGTATAGGGGATGTTGTTCTGCTCGAGTGTCGCCGCCGCCTTGGCGAAGAAGGCTTCCGACTGGGCGTTGAACACGCCGTCGAGGCTGACCACCATCGTCGTCGGGAAGCGGGTGAAAGCGAGCAGCGCCGCCGACGGTTTGACGAACCGGCAGCCGAAGACGACCGGCGCCGGATGCTGCTTCATCAGCGCGTCGAGCAGGTCGAGCGTCTTGAGCGCGTCGGGAAGCGCGACCGCCACGCTCCCGCTGCCGACCCTGAGCTGGGGGGCCTTGTAGCTGAACATCTCGCCGCGCGAGCCGATCTTGGTAGCGGCGTCGATCGTTCCCTGAGCGAGCTTGAAGAAAGCCGGGATAAGGCCCGGGAAAAGCTTGAGCGCCTCGCCGACGACGCTGAGCCCGTCATAGCCGGGGCCGATCTTCCCTTCCTTGAGCCGATAGTCGGGAACATGGCCGGCCTGCCAGGGCAGCTTGTACATCGCGTTGATCATCGCGTCCTTGGAATGGGGGTTGATGACGACCTGCAGAAAATTGGGAGTCCCCTTGCCCTTGAGTTTGGGGTGAGACTGGGGGTCGAGGGTGGCGATGAGGTTGCGAAGATCCTGGTCGACCGGCACCGGCGCGTGGGTCTCCGCGCGCAGCAGGAAGCGCGGGGCGGTCTCGATCACCACCGCATGAATCACGCCGAAGCTGCCGAACGACATGATCGCCGCGTTGAACAGATTGTCGTCACGGAGCGGCGTCGCGCCGATCGCCGCGGCGAAGGCGGGCTTCAGCACCGGATAAGACTTGCGTTCAAGGAGGAATTGCTTGTCGGGACCGGCGAGCAGGTGGATCGCGACGATGTGATCGTGCAGCGCGCCGAAATCCAGGACCGAGCCGTGCGTCCCGGTCGCGGTCGCGCCGACGATAGTCTGGCCGTTGGCGGCGCCGCTGGTCCAGAGCGAGCGCTGCCACTTGTCGCTTTCCAGGAGCTTGTTGACCTCGGCGACAAGGTTTCCGCACTGGAACAGGAACAAGCCCGGCCGTTTTTCCGCATCGCCCTTGTAGCCGGGGTCGAGATTGGATTCGTTGATCTTGAGCCAGCCCTTCAACCGGCTGGTGTCGAGAATGACGCCGTTGGTGACCCCTGCGGTCGACAGCGACCAGGCGCTGCCGGCGGCGCGCAGCCGGACCATGCGTTCCCTGGCGGCCTTGATCGCGACTTGGATGTCCTTGGCGCAGTCGATCAGGATCTGCGCCGATGTCTTGGGGTTGGTCGGCGGATAGAAGGGGGTGTAGATTCCCGCGATGGGCTGGCTGACCGTCTTGTGCCAATTGTCCCAGACCGGAGTGGGCGCGAATTTGAGGTTCGCCGTTTCGGGCCAGGGCGCCGGCATGTCAGGCGTCCCCGCTGGTGTTGATCTCGCCGCCTTCGGGCTGCGCCGCCGTCGCGCAACGATAATGGACGGTCGCCGGCCCATACATGCCGAACGTCAGGAACGACAGTAGGCCCTGCCCGAAATTGCGCGTGACCCGTACCATCGCAAGCTGCTCGTCCGGGCCGCATGCCCGGCCGACGACTTGCGGCGGACTGGCTGCGGTGCCGCCGGCGATGGAGGCCTGCGCGTTGCTGTGCCACTGGCCGCCGGAACGCGGCTCGGCCGCTATCACAAAATATTGGGCACAGCTGCATGTCGCGGCAAGAAGGGCGCAAGCAGCGATGCGCTTCGTCTGGTTCATGATCGTCCCCGCTATTTCCGCGTGTCTTTGGCGAGTCGGAATCTGAGAGGCTGACATCTTACGCTCATTGGCAGCGATTCGGATGTGGTTTTTGTCACAATCGCTCACCCGCAACATGCTTGAGCGCAGGCGTGGGAATGCGTACAGCCGCGCGCTCAACCCCCAGATGCGATGGAGCGGGAATTGGCGGAAGGAAGCGTCGCGGCCGACGAATTGCGGCTGCTGATCGAGCGGATCGAGCGGCTCGAAGAGGAGAAAAAGGGCATCGCCGACGATGTCCGGGACGTCTATGCCGAGGCCAAGGCGCGGGGCTACGACCCGAAGACGATGCGCGCGATCGTCCGCCTCAGAAAGATGGAGTCGCATTCACGCCAGGAGGCCGAGGCGCTGCTCGAAACCTACAAGGCCGCGCTGGGTTTGGCGTGACGGCTGCGATCTGGGAAGGGTGAGCGGCGATGGCCGGCCACAGCAAGTTCAAGAACATCATGTATCGCAAGGGCGCGCAGGACAAGAAGCGCTCGGCGATCTTCTCCAAGCTCGCCCGCGAGATCACCGTCGCGGCCAAGATGGGCCTGCCCGATCCCGACGCCAATCCGCGGCTGCGCGCCGCAATGCTCGCCGCGCGCGCCCAGTCGATGCCCAAGGACAATATCCAGCGCGCGATCGACAAGGCCTCGGGCGGGGACGCCGAGAATTACGAGGAGGTCCGCTATGAGGGCTTCGGCCCCGGCGGGGTCGCGCTGATCGTCGAGGCGCTGACCGACAACCGCAACCGCACCGCCACCAACGTGCGCACCATCTTCTCCAAGAATGGCGGCAATCTCGGCGCCTCCGGCTCGGTCAGCCACGGCTTCGAGCGGCTCGGGCTGATCGCCTATCCGGCCGCCGCGGGCTCCGCCGACGCGGTGCTCGACGCGGCGATCGAGGCGGGGGCCGAGGACGTCGAATCGGGCGAGGAAGGCCACGAAATCTGGACTGCGATCGACGATCTGCACGGCGTCGCCAAGGCGCTCGAGCAGGCGCTCGGCCCGCCGGAGAGCGTCGGCCTGGCCTGGCGCCCGCAGACTTCGGTGGAGGTGGCGGGCGACGAGGCCGGGCAGCTGGTCAGGCTGGTCGAGGCGCTCGAGGAGGATGACGATATCCAGACCGTCTGGGGCAATTACGAAATGTCCGAAGACGTGATGGAAAGGCTGGCCTAGGCCATTTACAGTGGAGCGATGATCATCATCGGTCTCGATCCGGGCCTCGGCTGCACCGGCTGGGGAGTGATCCATGCCGAGGGCAACCGGCTCAGCCATGTCGCCAACGGCCAGCTTCGCACCGACCCGAAGGAGGCGCTGCCGCAGCGGCTGGTGCGGCTGGATCAGGGCCTCGGCGAGGTGCTCGACCAGCATGCGCCGGCGGCGGCGGCGGTCGAGGAGATCTTCCTCAACGAAAATCCGCAGTCGACGCTGAAGCTCGGCCAGGCGCGCGGCGTCGTCCTGCTCGCCGCCGCCCGCCGCGGAATCGCGGTCGGCGAATATGCGCCGCGGCTGGTCAAGAAAGCGGTGGTCGGCGTCGGCGGCGCCGAGAAAGCGCAGGTCCATGCGATGGTGCAGCGGCTGCTCCCCGCCGCCCGGATCGCCGGCCCGGACGCGGCCGACGCGCTCGCCGTGGCGATCACCCACGCCCATCATCTCGCCAGCCGCCGCGCGATCGGCGACGCCGCATGATCGCCAGGCTGCGCGGCCTGCTCGACGGCTTCGGCGCCGACTTCGCGGTGATCGACGTCGCCGGAATCGGCTATCTGGTCTCGGCCTCGTCCCGGACCCTCTCCCAGCTCGGCGCGCTCGGCGAGGAGGTCGTGCTCCACACCGAGATGCTGGTCACGCAGGATTCGATCCGCCTGGTCGGCTTCTCGACCGCCGCGGAACGCGACTGGTTCCGGCTGCTGGTCTCGGTCCAGGGAGTCGGCTCCAAAGTCGCGCTCGCCATCCTGTCGGCGCTGTCGGTCGACGAGGTGCACCAGTCGGTGGCGAGCGGCGACAGCGGGACGATCAGTCGCGCCCAGGGCGTCGGCCCGAAGCTCGCCACGCGCATCGTCAACGAGCTCAGGGACCGGGCCGGCGCGGTCGCGCTCGGGCCGGCGGCCGGGGCGCCGATCCCGTCCGGCAGCCATGCCCAGGATGCGGTCTCGGCGCTGCTCAATCTCGGCTTCCGCGCCGCCGAGGCGTCGGCGGCGGTGGCCAGGGCCGAGGCCGAGCTGGGGCCGGAAGCGAGCCTCGACGCGCTGGTCCGCGGCGCGCTCAAGAAAACGGCACGCTAGCGTTCGGCCCGGCCGGATTCGGATCACTTCAAGCTCCGTTCGGCCCCGGACCTGATCCGGGGCTGTCGAAGCGCTCCCTTCTGGCGGGACTGAGGCTACGCCCCCCACACCTCGCTGAACAACCGCACGAAATTGTTGCCGAGCACCTTCTCGACCCGCTCCGTGCTCCAGCCGCGGCGCCTCAGGTCGGCGCCGATCCGGTCGTAGCGGTCGCCCGCATTATAGCCTTCGACGAAATTGTAGACGTCGGCCGCCTCGCCGGGCGCGGCGATGCCGCGCCGCTGCCGGTCCTCGAAGAAGCGGCGATGCTCGGCGCGCATCTCGTCATTGACCCGATAGCCGAGCAAGGGGTTGTCGGTGCCGATGCCGACATGGTCCTCGCCGCAGACGTTGACCGCATGGTCGAGGTGGCGGAGCAGATCCTCGCGCCCGGGCTGGCCGCGCTCGCGCAGGAAGGGCATCAGATAGACTCCGAAGACGCCGCCCTTGTCGGCCAGCGCCCGCATTTCGGCATCGAAGGTGTTGCGCGGCAAATCGACCAGCGCGCGGCAGCCGCTGTGGGTGATGGACGGCGGCGCGCTGCTGGCGGCGATGCCCTCGGCCTGGGTGCGCTGGCCGGCGTGGCTGAGGTCGAGCAGCACCCTCGCCCGGTTGATCCGCGCGATCGCCTCGCGGCCGAAATCGGAAAGACCGGCATTGGCGCGCTCGAGGCAGCCGTCGCCGGCGAGATTGCGCTTGTTGTAGGTGAGCTGGATCACCTTGACGCCCAAAGTGGCGAAGGTGTCGACCTTGGCCGCGTCGGCCTCGAGCGGCGTCGTGTCCTGGAAATTGTAGATGAGCCCGACCTTGCCGGCGTCGCGGGCGGCGCGGATGCCGGCGGCGCTCTCGATCTTGGCCAGCAGCGAGCTATGCTCGGCGATCAGCCGGTCCCACGACGCCACGCCTTCGACCGCGTCGCGATAGCGGTCGGGGCCGTTGCCGACCGGGGCGATGGTGGCGCTGACCAGATCGATCCGCCGGTCGCGTATCGCCTGGATCAGCCGCTCGCCCGGAACGTAATGGCCTTCCTCGGGCTGGTCGAAGCCGTCCAGCCCGCCCTGCGCGTCGACGTAGAAATTGCTGTGACCGCGCGGCCGCGGCGGCGTGTTCTGCGCCCGCGCGCCGGCCGGCAGGGCCAGAGCGATGCCGGCGGCGCCGGCGGCGAGCAGGAATTGGCGACGGTCCATCTCTCTCCCCTTGCTGTGTTGCGACGCTAAGACGGAAGCGCGGGCGGCTCAAGCGTATTGAAAAGCCGTTCGACAGAGGGGGCGCTTGCGCTATGGCTGGGGCGGTGGAGCAGGAGCGGATCATCGGCGGCGACCGGCGCCCGGAGGATCTCGACGCGGCGTTGCGGCCGAAGACATTGGACGAGTTCATCGGCCAGAAGGCGGCGCGGGAGAATCTGCGGGTGTTCATCGAGGCGGCCAAGCGCCGCGGCGATCCGCTCGACCATGTGCTGTTCTTCGGCCCTCCGGGCCTCGGCAAGACGACGCTGGCGCAGATCGTCGCCCGCGAACTCGGCGTCGGATTTCGCGCGACCTCGGGGCCGGTGATCGCCAAATCGGGCGACCTCGCCGCGATCCTCACCAATCTCGAGGATGGCGACGTCCTGTTCATCGACGAGATCCACCGGCTCAATCCGGCCGTCGAGGAGATACTCTATCCGGCGATGGAGGACCGCGTCCTCGATCTGATGATCGGCGAGGGGCCGTCGGCGCGCTCGGTGCGGATCGATCTTCCCAAATTCACGCTGGTCGGCGCGACCACCCGCCAGGGGCTGATCACCACGCCGCTGCGCGACCGCTTCGGCATTCCGGTCCGGCTGATCTTCTATACGGTCGACGAGCTCGAGCAGGTGGTGCGGCGCGCGGCGCGGCTGATGGGGCTGGCGCTGGCCGACGACGGCGCAAAAGAGGTGGCGAAGCGCTCGCGCGGCACGCCCCGGATCGCCGGCCGGCTGCTGCGGCGGGTCCGCGACTTCGCCGAGGCGGCGGGCGCGGCCGAGGTCGACGCCAGGGTCGCCGACGGCGCGCTCACCCGGATGGAGGTCGACCATCTCGGCCTCGACGCGATGGACCGGCGCTACCTGCACATGATCGCCGACATCTACAAAGGCGGCCCGGTCGGGGTCGAGACGCTCGCCGCCGGCCTTTCCGAGCCGCGCGACACGATCGAGGAGGTGATCGAGCCGTTCCTGATCCAGCTCGGCCTGATCGCCCGGACGGCCCGCGGCCGCTGCCTCAACGGACCCGGCTGGACCCATCTCGGCCTGCCCCGGCCGAAAACCGGCCAGGCGGGACTGTTCGACGCCAAATGAGGGAGGGGTCGTTGAAGAGATTGTGCTTCCTCGCGGCCCTGGCCGTCCCCCCTGTACCCGCTGTCGCCCAGCCGGCGACCCCGGGGCCGCCGGCCGACTATTCCGGCGAGGCCAACTGGCTGTGCCTGCCCGGCCGCGCCGACGCCTGCGGCGCGCCGCTGCCGACGGCCGCGCTCGATCCCGACGGCTACGGTCCGGTCAGCCGGCATGTGCCTGCCGCCGATCCGCCGATCGACTGCTTCTACGTCTATCCGACGATCTCGCGCGACGCCGGCATGAACAGCGACCTGGAGCCGGGGGTCGAGGAGCAGGCGGTGGCAGCGGTGCAGGTCGCCCGCTTCACCAGCCTGTGCCGTCCGTTCGCGCCGGTCTACCGGCAGGCAACACTGGCGAGCCTGCGGGCGGCGGTCGCCGGCGCCGATATGGGTTACGTCGCCGCGCTGGCTTATGGCGACGTGCGGGCCGCCTGGCAGAACTATCTGGAGCATCGCAACCAGGACCGGCCGTTCGTGCTGATCGGCCACAGCCAGGGGACGGTTCATCTCATCCGCCTGCTCGCCGAGGAGATTGAGGGCCGTCCGGCGGCGGCCCGCATGCTGTCGGCCATGCTGATCGGCTTCAACGTCGAGGTGCCGGAAGGCGAAGTGGTCGGCGGCAGCTTCCGGCAGACGCCGCTCTGCACCCGCCCGGGTCAGACCGGCTGCGTGATCAGCTACGTGTCGTTCCGCGCCACCAGCCCGCCGCCGCCCGGCGCGCTGTTCGGCCGCGCGGCCCGGCCGGGCATGAGCGTCGCCTGCACCCATCCCGCCGCATTGGGCGGCGGCAGCGCGCCGCTCGACAGCTACTGGTATGCCGGGCCGTCGGTGACCAATACCCGGATCCCGATCGACTGGTCGTCGCAGGGCGCGCCGCCGGCGAGCTTCCTGCGCACCGAGGGGCTGGTCTCGGCCGCCTGCGTCCAGCGCGGCCCGGTCGGCTATCTGTCGGTGACGGTCAATGCCGACCCCGCCGACGCGCGCACCGACCGCATACCCGGCGACGTCATCCTCGCGGGACAGGTGCAGCCCGGCTGGGGCCTCCATCTTGCCGACATCAACCTCGCCCAGGGCAATTTGCTGCGATTGGTCGAGGCCCAGCGCGACGCCTTCCTGCGCGGGCGATAGCGCGCTCGGCTCCGGCGCAAATTCGGCCCGGTTCGTCCTGCCGCCGCCGCTCGGGCTTTCCGGCGCGGATTCGCCCCGGTAGAGCCGGCGCGTGGGCGGGAATCCCGATCAGCCATATGCGGGCGCATGGGTCGACGGCACCCATCATTTCGCGCTGCGCGTCTATTATGAGGATACCGACGTCTCGGGCATCGTCTATTACGCCAACTACCTCAAGTATATGGAGCGGGCGCGTTCGGACATGCTGCGTGCCGCCGGCGTCGACCAGCGCGCCGCGCTGGAGCAAGGCGAGGGCTATTATGCGGTCGCCGAGGCGCGGATCCGATACAGGCGGCCGGCCCGGCTCGACGACGATCTGCTCGTCCTCAGCGAGGTGCGCGAGGTGAGGGGCGCCAGCTGCCTCATTCATCAACGGGTCATGCGGAGCGGTGAAATCCTCGCCGAAGCGATGGATCACGGCCGCCTTCCTGTCCGCGCAGGGGCGGCCGCAGCGCCAGCCGCGCGCCTGGGTGGAGGCGTTTGAGCGGCTGAAGAAGGAAGGGGAAAAGTGACGAACAGCGGAATGCCGAGCGACGTCATGTCCCCGGTCGCCCTGTTTCTGCAGGCGGACATCGTCGTCAAGGTGGTGATGGTCGGCCTGCTGCTCGCCAGCATCTGGACCTGGGCGATCATCATCGCCCAGTGGCTGAAGATGCGCCGCGCCGTGCGCGACAATGAGAAGTTCGAGCGCGACTTCTGGAAGTCCGAGGATATTGACAGCTTCTACGAGGAGCGCGGCCGGGACGAGCTGCCCTCGGCCAAGGTGCTTGCCGCCGGCATCGCCGAATGGCGCCGCTCGACCGCCGGACGCGGCATCGACAAGGAAGGGACGCGCTCCCGGCTGGCGGTGGCGCTGCACAGCGCGGTCGCCGCCGAGACCGACCGGCTCGCGTCGCGCCTCAACATTCTCGCCACGGTCGGGTCGGTGGCGCCGTTCGTCGGCCTGTTCGGCACCGTGCTGGGGGATCATGCGCAGCTTTTCCGACATTGCCGGCGAGCAGAGCACCAGCCTCGCCGTGGTCGCGCCCGGCATCGCCGAGGCGCTGTTCGCGACCGCATTGGGCCTGTTCGCCGCCATCCCGGCGGTGATCGCCTACAATCGCTTCAGCTACGGCATCAACCGCTTGGAGGCCCGCCTCCAGCGTTTCGCCGACGGCTTCCACGGCACGCTGAGCCGCGAGCTGGAGACGGAAGCATGAGGGGGTGGACTCTTTTCCTCCCTGCGAGCGCAGCTCGTGGGGAGGGGGACCGTGCGAAGCACGGTGGAGGGGCCTGCAGCGTTCGAATTGCCCCTCCCCCACCCTTCGGGGGGTCCCCCTCCCCATCGCTGCGCGACCGGGAGGATAGATAGATGCCCCTCTCCCCGATCCTCGGTCCCGGCCGGCGCGGACGGCGGTCGCCGATGTCGGAGATCAACGTCACGCCGATGGTCGACGTGATGCTCGTGCTGCTGATCATCTTCATGGTGACCGCGCCGCTGCTGGCGACCGGAATCCAGGTGGATCTTCCCGAGACCAAGGCGGCCGCGCTCGACCAGGACCGCCAGCCGGTGGCGATCTCGATCGACCGGGCCGGCGCCGTCTTCGTCGACGACGTCGCCGTCGACGATAACGGGCTTGGGCCGAGGCTGCAGCAGATCGCCGCCTCGTCGGGCGAGAGCGGCGGGCCGCGCATCTTCCTGCGCGCCGACCGCGGCCTCGATTACGGACGGGTGATGGAAGTGATGGGCGAGATCAACCGCGCCGGCTTGAGGCGGGTCGCCCTGGTCAGCACCCCGGCGCCGGCGGAGCCGCGCTGATGGACCGGGCGGAGGCGGCCGGCTTCGGCGTCGCTGTGGTCGGCCACGGCGCGCTGCTCGCCGCGCTCACCCTCGGCCTCGCCGCCTGGAGCAGCCGGCCGCTTTTGTCCGATCCGATCGAAGTCTCGTTCGTCGAGGATGTCGGCCCGGTCTCGGCCTCGCCGCAGCCGACCCCTTTGCCGCCGGCGCAGGGCATGGCGCCCGAAAGCGGCCCGACCGAAGATGCCGCGCCGGCGCCGCTGCCCGAGCCCGCGCCGCCTCTGCCCCAGCCGCGGGCGGCCCCGCCGGAGCCGCGCCCGTTGCCGAAGCAGGCCGAGCCGCCCCGCCAGCGTCCGGCGCCGGCCCGCCGCACCGCCGGCGCCGGAGAGCGCACGCGCCGCTCGCTGATCGGCGACGACATCCTCGAGGGGATCGGGCGCGACCCGAGCCCGTCGCGGTCGCCGCGCGCGCCCGCCGCCACGATGAGCAGCCAGGCGGCGGCCGATATCGCCTCGGCGATCGCGCGCCAGGTCCAGCCCTGCGCCGACCGCCAAGTGGACCCCGGCCCGGGCGCGAACCGAATCGTCACCACGATTAACCTAAGATTGAACCGGGATGGTTCGCTGGCGGCGCGGCCGAGAGTGATGCGACAGAGCGGCCTCAACGAAGAGAATCGCCGTTATGCCGACCGCGTCGCCGACCTCGCCATCGCCAGCTTCGTCGGCTGCGCCCCGCTGCGCGGGCTGCCGCCCGAACTTTACGACGTGCCGCGCGGATGGGGCAATTTCACCATGAACTACCGCCTGCCGGGATGAGGATGACGAACGTGCGTTTCTTTTTGATCATCGCCGCCGCCTGGAGCCTGATCGCCGGCCCCGCGGCTTATGCGCAGACGCCGGACCAGCCGCCGGCCGAGGATGAGGGCCAGCTCGTCGTCGACGTCACCGGCGGCCGGCGCGCGGCGCTGCCGATCGCCGTCCCGTACATGCCGACGCCGCAGCCGGCCGAAACCGCCGCCGGCAACACCCAGCTGCTGGGCCGGCAGGTGGCCGATATCGTCGCGACCGACCTTCGCAATTCGGGGCTGTTCACGCCGATCGGCCCCAATGGCCTGCAGCCGGTCTCCTACCCCCAGGTGACGGCGCCGGATTTCGCCTATTTCTCGACCACCGGCGCCCAGAATCTGGTGCAGGGCTTCGTCCAGGCCAATGGCAACGGCTCGATCACCGTCGGCTGCTATCTGTATGACGTCGTCGCCCAGACCGAATTGACCCGCCAGGGCTATGTCGTCCAGCCGCGCGACTGGCGCCGCGCCGCCCATCGCTGCGCCGACACCATCTATTCGCGGCTGACCGGCGAGGGCGCCTATTTCGACACCCGCATCGTCTACGTCTCCGAGACCGGACCGGCGCGGCGCCGGATCAAGCGGCTGGCGATGATGGACTATGACGGCGCCAACCACCGCTTCCTGACCAACGGCCAGTGGACGGTGCTGACGCCGCGCTTCGCGCCCAATCAGCAGACCATCACCTTCATGACCTATCAGGACGAGCGGCCGCGGGTGATGGTCTACGAGCTCGATTCCGGGCGGACGCGGCCGCTGGTCCAGCAGCCTCACATGACTTTCGCGCCGCGCTATTCGCCCGACAGCCGGCACATCATCTTCTCGATGGCGGTCAACGGCAACACCGACATCTTTCGCGTCCCGGTCGGCGGCGGCACGCCGCAGCGGCTGACCAACTCGCCCGGCATCGACACCGGCGGCAGCTATTCGCCGGACGGCAGCCGGATCGCGTTCGAAAGCGACCGCGGCGGAAGCCAGCAAATCTATGTGATGAACGCCGACGGCTCCGACCAGCGCCGGATCAGCTTCGGCGGCGGCGGCTATGCGACGCCGGTGTGGAGCCCGCGCGGCGACCTCATCGCCTTCACCCGGACCGGCGGTTTCCGGATCGGGGTGATGGCGCCGGACGGATCGGGCGAACGCATCCTGACCGGCGGCGGCTATGCCGAAGGCCCGACCTGGGCGCCCAACGGCCGGGCGGTGATGTTCACCCGCGGCGCCAGCCACGGCCAGCTCTGGTATGTCGACGTCGCCAGCGGCGCGACCCGCCAGGTGCCCACGCCATTGGGCGGCTCCGACCCCGCCTGGTCGCCGCTGCGCGACTGAGACCTCGATGAACGAAACAGCGATGGAGGAGTGAATGAAGAGAACAAGAACGAGCCTGGCGGTCCTCGCCATCGCCTTGTCGCTGGCCGCCGGCTGCCGTTCGCGCCGGGCTTCCGATCTGCCGCCGGAGCCGCCGAGCTCGTCGACGCCGGGAGATCAGGCGGACGCGGTCGACGATTCCGGCAGCCCCGGCGCGCCGCTGCCCGGCTCGCGCGGTGACTTCCTGCAGAACGTGCCCTCGGACCGCGTCCTGTTCGACTTCGACAGCTATGCGCTCGACGATGGCGACCGGGCCACGCTCGACGCCCAGGCCGACTGGCTCGGCCGCAATCCGAACGTGAACGTGACCATCGAGGGACATGCGGACGAGCGCGGCACCCGCGAATATAATCTCGCGCTGGGCGACCGGCGCGCCAATGCCGCGCGCGATTATCTGCAGTCGCGCGGCGTCGCGGCGGGCCGGATGCAGGTGATCAGCTGGGGCAAGGAGCGGCCCCAGGTCCCGGAATCGAACGAATATGCCTGGTCGCAAAACCGCCGCGCCGTGACGGTGGTGCCTGAGTAGACTTGCCTCCCCGCGCCTTCAGCGTGGGGAGGAATTCCCCTCGTCCCCGTAGATCGCCACCGACCGTCCCGCCGGCGAGGCCTCGCCGCGATACATTCCGGGCGTGTTGAAGCTGTACAGGCCGTGGCCCCACGGCGTCGCGACGATGACTCCGCCCGTGCCGCCCAGCTCCGCCATCTCGGCGATCACGCCGTCGGCGATCGCCTGCACCTCCTCCTGCTCGAGCGCGAATTCGCTGGCATGGACCCTATAGGTCGGCACCCCTTCGGCGTCGGTCGGCACCGACTCCTGGGCTTCGCGGATCGCCTCCCGGAACCGGAAGCGGATCTGGGCGCAGATTTCATGGGCGACGCCGACGCGGATGAAATATTCGCCCGCCCCGGTCGCCGACACCGCGCAGCCGCGATCGTCGGCATAGGTGCCGGCGCCGATGATCGGCGAATCGCCGATCCGGCCCCAGCGCTTGCCGGTCAGCCCGCCGGTCGAGGTGGCGGCGGCGACATGGCCCTCCTGGTCGAGCGCGACCGCGCCGACCGTGCCATATTTGAGATGGACGTCGAAATGCTCGGCGCTCGGCCGCGAGCGCAGCTCCTCGAGCTGGCGGCGGCGCTCGTCGGTCTGGAAATATCCGGGCGGCTCCTGCGCCAGCCCCTGTTCGACCGAGAACTGGTCGGCGCCCTCGCGGCTCAGGAAGACGTGCGGGCTGTGCTCCATCACCCGGCGGGCGAGGCTGATCGGGTTGCGGGTCCGGGTGACGCCGGTGACCGCGCCGGCATTGCGGTTGCTGCCGTCCATGATCGAGGCGTCCATCTCGATCGTCCCCTGATAGGCGAAGACCGAGCCGCGGCCGGCATTGAAATGGGGGTCGTCCTCGAGAATTCGGACCGCCGCCTCGACCGCGTCGAGCGCGCGGCCGCCGCGCTCGAGGATCGCCGATCCCGCCTGCAGCGCCCGGTCGAGCGCCGCCCGGATCGCCCGGTCCTCTTCCGCCGTCATCCGCGCCCGTTCGATCGTGCCGGCGCCGCCATGGATGACCAGCCGCCAGGCCGGCCGCTCGGCGATCGAATCCTGGGCGGTGGCGGCGGCGGGAATCGTCATCAGGGCTCCAAGCAGCAGGGTCAGGAAACGCATCGGCGCCACTCCATTTCCGCGCCGGCCATAGCAGATCGGCGACGGGCTGCCAGCTTGGCGCGCCGAAGCGTGGCCCCGCCCCCGGGCTCGATTTTCGGCGCGCGACGGCCCGTTCGTTTCGGCCCGCGCCAAGGTCGTTCCGTCTAAACAAGGAACGCCGGAATCCGCGAAAAACTGCCGCTGATAAGCAAAACCGACCAATAATTTCCAGTATTGCAGAATCTCACGACCGGCTTGTGCACAATCCGCCGGCTGGCCTGATCCTGGCTTTTGAGGGATGATCCGGCTGCGCGTCTTGAACGCGTTTGTGGGGGCAACTCGAGCAGTAAGGGGCTTTCCCATGGCTATCTTCAACGGCACGGCTGGCAACGACACGATCAACGGCACGTCTGGGGCGGATCAGATCTTCGGCCTCGGCGGCGACGACATTCTCAACGGCCTCGGCGGCAACGACACGATCGACGGCGGCACCGGCATGGATACGATGACCGGCGGCACCGGCAACGACACTTATATCGTCGATGACGCCGGCGACGTGGTGATCGAGTTGTCGGGCCAGGGCACCGATACGGTCCGCACCACCCTCAACAGCTACACGCTCGGCTCCGACGTCGAGAAGCTCCGCTTCATCGGCAGCGGCGCCTTCACCGGCACCGGCAACGCTCTCCACAACGAGATCGAGGGCGGCTCGTCCGGCGATACGCTGACCGGCGGCGACGGTTTCGACTATCTGATCGGCCGCGGCGGCGACGACATAATCGACGGCGGCAATGACGGCGACACGATGGATGGCGGCGCCGGCGCCGACGACATGGAAGGCAATGACGGCGACGACGTCTACCTCGTCGACAATGTCGGCGACACCGTCACCGAGCAGAGCAACGAGGGAGTCGACTGGGTCTATGTGGCGCTCTCAAGCTATACGCTGGGGAGCAATGTCGAGAACGGCCGCTACAATAGCGTGGTCGGCGATTTCGACGTCGACGGCAACGCGCTCGACAATGAGATCTGGGGCGGCGGCGCCGGCAACGACACCGTCGACGGCCATGACGGCGACGACGTGCTGCGCGGCCAGAGCGGCGCCGATGCGCTCGACGGCGGCAATAATGACGACCTGCTGATCGGCGGCACCGGCGCCGACAGCCTCACCGGCGGGGCGGACGCGGACGTGTTCCAGATCGGCTTCTTCGAAAGCGGGACCGGCGCGGCGGCGGACACCATCACCGACTTCGCGCCGGGCACCGATCTGATCGACGTCTCCGGCTGGGACGCCGACCTCAACACCGGCGGCAACCAGGCCTTCACCTTCATCGGCACCAATGCCTTCTCGAGCACCGCCGGCGAGCTGCGCTATTCGTTCAACGGCACCGATACGGTGGTGCAGGGCGATATCGACGGCGGCGGCTCCGCCGACTTCGAGATCGTGCTGTCCGGCAACGTGACCCTGGCAGCCGCGGACTTCGTCCTCTGACCAACCGGATGGGGACAGTCCCCTTTTTTGGGGACTGTCCCCGTTTTGCGGCGTCGGACGGTCCTGGACGGCTCAACAGGGACCGTCCCCATTCACCCGAGAGCGGTGGCGCGGCTTTTGTTCGATACCGGTCGGGCCTATATGTCGGCCATGTCGGTCCGTCCCTGGAGAGATATATTCCGCCGCCCGTCGCGGCAGATCATGGTCGGCCGCGTGCCCGTCGGCGGCGGCGCGCCGGTCACCGTGCAGACGATGACCAACACGCCGACGCCCGACGTCGGCGCGACCGTCGACCAGATCCGCCGCTGCGAGGAGGCCGGCGCCGACATCGTCCGCGTCTCCTGCCCGGACGCGGATTCGACCGCGGCGCTGAAGGCGATCGTTCGCGCGTCCAATGTGCCGATCGTCGCCGACATCCACTTCCACTACAAGCGCGCGCTCGAGGCGGCCGACGCCGGCGCCGCCTGCCTGCGCATCAATCCCGGCAATATCGGCTCTGCCGAGCGGGTACGCGAGGTGGTCAACGCGGCCAAGGCGAACGGCTGCTCGATGCGGATCGGGGTCAATGCCGGCAGCCTCGAGCGCGACCTGCTCGAAAAATATGGCGAGCCCTGCCCCGAGGCGCTGGTCGAGAGCGCGCTCGACCATATCCGCATCCTCGAGGACCATGATTTCCGCGACTATAAGGTGGCGGTCAAAGCCTCGGACGTTTTCCTCGCCGTCGCCGCCTATCACCAGCTCGCCGAGGCGGTCGATTGCCCGCTCCATCTCGGCATCACCGAGGCGGGCGGCGCGCGGGGCGGCACCGTCAAGAGCGCGATCGGCATCGGCTCCCTGCTGTGGGCCGGGATCGGCGACACCATCCGCGTCTCGCTCTCGGCCGAGCCCGAGGAAGAGGTCAGGGTCGGCTACGAGATCCTCAAGAGCCTCGGCATCCGCAACCGCGGCGTGCGCGTCGTCTCCTGTCCGTCCTGCTCGCGTCAGGGCTTCGACGTCATCCGCACCGTCGAGACGCTCGAGGAAAGGCTCGCCCATATCCGCACGCCGATGTCGCTGTCGGTGCTGGGCTGCGTCGTCAACGGCCCGGGCGAGGCGCGCGAGACCGACATCGGCATCACCGGCGGCGGCCAGGGCAAGCACATGGTCTATCTGTCCGGTCTCACCGACCATCATATCCGCGACGAGGAGATGATCGACCACATCGTCCGCCTGGTCGAGGCCAAGGCGGCCGAGATCGAGGCGTCGAACGCGGCCGTGGCCGACGCGGCGGTTTCAGACGCGGCAGAATAGCCGGTCCTCAATGTCATCCCCGCGAAAGCGGGGATCCAGCTTTTCTTGTTCATCGGCGCGCCTCACGGGATTCCCGCTTTCGCGGGAATGACGACCTTGGGTGAGGGCCCGTCGGCAGCATTTCATTAACCATCCGACTTAAACGGATCGCAGTCCCGCCGCGCTAGAGGGCGGCGATGACCAGATCCCTGTTCTTCGTCGTTCTGATCGGCGCCGGCATCGGCTTCATGATGCCCGGCGGCCGCGATGCCGCGCCGGTCGCGGCCGCGGCCGACGGCGCCGCGGCTCCGATTGCCGCCGAGACCCGCATCCGCCGCGAGCGCAACGGCCATTTCTACGTCCATGCCGAGGTCAATGGCGAGCTCGTCCGCTTTCTCGTCGACACCGGCGCGACGATGGTCGCGCTGACGCCGGAGGATGCGGAGCGGGCCGGCGTCGAGTTCAATCCCGCCCGCTTCGAGCCTGTCGCGCGCGGCGCTTCCGGGCTGGTGCGCGGTCAGCACGCCACCATCGACAGCGTCGAGATCGACGGCAAAAGGGTCACCAACGTCCGCGGCGCCGTCATCGAGGGCGCGGACATCTCGCTGCTCGGCCAATCCTATCTGTCGCGGATCGGCTCGGTCGAGATGAGCGAGGACATCATGGTCCTCCGTTAGGCGCAGGTGACGCGCCGCGGCGCCGCGGTTATGGGCCGCCTCATGCCCGCGCCGTCCAGCACCGCAATCGCCTTCGCCGTCGCCACCCTCGGCATCGCGTTCTTTTCGGGCATGGACGCGGTGATGAAGAGCCTTTCGCTGGCGATCGGCACCTACAACGCTTTGCTCTGGCGGACCTGCGCCGGCGCGGCGATCGCCGCCGCTTTCTTCTTCGGCGCGCGGCTGCGCTGGCCGGGGCGGGCCGCGATGCGGGTGCACCTCACAAGGGGCCTGCTCAGCGTGCCGATGGCCCTGCTCTTCTTCTGGGGCCTCGCCCGGGTGCCGCTCGCGCAGGCGATCGCCCTGGCGTTCGTCGCGCCGCTGATCGCCCTCTATCTCGCCGCCATCCTGCTCAAGGAGAGCATCGAACGGCGCGCCATTCTCGCCTCGCTGCTCGGCTTCGCCGGCGTGCTCGTCATCTTCGCCGGACAGCGGCAGGCGCAGCTGGGTCCCGACGCCTTCCGCGGATCTCTCGCCATCCTCTGCTCGGCGGGCCTCTACGCCTACAACATCATCCTGATGCGGCGGCAGGCCCTGCTCGCCAGGCCGGTCGAGGTCGCCTTCTTCACCAGCGGCATCATGGGCGGCTCGTTCCTGCTCGCCGCGCCCTTCCTGGCGGAATGGCCGCCCGCCGGCTACTGGCCGGCGATCGTCGGCGCGGCCTGCCTCGCTTTCGCCTCCCTGATCCTGCTGTCCTGGGCCTATGCCCGCGCCGAGGCGCAGCATCTGGCGCCGGTCGAATATACGTCGTTCGTCTGGGCGGCGATCCTCGGCTTCCTCGTTTTCGGCGAGGCGGTGCAGCCCTTCACGCTGGTCGGGGCGTCGATGATCATCGTCGCCTGCCTGATCGCCGCCACCCGCCGCGCGCCCCCGGACGCCGACGTCGAAGCGGGGGTGCACGCCTGATGGCCTGGTTCTGGCTGATCCTCGGCGGCGTCTTCGAAATCGGCTTCACCACCTCGCTGCGCTTCGTCGACGGCTTCAGGAACCTGCCCTGGACCGGCGCCTTCCTCATTTCGGTGGCGATCAGCATGGGGCTGCTCGAATATGCCGCCCGGACCATCCCGATGGGCACCGCTTATGCGGTGTGGGGCGGCATCGGCGCGATCGGAACCGTGCTGGTCGGCATGGCCTGGTTCGGCGAGCCGGCGACGACCTTGCGGATGCTGCTGATCCTGGCCATCGTCGCCGCCATCGCCGGGCTGAGGCTGACCGCATGAGCGTCGACGAGGGCCTCTACGCCTGGGTCGAGGAGGCGCTGGAGCCGCTCGGCCGCGTCTCGATGCGCAAGATGATGGGCGGCGCGACGCTCTATCTCGACGGCACGATCTTCGCGATCCTCGACGAAGGCGAGATCTGGTTCAAGGCCGATTCCGAGACCGACGCGACCTGGGACGCGCAAGGCTGCGAACGCTTCTCGGTGACCTTCAGGGACGGGCGGGTCGACACGATGAACTATCGGCGCGCCCCGGCCGACGTCTATGACGAATCCGAGGCGATGCAGCGCTGGGCGAAGCTGGCCGTCGCGGCGGGTCAGAGGGGCGCGGCGAAGAAACGACCGAAGCGCTCGGATCGGGGCTGAGCAAGTCGTCATTGCGAGCCCCCGAAAGGGGCGCGGCAATCCAGCGACGGCGCGACTGGATCGCCGCGGCGCTGCGCGCCTCGACATGACGGCTGCTTCCAGGCGGGGATCGACCCGGAACGCAGGCGCTTGCCCCGGCGGACCCACGCCAGCGGTTCCTTCGCCCGGCAAAGCTGCTAAGGGCGCGCCGATGAGCAAGGGTCCGCAACGGATCAGGGGCACCCAGGACATTTGGGGCGAGCAGGCCGACCGCTTCCAGGCGGTGGTGGCCGCATTCGACCGCGTGCGCCGGCTTTACGCCTTCCAGCGGGTCGAAATGCCGGTGTTCGAGGCTACCGAGATATTCGCCCGCTCGATCGGCGAGACCACCGACATCGTCTCCAAGGAGATGTACACCTTCCCCGACCGCGGCGGCGACCTGCTCACGCTGCGGCCCGAATTCACCGCCGGCATCTGCCGCGCCTTCCTGTCGGAAGGCTGGCAGCAGCACGCGCCGCTGAAGCTCGTCGCCGACGGACCGGTGTTCCGCTACGAGCGCCCGCAAAAGGGCCGCTTCCGCCAGTTCCACCAGCTCGACGCCGAGATCATCGGCACCGACGCGGCCGCGGCCGACGTTGAATTGCTCGTGCTCGCCGACCAGCTGCTCGCCGAGCTCGGCATCGCCGATGCGGTGACGCTCGAGCTCAACACGCTTGGCGACGGCGACACCCGGAACGCCTGGCGCGACGCGCTGGTCGCGCATTTTGACGCACACCGCGCCGATCTTTCGGAGGAAAGCCTCGACCGGTTGCAGCGCAACCCGTTGCGCATCCTCGACAGCAAGGATCCGCGCGACCGCCCGGTCGCCGAAGCGGCCCCCGGGATCGACGACTTCCTCACGGCCGAAGCCGCTGCTTTCTTCGCCTCGGTCACCGCCGGCCTCGATGCCGCCGGCGTCGCCTGGACCCGCAATCCGCGCCTCGTCCGCGGGCTCGATTATTATCGCCACACCGCCTTCGAGTTCGTCACCGACCGGCTCGGCGCGCAGGGCGCGGTGATCGCCGGCGGCCGCTATGACGGCCTGATCGAATCGCTCGGCGGACCGCCGACGCCGGCGGTCGGCTGGGCGGCCGGCATCGAGCGGCTCGCGATGCTGATCGCGCCGCCGCCGCCGCCGCGCCTCGACGCCGTGATCGTTCCTCTCGGCGAGCGCGCCGAGGCCGCCGCAATCGGGATCGTCGCCGGCTTGAGACGTGCCGGGCTCGCCTGCGACCTGGCGTTCAGGGGCAATATGAAGAAACGCATGGCGAGGGCGGCCGAGAGCGGCGCCGCTTATGCGATCATCATCGGCGACGACGAGCTCGACCGGCGGGAAGCCGCGTTGAAGGACTTGCGCTCGGGCGAGCAGCGCAGCCTGCCGCTCGCCGGGCTTGCCGGGGCTATGCGGCCGGCATGACCCGCATCTCGGCCGAACGAATCGCCGCGATCGAGGCGCGCAAGGAGGAATTGCAGAATGCGATGTCGGCCGCCGATCTGCCGCCCGACGAATTCGTGCGCCTTTCCAAGGATTATGCCGAGATCGTCCCCGTCGCCGAGGCGGCGCGCGAGCTGAGGCGGCTGCGCTCCGAGCTCGAAGTGCTCGGCGGCATGATCGACGAGCCGGGCGGCGACGCCGAGCTGAAGTCGATGGCCGCCGAAGAGGCCGAGGAGATACGGAGCCGGCTGCCCGAGGCCGAGCGCGCGCTGGCGCTGAAGCTGCTGCCGCGCGACGCCGCCGACGATCGCCCGGCCATGCTCGAGATCAGGGCCGGGACCGGCGGCGACGAGGCGGCCCTGTTCGCCGGCGACCTCATCCGCATGTACCAGCGCTATGCGGAGGCCAGAGGCTGGCGGTTCGAGATCATCTCCGCCAGCTCCGCCGAGGTCGGGGGCTTCAAGGAGGTGATCGCCTCGGTCTCCGGCCAGGGCGTGTTCGCGCGGCTGAAGTTCGAAAGCGGCGTCCATCGCGTCCAGCGCGTGCCGGTGACCGAGAGCGGCGGCCGCATCCACACCTCGGCGGCGACGGTGGCGGTGCTGCCCGAGGCCGAGGAGGTCGACGTCCAGATCGAGGACAAGGATTTGAGGATCGACGTCTACCGATCGTCCGGGCCCGGCGGGCAATCGGTCAACACCACCGACAGCGCGGTCAGGATCACCCATCTGCCGACCGGGATCGTCGTCATCCAGCAGGACGAGAAGTCGCAGCACAAGAACAAGGCGAAGGCCTTGAAGGTGCTGCGCACCCGCCTCTACGAGATGGAGCGCGAACGGCTCGCCAGCGAGCGCGCCGGCGCCCGCAAGTCGATGGTCGGGTCGGGCGACCGCTCCGAGCGCATCCGCACCTACAATTTCCCGCAGGGCCGGGTCACCGACCACCGCATCAACCTCACCCTCCACCGCCTGCCCGAAATCCTCGAAGGGCAGCTCGACGATCTGCTCGGCGCCCTCACCGCCGAGGACGAAGCCGAGCGGCTGGCAAGCCTCGATGAGCAATGACCTCCCCTCCCTGGAACGGGAGCGGAAATGAAGGTGCGCGACTCTCTGGCCACGGCGGCCGCTCGGCTCGCCGCGACCTCGAACACCGCCCGCCTGGATGCCGAGCTGCTGATGGCGCATGCGCTCGGGGTGAGCCGCGAGGAGATGCTGCTGCACGCTCTCGACCGGCCCGCCCCCGCGCCGTTTGCCGCCCTCCTTCGACGTCGCCTTGCCCATGAGCCGGTCGCCTATGTCACCGGCCGGCGCGCCTTCTGGACGATCGACCTCGAGGTCGGCCCGGGGGTGCTGATCCCCCGCCCGGACAGCGAGACCTTGATCGAGGCCGCCGTGGCGCTGTTCGGCGAAGCCGGGCCGGCGACGGTCCTCGATCTCGGCACCGGACCCGGCACCCTGCTGCTGGCGGCGCTCGCTCAGTGGCCCGGCGCGCGCGGGCTCGGCATCGACCGCTCGGAGCGGGCGCTCGGTTTCGCCGGGCGCAACGCCGAGCTTCTGGGGCTGGCCGATCGCGCCGCTTTCCGCAACGGCGACTGGGGCGAGCGGCTCGATCAACGGTTCGACCTGATCCTGGTCAACCCGCCTTATGTCGAGACGGGCGCGCGGCTGGCGCCGGAGGTCGCCGAGTGGGAGCCGGCCGAGGCCTTGTTCGCCGGCGCCGACGGTCTCGACGCCTATCGCCGGCTGGCGCCGCAACTGCCGCAGCTGCTGGCGCCGGGCGGCGTCGCCTGTGTCGAGATCGGCGCCGGGCAGGAGCGGGCGGCACGGGCGCTGTTCGAAGCCCGGGACTTCATGATTTCGTCACGCCGCGACCTTAAGGACGTGGTGCGCTGCCTGATCCTGACGCTTGATCGAGACTAATGCTTTTCTGCTTGGATTTCGGCGACGTCATAGTTACATAGGGGTCGAGGGACGGGGCCGACCACAGCTTTGAATGCGTGAGGGCCCGACGTCCGACCCCCGATTGCTTGGTCGCTTGTGGCAGGCGATTTGGTGAGGTGCCTGGATCCGCTCGGCGGGTCCATGCCGCTTGGGCCGTGCAAAGCAGGCGGTCGGGAAGGGCCCGACCGGGAAGAGAGTAGACCCCTTTGGTGAGGATTTTCGTTTGATCAACAATCGTCAGGGCGGCCGCAGGCGCGGCCGGGGCGGCGGGGGACGCGCGCCCAACATGAACCCCAATGCCGGCAACCGTCAGGACAACCGGCAGCGCGGCAATGCCGCCCAGCTGCTCGAAAAATACAAGGGCATGGCGCGCGACGCGCAGATGCAGGGCGACCGCGTCCAGAGCGAATATTATCTCCAGTTCGCCGATCATTATTATCGCATCCTCAACGAGACCCGCGCCCGCTACGAAGAGCAGCGCCGGCTCCAGGGCGGCTATGATTCCGGCGACGAGGATGAGGACCAGGACGAGCTCGAAGCCGGTTCGGCGCCGCGCGACCGCGAGCCTCAGGGCTATGCCGAGCCGCGCGAGGCCGAGACCCGCGAGGCCGAGGACCGTCGCGAGCCGCGCCGCCAGGGCAATGGCGATTATCGCGCGCGCCGCCCGCGCCGCGAGGAAGAGGAATATGGCGACGAGGGCGAACGGATCGCCGCCGACAGCCTGCCGCCGGCCATCGCCATGCCGACCGAGGAGGCCGAGGAGGAGCCGCGCGCGCCGCGCCGGCGCACGCGCCGGCCGCGCGATTCCGGCGACGAGATCGCGCCGGCCGCTTAGGGTCCAAAGCCGAGCGGCAAGCTTGGCGATTGACCTGAAGCACGCAGTGTAGGACGCTCCCCCGGAACAAACCGGGGGAGCGTTTTTCATGCGTGTCTGGTTACTTGCCGCCGCCTTCGCCGCCTCGCCGGCGCTCGCCCAGAACGAAATCCCGCCGCCTTCGCAATCGGCGCAGGGCGACGTTTCCATCACGATCTACAATAACGATCTCGCGCTGGTGCAGGACACAAGGCAGCTGGACGTCCCTTCGGGCCGCACTCGCCTCGAATTTCCGGACGTCTCGGCGCAGATAAGGTCCGAAACCGTCAGCCTGACGGGCGCCGATATCGGCATCGTCGAGCAGAATTTCGATTTCGACCTGCTCTCCCCCCAGGCGCTGATGCAGAAAGCGGTCGGCGAGACCGTCACTCTGGTGCGGACCAACCCGGCCAATGGCGACGAGACGCGCGAGCGGGCGCGGGTGCTGGCGGCCAATGGCGGCGTCGTGCTCCAGATCGGCGAGCGCATCGAGGTGCTGCGCGACGACGGCCTGCCGGTCAGGGTGATCTTCGACCGGGTGCCGGAGAATCTGCGCGCCCGCCCCACTTTGTCGGTGACCGTGCAGAGCGAGCGGCCCGGGCCGCGGCCGCTGACCCTCACCTATCTCACGCCCGGCCTCGCCTGGCAGGCCGATTATGTCGCCTTGTTCGACGAGACGGCCGGGCGGATGGACGTGCAGGGCTGGATCACCCTCACCAACAATAGCGGCAGCGCCTACCGCAATGCCGACGTGCTGCTCGTCGCCGGCAATGCCGGCCCGATTCGCGGCGGCTTCCATCGGAGTCCGCCGCCGCCGCAGGGGGAGCTGCGAGAGGCGGGCACCGAGACGCCGGAGCGCGAGCGGCTGGGAGACTTCTACCTCTATCCGCTGCCGGAGCGGACGACGATCGCCAACCGCCAGACCAAGCAGGTCAGCTTCCTCGATGTGCTGGGCACCCCGGCGGTGCGGACCTATGAATATCACAACGCCTGGCTGGGCTCGAGCGCCGAGCCTGAAAGCGCCAATACCGTGCTGCGCTTTTCCAGCTCGCGCGATCAGGGCCTCGGCGACGCGCTGCCGGCCGGCACGATCCGCTTCTACCAGCGCGACGCCCGCGGCGATCCCCAGTTCGTCGGCGAGACCGGCATCGGCCACACGCCGATGGGCTCCGAGCTCGGCCTGTCGACCGGCCAGGCGTTCGACGTCAAGGTGCAGCCGGTGACCGATCGGCGCCAGCGCCTGTCCGAGACGCGCTGGCGCACGACGATGCGCTACACCCTCACCAATGCGCGCAACGTCGAGGTCAGCGTCGACCTGATCCAGTCCGGCCTGTGGGGCGACACGCGCGTCATCGAGGAGAGCCTGCCGAGCGAGCGCCGCTCGGCCGACGAGCTGGTGTGGCGCGTGCCGGTGCCCGCCAACGGCCGGGCGGTGGTCACCGCCATTTTCGAAACGCGCCATTGACGGGCGCCATGTCGCGATTGGCGGGCCTCCTGCTGCTGCTGGCCGCCTTGCCGGCGGTTCCCGCGGCCGCGCAGCACATCGTTACCTCGGAGCGCCCGGGCGCGGTCGCCGTCACCGTCTATCGCGATCCGTCCCGATCGCCCGACCAGGCGCCGAACCGCGAATGGCTGAACGGCTATGCCTTGGTCAGCGAGACCCGCCGGATCGTGCTTCCCGCCGGCGAATCGACGATCCGCTTCGAAGGCGTCGCCGGAGGCATCCTGCCGCAAACCGCGATCGTCACCGGCTTTCCGGACGGGATCGTCGAGCGCAATCGCGACGCCTATCTGCTCTCGCCCGCCACCCTGCTCGACCGCTCGCTCGGCCGCCGCGTCCATATCCGCCGCACCTCGGCCGCCACCGGCCGGGTACGCGAGCTCGACGCGGTGATCCGCAGCGGCGCCGACGGTGCGGTGGTGCTCGAGACGGCGGCGGGCTTCGAGGCGCTGCGCTGCACCGGCCTTGCCGAGACGTTGATCTACGACGACGTGCCGGCCGAGCTTTCGGCGACGCCGACTTTGTCGGTGCGGGTGCGCTCGCAGCGGCGGCTGACCGCCACGATCACCTTGTCCTACCTCGCCACCGGCTTCGACTGGCAGGCCGATTATGTCGCTTTGCTGTCGCCGGACGGGCGGAGCGCCGAGCTGTTCGCCTGGCTGACGCTGGCCAGCACCGACGAGACCAGCTTCCGCGGCGCCAGCACCCAGGCGGTCGCCGGCCGCCTCAACCGCGAGCCGGTCGAGCCCGAGCCGAGCGAAAGCGGGCCGCTCGTCCTGCAATGCTGGCCGCACAGCACGACCAGCGACATCCCGCTCGAGGAATGGCTGCGCGCGCCGCCGCCGCCGCCGCTGCCGCCGCCGGCGCGGATGGTGGGCGACACTCTGGTGGTCACCGGATCCCGCATCCCCCAGCCCAACCTCACCGCGACCTCGCCGGTGACGGTGGTCAACGCCCAGCAGGAGGAGCTGGGCGATCTCAAGCTCTACCGGATCCCGGAGCCGGTGACGATCGCCGCGCGCAGCCAGAAGCAGATCGCCCTGCTGCAGCGGCCGGAGGTCGCGGTCGAGATCGTCTATCGCCAGCGTCTGTGGCATGTCCAGGCGGCGCCCCCTTCGCCGGCCGAACGCTTCCTCGTCACCCGCAACCGCGCCGAGGAAGGCCTCGGCGTGCCGCTGCCGGCGGGCAATGTGCTGCTGTTCACCGCCACCGCCGCCGGACGTCCGTTCCTGCTTGGAGACGGGTATATCGAGGACCGCGCGGTCGGCGAGGATGTCGAGATATCGCTCGGCAACGCGACCGGCGTCCTCACCGAAACGCGGCTGCTCCGCAACGGCGACCGGGAAGAATATCTGCTGACCGTCACCAACGACCGCGCCGAGGCGGTCAGCTTCGAGGCCGAGTTCGGCGCGTCCGGCGAGGTCCGCGCCGACGGCTCGCTGTCGCGCCGCGACGGCCGCCCGCTCTGGACCGTCACCGTGCCGGCGAACGGCAGCGCGAGCCTGCGCTACCGGGTCGAGCGAGAAGAGGACGACTAGCCGTTCCGCCGGCCGCATAGTCGAGCTTCGCCGCCATTGGCCGGTTCCCTGCGGTGGCGTAATGGAGGACCGCGGCGACTCGCAAAGGGGAGGAAGGGATGGCCGACGATACCAATATGCCGATCGCGACCGCGGCGCTGAGCTGGTTCGATTCGAGCGGGAATCTCCACATCCGCGTTTATTCGACCGACAATTATACCGTCACCGAACGCTGCAATGACGGCCAGGGCTGGTACACCGGCGCGTTCAGCGAGCCCGGGTCGGCGGTTTCGGCGATCTCATGGAATGCGAGCGACGGCACCCACATCAGGGTCTATTGCACCTTCGACGACGCGACCACCGAATGGTGCAACGATCCGGGCTCCGGCTGGACCCAGGGAAGCTACACGACGAGCTGAGCGCGAGATTCCCGACCCGTACCGGGCCGAGGCCTCGCGCCCGCGACGGCCGCCCGCTCTGGTCGGTGAAGGTGCCGGCGAACGGCATTGCGACGCCGCGCTGCAGGGTCGAGCGCGACGAACGAGTCGGCCGGCGAGTGGGCTTGCCCGGCGCCGCAACGGCTTGTGCGGCGGGCCCGGGTCAGGCGGACTCGCGCTTCACCGGGCGCGGCCGGTGATTCTCGTCGAGCGCGACGAAGGTGAACAGACCTTCGGTCACGTTGACCTCGCGCTGGCCGCGGTCGCGGCTGGCGACGACCTCGATGCGGATCGCCATCGACGTGCGGCCGACCCGCTCGACCTTCGCATAGACCGAGATCAGGTCGTGCAGCAGGATCGGCTCGATGAACTCCATCGCGTCGATCGCCACCGTCGCCACCCGCCCGTCGGCCTCGCGCGCGGCGACGATGCCGGCGGCGATGTCCATCTGGCTCAATATCCAGCCGCCGAAAATATGGCCGTTGGCGTTGATGTCGCCGGGGCGCGGCGCGACCCGCAGCACCGGCTCACCCCGAGAGTCCGGACCTTTAGTCGTTGCGGTCATCATGATCTCCCTGGCCGGCTTCCTCGTCATGGCCTGAACGGCTGCTGAGGAAGACGAGGCCCATCAGGCCGGTGCCGACCAGCACGGTAAGACCGACGCCGGCGATCGTCGCCACCACCAGGTGCAGCGGCATCGGCCCGCCGGCGCGCCACAGATAAAGCAGGGACAGGCCGACCGTCACGATGGCGGCGAGCACCATGAATTTCATCGTCAGCTTGTAGCGCGCCCAGGCGAGCGCGGCGCGCTCGTAATCGGCCTTGCGCCGGCGCGGGATCGGATCGTGACGGGGCATGGCAACGATGTGGCGGCGGCAGCTCCGATCATCAAGTCCGCGCCCGGCCCAAACGCAGCGCGGGCGGCGGAACCTGCGTCCCGCCGCCCGCGCCGTCAGCTTGATCAGGCCGTCACACGCTCGGCCGGGGCGACTTCAGCGTCGCCGGCGCTCTTGGCACGATTGGCGACCTTGCACTCGGTGACATGGTTGCGGCCATAGGCGAAGGAGCCCGTGCCGTTCCAGCTGCGGTCGACGGCGAAGGCCGCGCTGAACGGTCCTTCATACGTGCCGATCGCGGGCGGCGGCACCGATGCGATATATTCGCCCGTCAGGTGGACGAGGAGCATGGTCTCACCGAAGCCGGTCTGGAAGATCTGACCGCTGACCTGCGGAATGTGCACCGCCGGCGACTGCGGCGTCACCGCGTTGGTGATGTCGCCAAAGCCATTGACCACGCCGGTCGCTTCGATCACCGAGAGGCTGAGATCGAGGGTCGGCGAGCCGAGCAAAATCTCATTCTCCACCCGAAGCTGCACGAAGTACATGCCGATCGGTTTGTTAATAATCTTGTCAACGATTCCGTCCATGATGGCTTCCTTTATTTCAATACGACTATCAGGCGGACAATCGTTTGTCATTTAGCAGGGCGCGACTAATTAAACCCTGTCAAGCATAATCTCGAATTATACATAGAGAATCACAGAGACATCATCCACCACCGGAATCCATGCTTTGCGAGGCATGGCGCAACCAATTCCCTGGTGGCGGACATTGGTTGCCGGGGGCGCTTTGCCGATGCTTCCATTTGGGCTCCGCCCATGGGATGATTCATCGCCGAGTCGGCCAGAGACCGAGGAGCCGCGCCATGACGATCGCCGCCATCCTGCAGACCAAGGGCAGCGAGGTCCTCACTGTCACGGGGGACATGTCGGTGCGCGACGCGGTCGCCCTGCTCGCCGAACGGCGCATCGGCGCGCTGCCGGTGGTGGCGGAAGGAGCGGTCGCCGGCATCATGTCGGAGCGCGACGTCATCTACTGCCTGAAGAGCGACGGGGCGGCGATCCTCGACTGGCCGGTCGAGCGGATCATGACCGCGCCGGCGATCACCGTCGAGCCCGACAAGCAGGTGCTGAGCGCGCTGTCGCTGATGACCCAGCGCCGGATCCGCCATTTGCCGGTGGTCGAGAACGGCCGCATCGTCGGCCTGGTCTCGATCGGCGACCTCGTCAAGTACCGGATGGACAAGATCGAGCGTGAGGCCGAGCAGATGCTGGCCTACATCCAGAGCGCCTGAGGGTCCGGACTTTGAGGACCAGACCCTAGACCGGTTGGGCGGCGACCGTCCGGCGCGGTCGCAGCAGCGTGCGCAGCTCCTCGATCACCGGCCGTGCGAACAGGAACAGGAGGCCGGCATAGAAAGCCGCGCCGCTCGTCACCAGGATCGCCAACCGGACCTCGCTGGCAAGCCCCGCCAGCTGCGAATCCAGCGCCGCCACCGCCGTCGCCATCGCCAGCGACGCGCCCAGCCCGGGCGCGATGGCGGCGGCGAGCGCGCCCGGCCTGGCGCCGATCGACGGCAGCGAGATCAGCACGGTCGCGGTCAGCAAGGCGGCCATGCCCCCGATCCACGCCCAGGCGAGGCCGGCCGGCCCCCAGCCGATGCCGATCAGGAAGGCGGTCGGCATCAGCGCCGCGCCCAGCGCGCCGGTCCGCACCGCCAGCGACGGCCGGCCGAGCGCGTTGGTCGCCGGCGCGAACAGGATCTGCAGCGTCAGGAGCGGCATCGCGCAGGCCAGCAGCGGCACCAGCGGCACCACCCCGCTCCACTTGTCGCCGAGGATGGTGAGCACGAACGGCTCGGCGGTCACCGCCAGCCCGAAATAGAAAGGCAGCGCGACCAGCATCACCAGCCGCACCGTCTTGACGAACGCCGCCTGGCGCAGGCCGGAATCGCCCGGGATGCGGGCATAAGCGGCGAAGGCGACCTCGTTCAGAGGCGGCACGAACTTGGTCGCCAGCATTTGGGTCAGGAACAAGGCGGTGGTGTAGAGGCCGAGCCGGTGGGCGTCGAGCAGCCGGCCGCCGATGAAGATGTCGGCCTGGGTCTGCACGAACCAGAACAGCTGGACCAGCATCATCGCCCCGCCGAACCGAGCCGCCTCGCCGGCGCCGCGCAGGCTGAAGCGCGGCCGTATCCACAGCCGGGCGGCAACCGCCAGGCCGATCGCCTGGGCGTACCAGAGGATGCCGGCGGCGACGACCAGCGTCCACACGCCGAGCCCGGCGATCGCGCTGGCGAGCGCGCCCAGCGCGCTCAG